>NZ_BMQQ01000031.1:0-22217 GCF_014648195.1 Streptomyces purpureus
TCCTCCGAACGGGCGGAGAGCGCCGGGGACGAGGAAGGTTCCTCCGAACGGGCGGAGAGCGCCGAGGGCGAGGAGGGCTCCTCCGCCGCGCGGAAGGAGCCCCGTACCGCTAGCGGATCCGGCGAAGCGGCCACTTCCGGTTGACCAGGAGCACCGCCCCGGCCACGACCACCAGCACCCCGCCGCAGATCCCGAGCGCGATCCCGACCCCGCCGGACTTCTCCGCCGTCGAGGCCTTCGCCAGGGCGGTGTCACCGTCCTTCGCCGGCCCCTTGGAGGCGTCGCCGCCCGTACGGGCCGACTTCGGCGGCACCAGCTCGCCGACCGGCTTCACCTTCCCGGACGCCGCGAAGCCCCAGTCGAGGAGGCGGGCCGTCTCCTTGTAGACCGCGGAGGACTCCTTGGACGACGGGTTCATGACCGTCACCAGCAGCACCTTGCCGTCGCGCTCGGCCACGCCGGTGAAGGTCGCGCCGGCGTGCGTGGTGTTGCCGTTCTTCACCCCTGCGATGCCCTTGTACGGGGTGACGCCGTAGGCACCGGTCAGCAGACGGTTGGTGTTCTGGATCTCGAACGTCTCGCGCTTCTTGCCGGGCTGCTGCTCCCCGGGGAACTGCGCGCGCACCGTCGCGGCGTACTCCCGGAAGTCCGGCTTCTGCATCCCGCTGCGGGCGATGAGCGTGAGGTCGTACGCGGAGGAGACCTGGCCGGGGGCGTCGTAGCCGTCCGGGGACACGACATGCGTGTCCAGCGCCTGGAGCTCGGCGGCGTGGTCGTTCATGTCCTTGACCGTCTTGGGGACGCCGCCGTTCATGGCGGACAGGACGTGCACCGCGTCGTTGCCGGACTTCAGGAAGACACCGAGCCACAGGTCGTGGACGGTGTACGAGAGCTTCTCCTTTATCCCGACAAGGCTTGACCCCTCGCCCAGATTGGCGAGCTCGGCCGGGGCGACCGTATGCGTCTGCTTCTTCTGGAGCCTGGGCAGCAGGGCGTCCGCGAAGAGCATCTTCAGGGTCGAGGCGGGGGGCAGCCGCCAGTGCGCGTTGTGGGCGGCCAGGACGTCACCCGTCTCGGCGTCCGCGACGATCCACGAGCGGCCGGAGAGCTCCTTCGGCAGCACCGGCACGCCCGGCGCCAGATTCACCTGCGTGCCGGGCTTCCCCAGCAGCTTCCCGCCGACCGTGGACATGACCGCCGGCGGCTTGGGCTGCTTGTCCTCCGCGGGGCCCCCGGGCTTCGTGGGGCTGGCGAAGGCGGGCGCGGCGGTGAGCAGAGGCAGCAGCGCGGCGGCGGTGACCGTCACAGCGGTCTTTTTCATGGCAGACACGGTCGAGAACGTACATGGATAGATCACAGAACCGAACACCGCGGGGCGGTATGTGGCGGACGACTGGGCTCCACTTCCCTCGGGCGCAGGGCGCGCCCGGGGCGCACGACCCCGCCGCCCCCCAACCGCCCCGGCCGGTGATACTGAACCCATGAAGCTCACCCGTCCCGTCGCCTGGTTCCTGCTCGCTTTCGGGGTGTGGAGCTGGTTCATCTGGATCACTTTCGTCAAGAACCTGTGGGGCAACGCAAGCGGGCTCGCTTTCGACGACGCGGGTGACCCCACCGGGTACTTCTGGGTCCATCTGCTGCTCGCCGTGACGTCCTTTCTCCTGGGGACGGGCATCGGCGTGATCGGGTTGCGTGGCGTGCTCGCATTGCGACGCGAACGACGCGAACGACGAGACCGCGGATAGGGGTGTCGGGACGTGCTGCTCTTCCTGCTCGTGCTGCTTGTGGTGCTCACCCTGCTGGCCGGGGTGCACTGGTACGTCTGGCGCCGGCTGGTGCGCGATGTCACGGTGCGCGGAAGCGTGGCACGCAGGGCGGGGACGGTGGCGGCCGTCGTGCTGCCCCTGCTGTCCCTCGCGGCGCTGACCTCGGCCCGCGCGGGCGCCCCCTTCTGGCTCCAGCAGACGGTGGCCTGGCCCGGCTACCTCTGGCTCGCCCTGCTGCTGTACGTGGTCCTCGCCCTGGTGGCGGGTGAGGCGGTCCGCCCGCTCCTGATGTGGTGGCTCAACCGCCGGGCCTCGGCGGCGCAGACTCCGGCCGTGTCCGTGGCGGGGGCGTCGGCGGCTGAGCCCGGGCCGGTCCCGTCGGCGGCCGACGGCCCCGAACCGGCCGTCACCACCTCCGCCGTGGTCGCGGCGCCCAGCGCGCCGGACGCCTCAGTCGCGACGGCGGGCGGCCCGGCGGCGGCGCTCGCCGAAGCGCCGGCGCCGCCGGAGCAGCCAGCCACCCCGGCCCCAGCCCCGGCCCCGGCTCTCGAGTCCCCTCGGCCCCACCTCTCCCGGCGGCTCTTCGTCTCCCGGGTCGTCGGCGGGGCCGCCGCCGCAGTCGCGGGCGGGACCGTGGCTTACGGGACGAACGGGGTGCTGCGCGGGCCCCGGGTCAAGCGGGTGACCGTGCCGCTCGCGAAGATCGGGCGCGGGGTGCACGGCTACCGGATCGCCGTCGTCTCCGACATCCACCTCGGACCGGTCCTCGGACGGGCCCACGCCCAGCGGATCGTGGACACGATCAACAGCACCCAGCCGGACCTCATCGCCGTCGTCGGCGACCTCGTCGACGGGACCGTCGAGAACCTCGGCCCCGCCGCCGAGCCGCTGGCGCAGCTCAGGGCGAAGGACGGGGCGTACTTCGTCACCGGCAACCACGAGTACTTCTCGGGCGCCGACGCCTGGGTCGACCACGTCCGGGAGCTCGGGCTGCGGCCCCTGCGCAACGACCGGGTCGAGCTCGGCGGGTTCGACCTCGCCGGGGTCGACGACGTCGCGGGGGAGAACGAAGGCAAGGGCCCCGACTTCGCCAAGGCGCTCGGGAACCGGGACCGGGCGCGCGCCTCCGTGCTGCTCGCCCACCAGCCGGTGGTGATCCATGACGCCGTCCGCCACGGCGTCGACCTCCAGCTCTCCGGTCACACCCACGGCGGGCAGATGTGGCCCGGCAACCTCATCGCCGACCTCGCCAACCCGACCCTCGCCGGGCTCGAGCGGTACGGCGACACCCAGTTGTACGTGTCCCGGGGCGCCGGTGCCTGGGGGCCGCCCGTACGGGTCGGGGCGCCGTCCGACATCACGCTCGTGGAGCTGGCCTCCCGCCAGGCGTGAGCGGGGGCCGTACGCCTTTGGGCCGTCGGGCCCGTCAGGCCTTCTTCGTGGAGCGCTTGGGCTTGCCCGAGGCCGCCATGCCGGCCGCCGTCGGCATGAAGTCGGCGAGGAGTTCGTGGGTCTCCTTGACCAGCGGCCGCAGCAGCCGGAAGCGGGAGAGCGAGATCGCCCGGGCCGAGACCGGTGCCAGCCGCTCCACCAGACGGCGGCTGTTGGCGCATCCTTCGGAGCGGTCGTACACCCAGAACAGCACCAGGCCCATCTGCTGGAGCCACAGCAGCTGGGGAAGCGCCTCGGCGAGTTCCGGGTCGATCTTGACGGACGCGCCGGAGATGACCCGTCGGTGGACGTCGATCGCGGCCTCGCGCGGCCCCTCCGACTCGGGCGAGAAGGGGCTCAGGGGGCTGTCGGGGTCGGCGGCGTTCTTGAAGAACTGCGCCGCGAACTCGTGGTACGGCTCGGCGATGTCGAGCCAGCCGAGCAGGACCCCGCGGATGCGTGCCGCGAGGTCCTTCTCGTCGCTGTCCAGGATTCCGGCGACGGCCGCCTGGTGCTCGTCGGCGATCCGGTCGTAGAACCCCTGGACCAGGTGTTCCTTGGAGGAGAAGTAGTAGTAGGCGTTCCCGACGGAGACTCCGGCCTCCTGGGCGATGGCCCGCATGGTCGTCTTGTCGTAACCGCGGTCCTTGAAGAGCCGGAGGGCGGTTTCGAGGATGAGGGTGCGGGTCTGCTCGCTCTTGGGCGCCTTGGCGGGCTTGTCGGCCGCCGCCGCCTTCACTTCCTTCTCTTCCTTCACGGTGCCCGAGCCTAGCCGTGCCCGGCCGGTGCTCCGCACCGCCCGTCCGCGCAGCTCGGAGCCGTGGCCTCGCGCCATTTGGCGGCGGCGAGCACACAGGCCCGGGCGAACGGGGCGCCGGCCGGAGTGGCCAGCCAGTGGGCCCTGGGCCGGTGTTCGGCCAGTGCCCAGAGGCAGACGATCCAGGCGGAGGTGCCACGGTAGATCTGGCCCGCGTCGCCGACGACCGTGATCTCCGCCAGGGTGGCGTCGTGGTCGAGGCCGGGGAAGCGTCGGCGGGCCTCCTGGGACCCGGCGGGCACCAGCTCGATCGGGACGAGCTGGTGCTGCCGCAGCAGCCAGGCCCGCACATGCACGCAGAGCGGGCACTGGGCGTCGTAGAGCACCGTGAGCCGGGTGACCGGTGTGACGGGTGTTCCCGGGGCCATGACGGTCATGGGTGCCTCACGCGCGGGTGGTGGGAGCGGCCCAGGGGCCCTGGCCCGTACCGGTCCAGCCCTGCGGGGGCACCGGCGGCACCTGCTCGCGCTCCATCACACCCCGGCGGCGGATCTTGTTGAGGACGTAGACGTTGCCGAGGTGCATGACACCGAGGACGAGCAGGACGACGCCCTGCTTCACCGACAGTGCCTCGAAGAGCCCGCGGGCGTCGGCGACCGTCTCGTCCTGGCTGAGGTAGAGGGCGACGAAGCCGAAGTTGACGAGGTAGAAGCCGACCACCAGGAGGTGGTTCACGGCCTCGGCGAGCTTCTCGTTCCCGTGCAGGACATCCGCGAGGAAGATCTTGCCGTTCCTGCTCAGGGTCCTTGCCACCCAGATGGTCAGCGCCACGCTGATGAGCAGGTAGGCGATGTACGCGACGACAGTGAGGTCCATGCCCCACCCTCCCTTGAACGCGTTCAAAAGGTTGATGTCCTTGACTGTAGACCTATCTTTGAACGTGTTCAAGCCGGGGCTGCCCGGGCGGAAAAGCGCAGGCGCCGCCTGTGCCCGACGCCTACGCTCACCGGCGTGACACTTACTCATGACATCGCCGGCGACGGCCCCACCGTCCTCCTCCTGCACTCCTCGGTCTGCGACCGGCGTATGTGGGACCCGCAGTGGCAGCCCCTCGTGGACGCCGGGTACCGCGTGGTGCGCTGCGACTTCCGCGGCCATGGCGAAACCCCCGCGGATGCGGGGGACTACAGCGACGCCGAGGACGTACGGGAGATGCTGGACGCCCTCGGCGTCGACCGGGCGGCCGTCGTCGCCTCGTCCTTCGGCGGCTATGTCGCTCTGGAGTTCGCCGCCGCCCACCCCGGGCGGGTGACGGCCCTGGCCCTGCTCTGCGCGGGCATGCCCGGCCATGAAGCGGGCCCGGAGCTGCGCGACTTCGACGCCCGCGAGGACGCCTTCTTCGACGCGGACGACATCTCCGGCGCGGTCGAACTCAACCTGGATACATGGCTCGGCCCGGACGCGGACGCCGACGCCCGCGCGAAGGTCCGGGTGATGCAGCGTCACGCCTTCGACATCCAGCTCGCCGCCGATGCCGAAGCCGAGGAGCAGGGGGCGGAGGAGGCTCAGGAGGCTCAGGAGGACCCCGCCGTCGACCTCGGCCGCATCACCGCCCCCACCCTCGCCGTCTCGGGCGCGCACGACGTCTCTGACTTCCGGGAGATGGCCAGGACCCTCGCCGCCACTCTCCCGGCCGCCCGCCATGTCGAGCTGCCCTGGGCGGGCCATCTCCCCTCCATGGAGCGCCCCAAGGAGACCACGGCCCTCCTGCTCGACTTCCTCGCCGCCCCCGCCGCGCCGTAAGGGATCACTCGCGGCCGAACCGTCGTACGCCCGGCACCAGTGCCGTCGCCAGGCAGCTGCCGCCGACGAGGACGGCGGCGGCCGCCAGCGGGACCTCCGGGCCCCAGGCCGAGGCGGCGGCGGGGGCCAGGGCGTAGGCAAGGGGCATGGCCGCGAGGGAGAGCAGCCAGTCGTAGGAGGTGACGCGGGCCAGGGCGTGGGGCGGGAAGGCGCGCTGGACCGCCGTCTCCCAGACCGGCGAGAGGAAGCCGAGGCCGGCCTGCGCGAGGCCGTACGCGGCGATCGTCACCGGCGCCGGGGCCGATATGGCCAGCAGGAGCAGCGGGGCCGCGTAGAGCGCCAGGCCCAGATTGGCCGTGAGGACCGGCCGCCGCGGACGGGCCCGGCCGGCCAGCAGCGAACCGGCCAGCAGGCCCACCGCACCGGTCTGGAGCATCACCACCCAGGTGGCTTCGCCGCCGAGTTCGGCCAGCACGATGGCCGGCCCGAGCGTCATCAGCACGGCGGCGGCGCCGTTCCACGCGGCATGGGCGATCAGGCTCGTCCAGTACCAGTCCCGGCTCCGGACCTCGTGCCAGCCCTCGGCGAGGTCGGCCGCCAGCGAGCGGCGAGGGATCGGCACGCGCTCGACCCGTACGGCCACGAGCAGCGCGGCCGAGAGGGCGAAGGTCGCGGCGTCCAGGACGAAGGCCCAGCCCGGCCCCGCCGTGACGATCAGCAGTCCGGCGCAGGCCGGACCGCCCAGTCGGGTGGCGCTCTCGGCCACCCCCATCGCCGCGTTGGCCCGCTGCAGGGCCTCCTCGGCGACGACCCCCTTGAGCAGCGGGGAGGCCGTCGGCATGGCGAAGGCCCCGGCCGCGCCGCCGACCGCCCCGGCCGTGGCGATCACCGCCAGGTCCGGTGCGCCGGAGAGCATCTGCGCGCCGACCAGGAGCTGGCAGGCGCACCGGACGAGATCGGTGACAAGTGCGACCGTGCGCGCGTTGAAGCGGTCGCCCACCACCCCGCCCAGCGGCAGCAGGAGCAGCTTGGGGACCATCGCGCAGGCCAGGACCAGCGCGAGGGCGGAGGTGGAGCCGGTGGCCTCCAGCACGGCGAGGCCGAGCGCGGTGGGGATGACGGCGTCGCCGAGGAGGGAGAGGGTGCGCCCGGCGAGCAGCAGTTGGAAGGGGCGGGTGCGTAGCGGGTGTGGGGTGGGCGTGGCAGGGGATGTGGATGTGGGCGTGGGTGTGGACGGCATGGCGGCAAAAGTATTTCGCCACCGAATAATTCGCCAACGAAATATTCGGCGCCGAAGTACGTCGTGGGCCGTGGCCCCCGACGTACCATCGGTTCCATGGAGACCGAAGGCCCGCGCGACTGGACCGACGAGCACGTGGCGCGCTGGAAGCCGGTTCTGCCCGACCTCGACCCGGACGTCGAGGGCGCCGTCACCCGTATGAAGAAGCTCTCCGTCCACCTGCGGCGCGTCCGCGAGCAGTCCCTCGCCGACTTCGACCTGGAGCGGCACGAGTTCGACACCCTCCACAAGCTCGCCGGCCGCGGCGGCAGCGCCGCCCCCTCGCAGCTCTCCGTCGACCTCGACCTCGCACCCGCCTCCGTCACCGGCCGCCTCGACGCCCTGGAGCGGCGCGGCTTCGTGCGGCGTACGCAGTCCACCCACGACCGCCGCAGGGTCGTCGTCGAACTCACCGAGTCCGGCCGCTCCACCTGGCTCGGCGCCATGGACGTCCTCGGCCACGAGGAGGACCGGCTGCTCGGCGTCCTCGACCGGGACGAACGCGCCCAGCTCAACGCCATGCTGCGGCGCATCATGCTGCTGGCCGAGGAGGACGACCGTCGCCACGGCCCGCTCTAGCCGCGGTCCGCGCCGGAGGTCACCGACGGCCAGGCCTCAGATGCTCAGCGAGCGGGCGTAGTTGATCTGCCCCATCACCCAGTGGATCGTGTCCGGGCCCGTCGCCGGGATCATCGTCGAGTGGTGGCGGCCGCCGCTGGTCACCGTCACCTGGATGAAGCCCGTCGTGGTCTTCTCCTTCATCAGGAGGAACAGCAGACCCAGCAGGCAGAAGATGAAGAAGATGACGGCCAGGACGATGGCGACCGTCGGCATCCTCTCCTCGGTACGGGACATGTCCGTGGCGTTCCACACCGCACCCTTGAGCGGCATCGTGCCCGCGGGCGTGACGATCGAGTCGCCCATGACCGTGATGTCACCGAGGGAGAGCAGCGGACCGCCGCCCGCCGCCGGTACCCCGGCACCGGCGCCCATCGGCGCGGGCTGCTGCGGATAGCCGTAGCCCGGCACGGGGTTCGGGTTGGCGTTCGGGTAGCCGTAGCCCGGCGTACCGGGCGGCTGGGTCGGTCCCCACTTGTACTCCCCGTCCGAGGCGTACGGGTTCGGCTCGCTCATTTCTCCCCGATCTGACGGTGTCCGGGCGCGGAAAAGCCCGCCTCTGGACGCTGAGCGTACAGAAGCGGGCTTCCGGCCGTACAACCCGTCAGAAACGACGCGTGATCAGCGCGCGCTTCACTTCCTGGATCGCCTTGGTGACCTCGATACCGCGCGGGCAGGCGTCCGTGCAGTTGAACGTGGTGCGGCAACGCCACACGCCGTCCTTGTCGTTGAGGATCTCCAGACGCTGCTCTCCGGCCTCGTCACGCGAGTCGAAGATGAAGCGGTGCGCGTTGACGATCGCGGCGGGGCCGAAGTACTGGCCGTCGTTCCAGAAGACCGGGCAGGAAGACGTGCACGCGGCGCACAGGATGCACTTGGTGGTGTCGTCGAACCGCTCGCGGTCCTCGGCCGACTGCAGCCGCTCACGGGTGGGCTCGTTGCCCTTGGTGACCAGGAACGGCATGACGTCCCGGTACGCCTGGAAGAACGGCTCCATGTCCACGACCAGGTCCTTGAGGACCGTGAGGCCCTTGATGGCCTCGACCGTGATCGGCTTCTCGGGGTTGATGTCCTTGATCAGCGTCTTGCAGGCGAGCCTGTTCTTGCCGTTGATCCGCATCGCGTCCGAGCCGCAGATGCCGTGCGCGCACGAGCGACGGAAGGTCAGCGTGCCGTCGACGTCCCACTTGATCTTGTGGAGACCGTCGAGCACACGCTCCTTCGGGTCGATCTCGATCTGGAAGTCCTCCCAGACCGCCGCGTCCGACACCTCGGGGTTGAAACGGCGGATCCGGAAGGTGACCGTGATGTAGGGGGAGGCCTGGGACTTGGCCACGGCCTCTGCCTTGTCCATGACGGGGGTAGCCATCAGTACTTACGCTCCATCGGCTGGTAGCGGGTCTGGACGACCGGCTTGTAGTCGAGACGGACGGTCTCGGAGCCGTCGTCGCCGACCTCGCGGTACGCCATGGTGTGGCGCATGAAGTTGACGTCGTCGCGGTTGGGGTAGTCCTCGCGGTAGTGACCGCCGCGGGACTCCTTGCGCGCCAGGGCCGAGACGGCCATGACCTCGGCCAGGTCGAGCAGGTTGCCCAGCTCGATGGCCTCCAGCAGGTCCGTGTTGAAGCGCTTGCCCTTGTCCTGGATGGACACGTTCAGGTAGCGCTCGCGCAGCTCGGCGATCTTCTCGACGGCCGTCTTGATGGTCTGCTCGGTACGGAACACCATCACGTTGGCGTCCATCGTCTCCTGCAGCTCACGGCGGAGCTCGGCGACGCGCTCCGTGCCCGTGGAGTTGCGCAGCCGCTCGACCTGCTCGGCGACGAACGCCGCCGGGTTCTCCGGCAGCTCGACGTAGTCGGACTTCGCCGAGTACTCGGCGGCGGCGATACCGGCCCGCTTGCCGAAGACGTTGATGTCGAGCAGCGAGTTGGTGCCCAGACGGTTGGCGCCGTGCACGGAGACACAGGCCACCTCGCCGGCCGCGTACAGACCCGGGACGACGGTGGTGTTGTCCGCCAGGACCTCACCCTCGACGTTGGTCGGGATGCCGCCCATGGCGTAGTGCGCGGTCGGCTGGATCGGGATCGGGTCCGTGTAGGGCTCGATACCGAGATACGTCCGCGCGAACTCGGTGATGTCCGGGAGCTTGGCGTCGAGCTGCTCCGGCGGCAGGTGGGTGAGGTCCAGGAAGACGTGGTCGCCCTCGGGACCGCAGCCGCGGCCTTCGCGGATCTCCGTGTAGATGGAGCGCGAGACGACGTCACGGGACGCGAGGTCCTTCATGACCGGCGCGTACTTCTCCATGAAGCGCTCGCCGTCCTTGTTGCGGAGGATGCCGCCCTCACCACGGGCGCCCTCCGTCAGCAGGATGCCCATGCGCCAGATGCCCGTCGGGTGGAACTGGAAGAACTCCATGTCCTCCAGCGGCAGACCGCGGCGGTAGCAGGCCGCCTGGCCGTCACCGGTCAGGGTGTGCGCGTTGGAGGTCACCTTGAAGAACTTGCCGGTGCCGCCCGAGGCGTAGATGACGGCCTTGGCCTGGAAGATGTGGATCTCGCCGGTGGCCAGCTCGTAGGCGACCACACCGGCCGACCTCTTGACGCCGTCGACCTCGGTGATCAGCTGGTCCAGGACGTAGAACTCGTTGAAGAACTCCACGCCCTCCTTGACGCAGTTCTGGTACAGCGTCTGGAGGATCATGTGACCGGTGCGGTCCGCGGCGTAGCAGGACCGGCGGACCGGGGCCTCGCCGTGGTTGCGGGAGTGGCCGCCGAAGCGGCGCTGGTCGATGGTGCCGTTCGGGGTCCGGTTGAACGGCAGACCCATCTTCTCCAGGTCGAGGACGGCGTCGATGGCCTCCTTCGCCAGGATCTCGGCGGCGTCCTGGTCGACCAGGTAGTCACCACCCTTGACCGTGTCGAAGGTGTGCCACTCCCAGTTGTCCTCCTCCACGTTGGCGAGCGCGGCGGCCATGCCGCCCTGCGCGGCGCCCGTGTGGGAGCGGGTGGGGTAGAGCTTCGTCAGGACCGCGGTGCGGCTGCGCTTCGTCGCCTCGATGGCGGCGCGCATGCCCGCGCCACCGGCGCCGACGATGACGGTGTCGTACTTGTGGATCTTCATGACGTGGATTACCTCAGCCCCGTGCCTAGCGGATGTTCGGGTCGAAGGTGAAGATCACCAGCGTGCCCAGAAGGATGGTGAACACCGTGGCGGTGTACAGCAGGCCCTTGAGCCACAGACGCGTGTTGGCACGCTCCGCGTAGTCGTTGATGACCGTACGGAGGCCGTTCGCGCCGTGCAGCATCGCCAGCCACAGCATCAGCAGGTCCCAGACCTGCCAGAACGGCGAGGCCCAGCGGCCGGCGACGAAGGCGAAGCCGATCTTGGAGACGCCGCCGTCGAGGACGAGCTGGATCAGCAGGTGGCCGATGACCAGGACGACCAGGACGATGCCGGAGAGGCGCATGAAGAGCCACGCGGCCATCTCGAAGTTGCCGCGGGTCGAGCGCGGGGTCTTGCCGGTGCGCTTGCGCGGGGCCTCGATGTACGGCGCGGGGTTGTCCACGTCGTAGACGGAGCCCTCGACGGGCCCGATCGCGGAAGAGGTGTCAGCGGACATGTCTGGCCTCAGCTCCCGAAGACTTCAGCGGCGGCGTGGCCCAGCACGGGGTACAGCGCACCTGCCATCAGCACGATCCAGATGCCCATGACGGTCCAGAGCATCTGCTTCTGGTAGCGCGGGCCCTTGGACCAGAAGTCCACGGCGATCACACGCAGGCCGTTGAGAGCGTGGAAGAGGATGGCGGCGACGAGGCCGTACTCAAGGAGCGCGACGATCGGCGTCTTGTAGGTGGCGACCACTTCGTCGTAGGCCTCGGGGGAGACGCGGACGAGAGCGGTGTCCAGCACGTGTACGAACAGGAAGAAGAAGATGAGGACGCCGGTGACTCGATGAGCCACCCAGGACCACATTCCTTCCCGGCCGCGGTACAGCGTTCCAGCCGGCACGGAAGAACCCTCCGGGAGCGGGGATCAGGGCCGGCCGCCAGTCTTCTACTAAAAGAGGTGCTCTGTCGGTCTGGCCCGGCCGGGTACGGTCCACCGGCCCCGGCCATCGTAGCGACGTGTTGTCGGTTCGCTCACTCGGGGTCGACAGGTGTGATCAAACAGGCAATCAAACAGGCACGGACGGGCTATCCGGCGCGCCGGCGCCGGTGGCGTCGGCGACGAGGTGGGCGAGCCGGGTGCGGGCGAGGCGGCGCAGCTCGTCGGCGGCGACCGCCCGCTCCTCGTCCCGTTCGTTGCCGAGCCGGGACCTGATGCCCGCCAGCACCTGGTTCAGGTGCTCGTCCGCCTCGTAGCCGTCGAGGCTGATCACGAAGGCGTGCCCGAAGCTGCTCTCGTACGCGGCATGGGCGGCGCGCAGCGCGGTGAGCGCGGCCGCCGGGATACCGGGGTGCGGGACGGCGGAAGCCTCGTCGGCCAGGGCCTCGTCGAGGTCGGGCGCGGAGAGGTCGTAGCTGGCCTCGTCGGCGGCGGCGAGCAGCGCGTCGAGGGTGGGGTAGGGGCGGTGGGCGGCGAGCCGCTGGGCCCAGCGGCGGCTGCCGCAGCAGGCGAGCAGGGCGGCCTCGGCGGCGCCCGCGGGGGCGGTGTTGAACCGTTCGAGTCCGGTATGGGAGGTGGCGCCGCGCGTCTGGCTGGGTATGGCCGTGGAGGCGGCGGTTCCGGTACGGGGTCCGGAGAGGTGGCCGGCGTGGGATTCGCTGGACAGCGTGGGCTCCTCGAACCGCTGAACGGCTGGGAAGGGTGGTGTGGGTGTGCCGCAACGCTATCGGCGGCCGGGGAGGCGTGTGCGACGGATGCGCTGTTTTCACCCGGACGGGAGAGTTTCGATCCCCGCAATGGACGTTCACCGGTCCTTTGTGTGCGTATATCACCGATTGGTGATCAATCGCCCGATGGGGGAGCATTTCGAGTGATGTGGAACTCCGCGCATCGGCGAACCGGCCGAATAGGCGGCGTGGCCGTCACGGCGGCCGCGCTGATCGCCGTCACCGCGACGGGCTGCGGCACCGGCTCCGGCGGCCCGGCGGGGGCCGGTACGACGCCGCCCGGCGTCACCAGTGCCGCGCCCGCCTCCCCCGAGGCGTCCCCGACGCCCAGCCCCACCCCGACCCCGACTCCCACGCGGACGTACGCCCTCTCCCGGGCGCCCGCGACCGTTCCGGCCGTCCGGGCGCACGAAGCCGCCCGGGGCCCCGGCTGGAAGCCCGGTCCCACCAGCTCCGTCGTCGTGGCCGAGGGCAGCGAGGCGCTCGCCGACGAGGGGCGGCTGCTCGCCGGGGAGCTCAAGATCGACTACCGCGGCGCCGAACCCGTCCGCGCCGGGGACGTCGAACTCGCCCTCGCCCCCTCCGGCGGCGGCCCCGCGGAGTCGTACACCCTCACCACCCGCGACAACCGCGTCCGGATCACCGGCCCCGACGAGGCCGGCGTCTTCTACGGCACCCGGACCGTCAAGCAGGCCCTGAAGTCGGGCACGACCGTCCCCGAGGGCGTCGTCACCGACCGCCCCGACCGGCCGCAGCGCGGACTCAACCTCGACATCGCGCGCAAGCACTTCACCGCGGACTGGATCGAGGCACGGCTGCGGGAGATGGCCGACCTCAAGCTCAACCAGTTCGGCCTGCACTTCTCCGACGACCAGGGCTTCCGTATCGCCTCCGACTCGCACCCCGAGGTCGTCTCCGCCCAGCACCTCACCAAGGCCGAGGTCCGCCGGATCCTCACCCTCGCCCAGAGCCTGCACATCACGGTCGTACCGGAGATCGACTCGCCCGGACACCTCGGCGCCGTCCTCAAGGCCCACCCGCAGCTCCAGCTGCGCAACGTCCAGGGCACCCCGCGGCAGGGCGCGATCGACATCTCCAAGCCCGAGTCGGCCCGGATCGTCGACGACCTGCTGCGGGAGTACGCGGGACTCTTCCCGGGCGGCTGGTTCCACGTCGGCGCCGACGAGTACCAGGCGCTGACCGTACGCGACCCGCAGGCCTCCTACCCCCAGCTCGCCCAGGCCGCCCGGCAGAAGTACGGCGCCCAGGCCCGCGTCCAGGACCTCGCCGAGGGCTGGCTGAACGACCGGGCCGCCGTCGTCGCCGGCGCCGGGAAGAAGGCCAAGGCCTGGAACGACGGCTTCTTCTCGGGCGGCGTCGTCACCGCCGACAAGGGCATCGAGGTCGAGTACTGGACGGGCAAGGAGATCGGGGCGCGGCCGCCGCTGGAGTACCTGCGCGAGGGCCGGCAGGTCGTGAACCTCAACGACGAGTACCTCTATTACGTGCTCGGCGAGCCCAACGAGTTCACGTACCCCACCGGGCGGCGCATCTACGAGCAGTGGACCCCGCTGGTCCTGCGCGGCACCACCGCAGTCCCGGCCGACTACTCCGACCAGATCCTCGGCGCCCGGCTCGCCATCTGGTGCGACCTGTCCCAGGCGCAGACGCAGGAGCAGGTGGCCGCGGGTATCCAGAAGCCGCTGGCCGCGCTCGCCCAGAAGGTGTGGGACCCGCGGAAACCGGCGCTGAACTGGGCGCAGTTCAACGCGTTGGCGGACCGGGTCCGCTGAGGGTTAGGGTCCAGGGCTTTCCCTTTTCCCGTTCGTACCCGTGGGGGGTCCTCCCGTCATGTCCAACGCGCCACTCGTGTCACTTCCGGTGTTCCGATCGCCTGTTGGGCCGGCGCACGCCGTGACGATTCTGCTCGGCGCGGTCGCCGCCACGGACCTGCTGATCATCGGGGCCGCGTTCAACGTCAGGGGCCTGATGCGGGAGGTCGGCTCCGGCGGCGGTACGTACACGCAGGACGAGCTGGACCTGGCCGACATCTTCATGGGCGGTGGCAGCCTGCTGTACGGCGTCCTGCTGATAGCGACGGCGAGCGTCTACATCGTCTGGTTCCACCGGGCCCGCTGCAACGCCGAGGTCTTCGCGCCCGACCTCCAGCGCCGGGGGGCCGGCTGGGCGATCGGTGCCTGGTTCATCCCGATCGTGAACCTGTTCATGCCGCGCGGGATCGCGGGGGACGTCTGGCGCGCCAGCTCCCCAGACCCGTACGGCCGCCCGGTGAGCACCGCTCTCCTCAACTTCTGGTGGGGCGCGTGGATCGTCAGCCTCTTCTACGACCGGTACGCCACGAAGACGTACGACAAGGCGGAGACCCCCGGTGAGATCGCCGACGCCGCGACGCTCGTGATGACCGGCGCCGCGTTCGACATCGGCGCGGCCGTCCTCGCCATCCTCGTCGTACGCAAGGTGACGGCGATGCAGCACGCCAAGGCGACCGGAGGTGTTGTTCCGGCCACGCTGTGACACATTCCGGCCACGTGGCGCAGTAAGAGGAAGTACTGCGTCCGCGACGGGAGGCGTCCCATGACGTCGGCAACGAGCCGAAGCCTGCTGGAACTGATCGCACAGGCCGACGAGCGGAGTCTCGCCGCGTCCGGGCTCGCCTGCCTGGACCGCTGCCTGCCACTGCTCGGCCCCGACGCCGCCGATGTGCTGCGGCCGGTCTGGGCGGCCGTGGCCCGGGGCGGCGGTCCGGCCTGGACCGAGACGCTCACCGAGGCGGGCGCGGCGCTGTCCGGCGGCGGGGACGGCGAGAGCGCCGCGCTGGTACGGAAGATGCTGGGCGCCGCGCCCGCCGCGTGGGCGGCCGGGCCGCTGCGGGAGTGGGCCGACAACTG
The DNA here is from genome assembly GCF_014648195.1 of Streptomyces purpureus. Classification (GTDB taxonomy): domain Bacteria; phylum Actinomycetota; class Actinomycetes; order Streptomycetales; family Streptomycetaceae; genus Streptomyces; species Streptomyces purpureus. The sequence goes on from NZ_BMQQ01000031.1 coordinate 15,399, forward strand.
CTCCGCCACCGCGCTCGGGCTGCACGCCCGCTTCGACGCGGGCGGGGCGGAGGAGCGCGACGCGCTCGTCGAACGCTGCCGCTCGGGCGACACCACCGACGCGGGCCCGCTCCTCGCCGGCGAACTCCGCCGCCAGCACGCCATCCTGGACGCCGTCTCCCACGGCCCCACCGGACTCCGCCGCGCCCGCGAACTCTCGTCCGAGGGCCGCCGCGTCCTACGCGCGGTGGTCTCCCGCCGGGCCCGCACGACCTGACGCACCGCGGGGCGCGGCGCCTCGGTCACGCGCATGACGCGCCGCCGGAGCGTGCGGGCAGAGCTAGGCGCCGCGGTGCCGCCCCGCCGCGCGCCTGGCCGGCCCGAAACCCTTGCCGGGACGGGGTTCCACCCCGGGACCCCGGGGCACTGACGCGCCTTCCGGCGCACCCCCGCGGCGCCGCGCGCCTGGCCGGCCGGAAGCCCCTGCCGGGCCCGGGGGCTCCGCCCGAGCCCCAAGGGCCCCCTGTGCCGCACCGTCGAGGCGCCGCGCGCTCGGGCCGGGGCTCCGCCCCCGAGCTCCCGGGGCGCGACGCCCCGCCCGTACGACCAAGGCCGGGGCCCCAATGGGGACCCCGGCCTTCGTCGTACTGCTCGCGTCGTCGCCCGGAGGGCTACGGCATCAGCGTCTGGCCGATGCGGACGCCCGTCGGGGCGCCCAGTTCCGGGGCGCTGTAGTAGCGGCCCGAGGAGGTGACGATTCCGTTCGTGCTGCTGTTGTCGATCTGGAGGATCGTGCCGCTGGACGCGTCCTCGCCCTCCGCGCCGATCGCGATGTCCGCACGCAGGTAGCCGGACAGGTCGGTCAGCGACACCGAGGAGCCGAGGCGGTCGCCGGGCTCGGGGGTGCCGGGGACGCCGCCCGCGCCCTGGGCGTAGGCGGTGGAGCCGGTCGCCGTCGGGCCGGTGGAGGCGCCACGCAGGAGGATCACGAAGCCCGCGTCCTTCTGCGTGCCGTTCCTGACGATCTCCTTGCCGGGGACACCGGTCATGATGTCGCCGAACCCGTCGAGGTTCACATCGCCCACGGACACCGACGCGCCCATGTCGTCACCGACCGTCCCCGCGCCGGGGACGTACGCCGAGTCCTGGCCGAGGGTCTTGCGGGTCGGCGAGGTGAGACCCGTCGAGGAGCCGAAGACCGTGGTGACCGCGCCGCCCTTGAAGGTGTGCCCCGACTCGGTGCCGGACGGCTGGCCGACGACCACGTCCGCGTAACCGTCGCCGTTGATGTCGCCCGTGGCGAGCGAGCGCCCGCCGGGCGCGTCCAGGATGCCGACCCGCTGGAGGCCGGTGGCCGAGCCCTTCAGCCACAGCAGCTTGCCCTTGAAGGCGAGGTCGCGGTAGTTGACGGCGACGTCGGTGTACCCGTCCTTGTTGAAGTCGCCGCTGACCGCCGAGGCGTAGGCGACGCCCGCGGTGTACGCGGCGGTGTTCAGGTAGCCGTACTGCACCTGGCCGGTCGCCAGGTTCCAGGCCCACCAGCGGCCCGGCTTGCCCGGCGCGACGCCGAGGATGTCGGCCTTGCCGTCGGCGTTGAAGTCACCGACCGTGACGGCGGTGCCGAGCCGCTCCTCACCGACGCGCAGCGAGGTCGGGATGCCGTAGTACCCGCCGGTGTTCAGGCCGGGGCCGTACAGGACGGTGACCGAGCCGTTGTACTTCTGGGTGCTGGTGAGCCGCTTGCCGGGCGAGCCGACGACCAGGTCCGCGTAGCCGTCGCCGTTGATGTCGCCCCAGGCGCTGCCGGTGCCGAAGAGGTCACCGGCGACCGAGGCGCCGGGGACGCCCTCGCTGTTCTGGTCCAGGTTCTTCTTGACCTCGTGGCTCGGGCCGTCGGTGGTGCCCGGGAGCACGGTCACGCGGCCGGAGTTGGTGGCGGTCCTCGGCAGACCGGCGACCAGGTCGGTGATGCCGTCCCGGTTGAAGTCGGCGGTCGGGATCGCGGAGTTGCGGCCGGGCTTGGCGGCGAAGTCCCGGATGGCCGCGAGCTTGTTGTAGAGGTTCACGCCCGGGCAGGCGGTGGCGAAGGCGTCACGGTGCCCGGAGATGGTGTTGAAGGTGACGTCCGCGCCCTCGGAGGTGGTGCCGTCCGGGTTGGTCTCGATCCGGGTCAGCGTGACCTTGGCGGTGGGGGAGACGCCGTACTGCCCCAGCTTGTAGGCGGCGACGCGGGCGGCCGACTCCAGCGCGGCCTTGGTCGGCTTCGTCTCCTCGAAGTTGCCGATCAGGGCGATGCCGGTGGAGTACGAGTTGAAGCCGTACGTGTGCGCACCTCGGACGGGCAGGTCGGCGCCGCCGCCCCGGCCCTCGAAGATCCGGCCGCACTTGTCGACCAGGAAGTTGTAGCCGAGGTCGTTCCAGCCGTTGCCCTGAATGTGGAAGAGCATGATCGCGCGGACGATCGCGGGCGACTGGGAGCAGCTGTAGTTGTTGCTGTCGGTGGTGTGGTGGATGTACACCGCCTGGATCTTGTCGATGTACTCCGCCGGGTCCTCGACCTTGGTCTCGTCGGCGCCCCACTGCGCGCGCGAGATGATCGGCGGCTTCACCGTCGTGGACGGCAGGGCCGTCGGAACCTGCGGCGCCGGGTCCTCCTGCGCCGCGGCCGGGGCCGAGGAGGTCGCCTTCGCGGGGACCGAGGCGGCGGGGGAGGCGGACGCGGACGCGTCGGCGGCGGGTGCCTCGGAGGTGGCGGGCGCGGCCGGGGCGTCGGTGGCCGACTCCGTCGGCGACGTGGCCGGCGCGGTCGTCTCCTCCATGGCGAAGGCGGCGGGCTCCATGCCCTCGGCGGCGCCGGTCACCGCGTCGGGTGCCTTGGCCTCCTGCGGGGTCAGACCGGGGTCGACCAGCGTGAGCTCCAGGCCCTTCGGCAGCGGGATCCGCGACCCGTTGGCGTCGATCACCCGGGCCTCGGCGGCGTCGGAGGGACCGACCCACAGCGGCTCGGTGGCGCCGCGCACACCGCTCGGCGAGCCCTCGGAGAGGTCGGCCGCCTTCTCCAGCTCCTTCCACTCGGTCCACTCACCGGTCTCGATCGACCGGGTGCGCACCTCCGCCTCACCGTCGAACTTCGCCTTCACCGAGTCCCAGGTGATGCCCACCATGGAGAACGTCTTGGTCTCGGTGGACGGCAGCTCGCGCTCGGTTCCGCTGCCCTTGAGGGCGTAGTCGAAGACCTGGCCCTTGCGTGGGGACGGTGCCTGCGCGACCGGTTCGTCGGACGGACTGGCGATGGCGACCGTGACCACACCGGTGCCGCCGAGCACGACGGCGCCCAGCGTCAGCCAGGCTCGTCTTTTGAGACTGAGCGGTCGGTACGCATGAGACCTGCGACGCGGGCTCAAATGCCCCACCCTTCAACGGAGTTGGTATTCGGCGCACACGTCTCGCGCGTGCCCCCCAACCACACAGCGTTTTACGGGCTTCTAACGTCACGCTTGACACATCGAATGTGGCGCGAATCACGTTTGGCGGCGCGTCACTTCGGAAGAGGGCTTCATGGAAGACGACCGGGGCCGCCACCCCCCACAGGAGAGGCCCCGGTCGCCGTCCGCCAGAGCCGCAGCACGGCCCCGTACTCCACTCAGCGCCATGGATGCGTTTTCTGTCACACCGCACAGGGTCAGGTCGATGTTGCACGTTGTACTAGACATGGACGTGACGCCCGGAAAGGACGTAGCGTGCTGCTGCGCGCTGGGCAGCGCGGCGGTGGTGACCAGCCGCGATGACGGACAGGTTGTGGGAGTGCTGGGGGACGACGCGGAGCTGACCGCCGCGGTGCTCGCGGCACAGGACGGGGACGAGGACGCCTTCCGGACTGTGTACCGCGCCGTGCACCCGCGGCTCCTCGGCTACATACGCACGCTGGTGGGCGAGGCGGACGCCGAGGACGTCACCTCCGAGGCCTGGCTGCAGATAGCCCGGGACCTCGACCGGTTCAGCGGGGACGCGGACCGGTTCCGCGGCTGGGCGGCACGTATCGCCCGTAACCGGGCACTCGACCACATGCGGATGCGGGGCAGGCGCCCCGCGGTCGGCGGCGACGAGACCGAACTCACCGACAAGCCCGCCGAGTCGGACACCGCCGGCGAGGCCCTGGAAGCCCTGGCCACCGGCCGCACCATGGATCTCATCGCCCAACTGCCCCAGGACCAGGCCGAGGCCGTCGTCCTGCGGGTCGTCGTCGGCCTGGACGCCAAGAGCGCCGCCCACACCCTGGGCAAACGGCCCGGAGCCGTACGTACCGCCGCGCATCGGGGCCTGAAGCGGCTGGCCGAACTGCTCGGCGCGGATCCCTCCGCCACGGGCGGCCAGCCCGCCGCGCTCGAAGCCGTACCATCGCAGCGCGGCCGCCGGGCGCGCGCCACCACCCCCGGCGGTGTGACGCATTCGCGGGCGCGGACGCAGAAGGACATGTGATGGCCGACGAGCGGTACAGATGGCTCGACCAGGACGCGGCAGAACGGCTGCTGCGCGGCGAGTCCGTCGACCCCGTCGACGACCACGCCCGTGACCATGCCGAACGGCTCGCCCAGGCGCTGGGCGCGGTGCGCCCCGACACCGTCGAGACCCGGGAACTCCCGGGTGAACGGGCGGCGCTGGCCGCCTTCCGGGCGGCGTCGGCCGCCCGCGGCCGGTCCCAGGCCGCGGGCCGCGCCGGAGACCTCGGAGCCGTCGAGCTCACCCCGCCCCCCTCCGCGGCGCGGCCGGTGCGCTGGGCCCGCCCGCTGCGCTGGGGCCTCGCCGCGTCGCTCGCCGGCATCGCCGTGGGCGGTGTCGCCGTCGCCGCGAGCACCGGCGTGCTGCCGACGCCGTTCGGTGGCGAGCGCGCGCCGGCCACCTCCGTCTCCACGGCCGCCACGCCCCCGCCGGTCGGCACACCGGACGCCACCGGCGTGCCGAGCCGCGCGCCGGAGCCGCCGGGCCTCGACAGCGCCACCCCGTCTCCGTCGGGTTCGCCCGTACGGCCCGAGGAGGGCGGGGCCGACCCCACCGACCCCACGAGCACCGGGGTGACCGGCGAGCCCGAGTCGGGCACGTCGTCGTCGGCGAAGCCCAACCGGGACAGCGCGGACCTGGCCAAAAAGACCGTCAAGGCATGCAAGGACTTCCGTGACGGCCAGCTGGACGGCGACCGCAGGCGTCATCTGCGGGCGGCGGCCGGCAATGAGTCGGTCAAACGTTTCTGCGACCGGTTGCTCGGCGCCACGAACGACGACGGCCGCACCGGCGGCGACGACGGCAACGGCGGTAAGGGCAGCAACGGCGGTAAGGGCGGCAACGGCGGCTCGGACGGCGAGAAGGGCGACGGCGCCGACGGCGCCGCGCCCGCGGTCTCCTTCAAGCCGGCCCCGAGGGAAGCCCCGGCGGAGGCGGAGGAGCCGCTGCCGTCGGTGGCCCCTGTGCCGAGCACGGTGGAAGTTTTCTGAGCGCTGGTTCTGCGGTCGGCCGGGGCCGCGGAGCCGCTGCCCTCGGTCGCCCCTGCGCCGGGCACGGTGGAGTTTTCCGAGCGCCGGCCCCGCGGGAGGTCCCGGCGGAGGCCGGGGAGCCGCTGCCGTCGGTCGCCCCGCGCCGGGCACGGTGGACGTTTTCTGAGCCCTCGTTCTGTGGTCGGCCGGGCCGGACAGCCCCTGCCGTCGGTCGCCCCTGCGCCGGACCCCGCCGAACTTTTCTGAGCCGCGCCACACCCCTCCGACCTGCGGTTTTCTTCTCCGTCTTACGGTCGGCCGAGATTCTGGCCAACGAGGTGTGACGTTTTTCCGCCCCGTGACGCAGTACTGAGTGAGCCGACTGGTCATCGGCCGCGCAGGAGCCGGGGTTCCCCCCGTACCTTCGGCTCCGCGCATATGGCGCGGGCGGGGCACGTTCCCCCGGTCCCGCCCGCGCCCTCTCCCTCTCCCTCTCGGGTCAGCTCACCAGTGGACGACGACCTTGTCGCCGACCTTCACCTGGTTGAAGACCTCCGCCAGCTTGGACATGTCCCGCACGTTGACGCAGCCGTGCGAGGCGCCGGCGTAGCCACGGGCCGCGAAGTCCGCCGAGTAGTGCACCGCCTGGCCCCGGCTGAAGAACATCGAGTACGGCATCTGCGTGTGGTACAGCGTCGACTTCCAGGTGCGCTCCTTGCGGTCCACCTTGAACGTGCCCTCACGGGTGGGGGTGTTCTCCGAGCCGAAGCGGACGTCGAACGACGACAGGACCTTGCCGTCGACCATCCAGGCGAGCGTGCGGCTCTCCTTGCTGATGCACAGCACCCGGCCGGTCAGACAGCGCGGGTCGGGCTTGTCCAGCTTGTTGGTGGTGGACGGCTTTAGCTCGTCGGCGGTCGGCTTGCGGGTCATCCCGAGCAGCTTCTGCCAGGTGATCTCGTCCACGGAACCGGTCTGCGGGAGCTCCCGCTTCTTCTGGAACGCCTTGACCGCGCCCCCGGTCATCGAGCCGTAGAAGGCGGTGGGGCTGCGGTCGAAGTAGCCGATCTGGCGCAGCCGGGCCTGGAGCTCGCGGACCTGCTCGCTCTCGTCGCCGTCCTTCATCAGGACCTTCGACTGCGGCGTAGGCGCCGCGCTCGACGGCGAGCCGGACGGCTTGTCGTCGGAGGGCTCCGCCGACGGCTCCGCGGACGACTCCCCGGAGGGCGACGCGGAGGGCGACGCGGAGGAGTCGGCCGACGCGGCGGCGGAGGGCGGCGTGGCCGGTGAGGACGCCGAGGGCGCTCCGGCCGAGCCGGCGGCCTGCGCCGTACAACCGGTGGCCAGGGCGACCGCCGCCGCGGCCAGGATC
>NZ_BMQQ01000031.1:22242-59990 GCF_014648195.1 Streptomyces purpureus
GTTCTCTTCATGACGGACTTGCGGTACATCAGTGCCCCCCCGGGACGGTCGGTGTGTAGGTAGTGATGCTCGCCGGGCGTGCTTGGTTGCGCTCCGCGCCCCATGCTGAGTAACAGGTCGGACACAGCAGCGGTGGCGAGCGGGAGGCAGGCTACATGGCACGCGAATCGGAGTCGGGACTGCCCGTCGAACCGGTCTACGGACCCGGTGACCTGGCGGGATGGGACCCCACCGAGAAGCTCGGCGAACCGGGCGGTTACCCCTTCACCCGGGGCGTCTACCCCTCGATGTACACCGGCCGGCCCTGGACGATGCGTCAGTACGCGGGCTTCGGCACCGCCGTCGAGTCCAACGCCCGCTACCAGCAGCTGATCGCCCACGGCACCACGGGCCTGTCCGTCGCCTTCGACCTGCCCACCCAGATGGGCCACGACTCCGACGCCCCGCTCGCGCACGGCGAGGTCGGCAAGGTCGGGGTCGCCATCGACTCGCTCGACGACATGCGGGTGCTGTTCCAGGGGATCCCGCTGGACAAGGTCTCCACCTCGATGACCATCAACGCCCCGGCGGCGCTGCTCCTGCTGCTCTACCAGCTGGTCGCCGAGGAGCAGGGCGTCGCGGCGGACAAACTCACCGGCACGATCCAGAACGACGTGCTCAAGGAGTACATCGCGCGCGGGACGTACATCTTCCCGCCCTCGCCGTCCCTGCGCCTGATCGCGGACATCTTCCGCTACTGCCGGGCCGAGATCCCGAAATGGAACACGATCTCGATCTCCGGCTATCACATGGCGGAGGCCGGCGCCTCGCCCGCGCAGGAGATCGCCTTCACCCTCGCCGACGGTATCGAGTACGTCCGTACGGCCGTCGCCGCCGGCATGGACGTCGACGACTTCGCACCCCGCCTCTCCTTCTTCTTCGTGGCCCGCACCACCCTGCTCGAAGAGGTCGCCAAGTTCCGCGCCGCCCGCCGGATCTGGGCCAGGGTCATGAAGGAGGAGTTCGCCGCCCAGAACCCCAAGTCGCTGATGCTCCGCTTCCACACCCAGACCGCAGGGGTGCAGCTCACCGCCCAGCAGCCCGAGGTCAATCTGGTGCGGGTGGCCGTCCAGGGCCTCGCGGCCGTCCTCGGCGGCACCCAGTCGCTGCACACCAACTCCTTCGACGAGGCGATCGCGCTCCCCACCGACAAGAGCGCCCGGCTCGCCCTGCGGACCCAGCAGGTCCTCGCGTACGAGACCGACGTGACCGCGACCGTCGACCCCTTCGCCGGGTCGTACGCCGTCGAGCGCATGACGGACGGCGTGGAGGCGGCGGCGCTCACGCTGATGGCGCGGGTCGAGGACCTGGGCGGGGCGGTCGCCGCGATCGAGCGCGGCTTCCAGAAGGAGGAGATCGAGCGCAACGCCTACCGCATCGCCCAGGAGACCGACAGCGGCGAGCGGGTCGTGGTCGGCGTCAACCGTTTCCTCACGGACGTGGAGGAACCGTACGAGCCGCTGCGGGTGGACCCGGCCATCGAGGCCCAGCAGGCCGAGCGGCTCGCGCGGCTGCGCGCCGAGCGCGACCAGGGGGCCGTGGACGCGGCGCTGGCGGAGCTCAAGGAGGCGGCGCGCGGCGCGGAGAACGTGCTGTACCCGATGAAGACCGCCCTCAAGGCGCGGGCGACAGTGGGGGAGGTGTGCGGCGCGCTGCGGGAGGTGTGGGGCACGTACGTCCCCAGCGACGCCTTCTGAGGGCCCCGTGGCCGGCCGTGTCTCCCTGACGCGGCGTCATCGGATTCCGTATCGCGGAATAGGCGGGCACGCTGTCCGAGGCCTGTGTCAGACTCCGGCCATGCTGGGTGTCACCGATCTGCCGACGTATCTCGCGGGCCTCGCCCTGATCATTCTGCTGCCGGGGCCGAACTCCCTGTACGTGCTGTCCGTCGCCGCCCGCAAGGGCACCCGGACCGGCTACAAGGCCGCGGCCGGGGTGTTCACGGGCGACACGGTCCTGATGACCCTGGCCGCGCTGGGCGCGGCCTCGCTGCTCCAGACGACCCCGCTGCTCTTCATGATCGTGAAGTACGCGGGCGCGGGCTATCTGACCTGGATGGCCATCGGGATGCTGCGGGCGGCCTGGGCGATGTGGCGCCGGCGCGGGGAGCCGGCGGGCGAGCAGCCCGCGGAGGCAGCCACCGGCGGGGTCGAGCGCCCCTACCGCCGGGCGCTGATCATCAGCCTGCTCAACCCGAAGGCGATCCTCTTCCTGATCTCCTTCTTCGTGCAGTTCGTGGACCCCGGGTACGCCTACCCGGCGCTCTCCTTCCTGGTGCTCGGCACGCTGCTTCAGCTCGGCAGCTTCCTCTACCTGACGACGCTGATCTTCGGCGGTACACGGCTCGCGGCCGCGTTCCGCAGCCGTAAGCGGCTGTCGGCGGGGGCCACCACGGCCGCCGGCGCGCTCTTCCTCGGCTTCGCGGTCAAACTCTCGACGGCCGGTGCTTGACCCTCACACCGTGTGAGGCCGTGCAGTAGGAGTCGTCATGTTCACCATCGGAGACTTCGCCCGCCACGGCCGTGTGTCGGTCCGCATGCTGCGCCACTACGACGCGATCGGACTGCTGCGCCCGGCCCACAGCGACCCCCGCACCGGCTACCGCTTCTACGAGGCGGAGCAGCTCGCCCGGCTCAACCGCGTCATCGCCCTCAAGGACCTCGGCTTCACCTTGGAGCAGGTGAGGTCGATCCTCGACGAGGAGCTCGGCGCGGACGAGCTGCGCGGAATGCTGCGGCTGCGCCGCGCCGAACTGGAGACGGTGATGGCGGCCGCGGCCGCAGGGCTCGCGCAGGTCGAGGCGAGGCTCCGTGCGATCGAGAGTGAGGGACACATGTCCGCCACCGATGTCGTGATCAAGAGCGTTCCGCCCGTACGGCTGGCCGAGCTGAGCGGGGTCGCCGCGAGCTACGAGCCCGAGGACGTCGGGCCCGTGATCGGCCCGCTGTACGAGGAGCTCTGCCGCCGCCTGGAGGCCGCGGGGGTGACCCCGATCGGCGACGGGCTGGCGTACTACGAGGACGCCCCGGACGGCGGCGTCACCGTCCACGCGGGTCTGCAGGTCGCCGAGGGCGCCGAGGGCGACTTCGACGTGGTCGTCCTGCCCGGCATCGAGCAGGCGGCGACCGTCGTCCACCGGGGTTCGATGGACGACGTCCTGCCGACCGCCCAGACCCTGGCGACCTGGATCGACACCAACGGCTACCGCTCGGTCGGCTACGCCCGCGAACTGTGCCTGGAGTACGCGGAGGACCCGGCCAAGTGGGTGACGGAACTCCAGGAACCGGTACTCCGCGCCTGACCCGGCACACAACCGCAGGGGCGCCCGCGCCGCGAGGCCGGGCGTCCCTCGCTGCGTCGGGCTCGGGCCGGGCTGCCGTCCGGCGTCCACGTCGCCGAGCAGGCCGGCGACCGGAACCCCCGGCGCGGGCGGCCCGGCGTACGGGCCGTCGGCGCCACCCGGACCGCTGCCGCCCCGCCCCGCCCCCTATCCCAGCGCCGCCCTCTTCAGCCGTCTCGCCCGGCGGGCCATCCTGCGGACCGCCGCGTGGCGTGGCACGGGGAGGCCGCCCGGGAGGCCGAGGATCGTCAGGCGGCGGCGGGTGAAGTAGCGCCAGGTGTCGGGGGTCGGACGTTCCGACAGGTGGCGTTCGGCCGCACCGCGCAGGTCCGCGCGGATCTGCGGCTGCATCGCGAAGCCGACCGCGGCGATCAGGCCCGCCACCCGCTCCCGCACCTGGGTCGCGGACGGCGGTGCCCAGTCGGTGACGGCGGCCGGGTCGTTGAGGTCGGGGAGCAGGGCGTCCACGAGGGTGACCGGGACGCGGTTGCTGTTCTGGTACGGGGTGAGCCGGTCCAGCAGCATGCCCGTGCCGATCCGGGCCACCGGGATCCCGTAGAACGTGCTCGCCGTCAGCAGGGCCGTCGAGAAGCAGCCGACGACCAGCGCGGGGCGCAGCTGACGGTAGAGGACCTCGGCGAGGACCGGCCGGTCCAGGACCGTCAGCTCGGCGCCCAGCGCCAGCGCCTCCCGCTCCAGCGTCTTCGACCAGGCCGCCGGGGCCGACGGGTGCGGCTTGAAGACGAGGCGGCTGTGGCCGAGGACGACCGCGCCGCGCACCATCCGCAGGTGCAGGTCCTCCTCCTCGGCGGGGGAGAGGATGCCGAGCGCCGAGAGGTACTGGCCGAGCAGCAGGACCGGGGCGTCCAGGCCCGGCTCCTCCTCGTCCTGGGCGAGCTCGGCGACGACCTTCGTGAAGGCCTCGGTCGGTACGAGCCGGGGGACCGCCCCGAACTCGCCCAGCAGCAGCGGGGTCAGACCGGGCACCAGGTCCAGGTGGAGCACCCGCCGCACCCGCTCCCCGACCAGCGGGGCGAGCTTGTTGCGGGTGGGGCCGTAGCTCATCAGCCCGTCGGCGTACACGTCGAGCGGCGCGTCCGGGAAGAGCTGGGCCACCGACAGGGCCGGGGCGACCTGGAGGGACTCCACCACGAGCTCGACCCGGTCCTCACCGAGGCCCCACAGCAGCCGCAGCTGCCGCTCCCACAACGGGATGTCGTCCGGGCGCGGCGACCAGCCCGAGGGGTGGAGCGGCGCGATCGTGTCGTTCCACGAGACGACGGAGTCGAACCGGCCCCGCAGCCGTTCGAAGCCGGGCATCCCGTCGAGCGGGGTGGCGGTCTCGGGCACCGGGCCGTTGGTGCTGACCAGCAGCATCCGGCGGTCGGCCGGGGCGAAGCAGCCGCTGTCCAGGGCGGCGGCCAGGGTGACCGCGCCGTACAGCGTGGAGGCGAAGAAGATCTGTGTCGTCCTCATCCGTGCTGCCGCCTTTCCGTCCGCCTGCCGGCTCGTGATCATTTCCGTCCGGGTCCCCGCACTCATGCCGCGCTCTCCGCCGGCACCACTCTGCGCCGCACTTTCCGCAGCCGCGCCGCCCGCTCCGCGTCCATCGCGGCCAGCGCCTCCTTGAGCGCGTCCTGCGGCATACGCTTCAACGCCGCCGCGCTCCACGACCGCAATTTCTTCGCCACCTGCGGCTCGTACCGCTCCATCGTCCCGAGATGGTGGGCGATAATCGCACAGTACGTGCGCACCGCTTTCGGCATCAGCCGTTCGGAATCAGGGTCCTGCGACGTTTCTTCGAGTACCTGGTCGAATGCCCGGATGAAATCGAGCTGACGCATGTCGCCAATCTGTGTGAGCGATGTGGAGATCCCCCGGCGGTAGAAGATCCCGAGGGTGCCGACCGTGGCGAACGACTCCGCCTCGCGGTGCAGCCGCCAGATCCACGGCCGGTCCTCGGCCGTCCGCAGCCCGTCCGTGAAGTGCAGCAGCCCCCGCTCCAGGAGGCGCCGGTGGTACATCCCGGCCCAGGCGTAGGGGTAGTCCACCGAGGTGGTGCGGTGCGCCGGCAGTATCGCCTCGCGCGGGTCCAGCACCTCGTCGCGCCGCCCCACCGGGGCGCGATGGACCGTGCGCGCCCTGCCCTTGCACCGCACATGGTCGGTACGGACGAAGTCGCAGCCGAGCCGGTCCATGGCGGCGACCAGCCGGTCGTAGTGGCCGGGGGTCAGCCAGTCGTCGCCGTCCAGGAAGGTGAGGTACCGCCCGCGGGCCGCGTCGAGCCCGGTGTTGCGGGCGGTGGCCAGGCCGCCGTTGCGCTCGTGTCTGATCAGGACCGCGCCCGGGATTTCCCGTTCGGCGCGCCGCAGGAGTTCGGGTGTTCCATCCGTCGAACAATCGTCGACCAGCAGGAACTCGAAGTCGTCCCGGGCGTTGGCCCGCAGACTTCGCAGGGTGTCGGGGGCATATGTCTGCACGTTGTAGAACGGCACGACGACGGAGAGCTTGACCACCCGCGTGACGCTAGGCCGCCCCCCGGCATTCACCCTGACCGGAAAAGGGATGACGGGTGAATACGGAGCGTCGAACCTGTTAACCCGTTTGTTCCGCGCGAACTCCAGGGCGATTCCCTGGCTTTTTCAGTGTGTGTAGTGATGCTGTTCACCCTTTGTTGTGGGCGAGTTGGGCCAGGAAGCGGAATGCCTTTCTAACGTCCTCGGCGTGCCATCACGTACCAGCGAACACGCACGGATCGCCGTCCTCGCGGACTCCGACACCCGGTGGAAATGGGGCGCCCTCACCGCCCGCCGCATCGCCCCCGAGGAGTCGGAGGTGACCGGCTTCCTGCTGCGCGGCCGGGCCACCCCGACCGCGCGCCAGCTCGCCGAGGTCGCGGCCGGCATCGCGGCTCCGAGCGAGGTGACCGGGCACGAGTTCCTGCACGCGGTACGCGACGGCGGATACGACGTCGTGGTCCTCGCCCTCGCCGGCGGCACCGTCCAGGCCATGCTCCAGGGCCTGGCCGCCCAGCCCGTCGAGGGCCGGCCCGTGATCGTCACCGGCTATGTCGGCGTCGTCTACGAGAAGCTCGCCGACGGACTCCTCCTGCGGCACGGAGCGGACGTCGTCCTCGCCAACTCCCGCCACGACGCCGAGCGTTTCCGCGCCGTGTACGAAGGCGTGGGCGCCGACCCCTCCTCGGTCGTCGAGGCCGCGCTGCCCTTCCTCGGCGGCGACCCGTACGCCCCGAAGGCCGGCCGGGACACCGTCGTCTTCGCCGCGCAGCCGTCCGTACCGGAATCCCGCGCCGACCGTACGTACCTGCTGCGCCGCCTCGTCGAGCACGCCCGGCTCCACCCGCACCGCGAGGTGCTCCTCAAACTCCGCTCCCGCCCCGGCGAACACACCACGCACCTGGAGGAGCTCCCCTACCAGCGGCTCGCCAAGGGCATCGCGGCCCCGCGCAACTTCCGCCTGGTGTACGGGCACATGGGCGAGGTCCTCGACCGTACCGACCTGCTGGTCACCGTCTCCTCCACGGCCGCCCTGGAAGCCCTGCACCGCCGCATCCCCACCGCGGTCCTCACCGACCTCGGGATCCGCGAGCCGCTCGGCAACCACCACTTCCTCGGCTCGGGACTGCTCACCTCCTGGGACCGGCTCGACGGCGGCCACCGTCCCGAGCCCGACCCCGACTGGCTGGCCCGCCAGGGCGTCGCCGCTGGCGGTCCCCCCACGCCGCCCGGCGTAGGTGGAGGGGCGTACGCCACCGCCTTCGACGCGGCCCGCGCCCGCGTCGCCCACCTGCGCGGCCAGGACCGGCTGCCGCCGCTCGCCCCGTACTACACACCCGCCACCGCACCCGGCTATCTGCCCGGCATCCTCGCCCGCCACCGTCTCGACGCCGCCACACCGGCCGCCCCCGTATCGGGCGTACGCCGCGTGGTCCGGGACATGGCACGCGGCGCGTACCGGCACGGCGTCCAGCGCGTGGCCCCCGTCATCCGCCGCCTGGGAGAACTCTGATGACCACCGTGCTCGCCGTGATCCCCGCGAGGGGCGGCTCCAAGGGCGTCCCCGCCAAGAACCTCGCCCCCGTCGGCGGCATCCCGCTCGTCGCCCGCGCGGTCCGCGCCTGCCGGGCCGCCCGCCTGGTCACCGACGTCGTCGTGACCACCGACGACCCGGCCGTCGCCGCGGCCGCCCGCGCCGCCGGCGCCGAGGCCGTGCACCGCCCCGCGCGGCTCGCCACCGACACCTCCACCAGCGAGTCGGCCGTCCTGCACGCCATGGACGCCTTCGAGGCGCTGCACGAACGCCCGGTCGACGTGGTCCTCCTCGTCCAGTGCACCAGCCCCTTCCTCACCCGCGAGGACGTGGACGGCGTCGTCGCCGAGGTCGCCGAGCTCGGCGCCGACACCGCCGTCACCGTCGCCCCCTTCCACGGCTTCGTGTGGCGCCGGCCCGAGGACGGCGCCCGCGGCGTCAACCACGACAAGGCCCACCGCCCCCGCCGCCAGGACCGCCCCCAGGACTTCCTGGAGACCGGCGCCGCCTACGCCATGGACGCCAAGGGCTTCCGCAGCCACGAGCACCGCTTCTTCGGCCGCACCGCCCTGGTCGCCACCGACCCGGCGCGCGTCCTGGAGATCGACGACCCGCACGACCTGGAGCGCGCCCGCGCCCTCGCCCCCCTCCTCGACGGACCCGCGCACACCACCACCCCCGGCCGCGAGGACATCGACGCCGTCGTCCTCGACTTCGACGGCACCCAGACCGACGACCGCGTCATCGTCGACTCCGACGGCCGCGAATTCGTCTCCGTACACCGCGGCGACGGCCTCGGCATCGCCGCGCTGCGCCGCGCCGGACTGCACCTGCTCATCCTCTCCACCGAGCGCAACCCCGTCGTCGCCGCGCGCGCCCGCAAGCTGCACATCCCCGTCCTGCACGGCATCGACCGCAAGGACCTCGCCCTGAAGCACTGGTGCGAGGAGTACGGCGTCGACCCGCAGCGGGTGCTCTACGCCGGGAACGACGTCAACGACCTGCCGTGCTTCTCCCTGGTCGGCTGGCCCGTCGCGGTGGCGAGCGCCCATGACGCCGTACGGGCCGCGGCCCGGGTCGTCACCGTCACCCCCGGCGGCGCCGGCGCCATCCGCGAGATCGCCGGCTGGCTCCTCGGCCCCACCCTCAGCACCTCCGCCACCCCCTGACCCCCACGCCTCACCCCCCCCGTAGTCCACACCCCGTAAGGAACCCGGATCCATGACCTCCCGTCTGCGCACCTTCGGCTCCTCGACCGCGGGCCCCGGCCGCCCCGTCTACATCACCGGTGAGATCGGCATCAACCACAACGGCGACCTCGGCAACGCCTTCGCCCTGATCGACGCCGCCGCCGACGCCGGCTGCGACGCGGTCAAGTTCCAGAAGCGCACCCCGGAGATCTGCACCCCCCGCGACCAGTGGGACGTCGAGCGCGACACCCCCTGGGGCCGGATGACGTACATCGACTACCGCCACCGCGTCGAGTTCGGCGAGGAGGAGTACCGCAAGATCGACGAGCACTGCCGCAAGCGCGGCATCGACTGGTTCGCCTCCCCCTGGGACACCGAGGCCGTCGCCTTCCTGGAGAAGTTCGACGTCCCCGCCCACAAGGTCGCCTCCGCCTCCCTCACCGACGACGAGCTGCTGCGCGCCCTGCGCGCCACCGGCCGCACCGTCGTCCTCTCCACCGGCATGTCGACCCCGCGCCAGATCCGGCACGCCGTCGAGGTCCTCGGCAGCGCCAGCATCGTGCTCTGCCACGCCACCTCGACCTACCCGGCCAAGGCCGAGGAGCTCAACCTGCGGGTGATCAACACCCTCCAGCAGGAGTACCCGAACGTCCCGATCGGCTACTCCGGCCACGAGACCGGACTGCAGACCACCCTCGCCGCCGTCGCCCTCGGCGCCTGCTTCGTCGAGCGCCACATCACCCTCGACCGCGCCATGTGGGGCTCCGACCAGGCCGCCTCCGTCGAGCCCGGCGGCCTCACCCGCCTCGTCCGCGACATCCGCACCATCGAGACCGCCCTCGGCGACGGCATCAAGAAGGTGTACGACTCCGAACTCGGCCCGATGAAGAAGCTCCGCCGGGTCCAGGGCCTCGTGGCGGCATGACCGGCCAGCTGGCGTTCGTCGAGAGCCCCGTCCAGCTCCTGAACGTCCTGGAATGGGCCCACACCTCGACACTCCCCGCCATCCCGGCCCAGCGCACCCCCACGTCCCCCGGCCGGGACGTCACTGTCGTGGTCCTTCCCCCCACCGACCCGATGTCCCGCGGCCAGCTCCGCCGCATGGCCGAGCTGGCCCGCGACGAGGGCGTGACGGTGCGCTGGCAGGAAGCCCGCGGCGGCGCCGGCGCCGTCCCGCGTACCCTGCGCGCGCTCGTCCCGGAGCTGAACCGCGCCGAACGGATCGTCATCGGCGACCCCTTCTCCCGCTACGTCCAGCTCCTGCTCACCCTCGTCCGTACGACCCGGATCACCGTCGTCGACGACGGCACCGCCACCATGGAGTTCGCCGGCCAGCTCGCCCGCGGCGAACGGCTCGTACGCTGGCACCGGCGCGGCAGCCGCGGCCCCCGCGAGCTCGCCCTCGCCCCGGTCGGCGCCCTCGCCCGTCGCCGCCTCGCCCCCGGCCGCCGCCGCACGGTGGAAATCTTCACGGCCCTCCCCGTCGAACCGCCGCCCGGCACCACCGTGACCCGCAACGGCTTCCGGTGGACCCGCGCCCGCTTCGGACCACCCCGCATCACCCGCGGCGCGGACCTCGTCGGCACCTCACTCGTCGAGACCGGCGTCGTCGACCCCGACCAGTACGCCGACGCCGTCTCCGCCCTCGCCCGGGCACACGGCGCCACCCGCTACTTCGCCCACCGCCGCGAGAGCGTGGAGAAACTCCACCGGATCGCGGTCGACACAGGACTGGAGATCGTCCGCCCCGACCTCCCCCTCGAACTGATCGCCCGGCGCGGCCCGGTCGGCCACACCGTGCTCAGCTTCCCCTCCACCGTCGTCCACACCCTCCCGCTCGCCCTCGAAGGCACCGGCGTACGGATCGCGGTCTGCGAGATCGCCCCCGAATGGCTGCGCCACACCGCCTCACCCCGCGCGCGCGGCTTCCTGGAAGGAGTCACCGGCACCGCGGCCGACCACGTACAGCGGGTGGCTTTCGGGGACTCGCCGCATCTCCGGGCGCTCTGACGGCGTTCGCGGGTGCCGCGCGCCGGTCGGGGTAGGCGCACAGGTGGCTGCCGCGCTGTCCAGGCCAAGATGCCGAAGTTGGGGCAGCGTACCCACCCGGACGGAAAGTCATGCCTCCGGCGACCACTTTTCTTCCCCTATCGGGCTGAACTTTTGTTGATCGACGGACAGTTGGCCCCCGACCCGCCGTACCCTTCAACAGGTGAACCAGTTGATGTCCCGCGAGCCCGACGCCGGCCTGCCCGGCGACACACCCCTGACCGGCACCCTGACCGAACCCCTGCTCTCCGAGCTGATCGACTTCCGTCGGGACCTGCACATGCACCCCGAGCTCGGCAACCAGGAGTTCCGTACGACCGCCGCGATCAAGGCCCGGCTGGAGGCCGCGGGGCTCGCCCCCCGGATCCTGGTCACGGGCACGGGGCTCATGTGCGACATCGGTACCTGGGACCGGGAGCGGCCCATGCTGGCGCTGCGCGCGGACATCGACGCCCTGCCCATTCCGGACACCAAGACGGACGTCCCGTACCGCTCGACCGTGCCGGACCGCGCCCACGCCTGCGGGCACGACATCCACACCACCACCGTCCTCGGCGCCGGACTCGTCCTCGCAGACCTGCACAGCAAGGGACTGCTCCGGCACGCCGTACGGCTGATCTTCCAGCCCGCCGAGGAGGTCCTGCCCGGTGGCGCGCCCGACGCCATCGAGTCGGGCGTCCTCGACGGGGTCGGCCGGATCATCGCCGTGCACTGCGACCCGCGGGTCGACGCAGGGCGGATCGGACTGCGGCCCGGCGCCATCACCTCCGCCTGCGACCGGCTCGAAGTCACCCTCGACGGCCCCGGCGGCCACAGCGCCCGCCCGCATCTGACCACCGACCTCGTCACCGCCGCAGCCAAGGTCGCCACCGAGGTCCCGGCCCTGCTGTCGCGCCGGGTCGACACCCGCGCCGGCCTCGCCGTGACCTGGGGCCGGATCGAGGCCGGGCACGCGTGCAATGTGATCCCGCAGCACGCCGAGCTCTCCGGCACCGTCCGCTGCCTGGACCTCGCTGCCTGGCACGAGGCCCCGGACCTGGTGCACGCCGCCATCGACGAGATCGCCAACCTCCACAAGGCCAAGTCGCAGATCAACTACATCCGGGGCGTCCCGCCCGTCGTCAACGACCCGGCCGTCACCGACCTGCTGCGCGACGCCATGGCCGCCCGGCGCGGGCCGCACACCGTCGAGGACACCGAGCAGAGCCTCGGCGGCGAGGACTTCTCCTGGTACCTGGAGCACGTGCCCGGCGCCATGGCCCGGCTCGGCGTCCGCAGGCCGGGTGACAACGCCCGGCGGGACCTCCATTGCGGTGATTTCGACGCCGACGAGCGGGCCATCAAGGTGGGTGTCGAGCTCTTTACCGCCGCCGCGCTGATCGACAGCAACCAGCGGTGAACGATCGGTAATCAGCCATGACACATTTCTGACACCTTCCGTTCGCGACGATCCGATAACAGCTTCCGTACGGGGCTTTATCTGACATCTACGCGCGTTACGATCCACGCGAAACCAGCGCCGGAAGAGGCGCTTCGGTCAGGTTTGAAGGAGCCTCCCCTTGCGCCGGATCACCAGGATCACGACCGTGG
Organism: Streptomyces purpureus; assembly: GCF_014648195.1. Lineage (GTDB taxonomy): Bacteria > Actinomycetota > Actinomycetes > Streptomycetales > Streptomycetaceae > Streptomyces > Streptomyces purpureus. Next base: position 34,501 of record NZ_BMQQ01000031.1, read on the forward strand.
GCATCGCCTCCGCGGCGCTTGCCCTCACTGCTACCGCCTGTGGCGGAAAGACCTCCTCGGACGCGGGGTCCGACGGCCAGGCCAAGGCGGCCATCGCGTACGACATCGGCGGCCGTGGCGACCAGTCGTTCAACGACGCCGCCTACGCGGGCCTGAAGAAGGCCGAGGACGAGCTCAACATCAAGGGTGCCGAGGCCGAGCCGTCCGAGGGCGAGGGTGACGCGGACAAGGTCCAGCGTCTCACCGAGCTGGCCCGCTCCGGCAACAACCCGGTGATCGGCGTCGGTTTCGCCTACGCGCCGGCCATCGAGAAGGTCGCCAAGAAGTACCCCAAGACCACCTTCGGCCTGATCGACGACACTTCGAAGACCGGCCCGAACATCGCCAACCTCGTCTTCAACGAGGAGCAGGGCTCCTACCTGGCCGGCGTCGCCGCCGCCAAGGCGTCCAAGACCGGCACGGTCGGCTTCATCGGCGGTGTCGAGGTTCCGCTGATCAAGAAGTTCGAGGCGGGCTTCGTCCAGGGCGTCACGGACACCAACCCCAAGGCGAAGGTGCTCAAGCAGTACCTGACCCAGCCGCCGAACTTCGACGGATTCGCCAAGCCGGACCTCGGCAAGGCCGCCGCTCAGGGCATGCTCGACAAGAACGCCGACGTGATCTACGCCGCCGCCGGCCTCGCCGGCTCCGGTGCGATCGAGGCCACCGCCACCGCCGGCAAGTGGGCCATCGGCGTCGACTCCGACCAGTACAACCAGAAGGGTCTGGCCAAGTACAAGGCCAAGATCCTGACCTCGGTCACCAAGGACGTCTCGGACTCCGTCTTCAACCTGATCGAGTCGGTCAAGAAGGGCAAGCCGCAGTCCGGTGAGGTCCGCTACGGCCTCGACAAGGACGGCGTCGGCCTGGCCAACTCCAACCCGGAGTACCAGAAGATGACCGACCTGATCGCCGCCGTCGAGAAGGCCAAGGCCGACATCATCGCCGGCAAGATCAAGGTCAAGACCGCTCCGTAAGGACACGCAGGTCACGACCTGAGCCCGCGGGCCCGGCCACGGTGGCACTCCACCGCAGCCGGGCCCCGGCCCCATTCCGCACCCGCATTTCACATTTCGGCAGCGCTACGCGTGTAGACGTTCCTCCGGCACGATAACTTCGCCCCGCCCTGCCCCCGCTCCCACTCCTTTCGGCCAAGGAGAGTGCGTCATCAACGCGTCCAGCAGCCCCCCCGCCGTAGAACTCCACGGCATCACCAAGCGATTCCCCGGCGTCGTGGCCAACCACGACATCAACCTCACCGTGCGCAAGGGAACCGTTCACGCCCTCTGCGGTGAGAACGGTGCCGGCAAGTCGACCCTGATGAAGATCCTCTACGGCATGCAGAAGCCGGACGAGGGCACCATCACCGTCGACGGCACCCAGGTCTCCTTCGCCACCCCCGGCGACGCCATCGAGCGCGGCATCGGCATGGTGCACCAGCACTTCATGCTCGCCGACAACCTCACCGTCCTGGAGAACGTCGTCCTCGGCGGCGAGAAGCTCCACGGCATCGGCGCCAAGGCCCGTAAGAAGATCCTTGAGATCTCCGATGCGTACGGTCTCGGGGTACGCCCCGACGCGCTCGTCGAGGACCTCGGCGTCGCAGACCGCCAGCGTGTGGAGATCCTCAAGGTTCTCTACCGAGGCGCCAAGATCCTGATCCTGGACGAGCCCACCGCGGTGCTCGTCCCCCAGGAGGTCGACGCCCTCTTCGCCAACTTGCGCGAGCTCAAGGCCGAGGGCCTCACCGTCATCTTCATCTCGCACAAGCTCGGCGAGGTCCTGTCCGTCGCGGACGACATCACCGTCATCCGCCGCGGCACCACGGTCGGCACCGCCGACCCCTCCTCCACCACGCCCCGCCAGCTCGCCGAGCTGATGGTCGGCAGCGAGCTGCCCTCGCCCGAGACCCGAGAGTCGACGGTCACCGAGGTGCCGATGCTCAAGGTCGAGAACCTGCGGCTGACCGCCACCGACCCCGACGGAGTCGTCCGCGAGGTCCTCGCCGGCATCGACTTCACCATCCACAAGGGCGAGGTCCTGGGCATCGCCGGTGTCGAGGGCAACGGCCAGACCGAGCTCATCGACGCGCTGATGGGCCTGCGCGACCCCGACGGCGGTGTCATCACCCTCGACACCGACGACATCTCGCACGCCTCCACCCGCAAGCGGCGTGAGGACGGCATCGGCTACATCCCCGAGGACCGCCACCGCCAGGGCCTGCTCCTGGAGTCCCCGCTCTGGGAGAACCGGATCCTCGGCCACGTCACCGAGCGGCCCAACTCCCGCCGCGGCGTCCTCGACCTCAAGGCCGCCCGCCAGGACACCGAGCGGATCGTGCGCGAGTACGACGTCCGCACCCCCGGTATCGAGGTCACCGCGGCCTCCCTCTCCGGCGGCAACCAGCAGAAGCTGATCGTCGGCCGCGAGATGAGCCACGCCCCCAAGCTGCTCATCGCCGCCCACCCGACGCGCGGCGTCGACGTCGGCGCGCAGGCGCAGATCTGGGACCGGATCCGCGAGGCACGCCACGAGGGCCTGGCGGTCCTGCTGATCTCCGCCGACCTCGACGAGCTGATCGGCCTGTCCGACACCCTGCGGGTGATGTTCCGCGGCCGGCTCGTCGCCGACGCGGACCCCGCCACGATCACTCCGGAGGAGCTGGGCTCGGCCATGACCGGCGCCGCCACCGGTCACCTCGAGCACCCGGAAGACGGTGACGCCCGATGAGGAAATTCGACAAGGACCGGCTGATTCTGGGCCTGGCCGGCCCGGTGGTCGCACTGGTCGTGGCCATCGCGCTCACCACGGTGGTGCTGCTCGTCTCGGGCACCAACCCGATCGAGCCGTACCGCATCATGTTCGAGCAGGTCAGCTACACCGACGTACAGGTGCTGATTGTCAACCAGGCCGGTATCTACTACCTGGCGGCGCTCGCGGTGGCCATCGGCTTCCGGATGAACCTCTTCAACATCGGTGTCGACGGCCAGTACCGCCTCGCGGCCATGCTGTCGGCGCTCGTCGGCGCCTCGATCGAGCTGCCGGGCCCGCTGCACATCCTGCTCATCATGCTCGTCGCCATGCTGGTCGGTGCGTTCTGGGCGGGTATCGCGGGCATCCTGAAGACCACCCGCGGCGTCAGCGAGGTCGTCTCGACGATCATGCTCAACGCGATCGCGACCGCGCTCGTGGCCTACCTGATCCTGCCGAAGAACTTCGGCGTGCAGCCGGAGGGCTCCAACAACCTGACCACCGGCGAGATCGCCGAGTCGGGATGGTTCCCGGGCCTTTCGATGGGCGAGGGAGCCGGTGAGATCTACGGCTTCACCTTCGTCGCCGTCGCCCTCGGTGTCCTCTACTGGTTCGTCCTCAACCGCACCCGCTTCGGCTTCGACCTGCGCGCCACCGGCGCCAGCGAGTCCGCGGCCCAGGCCAGCGGTGTCGACGCCAAGAAGATGATCCTCACCTCGATGCTGATCTCGGGCGCGGTCGCCGGTCTCGCCGGCATGCCGACGCTGCTCGGCGAGACCCACACCTACAGCCTGGACTTCCCGGCCGGCGTGGGCTTCACCGGTATCACCATCGCCCTGCTCGGCCGCAACAGCCCGATCGGCATCGCCTTCAGCGCGCTGCTGATCGCCTTCCTGGACAAGTCCTCGGCCTCCCTCGACCAGCACGGCTACGAGAAGGAGATCGCCACGATCATGCAGGGCCTGATCGTGATCTCCGTCGTCGTGTCGTACGAACTCGTCCGCCGCTACGGCCTCCGCCGCCAGCAGCAGAAGGTCGGCGAGGAGCTGGCCGCCGGCGGCGCCATCAAGACCGACAAGGAGGTTGCGGCATGAGCGAGAGCACGAGCACGGTCTCGGTGACCAGCGCCGCGCCCAAGAAGGGCGGCGGCCGCCGCAAGCTCACCCTGCCCTGGATCCTGCTGATCATCGCGGGCGGCCTCGCGCTGGTCTCGCTGGTCCGGGTGATCAGCGGCGCCGACGACCTCACCTCCGTCGGCCAGGTCTCCGGCGCCCTCGAACTCGCCGTGCCGATCGGCCTCGCCGGTCTCGGCGGCCTGTGGGCCGAGCGCGCGGGCGTGGTCAACATCGGTCTCGAAGGCATGATGATCCTCGGCACCTGGTTCGGTGCCTGGGCGGGCTTCCAGTGGGGGCCGTGGACCGGTGTCGTCTTCGGCATCATCGGCGGCGCGCTCGGCGGTCTGCTGCACGCGATCGTCACCGTCACCTTCGGCGTGAACCACATCGTCTCCGGTGTGGCGATCAACATCCTCGCCGTCGGTGCCACCCGCTACCTGTCGAACTTCACCTTCGCCGACGCCGAGGGCGGCTCCTCCAAGCAGTCCCCGCGCATCGACGCGATCACCGAGATCACCATCCCGGGCCTGTCCGAATGGCTCGCCGACCTCCAGGCCAAACACTGGTTCCTGGTCTCCGACATCGCCGGGGTCGTCGGCGGTCTGGTCACCGGCCTCTCGCTGCTGACCGTGGTCGCGCTGCTGCTCATCCCGGGCACCTGGTGGGTGCTGTGGCGCACGGCCTTCGGCCTGCGGCTGCGCTCCTGCGGTGAGAACCCGGTCGCGGCCGAGTCGCTGGGCGTCAACGTCTACAAGTACAAGTACATCGCCGTCACCGTCTCCGGTGGGCTGGCCGGTCTCGGTGGCGCGTTCCTCGCCATCGTCGCCACCGGTATCTACCAGGAGGGCCAGACAGGCGGCCGCGGCTACATCGGTCTCGCCGCGATGATCTTCGGTAACTGGATGCCGGGCGGCATGGCGCTGGGCGCCGGGCTCTTCGGCTTCACCGACAGCCTCAAGCTGCGCGGTGGCGCGGAGAACGTCCACGCGATGCTGCTGCTGATCGCGATCCTGCTCACGCTGGTCGTCCTGTGGCAGCTGTACAAGAAGAAGTACCTCGGCGCGGCGATCTCCGCGGTCGTGGCCGCGGGTCTGTACCTCTGGTACGCCTTCACCGACCAGGTCCCGAGCCAGTTCGTGGACGCGGCCCCGTACGTCACCACGCTCCTCGTGCTCGCCCTGTCGGCGCAGCGGCTGAGGATGCCGAAGGCGGACGGTCTGCCGTACCGGAAGGGCCAGGGCAAATGACGGACGCTGACTGGGGGGCCCTGCGGGAGGCCGCGCGGGACGCCATGTCCCGGGCGTACGCGCCGTACTCGGGCTACCCGGTCGGCGCCGCCGCCCGGGTCGACGACGGAAGGACCGTCACCGGCTGCAACGTCGAGAACGCCTCGTACGGCATCGGGCTGTGCGCCGAGTGCGGTCTCGTCTCGCAGCTTCAGCTCACCGGCGGCGGCCGGCTGACCCACTTCACCTGCGCGGACGGGCGGGGCGAGATCCTCGTGCCGTGCGGGCGGTGCCGGCAGCTGCTGTACGAGTTCGGCGGCCCGGAGCTTCTCGTGGACACCCCCAAGGGGATCCTGCCGCTGGCGGACATGCTGCCGCAGGCCTTCGGCCCGGATCACCTCAGGTAGTAACCCGGCGGCCCTTCCCTGCAGTTGGAAGGGCCGCCGGTCCTTTCCCTCTCTATGCGCGTAGAGTCGCGCACGCACGTACTTCATTGCCGGAAGGAATGCCATGGACGCCATTTCCGTGATCCGTACCAAGCGGGACCGGGGCGAGCTCAGCCCCGAGCAGATCGACTGGGTCATCGACGCCTACACGCGCGGCGAGGTCGCCGACTACCAGATGGCCGCCCTCAACATGGCGATCCTGCTCAACGGCATGAACCGCACCGAGATCGCCCGCTGGACCGCGGCGATGATCGCCTCCGGCGAGCGGATGAACTTCGACTCGCTCTCCCGCCCGACCTCCGACAAGCACTCCACCGGCGGCGTCGGCGACAAGATCACCCTCCCGCTGGCCCCGCTCGTCGCCGCGTGCGGCGCGGCCGTCCCGCAGCTGTCCGGCCGCGGCCTCGGCCACACCGGCGGCACGCTGGACAAGCTGGAGTCCATCCCCGGCTGGCGCGCGCTGCTCTCCAACGAGGAGATGCTGCACGTGCTCGACACCACCGGCGCCGTGATCTGCGCGGCGGGCGACGGCCTGGCCCCGGCGGACAAGAAGCTGTACGCGCTGCGCGACGTCACCGGCACCGTCGAGGCGATCCCGCTGATCGCCTCCTCCATCATGTCGAAGAAGATCGCCGAGGGCACCGGCTCGCTCGTCCTGGACGTCAAGGTCGGCACCGGCGCCTTCATGAAGACCATCGAGGACGCCCGCGAGCTGGCCTCCACCATGGTCGCCCTCGGCACCGACAGCGGTGTGAAGACGGTGGCCCTGCTCACCGACATGTCCACCCCGCTCGGCCTCACCGCGGGCAACGCCCTGGAGGTCCGCGAGTCGGTCGAGGTGCTGGCCGGCGGCGGCCCGGCCGACGTCGTCGAGCTGACGGTCGCGCTGGCCCGGGAAATGCTGGAGGCGGCCGGCATCAAGGACGCCGACCCGGCCAAGGCGCTCGCCGACGGCTCCGCGATGGACGTCTGGCGCCGGATGATCGCGGCCCAGGGCGGCGACCCGGACGCGGCTCTCCCGGTCGCCCGCGAGCAGCACGTCGTCACCGCCCCCGCCTCGGGCGTCCTCACCCGCCTGGACGCCTACGACGTCGGCATCGCCGCCTGGCGACTGGGCGCCGGCCGCGCCCGCAAGGAGGACCCGGTCCAGGCCGGCGCGGGCGTCGAGCTCCACGCCAAGCCGGGTGACACGGTCACCACGGGCCAGCCGCTGCTGACCCTGCACACGGACACCCCGGAGAAGTTCGACTACGCCCTGAAGTCCCTGGAGGGCGCGTTCGACGTGGCCCCCGCGGGCACGGCGTTCACCCCGAACCCGATCGTCCTGGACCGCATCGCCTGACGGCCCGCGCCCTCGGCTCGGGGGTGAACGGGACCGGTGGATCCGCCGGTCCCGTTCACCCCCGATGAGTTCCGCCCCTCCCACGGGTCTCCCGTGTGTGGAAGCCACGCAACCGATCGTCCTCCAGCTCTCCGGCCGGATCACCCGCATCGACGTGCCCGCGCTCTGCGCCGAGCTCGCCGCCCGGCTCTCCGGGCGGGATCCGACCGAGGTGGTGTGTGAGGTCGGCGCGCTCACGCACGCCGACCTCACCGTCGTCGACGCCCTGGCCAGGCTCCGCCTGACCGCCCACCGCCTCGGCCACACCCTGCGGCTGCGTGGCGCCGACGGGCGGCTCAGGCTTCTCCTCGGGCTCGTCGGGCTGGAGGAGCTGCTGCTCCAGGACCCGCCCTAGCCCTCCAGCCGGTCGGGCAGCTCGAACAGCGGGAACCAGCGCTCGGTGTCCAGGAAGCAGTGCATGCCGGTGATCGCGCCCTCGCGGATGTCGATGACCTGAAGCGCCCACGGCACGAAGCCCGGCCCCTCCGGGTCCGGCTTGTAGTGCGCGAACGCCGGCGTGCCGTTGGCCACCGTCGCCATCAGCCTCGATCCCGCGCAGCTCGCGCCGAGGGTGAGCATGAAGCCGGTGATGTCGTCGTGGCCCTGCAGCCACAGGTCGAACGGCGGCATCGTCATCACCGCGTCCTCGTGCAGCAGCGCGGTCAGGGCCGCCATGTCGTACCCCTCGAAGGCGGCCACGTACCGCTCCAGGAGCTTGCTCTGCTCCTCGTCGAGCGGGTTCGCCGTGTCGGGCACCTGGCCCTCCGTCTCGGCCAGCGTCGCCCGCGCCCGCTGCAGGGCGCTGTTCACGGAGGCGACCGTCGTGCCGAGGAGCTCGGCGACCTCGGCGGCCTTCCAGGCCAGGACCTCGCGCAGGATCAGCACGGCCCGCTGCTTGGGCGGCAGATGCTGGAGCGCCGCGACGAACGCGAGCCGGACCGACTCACGGGCCACCGCGGTCTCCGCCGGGTCGGCCACCGTGGGCAGCACCCGCCCGTCCGGGACCGGCTCCAGCCAGGTGTTCTCCGGCATCGGGTTGAGCGCCGCCTGGGCCAGCGGGGAGGGGCCGCTCAGATCGACCGGGCGGGCCCGCTTGTTCCCCGCGTTCAGCGCGTCCAGGCAGACGTTGGTGGCGATGCGGTAGAGCCACGAGCGCAGGCTGGAGCGCCCCTCGAACTTCTCGTGGCTCCGCCAGGCCCGGACCATCGTGTCCTGCACCGCGTCCTCCGCCTCGAAGGCGGAGCCGAGCATGCGGTAGCAGTAACCGGTCAGCTCCGTGCGGTACTTCTCCAGCTGGGACTCAAGGTCCGCGGACATTGCCAGATCACTCATGGGTCACCCCTGTCGCCCCTCACCGGCCCGCTCGGCACCGGTGAGGGGAAATTACCGCAGGGGACTGACAACGGCGCTCAGGTGCCGGGCTTGCGCCCGTATACGTACACGTCGTCGCCGTTGCGGAGCAGGTTCCAGTACGCCTTCGCGTCGGCCGTGCGCATGTTCACACAGCCGCCTGAGCCCGGCGGGTTCCACATCGACTTGGTGGTGGAGTGGAACGCCTGCCCGCCGTCGAAGAACTGCGCGTACGGCATACGCACGTTGTAGATGGTCGACCAGTGGTTGATGTTGCGCCAGTAGATCTTCTTGGAGCCGGTACGGGTCTCGGTGCCGTCCTTGCCCGTACGCACCGGCACCGGGCCGTACTTCAGCCGGGCGCCGTCCTGGATCCAGCTGAGCTGCCGGGTCAGGTCCACGCAGGCGATCCGGCCGCGGCTGGTGGGACAGGCCCGCGCCTTGTTGGGGTTCGAGCCGGCCGCCCGCTGGGCCAGCATCGTGTTCATGGTCCGCCAGGTCAGCGGCCCGGCGTAGCCCACGGTCGGGGTGATGCCGTGGGTCCGCTGGAAGGACTGGATGGCCCGGCAGTCGGCGGCCGACTGCCGCCCGTCGACCGTCCGGCCCAGGAACTTCTCCACCTGCTTCTGGTACGGCCCGGTCGACAGGTTGCACGACGCGGCCTGCGCGGGTGCGGCGCCGAGGGCCACGGTCAGCGGTACGACCAGACCGGCGAGGCCGAGCGCGACACCCGCCCGGCGGCGTATCACGTTCATGATGATCAACTCCCCTGTGCACGGCGAGCGTTGACGCTCTGTGCGTGGGACGCGCACAGGGGGTGGATGGTTGTAACCGGGCCGGGATTTACGCAGGATTTCCCCCCGGCCGCGCTGGCGCGCGCCCGGCGCCCGTGTCAGCGGGCGGCCGTCACCGGCATCAGCCGCCGCTCGCGCACCCGCGCGGCGTGCGTTCCGTACAGCGTCAGCGAGACGACACCGAGTACCGCGACAAGACCGAGGACGACCGTGCCGCCCCAGCCGCCCGCGTGGAAGGCGACCGCGCCGAGCGTGCCGCCCACGCTGCTGCCCAGGTAGTACGCCGACTGGTAGAGCGCCGACGCCTGTGCGCGCCCCGAGGTGGCCGTCCGGCTCACCGCGGACGAGGCGACCGCGTGCCCGGCGAAGAAGCCCGCCGTGATCAGCACCAGGCCCAGCAGGACGGCCCCCAGCCCGTCGCTCAGCGACAGCAGCAGACCGCCCGCGGTGGTGCCCACGGCCAGATAGAGGGCTCCGCGCCGACCCATCCGGCCCACCAGCCGTCCGGCCGCGGCCGAGGAGACCGTACCGACCAGATAGACCAGGAAGATCGAACCGACCACGCCCTGCGGCAGGTTGAAGGGCGCCTCGACCAGGCGGTAGCCGATGACGGTGTACACCGCGCCGAACACCGTCATGAACAGCGCGCCGATCACGTACAGCCGCAGCAGCAGCGGATCGGCCAGATGCGTCCGCACCGTCCGCGCCAGCTCCACCGGGTTCAGCGAGCCCCGGACGAAGTGCCGGGCCCGCGGCAGCATCAGCCGGAACACCACCGCGCACACCAGTGCCATCAGCCCCACCGCGGCGAGCGCGGCACGCCAGCCCCACAGCTGGGCCACCCAGCCCGTGACGATCCGCCCGCTCATCCCGCCGATGGAGTTGCCCGCGACGAAGAGCCCGATCGCGGCGATCAGCGCCTTGGGACGTACCTCCTCGGCCAGGTACGCCATCGCGGAGGCCGGCACACCGGCCAGCGCCGCACCCTGCACCGCTCGCAGCGCCACCAGCCACTCAAGGCTCGGCGCGAACGGGACCAGCAGACCGACCGCGACCGCGACCACGAGCGAGACGGTCATCAGCGCGCGCCGCCCGAACCGCTCGGACAGCGCGCTCAGCGGCAGCACACACAGGGCCAGGGCGCCGGTCGCGGCGGAGACCGTCCAGGACGCCGCCGACGCGCTCGCGCCGAACTCGGCCGAGACGGCGGGCAGCAGGGCCTGCGTGGAGTAGAGAAGGGCGAAGGTGGCGACCCCGGCGGCGAAGAGCGCGAAGCTCATCCGGCGGTAGCCGGGGCGGCCGGGAGAAAGACGGAGGTCGGCGCCCACGGTCGTGCCGGTGGACGCCTGGGTACTGGCAGGAGGCATACGTCGACCGTAGGCACCGCATTCTCATGCGTCCAATGCATGGAACGGCTTTAATCGTTCCCATGGCGCATGAGTACAGGTCACAGCAGTGGCTGTCACCGAACAGTAACGAAGAAGACATGGGGCTGCTGCTCGCGCCTCGCCTTGCCTACTTCGCCGGGGTCGCCCGGCACGAGCATGTCACCCGAGCCGCGCAGGAGATGGGCGTGCCGCAGTCGACGCTCTCGCGCGCCATGGTCCGCCTGGAGGAGGACCTCGGGGTCAGCCTCTTCGCCCGCAAGGGCCGCACGCTCGCCCTCACCCCCGCGGGCCGGACCTTCCTCACCTCCGTCGAACGCGCCCTCGCCGAGGTCGAGCGCGCCGCCGAGTCCGTACGGGCCGACGCCGACCCGGCCGCCGGGAAGGTCGCCTTCGGCTTCCTGCACACCATGGGCTCCGAGACCGTCCCGGGCCTGATCCGCGCCTTCCGGGTCGACCACCCCCGGATCCGCTTCACGCTCGTGCAGAACTACGGCGAGGCCATGATCGAACGGCTGCGCGCCGGTGACCTCGACCTCTGCCTGACCTCCCCGGTGCCCGACGCTCCCGACCTGGTCGCCCGCCGCCTCGACGAACAGCGCCTGCGCCTGGTCGTCCCGGACGACCACCGCCTCGCCACCCGCAAACGGGTCCGCCTCGCCGAGGCCGCCGACGAAACCTTCGTCACCTTGGAACCGGGGTACGGCCTGCGCCGCATCACCGACGACCTCTGCGCCGAGGCGGGCTTCACCCCGCGGGTGGCCTTCGAGGGCGAGGAGGCGGAGACCTTGCGCGGACTGGTCGCTGCCGGCCTCGGCGTGGCCCTCCTGCCGCCGCCCGCGGTGCCCCGCCCCGGCGTCGTCGAGCTGACGGTCACAGCACCCCGCGCGGTCCGCGAGATCGGCGTCGCCTGGCTCGACGGCCACCCGGACACCCCGCCGGTGGCCGCCTTCAAGAAGTTCCTGCTCTCCAAGCGCGGCACACTGCTCCCGGACTGAGCCGGGGGCGCCGGGCGCTACGGCCGCAGCGCCCGCCCGAAGCCCGCCGCCAGCGGCATGCGCAGGCCCAGCGGGGGCGGCGCCGCGAAGGCGTCGGCGACCGGCCGGGCGAAGGGCCGGCCGAAGAGGGCGCCGAGGACGAAGTTCGCGGCCAGGGCGAGGACCTCCGTGTGGTGCTGGCGCAGGGCGTGGCCGTCCGAGTGGACCTCGAAGCGGCAGGTGTCGCGGTTGGCCTTCTTCGCCCGCTCGGCGAGGCGGAACGACAGCTCGGGATCGGTCCGCGCGTCGTTCGTGCCGTGCACGACCAGCACGCGCCGTCCCCCCAGCTGCCGCACCGGCTCGGGCTCCGCCGCCACGTCGTCCTCCGGCAGCCAAGGCGCCATCGCGAGGACGGAGTTGACCGCCGTGTGCCCGGCCGCCCGCAGCGCCGCCCGGGCCCCCATCCCGTGCCCCGCCAGGCAGAGGGGCACGTCGCCGTAGCGCCGTACCACCTCCGACGCCGCCCAGGACGCGTCCGCCGCGAGCTGGGCGTCCGCGCCGTTCCAGCCGCGCCCCCGGTAGCGCACCACATGCGCCACGAGCCCGTCCGCGGCCCCCGCCCGCGCCAGCGAACGGGCCAGCGGCAGCGCCGCCGCGTGGGCCAGCGAGGAGGCCCGCCGGGCCGACGCCGTCTCGCCGTCCGGGAGTACCAGCACCACCCCGCCGACCGCGTCGGCCTGGGAGCCTGCCCGTACGGCCCTCCCCAGCCGGGGCGTTCGCGTCCCGGCCGTCCCTACGAGTGCGTGATGCGCCATGGCAGAACAGTCTCAGAAGCGCAGGTGTACGCCACCCGTCCGCGTGGTCACCGTTGCGTATCGACAAGTTGCGCCACAGGGCGCGCTCTACGCGCGTAGGGGCTAGAGTGCCGAAATGACGAGCCAGACCCTCAACATCCCCACCGCGGACCAGATCCGCCGCGCCCCGAAGGTGCTGCTCCACGACCACCTCGACGGCGGGCTGCGCCCCGGCACCATCATCGAGATCGCCCGGCAGACGGGCTACGACGGCCTGCCCGAGACCGAGCCCGACAAGCTCGGCATCTGGTTCCGTGAGGCCGCCGACTCCGGATCGCTCGAGCGCTACCTGGAGACCTTCGCGCACACCTGCGCCGTCATGCAGACCCGCGAGGCCCTCGTCCGCGTCGCCGCCGAATGCGCCGAGGACCTCGCCGAGGACGGTGTCGTCTACGCCGAGGTGCGCTACGCCCCCGAACAGCACCTGGAACAGGGCCTCACCCTCGAAGAGGTCGTCGAGGCCGTCAACCAAGGCTTCCGCGAGGGCGAGCGCCGCGCCAGGGAGAGCGGCCACCGCATCCGCGTCGGCGCCCTCCTCACCGCCATGCGGCACGCCGCCCGCGCCCTGGAGATCGCCGAACTCGCCAACCGCTACCGCGACTCCGGCGTCGTCGGCTTCGACATCGCCGGCGCCGAGGCGGGCTTCCCGCCCACCCGCCACCTCGACGCCTTCGAGTACCTCAAGCGCGAGAACAACCACTTCACGATCCACGCCGGCGAGGCCTTCGGCCTGCCCTCCATCTGGCAGGCCCTCCAGTGGTGCGGCGCCGACCGCCTCGGCCACGGCGTCCGCATCATCGACGACATCGACGTCGCCGACGACGGCACGATCACCCTCGGCCGGCTCGCCGCGTACGTACGCGACAAGCGCATCCCGCTGGAGATGTGCCCCACCTCCAACCTGCAGACCGGCGCCGCCGACTCCTACGCCGAGCACCCCATCGGCCTGCTGCGCCGGCTGCACTTCCGGGCCACCGTCAACACCGACAACCGGCTGATGAGCGGCACCAGCATGAGCCGCGAGTTCGAGCTGCTGACCGAGACGTTCGGCTACACGCTCGACGACATGCAGTGGTTCACAGTCAATGCGATGAAATCAGCGTTCATTCCTTTCGACGAACGCCTCGCCATGATCAACGACGTGATCAAGCCGGGTTACGCCGAGCTGAAATCCGAATGGCTGTTCCGGCAGACCGCTGCGACCAGCGGTTCCACCACCGACCTGGGCTGATCGGGCGGGGAAAAAAGCAAATGAGGCGGCCGGAAGACACGACTCCCGGCCGCCTCAAGGTGTTTGCGGGGCGGCCATGCGCTGACTAGCTTGCTGAGCCGCTCATCATTCCCCGAATTCCCCCAAGGACGAATCTCGATGAAGCAGTCTGCCGCCAAGACGCTCGGTGTCGCCGCCCTCGGTGCCGCCTTCGCCGCCACCGCCGCCGGCACGGCCAACGCCGCGTCCCTGCCCGACGTCACTTCCACTCTGGGCGGCGTGACCCAGAACCTGCCCGTCGCGGGCGACGTTCTCGAGAAGCTCCCCGCGGGCGCTCCCGAGTCCCTGCTCGCCGGCAAGAGCGCCCTCGACAGCGGCACCCAGGCCCTCCCGGGGGCGGTCGGCCAGCTCGCCGAGTCGGCGCCGCAGACCATCGCCAACAGCCCGGTCAAGCAGCTGATCGGCGGCCTGCCGGTCAACGGCCTGGCCAGCACCGGCCTCAACGGTCTCGCGCTGGGCAACTGACCTGCCGCGAGCCGTCCATGGGGGCACACGTCCACACCGGGCGTGTGCCCCTTCGGCTGCCCGCGGCCGGCGGCCTCACCAGGCGGCCGAGGCGGTCTTCTCCGAAGGCAGCAGCAGCCACAGCGCCAGGTAGAGCAGGAACTGCGGGCCGGGCAGCAGACAGGACGCCAGGAAGATCACCCGCATCGTCGTCGCGGAGGTGCCGAAGCGCCGGGCCAGCGCTGCGCACACTCCGCCGATCATGCGTCCTTCACGAGGGCGGACAAGTGCGGCCATGGTGGGCTCCTTCTACGAGTCTCCGGGAGCCGCTCCGTCGGGCTCCCGATGACTCCATACTCGCTCCGGACCCCGGGACAAAGCGTCGCTCTACGGGGCGATCCCGACCCTGGGAATCGTCGGGGTCGACCCCTGAGAGGTGTCCTCCCGCAGCAGGGCGGTGCCGCGCCGCCGCCTGGTCCCCGGGGAGGACCGCAGGGCCCGGCGGCGCATCCGCGTCCGCCACGCCGGTACGACGGCGAGGTGCGCCAGCGCCACCCCGGCCGTGTTCAGCAGCAGCGAGTCCACGTCGACGACCCGCCCGGGCACCCCGGTCTGCAGCAGTTCGATACCGAGGGACACCAGCGCGCCGGCCGCGACGGTCCGGGTCAGCGAGCCCCACGGCGACACGTCCAGCCGCCCGCCGGCGAGCGGCAGCAGCACCCCGAGCGGCGCGAGCAGCAGCAGCCCCTCGCCGATCCGCCGGGCGGCCACCACCGGCCCCAGCGCGAGATCGGCCTTGATGCCGGCCAGCGGCTCCAGATTGGATCCCGCCACCCATGCGACGTCGAGCGGGCGCAGCGTCAGCCAGGCGACGAGCAGCAGATGCGCGAGGAGGAGTACGGACCCCGCCACGCGGTAGTGAATGACGGCGCTGCCGTCCGAACCTTGACGCTGCACGATCCCCAAGACGCGCCGACCGGCGGGATCGGTTCCGTAAGAGGCGCGTGACGCCCCACGCACCGTCCGCCGCCCCCTACGGGGCCGCGGACGGCGACACGCTCACCATGGGGGCGGCCGACTCCGGGCTCTCCTTCAGGGCGGGCGTGCACGCGTAGCCGTGCGGGGCGTAGTCCCCCGGACCGCCGAGGACGACCGTGCCGCGCACGGTGACCACGGTGCTCTCGGCGAGGGTGCAGACGATCTGGGAGAGCGCGGCGGGCGGCAGGTCCTCGGGCTGGCGGCTGAGCCGGAGCGTGCCCGCCGGATCGCCCTTGCGGCCGGGGGAGACGGTCAGCGACCCCTTCACCGACGAGGTGAAACCGGCCTCCTGCTCGGTGTCCGACGGCTCCGCGCGGAGCTCGTCGATCAACACCTGGGCGAGCCCGAGCCGCCCGCGGGCGGACTTGTCGGCCTGCTCCTCGCCCACCGGGGTCGTCCGCTCCACCACCTCCAGCTGGGAGCCGCACACGAGATGGATCCGCACCGGCACACCGGGGCGGCTCTGGGTGACGACCTCCTTGCCGGAGAGGCTGCACGGCACCCGCGACGGGGCCGCACCCGCGTCGACCGGTACGGACGTCGTCCTGATGCCGCACCCGGTGGCGACGGCGGCGCACACGGCCGCCCCCGCCAGTGCGAGGGCCCCACGCCGGACCCGACGGGCGATCACCGCGCGTCCCCTTCCTCTTCCCCCTGGCTGCTGCGGGTCTGCAGGCCCCGCTCGATCCGGGACGCGTCCTGCGGCAGCCGCAGCACGAACACCGCGCCGTCCCCGTCCGGCGAGTTGGCCGCCGTGATCGAACCGCCGTGGATCAGCGCGTTCTCCATCGCGATGGACAGGCCGAGCCCGGACCCCTCCGAACGCGGCCGGGACGCGCTCGCCTTGTAGAACCGGTCGAAGACACGCGGCAGCACGTCCTCGGGGATGCCAGGCCCGTGGTCCCGTACCTCGATGACCAGCTCCTCCTCGCCGTCTTCGACGGACTCGGTACGGACGGAGACCCGCACCGGCGACCCGCCGTGCTTGAGCGCGTTGCCGATCAGGTTGGCGAGGATCACGTCGAGGCGGCGCGGGTCGAGCCGGGCCACGATCCCGCGCTCGGCGTCCAGGTCCACCGCGTCCAGCCAGGCGCGCGCGTCGATGCAGGCGGTGACCTGGTCGGCGACGTCCACGTCGTCCAGGACGAGCCGGGCCGTGCCCGCGTCGAAGCGGGTGACCTCCATCAGGTTCTCCACCAGGTCCCCGAGCCGCCGGACCTCGCTGACGACCAGCGACACGGCGGGCGCGATCATCGGGTCGAGGCTGTCCTGCTCGTCCTCCAGCACCTCGGTCACGGCGGTCAGCGCGGTCAGCGGAGTGCGCAGCTCGTGCGACATGTCGGCGACGAACCGGCGGCTGGACTCCTCCCGCGCACTCATGTCCGCGACCTTCTTCTGCAGCGACTCCGCGGCGCTGTTGAACGTACGCGACAGCTCGGCCAGTTCGTCCGTGCCGGAGACCCGCAGCCGGGTGTCGAGCTCGCCCTCGCCGAGCCGCCGGGCCGCCTCGCCCAGCCGGTGCACCGGCCGCAGCACGGTCGTCGCCGCGGCCTGCGCCAACAGCGCCGACCCGAGCAGCGCGAGACCGGTGGCGATCCCCAGGGACCAGGCGAGCGAGTTGAGGTCCTTCTGCTCCGGCTCCAGCGACTTGAACATGTAGCCGGTCGGCCCGCCGTTGATGATCCGGGTCCCGCCCACCAGGTAGGGCGTCCTGCCGCGCTCGGTGCGCAGCCAGAAGAGGTGGTACTCGTAGGCGTTGGCCGCGCTCAGCTCCCGCTTGGTCTCCACCGCGTCCTGGAGCGCCTTGGGCACGTCGGCCAGGGTGAAGACGTCCGGGTTCGAGGCCGCGATGATCGGCTTCCCGGCGTCCCGCTCGCCGAGCAGCAGCACGCTGTAGCCCGCGCTGCCGCCCGCCATCTGCTCGGCGGTGCGCCGCAGGTCGTCCTCGGAGGGCCGGGCCGGCAGCGTCGCCGCGCGGTTCTGCATCTCCTGCCGGAAGTCGTTGAGCGCCGAGTTCTGCGTGCGGGTGAGCACGGCCTCCCGGTTGAGCCAGTACGCGATCGCCGACGCGGAGACCGCCGCGGTCAGCGCGACCAGGGCGAAGACCACGACCAGCCGCAGGCGCAGGCTGGTGAAACGGAGGCCCGCGAGTATGCCTTTCTTGGCGGGACCAGCGCTCACGCAGGCACGTCCAGCCGGTAACCCACGCCACGGACCGTACGGATCAGGGTCGGCGAGGACGGCACGTCCTCCACCTTCGCCCGCAGCCGCTGCACACACGCGTCCACCAGACGCGAGTCGCCGAGGTAGTCGTGCTCCCACACCAGGCGCAGCAACTGTTGCCGCGACAGGGCCTGTCCCGGCCGGCGGCTCAGTTCGAGCAGCAGCCGCAGCTCGGTCGGCGTGAGCTGGAGGTCCTCGCCGTTCTTGGTGACCGTCATCGCCGACCGGTCGATGACCAGCGACCCGAACGTCGCCGAGTCCGTGGACTCCCGCTCGCCGCGCCGCAGTACCGCCCTGATCCGCGCGTCGAGGACACGCCCCTGCACCGGCTTCACGACATAGTCGTCCGCCCCAGACTCCAGGCCCACCACGACGTCGATGTCGTCGTTACGGGCGGTCAGCAGGATGATCGGCAGCTGGTCGGTGCGCCGGATACGACGGCACACCTCGAAGCCGTCGATGCCGGGCAGCATCACGTCCAGCACGATCAGGTCCGGCCGCTGCTCGCGCAGCAGTTTCAGGCCGTCCTCGCCCGTCGCCGCGGTGGCCACACGGTGGCCCTGGCGGGACAGGGAGAGTTCGAGGGCCGTGCGGATGGCGTCGTCGTCCTCGATCAGCAACAGGAAAGGCACGAGCGCCATTCTGGCCCATGGGGGAGCCGGTTTTCGACTGAGGGAGCGGCGTGCTCACGACACCTCCCCCTGTGACAGGCCTGTGACAGTCGGCGGACACCGCTATGAAGTGCCCGGGGCAAGCTTTTGGGCATACGGACCGAAGCAGACTCCAACCGACGGGGGGCGCGAGATGAACGCACTGCACAGCACCACCTCAAGCGCAGTTGTCACGCGTCTCCACGACGTCAACCGGAGCGGCAAGGAGTCCGGCGCAGTGAACGGGCGGGGGTGCGTTCGCAGCGCCGGGCGTCAGCACAAGGCGCCCTACATGGTCGCGGTGACTGACGGGGGAGCGGCGTACGGGGAGGTCACGGGGGAGCGTTCGAGCCGGTCGGAGGCGGAGTTCACCGCCTACGTCCAGGAGCGCCGCGCCTCCCTGTACGCCACCGCCTACCACCTGACCGGTGACCGTTTCGAGGCCGAGGACCTGCTCCAGAGCGCGCTGTTCTCCACGTACCGCGCCTGGGACCGGATCAGCGACAAGGCCGCGGTGGGGGGCTACCTCCGCCGGACGATGACGAACCTGCACATCAGCGCCTGGCGGCGGCGCAAGCTCAACGAGTACCCGACGGAGGAGCTGCCGGAGACGGCGGGCGACACCGACGCGATGCGCGGCACGGAGCTGCGCGCGGTGCTCTGGCAGGCGCTGGCCCGCCTTCCCGAACTGCAGCGGACGATGCTGGTCCTGCGCTACTACGAGGGCCGTACGGATCCGGAGATCGCGGAGATCCTGGACATCAGTGTCGGCACGGTGAAGTCGAGCATCTGGCGGTCGCTGCGGCGGCTGCGCGAGGACGAGGTGCTCAGCTTCGGACGTGACGAGGAAGAGTCCTTCGGCGAGCTGGTGGCCTGAGGCGACGGGGATCTCTCACGGGGGAGCCACGGGGGATCCCCACGGGGGAAAGAACGACAGCGGGGCTGGACGGGCCGGGGGGACCTGTTCAGCCCCGCTGTCGTGTGTCGTGCGCGGTGCGGACGGGGCTCAGCGGGCCGCGGGGGTACGGTGGCGGCCCGCGGCGGCCGCGGCGAGGCGGCCCAGGGCCTCCTCCTTGGCGCAGGCGTGGGCGCCGAGGGCGGTCTGCCGGGCGACGATGGCCCGCTCGGCGCGCATCAGGCGCCAGCCGCGGCGCAGCAGGAACGGGACCGACTTGCGGCCCTCGCGAAGATCCCGCAGCAGCCGGCGGCGGAAGGTCGTGGAGGGGCGGCCGCGCAGGCAGAGCGCGTCGGCGAGGAGCCCCAGCTGCCGGCAGCGCTCGACGATCTCGGCGGCGAAGATGCCCTCGGCCACGAAGAGCGGTGTGCGCTCGATGTCGAGCACGTCCTGGCCGACGCGCGAGCTGGTGGCGATGTCGTACACGGGGATGTTCGTCCGTCCCGTGCGGCACAGTTCGGCGATGGCGGCGACGGCCGCGTCCGCGTCCCAGGAGGCGGGGGAGTCCCAGTCGATGTCACCGCTGCCCTCCACCTGAGGGAGCGTCGGGTCGTCGCCCTCCTTGTAGAAGTCGTCGAGGCGCAGCACCGGCAGCCCGGCGCGGGCGGCGAGCGACGATTTTCCGGAGCCGGAGGGGCCCGCGAGCAGGACGACGCGGGTCGGGGCGATGTGGGAACTCACGGGACACCAGTGTGAACCATTGACCCGTGCAGGGGACCCCTCCGGAGGACGGTTGGTATCGAGCATCACACCTCAACTACTCTCGGTGCGCGCACGATTACCGAGCGCTCGGCACGACGACAGGATTCTGATGGCTCGTCACGCGTATTTCGACTCCCCGGCCCGCGCCCTGCTGCGGGCCGGCCTCATGGTGACGGCGGCCGGTGCGGTCCTCGGCCTGGGTGCGGCGGGGGCCCAGGCCGAGCCGCAGGCCGCCGGACCGGTGGAGGGCGCGGCGGCCGCGCTGGCCGGCGTGGATCCGGACGCCGCCGGCCATGCCCTCACCGACACGGTCCCGCACGTGACCGATCCGGTCACCTCCCTCCGGCTCGACCCGCCGGCGAGGGCCGGGGTGGACGCGCTGGGCACTCAGGTCGGCGGCTTCCAGCCGCTGAGCACGGCACTGGCGGCCGGCCCTGTTTCCGAGGGCGCGGCGCTCAAGGACCTGCCCGTGGTGGGCGGGGTGACGGGTCTGGTGGGTTAGGCCTGTTCGCGCCCGGGCCGGGGCAGTTCAGCCGCGGTCCCCGGCCCCGGGAACCGTCCGTGTCCGGACGTGAGAAGGCCCCGCGGGCAGCGCCCGCGGAGCCTTCTCACATCTTCGCGCCGGTCAGTACGCCGAGCCGGACGCGCCCAGCGAGCCCGTCGGGTGCCAGACCGTCTTCGTCTCCAGGAAGGCGGTCAGCCGGTGCGTGCCCGGGGCCTCCGAGAAGTCCCCAGGCTGTGGACGAAGCACGCGCTTCAGGTTGTCCGCCGCCGCGATCTCCAGCTCCTTGGCGAGGGCCTCGTCCGCCCCCGTCAGGTCGATCGCGTTGACGTCCTGGTGCGCCGCCAGCGAGGGGGCGATCTCGGCCGTACGGCCCGACAGCACGTTGACCACACCGCCCGGCAGGTCGGAGGTGGCCAGCACCTCGCCCAGGGAGAGGGCGGGCAGCGGGGACTTCTCGCTCGCGATGACGACGACCGTGTTGCCGGTCGCGATCACCGGGGCGATCACCGAGACCAGGCCCAGGAACGACGACTCCTGCGGGGCCAGGACCGTCACCACGCCGGTCGGCTCGGGGGTCGACAGGTTGAAGAACGGGCCCGCCACGGGGTTGGCGCCGCCGACGACCTGGCCGATCTTGTCGGTCCAGCCGGCGTACCAGACCCAGCGGTCGATGGCCGCGTCCACGACGGCCGCCGCCTTGGACTTGGACAGGCCCTCCGCGTCCGCCACCTCGCGCACGAACTGCTCGCGGCGGCCCTCCAGCATCTCGGCGATGCGGTAGAGGATCTGGCCGCGGTTGTACGCCGTCGCGCCCGACCAGCCGCCGAAGGCCTTGCGGGCCGCGACGACCGCGTCACGCGCGTCCTTGCGGGAGGAGAGGGGGGCGTTCGCCAGCCACTTGCCCTTGGAGTCGGTCACCTCGTACACCCGGCCGCTCTCGGAACGCGGGAACTTCCCGCCCACGTACAGCTTGTAGGTCTTGAAGACGCCGAGGCGAGTCACATCAGACATCGAGGTAGGCCTCCAGACCGTGACGGCCGCCCTCGCGGCCGAAGCCCGACTCCTTGTAGCCGCCGAACGGCGAGGTCGGGTCGAACTTGTTGAACGTGTTGGCCCACACCACACCCGCACGGAGCTTGTTCGCCACCGCGAGGATGCGGGAGCCCTTCTCCGTCCAGATGCCCGCCGAGAGGCCGTACTGGCTGTTGTTGGCCTTGGCGACGGCCTCGTCCGGCGTACGGAACGTCAGCACGGACAGCACCGGGCCGAAGATCTCGTCACGGGCGATCGTGTGCGCCTGCGTGACGTTGGTGAAGAGCGTCGGGGCGAACCAGTAGCCGGACGTCGGCAGCTCGCACGCCGGGGACCAGCGCTCGGCGCCCTCCGCCTCGCCCTGCTCGGTGAGCGCGGTGATCCGGGCCAGCTGCTCGGCCGAGTTGATCGCGCCGATGTCGGTGTTCTTGTCCAGCGGGTCGCCCAGGCGCAGGGTGGACAGACGGCGCTTGAGGGAGTCGAGCAGCTCGTCGTGGATCGACTCCTGGACCAGCAGGCGGGAGCCCGCGCAGCAGACCTGGCCCTGGTTGAAGAAGATGCCGGTGACGATCCCCTCGACCGCCTGGTCGATCGGCGCGTCGTCGAAGACGATGTTCGCGCCCTTGCCGCCCAGCTCCAGGGTGACCTTCTTGCGGGTGCCCGCCACCTGGCGCGCGATCGCCTTGCCCACGGCCGTGGAGCCGGTGAAGGCGACCTTGTTCACGTCCGGGTGCTCGACCAGCGCCGCGCCCGTCTCCCCGTACCCGGGGAGGATGTTGACGACACCCTTCGGCAGACCCGCCTGGCGGCAGATGTCCGCGAAGAACAGCGCGGAGAGCGGGGTCGTCTCGGCCGGCTTCAGCACGACCGTGTTGCCGGTGGCGAGCGCCGGGGCGATCTTCCAGGCCAGCATCAGCAGCGGGAAGTTCCACGGGATGACCTGACCGGCCACGCCCAGCGGACGCGGGTCGGCGCCGTAGCCGGCGTGGTCGAGCTTGTCGGCCCAGCCGGCGTAGTAGAAGAAGTGCGCCGCGACCAGCGGAAGGTCCGCGTCGCGGGTCTCCTTGATCGGCTTGCCGTTGTCCAGGGTCTCCAGGACGGCCAGCTCACGGCTGCGCTCCTGGATGATCCGGGCGATCCGGAAGAGGTACTTGGCGCGCTCCGAGCCGGGCAGCGCCGACCACTTCTCGAACGCCCTGCGGGCCGCCTTCACCGCGCGGTCGACGTCCTCGGCGCCCGCCTGGGCGACCTCGGCGAGGACCTCCTCGGTGGACGGCGAGACGGTCTTGAAGACCTTGCCGTCGGCGGCCTCGGTGAACTCGCCGTCGATGAAGAGGCCGTAGCTCGGCGCGATGTCGACGACCGAGCGCGACTCGGGCGCGGGTGCGTACTCAAAAGTCATGATCGATCAGTCCACCGTCACGTAGTCGGGGCCGGAGTAACGGCCGGTCGCCAGCTTCTGACGCTGCATCAGCAGGTCGTTGAGCAGGCTGGAGGCGCCGAACCGGAACCAGTGGTTGTCCAGCCAGTCCGCGCCCACGGTCTCGTTGACCAGCACCAGGAACTTGATCGCTTCCTTGGTGTTGCGGATGCCGCCCGCCGGCTTCACGCCGATCTGGACGCCGGTCTGCGCGCGGAAGTCGCGCACGGCCTCCAGCATCAGCAGCGTGTTGGCGGGGGTGGCGTTGACCGCGACCTTGCCGGTCGAGGTCTTGATGAAGTCGGCGCCGGCCATCATGCCGAGCCAGGAGGCGCGGCGGATGTTGTCGTACGTCGACAGCTCACCGGTCTCGAAGATCACCTTGAGGCGGGCCTTGTCCCCGCACTCGGCCTTGACGGCGGCGATCTGCTCGAAGACCTCCAGGTAGTGGCCGGCGAGGAAGGCGCCACGGTCGATGACCATGTCGATCTCGTCGGCGCCGGCGGCGACGGCGTCCCGGGTGTCCGCGAGCTTCACGGGCAGCGCGGCGCGGCCGGCCGGGAAGGCCGTGGCGACGGAGGCGACCTTGACGTCCGTGCCGTTCAGGACGGCCTTGGCGGTGGCCACCATGTCCGGGTAGACGCAGACGGCGGCGGTCGTCGGGGTCGTACGGTCGGTCGGATCGGGGTTGACGGCCTTGGCGGCGAGCGCCCGGACCTTGCCCGGGGTGTCCGCGCCTTCGAGCGTCGTCAGGTCGATCATCGAGATGGCCAGATCGATGGCGTAGGCCTTGGCCGTCGTCTTGATCGAGCGGGTGCCGAGAGACGCGGCGCGTGCTTCCAGGCCGACGGCGTCGACGCCGGGCAGCCCGTGGAGGAAGCGGCGCAGCGCACTGTTGGACGTGGTCACGTCGGCAAATGCGGATGCTGCGGTTGCAGTGGTGGGCATGGTCACCAGTCGAGCATATCTACGCGCGTAGCGACCTGTACAGCCCCGTGCTCGTCTGTGCGCCCTGAGCTCCAGGTGGGCGGATGGGTGGGTCGTCGGGGGCGAGGGAAATGGGCAGGTCAGAAGCGGAGTGGCGGCCTCCGTGAGCCCTGTCACACGCCTGTGACATCGCGCGGACATCGCCCTCACACAAGATCCATAACTTTGTTCGTGCAGCCCGCCGAACTCACCGGCCCCACCCGAACGAGAAAGCGGCATGCGGCTCTCCACCACCTTCCACTTCCTGAGCTTCATGGAGTCGTCATGCGTTTCGCCCTCCGCACCGCCATCGCCACCGCCGTCGTCGCCGGTGTCGCCCTGACCCCGATGGCCACCGCCGCCACCGCCTTCGCCGCGGAGAAGCCGGTTCAGCAGAACGGCCCGGCCATCACGGACAAGACGGCCGCCGGCAGCGGTGCCACCACCGGTGAGACCACGACCGGTGAGACCAAGCCCGCCGACGGCCGGAACTTCGTCAAGCAGGTCGACCTGGGTCACGGCCTGTCCGCCAAGGTCTACCTGGTCGACGGCCCGGACTACCTCGCCGAGATCATCGAGGACGGCGCGGTGATCTTCAGCCTGCGCGGTGGCGAGGGCAAGGCGCACAAGGGTCTGTGGGTCACGATGAACAGCGACGGCGACGTCACGGCGAAGCCGCAGCCGGGCGGCTTCGTGCTCCACAAGGAGCAGGACCTCCTGGAGGGCATGCGCGCCAAGGTCTTCAAGGACCGCGGCACGGGTGAGCTGCGCGCCGACATCCACAAGGGCCAGCGCAAGCTGTTCTCCCTGAAGGTCGGTCAGGTCAAGACCTACAACAACGTCGAGATCCGCCTCCTCGCCGACGCCCGCGTGATCGCCCGTCAGCTCCACAGCGGCATGGGCGCGCTCGTCGGCACCGAGCACATGACCAACGGCACGGTCCTCAAGGTCTACGAGAACGGCACCGCCGGGTACCGCGCGATCGCCTTCGTCAAGGGCGCCTCCATCGGCACCGTCGACGCCAACGGCGGCCACGGCGCGGCCGTGTACGGCGGCGAGTACTTCCTGCTCACCCCGGCCGGCAAGACCCACGTCTGGGCGGTCAACAGCGTCGGCGGCAAGGCGGGCATCTACGCGCTGCCCAACGGCAAGGACGTGCGCCTGGCCAAGGACGCGGCGGGCCGCTGGGGCGTCAACGACGGTCACCGGAAGACCCACGCCGTGGCCAACCCGCTCCTGAAGGGCAACGGCCGTCACCAGGTCCTCGACTTCGGCGGTGGCGCGCTCGTGATCGTGTCCCCCGACGGCACGAAGTTCGGCAACTACGTCACCACCGCCGCCAAGCAGGCCCCGGCCGTTTTCCTGGGCATCGAGGACGCGGGCGCCCCGGCCAAGAGCACCTCCACCAAGACCACCCAGGTCGCGGCCCAGGGCACCACGTCCACCACGGCCGTCCAGACCTCCGTCGTCCCGCGCGGCGCGGTCGCGGCGGGCGCCGAGCTCACCGAGTCCGGCGACAGCACGGCCCTCGTCGCCACGGGCGCCGGCGCGGCCTCCCTCGCGGCGGCCGGCCTCGGCTTCGTCGCCCTGCGCCGCCGCGCGGCGGACGCCCGCGGCTGACGCCCCGGCGACATACGGAAGGGGCCCTGCCCCTTCCGTAACCCCCGAGGCGGGCCTGGCATCGGCCCCCTCCGACTCGCGGCGGGGCTTCCGGCCATGCCGTACCCCGGGGAGGGCGGCGCCCCCCGGGACCCCGGCGGTGGGACCCCTCCCGCCGTCACCCGGCGGGACCGCCGCAGCCTTCCGTATCCCCGGGAGGGAAGGCGGCCCTATCGGAACCTCGGCGGGGCCTCCGCGCCTTCCGTACCTCCGGCAGGGCGGTGCGCCCTCCGGACCCCCGGCGGGGCTGCCGCTCCTTCCGTACTCCCGGAAGGGCGGCGCCTCCCGGGACCCCGGGCGGCGGGATC
>NZ_BMQQ01000031.1:60167-89064 GCF_014648195.1 Streptomyces purpureus
GCTTCCCCGACCCTTCCGTACCCCCGGAAGGGCGGTGCCCTCCGGACCCCCGGCGGGACCGTCGCTCCCTTCCGTACCCCCGGAAGGGCGGTGCCCTCCGGACCCCCGGCGGGACCGTCGCTCCCTTCCGTACCCCCGGAAGGGCGGTGCCCTCCGGACCCCTGGCGGTGGGACCCCCTCCCGCCGTCACCCCGGCGGGGCTCCCACCCCCGTCGGGCCCGCGGCGGGGACTCCCCTTCCCGCCGCGGACCCCCTCGGCGGGGCGCACGTCCGGGGCGGCCCCAACCGGTCCGGACCTCGCCCCGCCGCCTGCCCCTTGACCCGAGCAGGTGCACCACCCTCACCCCACCCCGGCGGGCCGTCGCATCCCTGTGGCGGCCCGTCGCTCGTACAGGAGCCCTCCATGAGGTACCGCCTCGCCGTCGCGGCGCTCACCCTCGCCGCCGCGGCCTCCCTCACCGCCTGCGGGTCCGGGTCCGGGCCCGCGGCCAGTACCCCGCCCGCCCACATCGCGGCCACCGCCTCCGCGCCTGCCAAGGCACGGCCCGCCGCGGCCGCGCCGATGGCCAGGTCGAAGCCGGTACGGGTACGGGTCCCGGCCGCCGGGGTCGACACCGGGCCCGTCCTGGACCTCGGGCTTGCCGCCGACGGGACCGTCGAGGTGCCCTCCGTCGCGGACGCGGACAGAATCGGCTGGTACGGCAAGGGCGTCACGCCCGGCGAGACCGGCCCGGCCGTCCTCATCGGTCACTTCGACACGGAGAAGGGCCCCGCCGTCCTCAAGAACGTCTCGCGGATCAAGCCGGGCGACGAGATCACCGTCGGCCGCGCCGACGGCACCACCGCCGTCTTCCGCGTCCGCGAGCTGGAGCAGGTCGCCAAGAAGGCCTTCCCGACCCAGAAGGTCTACCGCGACACGACCCGCCCCGAACTGCGGCTCATCACCTGCGGCGGAGACCTGGTCGACGGGCACCGGCCCGACAACATCATCCTGTACGCCGATCTCGTCCCCCAGGTGGCGTGAGGCAGAATCGGCTGCATGACGAGCAGCTCCCAGCCCCCTGAGCCGGCCCACGCCGACCGTGTCTTCCGGTCGCCCTTCGGGATCGCCGGAGGGGTGCTGCTGCTCGCCCTCGGCGCCTGGATCGGCGGCGACGCCCTCGTCCGCGGTGACGGCCGCACCCCCTGGAACGCGCTGGCCGTCCTGCTGATCGTTGTGCCGCTGATCGTCGCGTTCACGCTTCGCCCGGCCGTCTACGCCAACGACGACCGGCTGCGGATCCGCAACCCCTTCCGGAACATCCTGCTGCCCTGGGCCGCCGTCGCCGACGTCCGCGCCGGGTACTCCAGCGAGGTCCTCACCCGGGACGGCAAGAAGTACCAGCTCTGGTCGATCCCGGTCTCCCTGCGCCAGCGCAAGCGGGCGGCCCGTAAGCAGACCCAGCGCGCCCAGGACGACCCGCACGGCCGTACGTCCGTCCACGTCGACGTCACCGACGCGGCCCGGCTGGCCCCCGCCGACCGGGCGGTCGCCGACCTGCGCGAGCTCGGCGAGCGGTGTGCCTCCCGGCCCGAGGCGCAGGGCGAGGCGCAGATCCGCTGGGCGTACGAGATCATCGGCCCGGCGGTCGCCGGCGTGGTGGTGCTGGTCGTCCTCCTCGCCACGGGCTGACCCGGCCGCGCAGCAGCACACGCACGCTCACGGCGGGCCCGGCCACACCATCAGCATGTAGCCGCCCAGCCACGCCGAGGTCACCGCCGCCACGCCCAGGACCAGCGCCGCCACGTGCGGGCGGGCGCGGGCGACGGCGACGGCGACGGGAAGCAGCAGCGGGAAGCCGGGGAGCAGGAAGCGGGCGCGGGGGAAGTAGACGCCGCCGCTGCCCAGGACGACCAGCAGCAGCGCCCCCGCGAACACCAGCAGCGCGGCGGGCTGGCGGTCCGCCAGGCACAGCACGTACAGGAACAGGGACCCCAGCAGCACCAGCGAGACCATGGCCAGGAAGAGCTGCGGGTCGCGGCCGTAGACGAGATGGTCACGGAGTTCGCGCAGGGTGCGGGTGCCGCCGTCCCACTCGTTGCGCCAGAGCTTCTGGACGGCGAAGTAGCCGTCCCAGCGGCCGAGGCGCAGCGCGACCCAGCCGATGTAGCCGAACCATCCGACCGGGGCCAGCAGGGCGGCGAGGAGCGGGGTTCGGCCGCCGCCGCGGGCCGCCGAAAGCAGGGCGGCGACGGTCACGGCCGCGGCCACGGCGATCCCGGTGGGCCGCGTCAGCCCGGCGGCGACCGCGAGGGCGCCCGCCGCGTACCAGCGCCCGTCCAGGACCGCGTAGAGCGCCCACGCGGTGAGGGCGGTGAACAGCGACTCGGTGTACCCCATCCACTGGACCAGGGCGACGGGCTGGGCGCCCCACAGGACGGCGAGGACGGTGCCCGTACGGCGGCCGTGCAGGCGGTCGCCGACGGCGAAGATCCCCCACGCGGCGAGGAGCGAGCAGACGACGGCGATGACCAGCCCCACGGAGGCCCGCGAGCCGGGGGTGACGGCGGCGACGGCCTTGATCAGGGCGGGGTAGAACGGGAAGAAGGCGAGGTTGTTGTCGTCGAGGAGGGTGCCGAGGTGGGCCTGGTAGCCGCGGTCGGCGATCTCCAGGTACCAGCGGGAGTCCCACGAGGTGGCCAGCGCGGGCCAGACGCCGTGGCCCTTGAGATGCGTCCAGCGGGCGAGCACCAGCAGCCCGAGGGCCCGTACGGCGAGATACCCGAGCAGCGCCGGCGCGGCGTGCCGCAGCGCCCCCCGCACCGCCCGTACCGGCGCGCCACCGCCCCCGCCGTCGCCCGGGGGCACGGGCTTGCGGGAGGCCGGGACGGTGGGTCGGAGCGTGATGACCGGCGTCACGGAGGCGGCTCCAGGGACTCGGCGTCGAAGGGCGGGAGTCACCCTGACGCGCGCGCCCGTACGGGGCACGGACCCTTGCGGCACCTGCCGTAGCGATTCCACCCGCACGGGCGTCCCCCACGCACCCGAACGCACGCGTGCGGCCACCGGCGGCGGGTGAGCCGATCGGGCCTCCGCCGCGCGGCCGCACGGTCCTGGGCGCTGCGCCGACGGCCCCGGTGCGGGCACAGCGATCGGGCCTCCGCCGCGCGGCCGCACGGTCCTGGGCGCTGCGCCGGCGGCCCCGGTGCGGGCACAGCGATCGGGCCTCCGCCGCGCGGGCACTCGGCCCCGGGCGGCGGCGCCCGGCCGGGGACGGCCTTCGCTTCCCCCGGGGCAAGGGCGCGCAGGCCGCGCTGGCTGGGCGGGTGGGTACCGCTCGCCGGCGGCGGCCGCCCGGGGCCCGCCGGGTGGCGCGGCCACCCCGGTACGTGCAGGTGCCGGCCCTGTCGGAACCCCGGGCTCGGGCAGCGGGGCCCCGCCGGGCCTCGGGCCACCATCCCCTTCACGCGCGCGTGCCGTCATGGGCGGCGGGTGAGCCTGCCGAGGCCCACCCGCCGCGCGGCTGTCGCCACCGGCGGGGACACCGCCCCCGGGGGGCCCGGTCGGCCCCACCCGCCGCGCGGCTGTCGCCCGCGCCGCGCCGACGGCCCCGGTGCGGGCACGTACCGACCCCTGCAGCCCCCTCCGGGTCGCCGCCGGCCCTTCACGTGCGCGTGCCGACCCCCGCAGACCCCCCTCCGGGTCGCCGCCGGCCCTTCACGTGCGCGTGCCGGTACCGCAGGCCCCCGCCCGCGCGCTCCCAGGCCGGCCGCGCAGGCGAGGGCGCCTGGGGCGCCGCAGACCCCGCCCCCTCACGCGCGCGTGCCCGTACGGAACCGCTCCATACGGGCACGCCCCGCTTCCACCAGCGGACCGGTCGTCAGATGCCCGCCGCCGTCGCCAGGTCGCGCTTCACGGCCGTCAGGACGTCCGTCGCCGTCGCGCGGGCCGTGGTCAGTTCGCTCGCGTCGGCGACCGGGACCACGACCTCCAGGTAGCACTTGAGCTTCGGCTCCGTGCCGCTCGGGCGGACGATCACGCGGGCCCTGAAGTCGCCCTCCAGGTAGTAGCGCAAGCCGTCCGTCGGCGGCAGCTTCTCCGAGCCCTTGGTCAGGTCCTCCGCCGAGACGACGGTCAGGCCGGCCAGGGCGGTCGGCGGGTGCTCGCGCAGGCGGCGCATCGCGGCCGCGATGACGCTCAGGTCCTCGACGCGGACCGACAGCTGGTCGGTGGCGTGCAGGCCGTGGGCCACCGCCAGGTCGTCCAGCAGGTCCTGGAGCGTACGGCCCTGCTCCTTCAGCTCCGAGGCCAGCTCGGTGACGAGCAGCGCCGCCGTGACGCCGTCCTTGTCGCGCACGCCCTCCGGGTCGACGCAGTAGCCCAGCGCCTCCTCGTAGCCGTACCGCAGGCCCTCCACGCGGGCGATCCACTTGAAGCCGGTCAGGGTCTCCTCGTAGCCGAGCCGGGCGGCCTCCGCGATCCGGCCGAGCAGCGACGACGACACGATCGACTCGGCGAAGACCCCGGTCGCGCCCTTGTGCACCAGGTGCTCGGCGAGCAGCGCGCCGACCTCGTCGCCGCGCAGCATCCGCCAGTCGCCGTTGTCCGGGACGGCCACCGCGCAGCGGTCGGCGTCCGGGTCGTTGGCGATGACGATGTCCGGCCGGACCTCGCGGGCCTTGGCGAAGGCCAGGTCCATCGCGCCCGGCTCCTCCGGGTTGGGGAAGGCGACCGTCGGGAAGGCCGGGTCGGGCTCGGCCTGTTCGGCCACGAGTACCGGCTCCGGGAATCCGGCCCGCTCGAACGCGGCGAGGACGACGTCCTTGCCGACGCCGTGCATGGCCGTGTAGACGACCTTGGCGGTGCGCGGCGAGCCGCCCGACAGGACCGCGTCCGTACGCTCCAGGTACGACTCCAGGACCTCGTCGCCGAGGGTCTGCCAGCCCTCCGTGGCGCGCGGCACGTCGTTCAGCGAGGCGATCGCGTCGATCTCGGCGGCGATCTCCGCGTCGGCGGGCGGCACGATCTGCGAGCCGTCGCCGAGGTACACCTTGTAGCCGTTGTCCCGCGGCGGGTTGTGGCTGGCGGTCACCTCGACACCGGCCGCGGCGCCCAGCAGCCTTATGGCGTACGCGAGGACCGGCGTCGGCAGCGGGCGGGGCAGGACGGCGGCGCGCAGGCCGGCGCCGATCATCACCGCGGCGGTGTCCAGGGCGAAGTCGGCGGACTTGTAGCGGGCGTCGTAGCCGATCACGACCAGGCCGTCGGTCTGCCCCTTCGCCTTGAGGTACGCGGCGAGACCGGCGGCGGCCCGGATGACGACGGAACGGTTCATCCGCATGGGCCCGGCGCCCAGCTCGCCCCTCAGCCCGGCGGTACCGAACTGGAGCGTGCCGCCGAACCGGGCGGCCAGCTCGTCCGTGTCACCGGACTCGATGAGCTTGGCCAGCTCCTCGCGGGTCTCGCTGTCCGGATCCTCGGCCAGCCACGCCTCGGCCCGGGCGATGAGGTCCTGCTGCTGCACGGTGTTCTGCCTCTCTGGTGTGGTGCGGGGAAGGGGTACGGGGTACGGCTTGCGGGGCCTGCCCCGTAACCCGTACCCCGTATGTCGCCGTGCGTGCGGCTAGATGCGGTCGAGAACCCGCGTGAGCAGCTCGCCCATCCGGGCGGCCGAGTCGCGGCCGGCCTGGAGGACTTCCTCGTGGTTGAGGGGCTCGCCGGTCAGACCGGCGGCCAGGTTGGTGACGAGGGAGATGCCGAGCACCTCGGCGCCGGCCTCACGGGCCGCGATGGCCTCGAGGACGGTGGACATGCCGACCAGGTCGCCGCCGAGCACGCGGACCATGTTGATCTCGGCCGGCGTCTCGTAGTGCGGGCCGGGGAACTGCACGTAGACACCCTCTTCGAGGGTGGGGTCGACCTCCTTGCACAGCGCGCGCAGACGCGGCGAGTACAGGTCGGTCAGGTCGACGAAGTTCGCACCGATGATCGGGGAGGTCGCCGTGAGGTTGATGTGGTCGCTGATCAGCACCGGCTGGCCGGGGCGCATGCCCTCGCGCAGACCACCGCAGCCGTTGGTGAGGACGACGGTCTTGCAGCCGGCGGCGACGGCGGTACGGACGCCGTGCGACACGGCGGCGACACCGCGGCCCTCGTAGAAGTGCGTACGGCCGAGGAAGACCAGGACGCGCCGCTCACCGATCTTGTACGAGCGGATCTTGCCGCCGTGGCCCTCGACCGCGGGCGGCGGGAAGCCGGGCAGCTCGGTGACCGGGAACTCGGCCTCGGGGGCACCGAGCGCGTCGACGGCCGGAGCCCAGCCGGAGCCCATCACCAGGGCGACGTCGTGGGTCTCGGCACCCGTCAGCTCGCGCAGCCGCGCGGCGGCGGCGTCGGCGGCGGCCAGCGGGTCGCCGAGGGTGTGGTCCGGGGTGGCAGATGCGTTCACTGAGTCTCTCGCCTCGGGAAGGAGCGTGGTCCCGGCCTGCCCGGAATCGGTCCGGCCGGGGCCCGGGGTCGGCCCCGGGAGGTTTTTTGTACGCGCAAGAGCGTAGCCCGAGAATGCCTACGCGCGTAGATGACGTTGCCCACGGACATGCGATCGTTGTCTTGTCACATCCGACGAACGCGGTCGGCACCCCGGGCGGGATCAGCCGTTGACGTCCGTGACCAGCACGTCCTTGTCGTTGAACACCTCGACGATGAAGATCAGCAGCCGGCCCATGCTCACCGTGTACTCCACGAGGATGTTCTGGGTGAGCCGGATCGTGCGGTCGTCTCCGGTGGCGCTTATCGGCCGGGAAAGGTCCAGGAACGGGTCTCGGGCGAGCAACGAGATGCCCTTGTCGAACGCCGCGCGCTGTTCGTCGTCGAGCCGGTCACGGGCCGCGGCCGCCTGCTCGGTGAAGAACACCTGGTACGTGGGCATGATGCTCCCTCCGCCCTGCTTCCGGAGCCGAGTGTAGGGGGTACGGACCCCGCTCAGCAGGGCCGCTTGCGCAGCTCCATCACGTAGTCGTGGGGCGCGCCCGCCGAGTCCGCCGCGTCCGCGATCTCGCCCAGGTAGCGGGCGGACGGCAGCCCGCCCTCGTAGCCGTTGAGGACGTACACCCAGGCCGGCTCCTCGCCGTCCAGGGTGTCCACCCGGACCCGCATCCGGCGGTAGATGTCGAGGCCGACACCCTCCCAGCGGTCCATCGAGTCCTCGTCCATCGGCGCGATGTCGTACAGCGCGACGAAGACCTGTGAACGCGGTGCCTCCACGATCGTGGCGAGCGCGCCCTCCCAGCCCATCTGCTCGCCGCCGAACGTCAACCGCCAGCCGTTGAGCCATCCGGTGCCGCGCAGCGGCGAATGCGGTGCGCGGCGGCTCATCAGCCGCGCGTCGAGGTTGCCGGCGTACGCGGCGTAGAGCGACATGGGATCGAGGGTACGGGAGGTGGACGGGTGCTCGCCGAAGCCCGCCGGGCCCGTATGGAGGCCCCGGGGCGTGATCACTTGAAGCGTGCGGGACAATGGAGTACGCACTGCACGCCCAGCGGGGTCACCCCCCGGCAGAACGAGAGCGCGAGGCGTAACCCACGTGACCCGGATCGTGATCATCGGTGGCGGACCTGGCGGATACGAGGCGGCCCTGGTGGGCGCCCAGCTCGGCGCGGAGGTGACCGTCGTCGACTGCGACGGCCTCGGCGGAGCGTCCGTCCTGACCGACTGCGTACCTTCGAAGACCCTGATCGCGACGGCCGAGGTGATGACCACCTTCGACTCCTCCTACGAGGAGCTCGGCATCATCGTCGCCGACGACACTCCCCATGTGGAGCAGGCGGCCCGCGTCGTCGGTGTCGACCTCGGCAAGGTCAACCGGCGGGTGAAGCGGCTCGCGCTCGCCCAGTCCCACGACATCACCGCCTCCGTCACGCGTGCGGGCGCGCGCGTGCTGCGCGGCCGGGGCCGGCTGTCGGGCCGTCAGGCCGTGGACGGTTCCCGCCAGGTGGTCGTGACCGCGGCCGACGGCACCGAGGAGACCCTCGTCGCCGACGCCGTGCTGATCGCGACCGGCGGCCACCCGCGCGAGCTGCCGGACGCCCGGCCCGACGGGGAGCGGATCCTCAACTGGACCCAGGTGTACGACCTCAAGGAGCTCCCCGAAGAGCTCATCGTGGTCGGTTCCGGTGTCACCGGCGCCGAGTTCGCCGGTGCCTACCAGGCGCTGGGCTCCCGCGTCACCCTCGTCTCCTCCCGTGACCGCGTGCTGCCGGGCGAGGACCCGGACGCCGCCGCCGTCCTCGAGGACGTCTTCCGCCGCCGCGGCATGAACGTCATGGCCCGCTCCCGCGCCGAGTCCGCCAAGCGGGTCGGCGACCGCGTCGAGGTCACCCTCGCCGACGGCCGGGTCATCTCCGGCACCCACTGCCTGATGGCGGTCGGCGCCGTCCCGAACTCGGCCGGGATGGGCCTGGAGGAGGCCGGCGTCCGGCTCAAGGACTCGGGCCACATCTGGACCGACAAGGTCTCCCGCACCACCGCCCCCGGCGTGTACGCGGCCGGTGACGTCACCGGGGTCTTCGCGCTGGCCTCGGTCGCGGCGATGCAGGGCCGGATCGCGATGTACCACTTCCTCGGCGACGCCGTCACGCCGCTGAACCTGAAGACGGTGTCCTCGAACGTCTTCACCGACCCCGAGATCGCCACCGTCGGCTACACACAGGCCGACGTCGAGGCGGGCAAGATCGACGCCCGGGTCGTGAAGCTGCCGCTGCTGCGCAACCCGCGCGCCAAGATGCAGGGCATCCGGGACGGCTTCGTGAAGATCTTCTGCCGCCCGGGCACGGGAATCGTGGTCGGCGGCTGTGTCGTGGCGCCGCGCGCCAGCGAATTGATCCACCCGATCTCGATCGCGGTCGACAACAATCTGACGGTCGAACAGATCGCAAACGCTTTCACGGTGTACCCCTCCCTGTCGGGCTCGATCGCGGAAGTGGCACGGCAGTTGCACACCCGTAAGGCGACCGGGGAAGCGTGACCGTCGGATAATCCCGATGAACCCCCGGCAAGTCCGGACAAGTACGGGGCCACCCATACCACTTGGTGGCCCCGTCTGCGCATAACTTCTCTTATTCGGCGCATAGTGCTGAAAAGTATCGGCTGCTGGGGTTACTGTCAGTTTCGTGTTCGCTGCAGAACGTCGTCAACTGATCCTCGAAATGGTGCGAGCCAATGGGGCCGTGTCGCTCCGTGAGCTCGCCCGCGTCGTCCAGACCTCCGAAGTGACCGTACGGCGGGACGTGCGGGCACTGGAGGCAGAAGGACTCCTCGACCGCCGGCACGGCGGTGCGGTACTGCCGGGCGGATTCACGCGAGAGTCCGGCTTTCCGCAGAAATCCCATCTCGCGACGGCGGAGAAGACCGCCATCGCCGACCTCGCCGCGGGCCTGGTCGACGAGGGCGAGGCCATCGTCGTCGGCGCCGGGACCACCACCCAGGAGCTGGCCCGCCGGCTGGCCCGGGTGCCCGGACTGACCGTCGTCACCAACTCCCTGCTGGTGGCCCAGGCCCTCGCCCATGCCAACCGCGTCGAGGTCGTCATGACCGGTGGCACCCTGCGCGGCTCCAACTACGCGCTGGTGGGCAGCGGGGCCGAGCAGTCCCTGCAGGGCCTCCGGGTCACCCGGGCCTTCCTCTCCGGGAGCGGGCTCACCGCCGAGCGCGGCCTGTCCACGTCCAACATGCTCTCCGCGAGCGTGGACCGGGCGCTGGTCCAGGCGGCCGCGGAGGTCGTGGTCCTCGCCGACCACACCAAGCTGGGCACCGACACGATGTTCCAGACGGTGCCCACGGATGTGATCACCCGCCTGGTCACCGACGAGCCCCCCGCCCACGACGACCGCGCCGCCACCGAGCTGCAGGCCCTGGCCGACCAGGGCGTACAGATCGCGGTCGCGGGGACGGGCCAGGCGGACGCCGCCCCACCGGGCCGCCAGCCCCGGCGGGACGTCCCCCTGCCGGGCCAGCGCGCCCGTCACCCAGGCGCCCTCAGGAGCGCGGCGGCCGCAGGCCTGGCCGACGGGCCGCCCCAGGACCGCGGCGCCGTACGGGTGGCGGACCTGCGGCGGCGCTGAGCCTCCGCCAGGCCTGGCTCGGACCTGCGCCCAGACCTTCTTGGGGCGGCCGCCCGGCCGGGGCGCCGGCCGGCGATCAGGTCTTCAGGCCACGCAGGGTCAGCGTGAGCAGCCGGTCCGCCAAGGCGGTGTCGTCCGGGTTCTGTTCGGCCGCCAGTGCGATCGCGTTGGTCAGCTGTAGCAGATCGCCGATCGAGACGTCCGGGCGTACGGTGCCCGCCTCCTGCGCCCGGGCCAGCAGCCGCTCGCCCGCCGCGCGCAACGGCACACTGCACTGTGACAGCGCCGAACTCTCGTCGTACGACGCCGACATGAGCGCCCGGGCCAGCCCGCGGTACTCACCCGCATGGGTGATCAGGTCGCGGAGCCACTCCACCAGGGCCCGGCACGGCTCGCCCGCGTCCGCCAGTGCGTGGGAGCGCTCGACCAGCGACGCCAGGGCCTCCTGGAAGACGGCGTTCATCAGCGCGTGGCGGTTGGGGAAGTGCCGGTACAGCGTGCCGATGCCGACCCCCGCCCGGCGGGCGACGTCCTCCAGCGACGCGTCCGTGCCGTGCTCGGCGAAGGCGGCCCGCGCCTCGTCCACCAGACGCTCGTAATTACGCCGGGCGTCCGCCCGCATCGGCCGCACCGCGGCCACGGCGCCTGCCGCACCTGTCGTACCCGTCATCGTTCCGACC
The DNA here is from genome assembly GCF_014648195.1 of Streptomyces purpureus. GTDB lineage: Bacteria > Actinomycetota > Actinomycetes > Streptomycetales > Streptomycetaceae > Streptomyces > Streptomyces purpureus. The sequence goes on from NZ_BMQQ01000031.1 coordinate 70,946, forward strand.
TCCTCCCGCCGGCCCCTCCAGGATGCCATCGCGCCTACGGCAAGGGGCCCGCGGACGGTCAGGTCCACGGGCCCCTCGGCGTATTTCGGCTACGGCCGTCAGTCCTTGATCTCACAGATCGCGGCGCCCGAGCTGACCGAGGCGCCGACCTCGGCCGACAGGCCCTTGACCGTGCCCGCGCGGTGCGCGTTCAGCGGCTGCTCCATCTTCATGGCCTCCAGGACGACGATCAGGTCGCCCTCCTTGACCTCGGCGCCCTCCTCGACGGCCACCTTGACGATGGTGCCCTGCATCGGGGAGGTCAGGGTGTCGCCGGAAGCCGCCGACGTGGACTTCTTCGCCGCGCGGCGCTTCGGCTTCGCACCGGCCGCCAGGCCCGTACGGGCCAGGGTCATCCCCAGCGACGACGGCAGCGACACCTCGAGCCGCTTGCCGCCGACCTCGACGACGATCGTCTCGCGGCCGGCCTCGTCCTCCTCGGCCTCGACGGCACCGGTGGAGAACGGCTTGATCTCGTTGACGAACTCGGTTTCGATCCAGCGCGTGTGCACCCGGAACGGGTCCGCGGTGAACGCCGGGTCGACGACGACGGCCTGGTGGAAGGGGATGGCCGTGGCCATGCCCTCCACCTTGAACTCGGCCAGTGCCCGCGCCGCACGCTGGAGCGCCTGCTCACGCGTCGCACCGGTCACGACGAGCTTGGCGAGCAGCGAGTCCCACGCCGGGCCGATGACCGAGCCGGACTCGACACCGGCGTCCAGCCGGACACCGGGGCCGGTCGGCGCGGCGAAGGTGGTGACGGTGCCGGGGGCCGGGAGGAAGTTGCGGCCCGGGTCCTCGCCGTTGATCCGGAACTCGAACGAGTGACCGCGGATGGCCGGGTCGTCGTAGCCGAGCTCCTCGCCGTCGGCGATCCTGAACATCTCACGGACCAGGTCGATGCCGGTGACCTCTTCGGTGACCGGGTGCTCCACCTGGAGACGGGTGTTGACCTCCAGGAAGGAGATCGTCCCGTCCAGGCCGACGAGGAACTCGACGGTGCCCGCGCCGACGTAGCCGGCCTCCTTGAGGATGGCCTTGGAGGCGGCGTAGAGCTGGGCGTTCTGCTCCTCGGAGAGGAACGGCGCCGGCGCCTCCTCCACCAGCTTCTGGTGGCGGCGCTGCAGCGAGCAGTCACGGGTGGAGACGACCACGACATTGCCGTGCTGGTCGGCGAGGCACTGGGTCTCGACGTGGCGCGGCTTGTCCAGGTACCGCTCGACGAAGCACTCGCCACGGCCGAAGGCGGCGACGGCCTCGCGGACCGCCGAGTCGTACAGCTCCGGCACCTCTTCCAGGGTCCGGGCGACCTTCAGACCGCGGCCACCGCCACCGAAGGCGGCCTTGATCGCGATCGGCAGGCCGTGCTCCTCGGCGAAGGCGACGACCTCGTCGGCGCCGGAGACCGGGTCGGGGGTGCCCGCGACCAGCGGCGCGCCGGCGCGCTGGGCGATGTGACGGGCCGCCACCTTGTCACCCAGGTCGCGGATGGCCTGCGGCGGCGGGCCGATCCAGGTCAGGCCCGCGTCGATCACGGCCTGTGCGAAGTCCGCGTTCTCGGACAGGAATCCGTAACCCGGGTGGATGGCGTCCGCCCCGGCGTCCTTCGCGGCCTGCAACACCTTGGCCATGTCGAGGTAGCTGGCCGCCGGGGTGTCACCGCCCAGGGCGAACGCCTCGTCGGCCGCGCGTACATGCAGTGCGTCCCGGTCCGGGTCGGCGTAGACAGCTACGCTGGCGATCCCGGCATCCCGGCAGGCACGGGCGACACGGACAGCGATTTCGCCACGGTTGGCGATGAGCACCTTGCGCACGATGGCTCCCTCCTTGCAGTGTTTTTCCAGGGGGCGTGCCCCCGGACCCCCGGCCGGATCCACCCGAGCCAGGGTGCTCGACGGGTCACCGCGCCGATGACTTCCCAGAACACGCTGAGTTTAGGGACTGCCGACACGGCCTTTCGACCCGTCCCCAATGGTGAGCTTGCCCACACGGAGCGTGATTCACGGCTTGCCACGTTCGTGAAACCCCTTGTCACACCACGGTACGCAGGGTTCCTGCACGGCACAGTAACCCTGCGGTGTGGCCAAGGTCTCTGTCGCGGCGTCCAGGGGGCGTTCCCGTTTCTTTGTGGAGTCCCTACGAATGGCCGAATGATTCTTTGCCAGCGTAGGGCGATCGGATCGCGCCGCGCAGGACCCTTGCCCCAAGGTTTACCCGTTAGTAGCCTGCGCGCTGTCGTCCGTACTGCTGGTAACGCAGGTTTCAGGGGGTGGCCCAGGTGGCCCGCAGACCGATAGCTCTGGTGGCCGCGCTCGTGCTGCTGCTCGAGGCGGTGGGCATCGTCGCCCTCAACGCCGTGATGGCCCGGTTCGTCGAGATCCAGTCGATGTCCCTCGACGGCCTGGACCCCGACGCGATGGTGACGGGCACATGGGCGCTCGGCATCGTCTCGGGCCTGCTGCTCGCCCTGTGCGCGCTGGTCTGCCTGCTCGCCGGCGTCCGCGACCGCCGCCCCGGCCGCCCGAGCCGTGTCCTTCTGATCGGCTGCGCGGTGGTGCACGGCGTCCTCGGAGCGGTGACGGTGGGTCTGGTGGGCTGGGCGGCCTTCGCGTTGATGATGGTCGTGCTGGGGCTGATCGTGCTCACTCTGGTGGCGTACGGGGAGACCGACGCGGACGCCGGTGGCCCGCCCCCGCAGCCGACGACGCCTCCCGCGAGCGGATCGGCCGCCGCGTAGAGAACGGCGTGGGCGGGGGCCCATGCGGTAGAACCACGGTGACGCATGGGGGTGTTGTGGAGTCGCTGCGTGCTGGGGATCCCGCGGAGATAGGCCCGTATCCGGTGCTCGCCCGTCTGGGTGAAGGCGACAGGGGGGTGGTCTATCTCGCCCTGACCGCCGAAGGAAAGGCCGTCGCGCTCAAGACCGTACGCCCGGACCTGGCGGACGCGCCCGGCTTCCGGAAGCGGTTCGCGCGCGAGGTGCGGGCCTGCCAGGCGGTGAGCGGGCCGGGCATGGTGCCGGTCGTCGGCTTCGACACCGCCGGGCCGCTGCCGTGGCTGGCCACCGAGTACGTCCCCGGGCCGTCGCTGGGCGCCGCCGTGGCCGCCCACGGCCCCCTCCCCGAAGAGGCCGTACGGCGCCTGCTGGGCGGTCTGGCGCAGGCGCTGGTCACCGTCCACGCCGCCGGACTCGTGCACCGGGACGTCAAGCCGACCAATGTGCTGCTCGCCGCCGACGGACCCCTGCTGATCGACTTCGGGATCGCCCGCGCGGCCGACGACACCGTGCTGACCGGCACGGGCGTGGTGATCGGTTCGCCCGGCTACATGCCGCCGGAGCAGGCCTCGGGGCGGACCGTCGGGTCGGCGGGCGATGTCTTCTCGCTCGGGGCGGTGGTGGCGTACGCGGCGACCGGGCGCGGCCCGTTCGGCTCCGGAGCCGGATACGAGCTGCTGTACCGCGTCGTCCACGAGGAACCGGAGCTGGAGGGTCTGCCGCCCCGGCTGGCGGAGGTGGTCGGCCGGATGCTGGCGAAGCACCCGGCCGACCGGCCCGAGGCGCGGGAACTGGCGGCCGGGATTCCGGGCGGTGCGGAGAGCTGGCTGCCGGGACCGGTGCTGGCGGACCTCACGCGCCGGTCGGGGAGGCTGCGGGCGCTGACGTCCGACGCCGCCACACGGGTGCTGACGCCGCCGGCCTCCGCGCCCACGGCGCCCGTCACTCCGGTCGCCCCGACGCGGGTCGTGCCCAGGCCGCCCGCGACCGCCTCTCCCGTCGGCAGGCGGATCAGCCGGCGGGCCCTGCTCGGTGGCGGTGTCGGCCTCTCGGCGGCGCTGCTCGGCGGGGCGTGGGCCCTGACGCGTGACCCCGGCGGCCGCGCCGGCCCGCAGCTCCAGGACCCTTCATGGACGCATACACGCACGATGCCGCGCTCGTCACGGCGCCCGCGCCGGGGCGGGGCTTCGTCGCCTTCGGTGACGAACTCGGCAGGATCGTGCTGGTCGGCCAGGACAGCCAGGCCCTGGCATGGGCCGTCGAACTCGGCGACGGGCCGGGCCCTGCCGAGGTGCCCGTGGCCGTCGGGCGGATCCGGCAGGGCAAGCAGGACGTCGTCCTGGCGATGGCCAAGGACACGCTGTACGGCCTGGACCGGGAGTCGGGGGAGAAGCGCTGGTCGGAGCTGTTCCCCGGAGGCAGGGCCAGGCTGCTGCCGCAGGCCGGCGCCGGCCGCTTCCTCGTCGCCGCGGGCGATTCGGGCGTCGACACCGTCAAGGCCCTGAGCCCCAACGGCATCGTGCTGATGGAGGAACGCCCGGGCGGCGCCACGCTGGCGTGGGACGAGGGCGACGCCGTGGCGCTGTACGGCCTGGAGGGAAGGACGCCGAGCGGGCGGGCGGAGCGCTGGACCGTGTCCGTACCGGACGGCGAGGAGTCCGCGGCGCGCACCCTGCCGGCCGGTACGGTCTCCGCGGCCACCGAGGTGGACAAGCACCTGCACGTCCACACACGGCGCGGCGTGGCGTGCGAGCCGCTCACCGCCGAGGGGGAGCGGTGGGAGTTCGCCGCGGACGGCGACAGCGTGAACGTCGACCAGGAGCCGCCGACGGTCGTCGAGGATCGGGTGGTGTTCCGGTACGGCGAGGCGCTCTACGCCGTGAGCAGGAAGTACGGCGGCCGGCTCTGGAAGTTCGTCGCCGACGGCCAGATCACCGGCCGGCTCTCCACGGCGCCGAGGGCGGGCGAGGAGGGGAGCCTCCTGCTCTTCGGTACGGACCAGGGCACGCTCTATGCCGTGGACAGCCGCTCCGGGAAGCAGGTCTGGCGGCACGCCATGCCCGGCGACCCCGTCCACGGCCCGGTCCTGGACGGCGATCTGCTGTACGCGGCGCAGGGCCGCACGCTGTACGCGCTGGACGTGGCCGGGCCGCGTCGGGGCTGAGTGCCGATCAGACCCACAGGTCGGTGATGGGGGTCCCCAGCTCGGCCAGGAGCCGCCGCAGGAGCGGCAGGGACAGGCCGATCACATTGCCCGCGTCGCCGTCGATGCCGTCGACGAAGGGGGCGGAGCGGCCGTCGAGGGTGAAGGCGCCCGCCACGTGGAGGGGCTCGCCGCTGGCGACGTACGCGGCGATCTCGGCGTCGGTCGGTTCGCCGAAGCGGACGGTGGTGGAGGCGGTGGCGGAGGCGCGGCGGCCGGTGGCCGTGTCGATCACGCAGTGACCCGTCTGCAGGATCCCGGAGCGCCCGCGCATCGACTTCCAGCGGGCGGTGGCCTCCTCGGCGTCGGCGGGCTTGCCGAGCGCCTCGCCGTCGAGTTCGAGCACGGAGTCGCACCCGATGACGAGCGCCCCGGCGGCCTCGGGCCGCGCGGCGACGGCGGCGGCCTTCGCCTCACCGAGGACGAGCGCGAGCTCGGCGGGTGTCGGAGCGGTGAGCGCGTCCTCGTCGACCCCGCTGACGATCACCTCGGGCGCGAGTCCGGCCTGCCGCAGCAGACCGAGCCGTGCGGGCGAGGCGGAGGCGAGAACGAGGCGGCGGGCGGCGGCAGTCATGTCAGGAAGGGTATCCACCGGACGGGCGCCGGCGGAATCGCCGCCCGCCCGGCCGCCGAGGTCCGGACCCGGCCCCGGACCGCCCGGCCGCCGAGGCCCGGATCCGGCCTCGCCCTCCGCCGCCCGGCCGGAGGCGTCAGCGGACGCCCGCCACGAACATCGCCACCACCATCGCCAGTGCCAGCAGGACGCCCGCGCGGCGCATCGTCGCCTGCATGTCGCGCATGTCCTTCGGCGGCTCGTTCTTCGGGTCGGACCAGAGCATGTGACCGATCGTGCTGCCAGCGTGGCCGTGGCGCCTGAGTACCCGTACTCAGGCGCCACGGTGCCAAGGGACTAATCACGGCGTAGTACGTGTGGCGTACACGCCCGCCTGAGCCGCCGTCAGGGCCGCCCGGACCGCGCGGGCGGCGGTCTCCTCCGTCAGGGGCTCGTGGCTGATCGCGAAGCGGTAGTACAGCGGCGCCGCGACCGCCCGCAGGAGCTCCGTCGCGTCCGTGGACGCCGGGATCTCGCCACGTTCCGCGGCGCGGGTGACCACCGGCGCCCACTCCTTCAGGCGGGTCGTGTAGAAGCCGTTCAGGGCCGCCGCGCAGTCGCCGTCGCAGGCCGCGGCCGCGATCACCGCGTGGAACAGCGGGGCCGAGCCCGGGTCGGTGAGGGTGCGGCGCACCAGGTCGGCGTTGGCGGTCAGATCGCCCTCCAGGGAGCCCGTGTCGGAGGCGGCCACGGACTGCTCGGCCATGTCCCGCAGGAGGTCGGCGACCAGGCCCACCGGCGAGCCCCAGCGGCGGTAGACGGTCGTCTTGCCGACCTCCGCCGCCGACGCGATCCGGTCCAGGTGGAGGGCGTGGAAGCCCTCCGCGACCAGGGCGTCCCTGGTGGCCTCCAGGACCGCGGCGCGGACCTTCGCGGTACGGCCACCAGGGCGGACCGTCCCCGGTGTGGCCGATTTCGATGCACTCAAATGGGTCTCCAGTTCCGTTAAAGCGGAATCCTCTGCTAGCGTCCCAACCATCTTAACGGGAAAACGAACCCATTAGGGAGTTGCGACATGAACACCTGGACCGCCGCCTGGACCGCGTCCCCCCAGCTGCCCTCCACCGGCTTCACCCCCAACTGGTCCCAGGAAGGCTTCTCGGACCACACCCTGCGCCAGATCGTGCGCGTCACGGCCGCCGGCGACCAGCTCCGTATCCGCCTCTCCAACGCCTACGGCACCGCGCCCCTCCACATCAGCGGCGCCACCGTCGGCCACAGCGCGGGCGGCGCCGCCGTCACCGGCGCGCGCCCCGTCACCTTCGGCGGCCGCACCACCGCCGCTGTAGGCGCCCACGGGCAGCTCACCAGCGACCCGGTCGACCTGCCCGTCGCCCGCCTCGACGCGGTCACCGTCACCCTCCAGCTCACCGGCACCACCGGCCCCGCCACCTTCCATGCGCAGGGCTTCACCGACACCTTCCGCGCCGACGGCGACCAGCTCGCCGACACCACCGGAGAGCCCTTCACCGAGCACACCCAGTCCTGGTACTACCTCGCCGGGATCGACGTCAGCGGCGCCGACCGGACCGACGCGGTCGTGCTCTTCGGGGACTCCATCACCGACGGCTTCGGCTCCACCCCCAACGCCGACCACCGCTACTCGGACGCGCTCGCCGCCCTCACCGACCGGCCCGTGCTCAACGCAGGCATCGGCGGCAACCTCGTCCTCAACGACTCGGCCTGGTACGGCGAGCGCTCCTCGGCCCGCTTCCACCGCGACGCCCTCGACCTGCCCGGCGTCTCCACCGTCGTCCTGCTCGAAGGCCTCAACGACCTCGGCTACAGCGAGGCCCACGACCAGCCCACGTACAAGCCCGCGCCGGTCGTCACCGCCGAGCAGCTGATCGCCGGCTACCGCACCCTGATCCGGCAGGCCCACGCCCGCGGCGTACGGATCGTCGGCGCCACCGTGCTCCCCTTCAAGGGCACCACCCACTGGGGCCACCACTCCGCCAAGACCGGCGCCGAGGTCAACGACTGGATCAGGGAATCGGGCGAGTTCGACGCCGTCGTCGACTTCCACCGGCTGCTCGCCGACCCCGCCGACCCGGACGTGCTCAACCCCGCCTACGCCTACGAGGACGGGCTGCACCCCAACGACGCCGGCTACCGCGTCATGGCCGAGGCCGTGGCCCCGCTGCTGTGAGCCGCGTCCGGAACGGCCAGGAGGCCGGGCCCCCCGCACACGGGGCCCGGCCTCCTTTTTCGTCGATCGGTCAGAGCGGCCAGTAGGACCTGGCCCACGACTTCGGACCCGGCCTGGGCCGGGTGTACCGCGCGATCCGGGCGGGCGCCGACCACTCCTGCGGCACCTCGGGCGCCCCGGCCGCGGACGACGCCGTCGCCGCGGCCCGCGCCTGAACCACCGCGAGTGCGGCGGCCAGCTCCTCCGGGGTCGGGTTACCTCGAACGACCTTGATCACAACGACTCCTCACCGGAGAAGGGCCCGCGGGCCCGCGGGGGACGGTTTACAGGGGGATGTTGCCGTGCTTCTTCGGAGGCAGGCTTTCCCGCTTCGTCCGCAGCTGACGCAGCCCCTTCACGACCTGGGCACGTGTGTCCGAGGGGCGGATGACCGCGTCCACGTAGCCGCGCTCGGCCGCCGTGTACGGGTTCAGCAGCGCGTCCTCGTACTCCTGGATCAGCCGCGCCCGCGTCGCCTCGGTCTCCTCCGGGCCACCCGCCTCGGCGATGGCACGGCGGTGCAGGATGTTGACCGCGCCCTGCGCGCCCATCACCGCGATCTGCGCCGTCGGCCAGGCCAGGTTGAGGTCCGCGCCGAGGTGCTTGGAGCCCATGACGTCGTACGCGCCACCGAACGCCTTGCGCGTGATGACCGTGATCAGCGGGACCGTCGCCTCCGCGTACGCGTAGATCAGCTTCGCGCCGCGCCGGATGATGCCGCCGTACTCCTGGTCGACGCCGGGCAGGAAGCCGGGCACGTCGACGAAGGTGAGCACCGGGATGTTGAAGGCGTCGCAGGTGCGCACGAAACGCGCCGCCTTCTCCGAGGCGTTGATGTCCAGGCAGCCCGCGAACTGCATCGGCTGGTTGGCGACGATGCCGACCGGGAAGCCCTCGACCCGGCCGAAGCCGGTGACGATGTTCGGCGCGAACAGCGCCTGCGTCTCCAGGAATTCGCCGTCGTCCAGCACATGCTCGATGACCGTGTGCACGTCGTACGGCTGGTTGGCGGAGTCCGGGATCAGCGTGTCCAGCTCGCGGTCCTCGTCGCTCACCGCCGTGTCGGCCTCCTCGGGGAAGGCCGGCGGCTCGGAGAGGTTGTTCGAAGGCAGGTACGACAGCAGCGACTTGACGTACTCGATGGCGTCCTTCTCGTCACCCGCCATGTGGTGCGCCACACCGGAGGTGGTGTTGTGCGTCCGGGCGCCGCCCAGGTCCTCGAAGCCGACGTCCTCGCCCGTGACGGTCTTGATGACGTCGGGGCCGGTGATGAACATGTGCGAGGTCTGGTCGACCATCACGGTGAAGTCGGTGATCGCGGGCGAGTACACCGCGCCGCCCGCGCACGGCCCCACGACCAGCGAGATCTGCGGGATCACGCCCGACGCGTGGGTGTTGCGGCGGAAGATCTCGCCGTACATGCCGAGGGCCATGACGCCCTCCTGGATCCGGGCGCCACCGGAGTCGTTGATCCCGATCACCGGGCAGCCGGTCTTCAGCGCGAAGTCCATCACCTTGATGATCTTCTGCCCGAAGACCTCACCGAGCGCCCCGCCGAACACGGTGAAATCCTGCGAGAACACCGCCACCGGACGGCCGTCGACCGTGCCGTAGCCGGTGACGACACCGTCGCCGTACGGGCGGTTCTTCTCCAGGCCGAAGCTGGTGGAGCGGTGCCGGGCGAACTCGTCCAGCTCAACGAAGGAGCCCTCGTCGAGCAGCAGGTCGATCCGCTCGCGCGCGGTGAGCTTGCCCTTGGCGTGCTGCTTCTCCACGGCACGCTCGGAGCCGGCGTGTGTCGCCTCGTGGATACGGCGCTCCAGATCCGCGATCTTGCCCGCGGTCGTGTGAATGTCGATCTCTTGGTGCATTGCCGGCTCGGACATCGGGATGCGGCTCCCTGCCTGGTCACGGGGGTTCGATGGCTACGAATGGCCTACTGACCCGTAGCGTAGTGGCGCCGATACGGTTCGGCAGTGCGGTGTTTGCCACACCTAGGCTGGCTTGCATGACGCCACAGAATGCGCCCGAGAGCCGCTGGTCCGACCTCGACCGGCCCCCGCTGAACGCCTCCTCACTGCGCCGCGCGCTGATCCGGCCGGACGGACTGTGGAGCTCCTTCGAGCTGGTGAGCACCACCGGCTCCACCAACTCCGACCTGGCCGCACGTGCCGAGGAGCTCGCCCACGGCACCGTCCTGGTCGCCGAGGAGCAGACCTCCGGGCGCGGCCGGCTCGACCGCGACTGGGTCTCCCCGCCGCGCTCCGGGCTGTTCGTCTCCGTCCTGCTCAAGCCCGACGTCCCGGCCGAGCGCTGGGGCTGGCTGCCGCTGCTGACCGGAGTCGCCGCCGCGGCCGGCCTCGCCAAGGCCGCCGGTGTCGACATGGCCCTCAAGTGGCCCAACGACCTGCTGGTGACCGTCGGCGACCAGGAGCGCAAGACCGGCGGCATCCTCGCCGAGCGGGTCGGCGCCGACTCCGTCGTCGTGGGCCTGGGCATCAACGTCACCCTCGGTGAGGACGAGCTGCCCGTACCCGGCGCCGGCTCCCTCCTCCTCGCGGACGCCGCCTCCACCGACCGCGACACCCTGCTGCGGGCCGTACTGCGCTCCCTGGAGCACTGGTACGAGAAGTGGAGCGCGGCGGACGGTGACCCGGCGGCCTCCGGGCTCCAGGAGGCGTACGCGGCCGGCTGCGCCACCCTGGGCCGGGCCGTACGGGCCGAGCTGCCCGGCGAGCGAGCCCTGGTCGGCGACGCGGTCGCCATCGACGGGGACGGCCGGCTGGTCGTCGCCACCGAGGGCGGCGGCACGGAGGCGGTCGGCGCGGGCGACGTCGTCCATCTGCGCACGGAGCGCTGAGACCGGCCATGCGCGCGGCACGGCCGCACAGTGGCCCGAACCGGGATGTGAGCGGTGAACCAGGACGTGAGCTAGGGCACACCTGCCGTATCGTGGACGGCGATCCACGACAGATCGGCAGGGCAGTGCGCAGGGAACGGGCAGGAGGCGGCCGGTGACCGTCGACAACACGACTTCGGGCGGGGCTGAGCCACCCTCGTATCCCACCCCCCACCATGTTGTCGACCATACGGCCGAGCCGACGGACGACCCCCTGGCGATCCGTCTCGAACAGCTCATCCTGGGCGCCGAGCGGCGCTACACGCCGTTCCAGGCCGCGCGGACGGCCGGGGTCTCCATGGAGCTGGCGTCGCGGTTCTGGCGGGCGATGGGCTTCGCCGACATCGGCCAGGCCAAGGCGCTCACCGAGGCCGATGTGCTGGCCCTGCGGCGGCTGGCCGGTCTGGTCGAGGCGGGGCTGCTGAGCGAGCCGATGGCGGTGCAGGTGGCCCGGTCCACCGGCCAGACCACCGCCCGGCTCGCCGAATGGCAGATCGACTCGTTCCTGGAGGGCCTGACCGAGCCTCCCGAGCCCGGCATGACCCGCACCGAGGTCACCTATCCGCTGGTCGAGCTGCTCCTGCCGGAGCTGGAGGAGTTCCTGGTCTATGTGTGGCGGCGCCAGCTCGCCGCCGCCACCGGCCGGGTCGTGCAGGCCGCCGACGACGAGGAGATGGTCGACCGCCGGCTCGCCGTCGGCTTCGCCGACCTGGTCGGCTTCACCCGGCTCACCCGCCGTCTGGAGGAGGAGGAGCTCGGCGAGCTGGTCGAGGCGTTCGAGACCACCTGCGCCGACCTGGTCGCGGCGCACGGCGGGCGGCTGATCAAGACCCTCGGCGACGAGGTGCTGTACGCCGCCGACGACGCCGGTACGGCCGCCGAGATCGCGCTGCGGCTGATCGAGACGCTCACCCACGACGAGACCATGCCCGCGCTGCGCGTCGGCATCGCCTTCGGCACGGTCACGACCCGGATGGGCGATGTCTTCGGCACGACCGTGAATCTCGCCAGCCGGCTCACCTCGATAGCGCCGAAGGACGCGGTCCTGGTGGACGGGGCGTTCGCCGAGGAGCTGTCGCGCACGGGTGACGCGCCGGTCTCGGAGGCGCAGGTGGCCGAGGAGGCCGCCGCGGCCGAGAAGGAGGGCGAGGCGCCCCCTTCGTACCGCTTCGCGCTCCAGCCGATGTGGCAGCGGCCCGTGCGTGGACTGGGTGTCGTGGAGCCCTGGCTGTTGACGAGGCGGCCCACCTAGGATCTGCTTCCGGTGAACCATCGTTAACCGGGAGGGTCTGAGGTCATGTCCGAGCAGCGCTTTGGTGAGTTCGTGGCGGTACGGCGTCACGGGGACGGGCATGTCGCGGAGCTGGTGCTCGACCGGCCCAAGGCGATGAACGCGGTCTCCAGCGAGATGGCCCGGTCGATCGGGGCCGCCTGTGACGCGCTCGCGGCCGACGCCTCGGTCCGGGTCACCGTCCTGACCTCGTCCAACGACCGCGCGTTCTGCGTGGGCGCGGACCTCAAGGAGCGCAACTCCTTCACGGACGCGGAGCTCGTACGCCAGCGGCCCACCGCCCGCGCCGCCTACACGGGCGTCCTGGAACTGCCGATGCCGACCGTCGCGGCCGTGCACGGCTTCGCGCTCGGCGGCGGCTTCGAGCTCGCGCTGGCCTGCGACGTGATCGTGGCCGACAGCACCGCGGTGGTCGGCCTGCCCGAGGTGTCGGTCGGCGTCATCCCCGGCGGTGGCGGCACCCAGCTGCTGCCGCGCCGGGTCGGGGCCGCGCGCGCCGCCGAACTCGTCTTCACCGCGCGCCGGGTGGAAGCGGCCGAGGCCCGTGACCTGGGCCTGGTCGACGAGCTCGCCGAGGACGCGCGGACGGCCGCGCTGGAGATGGCCGGCCGGATCGCGGGCAACTCCCCGGTCGGGCTGCGCGCCGCCAAGCGGGCCATGCGGCTCGGGCAAGGGCTCGATCTGCGGGCCGGCCTTGAGGTGGAGGACGCGGCCTGGCGGTCGGTGGCCTTCTCGGGCGACCGGGCGGAGGGTGTGGCCGCCTTCAACGAGAAGCGGAAGCCGCAGTGGCCGGGCGAGTGACCCCGGGCGACTGATCCGGTCGTCACTGTCCGTGACTGTGTGCGGACGGTGACGTCCCGCGAGTGAAAACGGGTGAAACCTCCCTAAGCTGTAGGAATGGGAGAGGATGTTCGGCTGCGGGCCGTGGTCGCGCTGGCGCAGGCGACCGCGGCGGCGCACACGCCGCGTGAGTTCTGGCGGGCCGCGGCGCTCGGGGCCAGGGACGCGCTGGGTGGGACGTTCGCGGCGCTGTCCGTCTGGGAGCGGGAGCTCGGCCGGCTGAAAGTGCTGGTCAACGCGGGCGAGCGGGCCGTGGGGGAGGAGGAGTTCCCGGACTCCGAGACCTATCCGGTGCATCAGTTTCCCGAGATCACCGAATTTCTGCACGAACAGTGGGCGGGGGGCGGCGAGCCCGACGCCTGGGTGGAGACCGCCGACGGTGACCTGGCCGGGTACCGCGTGAGCGCGCTGCGCCGCCGCGGCCGCGGCTGCTGCGTGGTCGCGCCGATCGTGCTCCACGGGCGCGCCTGGGGTGAGCTGTACGTGGCCCGGCCGGCCGGGGCGCCGGTGTTCGACCGGGCCGACGCGAACTTCGCGACCGTGCTGGCGTCCGTGGTCGCGGCCGGGATCGCGCAGGCCGAACGCCTGGAGGAGGTCCGCAGGCTCGCCTTCACCGATCCGCTGACCGGGCTGGCCAACCGGCGTGCGGTCGACACCCGGCTGGACGAGGCGATCGAGCGCTACCGCGCGGACGGTTCGGTGGTGAGCCTGGTCGTCTGCGATCTGAACGGCCTCAAGCGGGTCAACGACACGCATGGCCACGCGGTCGGCGACCGGCTGCTCGAACGGTTCGGCTCGGTCCTCTCGCGGTGCGGTGCGATGCTCCCGGGCGCGCTGGCGGCCCGGCTCGGCGGGGACGAGTTCTGCCTGCTGTCGGTCGGCCCGAGTTCGGACGAGGTGGTCAAGGTCGCCGAAGAACTGTGCGTACGGGCAGGTGAGTTGGAGCTCGGCGAGGGGGTGGCCTGCGGGATCGCCTCGACCGGTGACCCGATCGGCCAGCTCCGCTCGGCCCGCCGCCTGTTCCGCCTCGCGGACGCGGCGCAGTACCGCGCCAAGGCGGCCCGTTCCTCGAAGCCGGTGGTGGCCGGCCGTGACGGCTCGGTCGTCCGGCTCGCCGACGCACCGCCCCACCGCGACCGCCGCCGCTTCCGCGACGCGGTGGTGGAGCCGCCGGAGACGCCCGACCCCGGGCCGTAGGAGTCGTGCCGTAGGAGTCACTGCCGTAAGGGGCCGTCAGCTGGATGACTTGTGACACGGACACCTAGTGACACGTTGGGATTCAATCCGTACGCTGCTGAATATGGATATGCACACAGTTGTGCTCGGGACGACCGGCACCACCGCACAGGACGTCATCGCCGTCGCCCGCCACGGCGCCCGGGTCGAGCTCTCCCCGGAGGCCCTCGACGCGCTCGCCGCCGCGCGGGGCATCGTGGACGCGCTCGCCGCCAAGCCCGAGCCGGTGTACGGCGTCTCGACCGGCTTCGGTGCGCTCGCCTCCCGGCACATCAGCCCCGAGCTACGAGCCCAGCTCCAGCGCAACATCGTCCGCTCCCACGCCGCGGGCATGGGCCCTCGCGTCGAGCGCGAGGTCGTCCGCGCGCTGATGTTCCTGCGGCTCAAGACGGTCGCCTCCGGCCACACCGGCGTCCGCCCGAGCGTCGCCCAGACCATGGCCGACGTGCTCAACGCCGGGATCACCCCCGTCGTGCACGAGTACGGCTCCCTCGGCTGCTCCGGCGACCTCGCCCCGCTCAGCCACTGCGCGCTGACCCTGATGGGCGAAGGCGACGCCGAGGGCCCCGACGGGACCGTACGGCCCGCCGGCGAGCTGCTCGCCGCCCACGGCATCGCGCCTGTGGAACTGCGCGAGAAGGAGGGCCTCGCCCTGCTCAACGGCACCGACGGCATGCTCGGCATGCTGATCATGGCCCTCGCCGACCTGGAGCTCCTCTACAAGTCCGCGGACGTCACCGCCGCGCTCACCCTCGAAGCCCTCCTCGGCACCGAGAAGGTCCTCCGCCCCGAGCTGCACGCCATCCGCCCCCACCCGGGCCAGGGCGCCGCCGCCGCCAACATGCTCGCCGTGCTCAAGGGCTCCGGCCTCACCGGCCACTTCCAGGAGGAAGAGGCGCCCCGCGTCCAGGACGCCTACTCCGTGCGCTGCGCCCCGCAGGTCGCCGGTGCCGGGCGGGACACCATGGCCCACGCCCGCCTCGTCGCCGAGCGCGAGCTCGCCTCCGCCGTCGACAACCCCGTGGTCCTGCCCGACGGCCGCGTCGAGTCCAACGGCAACTTCCACGGCGCCCCGGTCGCCTACGTCCTCGACTTCCTGGCCATCGCCGCCGCCGACCTCGGCTCGATCGCCGAGCGCCGCACCGACCGGCTCCTGGACAAGAACCGCAGCCACGGCCTGCCGCCGTTCCTCGCCGACGACGCCGGTGTCGACTCCGGCCTGATGATCGCCCAGTACACGCAGGCCGCCCTGGTCAGCGAGATGAAGCGGCTCGCCGTCCCGGCCTCCGCCGACTCCATCCCCTCCTCGGCGATGCAGGAGGACCACGTCTCCATGGGCTGGTCCGCCGCCCGCAAGCTGCGTACCGCCGTCGGCAACCTGAGCCGGATCCTCGCCGTCGAGCTGTACGCCGCCACCCGCGCCGTCGAGCTCCGCCGCGGCCTCACCCCCGCGCCCGCCACCCAGGCCGTCGTCTCCGCCTTGCGCGCGGCCGGTGTCGAGGGCCCTGGGCCGGATCGTTTCCTCGCCCCGGACCTGGCCGCCGCCGAGACCTTCGTACGGGAGGGCAAGCTGCTCGCGGCCGTGGAGCCGGTCACCGGCCCGCTGGCCTGAGCCGCCCGCGCCGACGCGAAAGGGCCGCCCCCGGATCCACCGGGGGCGGCCCTTTCCGCGTCTTCGTACGGTCAGCTCTGGCGGCCGGCCCGGCGCATCGCCAGCGTCACGAACCCGGCTCCGACCCCGAGGAACGCGGTCCCGCCGATCAGATACGGGGTCGTGCTCACCGAGCCGGTCTCCGCCAGTCTCAGCGCTTCCGTCCCGGCCCCGGCCGCCGGCCGGGGCTGATGCCCGGTCCGGGTCTCGTCCGTGGCGTTGGCCGACGGCACGAACCACAGGGCGCAGAGCAGGGTGCCCGCGGCGGTGGCGGTCAACAGGGGGCGTCGAGCGACGGACACAGATTCGATCCCCTTTACGGCAACCGGGAATTGGTGTGTCCGCCGATGCTAATGAACTCAGCGGGTCGCAGGAAAGTCGCGGCCGTCGCGCGGCCTACGCTCCGACGTATGAGCACTTCTGAGACATCACGGTATGTACGGCTTCGGGTGGAGGTGGTCCTGGAGATCGAGGACGCCGAGGCCCTGACCGGCGCCGCCATCGGGCGGATCGAGGACGACGAATCCATGCCCGAGGAGGAGCGGTCCCATGCCCGCTCCGCCGTACGCGAGGACGAGGCGGAGGCGCTCGCCTATCTGATCGAGCCGTTCGACCTGGTCACCGAGGTGCCGGGGATCGATCTCGTTCAGGCGTCCTGGAGCAGCGAGCAGATCGAGTACGACCCCGACGCCCAGGAGTGGGACCTGGACGAGGAAGATGAGGAGGAGGAAGAGGACGAGGGGATCGTGAATCCCGGCCGCTCCTAGGGCACGGCGCCGACCCGCGGCGGGCCCCGGGCGCCCCGGCCGGCCCCCGGCGGCACGCCGCGGGCCCGGGCCCGTCCGCTTCCTCGGCACCCCGCCCGTATACCGGGGAACCACCCGGTGCACGGGCGCGTCGATCAGTGGTGTTCCCCACATCTGGACCAGATGTGGAACCGCTCGGGTTGTTATGGGTGTTGTTGGAAAGAGATGGCAGGGGATCGGCAGCGATGGAGAAGCGTGTGATGACGGCAAGCAAGCGGCGGGGTCTGATGGCCGCGTCCGCGCTGCTCGGCGGCGTGATGGTGCTTTCGGCCTGTACGGGCGACGGCGACAAGGGCGGCAGCGCTGCCGCCGACGCCTCGACGAAGTCACAGGCGCAGATCGACGAGGCGGCCGCCCAGGAGACCTCCAAGGCCCGAATAGTCATCTCGCCCAAGAACGGCGCCGACAACGCCGGCATCAACAACGACGCCAAGGTGACCGTCAGCGACGGCACCCTCACCCAGGTCACCATGACCACGGCCGAGGGCAAAAGCGTCAAGGGTGAGATGGCCGCGGACAGCAAGAGCTGGAAGCCCAGCGAGCAGCTGGAGCGCGCTACCACCTACAAGATCGCGGCCACCGCCAAGGACGCCGACGGCCGCGAGGCCCACGAGAACGCGTCCTTCGCCACCGTCTCCAAGGCCAACAGCTTCATCGGCAACTTCACGCCCGAGGACGGCTCCACCGTCGGCGTCGGCATGCCGGTGTCGATCAACTTCAACAAGGCGATCACCGACAAGAAGGCCGTCCAGAGCGGCATCAAGGTGTCGTCCAGCAGCGGCCAGGAGGTCGTCGGCCACTGGTTCAACTCCCAGCGGCTCGACTTCCGCCCCGACCAGTACTGGACCGAGGGCTCGACCGTCACGCTGAAGCTGGACCTGGACGGTGTCGAGGGCGCCAAGGGTGTCTTCGGCGTCCAGCAGAAGACGGTCACCTTCAAGATCGGCCGCAACCAGGTCTCCACCGTCGACGTCGCCACCAAGACCATGAAGGTCACCCAGGACGGCAAGACGGTCAAGACCATCCTGATCTCCGCCGGCTCCCCGGAGAACCCGACCTACAACGGTCAGATGGTGATCTCCGAGAAGTTCAAGGAGACCCGGATGAACGGCGCCACCGTCGGCTTCACCGACGACGACGGCAAGGGCGAGTACGACATCAAGGACGTCCCGCACGCCATGCGGCTGTCCACGTCGGGCACCTTCATCCACGGCAACTACTGGGGCCCGGACTCGATCTTCGGCTCCACCAACACCAGCCACGGCTGTGTCGGTCTGAACGACGTCAAGGGCGCCAACGACCCGAACCAGCCCGGTGCCTGGTTCTACGACAACTCGATCGTCGGTGACGTCGTGATCGTCAAGAACTCCAAGGACGCCACCATCAAGCCGGACAACGGCCTCAACGGCTGGAACATGAGCTGGGCGCAGTGGAAGGCCGGCTCGGCGGTCTGAGCCGCAGCGGCTGCCTGACAGCGGCGTGAGTAACTGATCGTTTCAGAATGAGCTGAGCCGTGGGTCTTGTGTTCAGCGATCTTGGTCGGCAGGGTGTCCGGGTGCGTGCTGATCTTGTTCCTG
>NZ_BMQQ01000032.1:0-30436 GCF_014648195.1 Streptomyces purpureus
CGGCCTCGGTCACGTTCTCACTAGTCATCGGTGCATCCTCCATGATCGGGAGTTACACCGAACGATTTACAGTCCCCAGGAAGAGTGGTCCCCGCACAGGCGGGGGTGTTCCCGCGGGTCGCGGCAGATGTTGCACTGCTCCTGCGTGGTCCCCGCACAGGCGGGGGTGTTCCTGTGCGCCGAGACCCGATCCGATCGCCATCAGCGTGGTCCCCGCACAGGCGGGGGTGTTCCGAACTTCACCGCGATTACGTCGAACGCGTCCACGTGGTCCCCGCACAGGCGGGGGTGTTCCGCGTCGACCTCGAACATGGCCGCCCACAGGGGCGTGGTCCCCGCACAGGCGGGGGTGTTCCGGCCAACGCGGGCGTCGTTGCCCTGCTCGCCCGGTGGTCCCCGCACAGGCGGGGGTGTTCCGAGCGGCACCGTGACGCCGATGCGTCACAAGCAGTGGTCCCCGCACAGGCGGGGGTGTTCCGATGATCCGGCGGGCGAACCCGTTCCACCGGATGTGGTCCCCGCACAGGCGGGGGTGTTCCGTTCGAACCCGCCCCGCGCCCTGCACGGCCGTCGTGGTCCCCGCACAGGCGGGGGTGTTCCGACATCGGAGCGGCGGCGGACTATCCCAACGTCGTGGTCCCCGCACAGGCGGGGGTGTTCCGCCATGGCGGCAGCCGTCGCCCGCCACTTCGGTGTGGTCCCCGCACAGGCGGGGGTGTTCCGCCGCGCGGGTCGGACTTGTCGTCGGACCACTCGTGGTCCCCGCACAGGCGGGGGTGTTCCGCCGCGCGGGTCGGACTTGTCGTCGGACCACTCGTGGTCCCCGCACAGGCGGGGGTGTTCCGGTCCTCGAGGAGATCAAGGCCGCGCAGCTCCTGTGGTCCCCGCACAGGCGGGGGTGTTCCGGTGGTCGCCGCGTACCAGTAGTCGCCGCCGGCGTGGTCCCCGCACAGGCGGGGGTGTTCCGCTGGTGGTACATCGGGGAGGCGCCTTTTCTCAGTGGTCCCCGCACAGGCGGGGGTGTTCCGCCACGGGCGCATTACGTACGACCGGCGATGTCGTGGTCCCCGCACAGGCGGGGGTGTTCCGGCGCAGCAGCGGCGAGCGGTAGTCGGGTTGACGTGGTCCCCGCACAGGCGGGGGTGTTCCGGACTCCATGACGCTCGGATCGAGGACCTCGCCGTGGTCCCCGCACAGGCGGGGGTGTTCCGTACCTGACCACTGGCAATCAGCGCTCGTGGCGGTGGTCCCCGCACAGGCGGGGGTGTTCCGCGCTAGAGGGAGACCTAGCCTTTAGCCTTCCACTTCAACGTGGTCCCCGCACAGGCGGGGGTGTTCCGATCAATTCCTGAACTACGGCTTCCGGGACTGCGTGGTCCCCTGAGCTTGTTCCCTGCGCAGGCGGTGGTGATCCGCCGTTGATCACGAGCTGGCCGGCGTTCGCAGGCGTTCCCCGCGCAGGCGGGGTGTTTCGCACCTGATGCCGGGCGCCGAACGCACGCAGGAATGCTCCCGCGCGGGCGGGGGTGTTCCGCTTGCCTTCGACGACTGTCCCGGTCTCAGCGCGCGTTCCTCGCACAGCGGGGGTGCTCCGCATATCTTCGGCGGCATCTGGGACATCATCGTGCCTCCCCGCGCAGGCGGGGGTGTTCCTGCTCGTCGAGTGCGCTCATGCAGTTCCTTTTCCCCGCGCAGGCGGGGTGTTCCGGCTCGGGCCTCGGCGTCATCGCCGACGTGCGAGTGGTCCCCGCGCAGGCGGGAGTGTTCCGGAGCTGAAGCCGCAGTTCTTCCTCGACCAGCTGTGTTGCCCGCACAGCGGGGGTGTTCCGCCGACGGAGCCCCGAAGCGAAGTTGCGGCCGCGTTCCCCGCGCAGGCGGGGGTGTTCCGGTCGGCGCCTGGATACAGCCCCGTTCCAGGTGTGTTCCTCGGCTGGCAAGACGCACGACGAAACGCCCCGCATGGTTCAGCCCCGTAGCGTCCGATCAACCGGTGGTAGAAGGCAGAATCCCGAGGGCGGGTGACGCGTCGGCGTATTCATCAGAGCGAAAGGCGACGAGTACGAGGCCGTCGAAGTCAACCGGTGTACGGCGGCGCTCGCCAGCTGTCCGCAGTGCGTAGCCTTGCTCGTTTGACTCCGGGTGTACCAGCACTGCCGCGCCGGCTCCGATTGATGCACTCACCACGCGCCAGAGTTCGTCCCGCACTCGTGCCGACAAGGTGCCGACGTACAACCCCGGTGTGGGTTCAATCATCCAGCGGGTGAGTGCGCCTCGGACATGGTTGGGTACGGCTGTGGTGGCGAGGACGGTCATGGACGGCACGGTGTGCGCATCTCCCTCTGTTTCTCAGTCTGGTGCATCGGCAGATTCTTGATCGGCAGGATCGTTCGAGGGGGACAGCGTGTCGAAGGAAGGCTGACCGTCGTAGGACGCGTAGTTCACGCCGGCAGGGACGGACCCGCTGTACGGGTCCCACAGGTTGACCAGGTCTACGGCGTGGCCGTCGGGCACTGGCGCGGTCTCGCCGGGTGCCAGGAGAGACTGGATGTCGGTGACGATCCGTGGGAGCAGTCGGTAGAGGCGCAGTTCCTCCCGGAAGCTGCGCCGGGCCATGGCTTCGGGGTGGGGTGAGTCGTGGAGAGAGAACGCCAGTGGGATCGTGAGTTGTGCTTTGTAGAGGTCGGCGATGTCGTAGACGAGGGCGTGCTGTTTGCCTTGGTGGACGAAACCGAGCGCGGGCGAGCAGCCAAGGGCGACGATGGCTGCGTGCACGATGCCGTACAGGCAGGTGTTTGCGGAAGAGAGGGCGAGGTTGACTGGGTCTTGCTGGTCCCAGGAGGCGGGGTCGTAGTTGCGGCGGAACCGGCCGATGCGGTGCTGTTGGGAGAGGATCTTGTAGAGCGCTTTGACTCGCTGGCCTTCAAGTCCGCGTAGCTTGTTGAGGGGTGTGCTTGGCGGAACGGGGACGTTGAAGCGTTTGAGGTACATGCTTTGTGCGACGGCGAGACGTCGGTCGGGGTCGCTCCATTGATGGACCTGGGCTTCCAGCCATCGGGTGGTCAGCGCGTCGGATGTGGTTGCCGAGTAGCAGCGGACGCCCCCTGATCCGCTGCACACCACGGTGGTTCCGTGGCGGGCAAAGGTGGCGAGTGCCGGCTGGGTGATGGAGGTTCCGGGGCCGAGCAGTACGCAGCTCAGGGCGGCCGTGGGGAGGTAGACGCGGGTAGTGACGCCGTCGGCGCTGGTGGTCTCGGCGCTGACTCCTGTGTCGTCCTGGACGATGCGTACCACGTCTGCGTACAGGAATGAGAGGGAGTCGCCGACTCGGGGCAGCATGGCGAGCGTCGGGGCGGCGATGCGGCGGCGGGCGGAGCTTTGCTGGGTGGGCGAGGAGAGGCTGGTCATGGGGATGTTCCTCAGGCTCCCGGAGTGGCGGGGGCAAGGCTGAGTAGTCCGCAGCCGTAGGACTTGCTGCGGCCGATGCCCTGCAGGAGAGCTTGGCGTAGTGCCTCGGGATCGTGGACGGTTGCGATGCCGTCGAAGCGTGTGCCCTGATGGTGGACCGCGGTCCTGTCTTTGCGCATCGTTCCAGCAGGGCCGTGCCATGCGGTGAGGGTGTCGGCGTTGTTGGCGTGGACGGTGTGTAGGGCGAGGCCGGCTTTCCGTGCTTGTGCTGTCCACCAGTGCTCAGCGTCGGCACCCCGCAGGACGATGGCCTGCTTCCAGCGTCCTTCGGTGCTGTTGCGGCCGCATCGTTTGACAGCGTTGCCGAGCAGCCGGTAGCGGACGGTCAAGCCCGGGCGGAGTGCGTCGAGCAGGGGGGTCATCTGGCGGGTTCTTGCGTCGGCATATCCGGTGGGGAGGTGGGCGGTGTTGGGGGCTGTCCGGCTCTGCACGAGGAGGGTGGGGGCTCCGGTGCCGTCGTGGTCGAGCCGGAAGAGGAGGCCGGCGCGGGCTCGTGGGCTGTCACCCAGGCCGCTGGGGACGAGGGTCATGATGCGCCGGTGCAGCGCTGCGGCGTCCCTGAGATCGTGCTGGACCGCCCTGCTGGCGGGGTTGAGGCGCAGTCTGGTGAGCCAGGCTGTCGGCGTTTGGGCAGTGTCCTGGGCGGTTTCTTCGGACTGAGCGGTGTGTGGACTGGTGGTCATACGTCGGTTCCCTCGGGTGTGAAGGTGTGGAGGTAGGCCATGAGTGCGTCGAGGTAGTCGCGGCCGTAGCCCTGGCACAGCTGGGCGGGGAGTTGGCAGCTGGTGGTGTAGGAGGGGCGGCTGCGGTAGATGCGGTCGCGTGGCTGAAGACGGACGGGTTCGTCGTTGAGTGAGGTGACGGATGCCCGGGCGGACGCGGTGGCGGGGAAGGTGGGCGGGAAGGGGGTGTCGGCCGTGAACCGTACGGGGACGGTTGCCTCGTGGTCAGGTGCCTGCGGGGTGCTGGGGCGGGCCCGAGCGAGTGGGACGCGTGTCAGAAGCTCGGTGATGGGGTCGGGAAGGTGCGTGGCGACGACGAGGGGGGCGGCCGGTGGGCAGGACCGGCGGCCGAGGTACAAGGGCCAGTGGGGGGCGGTGAGTGCGGCGGCGCAGGTTGTGGTGAGGTGGCTGGGGTCTGGGGCGTGGGGGGCCGTGACGGCGACGGTGAAGACGGCGTCGGCCAGGTAGTGCCGGTCGGAGACGATGGTGGTCTGGCCGGGGCTGCGTCGGCCACCTTTTGCGGTGGGGACGGTGCGGTGGGGAGGTAGGCCGCCTCCGACGGTATGGAAGTCTCGGATGCGCAGGCCGGGGCGGTCATGGCGGACGGTGAAGCGCAGGTGGCTGAGCTGGCTGAATGGTGTCGGCTCGCCGCTGTTGGTGGTGGGGGTGGCTTGGTGGCGAGGGATGCCGAGGGCCGAGGCGATCATGCCGATGAGGCCGGAGCGGGTTGGGTGGGCGACGGTGTCTCGGTCGTTGAACGCGCTGTGCTCTCCCCAGGACTGGAGCGGTCCGCCGATTTGCATGAGGAAGCCGGTCACGACGCCGTGCTCCCGTTGCTGGGAAAGACCGCTTCGAGGGCTCCTGCGACGAGCACGGGGTAGGACTCGACCCGGTCACCGAGGGCTTCGAAAGGGGTGTCGTCCACTCCGGCGTGGGCACTGTAGATGCGTCCCGAGTCACCCATGAGGGTGTTGATCTTGGCGGTGTAGGCGGCGAGGGCACGGCGGGACGGCTCTGCCCAGCCGGTGCGGCCGGCCTGCACGGGTTGCTCAAAGGCTGCGGCGAGGGACACAGGCCTGTCGGACCGGACCGCTACGTGTACGAGGTCGGGGACGCTGTTCGGCGCGGTGGAGTTTTTCTTTGCGGAGGGCAGGCTCTGGATGAATTCTGTGAGGAAGGCCTCGGCCAGCTCCCGGGCCACCGTCTGGTCGGTGACGTTCCGGATCAGGTCGCCGGTGTCGAGGACGGCGTAGCGGTAGAAGACGCCGCTGCTGTACTCGGCTGTGTTCATGTGGGCGCTGCCGGCGTCGGACGCCCACTGGTCGACGTCGTCCACGGCGGTGAAGAAGTCGGCCTGTACCGAGGTGCTGTGGGTGGTGAAGGAGTGGGCGACCTGTACGGCGCCGTCTACTCCCGCGCCGGGGATTTCTGCCATCATCCGGCCGAAGAGGGCAATGGAGCCGTTGCGGGAGCGGAGGATCTCGTGGATGGCGTCCTTGGGGAGCTGGGGCTTGGCCGCAGCTTTGGTGCCGAGGGCCTTTTCGAGCTTGTCGCGGTGCTTGTCGGCGATGTCGGCCAGGGAGCCGGCAGCATCGTTGGGCAGGAAGAGCAGTGAGGCGGTGGTGGCGTTGTTCTCGAGGTCGAGCTTGGAGTCAGTGGAAATGACGACCTGGACGCCGGCGAGCTCGGCCAGGTCTTCGGGCCAGCCTCGGTCGATAAGGTTCTGGGCAACCTGGAGGGGAAGCCGACGGGTGCGGCGGGCTTGATGCCCGATCCGTGTTTCGACCGCGAGCCTGGTGGGCCGCTTCCACGCTTGGCTGGAGACGCGCGTGCGGGTGACGCCGCCGTAGGTGACGGTCTTGGGTGAGCCGAGGTCGTCGCGATTGACGTTGCTGAAGGGCAGCGTCTGCAGGATGTGCATGTCCACGTAGCGCGGAGTGGCAGTCGGCGTGATGTCGGGGTGCTGGGTCGTCATGATGCGGTTCCTGGTTCTGTTCGCAGGGAGTTTGGGGCTGGGTCAGGCAGGGCGGTCGGAGCGGCGCAGTGTGCGGTAGAAGTCCTCCAGCCAGCGCCTTGCGGTGTCGTCTCGTCGACGTGGCCATCGCAGGAGGTCGTGCAGGAGGCGTCCGTAGTCCAGGGGTACGCCCGCCGAGCCGAGCTGGCGGGCGACGGCGGGAAGCATGCGGTGCAGCTCCTCGATGTCCTGGCGCACGAGCAGGTGCAGTCGTTGCTCAACGCCGTTGATCTTGTCCTTGTTCGCTGGCGGGCGTTTCGCATCGCCTTCTTGCGGGACGGCGGCACGCGGGCGGCGGGCGGTCAGCTCGGCCATCGCCTCCCCCAGGCTCGTCCCCCAGGAGAGCTGCAGCCCTGCGGCTCCGGCCGGTTGTGACTGCCTGGCGAGGGCGCCAGGGTCGTCGGCGGGTTGGGTGGTGTCGGAATCACCTTCGTCGTGGCCGTCCGCGGCGTGCAGATCGTCTGCGTCCGCGCGGCGTTCAGCACGAGGCCGGGCGGCGATCAGAGCAGCGATGGCGTAGTAGGCGCGCTTGTCTGCGTTGCCTGCACGATCGGGTACCAGGCCTTGGCGGAGCAGTGCAGCGTGGGTGCGGGCGGGGACCTCGTCCAGTGGGCGGGCCAGGGCTGCCCGCAGCGCCTGCTGTGTACCGGGGTGTGTGCATGCCTGGCGCACGCGGGTGGCGAAGGTGTCGTAGGCCGTGAGGTTGTCGTGGCGGCGGGCGCCAGGTGAGGCGGGGTGGTGGGGGGAAGAGCTGAGTTCATGGGTGGAATGGCTCATCGGTCCTTCTTCAAAAAGGCGGTCGGTTCCTGCGGTAGCGCTCGCGCCGAGATACAGACGACTTAGTCCGTTCAGGAACGGGCGACGAGAAGGCTGCGGATCAAGCCGCGTGCGCCTTCGCGGGCCTTTGCACCGCGGGGCTGGGATGCCGCGGCTGCGGTGGTGGTGTCGAAAACATCCAGAGCGATGCGGCCGAACGAGGACACTGCGGTGGTGAAGTCCTGTTGGTCCAACAGCTCCCAGAAGCGCTCCTCGGCCGCCGACCAGTACGCCGCCAGTGCCGCTTCAGGCCACGGCCCGCCGGTCTTGTCCTCTTTCGATCGGCGCCCGGGCCGGTCGTCGCCGAACGGCATGGTGTAGGCCCGCCATGCGCTGCGCAGTGCGGTCTCCAGCCGCCAAGCCGCCTGTTCTGCGGCCTGCCGGCCTTCCTTGACGCCTAGGGCGAGTCGCGAATCGTCCGGGGAGCCCGCGGAGGCGAGGAGTGCGCACAATGGAGGGGTCACTGCAGTGAAGTGGGTACGGTCCCGGGTCTGGCCGTCCTGGTCGAAACCGTGGGCGACAACGCGCAGGTGCTGAAACACCTTTTCGGGAATCTGCCCGCCGGTCAGCCCTTCGAAGATCAGCGGCCTGCGGCCCTTGTCGCCCCGATCCTGCAGAATCAGGCCGTCCAGATCCCGCCACAGGGCCCGTTTCGCGTCCGCCCTGCGCGGATATACCGTGCCGTCCTTCGCTTCGTCCCAGATGAGATACGGATCGCGGATCGGAGGCCGGTTCGCGCGCAGGGCCCATGTGATCGTTGCATCCACGGCGCTTGTGCCGTCAGGGGACGGTTTCAGGAGCACCGCGTGCTGGTGCTGGGCGGTCAGCATCGTCATCGGGCCCGCCGCGGGATGGGCAGGTGTCAGGGCCGCCAGCGGCGCCTCGTCCTCCCAAGGGCAGACATCGTCCACCGAGGATGAGCGGCTCGGCCATGCTTGGGGGTCAGGGATGCCCAGCAGCAGAGATTCGTACAGGTTTCGCCCCAGAGGGTGGTAGGACAGAACTCTCCGCAGCGGGCCGGCCATGGTGTTCCCGAAGCGCTGACCGTTCACCGTTCGGGGTGTGCACTGCCCCGACGCCCCGTAGTACAGCTGCGCCAGGAGATGCAGAACCGCCTCGTCCGACGAGAGCGGCACGGGCGTGTCGTCGGTGAAGTGACCGAAGAAGACCTGGTTGTTCCCCGAAGGCCGACCGAGCACCAGCTTGTTGATCCCAGAAGACGCAGCGCACTCCTGAGCGAGGCGTGCGTCCTGCAGGAAGGGACGCTTGTGGTCGTAGAGCCGAAGCCCCTCCGCGTACCTGTCGAAGTAGCCGTCCACCTTCTCCGGCACGAACCCGCCTTCTGCAGCGAGCAGTTCGTAGCGGCGATCGAGCCAGTCGCCGACCTCGTCCGCCTGATCCAGTTCCGTCACGCGTGCCGCGATCGCGCACAACACACGCAGCAAACCCGATGCGGCTGCAGGCGAGGCGACGGCCAGGCCCCGGAAGTGATGCGCGCGAAGGAACACTTCACGCAGCCCCACCCGTTCCGTCACGCCACCATGCGTCAGCACGGGAACCCACGACCGACGATCAAGCGGGTAACGGGCATCAAAGGCCACAGCATCAGGCATGGAACGGGCACCCCGATCGGCAGAAAGGCGAACTGGCGGGTAGGAACGACCCCGAGCAGGCCGTACGCTGAAATCCTCCGCAGCCGGCGGAGAGTCTCCGCGCAAGCGGAGGTGAACCGATGGACAGAGGCGGCGGTTCAAACTCCGAACACGGCCTTCCCCGCCCCGCGGGGGCTCACGTCTCGCCCTCTCAGCTGGCTGCGGAGAGGACGAAACGGGCCTCACCAACATTGGTAAGACGACAATATGCGCATCAGAAGGGTCTTCGCAGGCAAACTCTCAAGATGGAGAGAGGCGGCGCCTGAACTTGACTCAATCCAGGCGTTCTGTGACCAGTCCGAGTACGCGGTCGTACGTAATGCGCACATCTCCCACCACCGCCCCCTGTACCCGGCCCCTGTTGCCGACGCTGTGCGGCAGAAGCACCAGACGGGCAAGCCGGGGCTCCTTGGCCCACACATCGGGCGGCTGGTGTGCCAGGCCACATGCGGCACGCCACGGCCCGTGAGCCAGCGGCGCAACGTGGTTGAGCAGCTCGCGAACCTCGCCGACGGTGAACCGTCCGTCCGCTCTACTGCCACAGACGGGGAGCCGGTGGCTGCATCCCGCATCCAGCCACCGGCCGTTTGCGTCCTCGAAGACGGGCAGCACCTGAACGGAGTCGGCACCGAGACGGGTGCGCACCAGCTCCTCGTCCGCGTCGCTGGTCGTGAGGCTGTGCAGGGAGACGACCTTGCGCGGCGGTGGCAGGGCAACCATGTCGGCCAGGGCGGTGCGTGCCATGTCGCCGGCCAGGCGCCTGAGGTCACGCTCCATCAGCTGTTCGGGCGCCACGGAGGGGAATTCCTCCGCGTAAACCGCGTCGACGAGCCCCTGAACGTCATCCGGTACGGTCACCGGCATGCCTCTGCGCTGGTCCAGGAGTTCCACAGTGCGCTGGAGCAGGGCCGGGTCGTACACCTCGCCCCATGACCGAGGCACCGCCAGCTCACCCTTCTCGTTCACCGGAGCAAGGACGACAAGGCGCGGACCGCGGGCCCAGCCGGGCCGGGGCGGGCCAGGGTGCCGATGCCGCCAGACACGGCCTGCCCGCTGCAGGAGCATCGCCATGGGCGCCAGATCCGACACGACCAGGTCGAAATCCAAGTCGAGGGACTGCTCGACGACCTGCGTGGCGACCAGCACCGCTCCCCTGGGCCCAACCGGCCGCCTGGTGCCCGGTTTGCCGGTGCGGCCGAACCACGACTCAGCCTCGGCAGTGATCGACGCCCTCCTGCCGGCGGGGAACCGGGCGTGCAGTAGCCGCAAGAGCGGTCCCGCCCCCCAGTCACCGTGCTCCTGGTCATCATCGGCCCGGTCATCCCCCGCGAGGCAACCGTCGCCGAAGCGGGTGCGATAGTGGGCGCGCAGGGCCTGGTATGTCTGCTGAGCTTCGGCCACGGTGGTACAGATGACTGCCGCGCAGCCCCCCGCATCGGCCACGTCCTCCAGCGCTGCCAGCAGTGTGGCCATACGGCCGTTGACCACGCTGGGATCGGTTGTGTGCCGCACATGCCGGATGTCCATCCCGAGCGCGCGTCCCTGCTCGCTGACGACCGGCGATGCGGGCTTTGTGACCGAGCCGTCCGCGGACGCGTAGATCCAGCCGGGGTAGGCAGGAGCAGGCAGTTCACACCTGGCCGCACTCGGGCCTGCTCCGGACAGGTAGGCGTGCATCATGCCCTTGGCCATGGTCCCGGTGAGTGTCGCGGACAGCAGCACCACGGGCACCCCTAAAGCTCCGAGCCACTCCAGCAATCGGAGCATGAGGGCGTGCGTATAGGCGTCGTAGGCGTGAGCCTCGTCGATGATCACCGTTTTCCCCGCAAGCCCGAAATGGCGCAGTGCGTTCCGTTTGAGCGGCAGCACCCCCATGAGGGCCTGGTCGATCGTGCCGACAGCCAGGGGGGCGAGAATGCCCCGTCCGCGGGCACGCAGCCACCGGCCGGCTTCGACCAAGACGCCTGAAGCCTTCAAGCCGTCGGGGGTGTGGTCGCAGAGCACGCGCGGCTCGACCGTGCCGTCCTGCGCTGAAGCGGTCGCGTCGGCGTAGGGGGTGTAGAGGTCTGCCGCGCCATGCAGGAGGGTCAGCTCGGAGGAGGCGAGTAGGTTCCGGCCGGCGAACTCCGCCAGGCGTCCGTACATCTGGTTGGCCGTTGCCTGTGTAGGCAGAGCGAAAAACACCCCGCTGGACCCACAGGCCGCTCCCATCACTGATGCCGCATAGAGCGCGGTCTCCGTCTTGCCCTCTCCGGTAGGAGCGGTGACGAGGAGAATGCCCGGCCCGGCAGGCCGCGCCGCCGCAAGCCCGGCCTCGACGCTGAGCTGCAGCGGGTGCGGCCGGTCGATTGCAGGAAACAGATCACCAAACCCGCCTTCCTTGAACGCAACAGTCCCCAGGCCCGCCTCGTCGAGCAGCTTCGGCGCCAGACGTTCCATCCGGCGCGCCTGCGCCTTGAGACCCGGCAGTGTGAAAAGGCCTCCACCACCCGCGGCAGCTTTCTGCTGGGCGACGATGACGTGTTCCTGGCTGGCGATCCAGTCGGACACGATCACCATCCCCGCGATCACCACCGCTTCCGTCACCGCAAGCGCCCGCGACGGGGGAACTGGCGGACAGCCAAGGACCCCGTACAGGGCCTGCACATGCTCCTTCCGCTGCTCCGCCCAGCCCTCCGCCCCCAGTTCGGGACACCTCTCCAACGGATCACGAAGATCCCGCAGCTCGTTGTCCCGCGGATAGCGCCCATGGTGCCCTCCAAGGACCTGGGCGACCTGCGTCAGCAGCAACGAGGCCGGACGGCCCGCCTTCGGGTAGCCGAGCCCGGCCAGCAAGGAGGGCAATGCCGCATGCGAGGCGTACTCGTGCCGCAACGGCGCCGTCCTGCTGTCCGCGTCGCGATCACGCGCGTACTTCGCTTCCCCGAGGAAACCGCGATGAGCAGCCCGCGCCTTGAGGATCATGTCCTGGAACTGCGGTGTGATCTTGCCCAGATCGTGCAGGCCGGCCCAGAACATCACCGTCGCCCGCGCATCCGCCTCACTCAACCCCAGCCCCTCGGCCAGGCGTTGCCGCTGCCCCCTGGACAGCACACCGTCCCACACTGCCCCGCACACCAAAGCCGTGTCCACCAGATGCCCGATGACCGGGTAAGGCTCAACTAACTCGCCGGACTTACCCTGAATACGCGCATCAACCACAGGCGACCTCCTCAACAAAAAGCAGACCGCTGAAGTCCACCACACGGCACTGACAAAGCCCGCTCACACCAAACAGAGCAGCCACCACATCGTCTCTCTGGGGCATAAACGCTCTGACACAATGCAGGCATGACAGACAGACCCACCACAGGAAAAGAAACAGCAAAGGACTCCTGAAACCCCAGCTCACGAAGGTCCTCCCCGCGCAGGCGGGGGTGTTCCCCGGTTGCGTCGTGGGGCGCCTTCATCAGGGCCGTCCTCCCCGCGCAGGCGGGGGTGTTCCGTTCCTGAAGGCCGTGCAGGGCGGCACAGGCGCGTCCTCCCCGCGCAGGCGGGGGTGTTCCGTGGTTCCACCGGATCAGGCGGCCGTCGATGAGGTCCTCCCCGCGCAGGCGGGGGTGTTCCGTGGTTCCACCGGATCAGGCGGCCGTCGATGAGGTCCTCCCCGCGCAGGCGGGGGTGTTCCGCCCTCGTGGCGCTGATCAACGGCGACTTCAGTGTCCTCCCCGCGCAGGCGGGGGTGTTCCGATCAGGCCCGAGGTGAAGTTGGGTGGCCGGTGGTCCTCCCCGCGCAGGCGGGGGTGTTCCGTGGTTCCACCGGATCAGGCGGCCGTCGATGAGGTCCTCCCCGCGCAGGCGGGGGTGTTCCGTCGTCCTGTTTCTTCTGCCCGTTCCACCGGCCGTCCTCCCCGCGCAGGCGGGGGTGTTCCGGGATGGTGGCTGCGTCCGCGCGGGCGGCCTGCGTCCTCCCCGCGCAGGCGGGGGTGTTCCGATCTCGGCGCTGCTCGGCAGCGTGGCCCCGCTGTCCTCCCCGCGCAGGCGGGGGTGTTCCGTCGTCCTGTTTCTTCTGCCCGTTCCACCGGCCGTCCTCCCCGCGCAGGCGGGGGTGTTCCGTCGTCCTGTTTCTTCTGCCCGTTCCACCGGCCGTCCTCCCCGCGCAGGCGGGGGTGTTCCGTCCATCGGCCTGAGCAGCAAGACCGTCGGCAAGTCCTCCCCGCGCAGGCGGGGGTGTTCCGCTCGGCGGCCGGTGGACCGGCGCCCGCGTGAAGTCCTCCCCGCGCAGGCGGGGGTGTTCCGGGTCTCGGGTCCGGCCGCCGGGTGCGGCTGCTGTCCTCCCCGCGCAGGCGGGGGTGTTCCGGTCCAGGCCGTAGGAACTCCTCATCGGGCACCGTCCTCCCCGCGCAGGCGGGGGTGTTCCGCTGAACGAGGACGGCACCCCCGGCGCGAAGCAGTCCTCCCCGCGCAGGCGGGGGTGTTCCGATCCATTGCGTGATGACCACGCACGCCGTACCGTCTTCCCCGCGCAGGCGGGGGTGTTCCGCTCCGCAGTGACCAATTCCGCAGCGGCCTCTAGCTTGACTCTGTCGGTGATCTTGGAGTTGTCGAGGTCAGGTGCCCAGGGTGCGCCAGGATTTCGGCCTGAAGATCCCGCGCTGGTCGAGGTAGCTCTGGAAGGCGGTCGGTCGTCGGGAAGGGGGTGCCTTCTCGGTTGGTGGGAGACCGCTGAGGCGCTCGATGTTGATGGCGATGGCGGTCAGGACGTGCTGGACGTGGGCTTTGCGCTGTCCTCGGTAGCGACAGCGGCGCATGCCGTGTCCGTGGGCGAACTCGTTGACCGTGCCCTCCACCCCCGAGCGGACCGCATAGCGGGCCTTCCACTCGGGCGTCTGCTGCTCGGCACGGACGCGGAGTTGTAGGTCGCGGAGCTCGCGCGGGGGAAAGCCCACGGTGCGGGCGCTGTCGGCGGTGCTCGTGCACTGGGTGCGAGCCGGGCAGGGACGGCACTGGCTCTTGGTGAACCGTGCCACGATCAGAGGTGCCGCGGTGGGCGAGGACGTCGGGTAGGGGCCGTGCCAGCCCGCGCTGACCTGGCCCTGGGGACAGGTGACCTGCCGACGGTCGAAGTCGATGTGGAAGTCGTCCCGGGCGAAGCCCTCGCCTCGGCGGTGCTGGTGCGTGGGGTTGCTCTTCAGCGGCCCGGAGACGGTGACCTGGTGTTCACAGGCGGCTTGTTCCAGATTGGGCAGGGAGGTGTAGCCGGCGTCGACCAGGTGTTCGGCGGGCAGCAGGCCGCGCCGGGACAGGCGGCTGTGGATGCCGGGCAGGACCTTGCTGTCGTGGGTGGTGGACGCGGTGGTGGCCACGTCCGTGATCACGTTGGGGCCGTCGGACGCGCAGGTCTCGGTCAGATGGGCGGCGAAACCCTTCCAGTTGATGACGTGCCCGTGCCGTGCGTAGCGGGCCGTAGTGTCGTAGGGCGAGACGATCGCCCCCGACGACGGCGGCAGACCCGCCCCGCCTTCCTTCTCGGCGGTGCGCCAGCGCAGGTGCCCAGCAGCATCACGGTGATAGTTCTGCACCATGATCTGCCGCAGGGCCTGGACGCGGGGACCGGACATGCGGTCCGCTCCGTGCCGGTAGAGGTGTTCCAGGAGCCGGATGGCGTCGTTTCCGGTGGCAAGGATCCTGGTCATGGGCTTGGTGGGGTTCTTGCCCAGGCGGACCGGCCGGCCGTAGCGGAGTCCCCAGTCCTCGTCGATGAGCCCGTCGAGCAGGTGAGGGGAGGTGCTGGCTACTTCTTCGAGTGCGGCGCGGACCGCCTCGGTGACCAGCTCCAGGCGGGTCAGGTCACGTACCGCGGCCAGGACGTGGGTGGAGTCGGTGCGCTGGGTGGTGCGCTCGCGCACCAGTCCGGCTTCCTTGAGGCGGGCCAGTGCGAGGTCGAGGAGGCGGTCGGCGCGGTCGCCCTCGGTGAGACGGTCGCGGAAGTCTGTCAGCACGCTGTGGTGGAAGCCGGGATCGTCCAGTTCCATGGCCATGGCGTACTTGAAGTCGATGCGGCAGCGGACCGCCTCGGCGGCCTGCCGGTCTGACAGGCCGAGCACGAACTGCAGCACACAGACGGTGGCCAGTTGGGCGGGCGAGAGGCCCGGACGCCCGTCACGCGGATACCAATCGGCGAAGTCCTCGTCACTCCACAGCCCGTCCAAGCGGTCTCTGACCCACATCGCCGCCGTACCGCCCGGGTTGCTCGCCCGCGCGATCTGCGCGGTCAGAGGCGGGACTTGCTCACCGGAACGAGGACGGAGCGACAACAGGCACCTCGACAACTGCATGGGCTCACGGAACACCCCCGAACATGCCCACCGATCACGCCGACGCACCGGGGAAACTTCAAGATCACCGACAGAGTCAAGCTAGTCGACAACCCAGCCCTCCCGCCCGGATCCATCACGGGATGCGGCGTCACCCTTCGGCGGGCGCCGGGTTTCCCGGCACCCGACACCCCAGCCCGGTGAGCGATTGACCAGTCCCCTCACTGCCACGCCCAACAAAGGAGGCCGGTCGGAACGCCACTGGCAGCGCTTGAGATGTGCAGTCTCGCCCCGGACGCCCAGTCCGCCTTGTCCGCCGGCTGCTTATCCTTGTGCCCATGACTGCCCAGTCCCCGGAGCCCTCTCCGCGCCATGACCCATCAGGAGAGCTCCGCGCCTCTCACGATGACCGGGAAGCAGTGGTGGAGCAGCTGCGCGATGCGGCAGCCGAGGGGCGAATCGATCTCGATGAGCTGGATTCGCGCCTGGAGCAGGCGCTGACGTCCAAGACACACGCCGAGTTGGCCGTCCTGACCCACGACTTGCCGAGGCCGCATTCCTCTGCGAGCCAGGTACCGCTGGTGCTCAAGGGCGGAATGTTCGGCGCGTCTCGGGGCCCTGGGCGCTGGGAGGTTCCCGGGCATGTGATCGCTCACGGAGGCGTGGGGGGTGTGAAGCTCGACTTCACCCGGGTCGAGTGCCGCCTCACCGAGGTGGCAGTGGAGGCGTACGGGGAGACATCTGGTGTCACGATCGTCATCCCCGACGCCTGGGCTGCAGACACCAGCGGCATGGACCCCGGCGCCGGCGGCCTGAAAGACGAGACCACGTCCGACCGTCTCCCCGGAACTCCGCTGATCCGGCTCACCGGGTCCGGCGGCGCGGGAGGAGTAGTCATCCGCCACCCCAACCGCCGGGAACGACGCAAGCTGCACAGCAACCCGACCTAGTGCGGTGACCGTGCAGGTTTGCCGAAGTTCTTCGGTTCACCCTCGGCTCGCTTAAATTTGCGTCCATTCTGCGATCGTGCTGGGAAGAGATGACCTCGCCATAGGAACGGCTTCATCTCGCCGACCAGAGAGCTGGCGGACCTCCGCCCCGAACGGCTGTCGCAGCCAAGCGTCGAGAGCCGCAAAGTCGCCATCGGTGAGACCAACGGGCATCAACCCGGTGGACCAGGGCGCGTCCCCCGTGATGGGCGGCAACCCAGGCCTGATCTGTGTCCGTGATCTCGTCATCCACCCATACGAACGGCCGTCCTGCCGCCCAGTAGACAAGGGCACGAGTCTTCCAGTGCAGCCCATCGCGTTCGTCCTGATCATCGACGTCTGACGGCTCCGGCCAGACAACCACGGCAAGTTGCTGAAGACCGAGCAACGGAGCGATGCACTCGTTCGCTTCATCCATCCACGTCGTGGCCCAGACCACCTCACAGGGAAGCGCGGCCAGCTTGGCCCCGTGCTGAGGATTGATCCTGGTCAGGAGCGGGTTCGCATCGACCCCCCGCAGATCGGCACCGAGCGCATAGGTCGGATACTGCCGCGGCTCCGCCCCAAACGGGATAAGCGGTCCGTCGACGTCAAGGAACAGCAGCGGAAGCCGCACAAAGCCAGTCACAGCAGCACAGGCTAGCGAAGGCCCCACCGCCGGTCGCTCAGCAAGAGGACTATCGAGCGGCCCCGTTGCCTATCGGCTCGGGCGAAGCGACAGTCGTTCATCGCTCACGGCGCCGAGGCGACGCCCTGCACCTGTATCGAGAAGGAGGGGTGCCGCCTTGATGGCGACGCCTTGGCGAATGGAGTGAACAGCGTCCGTCCAGTGAACCGTTGCAGGACACGCCCGTCTCCACGAGCTCGGAGCACCGGGCTTTCGGCGTCAGTGGTGAGCGCACCGTGAGGGACACGTACGCGAAGTGCTGGTGAACCCGCCGCGCGAGCGGCCGAGCCCCTCGTCCACACCCGGTGCGGAATCCTGTCGATCACCTGCCGGAGACCCCGCCACCGCACACAACGCCGGTTACTGCCGGGCAGGGACGGCCGCAGCCGTTCCTGCCCGGCATCCCTCAGCTCACCCCGCCCCAATCATCGCCCCGGACAGGTCCCGCGTTCCCTGGAACTGCGCCACGGGCCAGGACAAAGGGTCCTTCTGGCGGACCTGCGGAACGGGCGCCGGTCTGGGCGCTCAACTCTGACCCGTCGTCCTCGTCGTGGCCCGCTCCTCACCCCAGCCTCTGGCAGGGGCTTCCGCCCCGGCGGAACAGGCCTCGCGGGGCGCGACCCCTGGGTCGAGCCCCAGGGGTCGCGGCTCACGCGCCGGAGTCGGCGCGGCGGTCAGGAGACGAGGCGGTCGGCGTCCACTTCGGTCAGCTTGACCGTGCACAGGCCACCGCGCTCGGTCTTCACGTCCGTCACCTTCAACTGCGTTCCCGGCGCGAGGATGTACTCCTCCTCGCCGGTGAACGCGGAGAGGCTCCGGATCCCCACCGCCCGGGCGGGGGTCACCTCGAAGAGCGTCCGCTTACCCCGGCTGCCCAGGAAGGACCGCGCCACGCCCAGCTCCGAGGTGCACGAGGACACGCCCCACCATGTCACCGTCCGTCCGAGCGGGTACTGCGTCCGCAGGTCCAGCGACACGCCGCGCCACAGTGGCTGGGTGTGGGTGGGCAGGGCCGAGACCGCCGAGAACAGCAGCCTCAGGTACGGCAGGTAGGGCACGGCCTTGCTCCGGTCCGGCGAGCGGAGGACGGCGTTGATCTCACGGTAGAACCGGGATCCGCAGGTGTAGAGGTGGACCGCGGCGATCGCGTCGGCGGAAGGGCCGCCGGTCGTCTCGTCCGCCCGTCGCTTGCCGAACTCCCGGGACTGGTCGATGTGCCGGCCGAGCCCGGGCAGAACCTCGGTGAGGGGCGCGACGGCGTCCAGGAAGTCCATCAGCGGGGTGTCGAACACACCGGTGATCTCCGGGAGGAGGAGTCCCTCGTCCTTGACGCTGGTGAGCCGCTCCAGATAGAGCTGGTGCAGTTCCATGGTCGACGCTATGAAGGCTCCCATGCGCGCCGCCACGTCGCGGTCCGCGCCGCCGGCCCCGGCGGCTTCCTGGTTCCATCCCTTGCTCGGCAGCCAGTCGACCTCCTTGGCGCCCAGCGACGCGAGGGCCTCGTTCACCATGGCGAAGTGGTCGCCCTCACAGAAGACATCGCCCTGGGCAGCGGGGTTGGCGTGGTCGATGTGCCGGACCTCGACGTCCGGGTACTTCTCCTGGAGCCGCAGGACGACCTTCTTCAAATTACGGGCGTGGGCGCCCCACCAGGCGAAGACGACGCCGCGGTCCTCCTCGTCGACAGCGTTCTGCTTGGCCCTGAGGATCTCCTCGACGATCCGCTCGGCGACGGGCCGCCAGAATGTGGTGTGCCGGTCCGCTCCCATCGCGCCGTCGGCGCTGGCGGTGAGGGAGGCGTTGAGCAGTAGCACGCCTTGCGTCAGCATCGCCTGGAACCACTCCGGCGGCTGGACCGTGTCGTGCTCCTTCAGGAGCGCGCGCACGTCGGAGATGGGCGTCTTCTTGACGATGCCGTGCTTCCACATCGCCGCCGCCTTGATGATGCAGCGGATGCTGACGACCCTGCCGAACTGACTGTCCTTCCAGTCGTTGAAGGTGTTGTCGAACATGGCGATGCCGGTGGCGCTCTCCGGCCGCGGGTACGGGTTCTGGCCGAAGACGA
Source organism: Streptomyces purpureus (assembly GCF_014648195.1). Taxonomy (GTDB): domain Bacteria; phylum Actinomycetota; class Actinomycetes; order Streptomycetales; family Streptomycetaceae; genus Streptomyces; species Streptomyces purpureus. The sequence continues at coordinate 18,687 of NZ_BMQQ01000032.1, forward strand.
CGACCTTCCACTTGTGCGGCGGGTTGGGCTTGAGGGCCTGGAAGGTCAGCTCCCGGACGGGGACGACCTCCGGGCTGCGGCCCTGGCCGATGAACTGGGCGGCGTCCGGCTGCGCTTCGACGACGGGCTTCAGCAGCGGAAGCCAGGGTTCGCCTCCGTCCTTGAAGAGTTCGGTCAGGCCCAGCGGGTCGTTCGGGTCGGGCTGGGCGGCGGTGGTGGTGGCGTCGCTCATGGAGGAGGGGCTCCCGGTCGTCGTGCTCGAAGGGTGGGGATGGCCGGCGAGCTGACCGGTCGTGTGCGCGGCGGGGTGGACAGGATCGGCGGCGGCTGGAATGCCCGTCGGCGGCACGATACGGACCCGCTTGGTGACCGGCGCGTTCTCGATGCCGGCGAGCTGCGCAGTGATCGTGGCACGCAGCTCGTCGTCGTCCTGGAACCAGTGGTCGTGGAAGAGGGTGTAGCCGGTCCACATCAGGTTGGCGCAGATCCGGGCCGGGACCCGGCCGGTCTGTGCCCCCATCCCGACCAACGCCACGGAGCGGATGCTCCCGGGCGCCTGCTGGTTCTGCCGGTGGACGGCCTGGAACGCGGCCGCGCACGCCAGCGCCACGTTCAGCGTCTCGCTCACGTTCTGCGAGGACTGCACCATCGTCGGCGTCGAGATCAGGTACCGCGGGACGGTCGCCCCCGAAGGGACGCAGACGGCGCTGCCCACGGGAAGGCTGCCGGCGAACCGGTCGCGGATCGCCCGCTGTACGCGCACCTGGATGCCCGCTCCGAGGTGCCGCTTGATGACGGCGTCGACCCCGCCGTCCATCCGTCCCCGCGAGTTGGTCGGCGTGACCCAGGCGTCGACGTCCACGTCGAGGATCGATCCCCGACGGATCTCGATCCCGCCGGTGTCGGCGAACGCCGCCCGCCACGCGTCCACCACACTCTCGTTGACATCGGTCAGCACCACCCTGAGCACAGGCTCCACACAGTCCTCCGTCATCGTCCACTCCTGTCGGGAAACAGCCCTTCAACACCCCCGACGCTAAAGGTCACCACTGACAACGCCCGCTCCTCGCCCCGGACCGCGCCCCGGACCGCGGCCGGTCGGCTGACCGGCCGGCGGAGGCTCGGCCGGCGCTTCCGCGGGGTTGTCAGCGGGGTTACCTAGAGTGATCGCGACGGTGTGACACGCCGGCGAGAGCTCAGGACTTCGGGGGACATGATGGTGGAGTGGGTCGCGGTCGAGGACGCGGAGCGGGACGGCTCCGGAAGCTCGGCCTACGAGTTGGCGCTCGACCCGTACGCGGAGCCGCGCCCGGCGCTGATCTGCCGGAACGCGTCGGGCAGGGTCTTGAAGAAGGTCCCGGCCCAGGTGCGCCGGCATGAGAGGGCGGAGTCGCTGCTGGCGCTCGCCGATTGGCTGGCCGATCACGCCGCACACGCCCGCGCCGAGGCCGAGCGGTGGATGACGCGCTCCCTTCCCGTGCCGGCGCGCCTGATGCGCGCGGTGTGGCCCGACCCGTACTGGCGGCGCGCCCTGCACCACCTGGTCATCGCGCCGTACGGGCCCGACGGCTCGGCGGACGTGTCACGCGCCGGTCTGCTCGTCGACGCAGGGCCCGGCGCGGCCGATGGACTGCGCGTGGTCTCCCCCGAGGGGGAAGTGAGTCTCGATGTGCCCTTGGTGACCGTTCCTCACCCTGTTCTGCTCGCCCCGGACGGGAGCGAGGGGCTGGAGCGCTGGCGCCGCCTCCTGGACGCGTACGGCGGCGAACAGGGGGTGGAGCAGCTGCGCCGGACGGTGTGGCGTCGGCCTTCGGCGGCGCCCGTGCGGCGGCACTCCCGCTGGGGGGTGAGCGCCTTCGACGGGGCCGAGTTCGACAGTGGGGCGCGGTTCGAGCGGGCCGTGTCCCGGTTCGGCGGCCGTATCCGGGGCGAGACCGCCCACTTCGACGTGCCCGCCGGCCGCGCGCGGTTTCCCATGCGCATCGACCTGCGCTGGCAGGGACCGATGTCCGGCACGCTGATGAACGAGGTGTTCTGGGGTCCGCGCCACCAGCTCCGCGAAGGGCCGGGCGCGTTCGACGACATCCCTCTCGTCGCCTGGTCGGAGGGCATGCGGGTGGCCGCGCATCTCTACGACGCCCGTGACGGCGGCTACCGCCAGGAGGAGCGCCCCGACGCCTCTGCCGCCTATCGACTGTTCCTGGCCCGCTGCGCGGAGAACGCCGGCCCCCGTGACGCGTCCCGCGCCCCGGAGGGGGCTCGGCCGGGCGGGGTGGGCGAGACGGCGTCGGAAGGCTGGAGCGAGGAGGAGCTGCTCGACGCCGGCGCTGTGGCCCCGGGCAAGCCCTCGGGCGCGGACGGGGAGGACGCTCTCACGGTGTGCCGGTACGACTGGGCAGCGCTGGACGAAGGGGCCCGTATCGTACGGCTGACGCCGGGTCGCGCGGCGGACGCCGAGGACATCGTGGCCCGGGCCCTGGGTCTCACGCCCGTGACCGATGCGGGGCCGGGGCGCGAAGTCGTCGGCCGGGTCCGTCCGATGCCGCCGGCCTTCCTCGCGCGCGTGTCCCGCGCCGAACCCTCGGACGTCCACCGGGCGATCGGTCTGCTGGGACAGCTGCGCACCTGCGCGACGACCGCGGCAACCAAGCCGGGGCGCGCGGCCAAGAGTCTGGAGGCGTCGGTCGCCCCGCTGGAGAAGGAGGCGCCCCGGCTGGCGGCGACCGTGCTGGAGGAGGGCTCGCGGATCATCGCCGCCGCGGGCAGCCCCGCCATGGCGCAGCCGCTGTTCGCCCGGGCTCGCGACGTCGAGAACAGCAGTGGCCTGGCCGTCGACGAGGACGCCGTGATCGAGTCGTTCGTGGAGTGCGCGGCGGAAGGCGCAGTCTCCACGCGTGCCCTGGCCGCCCATCGCGACGCTCTGACCGCGCGCCTGCCGGCCCCGCAGGCAGCTCACAGCTACCGCAGGCTCGTCCTGGCCTGGCACCGTGCTGATCTTCCGTCCCGGCCGGAGTTCGCGGGCGCCCTCTTGGCCTTCACCTCCGGCGCCACTCCCCTGGATGAGGAGCACCGTCAGCTGCTCCGCGGACTACTGACCTACGGCGGCATGGACGATGCTACGACGAGCGTCTCGGCAGGATGGACCCCTGTCCTGCTGGCGCTCCTCGCCGAGGGCCAGGTCACTCCCGAGGCCCTGCTCCGTCTGACGGCCGCACCCGTCGGTGGTGGCCGGGCCGCACTGACCGAGGCGGCCGCCGCGTGGGTGGGGCTCCTCCGGGAGACGGGCGCGGCCGCACTGCTCACCGGCGTGACGCCCGCCTCTGCCCCCGGCTCGCCGAAGGCTGCTGGGGGGGCGTGCGTCGACGCGGAGGCCGTCCTGGCCTGGCTGGACCGCTTCGCTCACCGGTACCGAGGGCTTCGACCGTCAGCGGCGGGCGTGTCCGAACTCCTCGGGGAGATCGGCGCGCGGCTGCGCGCCGAAGGCGCCGTCCACCACGCGTTGCCCATGCTGCGGATGCCCGACAGCCACGCATCGGCACGCGACCGGTGCGTCGATCTGGGCCTGCTGGACATGCTGCTGACGGCGGGCATCCCGATCGACCCCGACGAGTCCTCGCCACTTGGATTCCTGGGCTGGCTCGGGCGGGCGAAGGGCGACGACCTGCCCCACGTCACCCAGGACGGCCGCTTCACGCCCCGACTGGTGGGGGACCTGTCGGACCCGAGGGCGACCCTGTTGATCGGTCGCCTCGCACCGCACCCACTGGCGGGGGACACGGGGCGGCTCAAGAGCCTGGCCACCGGGACTGCCCTGCGCGCGTTCGTCGCGGAAGTCCTCGGCGAACACGGCCGGAGGGCCCAGGAAGGCGGCGTGCAACCGCTGCACGCGGCGCTGCGGGATCTGGAGCCGTTCGCCGCGCGCGCCGTGCGCCGCCACTTCACGGACGAGGCCGAGCGCATCCTCGCCCCCGACCCGGCCTCGGCCCTTGCGCGGACCTTGCGCACCGGCATTCCCGACGAGCTCGGACTGCCCGACGAGGATGCCGGTTGGCAGCGGGGCCTGTGGACGGAGATCCGCGACGGCGGCGACGCCCTCCTCCTGGCGGGAGTCGGTCGCGCCATCGCGATGGGGCCTGAAGGCGTCGTCGCCCAGTGGCAGGACGAGGCGTACGACCACCGCAGGCCGTGGCAGACAGGAGTGCTCTGGCGCGACGGCGCCTTCGAGCCGCTGCCCTTCGACGGCAAGCGGCGCGTGCACTCGACCGCGGAGCCGGCCGAGCGGGAGTCCGTGCTCATGCCGGGCGACGACCGCGCCCGCACGGTGCACCGCGTCACCGGCGCCACCGGGGAGTACGGCGAACTGCGCGCGCCTGACGGCGCGATCGTGGCGGCCTGGCCGCTGACCGGACAGACGGTGTCGAGCCCCCGCACGGCACGGTGGGCCGCTGGCTCCTCGATCACCCCGCCGCCGGGATGGTGGCACGCGCTGCGCCCACGTGACGCCGCGGGCTCCGCGCGACTGCGCGCCGTGGACACCGCCACGGCGGAGGGCATACTCGCCGCCGTCGGGCCGGACACGCGCTCCTGCGTGGACCTCCTGGCCGAGAGCCGCAGTGGGTCCAGAGGCCTGCACGAAGCCACGCTCCGCTTGTGGAACGAACTCGGCGAGACCGTACGGCGCATGCTGCCCGAGCTCACGGACGACCGTCTGGTGGACGGTGTGACCGGCGCCCTCTGGTCGGCTGTGGAGTGCGAGCAGCTGAGGGCCAGGATCGGCGCCGCCTGAACTCCCTCCCTCGGCAACTAGGAGGCCGGCCGGCGACGGCGGACGCAGCCGGGGACCCTCGGGTCTTCGGGTCCTCGGCGTCGTGGCCGACCGTGCCGGGGCGTCGGCCCGCGGCGACGCCCTCGACCTCGACCTCGACGAGCCAGTCACGGTCGAGGGAGGCGGCGACGATCGCCGTGGTCAGGACCGGCCTGCCGCCGAGCGCGGCCGTGCGAGCCTCGGCGTAGGCATCGCCTAACCGGATCTCGCAGATAGCTCGCCAGGCGCACGATTGTTGTCGACCGTCACCGGACGGCGCCTCGCGATCTGGTTTGGCAGCCGAGCAGATTGGGGGTGCCGGTTTGAGGGTCCGCGAGTGGAGGGACGGAGAACGCGATGAGAGCGGGGTGGCGGTGGTCCGGGCGAACGTCACTCTCGTTGCGCTTGGCGGGTGCCAACTGGCCGGTGCGGCGCGACTGCCCGCGGGTGATGCAGCGAGGCTGACCCCAGCCGCCGCGTGACCAACCACAGCGCTGGGAGGACAGAGCACTACTGCCCACGGCTCAGCACGCCAGCCTGGCAGTTCTTTGTCCAGCCATTCCTCGACGGTCTGCCGCCAAGGGTCGGTGGAGTCACTGTCGGCCACATCGGCCCAGGTGTCGGCTGCCAGGTCGGGGTCGACGACGAGCATGTCCAGATAGTCGTCGAAGCCGTCAGCGACATGGGTGAAGACGCCCCTCGACAGGTATCTGGGGTGAGGGATGCCGTGGACGAAGGCGAAGAGCTGGCCATGGGTGGCGGGGTTCAGGTCAAGGAACAGGGTGTCGCTGCCGCCGTTGCGGGCGATCGGCAGAAGGCCGGCCAGAGAGACCTCACCGGCGAGCCGCCCATCACGGCTGCGACGGTACTCGCCGAGCAAGGTGCCCCAGCCGTATTCGCCATCGTCGTCACGGCCGAGCGGATAGAGGTCGTCGAAGCTCTGGAACGGCTCCGGCTCACAAGCCGGCAGACGCACTGAATACATCAGGCTTCCTCCGCCCCCTGTTTCCAGGAAGGAGCGATACGAGGATGGCAGGGGCAGTCCGATCTCCCGTTCGAGATCTTCAAGCTCACCGGCCTTGAACAGCCTGAACGGCCCCACGATCAGGCGGCCCCGATACCAGCGCGACAAGTCCTCAGACATGGCTGGATCGTCGCACCCGGCGGCCTGCCCGGTTCCTCCGGCCTCACGTTGCTGGATGCCGAGCTGAGCACTTTCACCGGCTCTGTCGCTGATCTTCTGACGGTGAAACGCCCCCGGAGCGTACGATCTTCGGCTCAGGGTCGGGGCCATGGAGTCCACTACACCGCCCCCCGATACCGCCCCAGACCCTCTGCAGATCGGGAAGCGCATAGCTCTGTTCATAGTGGGAGGCATGTTTTCGCTGATAGGCGCCGGGATGCTGATCAGCAGCGGGGAGGCCGCCGATCCTGCAGGCGTGGTCATCTCCACCGTGAGTCTGGCAGGTCGTGCCTGGGGCGCGTTCCGCAGCTGTGTCATGGGAGTGCAGATTCACTCCACGGGTCTCACCGAACGTGGCCTGGGACGTTCGAAAGTCGTTCCGTGGTGCGCGATCAGCGCGGTCACCACCCGGGACAGCCCTGGCTTGGCCATGGCTTGGCCCTGGCTGAGTCTCCCGGGATTGACTCTCAAGAACGGTGAGCACATAGCCTGCTGAGAGCCGCTTCTCCCGGAAGTAGGCGCGAACGCGCTGGTAGCTGCCCTGATGGCCGAGCGGCGCGATCTCTCCCCACACCGTCGAGGCGTTCGTGCAGCCTTGGTTCCAGCGGTCATCCAAGTAAGGCTTGAAGGTGTCGAGTTTGGATGGCCGGCCCTGCCCTGCCCGTGGAGCAGGTCTCCCGGGGGTGGCTGCGTCGGCCAAAAGTTTGGCGGCTCACGGACACGCCGAACACGCTCGCCATGCGGACACCCGCCCGGCGGCGAGCGCACGGCCGACCGCAGCCAGCGTCGACCGCAAGCGTTCGGTCCGTCGGCCGTACCGACGGGTCACCCCTGGCAGCTGTTCGGCGAAGGTCCGCCTCCGGCGCGAGATGACCGGGCAGAGGAACCTGCGGACACGTAAGCAGAGAGCGTCCCGTCTGCCTCCGCTGGGCACATCAGCGGGAAAGCGCAGGTAGGAGCTGTGAATCCGCCGTGACCAGTTCCCGCATCCGGGACAGATGCCCCCCGCCGTGCTTCGGGCCTCTATGTGCACCGCCTGGTCGTTCACGGCGATGGATAGCACCGCCACGTCGGTAATCGACGGGAGCAGCAACTCCTTCAGCCGGAGCACCACTTCTTCCACGGTCGAACTGTCCGCCACACCGCACCGGTCCGGGTCAAAACCGGGCAACTTCCCCGGTGCCTACTTGCCGACAACCGTCACTCAGAGTGCATGGTCCACGGAAATTGAGCCCGAACCCGAGTTCCGACAGCACACCCGCCTCGTCGAAGGGCTGGGCGTGTTCGACCAGACGGCCGTCCAGTAGGACCTGACCGATATCCCCTGGCGGATAGGTGGCCAAGTCGGGCAGGGTTCCGCGTAATGACTGGTGAGTACGAGATGACATACGCCCACCCCGACTCCGTCGAGGGCCTGCTGCAACGGGGGCGTGGCCTGGGCGCGGTGCGCGCGCTCCAGGACCCGCAGGTTGCCGCTGTGTTCGTGTACGACGGGATCCTCCGTGACTGGCGATGGGACGGGACCGACGATCGCTCTGTGTACCTGGCGCGGCTGGTCAGGGACCTGGAGCTGTCCCCCGCGCCGATCGTGGATCAGCTGATGGGGGACGAGGATTCCTGTTTGCGGGCCTGTGATGTTCTGGAGCTGTTGGCTCTCGCCGGATCGGACGAGGCCCGGGAGGGGCTTCGGGCGTATGTCCGGAGAGGTGATCACTGGGTCCGGGTGCTGGAGTCGGTATCAGCCGGCTGGCCGGCAGAGTGGTGGGAAGACCTCGGTGACGTCGCACGTGCTCGAATCGGCGGAGAAGCGGAGCTTCCGTGGTTCTGCGAGCCGTGGACACGGTTCGGGATCGAAGTACAGAGCCGCCCGTCCGTCACGCGGCCCTCACTGACCAGGCTCAGCACCGCAGACCTCCTCACCCTGCTCGCCGACTCCGGCACGGAAGACGCCACGAAGTTCGACGCTCTGCGTGCGCTGAACAGCCGAGAGCCTTCTGAGGAACTGATCCCGCTGGTCCCCCTGCTGGGCACCCCGGATGGTCGCCGCCCCCTGCCCCTTGTCAGGCGGGCCGTTGAGCGCCTCGGCACCGCCGCCGTACCGGCAGCGCACGGCTGGGCGCAGGACGAACGTGCATGGCTGGCGCAGCTGGGAGCCGATGTCCTGGCCGACCATCCGAGGCCCGAGGCGTTGCCGGGACTCGTAGAGGAACTCGCAGAGCAATGGGCGGCGCGGACCTGGTGCGGCCCCGATCGGACGGCCCGGCGCCTGGCACGGTTCGGTCCCGACGCCGCCGGCGCTGTGCCCTACCTGAGGCGCTTCTGGCTGCACACCCCGCACTCGCATGAGCGGACTGCGTACCTGGAGGTACTCGCCGCCATCAACAGTGACGGCCTGGACCACGTGCACGCAGAGTCCCTCTGGGACTGCGAGGAGAACGCGCGGCTGCTGGGGGTCACCGCAGCACCCGCGAGCCCGGAGACCCTGGCACGGATCGCCATACTCCGCGATGATCCGATGGAGACGCCCGAGGTACGCGCCGCGGCGCGAACACGGCTGCTGGACCCTTCCAGTCTGCGTCAGGCCTGACCCGGTTCGAACAAGCAACCCCCGGCCCCCAGGTGCCCTCCCGTTCATATGAACAACGGCCGTGGACGGAGGCGACGGTGGTCTCGTCCCCCAGGGCGCGGGGACCGGCCTGGGAGGAACATCGCCAGTGTCCCCGGCCAGAGCGCTGGTGCGGGGGCACGAGGAAGTGAGACTCCGCCTACGCTGGACGACTCGTCGACTGGACGAAGAAGCACCTCCGTCTCACGATCAAGACCGTCAGTCGGGCGGCGGGGCAGGACGACGAACCCGGTGGCGTCCGCCCACGACATCGACATCCACGACTTCGACTCCAACCCGTCCAAGGGCGAACCGGCCCACCAGCACGTCGACTTCCGATACGTGTTCTACCTCGCCGACGACAACCCGCCGACGATCACCCTGCAGAGCGAGGAGGTGTCCGGCGCCCAGTGGTTACCGATGCATAAGGTCACCTCACCAACCCTGCGGGCGAAACTCCTCCACCCGCAGCTGGACGGACAGCCCGAGCCGGTGAACGCGTCCGCGATCATCCATGACGGCCACGGCCGGTACTTGCTGCACCTACGGGACGCCAACAAGCCGTGGATCTGGGAGCCCGGCTGCTGGTCGCTGCTCGGCGGCGGCCGGGAGCCGCAGGACCGCACCCTGCTCGACACGGTCAGCAGGGAGCTACGCGAGGAGGCCGGCCTGACCGTCGCGGGCCTGGAGCCGTACGCGGTCGAGTACGTCACCGGCACCGACGGAACGCGCGTGCCGATCCAGCTGTTCACCGGCCGCTGGAACGGCGCCCCGGCCCTTCTGCCCCTCACAGAGGGCGTGATGCTCGCCTGGGTGCGGCCCGAGAAGTTCCCCTGCATGACGATGCTGCCGTCGACCCGGACGTTGCTGGAGCGGCACGCCGCCGAGCACCCCGCGCTCGCCGACGGGCCGACGCGCGTCGCGGCGACCGTTCCAGCACAGGCGCCGTCCGGGACCGTGCTGAACGTGGTCGGCGTCCACCTCTATCTGGAACGCGACGGCCAGGTCCTGCTGGGCCTGCGGCACCCCGACTCAGCGTACGGCGGCGGCTGCTGGCACGTCCTCGCGGGCCATTGCGAGGGCGAGGCGGCGACCGCGTGCCTCGTGCGGGAGGCGTACGAGGAGGCCGGGCTCGTGATCGACCCGGCCGACGTCGAGCTCGTCCACACCTTGCACATGAAGGACCGGCCCACCGACCCGCCCCGTGTCCAGCTCTTCTTCCGCGCCCGCCACTGGGAGGGCACACCGCAGCTGCGGGAGCCGGACAAGTGCGTCGCCTGGCAGTGGTGCAGCGCCAAGGACCTGCCCGAGCCGATCGTCTCCTACACCCGCGCCGCGATCGAAGGCATTCGGGCCGGCCGCGTCTACACGGAACTCGGGTGGTCACGGTGACCGGGTTCGACGGGTTCGACACCGTGGGCGCCGCGTACACCCGCCCACTCCGACAGCGCGCGGGGCCGACTCCGCCACGACCTGGTCGAGCGCCGGCTCCTCGCCGAACTCCCGGCCCGGCCGGTCCGCGTCCTGGACGTCCGCTGCGGCAACGGCGAGATGACGCTGCGCCTCGACGTGCGGGTGTGCGTGGTCGGAAACGGATGCGAGCCCGAAGTCGTGCCGCCCGGCGCGCTCACCGTCCGCCTGCCGGAGAACGTCGGGATCCCCGGGAGCCGTAACGCCGACGCCGACTCCCTCGGCCGGGAACCAGACCCGGCCGAGTGGCTGTTCCTCCTCGACAACGACGCCACCTTCCCCCGCACCGACGTCCTCACCCGACTCGTCACCGAAGCCCAGCAGCACCCCCGTGCCGTGTTCGGACACCCGGCCGACGAGTCGTTGCTCACCGGCGGCGTCATCGACCAGCATCACGCCGCTGGCGCCGCACCACCGTCGTAATCGCCACCTGGGCGCCGGACAGCCGCAGGGCACCTGAAATCGCCGAAGCCCTGGCAGTCCTGGGCGCCGGAGTCCCCCGCCTGCTCGGCTACAACGATGCCCGCAACCCCGAGGCGGCCCCCGGCCGGCCCTGGCTCGTCGACGCCTCCCTCGACGAAGCAGTCGGCCACCTCGTCGCCCACATTCGCGACTTCAAGCCCGAGTTGGTCGTGGGTCACGACGCGTTCGGGCAGCTGACGGGCCACCCCGACCACGTACGGACACATCAGATCACTCTGCTGGCCGTCGAAGCGGCCGGGCTCGCCCACCGATATCCCGACACGGGCCCGCCGTGGCAGCCGTACGCGCTGTACGCCGCCACGCGCCCCGAGCCCGGCGTCGGCTTGCTCCGCCCGCTGCCTGAGGGCGGCCTCATCCAACCCAGTCGACGCCGCCCGCGCCCCCCGGCCCAGCAGCTTGAGCGGACCTGTCGATGCTGCTCCTCCGCAGTTGCCGGGCCTATGCGGACTTCCACGACGGCAGGCACCGACACCGCCCCAGATCCCGCAAGGACCTGTTACACGAGGCCACTTGAACGGGGAAAACGCAACTTCGACAGGGCCCGCTGAGGCAGCTACCTTCATCTGGTCTTCGGTGGTCGCCCCCGGTCGCACAGGGGTTCCTTCAGGCTGGGCCGGCCGCGACGGGATGAGTCGGTCACGAACCACGAACCCTCGCCCCCATGCGTAAGCCACCGAACCGGGTCCACGCCAAGCAGCCCCAACCAGGGAGAGACGCATGCCCCATCTTGCTCTGTACACATTCGGCGTCCTGAAGTCACCTCTCGCCGATCCCGCCCCTCTCACGCGCGAGTTCTACGACATCGGTGAGGCCGTCTACCGGAAGATCGGTCAGCACCCCGGATACCTCGGGCGTGCTGAAGCTGTAGACGGTGACCGGGGCGAGCTCTTCGAGGCGGACTGGGGTGCATGGGGAGAGTTCGCCGTACCGACCTGGTACGGCAAAGGCCGCAGTGCCGAAACCACCGCCCTGGCCACGACCCTCTCGCTCTGGACCGACCTGCGCCCCGCCTTCGAGGCCGTGTACACCGGTCTGCACCGTGAGGCGCTGAACAGGCGTTACGACTGGTTCGAGAGGACACCGCACCCAAATTACGTGTTCTGGTGGGTCGCCGACGGCGTGATACCCACCTGGCGGGACGGGGTTTCCAGGCTGGAGCACCTCCACGACCACGGCTCCGCGCCGCACGCCTTCACCTTCCACGA
>NZ_BMQQ01000032.1:30465-82286 GCF_014648195.1 Streptomyces purpureus
ACGTTCGCCCCCGACGGAACTCCGACCAGGACCAAAGGCATCGGGCCGAAGAGCGACCAGGTTCGCTGACAAGGAAGCCTGAACGACTGGGTTCGCTGTCGGACGCCTCGACTGAATGACGGCGAGTCTCACTGGATCGCGTCCGTCGGCCTGGTTTGTCTCCGCGGTTCGTGTACGCGAGGCGGTCCAGTACGTCGATGCCTTCGACAAGATCAAGAACCACCTCGACCCCCGCGGCCCGATCAGATCCCGCACACCGCCGGCGTGGCGGGCAGGAACTGCGGGGCCTGCCTCGCCCCCCACCACGCGATCCGCCAGTTCGCCCACACAGCCGCGTTGTCCGCCCGGCCGTGGACGCCGACCGTATGTCTCACCCTGAAATGTCAGCGAGCCCCAAGCCGGCCCTGATCGAACGACCGAGGGCCGGCTCAGCGGCATCGATGGTGATCAGACGGCGAGGGTGGCGAGATTGCCGGACTCGTAGTCGCCGCCCCGGTTGTTGAGGATCACGCCGAGCCGGTTGGTCGCGTTGATCACGGCGATCAGGGAGACCAGCGCGATGACCTGGTCGTCGTCGTAGTGCCTGCGCACCTGGGCCCAGGTCTCGTCGGAGACACCCTCGTAGCCGTCGATGATGCGCGTGCCCTCCTCCGCGAGGGCCAGCGCGGCCCGCTCGGCCTCGGTGAACACGGTGGAGTGGCGCCAGGCGGCGACCAGGTTCAGCCGGGCCGACGTCTCACCGGCGGCCGCGGCGTCCTTGGTGTGGACGTCGACGCAGAAACCGCAGCCGTTGATCTGGCTGGCGCGCAGCTGCAGGGTGTCGATGCCGAACGCCCGATAGAGCGCAGGGTGTTCCTCGGACGGGGTGAAGGTCAGTCCGCTCAGCAGACGCACTGCGGAATCCGTGAAGGTCGACGCCACGCCGGCGCCCATCAGCACAGCCAGTGCCGTCCTGCCCTGCCGTGCCTCGCGCACTGCCCACACGCCCAGTACCGCCGCTACTACGCCGGCGAGCGGGGCAATCACTGTATTGCCGAAGCCCCATCCGGCAGCGACGTTCAGTGCCCCGTTGCTCATGCCGGCTGCTCCTCCCGGTAGCCCATGCGGTGCATGATCCAGTCTGTGAGGCCCGCAGCGGTTGGTTTCGTCCAGAGGATGCCGCCGTCGATGCTCATCCCTAGCGAGTTCTCCAGCATCACCCTGAGCCGGACCGCGTTGAGCGAGTCCAGGCCGAGTGTGACCAAAGAAGTGCGGGGAGTGATGCGCAGGCTGGTGCCGCCGAGGATCTCGCGTACGCAGTCCGTGATGTGGTCTTCCAGCAGAACCTGGCGTTCAGCGTCGCTTGCTGACTCCCGCAACGCGCGCGGCAGACTGGAGCCGCTGTCCTTCCCCTGACGGTCCCCCAACTGCCGGGCAAACAGCGCCGAGCGGGCCGCGCCGGGGTACGGGGCGGTCCACTGGGCCAGGTCGATCGGAGAGTAGGCGACAAGAGGGTACCCGGCACCCAAAATGCGCTCCAGTGCGTCGACGCCCTCGGTGGGCGAGATCATCGCAACGCCCCGCTCGGCCATGCCCTGCCCGGCGCCCACCTGACTCCATGCGCCCCACTGGACCGAGGTCGCGGGCAGGCCCTGCGCCCGCCGCCACGCGGCGAGCCCGTCCAGCCACGCGTTCGCGGCAGCGTGCACCGCCTGCCCCGGCGAGCCCAGCAGGGAGGCAACGGAGGAGAACAGCACCCAATGATCCAGTTCGTGTCCGGTGGTGGCTCGGTGTAGCGCCCAGGCCCCTTCTGCCTTGCCTCGCCACGTGGTGTCGAGAATCGGGCGTTCGATGCGGGCGATGGTCGCGTCGTGGAGTTGGCCGGCGCAGTGGAAGACACCCCGCAGCGGCAATCGGGCTGACATCGCCTTCCGCACCGCTTTCTCCGCGATCCCGGCCACACCGATGTCGCCCTGAATGACTTCGACGTCCGCTCCTGCCTTGCGTAGTTCTTCCACCTTCGCGCGAGCCTCGGCGGAGGGCAGGGACCTGCCCAGCAGCAGGATGCGTCCCGCCCCCTTCCCGACCAGCCAGGCCGCGGTCAGCAGCCCCAGACCGCCCAGCCCCCCGCTGATCAGGTAGGAGCCGTCGGGGCGTACCAGGGCTTCCGGAGGGGAGGTGACGGTGGTTTCCGGGGCCCCGGGAACCAGTCGAAGGACGGAGAACCCGGTGCCCTGCCACGCGCACTCGATGGGCGGCCCGTCGTGAAGGAGCGTGCGGGCGAGCGCGGCGGGCTGTGTGGAGTCGGAGAACTCCACCAGGCTGGCGGCCACCTTCGGGCATTCGTAGGCGGCAGTGCGCAGTACCCCGCGCAGGGCGTCGACCGTCGGGTCCACGTGCTCACCGGGCCGGGCCACCCACAGCCTGCACGCCTGCGGCAGCTCGTCGAGCAGCCGGATCGCCTCGAGGGTACGCATCGCGCGGTCCGCGGCCGTCCGCGGATCCAGGGGGCGGTTGTCATCCTGATCGACTACGAGCACCACGCCGGCCGGATCAGCAGATTGGAGGTGCTCGGGGGTGAGGCTCTGTCCGAGTGGCACCGTTACGAGCTCGCACGGGACGAGGCGACCACACCCAGCCGCTCGCCGGCCGGCGAGCGGCGAAGTGCCAGGGTGTGGGCGACGTCCCTGAGCGGCACCTGCCCGCCCGGACCGTCCAGCCAGTCAGCCAGCCGTGTCGCCGCGATCCGCAGCGCCGGCGGGGAGGCCGCGGACAGAACGAACACGCGCTGCTGAGCCTTGTCGCCCGTCAAGCGCCGGTCGGGGATGGTGTACCGCGGGCCCGAGGTGGGTCGCCGCGCGGGCTTCGACGCCTCTTCCAGGAGCACGTGGGCATTGGTCCCGGAGATTCCGTACGAGCACACCGCCGCCGGACGGACCGCATCCGGCACCGGCCACGCGTCGACCAGATCGGTCGGCACGAACAGCCGTGAACCGGAGCCGGTGGGGATGGAGGGATGCCAGGCCGCGAAGTTCTGATTGGGTGGGATCTGCCCGTGGCGCAGACACTGCACCGCCTTGATCAGCCCAGCCAGGCCCGAGGCCGGCTCGGAATGCCCGATGTGTGTCTTGACCGACCCCAGCGCACACCGCCCCTGACCCCGCCCGTAGACCGTGTTGATCGACGTGTACTCGATCGGGTCGCCGACGTAGGTGCCGGGCCCGTGTGCCTCCACCCGACCCACCGTGCCCGGGTCGATCCCGGCACGGGCCACCGCGGCACGGAACACGTCCTGCTGGACCAGCGTGGACGGAGCAGTCATCCGCTCGGACTGCCCGTCCGCGTTGACCGCCGAGCCCCGGATCACCGCCAGCACCCGGTCACCGTCGCGGACCGCGTCCTGCAGCCGTTTGAGCAGCACCACACCAGCGCCCTCACCGCGCACGTATCCGTCCGCACGCTCGTCAAAGGCGTAGCACCGGCCCTTGCGCGACAGCAGCCATTCGGCCTCGTAGTGCAACCACTCCGGCGATGGCATCAGCAACGCCGCCCCGGCCAGCGCGGCATCGCAGTCACCTGCTGCCAGGGCACTGCACGCCACATGCACCGAGACCAGTCCGGAGGAGCACATCGTCTCCACCACCATCGCCGGCCCGCGCAGGTCCATGGCGAAGGCCACCCTCCCGGCCGCGTTGGCGGGGAAGTTCCCGAAGGCGTAGACGACGTCCGGACAGTCCTCCACCGGCCGGGCGTCCCGCAGCAGGTTGTCGGCCGCGTACATGCCCAGGTACACCCCTGGGCGCGACCCCCGCAGCCGGGCGGCCGGGACCCCGGCGTGCTCCGTCGCCTCCCACGCGGTCTCCAGCAGCAGCCGGTGCTGCGGATCCACCGTGGCCGCTTCCAGCATCGCCACTGACAGGGCCTCCGGCTCCCAGGCCCAGATGTCCCCGTCGAGGAAGCAGCCGCGGTCGTAGCGCTCGGCGTCATCCGGGTGCTGAAACGCTTTCAGGCGCCGGGCGTCCCACCGGTCCGCAGGGACCCGGCTGACCGTGTCCCTGCCCTCCAGCAGAAGGTTCCACAGCCCCGCAGCCGACTCCACCCCGCCCGGGAAGCGGCACCCGATCCCGATGACCGCGACCGGTACCTGCCTCGACACTGCCATGCTCAGCTCCCTGCTCCGCGATCGCTGTGCTGTGCTGTGCTGTGCTGTGCGTGCTGTGGACGAACCGGGAGAGCGGGACACGCCGCCCCACCGCCACTTCGTGTCACCCCCCGGAGCCTTGGAACCCGCCGCCGGGTACTCGATCCGACCGGTGCGGTCTACGCCGCCCCCGGGTCCGGGTAGAACTGGCTTGCCCAGCGGCGCAGGGGTCCGATGGGGCCGTCACCCTTGGCCAGTCGGGGGCGCGGCTCGTACCGGCCGTAATGCCAGACGGGGCCGTCTTTCGCAACGTCCTTGGCAGTGCTCCACAGGGCTCCCCGGTTCATTGCCCTTGCCAGGACTTTCAGCGGTACGCGAGTCGCCCGGCCGCCGGGACGCAGGGGCGGGCGGATCGCGACCATCGTGAGGACGCGAACCCGGACTCTGCCGGGATCGGTCGGGACGGGCAGGAGAGCAGCGAGGACGTGGACGGAGTCTCCGAGCCGGGCGGTGACGACCCCAGCCCCCAGGGCCCGGCCGTGCACCGATGTCTCCGAGGTGAGGGTGCGGCCGCCGACCCGTCACGATCGCGGCCGCGATGGCGGTCCCGGCGGCCATCAGACCCTGGAGGCTGCCCCGGCATGGCATCACCGTGACCGCGGACCACGCCCACGACGCCGCCCAGCCGAGCCTGTACCTGTACTCGGACCTGGGCGGGAACACGCTGAAGTTCTACACGACATGAGCGGCCGCCACAGTCTCGAGGTCAGCTACGACCCGCGTGACCCCAGCAAGGCGGTCCGCGCCGACGGCACAGGGCGATGGGCGCCGCTGATCATCCTCTTGATCGTGGGTTTCCTCGGCCTGAGCACCCTCGCCGGGTTCTTCGGCACCCCGTTCTGAGACCTCGGCCCGGTGGGCGAAGAGTACAGAAAGCAGTATCGGTAGGGCTTGAGGTGCGGCCGGAGAGAGGCCGAGTGCTGCGCAGGGTCCCTTTTCTGACCGTGACCCAGCTCAGTCTCACACCCGGCCTCAGACCTGGTCTCAAGCCGGCGACGCCTCCGCACCGTCGGCACTGCCGTTCTGCAGCACCGTCGGCATCCCTTCCACCAGCACCACCACCTCGGCCACGTTCCCGTCTGCGGAACGCCCCACCCATACGGGGTAGGTACCGTCGCCGGTCGTCGCGAAGGCGACCAGCTCGCCGCCCGACGCCTCGTCCCGCGTACGCAGCAGGTACATGGAGTCGGAGATGTCCTCCCCGGCTCCCGGCTCCCCGTGGACAAGGTGTCGCTCGAAGAGACGGTGGAGCGGCTCCCAGGCGCCGGCATCGGCGAAGCAGCCGGTCGCACCGTCGGTACTGAAGCCGAAGATCTCGTTCTCCCCGAGCAGCCGGGGGTCGTCATCCGGCCCGAGGGCCATCTCCCACGACGTGGCGAGGGTCTCGCCGACACGCAGCCGGACCGCAGTGGTGTCCGTACGGGTCACCCAGCCCTGGCTCCACTCACAGTCGTACCCGACGCGGACCAGCGCTTCTTCGAGCACGTACTCCCCCGGCGGGACAGCCACCGTGACGGCGGGCCCTTCGTCGAAGTCGTTGTCCGGTCCGGATATGGCCAGCAGCCCGCTCGGCACATTCAGGGTCGCGGTGGCCATGGCCCAAGGCCCTCTGCTAAGTGCACCGACGTCATCACGTCACCGTGTTGGCTGTTCGGACGGCCGCCCCCTGGGACGCCCGCCTCAGCGCTCACTGAGGCGTACGGCGAGGGCAGCGATGTCGTCGTCGAGGCGTCCCCTGCTGTAGCGGAGGAGGTCGTGGTGAAGAGCCGAAAGCAGTTCGCGGGGCGGTGTCGGGGGCTGTCGACGCATCCAAGCTGCCAGCGGGAAGAACTCGCCGTCGCGGGCACGGGCCTCGGCGATCCCGTCGGTGTAGAGGAGCAGCAGGTCGCCGGGAGCGAAGTCGAAGGTGTCGACGTTGTAATGGTCGCCGATCAGCTCCGCGAGGCTGAGCAGGGGCGAGGGCGTGGCGGACTCGAGGACACGGAGTTTGCTGCTGTTCCACAGCAGCGGCGGGGGGTGTCCGCAGTTGAGGATGTCGATGCGTCTGCCCTCGTGCGGGATCTCGGCGAGAAGGGCGGTGGCGAAGCGCTCCATCGGCCCGTCGGGGGGAAATGCGGCGTTGTATCGGGTGCTGCTGGCGTCGAGCCTGCGTGCGATGTCGACCATGTCCCTCTCGCCGTACGCAGCCTCTCGGAAGGCGTTGACGATCGCCGCGGCCGCCCCCACGGCCGGCAGGCCCTTGCCCCGCACGTCACCGATGAGCAGCCTGACTCCGTACGGCGTGTCGACCACCTCGTAGAAGTCCCCGCCGATGCGGGCCTCCGCCGCGGCCGCGATGTACAGCGACTCGATCTCCACGTTCCCGAAGCGGCGCGGCATAGGGCTCAGCACCACCTGCTGCGCCGCGTCGGCGACGAGCCGTACCTGGAAGAGGGTGCGCTCCCGCTGGAGCCGGAGGTGGCTTCCGTACGCGGCGGCGACGGTGACCGCGACGATCCCCGCGGCCGTCCACCACGTTCCCAGATCGGGGAAGACGAGGCTGAGGCCGATCATCAGAAAGAGGCAGACCGTCCCGAGCAGGACGGTGGGGAGGACCGGCCACATGGCGGCCGCCAGGGCCGGCGCCGCGGGCAGGAGGCGGCTGAAGGCCATCTCCGGCGGAGTGGCGTAGGCCAGGCTGGCGATCACGACGGTCAAAAAGACGGGCGACAGCCGCACGAGCCTCCCCCGGCCGTAGCGCCGACGAAGCCGCGGCCGTCCAGACTCGATCACATCCACCAGAATATCTACGCAATACGGGCATAGCACTCTGACGGGAGGAGTCGACTGCCGGCCCTTCCCGTCCTCCGCAGCGAGCGCCCCTGCGGCCTGCGCCACTCGAACTAACCCGTCACTGAGAGTCACGACCTCAGTCAAGCCGTTGAGCGGCGCGCGCCCATGCATCGGAGTCGCATGCGCGGCCTGCCGTCGGCACCGCGCCCGACGGCGACGGCGACGGCGACGAGGCGGCCAGCCCGCCGCGGCCCGCCCACCATCGGTACGCAGCCCGCACTCGCGCGAGGCATGCCCACGTTGTCGTACGTCGGGCCAGCAGGTGGAGGTGCCGACGGGGGGTGGGCAGCGTACGACTCGCTACGGAACGGGTCCTGCGCGGCCGCTCTGGGCCGACGGTCAGCGGTGCCCCGGGAGCTGCTGGGGGCCTGGCGGGGCGGACGAAGGAGTCTTGGACCGCGGGCGGCGACCGGGCCGGCCCGCACCGGGGACGCCCTACGCCTACCGGAGCGCTTGGCCAGGTCCTTCCACCTGGCCAAGCGCCGGGGGTCAGGCTGCCCTGCGGCGCCTGAGGGCGTAGAAGGTGATGCCGCCGAGCAGGAGGACGCCGGCGCCGATACCGGCCGGCAGCGCGCGCTTGCCGAGGGGTGAGTCGTCGGCCTTCGCGGCAGCCGTTGTGCCGCCGGTCCCGGCCTGTTCGCCGGTGCCGGTCGCGCCGGACCGCGAGGGGACGTGGGCGGCGTCGTCGCCGAAGAAGAACACCGGGCTCTTTCCGGAGCGCGGTGTCCCGGAGATGTCCACGGTCAGCGAGATCGGTACGACGATGCCCTTCGCCTTGGCGTGCGGCTCGGCGACCTGCGCCTGGATGTAGTACGTGCCGGGCACGTCGTATCCCTTGAAGTCGGGGCTCTTCGCGTCGTCCTGCTCGGTGACGTCCCAGGGCCCGCAGACCCGCTCGAAGTGCCCGGTCCTGCCCGTGAAGAGCTCGGCGGTGCGGAGGTCCTCGTTGCACTGCGTCGACTCGCGCTGGGCGTTGTAGACGGTGACGCTCCACCCGCTGGTGGCCGAGTTGGGGAAGTCGTTCGGGATGTCCACGCCGGCCTTGACCGTCAGTTTCTGGCCGCCTTCACCTCCACCCGCCAGAAGGGTGCCTCGCCGACGGCGATGGACTGGCGGTGGGTGCCCGGTCCGATCGGGGTGGCGCTGTTGAAGGAGAAGCCGCCTTCGGCGTCGGCTCCGGTACGGGGCTTCGGAGTCCGCTCGCCGGCCCCCTGGGTCGTCTTGTCCGCGATGCCGACGAGAAGCTCGACGGGCATCGGCCTGTCGCCGGACCGAGTGACCTGGTTCTCGACCACGATGCAGCCGGTGTCGTCCGGCGCGGGCTTCTCGTTGCCTGCTCCGGGCTTGCTGCGACCTCCGGTGGAGATGATGTTCGCCCACCCCATCGACTGTTCGAACTCCCGCAGCCAGTCACGGGGTTTGCCGTCGCCCGCAGGGCCGGCGGCAACGGTGATGATGGAACCGCGCGAGTACCCCTCCTCGGCGACGGCGGTGGCGCTCACCTGGAGCCGCTGGTCCGGCCGCTTCTTGACCTTGTAGTAGAGGTCGCGTCCCCCGGTGAACTTGGTCCAGGTACTGGCCGGGCGTGACCAGCGGCGCGTCCTGGCAGCCGTTGAGGGAGCCTTGGACCGGCTTTCCGGTGGCGTGGTACGTCCGCCACGCCTTGCGGAACAGGGTGCTCAGATTGTCGGTCAGCGAGTCGGCGTCCTCGGCGTCCGCGTACGACCCGTCGGTCACGTCGGCGATGCACTTCAGCTGCGCACGTGCCGAGAGGGCGTCCGGAACCCGATCACGTCCACGGCCAGGTCGATGCCCTGCTTCTTGAGCTCGCGTGCCACGTCGCACGGAGGCGGCGGGGCGCAGGTGTCGTCGCCGTCCGAGACCAGGACGATGCGGCGTTTGCCGCTCGTGCCGAGGTCCTTGGCGGCTTCGCGGAGCGAGACGCCGATCGGTGTGAACCCGACCGCTTTGAAGCCCGCGACCAGCTTCTTGGCGTCGGCCCGCGCAGCCCGGTCCATCGGCGTGACCGGCAGGACCTGCTGTGTGTCGGCGCAGCCTTGCTTCTTGTCCTCTCCGGCATACGTGGCGCCTTAGACGCGCAGGCCCAGCGGGGCCTGTTCGGGGGCGGTGTCGATGATGCGGCTGACCGCCTGCTTTGCGGCGGCGAGGCGAGTCTGGCCGCCGGCGTCGTTCTCGTTCATCGAACCGGACAGGTCGAGAACCAAGTCGATGCGGGCAGGCTCCGGAACCTCGGGTGCCGCGGGGGTGGCGCTCGCGGTCGCCGCCGGCGACAGGAGCGCGCCGACCATCAGCACGGGAACTGCAGCGAGCACGCGTCGTCGGCGTGGCCTCGGATACATGAAGGTGATCTCCAGGAAGTCTTGTCTGTCGGCCCCTTGGCACGCACCTGTCAGGAACGGCGCCAGGGAGGTGGAACGTGTTCTGGGACCGGGCACCGGCGGAGCGGACGTCGTGCGATGACCTCCGCCGGCTCAACTCCTGCCCGACAAGCCCGCACACCTTACGGTTGCCGATCCGGCCGCCGATCGGCGGTGTGGATCGCCGAACGCCGATGTCGTGCGACTCCGCCGCCGGGACCCCTCGAGCGGGATGGATTTGTCGACTGACGTCGACGGCCGCCGACACCCCCAGCACTCCCGCGGCAGGGGCAGCGGGTGACCCGGAGGTGAGTCTCGCGCGGTGTGATCATCCTTTCCAGGGTCTGTGAGTGCAGATAATCGGGCCGCCCCGGCTGCCGCCCGGGCGCAGCCCGAGTGGAAGGTGCCGAATGAAGCTGACGGCCAGTGACCGAGGCCGCCTCAAGGGGATACTTCAGGCGCGCCGAGCCGCGATCGACCCCGTGAGCTTGGGATTCCCCGAGCGACGGCCTGGTCCCGGTCGGCGAGCAGCCGGTCTGAGTCAGGGGCAGATGGACGTCCTGCTCACGCGCACCCCGGGTACGTACAATCGGTTCGAGAACGGTCAACTCGCCGCCCCCGGGGCCGACCTCCTCACCTCGGTCGCGAGGACGCTGCGATTGGACGAGCAGGAGTGGGCGTTCCTGTGGATGATCACCCGCAAGGAGAGCCCACCCCATGCCCTGCACGGCAGCTCGGGGACGTCCATCGCCGGAGCGTGGCAGCGGGTCACCGACCACATCCACGGTGCGTTGGCGTACGTCGACGACGCCGAATGGAACATCGTCGTACACAACGAGGCCTTCCGGCGCCTCTTCCCCCGCGGCCAGGCCCCCGCCAACGTCATGCGCTGGATACTTCTGGACCCCGAGGCCCGCACCGACGTCCTGATGCAGTGGGAGACCCACTGGGTGCCGGCCATAACGCCTCACCTGAAGCACAGCGTGGAGCTATGCCCGGAGAACCGGGCGCTCGGTCGTCTCGCGTACGACGTTCTCAACGACCCCGTGGCCGGACCGCTCTATCTCGAGCATGCGGCGGCCCCCATCCCCTATTTCGACGGTTCCGAGCTGCCCGTACGCCACGCCGTTCACGGAGCCGGCCGGCTCACGACCTGCCTCGCCGAACCCGTCACCGCGCCGGGAGCCCGCATCAATCTCAGCTTCTACACGCCCGGAGCGTTCGTCCTCCCCGAGCTGCCACGAACTGACCAATAGCAGCCCCCTCTGGCCTGACCTCGCCTCGCCTCACCTCCTCGCCGGCCATTCGCAACCAGCGCGGCTGCCCGCTTGCCTCTCGGTTCAGGGCTCCAGTTTCCCCGCCTTGTCAGGGTTACTTGACATTGCTTCAGTGTCAGGGAACCCTGACAGGCATGGGAGCTGAGGACACACCGGCCTCGCTGGCCGGACAGGTCACCAACAAGGACCCCGCGGTGGGACTACAGGCCGTCGTCGCCCTGCGGCGTCTCCTGGAGGAACTCGAGCGGGTCCACGTCGACAACGCCCGCGACCAGAACTGGTCGTGGCAGAGCATCGCCACGTCCCTGAACGTCAGTCGGCAGTCGGTGCACGAGAAGCATGCGAGTAGGCGCAAGGCCGAAGGCAAGGAGAAGTAACGTGTTCGAATTCTTCACCGACCGCGCGAGGCACGCCGTGGTGCAGTCCCAGGACGAGGCGATCGCTCTCGGCCATGACTTCATCGGTACGGAGCACCTGCTGCTCGGCCTGGTCGGCACCGATCAGAGCACCGCGGGGGACGTGTTGCGCGAGCAGGGCGTCGAGCTCACGCGAGCCAGGGAGGAGACGGTACGCATCCTGGAGGCCGCCGGAATCGCCGCCACCGGCGGCCAACCCGCGAAGGACGCGCTGTCGTCCCTCGGCATCGACGTGGAGGAGATCCAGCGCCAGGCCGACAACAACTTCGGCCCCGGCGCCTTCCAGTACCCCAGGCCCGCCTACACCCCGGATGCCAAGAAGGCACTCGAACAAACGCTGAGCGAGGCGCAAGCACTCGGCAAGGACAGGTTCGGCACCGAGCACATCCTGCTGGGCATGCTGGCCGCGGGAGAAGGCCGCGGCCTCGATGTCCTGGCGGCGCTGGAGGTCGACGCTGATGCGCTGCGCGAGGCGGTGCTGGCTCGCGTGACGGGGGACGCCTCGTAGCGACGGTTACGGATGCGGGCGCTGCCTGACGGGAAGGCCGGACGCCCCACGCCCGGATGAGACGGGTGGGCTCTTCGAGCCCGAGATCACCAGGGCTCTCCCCCGAATCTGTCTTCGGGTTGGCCCTACAAGGGCCGGAGCCGTGGGCAGGTCAGCGAAGAGTAGGGGTTATGAGATCAAGGGTCAGCAGGTTCCCCCAGTCATTGGTGAACGTTGCGCGCATCCTGTCGTACCGCACGCCGACGAACGGGTTGGAGTGAAACATGACGGCGACCCACCGCAACGAGGAGTCGACGTCGAGACGGGCGAGGTAGCCGATGTTGCCCATTCCGCCGCCCCCGCCGGAGATCCATCCTGATCCGTCCGGTAGCGGGTCCTCAAAGGAGGTGGTCACCTCATCGGTGTTGTGCTCCTCAAGCGCCTGGGCCACATCGAACGGTCCTCCGATACGGAAGGGAATGGGCTGCCCAGCATCGGGGTGGTACGCCCCCGGACCGTCGACATGCAACTCCAAGCCCGTGTCGTCGGGCCGGTACAGCCCGTCACGGAGCGGCATCTCCCCGGCCTTCCAGAGTCCCTCGACCATTCCCATAGCCCACCCCCGCCATCAACTGCCTTGAATTCCGCGTTGTCCGCACGCAAAGAGCACCACCGTCAAGCCGGACGACCACGGGCTCGAGCGCTCGCCTGGCGGCCTGACCACCACTGCACCTGACCGTCGGACAGGGCACGTAAGCCTCCATGATGAACCGTGCTTCCCTGCGGCGGCGCGGAATCCGCTGCGTGTGCCGGAGCACGAACTCCTCCCCCGCCGACGTCCATGGGCGAACGGGTTTTGTCATCGCGGCATTATGGAAGATCCCGGGGTCGCACTGCCGGAGAGGTGACTCGACTTACGGGATCCCGCGAGCCGCGATGAGTCCTGCGGTGTCCGGCGGTCATACTGTCGAACCCGTTCCCGAGGAGGGCGTCTGATGCGCAGCGTGACCTATTCGATGAGCGTCTCACTCGACGGCTACATCGTCGGGCCGGACGGCAACTTCAACTGGACGGCGCCCGTCGAGGAGGTCTTTCGCTTCTGGATCGACGAGATTCGACAGGTCGACGTCCACCTGCTGGGGCGACGGCTTTACGAGACGATGCTGTACTGGGAGACCGCCGACCAGGATCCGACGCTCGACGACTCGATGCGCGAGTGGACCGCGCTCTGGAAGCCGCTGCCGAAAGTCGTGTTCTCCACCACGCTGTCGGCGGTGCAGGGCAATGCCCGGCTGGCCTCCGGCGGCCTGGCGGAGGAGATCGGGCGGTTGCGAGCCGAGCCGGGAGAGGGCGAGATCGCGATCGGCGGCGCGACTCTCGCCGCCGAGGCGGCCGCGTTGGGGCTGATCGACGAGTACCGGACCATGGTCTACCCGGTGCTGGTGGGCGGCGGCATCCCGTACTTCCCCCGAAACGAGCGCCGGGTGGATCTCGAACTCGTCGAGACCCGCACCTTCAGCTCGAAAGTCGTCTACCTCCACCACCGCGTGGCGCGTTAGCCGACATGCCGCCCCGCGCGTCGTTCTCCCGATTTCCCATCCGCCACACGCTTCGCGCTTCATGCGTGAGCGATGAGTTTCGGCGGCGTATCGGGTCTGCCCTGGTATGACTCGAATCATCGCTGACATCTCTGTCTCCCTCGACGGCTTCGTCACCGGACCCGATCCCGGCCCGGACAACGGTCTGGGCACCGGCGGAGAAACCCTGCACACGTGGGCGTTCTCCGACGACCCCGACGACCGCCGGGTGCTGCGCGAGGGGACCGCCCGCTCGGGCGCCGTCGTCCTCGGCCGCCGCCTCTTCGACGTGGTCGACGGGCCGAACGGCTGGGACGACACGCGCGGCTACGGCGCCGGTGAGGTCGCCAAGCCCGCGTTCGTCGTCGTGACGAGCTCGCCGCCGGAGTCGGTGCGGACAACCGACCTCGACTGGACCTTCGTCACCACCGGTCTCCACGACGCCGTCGCCGCCGCGCGCGAGCGAGCCGAGGCGGCGTCGTCGGCCGGCGGCAAAGACCTCGACGACGCCGAGGCCCTGGAACGTACCCACTGGCCCGAATCGGTGGCCAACCCACCCAGCGCCCCCGCTGGCCGGACCGGCTTCTACGGTCTGGGGTGGAACGTGAGCTACGACGACGGGGGCCGGCTCAGGCTCTCCCACACGGGAGCGTTCGCCCAGGGCGCGCACACCAACGTGACGATGCTGCCGGGCGAGCGGCTCGGCATCGTCGTCCTCACCAACACCGCACCCGTCGGCGTGGCCGATGCCGTCGCCCTCGACTTCTTCGACATCGCGCAGACCGGCGAAATCAGTCGCGACTGGATCCCGATCGTCGACGCCCTGTACCAGCAGGAGGCGGACGAAGGCCGGTCGAAGGCCGATTACGCCCGCCCGCCGGCCGATGTCACCCCCGCGAAGGCCGCCGACACCTACACGGGCACGTACGGCAGCGACTACTACGGGCAGGCGGAGGTCGTCGCCGGCTCGGACGGGACCCTGACACTCCGTCTGGGGCCAGAACCTCAGTCGTACCCGCTCACGCACTTCGACGCCGACACCTTCAGCTTCGAAACCGCCGGGGAGAACGCCGTCGGCCGCACGGGCGTCACGTTCACCCCGGACCATAAGTCCTTCACGGTCGAGTACCTGAACACCCAGGGCCTCGGCACCTTCACCCGCAGCGGACCGTCCAGGTAACGGCGCCCCGCCACCCCGTCGCGGATCGCCTCACGGAAGGAAAGCGAAGGCGAGGATGTCGGGGACTGCTTCGCGCAGGCTTCCGAAGTGGCGGTGCACACCGGCCGCCGGGACCTCGGTGTTGACCCCCCACACCGTCATACCGGCCCGCAGCCCCGCCTCCACTCCGGAGGGGGCGTCCTCGATGACCAGGCAGTCCTCGGGTCGGGCACCAAGCTGCTCGGCGGCCAGCAGGTACGGCACGGGCGACGGTTTCCCCTCCTGCACCGCGGCGGCGTCGACGATCACGCGCGGGAGCGGCAGGTTCGTCCGGGCGAAACGCCCGCGCACCCGATGCTCGTAGTTCGATGTCACCAGTGCCCACGACGCCACCGGCAGGGTGCCCAGCAGCTCCGACGCACCGTCGAAGGCGCCGTAGACGCCGGAGCGCACATCCTCGTCCTCCAGCTCGTGCAGCACAGCGAGACACTCCGCCGGATCCCGATCCGGAGCCACCTGCGCGAAGGTCTCCGCCGGCCGTGTCCGCAGCGCCACGCGATGGACCTCATCCGCGTCCAGCCGGTACCGCCCCGCCCACATCTCCCAGACCCGGCGCTGGTTGGCGACCGCGTCGATCAACGTGCCGTCGACATCGAAGAGGACGTACCTACCGGGGCGGGGCTGCGCAAACTCACTGATCACGCCATGATCATGCCAGGTGGCACGGCCGTCGGCGCTGCGGCAGGCGCCCGGTTAATCGCTGGTGCGCGCGACCGGGGCCCTTGTAGGTTGGCGTCGCGACCGCGCCTTCCGATGCGCTCGGCTGCGGCTACTTCCTTATGACAACCAAGTGACGCCGCCGCCCTCTTTGATCTCGGCAGGCGCGGGCGTCTTCGCCCCGTCGCCCCTTCGGCCGGGGCCGTCCAACTCTTCGAATCACGGGGGATTCGCTGCCTCGTTACACCCCACGCGTCTCCAAGGTCTGGTCCCAGATGCTCGTGGCCCCGCACGTCTCGGCGGGCGCCCGCTCCCTTCCCCCACCACGGCTCCAGCACGGGCCTGCCCAGCCGGACTTCCGCACGTACGCGGGCGGCTCGGCCTTCGTCCGGGAGCCCCGCGAGGAGCTTTTCCTCCTCGCGGTCGGCAACTTCGTCTCCCAGCAGACGTTCTACGAGAGCGGTGAGGAGCGGGACGAACGGTACGCCCGTCTCGTCGGTGAACTCGCCGTCCAGGACCCCGTGTGGACGGCCGGCCTGTTGCGCTGGCTTCGCAGCGAGGGCAACCTGCGCACGGCGTCTCTGGTGGGCGCCGCCGCGTATGTGCGCGCCCGGCTTGAGACGGGCGCGTCCGGTGGCCCGTCCAGCCGGTCCGTGATCGACTCGGTGCTCCAGCGCGCCGACGAGCCCGGCGAACTGCTCGCCCACTGGATCTCGTCGTACGGGCGGAACGTGCCGCAGCCCGTGAAGCGGGGCATCGCCGACGGCGTACGCCGGCTGTACACGTCCCGCTCCCTGCTCAAGTACGACACCGCGTCCAAGGACTTCCGCTTCGGCGATGTGCTCAACCTGGTGCACGCCTCCCCCGACCCGGACAAGCCCTGGCAGGGCGCGCTCTTCCGGTACGCCCTGGACCGCCGCCACCATCCGGAGCGGGCCGCCCCGCCGGCCTCCGACCATCTGCTGACCGCCCACCGGGCGCTGATGGAGACGGCTGCGGGCGAGCGGCGGGCGGTGGTGACCGGGCCGGGCGGCTCCGAGCGGCTGGCCGCGGCGGGCCTGACGTGGGAGGCCCTGGCAGGCTGGCTCGGCGGACCGATGGACGCCGCCGTCTGGGAAGCCGTGATTCCCACGATGGCGCCGATGGCGCTCCTGCGGAACCTGCGGAACTTCGACGAGGCGGGCGTGTCGGACGACGTCGCGGCGCGGGTCGCCGCGCGGCTCTCGGACGCCTCCGAGGTCGCTCGGTCCCGGCAGTTTCCCTTCCGCTACCTGGCGGCCTACCAGCACGCGCCGTCGCAGCGCTGGGCGTCCGCGCTGGAACGGGCCCTGAGCCTCTCCCTGGCCAACGTGCCTCCCCTGCCCGGCCGGACGCTGATTCTGGTGGACCGGTCCGATTCGATGTTCTGGGACGGTCTCCGAGCGGTCGAAGCTGACCCGGGCGGACGCGGCGGCCGTGTTCGGCACCGCGCTGGCCATGCGTGCCGAGCAGGCGGATCTGGTGGAGTTCGGCTGGGGCAGCGCAGAGGTGCCGTTCGCGCCGGGCGAGCCGGTACTTGAGGTGCTGAAACGCTTCCGCAGCCTCGGCGGCACCTACACCGCGAAGGCGGTGCGGAAGCATTACCGGGGGCACGACCGGGTCCTGATCGTCACCGACGAGCAGGCCGCCCCCTACGAGCCGCTCCCGCCGGCCGAGCTGGTCCCGGCGGAGATCCCGGTCTACACCTGGAACTTGGCGGGGTACCGGCCCGCCCACGGTCCCACGGGCCCTCACCGGCACACCTTCGGCGGCCTCACGGACGCCGCGTTCCGGATGGTCGGCCTGATCGAGGCCGGTCGCGTGGCCGCTTGGCCGTGGACCGCCGATCTGGACCGAGCCGTCGGACACGGCCTGGCGCTCCCGGAACGGGACCTGGCCGCGAGCGAGCCGAGGAGCTAGGTCCTGTCTGATAATTGATCTTGTGGCGGGTCGTGGCGAGCTGACGGATGAGGGGAGCTGAGGGTGCCCCGGACCGGCGCCGGACGGCCTCGCTGCAAGCCCGACGCGGTCATCGTGGACAAGACATCCCACGCGGATAAGCGTCAAGCTGCTGCTGAGGTACGACTGGCTGAGGTCTGCGGGAAGGCGATTGCTTCGTCGTAGGTGTGACCGTTCTGGAGGCAGTGGAACAGCATGCCCATGAAACGGTTGAAGAGGTTCCGCTGTGCTGCGACATGGCGGTCGCCGGCTGCCCTGCGGCGGTCGTAGTGGGCTCTGGCGCCTGGTGACCGGGTGAGAGAGACGAAGGCCCAGACGTAGCCGACGGCGGCCAGCCTCTGGTTCTTGACCTTCCGGCTCATGACCTTGCAGCTCTTGCCGCTGGCTCTGGTGACCGGGGCGCTTCCCGCGTAGGCCTTCAACGATCCGGCGTTGGCGAACCGGGTCCGGTCATCGCCGATCTCCGCCAGGACCCGGGCGCCGGTCAGTGCGGCGAGACCCGGAAAGCTCCGGATGACCGGTGCATCCGGATGCTTCTCGAAGGCCTGCGTAGCGGCTTCCTCGAGCTGGCCCGCGTTGTCGCAGGCGGTGTTCAGCTGCCTGAGCAGAGCGGATGTCTGATGCCCGAGAGCCGCCTCGACCTGCGGGAGCTGGTGGAGGTAGTCGCGTTTGAAGACGTCGTGGAGCCGTTCGGCTTCGGCCTGGATACCGCGGATGCGGCCGGCCTGCTTGAGTAGCGACTGCAGGCGCCGCCGTGTCAGCTTCGCAGCCGATGTCGGGGTCGGTGCTGCGGCCAGGATGCTTCGGGCTTCCCTCGAACACAGGCCGTGCTTGTGACTCGCGAAGGCGTCGATGATCGCCGGGTAGAACTCTCTGAGCTGGGAGCGAAGCTTGTTGTGGGCTTGGCCGCGTGCCCAGACGGCGTCCTGCTGAGCCCGAGCGAGTACGGCGATGGCCTGGACGAGCTCGGAGTCCGCCGGCAGCGGACGGTGGGCCGCCATATCGGTTCTCAGAATGTTGGCGAGGGCCGCTGCGTCGACAGCGTCCGACTTCTTGCGGGCGACGGAGTGGCGGTCCCGGTAACGGGCGACCGCCAGCGGATTGATCGCGAAGACCGGTCGGCCGGTGGCCCGCAGACAAGCGACGAGCAGTCCGCGTGACGTCTCGATCGCCACCGGAATCGGGGTGGCTTCGTTATCACCGTGCTCGCCCAGCACAGCCATGAGCTGGGCATACCCTTCGGCATCGTCGCTGATCCGCATCTTTGCGAGCTGCTGCCCACCCGCATCGACCAGTGCGATGTCGTGATGGTCTTCGGCCCAGTCCACCCCGCAGAACACTGGCGTCGGTAACCCGGTGATCTCCATCCGGCCCTCCTTCGTGACGTCTCTCTTCCCAGGTCAGAGCCTGTGCAGGGTGCGCGTGCTCCCTAATGGAAGTGCTCAAGGCACGTCATCCCACCAGCCGTTCGCAACCCCAGCGAGTCGCACGGCCCTCGGTCTGCGTCAGAGCTGAAAGCTCAAGGCAGAGCTGAGAAGTGATCCGCACAACCGGCTCGGACTACGAACAGCCAAGCGCCCCAGAGCCGAGGGCGGGCCATCCCGCGGTAACAGGATCTCTTCGAGGCCCAAGCAGAACGAACCGCACCTGATTCCGAACACTCCTGACCGGACTGCTGGGCGCGAGTCAGCCTCGTCTTGTCAACAGGGCTCTCAGGCCCGGGCATACTCAAAGGCTCGGCTCACGCCCACGAAGGCCAACTCCCGCCAGCCTTCGCTTCCCATTAGGCCAACTCCCGCCAGCCTTCGCTTCCCATTAGGCGTACTCGTCGCGCGCGATCCGCCGGGTCCTGCGCAGGTGGGGCATCCGCTTGGTGATCCCGGAGCGGGCTGACCAGAAGGCCAACCGCCTGCGGCGCGGACAGGCCGGCGGCAGACCGCCGGCGAAGATCCTTTGTCAGACAGTGCCTAGGGCCGCTTCGGGTCCCCTGTCGGGGTGAGCGTCCACGAGCCGCGCGACCGGATGTACAGCAGGCAGGGCTTCTTCGGCGTGACGGCCGCCGCCGTGAACGCCCCGGACCCCTCGCACAGGAGCTCCCCAGGTCGGAAGTCCGCCCGGAGGGCGTGCAGCGAGAAGGCGGACCCGTCGTGCTGGCTGACTCGCAGCGGCTCCCGGCCGCCGGGATGCCGCAGGACGTACGAGCCGGTCGAGCCCACCTCCCGCATCAGGAGCGGGATCTTCTCCGGCGGGTGGAGCCAGATCCGCCACCCCCGCCGGGTGTGCATCTCCAGGTGGATCGTGTCCTGGCCGTCGGCGGGGACCGGGACGACCGCCCGCGTCAGCGAGGAGCTGTGCGTGAGGATCTGCCGGGGCAGCTTGTCGTCGCCGCGCGGGCTGGTCAGCTCGACCCACGAGTCGGCTGCCCGCTCCAGGTGGACCACGAGCAGCGCGGGCTCGCGCGGGTCGGTACGGCTCAGCTGGACCCCCGTGTCGCCACGGTTCTCCCGGCGCTGCCGCGTTCCCGTGTGTGCGGGCCATGTCCCGTACGGATCCGCGGAGTTGGGCGGGGGGAGCGTCGGGGCCGTCTCGGCCGATCCGCGGCCGGGGCGTCCCTTCGTCCGGGGCACGGGCCGCGGGTCCGGTGTCCGCTCCCGCAGGCCGCTCTCGATCGGCGGCCGTCCCTCCGCCAGGCGTACGGCATCGGCGGCGCAGACGGCGACCGTCCGCGCGGCGCCCCCGGCGGGGGCCCAGCGGACCTCCTCATGATGTCCGCGGGGACCGCGAGCAACACCGTGCCCGCGCGGGCCGCACTCAACGTGGATGTCCGCGTCCCTACCGCCGCGGCGCAGACGGCCGTCGACCAGCCGATCGCCCCCTTGACCCAGGCGGCGGTCGGCGGCGCATCCGACGGCAACTGCACCGCCGGCGTCGGCTGCCCCACCCTCGACGGCCTCGGTGCCGTCGGCGACGGCGCAAACGCCGACCACGAACACGTCGTCACCGCCACAATGCCGGTCCGCGCCCGTCTCCTGGCCCACCTCGTCGGAGCGCTGCGATGAGCCGACTCGAACTCCGCGAACTCCACACCATGGAGGACCTGGAAGCACGCCGCATCCACGGCATCCCTGTCTGGTGCGGCGGCATGCTCGAAACCGGCATCGGCCGCGCCGCCAACGTCGCCCTCGCGCGCTGCCCGGCTTCACCCTCCCCGGGGACACCTCTGGCTCCCACCGCTACTTCGCCACGGACATCACCGACCCGTTCGTCCTCAGCGAGGGCCATCTGAACGTCCCCACCGGGCCGGGCCTCGGCGTCGAGCCCCTGCCCGACGTGCTGGACGAGATCACCACCGCCAGCGAATGGATAGCTCTCCAGCCTGCGCTCAGGGCGCCGCCACAGTATGCGAGGCTCCCCGGCTCATGGCCCCCGGGAGCCTCGCCGTGGGCGCGGAGCCGAGCTTTGTGCACGTCACCGCCTGCCCGATAGGACTCGGTCATGAGCCTGTGTGAGAGAGGTGCGGGGGCGGCACAGTCGCCCCACGGTGCTTGAGGTTGACGGCCGCAGCCCTGGCCACTGCCACGGGGCTCAGGAATCGCAGCGGACCGATCAGGCGGGACGCGAACATATGCATGTGCCGCGCCAATGCCGCGTCGCGCGCTGCCGCCGAGAACATCAGTCGCTCCATGGGATTGAACGGGCGCGCCTTGGCGAAGTCGACGGCCAGGTTGTGGTGACCCAGCAGTCGGCGCTGGTGGTTGCGTGCGTACGTCCGAAGGGACTTGTCGAGGTCGCCCCGACCGGTGGCGGCCGAGGCGACCGCCTCCGTCAGCCATTGCGCGGTCTGCAGGGCCCACCCGCATCCCACTCCCCACAGGGGATCGCTGGTCAGCGCGGCGTCGCCGATGAGCGCGACGCCCGGTGCGGTCGGCTTGCGGCTGTGCAGTGGGTAGTTGACCAAGCCGGTGATCTTCGTGATGCGCTCGGCGGAGTCGACGGGCGGCGCCTCGGGCAGGGCGCGGACGAACGCGGCGAAGCTGCCCTCCAGGTCTTCTCGGAAGGCCGGCAGCCTCTTCTTGGCCGGGAGCACCGCGATGACCGTGACCCCGTCGTCGTTGGGAAACGCGTACGCCATGTCGGGCTCAAGGAACCACGTGTGTGCGATCCCGCGGTGCAGCGGAAGGTTGCGGAAGTGCGCGAAATAGCCGAACCGCGCGTTCTCGTACTGCCGAGCACGCACCCCGGCGAGCCTCGCCACGGCCGAGTCCTTGCCATCGGCACCGACCACCAGCCGGGCCCGGAACTCCCGCTCGCCCTGGGGTGTCGACGCGCGCACCCCCACGGTCCGCCCGGCTTCCCGGACCAGCCCGGTCACATGATGGCCAAGGAGCAGATCGACGCCGGGAGTCTCCGCCGCATGGGACCTGATCAGCGGGTCGAGCGTGCTCCGCCGGATGTTGTACCCGTACGGCAGCTCGGGCCCCTCCGGCGCGGCCCTCGGCTCTATCCATCCCCAGCGGGTGTGAAAGCGGGCTTCGTTGCGTACGGCTCCGGCCTTCTCCAGGGCGGGTATGAGGCCGAGTTCGTCCAGCACCGGGTAGGCGCAGGCCGTGATGGAGTGGGTGCACAGCACCTTGTACGCTTCGGGGTCCGTGCGGCGTTCCAGCAGTGCGACGCGGACACCGCGTCGAGCGAGCAAGGTCGCCGCGGCGCTGCCGGCGAGGCTGGCGCCGCTGATGACGACGTCGTAGTCGTATCGCGCGCTCTCAGGCTTGGTCATGCACTGATCGCCCCCTTCGGGCTGTGTGGTGCCGTTCGCGGACGTGGTGCAGGGCCCCCGCTTTCCAGATTGGCGCACGTGCCGGCAGACACCCCTTGTGTCATCGCCAGCACCATCAGCCGTCTGTGGCACCGACTTTGACTGGCCATCAGGGTGCCGGTCAACGCCAGGCCACACGCAGAAGCGGCATTTCCTCAACTCGCTGGGCCCCCCGTACGCTCACAGAGGGTGGGGTCAGCAGTTACGTCATGCGCCCAGCCGCCTGGCCCAGTCCCGCACTTCGGGTTCGTCCAGGCTGGTGCCGAGCCAGTCGTGATCGAGGTCGGCTCCCGGAAGGGTGGGTACGACCGCGACGTAGAGCCCGGCGGCACGCGCCGAGGCGATGCCCGTCGCCGAGTCCTCGAAGGCGACGGCACGCTTCGGGGCCACGCCGAGTGTCTCGCACGCGGTGAGGTAAAGATCCGGTGCGGGCTTGGGGGAACGTACCTCGTCGGCGGCGAACGAGTGGGTGAAGTATTCCGCGAGACCGGCCGACCACAGTGCCGCGTCCAGCAGTTCCCGGGGGCTGTTGCTGGCTACGGCGATGGGTACGGCCGCCCGGCAGGCACGTACCAGTTCCGCCGCCCCGGGGAGGGCCGCGGCACCTCGGGAGAGTTCCCCGCGGATTCTTTCGAGGAGTTCGGCGGCGATGTCGGCCCCGGCGTCGGGGCGCCCGAAGTATTCGGCCATGACCTGTGCGGCGGCCTCCACGGTGTGGCCGATGACCAGGGCTTTCTGTTCGGGACCGAAGGGATGGCCGTGCGCGGCGAAGATGGCCGATTCCGCAACGGTCCAGCAGGTTTCGGTGTCGACCAGCAGGCCGTCGCAGTCGAAGACCACGGCCTCGATGCCGGTGGCGAGCGTGCCCATGCGGATGTCCTCTCACTTCGAGTGGTGTGCGGGTTGTCGGTTGGGCGGCTGTCGGACGGAGTGCGGTTGCGTCGGCGTCGCGGCCACCGGTCCTCTACTGTCCGAGTGCGAGCCGGATACCGAAGGCCGCGATGACCGTGCCGGTGATCCGGTCGAGGTAGCGGCGGGCCGAGGGGCGTTGCAGGCGGTCTCGGAGCGTGTGCGCGAAGGCGATCAGCGCACAGGCCCAGATGACGGCCAGGAGAATGTGCACGCCGGCCAGCAGTACCCCTGGAGCGAGATGCGAGGCGCCGTCAGGAAGGAACTGCGGGAGCACCGCGACATAGAAGGCACCCATCTTCGGGTTGAGGAGATTGGTGACGAACCCCTGCCGCCAGCCGCCGACCAGGGTGTCGTCGCCCTCCCTCACCTTGGTCTCGGCCCCGCCCCCGGTCGCGGACTCGCCCCGGCTCGGGCTCGATGAGCGGCGCCAGGTGGCCCACAGCAGCCTGCCACCCATCCACACCAGGTATGCGGCTCCGACCCAGCGAAGGGTCTCGTACGCGAGGTGGGACGCGGTCAGCAGCGCGGTCACCCCGAGCGAGGTGAGCACGCCCCAGACCAGCGTGCCGCTCTGGATGCCGAGGACCACGCCCCAGGCGCGGCGGCGGTGCCCGAGCGCGGCGGTACGCAGGACGAGGGCGGTGTCCAGTCCGGGGGTGAGCGTGAGGAGTCCCACTATCAGGGTGAAAGTCCCTATCGCGTCTAGGGTGATCATGAGCGATCACCCTAGGCATGAGACCGCGTAACGTCCATATTCCTGCCCGGAATCGGGCAGGAATATGGCATCTCCCCCTCGTTTTGCGCATCACGCTTCAGGCGACGCGCCTGGCCGTCTCGGCAGCCTCGTGCTCAGGCCGGGTGAACGCGGGCCTGTACCGCCGCCGTGACCGGGGACCGGGGACTGGGGAGGACGATTGGTGGCCGTGCCACGGGCACGGGCGGGGCGGGTTCAGCGCGGCGGGTTCTGTACGGCTGGCGAACCGAGGTCATCCGCGCCGGCGGAGGTACGCCTCCAGTTCTGCGGCCCCGGTCAGCATCGTCCGCCCGCGGGCGGACAGCCGAGCGTGCCAGTCGGACAGCGCGGCCTCCAGCAGCTCCAGGCCGCCGGCCGCCCGCACCTGGGCGATCAGCGGGGCGATCTGCTCCAACAAGTAGCCGCCCCGCCGCAGCTGGTGGGCCAGGCGGGCGTCCCGTACGTCGGCCTCGTCGTAGACGCGGTACCCGGTCCGCGGGTCGCGGCGCGGGCGCACCAGCCCGGCACGCTCCCATTTGCGGAGCGTCGCGGGCCGGATTCCGAGCTTCCCGGCCAGCGGCCCGATGAACGTGTCGCCGGACCCGTACGCCTCGGCCGGCGCGGGGCCGAGGCGTGGCTCGGTCGCCGTGGTGACGTTCAGGTCGCGGAGGGCACCCTCCACGGCCTGGAGCGTACGCCGGTCGTCGAGAAGCTGGGCGTGGCTCTCGTCGATGAGGCGGAACGCCTCGTCGACCTGGCCCCGATTCACGGCTTGCATGATCGACGTTGCCGTCCGGTGGCCGTGGCCGGGCAGCAGAGCGAGGAACGCGCGCAGGGCCGCCGCGTGCAGCGAGGTGTAGGTGCGGTATCCGTGGGGTGTGCGGCCTGCGGGCGGAAGGATGCCGGACGCCTCGTAGTTCCTGATCGCCTGCGTGGACAGACCGTGCTCACGCGCGAGATCAACCGGCCTGAGCCGCTCGCTGGTTTGAAGGTTCTGCCCCATGCCGCTGACCCTACCGGGGGGCCATTGCGTAAAAGTTCATATCGAAGGTTCAACGATAGCGTTGAAGGCATGGCGACTGACATCAAGGACACCGCCCATGCCGTCGACGCTGCCTCCGTCATGAGGCTGCTCCCGGCCCGGCCCCGGCTGCTCGCTCTGGGTGAGCCCACCCACGGCGAGGACACTCTGCTCGCCCTGCGCAACGAGCTCTTCCGGCAGCTCGTGGAGCAGGAGGGCTACCGGACGATCGCGATCGAGAGCGACTGCGTGATGGGCCTGCTCGTGGACGACCACATCACCTCGGGCACGGGCACCCTCGACGAGGTCATGAGGCACGGATTCAGTCACGGTTGGGGCGGCTCCGCCGCCAATCGCGAACTCGTGCACTGGATGCGCGCCTACAACGACGGCCGGTCGGCGCCCGATCGCCTCCACTTCGCCGGCTTCGACGGCCCGCTGGAAATCACCGCCGCCGCGAGCCCCCGACAGGCCCTCACCGCACTCCACGACTACCTCGCGGCCTGGGTCGACGCCGACCTGCTTCCCTGCACCGCGGAAACACTCAACCACCTGCTCGGCACCGACGACCGGTGGACCAATCCCGCCGCGATGACGGACCCGGACCAGTCGGTGGGGCAGTCGGCCGAGGCCAGGGAACTGCGGCTGCTCGCCAACGATCTGGTGGCGCTGCTCGACGAGCAGATGCCGCACCTGCTCGCGGCGACCACGCGGGAAGATTGGGACCGGGCGCGCCTGTACGGGCGTACCGCCAGCGGCCTGTTGCGCTACCACCGCTGGATGGCCGACACCTCACCGGCCCGCATGACCCGGCTGGTGGGCGTGCGGGACCAGATGATGGCCGACAACCTCCTCGCTGTCGCCGCGCGGGGCCCGGCCCTGGTCTACGCCCACAACTCCCATCTCCAACGGGAGAAGAGCACGATGCGGATGGGCGGGATGCAGCTGGAGTGGTGGAGCGCCGGCGCGGTGGTGAGCGCCCAACTCGGCGAGGAGTACGCCTTCGTGGCCACGGCCCTCGGCACGATCCGGCACCAGGGAGTCGACACCCCACCGCCGGACACCGTCGAAGGACTCCTGTACGGGCTCCCTGAGGACCGCTCCCTCATCGACACGCGACGCCTGACCACCACCCTCGGCGACACGCACCCCACGCCCCGCGTATCCCCCTGGTTCGGTTACGCACCGCTAGACCCGGCGCACTTGGCGAACAGCGACGCCCTCCTGTTCGTCAAGGACGTCCAGCGGAGCTAGCGCCGGCGGCGGCGCCAGTGCCGCCCACGCGCCCAACCCGGAACGGAGAGGGTGTGCCCCGGCGGTTTGCCCGGTCCGGGATGGCAGTCCTGGCGCTCCAGGTCACTCCGTGATGGGCAGGCACTCAGCGAGGAGGTCGATGATGTCGCGCCAGGCCCGCTGCGCGTGCAGTGGGTGGTGGCCGACGCCCGGGCGTACGGTGTGGTCGACCGGGGGGTGGTGGAAGGCGTGCAAGGCTCCGCCATAGACCACGAGACGCCAGTCGACGCCTGCGGCCTGCATCTCGGCGGTGAACGCTTCCCGTTGGGTGGGCGGCATGATCGGGTCTTCCGAGCCGACCCCGGCCCAGACCGGGCAGCGAATGTGCGCCGCCTCCCCCGGTCGGCCCGTGGTCAGTGCGTTGACCGTCCCGATGACGCGCAGGTCGACGCCGTCGCGCCCGAGTTCCAGCGCGATCGCGCCCCCGGTGCCGTAGCCGATGGCGGCGATTCGGTCGGGGTCGGTCCGCGGTTCGGCACGCAGCACATCGAGGGCCGCATGACCGATATCCCGCATCCGGCCGGGGTCGGCGAGCAGTGGCATGCAACGGGCCAGCATCTCTTCGGGGTCAGCCAAATAGCGCCCGCCATGCAGGTCGAAGGCCAGCGCTACATAGCCCAGCTCGGCGAGAGCGTCGGCCCGGCGGCGCTCGACGTCGCTGAGCCCTGTGCCCTCTGGCCCGATCAGCACTGCGGGCCGCCGGTCGACACCGGCGGGGAGCGCGAGGTGCCCGATCATCGTCAGGCCGTCGGCGGGGTATTCGACCGTTCGCGTGGTAACCGTCGTCATGAGTCTGGACTGTAGTGATCGTCGAGCCCGACCGGGCCGCTCTTCACCCTCGGCAGAACGCTACGGATCCGGCGTCCGGAGAGGAGGCCTGTCCGGGCCTCGTCGGTGCTTCGGCCGGAGCCGCCCCGGCAGGGGCCCGCCCTGCCGTCCGTACGGTGCCTGCGGGCTCGTACCCTGGCCCGATCTCGTCCATGCCCGTTTTGTAGGAGCCCTCCATGGGACGTCTTCCCGGTCTGCTCGCAGCGCCTCGGCTGCTGCGGCACTACGGCGCTACCGCAGTCGGTCTTCAGGCCGACGACGAGATGGTGTTCGACGCCCCGGACCCGCGTGTGCGGGCGGCCTGCGATGCCGTACGGCAGGGGCGGTACGCCCCCGCGGAGGAGCTGCTCGCGGCCACCCGTCGGGAGGCCGACTGGGATGACCGGACCGAGGCCGCACGGGCGCTCGCGGATGTCCTGCTCGCCGGCCCCGGCCAGTTGGAGGACTGGTCCGCGCGGAAACCCGGCGACCGCGATCTGGCGCTCGTACGCGCCGAGGCGGCCGTCGCCCGGGCCTGGTCGGTACGGACCGGGGCGCGGGCGTCAGAGGTCTCGGCCGAGCAGTTCGCCGGCTTCCACGCGCTCCTCGCCGACGCCGTGCCGGTCCTGGAGGAGGCGGTCGCTCTGAACCAGGGCGACCCCACGCCGTGGGCCGCCGTCCTCGCGCACGACACCGGTGCCGCCGCGTCCCGGGAGGACTTCGAGGAGCACCTCGCCAACGCCCTGTCGATCGACCCCCACAACTGGGTCGCCCACGCGCGCGCCGTGCAGTTCCTCGCCGCCAAGTGGTACGGCTCCCACGAGGAGATGTTCGCGTACGCCGAGAGCGTCGCCGCCGCGAGCCCGGAAGGCCACCGGCTGCGCGGGCTGCCGGTCGTGGCCCTCTCCGAACTCATCCTGGACGAGAAGCTGGACGGCGACGCGGCGACCAAGTACGGCCCGATCGGCAAAGACCGCGTGGACGCCGCGATAGCCGCTGCCCGCGCCCTCTCGACGGCGCACCCCGCCGGCGATCCGCACGTGGCCGGCGTTCGCAACCACCTGGCCTGGGCGATGATCCGTGACGGCAGGCCCGCCGGCGAGATCCTGGACGTCTTCCGTGCCGTCGGACGGCACGTCACCGCCTTCCCGTGGGCGTACCTCGGCGGACTGCCGGCGTTCCTGGAGTACCGCAACGGGGTGCGCGCCCAAGTCGCCCAGAACACCCCCTTCTTCGGCGGCACGGTGACCCCACCCGAGGCCGCCGTCACCGCCACCGCCGCTGACGCGGGCGGCGCCCGCCGGGAGCTCGCCTTGGTGCCGGCGACGGTCGCCCAGGTCGCCGAGGCCGTGCTGCTCACCGGAGTCGCCTACCGCATGGCGCCGCTGTCCGGCACCGGCATCA
Source organism: Streptomyces purpureus (assembly GCF_014648195.1). Lineage (GTDB taxonomy): Bacteria > Actinomycetota > Actinomycetes > Streptomycetales > Streptomycetaceae > Streptomyces > Streptomyces purpureus. The sequence continues at coordinate 58,452 of NZ_BMQQ01000032.1, forward strand.
CGCTCGTCGAGACCGCCCCGTCGCAGGAACCGGACATCGGCGGACGCGGCGGGCGGCGCGGCCTGCGCCGCGCCCTCCTCGGCGAGGGCGACCTCGTACGTCTCGCCCGGTCGTTCACGACCGGCGAGCCCTGGCCCGTACTCGTGGTGTCCCGGTACGTCGACCGGTACGGACTGAGCCTGGTGCGCGACCGTAAAGTGCTGGCGACGCACCTCTGGCAAGGACCTGAGGGAATCCCGGCACAGCAGGAGGCCGCCGAGACCGCCGCCCTGCTCTCGTCGGCCTTCGCCAAAGCCGACGAGCGGCTCGTCACCGCCGCACTGCGCGACCCCGGCACGGACCGCGCCCCGCTCGACGCCGCGCTCGCGGCGCTCGGGCTGCCGACGCTGCCCGCGGAGTACGGCGAAGGGTACGAGATCCTGGCCGGCGTCCCGAAAGCGCGGGTCGTCGCCAAACGCTCCCTGCGCGCCGCCTTGCGTGAGTCGCTGCGCGACGACCCCGCGGACTCCTCCCGCGAACTGCCGCCGCTGGGGCTGTGACGGGGCCCGGAGCAGCTGGGCTCCAACCTCCACGCGGCCGTGGAGGTTGGAGCCCACCGGCACCGCGGCTGCCCCTCGGCGGCGGCGCGCGTTCCTCGGGGCCAGAACTCGTTGGCGCCGAATTGGGTGGCCGTGAAAGCGTGTTCGCCACCGCCACCGCCACCGACGACGAGACGCAACGCATAACTCCGGTCCGTGACATGCGCCGACACGAAGAATCAGCCAGTCTCCGGCAGCACGAGCCAGATCTCGGACAGGGCGAGACCGTGCTCGCGGCTCACCACCCCGCAGGGGCAGCCCAATGCGGCCCGACGCCCATCCCACGTCACCGTCCAGGGGCCGTCCTTGCCTCCGCACGTGGGGCAGTGGACGGTTTCGGCTGTCCATACCCCCGGCGCGGGTCTGGTGTGGCGACGGAATCTGCCCGCGTACCGCGCCTGCCAGGGCTCGACCGGCGGTGTGAGCGGGGCAGCGCCAGGCCCATCCGCGCCGCCCGGGCCGGTCGCGGCGAGCGCGGTGAACAGGGCAATCAGATCAGGGAGCAGGGCTTCGCCCGCTTCGGTCGGCGGCGGCGCGCCTTGCGTGGTTCCTGGGACGGTTCCGTACCTCGGGGCCGCGGCGGCGGCAGGCGGGTTCGGAGCGGCGTGCCACGGCAGCAGGGCACGGGCGACGGCGGCCAGGAGGGCCGCCGCAGGCGGGCTGACAGCACCGGCGTCGAGGTGATGGACGGCGGTACGGAGAATGCGTTGAAGCCGTCTGTCCCGGTCGGTCGCCTTGATCCGCGCCTCTGTGCCCCGCCGAACCGGGAGCGGGGCGGTGAGGCGGGCGAGGACGGCCCCCACCGCCTCGGCGTCCGCCGCAGTCAGGCGCCACCCCCCGGCGGCGAGGAGCTGCCGGGCGCGCCGCGATTCGACGGTCAGAGCGCGCGTCCACAGGGGGACGGGGGCGGATGAGGCCAGGGATGCTGCGTGCCCGCCTACCATTTGCGTCCCCCTTCGATACCGATCAATGAGAAGCCGAGGTCATGAGCAACCACTGCTGCGAGGCGATGAACAGCCGCGTGAACCTGTCGTGCGACCAGCACGACGACGCCTTCGCCTGCCCGGACGCGCTGATCAGATTCATCGCCAACTTCCAGGAGTACGGGCTGATCATCCACGACGGCGGCACGTCGAGCATCACCATCGGCTTCTGCCCCTGGTGCGGACAGCGTCTGCCCGAGTCGCAGCGAGACAGGTGGTTCGACGAACTGGAACGCCGCGGGATCGATCCGTGGGAGGACGAGGTACCCGCGGAGTTCCAGGATGACCGCTGGCTCGCCGCGCCCCCTCGGGGCTGATGTCTGCCGACCTCACCCGAGGGGGGTCCGGACCGCCTCGCCAAGCCGTTCCGAGGCGCGTGGGGTTCAGCCGGCCAGATCCCTGCGGCGGGCGTACCGGAGCCCGGCCAGGTCGCCGTGGTAGAGCTCGCCGTCGTCGTTGTCGGCCACCGTGCCGCGCGCAGGTCCGCCGCCGCCCATGCCGCGGAAGAACGCCCGTACCCCGTAGTACGGCTGGAGCGGCAGCCAGCACAGCCCTGACAGCCACCGGTACACCGTCCGCCAGAGCCCGGGCCGCCCGCCGTCGGCGGCGCGGATCACCCGGATCCCCGTGACCAGCTTGCCGATGCTGGCTCGGAGCAGGTACGTCAGGAGCACCTGGTTGGCGAAGGACAGGCCGAGCAGGAGCAGGAGCCCGGTGAGCGGGCGGCCGTCTTCACCGCGAATGATCAGGTAGGCCGGGCAGCCCACGGCGAACAGGTCCACCGTGACGGCGAGGATGCGTCGCCCCTCCCCCGCCGGCCGCGGAACCCGCACCCGCGCCTGCCCGTGCGGGGCGGGCGGGTGACCGTACGGAGGGGGCTGCGTTCCGTACGGGGCCTGCTGCGGGTACGGCCCCGCAGGGGCCTGGGGTGGATACGGGCTTCCGTACGGCCCCTGGCTGTACGGCGTTTGGGGCTGCGGCGCGTATGGCTGAGGCGCCTGCGGCGGGTACTGCTGCGGCGGCTGCTGATAGGGCGGGTAGGACTGGTTCCCCCGTGGCGTGTTCATGCCTGCATGATGCCGCATCGGCCGCCTCAGCTGTGCCGATGCCCCGCCGGAGCCGGACGGCCCGGCCTCCGCAAGGTGACGACGACCACCCGCCCCTAAAGCGCGAGCTTGAACCCTTCGTGGCTGGGTGCGAAGCCCAGTCCGGCATAGAAGCGATGCGCGTCCTCGCGCTGTTTGTTGCTGGTCAGCTGCACCAGCACGCAGCCACGCGCGCGTGCCCTTCTGATCGCGTGCGCCATCAGGGTCCGGCCGAGCCCATCCTCGCGCCGGTCCGCGCGGATCCGTACCGCCTCGACGAGGGCGCGCTCGGCTCCGCCCTTGCCGAGGCCCGGGATGTACGTCGCCTGCAGGCACCCCACCACCGTGCCGTCGTCGTCGGCGAGGACCAGCATTTCGTTGCGCGGGTCCGCGTCGATCGCCGCGAAGGCGCGTTCATACGCCTCCGTCACCACAACCGTCGCCGGGTCCACCACCCGCTCCTCGTCGGCGAGCAGAGCCAGTACCGCGGTCAGGTCGGCACGGGTCGCGGGGCGCAAAGTGTGAACAGGCGTGGGTTCAGTGACTGCAGACATGGTCCAGACCCTAACTGGCCCTCACCGGGGGCCTCACAGTCCTCCCAGTCCCCCGTCCCGTGATTACACCGTCCTGTGGTCGTCTGCCGCCAGCGCGTTCCTGGCCGTCCCGCACCAGTCGTCCCGGGCAAGAAGGGCCGCGTAGCCGTCCCGGTAGGTCTGCCACCGCGAGACGGGTCCGATCGAGCCACCGTCGCCGCCTTCACCGAGGCTCCTCGCAAGGGATGCGGCGGTGTAGGACCGACCCGGGGTAGGCCCCAGGCGCTCAACGTGACGCAAGTGCGCGGCCAGCACTTCCTCCGCGTGCGGATAGCTTGCGAGGGTCATACCCATGCCCTGGGAGTAGGTCAGGGCGTCCAGCAGCATGCCGGCGTGGTCCACGAGTTCCGGGTCCGCGGCGGATTCGGTGAGGGCCCGGTGGAGCGCCGTGGCCTGGGCCACCTTGCCGGCGAAGTATCCGTTGAGGAAGTCTCCGTCGACGGCCCTCCGCAGCAGCCAGTGCCGGACGTTCGGACGGCCTTCGGCCAGCCGGCACAGCGCCTCGACCACATAGACCCGCCCCCAGCCGGCTACTCGGTCCGCCAGCCAGAGGAGCGGCTCCCCGCCGTCGGGAAGCCGCTCCATCGCATGGGCCGCGAGCGGGCCGAAGGTGGTGGAGAGGAGCCCGATGGTCCGGACGTACGGAACGTCGTCGGCGGTGCCCGCCGCGGCGAGCAAGGCCAGCCCTACGACGACATCGTCCGTTTCGGTTCCGTGCCTGACGAGCCAGCGCCCGGCCTCCCTGGCCCTCGCTCCTGCCCGCAGGGCAGCGGCGTTGATGCGCGGGTTGGGGTGGATGGGTACGTGGATGTCGTGGAAGCGGCCGACGAGTTGGCCGGGCACGGACCGTACGTCGGTGAAGTGCTCATCGAGGACGGCCGCGACCTCGACCCCGACCTGATCACGTTCGCGTGGATGGGCTGGTTGCGGCCTACGGAGGCGCCGCTCCTTGTCGGGGTACGGCTCGCCGTCACGAGGCAGAGGGGTGTCGGGTGTCAGCTCGTGCAGCCGGAGGGCGTGCTCGAACAGCGTGGTCCTGGATCCGGGCATCTCGGTCCCGGGCATCTCGCTCACCGGCGGACGCTGGACTCGATTCTCTTGATCATGTGCGTGAGCATGCCATCGCTGCCCTCGCCACGGCAAGGCCTCACTCGGCGTACCGCGTACCGCGGAACGTACGCCGCGGACCGTACGCGGTACGCCGAGTGCCGACGGCGCCGACACCGCGTACGCTGCGATCGAGCGCGGTCAGGTCTTCCCGTACCCCGACGTCGGGCCCCAGCGGTACACCCGCCCTGGCCGGCAGCGGCCGTGGCAGGCGCCCTGTGAGGAGCGGACGAGGAGCGGACGAGGAGCGGACGATGGACATCAAGCTGGAGCTGGTCGCCGTCCCCGTCACGGACGTGGACCGGGCCAAGGCCTTCTACGAACAGGTCGGCTTCCACACCGACCACGATGTGACGGTCAGCGAGGAGATCCGGTTCGTCCAGCTCACCCCGCCGGGATCGGCCTGCTCGATCGCCCTCGGCAAGGGCCTCACCCGGATGGCCCCCGGCTCGCTGGACAACATGCAGGTCGTGGTCGCGGACATCGAGGCGGCGCATACGGAACTGACCGCCCGGGGCATCGAGGTCAGCGAGATCGACGACCAGCCGTGGGGGTCGTTCGTCTACTTCTCGGACCCGGACGGCAACGGCTGGGCGGTTCAGCAGACCGTCCCACGCAAGGCCCCGGAGGCCTGACCTCCCGGAAGCCGGACCGTGGCGACGAGGCCGCCGGTGGGGCGTGGGACGAGGTCGAGGGTTCCGTCGTGGGCGCGGACGACGCTGTGCACGATGGCCAGGCCGAGGCCGACGCCGGCGTGCTCGTCCGTGCGTACGCGTTCCGTCCCTCGCTGGAAGGGTTCGGTGAGGGTCGGCACGAGTTCCGTGGGCACGGGATGGCCCGTGTTCTCGACCCGTACCACGCTCGCGCCGTCCTGCGCTTCGGTGTGGACCGTCACGGTGCCGCCGGCGGGGAGGTTGTGGACGACGGCGTTCTGGACGAGGTTCGTCACCATCTGAAGCAGGAGCTCCGCCGAGCCGCTGGTCCGAGTCGCTCCACCGGTGACGTCGAGCGTGATCCCGCGCTGTTCGGCGAGGGGGAGGAGGGTTTCGGCGGCCTCTTCGGCGACGAGGGAGAGGTCGACGCTCTCCCGGCTGAAGTTCCCGCGGTCGCTGCGACTGAGCAGCAGGAGGGCCTCGGTGAGGTCGATGGCGCGCGTGTTGACAGCCTGCAGGCGTTGGAGGAGTTCGTCCTGGTCCTGGGTGGGGTGCCGGCGGGCGAGGTCGAGCAGCGCCTGTGACACGGCCAGCGGGGTGCGCAGTTCGTGGGAGGCGTTCGCGGCGAACCGACGCTGCTCGGCGACGTGCGACTCGAGTTGTTCAAGCATGGTGTCGAACGCGTCGGCGAGCTCGCGGAACTCGTCCTGGCGGCCTGCCATGCGGATCCGGTGGGAGAGCGATCCGGTCCCGGCCCTCCGTGCCGCGGCCGTGATCTGTGTGAGGGGTGCGAGCATCCGGCCGGCGAGGATCCATCCTCCGAGGAGGCCGAAGAGGAGCAGCAAGGCCAGGGCTACGGCCGCGGCGCGACCGAAGATGCGCGAGAGGAGGTACCGGTTGGGTGAGATCCCGAGCAAGCCCTGGGAGCTGTCGGGCACGTAGCGCAGCAGGAACATCCACACCACGGCCAGGAGGACTGCGCCGGTGACGAGGACGAGTCCGGCATAGCTGAGGGTGAGTTTCAGGCGGGCGCTGAGTCCTGGGCGTCTACTCATGGGGACCGCCGGTTTCGACGCGGGGACCGCCGGTTTCGACGTGCGGACCGCCGGTGTCGATCCGGTAGCCGACGCCCGGCACCGTGGCGATGATCCAGGGTTCGCCGAGCCGTTTGCGCAGTGCGGAGACGGTGATGCGGACGGCGTTGGTGAAGGGGTCGGCGTTCTCGTCCCAGGCCCGTTCCAGCAGCTCTTCGGTGCTGACGACTCCGCCGTCCGCGGCGACGAGGACTTCGAGCACGGCGAACTGTTTGCGGGTGAGCGCGACGTAGCGTCCGTCGCGGAAGACCTCCCGGCGGAAGGGGTCGAGGCGCAGCCCCGCGATCTCGCGGACCGGGGGTCGGGCGTACCCGCGCCTGCGGTCGAGCGCCCGAAGGCGCAGGACGAGCTCCCGCAGCTCGAACGGCTTGGTGAGGTAGTCGTCGGCCCCGAGCTCGAACCCGGACGCTTTGTCGTCGATCCGGTCGGCGGCGGTGAGCATGAGGATCGGGGTGCCGCTGCCGGAGGCGACGATGCGCCGGGCGACCTCGTCGCCGGAGGGGCCGGGGATGTCGCGGTCGAGGACCGCGAGGTCGTAGGAGTTGACGCTGAGCAGTTCCAGGGCGGAGTCGCCGTCGCCGGCGATGTCGGCGGCGATCGCCTCCAGCCGCAGACCGTCACGGACGGCTTCGGCAAGGTACGGCTCGTCCTCCACGATCAGTACGCGCATGTGGGAAGCCTAAGCAGCACGAGATATCGCCGGCGTATGCGACGACGTGTGCGCACCGGGCACGCGGCTCAGCCTGCCGGTGTCGGCGCGGGGGGAGGCTGGTCCGCGGGCGCTTCCGCCGCAGGACGAGGCCGGTCCGCCGGCGCTCCCACCGCAGGACGAGGCCGGTCCGCCGGCGCTTCCGCCGCGGTGCGCCACCACCGGCGCGACGCCAGCGCGGCCAGCACGGCGCCGGCGGCATTGACCAGTACGTCGTCCACGGAGGACACCCGGTCCAGCCGCAGGACGTACTGCGCGGTTTCGACGAGGATCGAGCAGCCCGCCCCCAGCGCGAGGATCCGCGGTACGGACGAAAGCGCCGCGAACCGCATCGGGGCGAAGAACCCCAGCGCCGCGAAGACCAGCAGGTTGCCGACGGTCCCCAGGGGTCCCATGGTGACCAGGTCCCGCAGCGGTACCAGGCTCACCCGGCCGGGGACGATGCCGGCCCCGGCGCCCGGCATCATCGTCAGCCACAGGAACGGCACCGTCCCGTGGACCATGCCCACCTCGGCCAGCGACATCCGCCACGCCGACGTGACGCCGGCGGCACGCCGAAGGCGCGCCAGGGCCCACGCCACCAGCACGGCCAACGGCAGCGTGACCAACGTCATGAGCACCACACCGTTGAACGTGTCGAGGCAGCCGTGCCACCGCCCGGCCATACACCTCGGAGCGGGCATCATCAGCGGCCGCCGTACGACGAACGCGGCGCTCGCGATGCCGAGGACCGCCAGGCCGACGAGCACGATCCTGCGCGTGCGGCGGGGCGGTGGCGGCGGGGAGGCGTTGTGGTTCATGCCCTCATTGGAGAGGCAGGGCCGTTGCGGTGGCGTATGCGATTTTCGATACGCCCGCGATATACGGGATCCTGCGAGATCGAGACGAGTCTCCGACGTTGGGCGAATATTCATGCTGAGCTGCGGGGCTTGTGTGGCATGCTGCCGGACGATGATCACCAACTCCATACGTCGCCACGCGGTTCTCACCGTCGCCGCCGCAGTCGCCCTCACCGCCCTGTCGGGCTGCCAGGACTCTCCGAGCGGGACAGCCGCCCCGACAGCTGCAGCCCCGGCCACCTCCGCCGCGCCCGTCGCGGGGGCCTTCGAGCCCGAGGCGGCCCTCGCGAATGCCGAGAAGACGCCCTATGCGGCGAACGTGAAGATCACGACGGAGGCTGCCGGCCGGCCGCTGTCGACCATGACCGGCCGGAGCAATTTCAACGCGCTCTTCACCGGTCGGAGCGAGATCCGTAGCTCGGCCGAGGTCCCGGCCTCCCAGTCCCTCTGGATGGAGACCGTGACCACGACCGACGCCAACTACTTCCGCAACCGCAAGGCCGGAACCAACTGGGTGAAGGCTCCCCGTGCCGCAGGCAACAACCAGGCGGATTACGGCGCTTACGCCAAGCTCCTGCTCGCCGGCGGTCCTTCGGCGAAGAAGGGCATGGAGAACCAGGGCGGGATCCCCACCTACCACCTGGCCGGGCATCTAGAGATCGACCAGGTGGCGTCCGTCGATCCGCGTACGCACCGTTCAATGAAGGCCAAGGGCGTCACGGGCTTTGACTGCGACCAGTGGATCGACAGCAAGGGCCGCACCATCCGCTTCGAACAGCGGATGGACATGTACGGCATTCCGAGCGTCAACAAGGCCACCTTCACCGACTTCGGCCCCGCCGAGACCTTCGCGCCGCCCACCGAGGGGTGACCGGAACCGAGGCGGGGGCAGCGCGCGGCTGCCCGATCACCGCATGAGCTGCCGCGCCAGGGCCGACGGCTTCTCGGCACTGGCCGGGGACGTGCCGCAGAACTCCGCCTCGATCACGTTCACGTACAGCGAATCGTCCTGCAGCCAGTCGCCGTTGGCGTTGAACGTCAGCTGGTGCTTCCCGTCCTCCGTGCCGACCATCGCCGACAGCGAGCCGTTCGTACGCCCGCTCTTGCCCACCACCTTCACACCGCAGGACAGCGTCGCGATCTCGACGCCGAGCCCGTACCCGAGCCCCTGCGCCATCGGTACCTCGGTGAGCATCGCCTTCATCTGCGCGGGCGGCAGCAACCCGTCCCGCATCAGAGCGCGGTGGAAGCGGTTCAGGTCGCCGGTGGTGGAGATGACGTCGCCGGCGGCGCCCAGCCAGGTCATGTTCTGTTCGGTGGCATCGTGGATCTCGGCGTCAGGAGCGTCCTGGTGGAGCCGGGAGTAGCCGACGGGGTGCGGTGTGGGCATGTGCGGTGCCGTGCCGGGGAAGGACGTCTCGCGCAACTTCAGCGGCCGGATGATGCGGCGCGTGACCTCCTCGCTGTACGAGCGGCCCGTGGCCTTCTCGATGACCATTCCGGCGATCACAAAGTTCGTGTTCGAGTACGACGGCGCCTTCTGCGGGTCGGGCCGCGGCGGGTACTTGAGCTCGATCGCCACGAGTTCTTCGGGCGTGTGGGTGTCGTACCGGTGCTCCGGGAATCCGAGGCCCGCGGCATTGTGCAGAAACGCCTCGTCGTTGGTGTAGTTGGCGATACCGCTGGTGTGATTGAGGAGCTGCCGCAAGGTGATCTCGCCGCCGTCGTAGCCGTTGCCCTGAATGAGACCGGGTAGCCAGTCCTCGACCGTGTCGTCCAGGCTCAGGGCTCCTTCCGCCTCGAGCTGGAGCAGGACGGTCGCGATGAACGTCTTGGTGATGCTTGCCCCACGGAAGTGATCGCGGGCCGAACGCTCGCGGCCGGTGGCCGTGTCCGCGTAGCCGGTGGCGCCGAACCACCGCTTCCTGCCGTCCTGCGTCTGGGCGGACGCGCCAGGTAATCCGCCCTTGTCCACCAGATCCCGCAAGGCCGCCCGCGTTGCCTCGTGCCCGGGCCTGTGCGCGCGCCCGTGCCAGGGCCCGGGCTCTGACGGTGCCGCGTGCGCGGACGAAGTGAGCGTGACCGCCCCCAGGACCAGTCCCAATGCCAGAGCGAGCGAGGCGCTACGTACGGACCCTTGCTTCACAGTGACCTCCAGTTCGTCACGGGGAGCCGTGATGCTCCCTGTGACTCACGAGACTCCGAACAGGGGTCGCAGGGTTGAGCGTTGTCCCGTGTGGGCACCAGCGGCCGGCGCCTGATCCTCAGTCTTCACACACTGATGATCACGGGTGGCCGCAGGGCTGCCTCCATCTGGTGCTGTCGAGGCGTACCTGGTGCCGGCGATCACCCCTTGGCGGCACCGGCTCCGGCCCCACGTGGCCTGCCGCCCAGCCCTGGGATCAGCACCGCCGCCGCCAGGTGCATCAGGGCGAGGAAGAACCGGGTGCCGCCGTCCATACCGTCGCCGATGAACGGCAGGAAGGACAGAGCCAGTACGGCGCCGGCCGCCCCAGTCCAGATGGCGCGGGCTCGCCGCGTCCCAAACCGCTCCAGGGCGGCCAGCAGTCCCCAGCCGGAGAGCGACGCGAGCAGTGCGACGACCGCCACGGGCACGGCGCCGATGTCGAGCGTCTGCTCGCCGTCGGCGATCCGCAGCCGGTGCCCCAGCAGTGGGTCCGCGATCAGCCACACCAGGACGGGGGCCGAAACGGCCAGGCCCGTAATCCCCAGGCGCCTTCTGCGCGCGCTCACTTGGCGCCTCCCGAGAGCGCGCCGTACAGGAAGACGTCCACCAGCTCCTGCGGGGTTAGGTCGGGCTCGTCCTCCGTACGCGGCTGGGTGAAGAGCAGTCCGAAGAAGAGGGCCGCGATCTGCTCCGGCGGCCGGCGCAGGGCGACCTTGTCGGGCTCCACCGCCGCTGCCGTGAAGTACGCCGCGCCCCTCGACGGCGGGCGCTACGACGCCGTCACCTCCTCAAGACTGCACTCCTTCTCGCCGAGCGCTGTCATGGCCTGCAGGAACGCCTGTCGGCTGGCGGTCTCCTTGAGGTCCGAGACCACGTAGTAGCCGTCGATCGGTATCGGGTCGGGGAGCTCCACTTCCGCCCGCTTGAACAACCGCTCCACGTCCGCGAGCCAGGCATCGCCCGCCGCCTTCGCCGTCGCCTGACGCGCCTTGAACGGTCCGGGCGTCTCCTGCCGCCACAGCGTGTCGAGCGCGCCCCGGTATTCGGCGTGCGAGGTGCGCAGAGCCTCGAGGACCTTCCTCTTGTTGTAGGCCAGCCGACCGCTCTCCCGGTCCGCGGGCGGGACCCACCGCGAGGACGCACGCAGCTGACCGCAGGCCGTCACCACCTGCTGCTTGTACTTGATGTCCGCGTCGGGGGCGGAGCCGTTGTTCACGCAGACGGTGGAGCCGCCCCGGTCGCCCTCGCAGGTGTTGGTGGTGCACGCGGTCAGCGGCGCGGCCAGCAGGGCCAACGCCGCGAAGGGGCCGGCAACGCCCCAACGACCCCGGGAGAGGGCCCCGGATACGTTCCCTCTCACCGGCCGGAGCCCTTGCCCGTGCCGGTGTTCGTGTTGGTGCAGTGCTGCTGGGCGCTGTTGTCCGCCGTGCATTGGTTGGTGGATCCGCCCCTCGCTCCCGCGAGGGCTATCAGGGCGGCGACAACGATGGCCGCCGCCCCGATCACGGCGGCGATGATCATGGCCTTCGGCTCACTCAGGAACGACACGTCAACCCCCGGATGTCGGCCACACGATGACGAGGCGAGGCTGAGGCTTGCACAGCCCGCGTCCCTTGGCCAGCCTTCGCGCGAGGAGCACGTTTGTGCTGGCCCAGGGGCCTCCAGAGCCCCACGGGGCACGGTGAGAAGGGGGCGTACTCAGTCCTGAATCCGCCGCGAGGGGCGACCCGTGACGCGGGCGATCATGTAGTCGCGGTCCGTCTCGAGAGGCCTGGGCGCGCGGGAGTCCGTCGCTCCCGCGGCTCGGCTGAGACCCGTCACTTCAGGAGGGTGCGCCAGCGGTCCGCCGACGTCAGCATGTCGTGGACGACCCGCTCCAGAAACGTGCCCGCCTTGGCCAGCCTCTGCCCCACGGGGCTGTCGGGTCCATACGTCTCCGCCGCCGCCATCGCGGCCTGCGCCGACTCCAGTGTCTGGCGTGTGCTGATCACGATCGAGTGGTACCAGGCCTCGTCGTCGACCACGTAGATGTCGCGACGGCGCCGCGGATCGCGCTCGCGCCGGACGTACCCCTGCTCGACCAGGAAGTTCACGGCCAACGACACGGAGGCCGGGCTGACTTGCAGCCTCTGGGTCAGCTCGGCCGCGGTGCGCCGGCCGTTCTCGGACAGCAGCAGGTCCACGTGCACGCGCGCCGTCATCCTGGGCAGCCCCGACCGGACCGCCAGCTCGATGATCTCCTCTTCGATCCGGCCGCCGGGAGATCCGTCCGCGCGCGGGGGTGCCGGTGTGCCACGCCTCGCCCGCTGGGCCGTTGCGCGGTGGGCTTGTTGGGGGCGGTAGCCGGCGGGGCCGCCGTTACGTCCGATCTCCCGGCTGATCGTCGAGGTCGGACGGTCGATCCGCCGGGCGATCTCCGCGTACGAAAGCCCTTCGGCGAGTCCGGTCGCGATGCGCCGTCGGTCCTCTTGGGTCAGTCGTCCTCCTGGCATGCCGCCAGTATTGCCTTCACCGCCACCCATTGCAATGCAGCGTTGCATTCGAGCTCAGCGTCATTGCATCAATTTATGGCGCACAACCTGGGGGAACGCACTTCCATAGATTGACGGGATTATGAATGCAACGTAGCTTTCGCAATGTGCTAAACAGCCATCGCCGCGAGATGAGGAATCGCCATGGGTGAATCCATCCACACCGTCACGACTCTGCCGACGGCACGTCAGGCCAGCTGCCCCTTCGACCCGCCGGCCGAGCTGCTCGACGCCCGCCGGCACGGCCCCATCAGCCGATTCACCCACCCCGGAGGAAAGCCCGGCTGGCTGATCACCGGGTACGACCTGGTGAGGTCGGTCCTGGCCGACTCGCGGTTCAGCTCGCGCAAGGAGCTGCTGAACGTGGGCGACTTCGAGGTGCCTCCGGCGCCGCCCGGCGAGTTCCTCCTCATGGACGAGCCGCAGCATGGGCGCTACCGGAAGCCGCTGGTGGGGAAGTTCACCGTGCGGCGGATGCGACTGCTCGCCGAGCGCATCGAGCGGATCACCGCCGACTGTCTGGACGCCATGGAGAAGGCCGGGCCGTCGGCGGACCTGGTGAGCGCGTTCGCCAAGCCCATCCCCACCATCGTCATCTGCGAGCTGCTGGGGGTGCCGTACGAGGACCGGGGCTCCTTCCAGGAGCAGATCGACACGTTCATGGGGGGCGAGACGAGCGAGGAGGGGCTGATAGCGGCGTACACCGCGACCCAGCAGTACCTCGCGGAGCTGGTGGCAGCCAAGCGCGCGAACCCCACCGACGACGTGCTCAGCGAACTCACCGACAGCGATCTGACCGATGAGGAGCTGCGCGGGATCAGCCTGATTCTGCTGGCCGCCGGCTTCGACACCACCGCGAACATGCTGTCCCTCGGCACCTTCGCACTGCTCCAGAACCCGGCGCAGCTGGCCGCGCTGCGCGCCGAGCCCTCGCTCGCCGACCGGGCCGTGGAGGAGCTGCTGCGGTATCTGACCGTCGCCAAGTCGTTCATGAGGACGGCGCTGGTGGACGTCGAGGTGGGCGGCCAGACCATCGAGGCCGGGACGACGGTCGTCCTGTCGTACAACACCGCCAACCGCGACCCCGAGCGCTTCGCCGATCCCCATGTGCTCGACCTCAGCAGGCAGGACGGCGGGCACCTGGCCTTCGGCCACGGCATCCACCAGTGTCTGGGGCAGCAGCTGGCCCGCGTCGAGATGCGCGTGGCGATCCCCGCGCTGATCAACCGCTTCCCCACGCTGCGTCTGGCCGTACCGGCTGCAGAAGTTGGCCTGCGCCCGGAGACGGCGGACATCTACGGGCTGAAGAGCCTCCCGGTCACCTGGGACGTGTGACCGGCAGCCAATCGATCCCTCCCCGGGTGCCGCGCCTCAGCCGTCGGCGGGCGCATCGGAGCCCACGACCAGGGACGGCGGCTGGTCCCCGCCCATCAAGGCGCCGAGCCACAAGTCCCTGGTGAGGCCGGCCCCGTTCAGCCGCGTGCGCTCACCACCTCCAGGTAGTGGGGGTTGTGCATCACCCCGAGGATGTTGCCGAACGGGTCGAGCACGGCGCCGGCCCGGAAGTCGCCGTAATTCCGCAGCGGCTCGAACTCCTTGGCGCCGAGTGTCAGCAGCCGGGCCATCTCCGCGTCGACATCGTCCACGTGCCAGTACGCGACGACGCCGACGGGAGCGGAGGGAGTACGCGAGATGCCGAACTCCTGCAGGTGGTCGCCGAGCCGGAACTCGATGTACTCGCCGCGCTCGAAGTACGGCTCAAGGCCCAGGACTTCGGTGTACCAGGCGCGGGCGGCGGCGAGGTCGTCGGCGTGGTAGCGGATGGTGGCGAGGCCACGGAATGTCGTCATGGAAGACAGCGTGCCCGCCATATAGGTCAGTTCTTGTCCTCTACGGCGATTCAGTTCCGTGCGTTCGCCAGAGCGGCGGCTGTCTCGTGCATCCGCCCAGCTCGCACCCGGTACCGAATGCCTACCCAGGAGGCCAGCCGCACGTGCAGCCGACGTGACCCCACCGACATGTCAGAGCAGGCGTTCGAAGCACAGGGAGCCCTCCACACCGGCGTAAGCACCGAAATCCGGGATCCGACCGTAGCCGGAGCGCGTGTAGAAGCGCGCGGCATCGGGCTGGCCATCCCCCGTCTCCAGCCGAAGGCTCGCCCATCCCTGCGCACGCGCCCAGTCCTCCAGCGCGCGGAGGATGAGCGTGGCGACACCTGAGCCACGCCGGGCCGGGGACACGTACATGCGCTTGACCTCGCCCACCCCCTCACCGAGGGGGCGGAGGCCTCCGCATCCCACGGCGGTGCCGTCATCGTCGCGGGCCACGAAGAACACCGCGACGTCCGTCGCAGAGGGCGCCACTCCGGGTTCGCTGTCCGGAGTCCCGTATCTGGCGGCTATCTCGGCGCGCTGCCGTTCGCGCAGCACGATGGCGTCCGAGTCCAGCCAGGAAACCTGTTCGATCTTCATGCCGCGGGGTCTGCCGAGAACCTGTTTCGGACACGTAAACCGGACAGCGGGCCACCCCTCGGATCAGCCGACGTTCTCCTCCGGGTGGGCCTGGGCCTTCAGAGTCCAGTACTCGCCCATGCAGACCGGTGGCAGTGGCGGGAAGCGGTGGCCCTTCACGTCGGTGCTCCAGTGGTGCTCACCGCCGCAGTCGCACTCGTAGATCCCGCTGGACGGGACGATCTCACCCGGGTGCCATGACGACTTCTCATCGCTCATGATCCAGGTGTACGTCGCCGTCGGCGTCGCCGCGACCGGGGCGGGCCGGTCGGTCTCGTACGACACCGGCTCCGGTGGTCGTCCACGCCGGGACGGGCGCAGACTGGGCGTATGGGGCAGCGTCTCGGTGATGTCAGTGCGCCCGCGAGGCTGGCCGGCCCGGAGGAAGGGATCAGCCGGGAGGAGCTGGCGCTGGCGGCACGTAATCACGGTCTGCCGCTTGAGGCGCTGCGGTACGACGTCACGCCGCCGGGACTGCACTACGTCCTGACCCACTACGACATCCCCTGGGCGGACGGTGAGGGCTGGGAGCTGGCGGTCGGCGGCCGGGTGCGTCGTCCGCTCACGCTCGGTGTGGGCGAGCTGCGGGCACGCCCCCCGGCCACCCGGCGCGTGACCTTGGAATGTGCGGGCAACGGCCGCGCCCTGCTGTCGCCGCGACCCGTCAGCCAGCCGTGGCTGACGGAGGCCGTCGGAACGGCTGACTGGACGGGAGTGCCTCTGCGCGACCTGCTCGCCGAGGCGGGTGTGGCGTCCGATGCGGTGGAGGTGGTGTTCACCGGCGCGGACCATGGGGTCGAGCGTGGGGTGGAGCAGGACTACGAGCGCGCTCTGCCCTTGGACGTGGCCATGGGCGAAGAGGACGACGACGTGCTCGTCGCGTACGCCATGAACGGTGTCCCGCTGCCGCCGCAGCACGGTTATCCACTGCGGCTCGTCGTGCCGGGCTGGTACGGCATGGCGCATGTGAAGTGGCTGCGCGCCATCACCGTCGTGGACACGCCCTTCACCGGGTTCCAGCAGACGGTCGCCTACCGTCTGCGGCAGAACCCTGACGAGGAGGGCGAGCCAGTCGCGCGGATCGCGCCGCGCGCCCTGCTGGTTCCTCCGGGGTTTCCGGATTTCATGTCGCGGGCGCGCATCGTCCGGCCGGGCCCCGTCGAGCTTGAGGGTCGTGCCTGGTCCGGTCGTGGCACGGTCACCGGCGTCGAGGTGAGCACGGACGACGGCGCCTCCTGGCACGCCGCCGAGTTGGAGGCCCCGTCCGCCGACGGCACGGGGCGCTGGGCCTGGCGCCGGTGGCGCTTGCGCTGGTCCGCCGAACCGGGTCGGCATCTCCTCTGCGCACGCGCGACGGACTCGCGGGGAAACCGGCAGCCGGTCCGGCAGCCGTGGAATCGCGGCGGATTCGCCAACAACCAGGTCCAGCCGGTGCCGGTCCTCTGCGTGGACGACGGGGAGAGGCAGGACCGCTGACCCTTACGGGGCCGCGGTCGTGATCGGGGGACGCGGCGTCTCACCTGCGTGCGCCTCCCCTGTCGTACGACCCGCCCACCAGGGCATGCCCCTGCCCGCGAAGATCCTGTCGCTGGGGCCGGCGGGGCGTGGAGATCGGCGAGGATATGGTGCGCGCGCTCACGTTCGGCCTGCTCGCCGCCACAGACAGGGAGACACGAAGTCAGATGGAACACATGACGGTGCAGGAAGCTGACGTGTGGCTGCTGGTCCGGGAACACCCGACCGTGCCTTTGGCCTCGACGCTCAGACTGGCTCAGGCCCTGAAGGACGCCCACGGTTCCCGGTTCGCGCTCTGGCGCACCGATGAGCTGGTTCTCGGGGTCCGGGACGGGCGGCTGGTCCTGTACACGCTGGGCGGTGCGGAGGTGCCGGCGCCGAAGGTGGTGTGCGTGCGTCAGATGCCCAGCTCGATGCATGAGGCGCGTGAGGTCACCCTCCTGCGTCATCTGGAGCGGATGGGGGCGACCATGCTGAATCCGGTGGACGCACATCTCGCGTGCCGCAACAAGTTCCAGCAGTTGCAGGCGCTGGCCCTGGCGGGGCTGCCGGTGCCCGACACGCTCTCCTATGCGAACGCCCCGCTGGAGGGCGTGCTGCACAGCCCGCACTTCGAGGCGCCCTGTGTGGTCAAGTCCGTTTGGGGCAGCAAGGGACGGGAGGTCTTCCTGGCATCCGACAAACGGATGCTGCACGACGTCCAGGGCAACCTCTCCCAGCAGGTGCCTCTGCTCTTCCAGGATTATGTGCACCACTCCCACGGCCGTGATCTGCGTGTGGTGGTGGTCGACGGCAAGCCGGTGGCGGCCCAGATCCGCACCTCACGCGGCGACACTCTCAAGTCCAACCTGGCGAAGGGCGGACAGGCCACGCTCTGCGCGGGCCACTATCCGCGAGCCGAGGAACTGGCCGTACGTGCCGCGCAGGCCCTGGGCCTCGCGGTCGCAGGGGTGGACCTGCTCTTCGGGCCCGATGACACCTTCGTGATCTGCGAGGTCAACGCCGTTCCCGGATGGCGGCCGGAGATGACGGACGTCATCCCGGCCATCACCGCCCAGATCGCCCGCGCGCTGGGGCCGAGCCGTGACAGCGGCTGAGCGGCGCACGAACTTCCTTCGAATATGACGCGACGTCAGGCGGCTTCCGCGGGCAGCCTTCGGCCAGGACTTCGCCGAAGAAGGAGCACCATGACCACCACCGTCCCCGCCGCCAAGGACCACGGCCACGACCACGACCAGCTCACCGAGACCGTACGGGCACTGTCCGCGCGCGTCCTCGAACTTGAGGCCAAGCTCAAGCAGCCGGACCATGTCGTCCGCCCGGAAGACTTCGGGGCCGTCGCCGGGAGGGACTGCACGGACGCCTTCATACGGATGATGAAACACATCGACACTGGACTGAGACCGGACGCGGGCGGCGGCGTGCCGGTCGCCCGCCACACCGTCCTCCTCGGTCCCGGGCCCTATCTCATCTCCCGGCCCTGGATGGTGCCGAGAGCCGGGCGGGCGCAGGGACTGACGATCCGGGGTATCGCGAAGCGCGCGACCGAGATCGTGTGGTCCGGCGAGGGGCCGATGCTCACCAACCAGGACCGGTGGATGGGCGTGCGCTGGGAGCACGTCAGCTTCCGCGGCACGAATCCCAAGGGCGCCTACCTCTATTCGTCGTCGACCGGCGCGTGCCAGGACTGGGCGTGGTCGTCCTGCGAGTGGCGAGGCAGCTGGGCGTACGGGATCGGGCTGGACGGGCCGGCGGCCTCGAACACGAACTCCGAGATGCGGTTCGACGGCTGCCACATCAATGGTTCGTACGCGACCGCGTTCCTCTGGTCCGGCATGACGCCGGCCCACTCCCAGCAGGATCAGTTCCTCAACTTCTGGTTCACCAACTGCAAGGTGGAGTACGACTGGGGCGACTTCATCCGGTTCGACCGCGGTGGGTTCATCCGGCTCGACGGCGGCTCCTACATCATCAAGGGCCGGCGGCCCGACGGGCAGATGAGCCGGTTCATCCATCTACCGGTGGCCGGGCACGCCGACTCCGTACAGCATCTCTCCGTGCGCGACGTCCGCTTCGAGCTCCGCAACGCTCTCTCCCAGGTCATCTTCAGCCGCTGGAACGCCGGCCACATCACCTTCGACCAGTGCTCCGACACCGCCCAGGGCTTCAGGAGCCACTCCCCCGGTCTCGTCGCGCACGAGTACGACGTCGCGGCCGGCGCCCCGCAGATCCGCTACGTCCAGTGCGACCTCGTCGGCACCCACCGGGTCCGCAGCGGCGCCGCGTCGACCGCCCGGGGCCGCATCGTCTACGACCAGTGCACCCGCAAGAACCACCGCACCCTGGACGCGTTCCTGCGGATCGCCGCGGGCGGGGCGCTCCCGCGGCCGTCGGAGTTCAGCGTGTCCCACCGCGACGACGGCGACGGCTTGACGTCCTGAGCGTGGACGGCCGGCCGGTGCCCGCCCGCCGGGGCGGGCACCGATCGGCGGTGTTCTCACGCTTCGGCGTCGCCCCACTCCTGGACGGTCACCTCGTCGCCGACCGACAGCTTCCCCGGGCGTACGACGGAGAACTTCGTGCCGAACACGACGCCCCCGCCCGGCGCTCGCCGGTAGCCCGCGAGCGTACGCAGCGGCTCCGGCCCCTGGCGGGCCCCGAGCTCCTGGTCGACCAGAGTCACCGCACAGCGCACCGCCAGCTTGGTGTAGCCCAACTCGGCACTGCCGATGGTGATACGGCGTGCGCGGTCCTCGGCATGGGGTACGGCTGCCCAGTCGCCGCCGTCGCCGTCATGGCCGGGGCCGGGGTGGCTGTCGATGACGATGTTCGGGCGGAAGCGATTCATCGGCAGGGTCGGGGCGCCATGCTCGGCCATCCGCCGGTTGAGGAGGGTGAGGGAGGCGCGGGACAGCAGGTGCACGGCGCTGCTGTCGGCGTAGCCGGTGGGGCCGGGGGTGTGGCCGTCGGAGACCCGGTCGTGCTCCGGCGGCACGCGGACCAGGCGGCTGGGGGTGCCGAGAACATCCGACAGCCAGGCGGCGGCATCGTCGCCCTGGTCGATCCCCTTGAAGGCGGCGCCGAACAGATCGACGTCGCGGCGCGGTGCGGACGTGGTCACGTCGATACGGAAGGTGCCGTAACGGCCGGGGGTGTCGGTCGAGTCGAGCGTGAGCCGCGTGCCGTCGGTGCTGATGCGGGGTCGGATCACGGCAAGGCGTGGGTCGCGGCGCTGGGTGCGGTAGACCCCGTCCTCGCTGATGACCATGAAACTGCGGTCGTGCGCGAGACCTGCCGGCGTGAGGAGCGCTTCGCTCATCGACGTGCCCGCGCATCCCTTGATCGGGTAGCAGATCAGATCCCTGACGTCGGCCATGTGCCGCCTCCTTCGGTCGACGGCCAGATTAGAACGTCCGATCTCATCGAATACGGTCGGCGTGCCCCCTGACGTGCCGCCCCCGACTTGATAGGCCAGTCAAACCCTCCACGACCTCAACACCGAACCCCTTGAGCGCATCGTGACCCAGTGGCTCAGGCCCGACACACCGGAGAGCACCCCATGAGGATCCACCTGACCAGCGTCTTCGTCGACGACCAGGACAAGGCCCTGCGCTTCTACACCGAGGTGCTCGGCTTCCGGAAGAAGACCGAGGTCCCGCTGGGAGACGACCGATGGCTGACCGTGGTCTCACCGGAGGACCCCGACGGCACCGAACTGCTGCTGGAGCCCGACGGCCACCCCGCGGTGAAGCCGTACAAGGAGGCGCTGGTCGAGGACGGCATCCCGGCCGCGTCCTTCGCCGTCGACGACGTCCACGCGGAGTTCAGCCGGCTGCGCGAGCTCGGGGTGCGCTTCACCCAGGAGCCGCTGGAGATGGGCCCGGTCACCACCGCCGTACTGGACGACACCTGCGGCAACCTGATCCAGATCGTGCACAGCAAATAGGGTCAGCGGCCTTCGCACGGACGGGGCGTGCTGGGGCCGCGGGCCTCATCGCCGCGGCCCTCGCCTGCCACGGCGGCGCCGGATACGGCCGGCGGGCGGGGCACTCCGCCGCGCGCTCATGCCTTTGGCGGCGGCCTGCGTGATGTTGCGGGCCATGCCGCCGAAGACGACGGCGTGGAAAGGCGAGACCGCCCACCAGTAGACGTGGCCCAGAAGGCCGCGGGGGTGGAACAGGGCGCGCTGCCGGTAACGGGTACGGCCCTCGGCGTCCGACTCGACGTACATCTCCAGCCACGCCAGGCCCGGCAGCCGCATCTCCGCGCGCAGCCGCAGGAGGCGTACGGGCTCGATCTCCTCGACCCGCCAGAAATCCAACGAGTCGCCCACGCGCAGACGCTCCGCGTCCCGCCGGCCACGGCGCAGACCGACGCCGCCCACGAAACGGTCCAGCCAGCCGCGCACCGCCCAGGCCAGCGGGAAGGAGTACCAGCCGTTGTCACCGCCGATACCCTCGACCACCTTCCACAGCGCTTCCCGCGACGCGTCGACCGGCAGCTCGCGCTCATCGTGGTAGAGGCTGCCACCCGCCCAGTCCGGATCGGTGGGCAGCGGGTCGCTGGGCGCGCCCGGAACAGCGGCGGAGGACCAGCGGGTGACCACCTGCGCCTCCCGCACCCTCCGCAAGGCCAACGCCAGCGTCTCGTCGAAGGGCATCGGCCGGCCCGGCAGGTCGGGCACGTACCGGGCGATGTCGTGCTCGTGGCAGACGACCTCGTGGCGCAGGGACTCCGTCAACGGCCGGGCGATCGAGGCGGGCACCGGCGTGACAAGTCCCACCCAGAGGCTGGACAACCCCGGAGTCAGCACGGGCACCGGCACGATCAGCCGCCGCCGCAGGCCGCCGACCACGGCGTAGCGGCGCATCATCTCCCGGTACGTCAGAACATCCGGCCCGCCGATGTCGAACGCCCGGTCCACGTCGTCCGGCATGCCGGCCGAGCCGGCCAGATAGCGCAGTACGTCGCGGATCCCGATCGGCTGCGTGCGCGTACGTACCCAACTGGGGGTCACCATCACCGGCAACCGCTCGGTCAGATAGCGCAGCATCTCGAACGACGCCGACCCCGAGCCGATGACGACCGCGGCCCGCAGCACCGTGGCAGGCACCCCGGACTCGAGAAAGATCCGCCCGACCTCCGACCGGGAACGCAAGTGCGGCGACAGCAGCTGCTCGGGCACGCCCTGCGGCGTGAGCCCTCCGAGGTAGACGATCCGCCGCACGCCGGCAGCCTCCGCCTGCTCGGCGAAGACGCGCGCGGCGTCGCGGTCGGTGTCCTCGAAACCGGCGCCGGAGCCCAGAGCGTGCACCAGGTAGTAGGCGACGTCGATGTCGCGCATCGCCGCCGCGACCGACTCCGCGTCCGTGACATCTCCCCGGACCGTCTCGACATCCCCGACCCACGGATGGTCACGAAGCTTCCCCGGCGAACGGGCCAGACACCGAACCTGATGCCCCGCCTCCAGCAACTCCGGCACCAGACGCCCACCGACATACCCGGAGGCGCCCGTAACGAGACAGCGCAGCCTCTCCACGTACTGCTCTCCGTCCGTATCCACGACCACCCTCCACGCGCCGGGCCGACAACCCAGCTATCCAAACCCGCGGGGTCCCGCCGCGCGCGGCAGACTCGCCGCCGCGCTCAACGAAGTGTCGTCAGGGCCGGTAGCGCAGGGGGTGCTGCTCAGGTACCTCGACCACGGCGATGCGTACGCCGTCCGGGTCGGCGATCCACATCTCGACGAGGCCCCACGGCTCCTCCTTCGGGGGCCGCAGGATCTCCACGCCGCGGGCGAGGAGCTCCTCGTGGGCCGCGCGTACGTCGGCGACCTGGAGCCACAGTCTGATGCCGGGCGTCGCGGGGGTGTCGGTCGAGCGGCCGGAGACCTCCAGGAAGCCGCCGCCGAGGAAGTACACCGTCCCCCGGTCGGGCCCGGTGCCGAACTCGCGGTAGACCGCGAGGCCCAGAGCGCCGCCGTAGAAGTCGCGGGAGCGCTGGGGATCGGTGGGCGTCAGCAGGATCCGGCTGGACAGCACATGCACCATGCACCCGACCCTACGCTCCCGGGCGCGGCGGGCTCTCGTGCCCTGCCGTTGTCACGCTCGTCCAGAACGCAGAAGGTACTCTCCCGCGAGGTGGACGGCTTCCCGGTGGGTGCGGCCGGGGTGGTCCACGGCCATGAAGTGCCGGCCGATCGCGAGGGCGAAGGCCAGGGTGCTGCGGGCCTCGATCTCGTCGGGGTCGGTGAGGAAGGCGCCGAACATCCGCCGCAGGAACTCCATGCGCTCGTTGTCGACGCGCCGCAGGCGCGCCGCCACGGACGGGTCATGGTGGGCCCATGCCCGGACCGCAAGGTCGATCCGGTGGAAGTCCTCCGTGAACGTCCTCTGCCCGGCGCGCCGGATCGCATCGGCCGGGTCTCCGCCTTCGGCGTCGATCCGGTCCAGGACTTCCTTGGTGCAGCGGCGTTCCCACTCGTCGAGCATCTCCGCGAGCAAGGCGGCGCGGCCGTCGAAGTATCCGTAGAACCCCCCTTTGGTGACGCCGAGTTCGGCGGCGAGGGTCTCCACGCGTACCGCGTCGGGTCCTCCTTGGGCGAGGGCTTCGAGGCCCGCTTCGATCCAGCGGGCTCGTGGGGTACGGGGCACGGCGGGAATCGGGCCACCTCCGTTCGTCGCGTTTCATTTGTACGGTACCGTACAGACGATCTTTACGGCACCGTACAGACGGAAGAAGGAGAGCTCCTGATGAACTCCCGGAAGCGACTGCTCCGTTGGGCGAGCGCGATCATGCTCGTGCTGGGAGTGGGGCACCTGTCCTTGCTGGCGCTCGCCGCCTCGGCCGACATCGCCGGCTGGGTCGATCGGGGGGTGTGGGCAGCCGTGCCCCTTGACCTCTCGGAGGGGGCGCCGGAGACGGTGGATTCCCTGACGAACGTCGTCACCTTCTGGGCGGGCCCAGGGAGCTTCTCCGTGCCGCTGGTTCTGCTGGGGTGCCTGATATGGCACTTCGCCGGTCGCGGGGTGAGCGTGCCGGCCTGGACCGGCTGGGGCCTCGCGGTGTGGTGCGTGCTGGGCGGCGTACTTCTTGTGCCGTCCCCGTTCTTCGTGGGCGCGGTCTCCGGAGTGCTCATCGTGCTGGCGGCACGGAAGGGGGACCGGCCGGCAGCCGTCGAGGAGCGGGAGTCACACGTCTCCTGAGCGGAAACAAAGCGGCCGGCATTGCCCTTGATGGGCAGTGCCGGCCACATGCCGCCCTAGGGGCGACCGTCGGCTCAGTAGGGGCCGTTGACGTTGTCGATGGAGCCGTAGCGGGCGGCCGCGTAGTTGCAGGCGGCGGTGATGTTGGCGACCGGGTCGTACTGGTCATTCTTGGTGCCGGGGACGTGGTAGGCGTCGAAGGTCGGCTTGATGACCTGGAGCAGACCGATCGAAGGCACGCCGTT
>NZ_BMQQ01000033.1:0-6363 GCF_014648195.1 Streptomyces purpureus
TGTCCTGGTTGACCCAGTTCCGCAGTCCCTCGGGGCTGACGCCGATGTCCCGGGCGATCTCGGTGACCGTCTTGCACCACGAGTACACCAGAGCCACCGCGTCGCACTTGAACTCGGGCGTGTACCGCTTGCTCGTATCGCTCTTCTTGCTCACTACCTGGAACTGCTTCCTCCGGGACCGTCCGTCCCAGTATCAGGCTGTCCGGGCAGCGGGGGAACTTCAGAGCCGTTGCGCAGAAGCCGTTTGGTTCAGGAAGACCTCGAAGTCCGCTCCTGACTCCAGCTCGGCCAGAGCTGCACGCGAAGAGAGGCAGCCATCCTGGGACAGTGCGGATTGCAGGGCGTCTCGATTCATGCGATCGGTCTGCCGGGCCGGCCAAGGACAGCACCTGGCTGTGGGTGATCGGGCAGCACGCGAGCTTGAGGAAGGCTTCGTGGATGTCGGATCGGCGTTCCCAGCGGACGCGGAGTCTTCTGAAACCGTGGAGCCAGGCGAAGGTGCACCCGACGACCTATCAGTAGGCGCCCAGGCCGCTGCCATGGGCTGTGCCGCAGCGGGCGATGACGGGGAGAATCCGACGGGCCCGGACCTGATCGCAGTAGATGTCGTGGTCGTAGCCGCGGTCGGCGAAGACCGACCTGGGCTTGCGGCGGGGCCGTCCGGGTCTGCCTCGGGACGGGTGGGATGGCGTCGAGCAGGGGCATGAGCTGGGTGACGGCGTTTCGGTTGTCGCCGGTGAGGATGACGGTGAGCGGGGTGCCGTGGCCGTCGGCGATCAGGTGGTGTTTGGAGCCTGCCCGTCCCCGGCCGACTGGTGACGGGCCTGTGTGGAGCCCCCTTTTTGACGCTCTGACGTCTCTGGGGTCGACGATTGCCCACGACCAGTCGAGGCGGGCGGCGGCGTTCAGCTCGGCCAGCAGCACCTCGTGCAGCTGTTGCCAGACGTCGGCCTTGTTTCAGTCCCGCAGCCGGCGCCAGCACGTCATACCGGACCTGAAGCCGAGCGCCTGGGGCAGGCACTGGACGCCGGTGTGCAGCACGAGAAGGATCCCGCACAGCACCTGCCGGTCCGCAACCGGCTTGCGGCCCAGGTACCCGAACCGCCTCTCCCGCTTCGGCAGGAGCGGCTCGATCCCTTCCCAGAGATCATCCAACGTGATCCACGCAGAGCCCGTCGGCGGGCTGCCGGCGGTCCCGTACAGACGGGCTGTGGAGTATGCCTTTGGCATCTGCCGTCCCTGGGGCTGGTGTTGAGCGTGAGCCCTGACAGAGGGGTGAGGGGAGGGAGGCGCGGGGCGGGGGGCGTCGGGGGAGGCGCGCCGTCGGGGGAGCGGTGACCTGTGTCGTGAGTGGTGGCATGGTGGGAACCGTTCACTCCCGGGTCGTCGTGTCGGTGTGCGGACCCCGGAGCAGTGCCTGCCCCGGGGTGAGGGACAATGGACCCTCTTCCAGGGCGGGTTACCGCATCGCGCGGGAAGCGGCAGGCGCGGGCGAAGATTCAGGGATCGCAGAGGGGACGCATGTCGGAGTCGGAGCAGTCGCGGGACACGGCGCGGGAACCCCGGCGGGACGCGGTCACGGACGTCGAACCGGGTGGCGGCGCGGCCGCCGGAGCCGACCGCGACGGGGACGCCGTCCCCGCGCAGCGGGCCAAGGGTACGGCTGGGGACGCCGAGCGTCCCTCGGGCGCGGAGGCCGGCGGAGACCGCGGCGGTGAGGCCAAGGACGCGTCCGACGCCACGCCGGCCGCCGACTCGGCGTCGGACAAGGCGCCGAAGCCCGCGCTCACCAAGCCGGAGCCGTCCCCGGAGCCGTCCAAGGCTGACGCCCCGAAGGCGGACGCGGCCAAGCCCACCGCACCCAAGCCTGACGCGCCGAAGGCTGACGGCCCGAAGCCCGACGCGGCCAAGGTCGACGTGTCCAAGGCTGACGCCCCGAAGCCCGCCACACCCAAGTCCGCCACACCCAAGTCCGCCACACCCAAGTCCGAGACCCCCGCGTCCGAGACCCCCGCGTCCGACGCGCCCAAGGACGCCAGGCCCCGAAGCGGCAAGGAGAGCGCGGGCGCCGTTCCGGCCGCGCGGGCCGTCACCACCGAAGGGCGGCTGCTCGCCCGGCGCTACCGGCTGGGCGCCGTGCTCGGGCGGGGTGGCATGGGCACCGTCTGGCGGGCCGTCGACGAGACGCTCGGGCGGACCGTCGCCGTCAAGGAACTGCGCTTCCCCAGCAGCATCGACGAGGACGAGAAGCGCCGCCTGATCACCCGTACGCTGCGCGAGGCGAAGGCCATCGCCCGGATCCGTAACAACGGCGCCGTGACCGTCTACGACGTCGTCGACGAGGACGACCGCCCATGGATCGTCATGGAGCTCGTCGAGGGCAAGTCGCTCGCGGAGGCCGTCCGCGAGGACGGCACCCTCACCCCGCGCCGCGCCGCCGAGGTCGGACTCGCCATTCTCGACGTGCTGCGCTCGGCGCACCGCGAGGGCATCCTGCACCGCGACGTGAAGCCGTCCAACGTCCTGATCGCCGAGGACGGCCGGGTCGTCCTCACCGACTTCGGCATCGCCCAGGTCGAGGGCGACCCGTCCATCACCTCCACCGGCATGCTCGTCGGCGCGCCCTCGTACATCTCGCCCGAGCGGGCCCGCGGCCACAAGCCGGGCCCCGCCGCCGACATGTGGTCGCTCGGCGGACTGCTGTACGCGAGCGTGGAGGGCAGCCCGCCCTACGACAAGGGCTCCGCGATCGCGACGCTGACCGCGGTGATGACCGAGCCGGTCGACCCGCCGAAGAACGCCGGTCCGTTGCTGGAGAAGGTCATCTACGGCCTGCTGGCGAAGGACCCCGCCGAGCGGCTCGACGACGCCGGCGCGCGTGCGCTGCTCAACGCCGTCATCCACGCGCCCGAGCCGGCCACCGTCGAGCCCGAGCCCTCGTCGGAGGCCACCCGCGTCGTCGCGCTGCCTCCGCTCCCGCCCGCGCCGCCGGAGAACCGCACCAAGGAGAAGGCGAAGGAGGCCGCCGACCTCGCCGCGGAGCGGATGCGCGGTGCGCTGAAGTCCGTACGGAACGCCGCGGCCGCCGCCGCCACCGCGGCGACCGCCGCCGCGAAGTCCGAGCCGAAGCAGCCGGCTCCGCCGCCGGTCAACGGCAGCCCGGCCCGGCCCGCGCCCCCGCGCGCGCCGATCACCGACGTCGTGCCCCGGCGCACGCTCGTCATCATCGCGGTCGTGGCCGTCCTGGCCGTGCTCTCCACCGTCCTCTACTTCGCGCTGGGCGGGGAGGACGACACCGGAGGCAAGGGCAAGGGCGGCCAAGCCGCGACGGCGGGCAGCACCGCCTCCGGCGGCGGCCAGGGCAAGGACGGCGACACCGCGCAGGACCCTGACAAGGGCCAGGGCTCCACCCAGGGCCAGGACGCGGGCAAGAACCCGGACGGTGCGGCCGCCGGTCAGGGCCAGAAGCCGGGCCAGGGCAGCGGTGGCAGCCCCGCGCCCGGGACCAGCGCCGGCACGGGCGGGGCGGCCCCCGCCGTCTCCACGTACCGGCACGCGCAGGGCTTCACGATCGGCCTGCCCAAGGGGTGGAAGTACGTCTCCACGAGCGCGGCCGGAGCCCGGTTCACCGGCCCGGACAACGCGCGTCTGCTCGTCGGCTGGACCACTACGCCCAAGGCCGACCCGGTCGCCGACTGGCTGGCCCAGGAGGTCTTCATGCGCCGCTCCGGATACAAGCGCGAGCGCATAGAGAAGGCGGAGTACCGCGGCTGGCCCACGGCCGACTGGGAGTTCACCTTCTCCGAGGACGGCGAGAGGTACCGGTCGATCGACCGCGGTTTCGTGGTGAACCGCAAGCTCGGCTACGGCCTGATGTTCACCGCCAAGGACGCCCAGTGGAAGTCGGCCGCCGTCCAGGGGACGTGGCAGACCTTCACCACCACCTTCGCGCCGAAGGCCTGACCCGACGAGCTCTGTGAGCCGGTGAAAACACCCGTCCCTTTACCGCGGGTGGGTAGGGCCACGTATCGTGAGAGCTCATGGGCGGTGCGCAACCACAACGGGCCTGAGACGGACCGTAAATGACGGGTTCCGCACGGCTCGCGGGACCGGGGGACGGCGCGCTGGTGGGGAGGCGATGACGTGGACGAATACGCGGGACGGGTGCTCGCCGACCGCTACCGCCTGCCGCTGCCGCCCTCCGACGAGTACGAACTCGTCGAGACGCGCGCCTTCGACACCTACAGCGGCCAGGAAGTACTGGTCCGCCAACTGCCCCTGCCGGAGGTCGTCGACGCCGAGGTTCTCGACGGCGACGGAGCCGCCGGGCGCACACCCCCCCGGCGCACGCCGGGGCGGGCGACCCGCCGCCCCACGGACCCGGCCGTGCGGCGGGCCATGGAGGCTGCACAGGCCGCCGCCCAGATCCCGGACCACCCCCGCCTCGACCAGGTCTTCGACGTGTTCGCCGAGGGGGGCTCGCTGTGGATAGTGAGTGAGCTCGTCGCCGCCCGCCCCCTGGCGGCGCTCCTCGCCGAACGGCCCCTGAGCCCCTACCGCGCCGCCGAGATAGGCGCCGACGTCCTCACCGCGCTGCGCGCCCTGCACGCACACGGCTGGACCCACCGCAACATCACCGCCCGTACGGTCCTGGTCTGCGACGACGGCAGGGTCGTCCTGACCGGCCTCGCGGCGGGCGCGGCGGAAGAGGCGCTGTGCGGCTACGCCCCCATCCCCGACCCCGACTTGGGCCCCGGGCCCGTGGCCGAGGACGCCACCCCGCCCGAGTCCGGCCAGGACCCGGCGTACGGCGCACATCCGGACGACGACGAGCCCGGCGCCGGGCCCTTGGTCCCCGGCGCCCGTCCCGAGCCGGCCGCGTCCCCGGCGACGGCGGACGTGCGCGCGGCCCGCGCGGGCGCCATCGCCGCCTACCGGGCCGGAGCCCGTGCTGCCGCCCGCGTCGACGACGCCGAGACCTCCGTCCTCCCCCCGGCTCCGCCGCCGCGGGCCGCCGACGGTTACGACCCGCAGTGGTGGTCGCAGGCCGCCGAAGACGAGGACGACGAGACCGAGTACGGACCCGAGTACGGATCGGGGGGCAGCGAGGACGACACTCCGCCGCGCGGCGGCGGGACGCCGCGTGCGCTGCTCACCGGGACGTGGCACGACGGCCCGGCCGGGCGGGACGGCTCCCGGCCCGTGCCGGCCGGTGGCGGGGGCCGCCCCGCCCTGCCCGCGGGATACCGGCCGCGCGAGGTCGCTCCGGTCGCCCCGGCCGCCGACGTCAGTTGGCACAGCGTCAGCGGCGGTGAAGCCCTGCGTGCCGACTCCCAGCGCCGCGCCGCCGCGCCGTCGCCCGCACCTGCCACCGGCCCCGGCGGCTGGGAGGAGGTCGTCGCGGGAGGCCCCGCCCCGGCCCCCTACCGCGGCCCGGCCACCCCGCTCGCCGCCGAGCGGGCCCGGCAGGCCCGGATCATGGTCGTCGGAGCCGTCACCGAACGCTGGGCGCCCGAACAGGCCGGCCCCGTCCACGAGAACTGGCAGCTCGCCCCGCCCATCGGCCCGTCCACCGACCTGTGGGCCCTCGGCGCGCTGCTCTACCGCGCCGTCCAGGGCCACGCGCCCTACCCGGAGGAGAACGCCGCCGAGCTCGTCCAGCTGGTCTGCTCGGAGCCGCCCGCCTTCGCCGAGGAGTGCGGCCCCCTGCGCCCGGTCGTCGAGTCGCTGCTGCGCCAGGACCCCACGGAGCGGCCCGACTTCGAGGAGCTCCGCGGCTGGCTGCGCTCGCTCGTCCGCTCCGCGCCGGAGCCCGAGGCGGGTACGGACGTCGTACCGCTGCCGTCCGCCGACGACACCCGGCTGCCCATCGTGCGCCGCCGCGGTGAGCTGGTGCGCAAGCGGCGCGGGGGCGCGGCGGCGCAAGGCCGGCACCGCCATCGCAAGACCAAGGAGCCTCGTCAGTCCCGTCTGCCCCGTCAGTCCCGCCGGCCGAGCGTGCCCCGCCAGTCGCCGGGGTCTCACGAGCCTCAGGGCTTGGGACGGGGCAGCGCCGCCTACAGCCGTTCCGAGGGCTACAGCCGCCCGGAGAACCCGGGCAGACCGCAGGCGCCGGGACGCACCCCCCGGTCCCTCGGCCGCAACCTGCTGCTCCTGATACTGCTTCTGCTGGCCGGAGCGGTGGCGTACGCCATGCTGTTCATGCCCAAGTCCGGCGAACAGGGCGGCAAGGACGGGACGGACGGCAGGACCCCGGCCCAGCAGCAGCCCGGTGCTCAGCCCACCGCCCCGGCGAACACCACACCCGGCAGGCCGACCACACCCAGCACGGCCACCTCGCCCGCCGCACCGGTCACCGGGCCG
>NZ_BMQQ01000033.1:6389-41636 GCF_014648195.1 Streptomyces purpureus
CCCCCCGCCGCCGGTTACATCCTGCGCAAGGACACCGAGGGCTTCCAGACCGCCGTCGGCAAGGACTGGCGGCGCAGCCCCATCAACGACGCCGGACAAGTCCGCTACAACGCGGGCGAATTCACCCTGATCGTCGTCCCCGGCCGCGACACCGTGCAGACCGACGGCGCCGATCCGATGGCGTACCAGCGCACCAAGGAGCGCGAGCTCCAGCCCTGGCGGGACTCCTCCTGGTCCAGTGCCTCCGGACTGCGCCGGATCGACGTGGGGCAGCAGGCCATGGCCGAGGGGCAGTTCACCTGGCAGGACAGCAGCGGCAGGGAGGTCTTCGTCCGCAACCTCGCGATGATTGTCGCGGGCCGCTACCACGTCGTCCAGGTCATCGGTCCGGAGGGACAGCGCGACAAGGTCTCGGAGATCTACCAGCAGGCCACCCAGCACTACCGCGTCACTCGCTGAACACGGCCCGACCCGCCGAACAACCCACGAAACACCCCGAATCACCCGCTCCTCAGACGGCTCAACAGCCCCTCTAGTAACAGTGCGGTTCCTAAGGCCGCCCCGAGGTTCCGCCGCCCGTGTGCCCCTCCGTAACCTGGCATCCGAAGGAACGGGCGGGGGCAAGTGGAACATTCACAGAGCACGGGCGAGGGTCTGCTGCTGGCGGGGCGCTACCGACTGGCCGAGTCCATCGGCAAGGGCGGCATGGGCCGCGTCTGGCGTGCCCACGATGAAGTCCTCCACCGGATCGTGGCGGTCAAGGAGCTGACGGCGGGCCGTTACGTCTCCGAGGCCGACCGGGTCGTCCTGCACGCCCGTACGCAGAAGGAGGCGCGGGCCGCCGCCCGTATCACCCACCCCGGCGTCGTCACCGTCCATGACGTGCTGGAGCACGACAGCCGGCCGTGGATCGTCATGCAGTACGTCGACGGCCCCTCCCTCGGCGACGCGATGAAGCAGTCCGGCCCGATCGAGGCCCGCGAGGCCGCGCGCATCGGTCTGCACGTTCTACGCGCGCTGCGCGCCGCCCACGACGCCCGGGTCCTGCACCGTGACGTCAAGCCCGCCAACGTCCTGCTCGCCCGGGACGGCCGGGTTCTGCTCACCGACTTCGGGATCGCCGCCATCGAGGGCGACTCGACCATCACCCGGACCGGGGAGATCGTCGGCTCCATCGACTATCTGGCGCCGGAGCGGGTACGGGGCGGCGACCCGGGGCCCGCCTCCGACCTGTGGTCGCTGGGCGCCACGCTGTACGCGGCGGTGGAGGGCACCTCGCCGTTCCGGCGTGCCTCGCCGATCGAGACCATGCAGGCCGTGGTGACCGAGGAGTTGGACCGACCCACCCAGGCCGGGCCGCTCGCGCCGGTCATCACCGCGCTGCTCAGCAAGGATCCGGCGGACCGGCCCGCGGTGGCCGAGGCCGAGCGGATGTTCAGGGACGTGATGGAGGGGCGTACGCCCGACGTCACGCAGACGCACACGGCCGCGCGGCGGGCCGCCGGACAGGACCGGCGACCGGGATTCGCCACCACCTCCTCCACGGCCAAGCTGCCGCCCTCGGAGTCCATACCGGCGACCACGAACGGCGGCGCCCGGCGCGGCCGGTGGCGTACGGCTGTGCTGGTGCCGGTCGTCGCCTGCGCGATCGGCGGTGCGGGGGTCTTCGCCGGACTGACGTACTCGGGCGGCGGCCACGGCAACCACGCCGGTACCGGCGGCACCGAAACCGGCTCCCCCACCGACACGTCCGAGAAGGCGGAGAAGGCGGTGAAGGCCGGCTGGCAGCGTGTCAAGGACCCGGAGGGCTTCAGTCTGCTCGTCCCCAAGGGCTGGAAGCGCCAGATGGACGGCGACCAGATCGACTACACGCCCGACAACGGCCGGCACCGCATCCGGATCAGCGTCGACACGTCGCCCGACTTCGAGAACCCGTTCATGCACATGCTCGCCGTCGAGAAGAGCCTCAAGAAGCGCCTGCCCGACTACAAGCGGGAGAAACTCACCCAGAACACCTTCCGGGAGCAGCCCAAGTCCTGTCTGTGGGAGTTCACCTGGACCGAGAAGAAGAACCACCCGGGCAAGCGCCGGGCCATCGACCAGGTCTACTACGGGGACGACGGCACCGAGTACGCGCTCTACATGTCCTCGCCGGCGTCGGAATGGGACACCACCCGCACGCAGTTCGACACCATGACGAAGAGCTTCAGGCCGCCGGGCAACTGATCCCCTCGAAAAATCCGGCGCGGCCCGCTCGCCGGTCCGGCGTGTCACGTCTCTGCATCCGCTCAAGAACCCTGCTGGCAACGGCGATCACGGTTCGTCAGGATAGGAACCATGAACAACGACGGGGGACGGGCGAGCGAGCCCACCAGCTACGGACTCCAGCCGCCACGACCGCCGGCCGGACACGACACGCAACCGGCCACGGAAGCCGCCGCCCTGCCGCGTCAGGCCGCCGCGCCGACGCCCCGGCCGCAGACCGATCCCGGTGCCGGACGGGTGATCGGCGGCCGCTACCGGCTCGTGTCCCGGCTCGGACACGGCGGCATGGGTACGGTCTGGCGCGCCCACGACGAGGTCGTCGACCGTGACGTGGCCATCAAGGAGCCCCGCGTACCGGAGCAGCTCTCCGAGCGGGAGCGCGACACGGTCCATCTGCGGATGCAGCGCGAGGCCCGCGCCGCCGCCCGGATCGACCACCCCTCCGTCGTCACGATGCACGACGTCGTCGTCGAGGACGGCCGGCCGTGGATCGTGATGGAGCTGGTTCGCGGTCAGTCGCTGGCCGCCCGCCTCCAGGAGGGCACCCTCGATCCGCGCGAGGCCGCGCGCATCGGGCTCGCCGTCCTCGGCGCGCTGACCGCCGCCCACGAGGCCGGGGTGCTGCACCGTGACGTCAAGCCCGACAACGTCCTGCTCGGCAGGGGCGACCGGGTCGTGCTGACCGACTTCGGCATCGCGCAGGTCGAGGGCGAGCAGGGGTTGACCGAGACCGGCGCCTTCGTGGGCTCGCCCGAGTTCATCGCGCCGGAGCGGCTGCTCGGGCAGCGCCCCGGACCCGAGTCCGACCTGTGGTCGCTCGGCGTGGTGCTGTACGCGGCGGTGGAGGGCATGTCGCCGTTCCGCCGCTCGCACACCCCTGCCACGCTCCAGGCGGTGCTCTCCGCCGAGCCGCAGACCCCGGCGCGCGGCAGCGGCGCGCTCGGCACCCTCGTGATGCAACTGCTGCGCAAGGACCCGGCGGCCCGGCCGGGCGCCACGGAGATCCGCGAGACCCTGGAGTCCGTCGCCCGGCCGCCGCAGGCGCTCGCCGCGACCCAGCTGTACGCCCCCGGGGCGGCCGCGCCCGCCGCGAGCGGCTGGATCCCGCCGGTGCTCCGGCAGAGCCGCAAGGCGCTGTACGGGCTGCTGAGCGGGATCGTCGCGGTCGCCGTCGCGCTCGTCCTGCTGCTGGCCAACCCCTTCGCCGGGGACGAGCTGCCGCCCGGCTGGCTGGTGCGCCCGGAAAACGAGCTGCTGAAGGCACAGGTGACCGTGCCTCAGGACTACAAGCGGTTCCAGGCGGTCGAGGACGGGGCGGTGTGGTTCTCCGACCCCAGCGGCGTCTTCGAGATCGCGTTCTGGCGTTCGGAGGCCAAGGGCGGCGACGATCCGGGCCCGGACGGGGAGGCGCGCAAGGCGCGGTACGGCAAGGGCGGCCGGGACGGCATGGAGATGAAGGACGCCAAGTCCACGGTCAGGGCAGCGCAGCACCAGGGCAGGGAGGCGTCCGAGGTGGTCACCGACTGGACCCCGTACTCGGCGAGCGAGCCCGATCCGCTGCGCTACCGCTACCACGAGCTGCTGATCAAGGGCGACGGCAAGACGTACTGGCACCTGCGGGTCAAGATGCCGGCCGCGGGCAAGGCCGTGCGGGACGGCGAGGCGCTGTACGCGGAGATCGTGAAGGGCCTGAAGATCCAGAGCTCCTGAGCTCCTGAGTGAGTTCGAGGGTTCCTGTCAGGGGCTCCGCTTCGGCGCCGAGCCCCTGATCAGGGCTTATGTGCCAGTGATCGCTGGCGCGGTTGTGCGCACCCCGTGAAAGCCATTACCGACGGGTACCCAAAGGCCCGGATGCCGCATACCCTCGCCCCCATGACGGACTCGCAGGCCATCGCCGCCCCCGGAACGAACCCCCTCGCCCCCGCCCCGGCAGGCGCGCGCACCGCGGCCGACGTGGTCACGCCCGAAGTGGTCGCCCAGCTCACCAAGGGTGTCGTCGGCTCCGGCCGGACCGCCAACCACACGCCCTTCACCGGCGAGAAGCTGGCCGACCTTCCCGAGTCCACCCCCGAGGACGTCGCCGAGGCCTTCGCACGCGCGCGTGCCGCCCAGCCGGCCTGGGAGGCGACGCCGGTACGCGCGCGTGCGGCCGTCCTGCTCCGCTTCCACGACCTCGTCCTGGAGCGGCAGGCCGAGATCCTCGACCTGATCCAGCTGGAGACCGGCAAGGCACGGCTGCACGCCCACGAAGAGGTCCAGGCCGTCGCGGTCGCCGCCCGCCACTACGGCCGCAAGGCTCCCTCCTACCTGCGCCCCAAGCGGCACACGGGCGTCGTGCCGACCCTCACCAAGGTGACCGAACTGCGCCAGCCGCGCGGTGTCGTCGGCCAGATAGCCCCCTGGAACTACCCGCTGGAGCTGTCCGTCGGCGACGCCCTGCCCGCCTTCGTCTCCGGCAACGCCGTCGTCATGAAGCCCGACACCGAGACCGCGCTGACCGCGCTCTGGGCGAGGGACCTGCTCGTCGAGGCGGGACTGCCGGCCGAGGTCTTCCAGGTCGTCCTCGGCGACGGCCCGGTCGTCGGCCCCGAGGTCGTCAAGCACGCCGACTACGTCTCCTTCACCGGCTCCACCCGCACCGGCCGCGAGGTCGCCAAGGGCGCCGCCGACCGGCTCGTCGGCGTCTCCCTCGAACTCGGCGGCAAGAACGCCATGCTGGTGCTGCGCGACGCGGACGTCGAGAAGGCCGCGGCCGGAGCCGTACGCGCCTGCTTCTCCTCCGCCGGACAGCTCTGCATCTCCATCGAGCGGCTGTACGTCCACGAGTCCGTCGCCGACGCGTTCGTCGCCCGGTTCGCCGCCCGGACGAAGGCGATGCGGCTCGGCAACTCCCTCGCGTACGGCGCCGACATGGGCTCCCTCGTCGGCGAGCGGCAGCTGGAGACCGTCACCCGGCACGTCGAGGAGGCCGTCGCCAAGGGCGCCAAGGTCGTCGCGGGCGGAGTCGCCCGCCCCGACATCGGCCCGTACTTCTTCGAGCCGACCATCCTCGACGGCGTCGAGGCCCCGATGGCCGTCTGCTCCGAGGAGACCTTCGGCCCGGTCGTGTCGATCTACCGCTTCACGGACGAGGACGAGGTCGTCGAGCTGGCCAACGCCACGCCGTACGGCCTCAACTCCTCGGTGTGGACCACCGACGCGCGGCGCGGCCACGCCGTCGCCGCCCGGCTGCGCACCGGCACCGTCAACATCAACGAGGGATACGCGCCCGCCTACGGCAGCGTGCAGTCCCCGATGGGCGGCATGAAGCAGTCCGGCCTCGGCCGCCGGCACGGCTCCGAGGGCATCCTCAAGTACACCGAGGCCCAGACCGTCGCCCAGCAGCGGCTGATGCCGCTGGCGCCCGCCTTCGGGATGGACGACGAGAAGTACGCGGCCTTCATGAGCGCCTCCCTGAAGGCGATGAAGGCCCTGCGCCTGCGCTGATCCGCCCGCCCCTTTTCGTACGAGGAGAGCCATGACCGCGCTACCCCCTGCCCAGAATCAGGACGAGGACGGTTCGTACGACTACGACGTCATCGTCGTCGGCTCCGGTTTCGGCGGCTCGGTCACGGCCCTGCGGCTGACGGAGAAGGGCTACCGCGTCGGCGTGCTGGAGGCCGGCCGCCGTTTCGCCCGGACCGAACTGCCCAGGAACTCCTGGGACCTGAAGAACTTCCTCTGGGCCCCGGCCCTCGGTCTCTACGGCATCCAGCGCATACACCTGCTCGGCAACGTGATGGTGCTCGCCGGCGCGGGGGTCGGCGGCGGCTCCCTCAACTACGCCAACACGCTGTACGAGCCGCTCGCGCCGTTCTTCGACGACCCGCAGTGGAAGGACATCACGGACTGGCAGGACGAGCTCGCCCCGTACTACGACCAGGCCAAGCGGATGCTGGGCGTCCGGCTCAACCCGACGACCACCCCCTCGGACGTGCACCTGAAGGCGGCGGCCGAGGCGATGGGCATCGGCGACACCTTTCACATGGCCCCCGTCGGTGTCTTCTTCGGGGACGGGGAGGACGCCGACGGCAAGGTCAGGGCCAGGCCGGGCGGCGAGGCCGACGACCCGTACTTCGGCGGCGCGGGACCCTCCCGGCGGGCCTGCATGGAGTGCGGCGAGTGCATGACGGGCTGCCGGCACGGCGCCAAGAACACCCTCAACGAGAACTACCTCTACCTCGCCGAGAAGGCGGGAGCCGTCGTCCACCCGATGACCTCGGTCGTCGCGGTCACCGAGGACTCCCGGGGCGGCCACGCGGTCAGGACCCTGCCCACCGACAACCGGAAGAAGGGCCGGGGCCGCACGTTCACCGCCCGCAAGGTCGTCATCGCCGCCGGCACGTACGGCACGCAGACGCTGCTGCACCGCATGAAGGACACCGGCCTCCTGCCCCGGATCCCGGCGCGGCTCGGCGAGCTGACCCGTACCAACTCCGAGGGGCTTGTGGGCTCGCAGACCACCGACCGGCGCTACCGCAGGAAGCACGGCCACGCGAAGGCCGACTTCACCCGTGGCGTCGCCATCACGTCCTCCGTCCACCCGGACGCCAACACGCACATCGAGCCGGTCCGGTATGGCAAGGGCTCCAACTCGATGGGCGCGCTGACGATCCTCCAGGTGCCGTACGGCGCGCACCGGGTGCGCAAGTGGCTGCTCGAACTGGTCAAGCACCCGGCGCTCGCGCTCCGTTCGCTGTCCAACCGGCGCTGGTCGGAGCGGACCATCATCGGCCTGGTCATGCAGTCCCTGGACAACTCGCTGACCACGTACCGCAAGCCCGTCGGCATCGGAAAGGGCCTGCTCACCGCCCGTCAGGGCCACGGGGCGCCCAACCCGACGCAGATCGAGGCGGCGACCCGGGCCGCGAGCCTGCTCGCCGAGGAGATCAACGGCTTCGCCGGATCCAACATCGGCGAGCTGATGGGCACGCCGCTCACCGCGCACTTCCTCGGCGGCTGCCCGATCGGCGCCACCGCCGGGGACGGCGTCATCGACCCGTACCACCGGCTGTACGGCCACCCGGGCATCTCGGTCGTCGACGGCGCGGCGGTCTCGGCGAACCTGGGGGTCAATCCGTCGCTGACGATCACCGCGCAGGCGGAGCGGGCCATGTCCTTCTGGCCCAACAAGGGCGAGGAGGACCCCCGACCGCGGCAGGGTGCGGCCTATGTGTGGCTGGCGCCGGTCGAGCCGAAGTCGCCCGCGGTCCCGGCCGGCGCCTTCGGCGCGCTGAAGCTGCCGTTCCTGGGGATCCCGGCGGTGCCGCCCAAGAAGTGAGGCGGCGCTCCCACGGCGGAATCAAGAAAGGCGCTGCACCCCCCTCCGAGTGCAGCGCCTTTCCCGGCATGACCGGGGCCGTTGGCTCCGCATGCATGACCCGCGAGGAAGCGGATTGGTTGCATCCAATCTCACGGAATCTTTATGTGGCGCCTGTCACACCGCCCTCCGAGCCTGTCCGCGTACCCAATCCGTGATCTTCGAACGTGCAACCTTTGCGTCCGCATCGGTGTCGAACGGGTGTGCCGCACCCCCACACCCGCTGACCAGAGGTACGCAGATGTCACGTCGTTTCCCCGCGAAGGTCCTCGCGACCGTCGCCGCGCTCGCCACGGCCGGGCTCGCCGCCGTCGGCCTCGGCGCGGCCCCCGCGTACGCCGCCGACCCCGAGTTCACGCTCGGCGGGCCGTCGGGGGTGGTGCTGCGGCCGTACCCCAACCCCACGGGCGGGACTCGGCACGCGGAGACCGTGGACTTCACCGTCCTCAACCCGAGCACGGACGCGGCGGGCGCCTTCCCCGGCGCGTACACCGTCACCTTCGACCTCGCCGGGCTCGCGCATGTCGCCGATGTGACCTTCGACCGCGTGGCCGGCGGACCGGAGTGCACGCTCACCGGCACCACCGGCGTGTGCACCGGCACGGGTGTGGGGCCGGGCCGCAGCACGGTCGCCCGGCTCAAGATCACCGCGGCCGAGGACTCCCAGCCGTCCTACTCCGGCACCCTCAAGGTGTCGGGCGCGGCGCAGGGCGCCACCTTCACCCCCTTCTCGACCAAGGTGACGGTCGGCGCCGCCGACCTGGTCATGCGGCCGCTGAACCTGAAGTCCGGGATGAAGCCGGGCGAGACCCAGCCGGCCGCGGTGGCGTTCGCGAACAAGGGCACGGTGCCGGCCGACGGCGTACGGCTCACCCTCCGCCCGACGCACGGTCTTCAGATCCGTGAGCGGTTCTCCAACTGCGAGTACCGCGAGGCCGAGCTCGACGACATCCACTCCCTCCCGATGGCCGGCTACTCCGCGATGACCTGCACCTTCCCCGGCCTGTACGAGCCGGGTGCGGTCTACGTCCTGTCGGAGCCGCTCACGCTCAAGGCGGCCGGCCACGCCTACCGCGAGCACTTCGTCTACAGCATCGTCGAGCACACCCCGGCGCACAGCGCCTCCTCCCAGGGCACCGGCCGCGCCCTCACCCTGACCAAGCGGACGGCCGCCCCGCTGGCCGAGGACCTCGAGCCGTCGGACAACGAACGGGACGAGACCATCCAGGTCCGGAACACCGCGGACTTCACCGTGTACGGCGCGGACGTGGCGAGGCCCGCCGTCGGCGAGAAGGTCAAGGCCGAGATCGGCTTCCGCAACAAGGGCCCGGCGTGGATCGGGAACCAGCGCACGGACGAGAGCGCCGGCGTCGTCGACGTCACCGTCCCCGAGGGCGCCAAGGTCACCGGCAAGCCCGCGGAGTGCGACGCCGTCTCCGCCTCCGGCGAGCCCCTCACCAACCCGCTCGGCGCGCCCCGCTACCTCTGCCCGCTCGCCTCGATCGTGCGTGAGGACGCCGACAAGCCCCTGCCGTTCGAGCTGACGATCGAGAAGGTGGTCAAGGGCGCCGCGGGCACGGTCACCGTACGCGGTGCGCTGCCGGCCAAGCCGGAGCTGCCGTTCGACCCGGACGCCACCAACAACACCGCGAAGATCGTCCTGAACGGCAAGGGCGACACCGCCCCGAGCCCCACCCCGGGCCCGACCCCGACGGCCACGCCGTCCGGGACCGCGACCACCTCCGGAACCTCCGGCACTGCGGGCACGACCACGACCACCACGTCGGTCACGACCCAGGGCGCCCTGGCCTCCACCGGCACGAGCGTGGCCCTCGCCGCGGCCGGCACGCTGCTCGCCCTGGCGGCCGGCGCCATCGTGATCGCCGTCTCCCGCCGCCGCGCGTCCCGATGACCCGGCGCCCCCGCTCCCTGCCCGGCACGGTCTGCCTGCTGGCCGCCCTGACCGCGGTGGCCGTCGGCGGCACGGCCTGCACGGCGTCCCCGGACACGGCACCACGCTCACCGTCGACGTCCCCGGCAGCCTCATCCGTACCGGAGGCACCGGAGACATCGGGGACACCGGCGACCCCGGAGACACCGAAAGCCCCAGAGTCCGCACCGCAGACCCCGGAGCGCCCCCCGGCCCCCTCACTCGGCGCGCGCCCGACGAAGTCCTGGCCGCCCGCGCCGGCGGGCGCCAAGGCGCCCGCCCCGGCCAGGAAGACCCTGCGTCCGGCGTCCGTGCCGCAGGACGTGAACCAGGGCCCGAACCCGCCGCCGGCTCCCCCTCGCCCTTCTCCGAAGCCGGAGTGGACCGACGCCGAATGGCGACCGGGTGATCCTGTGGAGATCCGGCCCACCCTCCCCGTCGGCTGACCGAGCGGCGCGACGAGGGAAGCACCACGACCGGCGGCACGGCATCGGCCGGCGGTTCCGGTGGCGCCGTACCCCGGGCGTCCGACCCGCGTACGACAGAGAGGGACGGCAGAGAGGGACGGCAGAGAGGGCCCCGCGCACGTCCCGTGCGCGGGGCCCTCGGCCGTCGGCACCGGCGGGCGGGGTGGCGCTGGTGCCTCGGAGCGGCGCCCGGGGAAGCGCCGCGGGGGGACTGGTTGATGGGGTGGTCCTGGCGGACCGGATGCGGTCGGTCCCGGGCGTCCCCGGGACCGACCGTCCTTTCTGGGTGACCGGGCTGCTGTCCCCTGCCGTCCGGTCACACGCGCCGGGGCGAGGTCCCACGACGTACCTGCGGTACGCCACACGCCCCAGCGGAGCCACGCGTGGTGTGTTGCGGACCCGCCCCTGGCTGGTGCGGACAACGGGACCAACGAAGCCGCGCCGGGCCCGGTCACGCGCCGTACGGGTGAGGGCGGGCCCGAACTCAGATCCGTGGCGGAGCCGGCACGGGCCTCAGATCCGGCCCCGGCACAGCTCCAGCATCGTCATGGCCAGCGCCGTACCCGGCTTGCCGAGGGCGTCCCGGTAGTGGCCGAGCACCTCCATCTCGCGATTGAGGTTCACCCGGCGCCCGCCCGAGGAGATCCGGGCCTCCTGGATCACGGCCGAGACGGCCATACGTTCCTGGATCAGACCGATGATCCGGTCGTCCAGGGCGTCGATGCGCGTCCGCGCGTCCCCGATCAGCGCCGCGGCCTCGTCGGTGCGGGCGCCGGTCTTCTCGGTCTGGGTGGTGGTCACGGGGGGCTCCTTCGGTACGGGGGGCGGAGCCCCGGAGCGGCTGGGCCCGGAAACGACAGAACGCCCCGGGCCTTGTCGGCCCGGGGCGCCTGGAAAGTCGCTTGTCAGTTGCTCAAGCAGCTCGACCATGGCAGCCGGACGGGCCGGTGCCATAGGTAAAGACGAAGGTCGAGAGCGTGCGCATGGCGACAGTATGGACCGCGCCGGGGAGCCTGAGCCAACCCGGGTTCGGATGGTGAGACGAAAAGCGACGGCGGCGCGCCGGTAGAATCGACAAATAGCCCCCTCCGGGGGACCCTCCCCTACCGCCGGAAGGCCGCCGTAGTGTCATCAGCGACTCCCGCTGCCGCGCCCGACGTCACCAACCCGGACACCACCCCCGACGTGGTCCTCGTTGTCGACTTCGGCGCCCAGTACGCACAGCTCATCGCCCGCCGAGTCCGTGAGGCCCGGGTATACAGCGAGATCGTCCCGTCCACCATGCCGGTGGCCGAGATGCTGGCCAAGAACCCGAAGGCGATCATCCTCTCCGGCGGCCCGTCCTCCGTGTACGCGGAGGGCGCCCCTCGCCTCGACCGCGAGATCTTCGAGGCGGGTGTCCCAGTCTTCGGCATGTGCTACGGCTTCCAGCTGATGGCGACGACTCTCGGGGGCACCGTCGACAACACCGGCGCCCGTGAGTACGGCCGTACGCCGCTGCACGTGAGCAAGTCCGGCTCCACCCTCTTCGAGGGCACCCCGGCCGAGCAGTCCGTGTGGATGTCGCACGGCGACGCCTGCTCCGCCGCTCCCGAGGGCTTCACGGTCACCGCGTCCACCGACGTCGTGCCCGTCGCCGCCTTCGAGAACGACGAGAAGAGGCTGTACGGCGTGCAGCACCACCCCGAGGTGATGCACTCCACCCACGGCCAGCAGGTGCTGGAGCACTTCCTCTACCGCGGCGCCGGCATCGAGCCGACGTGGACCACCGGCAACGTCATCGAGGAGCAGGTCGCGGCCATCCGCGAGCAGGTCGGCACCAAGCGCGCCATCTGCGGCCTCTCCGGCGGTGTGGACTCCGCGGTCGCCGCGGCCCTCGTCCAGAAGGCCATCGGCTCGCAGCTCACCTGCGTGTACGTCGACCACGGTCTGATGCGCAAGGACGAGACCGAGCAGGTCGAGAAGGACTTCGTCGCCGCGACCGGCGTCTCGCTGAAGGTCGTCGACGCGCAGGAGCGGTTCCTCACCGCGCTCGCCGGGGTCTCCGACCCCGAGGAGAAGCGGAAGATCATCGGCCGGGAGTTCATCCGGGTCTTCGAGCAGGCCCAGGCCGAGATCGTGGCCGAGGCCCCGGGCGACCACCCGGTGGAGTTCCTGGTCCAGGGCACGCTCTACCCGGACGTCGTCGAGTCCGGCGGCGGCACCGGCACCGCGAACATCAAGTCGCACCACAACGTGGGCGGACTCCCGGAGGACCTGGAGTTCAAGCTCATCGAGCCGCTGCGCAAGCTGTTCAAGGACGAGGTCCGCATGGTCGGCCAGGAGCTGGGCCTGCCGGAGGAGATCGTCCAGCGCCAGCCCTTCCCCGGCCCGGGTCTCGGCATCCGGATCGTCGGTGAGGTCACCAAGGAGCGCCTGGACCTGCTGCGCGAGGCCGACGCCATCGCCCGCGAGGAGCTCACGGCGGCCGGCCTGGACCGCGAGATCTGGCAGTGCCCCGTGGTACTGCTCGCCGACGTCCGCTCCGTCGGCGTCCAGGGCGACGGCCGTACGTACGGCCACCCGATCGTGCTGCGGCCCGTCTCGTCCGAGGACGCCATGACGGCCGACTGGACGCGGATGCCGTACGACGTCCTCGCGAAGATCTCGACCCGGATCACCAACGAGGTCGCCGATGTGAACCGCGTGGTCCTCGACGTGACCAGCAAGCCCCCGGGCACCATCGAGTGGGAGTAGTCCCGACCGGCTGACCGCCGGGCCGAACGGCGCCGCCGCCCCGCGAGGGCGGCGGCGCCGTCGTCTGCCCGCACGCCTCTGTTCACCTGCGGTACCGCGCGGTAGCTTCCGGCCCATGACCGAGATACCGGCCCCCGTCCCCGTGGACCAGCTGCGTTTCGCGATGCCGCCCGTCCACGACTCCGCCGCCGACGAGCGGACCCACCGCAAACAGCGGCTCGCCGGCGCGCTGCGGCTCTTCGGCCGGTTCGGGTACGAGGACGGCGTCTCGGGCCACATCACCGCACGCGACCCCGAGTACGCCGACTGCTACTGGGTGAACCCCTTCGGGGCGCCCTTCGCCGACCTCACCGCGAGCGATCTCGTCCTTGTCAACGGCGCGGGCCAGGTCGTCCAAGGCGGCGACCACGTCAACCAGGCCGCGTTCGCCGTACACGCCCAGATCCACCGGGCCCGCCCCGGCGTCGTCGCCGTCGTCCACTGCCACTCCACCTACGGCCGGGCGCTGGCCGCCCTCGGCGAACTGATCGAGCCGATCACCCAGGAGGCCTGCGGCTTCTACGAGGACCACGCGCTGTACGACGGTTACACCGGCGTCGTCGTGGACGAGGAGGAGGGGCGCCGGATCGCCACCGCGCTCGGCCCGTACAAGGGAATCGTGCTGCGCAACCACGGCCTGCTGACCGTCGGCGACACCGTCGACGCGGCGACCTGGTGGTTCATCGCGATGGAGCGCTGCAGCCAGGTCCAGCTCGCCGCGCGGGCGGCCGGCAAGCCCGTCCTCATCGAGCACGGTGACGCCGTCGCCACCCGCGAGCAGCTCGGCACGGACCTGGTGGCGTGGATCAACTACCAGCCCTTGTGGCGCCGGATCAGCCGCGCGGAACCCGAACTCCTGTCGTAATCCCGTCGGAGAAGCGGCCTTTACGTCAATGTGATGACGGGCCAATCACTCTTCGGCCCGGTACCCGGGGCAGGGAAAGGGTGTTCAGGTGCGGGACAATTCCCTGGGATCACCAGCAAGTTGACGGCGCGTCCATG
This sequence comes from Streptomyces purpureus, assembly GCF_014648195.1. Lineage (GTDB taxonomy): Bacteria > Actinomycetota > Actinomycetes > Streptomycetales > Streptomycetaceae > Streptomyces > Streptomyces purpureus. The sequence continues at coordinate 20,188 of NZ_BMQQ01000033.1, forward strand.
GCCCGTCGACGACCTGTCGACGACCCGTCGACACCAGGGAGAGGTTCGCCGTGACGGTGCAGGAGGCGAGACACTGCGACGAGTGCGCGCACGGTGCGGGCGAGGGGCATCGGCGGGCCGTCGCGGCGTTCCTCGCCCGGCGTGACGAACTGGCCGTCGGTACGGGGGTGCCCGCCGCGGTCGCGCACTCACCGGTCGCCTCCCGCCAGTGGGTCTCCGACGAGCTCAGCCAGTCCGCCCGTACGGTCGCCGACCGCGGCCGGGAGGCAGCCACCGCCTGGCTCCGGCGGGTCTGGCACGGCACCCTCCTCGCCCTCTGGGGCGGCATCGTCGCCCTGCTGCTCGGCCAGGCGCTCACCGCGGTCGGCGCCGGCTGGACCCCCGCCCGTACGGCCACGCTCGCGGCCGCCCTGCTGACCGTCGTCCCGCTCACCGCGGCCGCCCGCGCCCACCGCGCCCGCGGCGGCCTGCTCGCCCCCCTCATCGGCGACGACAACCGGCTCTCCACCTCCCGCGCGGTCGCCGCGTCCTGGCTGCTGCTCGCCGTCTTCGCGGTGCTGCTCCTGGCGCTGCGGCTGTCCACCGCCTCCGGCCCCGCCGAGCGCGACCGGCTGCTTGCCGGGCTCGAACCCGCCCGCGGGGCCGCCCTGCTGACCGTGCTCGCCGTGACCGGCGCCGTCGCCGTAGCCGTACGCCGCGTGGTCGTCGTCCGGATCCTGGCGCGCCGCCTGCAGAAGATCCGCGCCGCCCGGCCGCGCGGCGCCGACCTCCTGTGCGACGACAACGGCCGGGCGAGCCTCACCGACGTCCAATACCTGGCCGCGAGCACCGTCGCGCTGCTCTACACGGCGGTGCTGCTCGGCCGACGGCCCGGCGATCTGCCCGACCCGCCCTGGTCGCTGGCGCTGCTGATCGGCCTCTCCGCCGTCCTCTACCTCGTCGGGAAGTTCACCGAAGGCAGCCGCCCCGTGATCCTCTCCGTGGTGCGCGCACGGGAGGCGGGCGACCTGGACGCCGCCATCCGTACCGGCGACGACATCGAGATCCGCGGCAGCGGCTTCGTCCCGCCGGGCGCCGCCACCCCCGACGGTCTGACCCGGCTGGTCGTCCGGATCGGCCCCGTCCACACCCAGGTCCCCCTGGTCCCGCTCCCCGGCGGGTTCGCCAACCCGACGGACACGGCCCTGACGGTGCCCCTGCCGGTGGACGTGGAGCCGGGACGCGTGGAGGTGTGGGTGGTGACCGCCGCGGGCGTGGAGACCAACCGCGTCCTCATCGACGTGACCGAGTGAGCGAGGGGACGCAGTAGCGGTTTCGGCTTGTGCCCCTGCCGGTTCGATGAGGTGAGTACCCCTCAGGTCATCCGGAACTCATTCGGCGCATAGCTGGCGATCGCGGAGGTGCACCACCGTCACCGAAGTGGCCCAACAGCTCCGGGGCTTCGGCGTCGACGTACCCCCGGTAGAAGGGCTCGTCGCCGACACCTGGGCGCGGGTGCCGAGGCGCGGCTGAACCACGGGTGGGTTTCCCGCGTATCCCAATTGACGGGGCGCGGGCAGAATCGGACCTGCGGCGGACAGCGGCGTGGAGAGGCAGGCCTGCCATGGCAGCACGGATGCACCGGGCGACGGCGACGTACGGCAGCGGGGGCGGTTGGGACGGGCAGAGCGGGTGGAAGGCGACCGCCTCGCGGTACGCCCTGCTCCCGCTGCGGATCTTCCTTGGCGTGACCTTCGTCTACGCCGGGCTGGACAAGATCACCGACAGCGCCTTCATGGCCGCGAGCGGCTCGGGGTCGATCGGGGAGATGATGCGGTCCGTCCGGGACGGCTCGGCCGTGCCATGGCTGGTCGACCTCGCGCTGAAGGATCCGGTCGCCTTCGGGTACGCGATCGCGATCGGGGAACTGGCCGTCGGGATCGCGACGCTGATCGGCCTGTTCGCGCGGCTCGCCGCCCTGGGCGGGGCGCTGATCTCGCTCAGCCTCTGGCTGACCGTCAGCTGGCAGACGGATCCCTACTACTACGGCAACGACCTGGCCTATCTCATGGCCTGGCTGCCGCTCGTGCTCGCCGGGGCGTCGCTGTTCTCCGTCGACGCGGCCCTGGCCGAGCGGCGGCGCAGACTGTAGGCGATCCAGGTCGCCAGGGCGGCCAGGCCGAGTCCCCCGCACAGCAGCGGGACCACCACGTACCCGGGCGTGTTCCAGGCGCCGGCCGCGTCACCTGCGAAGAGCGTCGCGACGGTGAGACCGGTGGCGCCGGCGAGGAGCCGGCCGGGGCGGAACTCATGAAGCAGCACGGGTGACCTCCACCTGGCCGAGCCCGACCTCGAGGGTGAGGTCGAGGGTGCCCGCGGGGGTGACGCCGGACGGTGGTGCGAGGGTCCGGGTCGCCTGCCGGTCCGGGGCGACGTCGATGTCGTTGGGGGGTTCGCCGGGGAGCTGCAGGTCGCCGAGGCCGGCCTCCGCGCGCAACGTGACCGTGACGTTCTTCGGCACGACCACCCTCAGCTGCCCCGCGCCGACCTCCGCGACCGTCTCGACCGTGGTGCCCTTGGGGACAGCGAGGGCCGAGAGGTCCAGCGTGGCGACGCCCGAGCCCAGTTCGTACCGCGGCTGGAGCGCCGAGACCGAAGCCGGTTTCCAGGTCGTACGGGCCCAGTCGGTGCTGATCTCCTTGGGCAGGGCAGCCGCGAGGGCCAGCAGGACGGCGGTGACCACGGTCATGAAGACCGTGCCGAAGCCCGTACGCCCCAGGAAGCTGCTGAGCACCAGAGCGAACGCGAAGACCGCGAGCGCGGAGACGAGACCGATCTGCAGACTCGTGCCGAGCGGGTGGGCGTCCCAGCTCAGCGCCGTGCCGAGGCCGCCCGCGACCAGCGCGAGGACAAACGCCAGGCCGCCGATCGAGCGCGGACCGCGCACGGGTGCGGTGCGCGGGACGGGGGTCTTCGAGATACGGGTGGCGGCAGCCGCGTCCGCCTCGGCCGCGCCCGGCGGGCCCCACAGATAGCCGACCGGGACCGGCCCCGTCGTCCCGTCCTTCACGATCGGGTCGCGCCACCACGAGGGGCTCTCCGGCGGCGGCGGCGCCTTCGTCTCCGGCGGTGCCTCGGCCACGGCCTGGGCGGTCGCCGGGTCCACCGCGGCCTCCGGGTCCGTGACCAGCCGGCGGCGCTGCGACCAGACGGCCGCGCCGCTCGCCGCGACGGCCAGCATCATGGCGAAGCCCAGCGTGCCGCCGCTGCCGAGCATGGACAGGAACACCCCGCAGCCGACGAGCGCCAGCAGTATCGCGGTCAGCGCCGCGCCGTCGACCCGGCCCGAGAGCACCCTTCGGGCTTCGTTCTCCTCCTCACCCTCGGCGGGCAGGAGCAGCCAGGCGAAGCCGTAGAAGATCAGGCCGAGGCCGCCCGTCACGGACAGCACGCCGATCACGATCCGGAAGAAGACCGGATCGAGGTCGAAGTGCCGGCCGAGGCCGCCGCAGACGCCCGCCACGACCTTCTGCCGCGGCGTGCGCCGCAGCTGCGGGGCGGGCGGGGCCTCCGGGAGCGGGGGCGTCGTACTCGTCATGCCTCCATGGTGACGGGCTGTAGAGCGCCACGGCACCCGTCCCGACCCTGGCCGGTCCCTGATATTGACCCCGAGACCCAGGCCCGGGGGCAGGGGCCGAGTCCGGGCGGCGACGCCGGGCGGCAGGGCCGGCGGCTCAGGGTCGCGTCAGGGGCGCACCCTGATGTCCTCGCCCGTACGGACGTGTGACGATCGGGGCATGCCAGTCGCCACCCGTCCGCCCGAGACCGACGACCCGCCCGTGCGCAAGCTCTACCGGAGCGCCGACGGGCGGCTCCTCGGCGGGGTCGCGCGGGGGCTCGCGGGGCACCTCGGGCTGCCCGTGGTCTGGGTCCGGTTCGTGTTCCTGGCGCTGTTCCTCGCCGAGGGGCTCGGCGCGCTGCTGTACGCCGTCTTCTGGATCGTCGTGCCGCTGGGCGTCGGGGGCAGGGCGGCCCAGCCGCGCTCGGTCTTCGAGGTCACCCCTGATGGCCGGCGCAGACTGCGCAAGCCCGACAAGGGCCAGGTCTTCGCCCTGATCGCGCTGGTGATCGGCGCGATGGTGTTCGTCGGTAACGTCGACATGAGCAGCCGGGCCAACCGCTACATCTGGCCGACCCTCTTGATCGGTGTCGGCGTGATCCTGGTGTGGCGCCAGGCGGACAACGCCCGCCGGGCCCGCTGGACCGAGTCCACGCGCCGCCGCCGCATGCTCCAGCTCGCCCGCGGCTTCGCGGGAGTCGCCCTTGTCGGCATGGGTCTGACGGCCTTCATGGTGGTCCGCGGCTCGGCCGCCCAGCTCGGCACGGCCCTCACCGCCGCCATCGCCGTCCTCGCCGGTATCGCGCTGCTCGCCGGGCCCTGGCTGGTGCGGATGTCCCAGGACCTCTCCGAGGAGCGGACGATGCGCATCCGCGCCCAGGAGCGGGCCGAGGTCGCGGCCCACGTCCACGACTCGGTCCTGCACACTCTCACCCTGATCCAGCGCAACGCGGACGATCCCGGCGAGGTGCGCCGGCTCGCCCGGGCCCAGGAGCGGGAGCTGCGTAACTGGCTCTACAAGCCGGAGGGCACCGGCAAGGACGAGGCCGAGGAGCCGGAGACGCTGGCGGAGGCCGTGAAACGGGCCGCCGCGGAGGTCGAGGACAAGCACGGCGTCCCGCTGGAGGTCGTGGTCGTCGGCGACTGCCCCCTCGACGAGAAACTGGCCGCACAGATGCAGGCCGCGCGCGAGGCGATGGTCAACGCCGCGAAGTACGGTGGCGAGGGTGGGGCGGTGCAGGTGTACGCCGAGGTCGAGGGCCGTACGGTCTTCGTCTCCGTCCGGGACCGGGGGCCGGGCTTCGATCTGGACGCGGTGCCGGACGACCGGATGGGCGTACGAGAATCGATCATAGGCAGGATGCAGCGCAACGGTGGCTCGGCCCGCCTGCGGTCCGTGCCCGGCGGGGGTACGGAAGTGGAGCTTGAGATGGAGAGGGCGGACGGATGACCGAGGAGACGACGGGCCGTCGGGTACGGGTGGTGCTGGTCGACGACCACCGGATGTTCCGTACGGGAGTCCAGGCCGAGATCGGCCGGACCGAGGTGACCGGTGTCGAGGTGGTCGGGGAGGCCGCCGACGTGGACCAGGCGGTCACGGTGATCACCGCGACCCGCCCGGAGGTCGTGCTGCTCGACGTCCATCTGCCGGGCGGCGGCGGGGTCGAGGTGCTGCGCCGCTGCGCGAGCCTGATGGCCGCCGCCGAACATCCCGTGCGGTTCCTCGCGCTGTCCGTCTCGGACGCCGCCGAGGACGTCATCGGGGTCATCCGGGGCGGCGCGCGCGGCTATGTCACCAAGACGATCACCGGCACCGACCTGGTCGACTCGATCTTCCGGGTCCAGGAGGGCGACGCGGTCTTCTCGCCGCGGCTGGCCGGTTTCGTGCTGGACGCGTTCGCCTCGACGGACGCCCCGCCGGTCGACGAGGACCTCGACCGGCTCACCCAGCGCGAGCGCGAGGTGCTGCGGCTGATCGCCCGGGGCTATGCCTACAAGGAGATCGCCAAGCAGCTCTTCATCTCCGTGAAGACGGTCGAGTCCCATGTCTCGGCGGTGCTCCGCAAGCTCCAGCTCTCCAACCGGCACGAGCTGACGCGCTGGGCGACGGCCCGAAGGCTCGTCTGACGGTCGGCCGGTCCTACGGCCGGCTTGTCGCGGGGGCGACTTTTGTAACAGCCGGATGTCGGGCAATCGTGCGGTAATTGGTACACGGTCGCGGCAACCGAGCGGGTGACCGAGGCCTCTTAGTCCTCGTGATGAGCCTGACTGGAACCCCTTTCTTCATAACCGCGATCGTCCTCGCGGTGATCGCGGTCCTGCTGCCGCTGGTGCTGTGGAGCCGGCTGCGCGGCCCCGCGTTCGTCAGGGGCGTGGTGCGGCTCCTCATGGTCGGGTTCGCGCAGGTCACCGCGGTCCTGGTGGTGTTCGTCGCGGTGAACAACACCAACAACCTCTACGACACCTGGGCGGATCTGCTCGGCACGGCCAACCACGTCGACAAGGCCGCCGACCTCGGCCCCGACGGCACGGGCGGGAAGAAGATCGCCGATCTGCCGAAGGTGAAGCAGACGTTCACCCCGGCCACCGACTCGAAGATGGGCGCCGGGGTCCAGCAGACCACGCTCGACGGCAAGGTCTCCGGCGTGAAGGCCGAGGTGTACGTGTGGCTGCCGCCGCAGTACGACGACCCGGCCTACCGGGACCGGACGTTCCCGGTCGTCGAGGTGCTGTCCGGCTACCCCGGCTCCCCGAAGGCGTGGTTCGGCAGCCTGCACGCGAACGACACACTCGGCCCGCTGATGAAGCAGGGCAAGGTCGCCCCTTTCATCCTGGTCGCCCCGCGCACCAACCTGCTGCCCGACGCCGACACCGGCTGCGCCAACGTCACCGGCAAGGTCAACGCCGACTCCTGGCTCACCGTCGACGTACGCAAGATGGTCGTGGACAACTTCCGGGCCTCCGCCAAAGCCTCCGACTGGGCCCTCGCCGGCTACTCGGCGGGCGCCCACTGCGCCGCCAAGCTGGCCCTCGCCCACCCCGACCGCTACAGCGCGGCCGTGGCGATGAACGGCTACAACGACCCCGCCGCCGAGCCGGACGCGCTAACCGCCAAGGACCCGAAGCTGCGCCGCGAGAACAACCCCCTGAACATCCTGAAGGCCGCGCCCACCCCGCCCCGCGTCTCGCTGCTGTTCACCGGCAAGGGCCGCGACGGCTACCGCCAGGGCCTGGAGCTGCGCGACGCGTCGAAGCCGCCCACGTACATCGAGGCCCGGAGGGTGGACGCCCCGCACACCACCCCGACCTGGCAGCGCCAGGTCCGGCCGGTCTTCGAATGGCTGACCCGGCGCATGGAGCAGCAGACACTGGGACAGCAGATCCCGGGACAGCAGGGCACGGGAACCGGCGCGTAGCGCGCCCCGTCCCGCCGCCCTACGCGACCCGGGTCGCCCCCGCGAACGGCATCTCGTCGAGCGGGGCGACCCGCACCGGCGCCCCCGGCCGCGGGGCGTGGATCATCTGTCCGCCGCCGATGTACAGGCCGACATGGCTGATGCCGGAGTAGAAGAACACCAGGTCGCCGGGGGCGAGTTCGGAGCGGGAGACCCGCCGGCCGGCGTTGATCTGGGTGTAGGTGGTGCGCGGCAGGGACACCCCCGCCGAGCGCCAGGCGGCCTGCGTCAGACCGGAGCAGTCGAAGGCGTTCGGCCCGGTCGCCCCCCATACGTACGGCTTGCCGAGGGCTCCGTAGGCGAAGGAGACGGCCTGCGCGGCCCGGGAGTTGGGGGCGGGCACGGCGCCGCGCGGGGCGTCGCGGCCGGCCGCCGGGGACCGTCCGTCGCCGGCGCCTTCGCGCGCGTACTGCGCCCGCTGTTCGGCGGTGAGCCTGGCCAGCAGGGATTCGGCCTTGCGCAGCTTCCCCTGCACGGCCGTCTTGTGCCTGTTCAGCTCGGCCTGTCTGGCCCGGAGCTCGTCGAGCCGGTCCTTGGACTCGGCGCGCAGCCGCCCGATCTCGCTGAGTTCGCGGCGTACGGAGGCGATGGCGGCGGCCTGCCGGTCCCCGGCCCGGTCGGCGAGCGCGGCGCGCTCCAGGTACTCGTCCGGGTTCGAGGTGAGGGCCAGTTGGACGGCGGGGTCGAGGCCGCCTGAGCGGTACTGGGCGGCGGCGATCGATCCCAGGGCGTTGCGGCTGGAGTTGAGCCGGTCCGCGCGGCGGGCCGCCTCGTCGCGCAGGCGGTCGAAGGCGGCGCGGGCCTTGTCCGCCTTCTCCTTGGCGCCGTTGTACTTCTCGGTCGCCTCCTCGGCCTCCCGGTACAGCCGGTCGACCTCCGCCTTGACCTGCGCGGGGGTGAGCCTGGGGTCGGCGTGCCCGGAGCCCTCGAAGGCGGTGGCGGTCGCGGCACCGGCGAGCGCGAGCGTGGCGGCGGTGCGGGCGGCCGGCCCGCCGAGCGGGCGCTGCTTGGATTTCCGGTGCGCTGCCACGAGGGCGGGTCACATCCTTTCCCTATGTCACGGATGTGGCCCCGGGGGAGCGGGCCACGTGCGGGAGGACGCTAGGCCGGGAGTCACGGGCGGGTGGAGGCTTGCTCGCTCTTGGCCACAGATGGACGCGGCGGATCGTTTCCTTACGACCGCCAGGACAGCGGAACCTCCCATTCCTGTACGGCTGTGACCGATGCGCCCAATGAGGACCACCTGCCCGACGGAGGGTGATAAGGGCCCGGCTAGGCTCCGCCCCATGGACGTACTCATCAATGTCTTCGTCGCCCTCCACATCATCGGCATCGCCTCGCTCCTCGGCGGTTTCCTGACCCAGATGAAGGCGATGAGCGCGGGCACGGCACGCTTCACCCCCGCGATGCTGCACGGCGCACTGACCATGCTGGTCACGGGCGTGGCGCTGGTGGGCCTCAACCAGGCGGACGACCAGAGCGTGAACAACCTCAAGGTCGGCATCAAGCTCGCCGTCCTCGTCGTGATCCTGGCTCTCGTCTACGTGAAGCGCGACGAGGAGAAGGTGGACAAGGCGCTGTTCGGCGCGGTGGGCGGGCTGACCGTGGCCAACATCTTCATCGCCACGCTCTGGACATAAACCTCCGACGTAAACCTCTGCCGTGAACCTCCGACCGTGAACCTCCGCCTCGGCATCCGCCGGTAGGTCTTTCGTCGCGCGGGGACGTGCCGATCGTCATCCGAAGGTCGGTGCGTCCCGCGACGGACGGCGGATGTCCGCCGACCCCTGGCCTTCCTAACGTGAGGCCATGACAGTCGAGACGAGAGAAGTCCCGCCCCGCGGTGGCGTGCGGCCAGACGAGCGCGCGCTCGCCCCTGACCTCGCCCGCGGGATCATGCTCCTGCTCATCGTCCTGTCCAACACGGCGTTCCATCTGTGGGCGGCGCCGCACGGCGCCTCCGGATGGTACCCCGTCGACGGCTCATGGGCCGACCGCGCCGTCCAGTTCACCATGATCACCGTCCTGGACATGCGGATTTATCCGCTCTTCGCCTTCCTCTTCGGCTACGGCATGACGCAGCTCTACCTGCGCCAGACCGCGGCCGGGTCCGCCGACCGTACCGCCGTCTCCATCCTGCGCCGACGCAGCCTCTGGATGATCGTCATAGGCCTCGCGCACGCCGCCCTCCTCATGGCCGGCGACATCATCGGCTACTACGGCCTGCTCAGCTTCTTCCTCGGCTGGCTGTTCCTGCGGCGCGGCGACCGCGCCCTGAAGTGGTGGATCGGCATCGCCGGCGCGCAGCTACTGCTCGTGGCAGCCGTCCCGGTCGTGGCCGCCCTGCTCGACGGGACCCTGTGGACCATGGGCGACGCGGGCGCCGAGCCCGGCGTCGAGGCCTACGCCGGGGCCGAGAGCAGCTGGCTCGCCGCCGCCGGCACCCGCCTGACCACCGGACTGTTCATCACCTTCGGCGGCGCCCTCGCCGCCTTCATCGGCGGTACGTACGTGGTCTTCCTGCTCGGCTTCTGGGCCGCGCGGCGGCGCGTCCTCGAAGAGCCCGGACGCCACTTGCCGCTGCTGCGCCGCACGGCGGTCATCGGTGTCACCATCGGCTGGCTCGGCGGGCTGCCGTCCGCGCTCGCCCACATCGGCGCGCTGTCCGTGCCCGACAACGCGCAGAGCGAGACGGGGGTGCTCACGATCCTGCGCGACGTGACCGGGAGCGCGGCGGGGATCGGCTACGTCGCCGCGATCGCCCTCTTCGCGCACTGGTGGACGCGGCGCCGGGCGGCCGGCCGGACCACAGAAGGCGCGGCCACCGCCGTCACCGCGATCTCGGCGGTCGGTAAGCGCTCCCTGTCCTGCTACCTCACGCACTCCCTGATCTTCGCCCCGTTCCTCGCCGCCTGGGGCCTCGGACTGGGCCGGCACATGAGCAGCGCCACCATGGCCCTGTTCGCCGTCGGCGTCTGGCTGATCACGGTCGCCGGGGCGTACGCCCTGGAGCGCGCCGGCCGTCGCGGCCCGGCCGAGGCGGTCTTGCGCCGGCTCATATATCCCCGGCCGAGGCCCTGACGAGCGGGGCTCAGGCCGGGCGCACGCTGCCGTAGATCGGCATGTAGTGGATGGACTCCTCGCGGACGTTCGCCCCCGGCTTCGGAGCGTGGATCATCGTGCCGTTGCCCTGGTAGATGCCGACATGGCTGATGTCGTCGTAGAAGAAGACCAGGTCACCGGGGCGCAGATCCTCGGTGGCGACCCGGGTGCCGGCCTTCACCTGGTCCCAGGTGGTCCGCGGCAGGTCCACACCGGCCTCCTTCCAGGCCGCCTGGGTCAGCCCGGAGCAGTCGTACGAGCTCGGGCCCGTGGCGCCCCACACGTACGGCTTGCCGATCTGGGCGCGGGCGAAGGCCAGGGCCTTGGCGGCCTTGGTCGCGTAGCCGCTCTCCGGTGCCGCCGGCGCCGTGGGGGCGGTGGGGGTGCTGGGCCGCTCGGCCGCCTCCCGCTCCCGGCGGGCCCGCTCGGCCTCCGCCCTGGCCGCCTCCGCCCTTGCCTGCTCCTCGGCCTTGCGGCGGGCCTCCGCCTCACGGCGGCGCTCCAGCTCGGCGAGCCGGGCCCGCTCCTCGGCCGTCAGCCGCGCCAGCAGGGCGCGGGCCTCGGTCAGCTTCCCCTGGACGGTCTGCTTCTTCGCCCGCAGCCGCGCCTGCGAGGAGGCGAGGCTCTCCATGCTCTTCGTCGCCTCGGCGCGCTTCTTGGCCGTGTCGGCCCGCTGACGCCGGAAGTCCGAGACTGCCTGCTCCTGCCGGTCGGTCATCCGGTCCATGAGCTGGGTCTGGTCGAAGTACGACTGGGGGCTGTCCGCGAAGATCAGGGCCGCGGTCGGGCTGATCGCGCCGGTCCGGTACTGCGCCGCGGCGTACGAGCCGAGCGCCCGGCGAGAGGTGTTCAGGGCCTCGGTGCGCTGCGCGACGTCGTCGAGCAGGGAGCCGACCGTACGGCGCTGCTGGTCGGTGGCCTCCTTGGCACGGTTGTACTCCTGGGTCGCCGTGCCGGCCTGCCGGTAGAGGTCGTCGACCTTCTTCTGGACTTCTTCGACGGTGGGCTTCGGCGCCGGAGTGGCGCCCGCCACACCCACGCCCTGGGTGGACAGCAGCGTGACCGAGGCGAGGGCGGCCGTCGTCACTCCGACGGCGGGGGAGTGCGTGGTACGTGCGGTGCGCGGCTTGCGATGCGAGGCCAAGGCCGGCATCTCCTTCCGTGGCCCATAACTCCCGTGCGGGGAAGCCAGGTTCGGTGCGGAGCGGCCGTTCGGCGAAGTATGGGTGGAGTCTCTCGGGCCGCTTGGGCAGGCACGCTAGCCAACCTGTGGTGCTGCTGTGAAGGACGTTGCTCGATATGTCCGATACATTTTCGTGACCTTTGACAGGGTGGCGACGGGACGTCACTGGAACGGCATCTTCCAGTTACTCGCGGTGGCCGGCCGTCCCGCGGTCGGCGATACCGCCCCGAGGTGTCAGTGCGGCGGCCTAGACTCGTTAGGCGATGAGCAGCCTCTTTGACGACAGCTTCCTGACGGACCTCCGGAGCAATACCTCGGAGGAGCACCCGCCCCCGCCCGAGCACGAAGACCCGGCGGAGGAGGTCCCGCACGACCTCTTCGACGGCAAGTTCGACGTGCCCCCGGCCCGCGACGCGCACTACCGCGACGGCGCCCCGCGCACCGTCGTGGACGCCGCCGCCCTCCTGGAGGGGCTGAACGAACAGCAGGGCGCCGCCGTCGTCCACACCGGCACCCCGCTGCTCATCGTGGCCGGCGCCGGCTCCGGCAAGACCCGGGTCCTCACCCACCGCATCGCCCACCTCCTGGCCACCCGGCACGTCCACCCCGGGCAGATACTGGCGATCACCTTCACCAACAAGGCCGCCGGTGAGATGAAGGAGCGCGTCGAGCACCTCGTCGGCCCGCGCGCCAACGCCATGTGGGTCATGACCTTCCACAGCGCGTGTGTGCGCATCCTGCGCCGCGAGTCGAAGAAGCTCGGCTTCACCTCCTCGTTCTCGATCTACGACGCCGCCGACTCCAAGCGCCTGATGGCCCTGGTCTGCCGCGATCTGGACCTCGACCCGAAGAAGTTCCCGCCGAAGTCCTTCAGCGCCAAGATCTCGAATCTGAAGAACGAGCTGATCGACGAGGAGACCTTCGCCGACCAGGCCGCTGGGGGTACCTCCCATGCCGAAGGCTATGGGGGAGGCTTCGAGAAGACCCTCGCCGAGGCGTACCGCATGTACCAGGCCCGGCTGCGTGAGGCCAACGCCCTGGACTTCGACGACATCATCATGACGACGGTCCATCTGCTCCAGGCGTTCCCGGACGTCGCCGAGCACTACCGCCGCCGCTTCCGTCACGTCCTGGTCGACGAGTACCAGGACACCAACCACGCGCAGTACACGCTCGTACGGGAGCTGGTCGGGACCGGTTACGAGGACCTGGAGCCGGCCGAGCTGTGCGTCGTCGGTGACGCGGACCAGTCGATCTACGCCTTCCGCGGCGCGACCATCCGCAACATCCTCCAGTTCGAGGAGGACTACCCGAACGCGACGACGATCCTGCTGGAGCAGAACTACCGCTCCACGCAGACGATCCTCTCCGCCGCCAACGCCGTCATCGAGCGCAACGAGAGCCGCCGCCCCAAGAACCTGTGGACGAACGCCGGCGCCGGCGCCCGGATCATGGGCTACGTCGCCGACACCGAGCACGACGAGGCCCAGTTCGTCGCCGACGAGATCGACCGGCTCACGGACGCCGGCGAGGCGAAGGCCGGCGACGTCGCCGTCTTCTACCGGACGAACGCCCAGTCCCGTGTCTTCGAAGAGATCTTCATCCGCGTCGGCCTGCCCTACAAGGTCGTCGGCGGCGTGCGCTTCTACGAGCGCAAGGAGGTCCGCGACGTCCTCGCCTACCTGCGCGTCCTCGCCAACCCCGAGGACAACGTCCCGCTGCGCCGCATCCTCAACGTCCCCAAGCGCGGCATCGGCGAGCGCGCCGAGGCGATGATCGACGCGCTCGCCCTGCGCGAGAAGATCACGTTCCCGCAGGCGCTGAAGCGGGTCGACGAGGCGTACGGCATGGCGGCCCGCTCCGCCAACGCCGTCAAGCGCTTCAACACGCTGATGGAGGAGCTGCGCACGATCGTCGACTCCGGCGCCGGCCCGGCCGTGGTGCTCGAAGCCGTGCTTGAGCGGACCGGCTACCTCGCCGAACTGCAGGCCTCCACCGACCCGCAGGACGAGACCCGGATCGAGAACCTCCAGGAACTCGCCGCTGTGGCCCTGGAGTTCGAGCAGGAGCGGGCGGAGGCCGAGGGCGCGGAAGGCGCCGGTACGGGCACGCTCGCGGAGTTCCTGGAGAAGGTCGCCCTGGTCGCCGACTCCGACCAGATCCCCGACGAGGACCAGGACGGCTCCGGCGTCATCACCCTGATGACCCTGCACACCGCCAAGGGCCTCGAATTCCCGGTCGTGTTCCTGACCGGTATGGAGGACGGCGTCTTCCCGCACATGCGCGCGCTCGGCCAGGTCAAGGAGCTGGAGGAGGAGCGGCGCCTCGCCTACGTCGGGATCACCCGCGCCCGTGAGCGGCTCTATCTGACCCGCTCGTCGATGCGCAGCGCCTGGGGCCAGCCGTCGTACAACCCGGCCTCCCGCTTCCTGGAGGAGATCCCGGAGACGTATCTGGAGTGGAAGCGGACGGGCCCGATGGCCAAGCCCGCCGGGCCGACGTCGGGGATCACGTCCTCGCTGTCCTCGGCCCGCTCCCGCTCGGGCCCCTCCGGCTTCGCCACGCGCCGCGCGACCGACAAGCCGGTGATCGCCCTCCAGGTCGGCGACCGCGTCACCCACGACCAGTTCGGTCTGGGCACCGTCATGGCCGTGACCGGGGCGGGCGCCGACGCGCAGGCCACCATCGACTTCGGCGACGAGAAGCCCAAGCGGCTGCTGCTGCGGTACGCGCCGGTCGAGAAGCTCTAGCGACGGCAGGGCAAAGGCAGGCAGAGAAAAGGGGAGGCGGCCCCGTCCGGGTCCGCCTCCCCTTCTGCGTCTGTGGTGTCAGCCGGTCGGGTCGAGGCCGTGGCTGCGCAGCCACGGCAGCGGGTCGATCGCCGAGCCGCCGCCCGGCCGTACCTCGAAGTGGAGGTGCGGGCCGGTGGAGTTGCCGGAGTTGCCGGAGTAGGCGATCACCTCACCGGCCTTCACCTTGCCGGAACGGATCTTCGTGGTGCTGAGGTGGCAGTACCAGGTCTCGGTGCCGTCCTTGGCCGTCACGATCGCCATGTTGCCGTAGGCGCTGTTCCACTGCGTCCGCACGGTGCCGTCGGTCGCGGCCATCACCGGCGTGCCGTACTGCACGGGGAAGTCGATACCGGTGTGCAGGGACATCCAGTTGACACCGGCCTGCCCGTACCGCGCGCTGAGCTGGTGCAGCTCGACCGGCAGCGCGAACTTGGGGCGCAGGGCCTCCTTGCGGGCCGCCTCCTCCTCGCGCTTCTTGCGCTCCGCCTCCTGGCGCGCCTTGAGGTCGATGCGCTCCTGGGTGCGGCTCGCGCGGTCGCCGAAGTCTCGGGCGTCGGCGCTGAGCGCGGCGAGCTGGGTGTCCAGCTGGCTGTTGGCGGCGACCGGCTTGACGGAGGCCGGATCGGCGGCCGCCAGCGACGTCGTGTCGTCCTTCTGCTCGGTCGTGCCGTTGGTGAGTCCGCTCACCGAGGCCGCGGCGATCCCGGCCACGCCCATCACACAGGCGGAGGGGACGGCGACCGTGAGGAGCGCGGAGCGCTTGGCGGGGGTGCGGCGGCGGCCGCGGCTGCCACCGGCGCGACGGACCGGGCGGGCGGCGGCCGGCTGTGCGGCGGGCGAGTACGCGGAGACGACCGGCGCGGTCATGGTCTCGGCGAGGTGATCCGCCGTGAGGTGGTCCGCGGCGTCGGCCGGATAGGCCTGCGGCATCTGCGGTACCTCGGTGAGGAGTTCGGTGCGCGGCTCGGCATCGAGGAACTCGGGGCCGGACTCGGCGGCGTACTCGGACTCGGTGAGGTACTCCGGCCCGCCCGGCTCGGGGGTGTACTGGTGCGGTACGACCGCTTCCGGCTCGGGCGCAGGGTAGTTCCAGGCGGTGGCGTCGTACGTACCGGTCTCGAAGGTGGGCGTGACCCACTGGCCGGTGGTGTCGTACGAGGTGAACTGCGCGGCCTCGAACTGGCCTGTCTGACCTGCCTGGTTCCAGGCCGCCGCGTCCCACTGACCCGTCGTGTCGTACTGCTGCGGCGCCGCCTGCTGCTGGGCGACGTAGTTGTCGTACGAGCCGACGTCCCACTGCTGGCCGCCGGACCACTGGGTGGTGTCGTACTGGCCGCTGTGGCCGGCGTCGTAGCCGCTCTGGTCGTAGCTGCCCTGGTCGTAGCTGTTCTGGCTGCCGGGCATGGCACCGAAGAGCGGATCCGTCGCGAAGCTGCCTGTGGTGTAGGCGTCGTCTCCGACGTACCCGGCGTGGGGGTGCTGGTCGTTCACCAACTTCTCTCTCGCCTCGGCAGCAGGACCGGTCTGGGCTCATCCCATGAGGGGGTCCCAGGGGGAAGCAGTGGCGTGACTGTACCCGGCGGTATGCGCAAGCGACAATCTTCTGCGGGTTTTGGGCCCCCAGGAAACGGGCATTCGGCCGCCTTTCGGCGGACTGTGGGCAGAGTGTTGGCCCTGCGTTCGACGGGTGTTCGACACGAGTGGCGTACACACGCCAACGCGGAGCCCCTTCTCCCGTGCCCCGCGCCGGTGTCAGGCGACCGAGGCTGCTCCGGACGCGGACTCGTCCGCCGCCAGCGCCTCGCGGATGCCGGTGGCGACGGCGGGGTGGACCGGCAGCGCCAGATGCCCGATGCCGCTGACCCGGACGTTGCGCACGATCAGGTCGGGGTGGTCCAGGCGGGCCGCCTCGACCGGGACCATGATCTGGTCGAGATCGCTCCAGAAGCTGATGAAGCGGGTGCGGCACAGCGGTGCGGGCGCGGCCAGTTCACGCAGAACGGGCGAGCCGGGGCGCATCTGGCGGACCAGGGGATGGATCCCGGCCGCCGGGGCGACGGACGTACCGGCGTGCGGGGTGCCGAGCGTGACCAGGACGCGGACCCGCCGGTCGCCGCCGAGCCGCTGGACGTAGTAGCGGGCGATCAGACCGCCGAGGCTGTGGCCGACGACGTCGACGCGCGGCTGGCCGGTGCGGGCACAGATCTCCTCGACATGGCGGCCGAGCAGCGCGGCGGCCGTGCGGAGGTCGCCGGTGAGAGGGGAGTAGTTGAGCGACGCGATGTGGTGGTGGCCGTGCCGGGCGAGGGAGCGGCGGAGCAGGACGAAGACGGAGCGGTTGTCGACGAAGCCATGGAGGAGGACCACCGGCGGCCGGGGCGCGGGGCCGACGGCCGTCCCGGGCGTGTCGGCGGGGCGGTGGGCGGGGCGGCGTTCCTGGATCACGCCGGTGGGGTAGAGCAGCACATGACCCGCGAGGATCGCCAGCTCCAGCGCGGTCGCCTTCAGCAGGGCGATCGGGAGATGCAGGGAGAAGGTGAACCTCATCGCCGGCCTCCCGAACGGAAAGGGGAGCGCGTGAAGTCCAGCGAGCCGTACCGCCGCGCCGTGCGGCTGGACGGCGCGGTGGTACGGCGACTGCTAGCGGCTCCCCTGGCGGCCGTCCCGACTGCGGCCGGATGGCCCGCGCGGAGGGGTACGGCGCTGACGAACATGTCCCACGTGTGATTTCCCCCTCGGTGTCCACCGCGAAACGGCTGGTTGCGGGATGCTGTAGATAACGTTCGTTCACCTCCCCGGCATCAGGTACGGGGGACGCATTCGGAGGCAGTGATGGGTGTGACCGGTCCGATCCGCGTGGTGGTCGCCAAGCCGGGTCTCGACGGCCACGATCGCGGGGCGAAGGTGATCGCACGTGCCCTGCGTGACGCCGGTATGGAGGTCATCTACACCGGGCTGCACCAGACGCCCGAGCAGATCGTGGACACCGCGATCCAGGAGGACGCGGACGCCATCGGCCTGTCGATCCTGTCCGGCGCCCACAACACCCTCTTCGTGAAGGTGCTCGAGCTGCTGCGGGAGCGCGAGGCGGAGGACATCAAGGTCTTCGGCGGCGGGATCATCCCGGAGGCGGACATCGCCCCGCTGAAGGAGAAGGGCGTCGCGGAGATCTTCACCCCGGGCGCGACGACGGCGTCGATCGTGGAGTGGGTCAACGCCAACGTCCGCCAGAGCGCCGAGGCGTAAGCCCGTCGCCCCTCGCCCGTAGATCCGTCGCGGGCGGGGCGGGCGGCCCCGTCCGGGCCGCCCGCACGGTCGGCGGCCACGGTCAGCCGTCGAGGCCCGCCGGTGCCAGCTCGGACCGCATCGCCGCGCGCAGCCGCAGCGTGGACACCAGCCGCTGGAACGCCTCGGACCAGTAGCCGCCCGCGCCCGGGGAAGCCCCTTCGGGCTCGTCGGGCAGGGTGGTGAGGACCTCCAGGCGGTCCGCCTCGCCCGGGTCGAGGCACCGTTCCGCCAGGCCCATCACGCCACTGAAGCTCCATGGATAGCTGCCCGCGTCCCTGGCGATGTCGAGGGCGTCCACGACCGCCCGGCCCAGCGGCTCCGACCACGGCACCGCACAGACCCCGAGGAGCTGGAACGCCTCGGAGAGACCGTGGGCGGCGATGAACGACGCGACCCAGAAGGAGCGCTCGTCCGCCGGAAGCACGGACAGCAGCTTGGACCGCTCGGCGAGGGACTGCGTGCCCGGTCCGGCCGCCGGCGGCGTCGTCGGCGGCCCGAGCAGCGCCCGGGCCCAGGCCGCGTCCCGCTGCCGCACCGCCGCCCGGCACCAGCCGGCGTGCAGCTCGTCCCGCCAGCCGTCGCCGACCGGAAGAGCGACGATCTCCTCCGCCGTACGGCCGCCGAGCCGCGCCGTCCAGGTGGCCAGCGGCGCCGACTCGATCAACTGGCCGAGCCACCAGGACCGTTCCCCCCGGCCCGACGGCGGGTTCGGTATCACCCCGTCGCGCTGCATCGCGGCATCGCACTCGTGCGGTGCCTCCACCACGATCGCGGCGGCGTCGTCGCCCGAGCGGTCCGGTCCGACGCAGGACGAGGCCCGGCGCGCCATGCGCGCGGCCAGCGCGGAGTGGGGCAGCGCGGACAGCAGCTCGGCCGCCGTGGAGCGGACGTTGCGGCTGCGGTCGGCGAGGGCCTGCTCCAGGAACGGCTCGTCCGCGTCGGACAGTCCCGTCCGCAGCGAGTCAAGGAACATCAGCCGGTCCTCGGCCCGTTCGGTGGCCCAGGTGGTGGCGAGCAGGGCGCGTCCGGCGGCCGGGTCCGTGGCCCGTACGGAGCCCAGCAGCGCGGCCCGCTCGGCGAACAGCCCCTCGTCCCACAGGCGGCGCACCGCCTCGCCGTCGTCGGGCGCGGGCAGCGCCGCGCCATGGTCGGGCCCGCCGGGCTGGGCGGACCCGAAGCCGCCGCGCAGGGCGAACTTCCAGTCGCTGTTGAGCCGGGCGAGCCACAGCCCGCGCGGCCCGGCGAAGGCGAGCGCCTGCGGCCGCAGGTCCGTACGGGCCCGGGCCGCGTCCAGCAGGGCGGGCAGCGCGGAGGCCGGGGCACGGTAGCCGTGGTCGTTGGCCGCGGCCAGCCACTGCGGCAGCAGCTCGGCGAGGTCGGGGGCCACTCCGCGCCGCCCCCCGGACGGCGCGGCCCGGCCGGCCAGCAGCTGGGTCAGGCGGTGCCGGGCCGCCTCCGGCAGAGGCGTGCGGGGATCGTGCGGCGCCGGCTCGGGCAGGGCCGCCGCCGGGGCGGGCCGCAGACCCGCCCTGCGCCGTACGGTGTGCAGCGCGGCGGCGTCCAGCAGAGCCACGGGCGCGTCCTGGCCCGGGGCCGCGGGGGCCGACGGCCGGCGGTCTGTGCCGAGAAGGGCCGAGGTGACGAGCTCTTCCCAGGATGTGGTGGCGGTCATCGGGTCCTCCAGTTCGTTCACGTGAGCGCGACCGTCTCGGCCGTCTCGGCGGACCAGGCGGCCAGGGGCGTGAACCCGCGGTGGCCGCACTCCCCGAAGACGGTGACCGGCCCGCCGCCCGACAGGGCGACCAGCCGCCACAGCCCGGGCCGGCTGTGCGGGGACGCGGTGAGTGGCAGAGCCGACCCGCCGGACGCGTCGGCGAGCTGCCAGCCGCCGTCCGCCGGCACCGGCACGACGTCCGTGAGCGTCACCGGCCAGGAGTCGAGCCAGGGGTCGTCGCGCAGCGCGTGCCCGTAGGAGTCCAGGGCCGCGGCGACCGGGCCGCCCGGCGGCGGGGAGTCGATCGGGACGGGCACGGAGAATTGCTCGCCCAGCTCGGCGCGCAGTTGCCCGGCCCCGGCGTGCGGGGTGATCTCGGCGTCGATCGCCACCCCGGCCGGCAGGGCCAGTTGGGGCGCCCGGCCCGCTGCGCCGAAGGACAGCAGCAGCGCGGTCCGGCCGCTGGTCCGCCCGTACAGCCAGATGCGGCGGGTGGTGAGGCGGCCGTCGCCGGAGTCATACTGCGCGAGCACCATCCACCGGTCCCGGACCGAGGGGCCGTCGACCGGGGCGGTGAGGCCGACGCGGGTGCGGACCGTCGCCGCGAGCGGCTCGGGCAGCCGCTCGACGCCCAGCCAGGCCCGGTCCAGCAGGTGGGTCAGGGCGCACTCCTCCAGGAGCCTGACCGGCCAGCCCGGCCCGGACCCGGGGATCGCCCCCAGCTCCCGCACCCGCCCGGCCAGTCCCGGCGCCTGGGCGTCGACCATGCGGGCGGCGGTCTCTTCCCACAGGCCGTATCCGGCGCGCTCGGCCGACGCGAGGCCGCCGCGCATCAGGTCCGCGAGCCGCTGCTCCAGTTCCTGCGCACCGGCCGTGATCCGGCCGGCCCGGCGCTCGGCCCTGCGGCGGGCTGCCTCCGGGTCCGCCGCCCCGGCGGCCGGACCGTCACCGGCCGGTGTCTCCTTCTTCTTCGCGGAGGACCGCTCGCGGCGGCCCTCCAGCCATGTCCCGGCCCAGTCGGGAACGTCCCCCTCCTGCACGCTCGCCACGGCGTCCTCGCCGCCCGCCCAGAGCAGCAGCAGCCCCAGGGCGTGCTTGCACGGGAACTTCCGGCTGGGGCAACTGCACTTGTACGCCGGGCCCGTGGTGTCGACGATCGTCTGATACGGCTTGCTTCCGCTGCCCTTGCACAGGCCCCACACGGCGCCGTCGCCGCTGCTGCCCGCTTCCGACCACGGGCCGGCCGTGCCGAGTTTGCTTCCCGCTCTGCGTGAGGCGACGTCAGGAGCCAGAGCCAGCACCTGTTCCGCCGTCCAGCGCACCCCCTGCTGATTCATGGCCACGACGCTACGGGCCACCACTGACAATCCGCTCTGACCTGCGATTTCGACCCTCGCGTCGAAGGCTTGACCTTGCCATCCCGTTGCGGTTGGCTGCGCTGTCGACAGCCATAACCAAGGGGGACCCCGCATGAAGCGCACCATCCGCACCGCCGTGATCGCGGTCGCCGCAGCCGGTCTCGCGTTCGGTCTCACCGCCTGCTCCGCGGTCGCCGACAAGGCCGCCGACGAGGTCGACAAGGCCGTGAACGAGAACTACGAGGTCACCTACGAGGTCACGGGCAAGTCCGTCGAGACGATCGAGTACCACGGCGGTGGCGGCGAGGCCATGAACCCGAAGATCGAATCGGCGGCCAAGCCCACCCTGCCGTGGAAGAAGACCGTCACGCTCAAGGGCATCATGCCGCCGGCCGTCATGCCCGTGTCCCTCGAAGCCGCCGACCTCACCTGCAAGATCACGTACAAGGACAAGGTCATCAAGGAGGCCACCGGCGACAAGGCCATGGCCGGCGGCTGCGTCGCGGTCTCCCCGATCGCGCAGTAGCCGCCCCGGCCGACGACGGCCGCGGACCTTTCACGCGGGGCCCGGGCAACTCCTGCCCGAGGCCCCGCTTTTCCGCCCTGACCTGCGACGACGGGTCGTTGTCAGTGGCATGGTGCACGGTGGGATCCACACCCGGTCGAACGATCTGGAGGGGGATTTCCATGACCGTGTCCACACCCGACGAGACCACCGCGCACACCGGCGCCGAAGCCCTGCGGCCGCACGCCGAGGACGCCTTCGCCCACGAGCTCGCGGCGCTCGCCGCCGCGGACGACCGGCCGAGGCCCGCCCGCTGGAAGCTGTCGCCGTGGGCCGTCGCCACCTACCTCCTCGGCGGCACGCTCCCCGACGGGACGGTGATCACCCCGAAGTACGTCGGCCCGCGCCGCATCGTCGAGGTCGCCGTCACCACACTCGCCACCGACCGCGCCCT
>NZ_BMQQ01000033.1:41673-58356 GCF_014648195.1 Streptomyces purpureus
GCTCCTGCTCGGCGTGCCCGGCACCGCCAAGACCTGGGTCTCCGAGCACCTCGCCGCCGCCGTCAGCGGGGACTCCACCCTGCTCGTCCAGGGCACCGCCGGCACCCCCGAGGAAGCCATCCGCTACGGCTGGAACTACGCGCAGCTCCTCGCCCACGGCCCCAGCCGCGACGCCCTGGTGCCCAGCCCCGTCATGCGCGCCATGGCCGAGGGAATGACCGCGCGCGTCGAGGAACTCACCCGTATCCCCGCCGACGTGCAGGACACCCTGATCACGATCCTGTCCGAGAAGACGCTGCCCATCCCCGAGCTGGGCCAGGAGGTCCAGGCCGTCCGCGGCTTCAACCTGATCGCCACCGCCAACGACCGCGACCGCGGCGTCAACGACCTCTCCAGCGCACTGCGCCGCCGGTTCAACACCGTGGTCCTGCCCCTGCCCGCCACCCCCGACGCGGAGGTCGACATCGTCTCGCGCCGCGTCGACCAGCTCGGGCGCTCGCTCGACCTGCCGGCCGCACCCGAGGGCACCGACGAGATCCGCCGGGTCGTCACCGTCTTCCGCGAGCTGCGCGACGGCATCACCACCGACGGACGCACCAAGCTCAAGTCCCCTTCGGGGACGCTCTCCACGGCCGAGGCCATCTCCGTCGTCACCAACGGCCTCGCGCTCGCCGCCCACTTCGGCGACGGAGTCCTCCGGCCGGACGACGTCGCCGCCGGCATCCTCGGCGCCGTCGTCCGCGACCCCGCCGCCGACCGGGTCGTCTGGCAGGAGTACCTGGAGACGGTGGTCCGCGAACGCGACGGCTGGAAGGACTTCTACCGCGCCTGCCGCGAGGTGAGCGCATGACGGCCGCCCCCGACGGCCGCACCGGGCCCCTGATCCTCGGCGTCCGCCACCACGGGCCAGGCTCCGCCCGCGCGGTGCGCGCCGCGCTGGAGGACCGGCAGCCCGCCTGCGTCCTCGTCGAAGGCCCGCCCGAGGGCGACGCACTGCTGCCGCTCGCCGCCGACGAGGCGATGCGCCCGCCCGTCGCGCTCCTCGCCCACGCCGTGGGCGACCCGGGCCGGGCCGCGTTCTGGCCACTGGCCGACTTCTCCCCCGAATGGGTGGCGATCCGCTGGGCGCTCGACCACAAGGCCGCCGTACGGTTCATCGACCTGCCCGCCGCACACTCCCTCGCACTCGACCCCACCTGGGGCGACGGGGAAGGGGACGAGGTGGCCGACCAGGGCGTACGGATCGACCCGATCGGTGTCCTCGCCGAGACCGCCGGATACGACGATCCCGAACGCTGGTGGGAGGACGTGATCGAACACCGGGGCAGCGGTGACGCGGCCTCCCCCTTCGACGCGCTCGCCGAAGCCATGGGAGCCCTCCGCGAGGCCTACGGCCACGGCGGCCACCAGCGCGATCTCGTGCGCGAAGCCCATATGCGGATCCAACTGCGGGCCGCCCGCAAGGAGTTCGGCGACGAGGACGTCGCCGTGGTCTGTGGCGCCTGGCACGTGCCCGCGCTGACCGTGCGGACGGGGGTCACGGCGGACCGCGCCCTGCTCAAGGGCCTGCCCAAGGTCAAGGCCGAGACGACCTGGGTCCCCTGGACCCACCGCAGACTGGCCCGGCACTCCGGCTACGGCGCGGGCATCGACTCACCCGGCTGGTACGGCCACCTGTTCGCCGCCCCCGACCGCCCCGTCGAACGGTGGATGACCAAGGTCGCCGGCCTCCTGCGCGACGAGGACCGGCCCGTCTCCTCCGCCCATGTCATCGAGGCCGTACGGCTCGCCGAGACGCTCGCCACCATGCGTGGCCGGCCCCTCGCGGGGCTCGGCGAGACCCTCGACGCCGTACGGGCCGTGATGTGCGACGGCTCCGACGTCCCGCTCGACCTCGTCCGGGACCGGCTGATCATCGGGGACGTCCTGGGCGAAGTGCCCCCGGACGCCCCGGCCGTCCCGCTCCAGCGCGACCTGACCGGGCTCCAGCGCAGCCTCCGGCTGAAGCCGGAGGCCCTGGAGAAGGAGCTCGACCTCGATCTCCGCAAGGAGATGGACGCCGCCCGCAGCAGGCTGCTGCTCCGGCTTCGGCTGCTCGGCGTCGGCTGGGGCGAGCCGTCCGCCGGACGCGGCTCCACCGGCACCTTCCGGGAGAGCTGGCGTCTGCGCTGGGAGCCGGAACTCCATGTGAAGATCGCCGAAGCCGGGGCCTGGGGCACCACCGTGCTCTCCGCCGCCACCGCCAAGGCGGCATCCGACGCCGCCTCCGCGACCGCCCTCGCCGACATCACCGCCCTCGCCGAGCGCTGCCTGCTCGCCGAGCTCACCGAAGCGCTGCCGGTCGTGATGCGCGCCCTCGCAGACCTGGCCGCCCTCGACACCGACGTCGGGCACCTCGCCCAGGCCCTGCCCGCCCTGGCCCGCTCCCTGCGCTACGGCGACGTGCGGTCCACCGACACCGCCGCGCTCGGCGAGGTCGCCGCCGGTCTCGCCGAACGGATCTGTGTGGGACTGCCCCCCGCCTGCACCGGACTCGACACCGACGCGGCCGCCGAGATGCGCGGCCACCTGGAAGGCGTGCACACCGCCGTCGGACTCCTGCCGGACGGCGAAGGGCTCGCCGTCCGCTGGGGAGCCGTGCTGCGCGGGCTCGCCGGCCGGGACAGCGTCCCCGGGCTGATACGGGGCCGGGCGGCACGGCTGCTCCTCGACGACGGGCGCCTCGCCGAGGACGAGGCCGCCCGGCTCATGGGGCTCGCCCTCTCGCCCGGCACCCCGCCCGGCGAAGCCGCGGCCTGGATCGAAGGCTTCGTCGGCGGCGCCTCCGGCGGCGGGATGCTCCTGGTCCACGACGAGCGCCTGCTCGGCCTCGTCGACGCCTGGCTGACCGGCGTGCACGCGCACGCGTTCACCGACGTACTGCCGCTGCTGCGCCGCACCTTCTCGTCGTACGAGCCCGGGGTCCGCCGGACGCTGGGCGAGCTGGTCGCCCGCGGCCCGGCCGCCGGCGCGGGCTCCGCCCCTACGTCCGCCGGTGTGCCGGGCTTCGGGCCCGGCCTGGACGAGGAACGGGCCGACGGCGTCCTGCCGGTGCTGCGGCTGCTGCTCGACACGGATCCCGACACGGATCCCGACACGGATGACGACATGGATCTCGGCATGGATCCGGACATGGATGACGACGACCTGGTGGGGGTGGGCCGATGACCGGAGCGGACGAGCGGCTGCGGCGGTGGCGGCTGGTGCTCGGCGGGGGAGAGGCCGACGGCACGGGCTGCGGACTGTCCGGGACGGACGCGGCGATGGACGGCGCGCTGACCGCGCTCTACGGCGAGCGCCGCGGCGGCGCCGGGCAGGGCGGCCGGGACCGCTCCGCCGGGCTCGGCGCGTCCGCGCCGTCGGTGGCCCGCTGGCTCGGCGACATCCGTACGTACTTCCCCAGCTCCGTCGTACAGGTCATGCAGCGCGACGCCATCGACCGTCTCGGCCTGTCCGCCCTCCTGCTGGAGCCGGAGATGCTGGAGGCCGTCGAGGCGGACGTCCACCTCGTCGGCACGCTGCTGTCGCTCAACAAGGCCATGCCCGAGACGACCAAGGAGACCGCCCGGACGGTCGTCCGCAAGGTCGTCGAGGACCTGGAGAAGCGGCTCGCCACACGCACGCGTGCCACCCTCACCGGAGCCCTCGACCGGAGCGCCAAGGTCAGCAGACCGCGCCACCGGGACATCGACTGGGACCGCACGATCCGCGCGAACCTCAAGAACTACCTGCCCGAATACCACTCGGTCGTGCCCGAGCGGCTGATCGGATACGGGCGGGCCGCGCAGTCGGTGAAGAAGGACGTCGTCCTCTGCATCGACCAGTCGGGTTCGATGGCCGCCTCCCTCGTCTACGCCTCGGTGTTCGGCGCCGTCCTCGCCTCGATGCGCTCGATCGCCACCCGGCTCGTCGTCTTCGACACGGCCGTCGTCGACCTCACCGACCAGCTGGACGACCCGGTCGACGTGCTGTTCGGCACCCAGCTCGGCGGCGGCACGGACATCAACAGGGCGCTGGCCTACTGCCAGTCCCAGATCACCCGTCCCGCCGACACCGTCGTCGTCCTCATCAGTGACCTTTACGAAGGCGGCATACGCGACGAGATGCTGAAGCGGGTCGCGGCGATGAAGGCCTCGGGCGTCCAGTTCGTGGCGCTGCTCGCCCTCTCGGACGAAGGCGCCCCTGCCTACGACCGCGAGCACGCCGCCGCTCTCGCCGCTCTGGGCGCGCCCGCCTTCGCCTGCACCCCGGACCTCTTTCCCGAGGTGATGGCGGCGGCGATCGAGAAGCGGCCACTGCCGATTCCGGACCCGGCAACGCATCAGTAGGACGCGCCGCACGGCACGCTGCGAAATCCGCAACCGGGGCGGCACCGGACACCCCGGGGCGCGGATTCCGTACCACCTGCTGTGGCCGAGGTCACGCGGCCGTGGCGGCGTGGGAGCGCCGCCGTAGGCTTGGTCTGTGACAGGTATCACCGCTCAGGTGTGATCTGCGATTTAGGGACCTACGGCCCACGGGGATAACCTGCGAGACGGACATGCCGCGTCCACGGACACCGTGTACGCCTCCCTCAGTGACAGCGCAGTCACGTTGCCCTCCGCGGCACGCCCACGCAGACAACGAACCGCGATACCACTGAAAAGGGACGGACGCGCGTGGACCTGTTCGAGTACCAGGCGAGGGACCTCTTCGCCAAGCACGGTGTACCGGTGCTGGCCGGTGAAGTCATCGACACGCCTGAGGCGGCCCGCGAGGCGACCGAGCGGCTGGGCGGCAAGTCGGTCGTCAAGGCGCAGGTGAAGGTCGGCGGCCGTGGCAAGGCCGGCGGCGTCAAGCTCGCCTCCACCCCCGACGAGGCCGTCGCCCGCGCGACGGACATCCTCGGGATGGACATCAAGGGCCACACGGTCCACAAGGTGATGATCGCGGAGACTGCTCCGGAGATCCTTGAGGAGTACTACGTCTCGTACCTCCTCGACCGCACCAACCGCACCTTCCTCGCCATGGCGTCCGTCCAGGGCGGCATGGACATCGAGGAGGTCGCGGAGAAGACCCCCGAGGCCCTCGCCAAGGTCCCGGTCGACGCCGTCGAGGGCGTCAGCATCGAGAAGGCCCGCGAGATCGTCGCCCAGGCGAAGTTCCCGGCCGAGGTCGCCGAGCAGGTCGCCGAGGTCATGGTGACCCTGTGGAAGACCTTCGTCGCCGAGGACGCGCTCCTCGTCGAGGTCAACCCGCTCGCCAAGGTCGCCTCCGGCGACATCCTGGCCCTGGACGGCAAGGTGTCCCTGGACGCCAACGCCGAGTTCCGCCAGCCGGAGCACGAGGCGCTCGAGGACAAGGCCGCAGCCAACCCGCTCGAGGCTGCTGCCAAGGCCAAGGGTCTCAACTACGTCAAGCTCGACGGCCAGGTCGGCATCATCGGCAACGGCGCGGGTCTGGTCATGTCGACCCTCGACGTCGTCGCGTACGCCGGTGAGAACCACGGCGGCGTGAAGCCGGCCAACTTCCTGGACATCGGTGGCGGCGCCTCCGCCCAGGTGATGGCGAACGGCCTGGAGATCATCCTCGGCGACCCGGACGTCAAGTCCGTGTTCGTCAACGTCTTCGGTGGCATCACCGCCTGTGACGAGGTCGCCAACGGCATCGTGCAGGCCCTGGAGCTCCTGAAGAACAAGGGCGAAGAGGTCACCAAGCCGCTGGTCGTCCGTCTCGACGGCAACAACGCCGAGCTGGGTCGCAAGATCCTGTCGGACGCCAACCACCCGCTGGTGCAGCGCGTGGACACCATGGACGGCGCGGCCGACAAGGCCGCCGAGCTCGCGGCTGCGAAGTAAGGGACAGGGGAAACCACAGCCATGGCTATCTTCCTCAACAAGGACAGCAAGGTCATCGTCCAGGGCATGACCGGTGCCACGGGCATGAAGCACACCAAGCTCATGCTGGGTGACGGCACCAACATCGTCGGTGGTGTGAACCCGCGCAAGGCCGGCACCTCCGTCGACATCGACGGTCACGAGATCCCCGTCTTCGGCACGGTCGCCGAGGCCATGGAGAAGACCGGCGCCAACGTCTCGGTCCTCTTCGTGCCGCCGGCCTTCGCGAAGGCCGCGGTCGTCGAGGCCATCGACGCCGAGATCCCGCTGGCCGTCGTGATCACCGAGGGCATCGCCGTCCACGACTCCGCCGCCTTCTGGGCGTACGCGAAGTCGAAGGGCAACAAGACCCGGATCATCGGCCCGAACTGCCCGGGTCTGATCACCCCCGGCCAGTCCAACGCCGGCATCATCCCGGGCGACATCACCAAGCCCGGCCGCATCGGTCTCGTGTCCAAGTCCGGCACGCTGACCTACCAGATGATGTACGAGCTCCGTGACATCGGCTTCTCGTCCGCCGTCGGCATCGGTGGCGACCCGGTCATCGGTACGACGCACATCGACGCCCTCGCGGCGTTCGAGGCCGACCCCGACACCGACCTGATCGTCATGATCGGCGAGATCGGCGGCGACGCCGAGGAGCGTGCGGCCGACTTCATCAAGGCCAACGTCACCAAGCCGGTCGTCGGCTACGTCGCGGGCTTCACCGCCCCCGAGGGCAAGACCATGGGCCACGCCGGCGCCATCGTCTCCGGCTCCTCCGGCACCGCCCAGGCGAAGAAGGAGGCCCTCGAGGCCGCGGGCGTCAAGGTCGGCAAGACCCCGACCGAGACGGCCAAGCTGGCGCGCGAGATCCTCGCGGGCTGAGCTTCCTGACAGGTACGTGAGTGGGCCCGCACCCCGGGAGACCGGGGTGCGGGCCCACTCACGTATGCCGTACGGCTCCAAGGGGCTACTGGACGGCCGGGATCAGCCGTTCGGGCCCGTTCATCGGCTCGGAGCGGAGTTTCTCCCGCAGCTGCAGGTCCTCCCGGGTGAGCTGGGCAGGTCCGCTGCGGACCGGGATCCCGCCGACCGTCGCCCCCGGGGACAGCGGCGGTACATAGCGGGTGGGCGCGGTGGTCACGGTGAAGGCCGTCGCGCCGATGATCACGGTGGTCAGGACGATCGCGGCCCGCGTCCACATCCGCGTCCTGCGCTCACTGATGGTGCGTACCTTCCGGGGCGGCGCGATCGTCGCGGTCGGCGTCTCGGTCACCAGAGCCGTCAGCCGCCGCTGGAGCGCCTTGGCGTCACCGAGCTCCGGCAGCCGCTCGGCGACCGCCTCGCGCGCGTGGATCAGCCGGTTCGCGGCGGCGGGGGTGCTGGCTTCCGTCTCGGCCGCCGTGTCGGGCAGGTCCAGGCCGAGGCCGTCGTAGAGCAGCAGCGTGCGGCGGTAGGACGGCGGCAGGTCGAGCAGGGCCGCGAGCAGCTCCCGGCGGTCGGGGTCGGTGGGCGGGGCGTCGGGGTGCCGGAGGCTGCGACGGAAGCTGTGCCACGGGGACATGGCGTACTCGTGCGCGACCGCCCGCACCCAGCCCGCCGGGTCGCGGTCGACGGCGACTTCCGGCCAGCGCTGCCAGGCGAGATGGAACGCGTGCTCGACCGCCTCCCGGGAGAGCCTGCGGCGGCCGGTGAGCAGGAAAGCCTGGTGGGCGAGGCCGGGGGCGACATGCTCGTAGAGCGTGTCGAAGGCCTCCTCGGGGGTGAGCCGGGGCGCCTCGGGCAGTGGTGCGGCGGCCACCGGATCGGGTGCGGGCGGATGGGACGGCGGCGGGTGCTTTACGGGAGCGGGGCTGACGGTCGGGGACGCCGATGCCGGTCCGGCCTCGGCGGCCTCGTCGGCCGCGGGGGGCTTTTCCGCCGCCGGTACGGAGGGCTCTGTGGCCGGTTTCGTACGGTCAGGCTGCTGGTCGGGCCGCCGGTTGGGCCGCCGGTCCGGCTCAGGCTTCCGGTTGGGCTGCCGATCGGGATCAGGCGGCCGTTCCGAACCTTCCGTCCGCTCGGCCGGTTCGGCGGGGGCGTCCCTGAGGAGCCGCGCGTACAGCTCCAGCTTGCGGCCTTTGGGGGTGGACCGGCCGGTCTCCCAGGATCTGACCGTGGCACGGGTGACACCCATGGCCTCGGCCAGTTGTTCCTCGCTCAACGCCTTCGCCTCGCGCAGTCGACGGCGCTCCTTCGGGGAGGGCAGCGAGCGGGCGGAGGAGGAGGGACGGGTCCGGCTCATGGACGGCTCCCCATGGCGATGCACTGGGCGAAAAAGTACATAACCGTATATTGAGCGACACAACGGGTGTTTGCCTGTTACGGGAGAAAAGCGCGTGTCGTTGGCAGCATGTCCGCGTGAGCCAAGTGACCGAACAGAGCCCGCCGTTGTCCCCGAACCCCGTGGTGCAGGGCGGCCGTTCGGCCGCGCTGGCCGTGTCCTTCGTCCGTGGCGCCATCGCGGCCGGGCTCGGTCTCGGCGCGCTGGCCGTCGTCGCGACGGTGCTGTGGATCAGCTCGCCGTACCCCGACAGCGGCCCCGGCGAGGCCCTGCGCGCCGCCGCGGCCCTCTGGCTGCTCGCCCATGGCGTCACGCTCGTGAGGGCCGACACGCTCTCGGGCGCGCCGACGCCGCTCGGGATCGTTCCGCTGCTCCTGCTCGCCCTGCCGGTCTGGCTTGCCCACCGGGCCGCGCGGGACTCCCTGGACCCGGGCGAGGGGCGGCCCCGGCCGCCGACCGGCGGGGCGCTGCTGGCGGTATCCGGCGGCTATCTGCTGGTGGCCGCCGCGGCGGTGGCGTACGCGATGGGCGGGGCGCTCACCCCGGACCTTCCGGCGGCGGCGCTGAGGCTGCCCCTGGTGACCCTGGCGGCGGCCGCGACGGGCGTGTGGACCGCGCACGGCCGCCCCCAGGGGCCGCTGCCCGGCCGGATCCCCCACCGGCTGCGGGTCGGCCTGGCGCGGTCCTGGATGACGGCGGCGGTACGCGGCGCGGGTACCGCCCTCGCGACGCTGGTCGTGGGCGGTGCGCTGCTGGTCGCCGTCTCGCTGGTGTGGCACGCGAGCGGGACGCGGGCGTCGTTCGACTCCCTCGCCGCCGACTGGCCGGGGCGGGTGGCGGTGGCGCTGCTCTGTCTCGTCCTGCTCCCCAACGCGGCCATCTGGGCGGCCGCGTACGGCCTGGGGCCCGGCTTCGCGCTCGGAACGGGCGCGGTGGCGACCCCGCTGGGCCTTACCGGCACCCCGGCGCTGCCGGTCTTCCCGCTCCTCGCCGCCGCGCCCGGGCCAGGCCCGGACGGCTGGGCGCACTGGGCAGCCGTCGGCATCCCGGTCGCGGCGGGGCTGGTGCTCGCCCGCCGTACGGCCGCCGCTCCGGCGCGCAAGCTGCGCGAGACGGCGCTCGCCGCACTGCTGGGCGCTGTGCTGTGCGGCGCGGCAACGTCCCTGGCGGCGGCGCTTGCGGGCGGCCCGCTGGGCAGACAGAACCTCGCGTCCTTGGGCCCGGTGTGGTGGCAGACGGGAGCGGCGGCGACGGTGTGGACACTGGCCGTGGGCCTGCCCTGCGCGCTCTGCGTGCACGCCTGGCGCCGCCGGGGTCTGCGGCGGCGCCTCGCGGTTCCCACGCCGGTCCCCGCGCCCGCCCCGTCGCCTGGCGCGCCCCCGGTTCCGCCGTACGCCCCCACTTGCTCGCTGCCGCCCTACGCGCGGGCGTACGCCGCTCCGTTCGCCGCGCCTTTCGCCGGTCTGGGGGAGGAGAAGCTCACGGCGGAGGAGCTGGACCCCGCCTTCGAGCCGTACGACTGCCTGCCGGCCCAGTGGGAGGCGCCCCCGGAGCCGTCCGAGCCGCCCCAGGCCGGACCGCCGGCCAATGCTCCGCAGTTCCCGGCGCCGCCCGAGCCGCCCGAGCCGTCCGAGCCGCCCGAGCCGCCCGAGCCGCCACAGGCCGGGCCGCCGGCCAATGCCCCGGAGTTCCCGCCGCCGCCGGAGGAGCCCCCGCAGAAGCCCCCGGAGACGCGAGAACCCCCCGAGCTGCCTTGACTCTCTCCGCGAGCGCCCAGGTCGGTCTGGGCGTCTACTCCTGGACGCCGAAGACGTCCTGCAGCGGGTCGGGGAGCAGCTCGTTGCAGGAGAGCTGGCCGGTCTTGGTCAGGGCGTCGTCCACGCAGGTGTAGTAGTCGCGGTAGACCATGTGGACCGTGAAGCTCGCCGCCACGATGACGAGGGCGAGGCCCGCGGTGACCAGCCCGCTGATCGCGGCCGTGCGCTGCGGGCGGGCCGTCGCGGGCGCCCCGCCGGGCGGCGCGGGCGGGGTGGTGACCCCGGGGGCCGGCTGCTTCGGCTTGGCGCGCAGCGAGCTGGTGCCCCAGTAGAGGGCGAGCGCACCGAGCAGCAGCGCGATCTCGGAGAGGTCGAAGATCGCGAAGAAGAACGCCCACATGCCCGCGAGCAGCGCGTACCGCGCCCGCCGCTGGGCCGGGTCCGTCGGATCCCAGCGCAGGCCCGGCCCGTCGGGGTTGCCCCCGGGGCCCTGGTCCTGCCGCTCCGGACGGCGGCCGAAGCCGTCGGACGAGCGGCCCGGCTGGCGCGGGCTCCAGCGCCCACGGCCCTCGCCGGAGCCCTGGCGGGAGTCCTCTTCCTGCGGGCGCCGCGGCTGCCACGGCTGGTCCGGCTGCCCCTCCGGCGGAGGCGCGAACGGATTGTTGTCGTCCGTGGACTGGCGTTCCCGGCGTCGGTCCGGCATGTGGTGAACGTCTTCCCCTCAGACCCCGCGCAAACCCGGGTCTCGTGTCGTCGTGTCCGTCCGTACAGGAACGGCCCTGCCCCAGACGCTACCCCTCGGCCCTGCCCCCGTCCCGTGGGGGCCGTTCGGTGTGCCGGTATCGTTGCTGACGGTCGGGCCGTTCGTAGAGTTCCCCGTATCGAGGGGCTCGATTCGCTCGTACGAAAACACGAAACCCGACCGCGCACTGTCCGACCGCGCAACGTCGCCGTTTCACGGAAAGAGTTCACGTGGCCGCCGCCCGCCTTGTCGTCCTGGTCTCCGGGTCGGGTACCAATCTGCAGGCCCTCCTCGACGCCATCGCCGCCGACCCCGACGGGTACGGAGCCGAGATCGTCGCCGTCGGCGCCGACCGCGACGACATCGCCGGCCTGGAGCGCGCCGAGCGCGCCGGGCTGCCCACCTTCGTCCGCAAGGTGAAGGACCATGCGAGCCGCGAGGAGTGGGACCGCGCGCTGACCGAGGCGACCGCGGCGTACACGCCCGACCTCGTCATCTCGGCCGGCTTCATGAAGATCCTCGGGAAGGAATTCCTCGCCCGCTTCGGCGGCCGGATCGTCAACACGCACCCGGCCCTGCTGCCCAGTTTTCCCGGTGCCCGTGGAGTGCGGGACGCACTCGCGCACGGCGTGAAGGTCACCGGATGCACCGTCCACTTCGTCGACGACGGCGTCGACACCGGACCGATCATCGCGCAGGGCGTGGTCGAGGTACGGGACGAGGACGACGAAGCCGCTCTTCATGAGCGCATCAAGGAAGTCGAGCGCTCGCTGCTCGTCGA
Organism: Streptomyces purpureus; assembly: GCF_014648195.1. GTDB lineage: Bacteria > Actinomycetota > Actinomycetes > Streptomycetales > Streptomycetaceae > Streptomyces > Streptomyces purpureus. The sequence goes on from NZ_BMQQ01000033.1 coordinate 53,174, forward strand.
GGTCGTGGGGCGTCTGGCCCGGCACGGCTACCGCATTGAGGGACGAAAGGTTCATGTCGGTGAATAAGCCCATCCGTCGCGCGTTGATCAGTGTCTACGACAAGACAGGGCTGGAGGAGCTCGCCCAGGGGCTGCACGAGGCCGGCGTCGAGCTCGTGTCCACCGGATCCACTGCCGCGAAGATCGCCGCGGCCGGCGTCCCGGTCACCAAGGTCGAGGAGCTGACCGGCTTCCCCGAGTGCCTCGACGGCCGGGTCAAGACCCTTCACCCGCGCGTGCACGCCGGCATCCTCGCCGACCTGCGTCTCGACTCGCACCGCGAGCAGCTCGCCGAGCTGGGCGTGGAGCCCTTCGACCTGGTGGTCGTCAACCTCTACCCGTTCCGTGAGACCGTCGCCTCCGGCGCGACCCCGGACGAGTGCGTCGAGCAGATCGACATCGGCGGCCCGTCGATGGTCCGCGCCGCCGCCAAGAACCACCCGTCGGTTCTGGTCGTCACCGACCCGGACGCGTACGCCGCGGTCCTCCAGGCGGCCAAGGAGGGCGGCACCACGCTGGAGCTGCGCAAGCTGTTCGCCGCCAGGGCCTTCCAGCACACCGCCGCGTACGACGTGGCCGTCGCCTCCTGGTTCGCCGACGGCTACGCCGCCGCCGACGACAGTGGCTTCCCCGGCTTCCTCGGCGCCACCTACACGCGCGAGAACGTGCTGCGTTACGGCGAGAACCCGCACCAGGGCGCGGCGCTCTACGTCGACGGCACCGGCGGCCTCGCCGAGGCCGAGCAGCTGCACGGCAAGGAGATGTCGTACAACAACTACACGGACACCGACGCCGCGCGCCGGGCCGCGTACGACCACTCCGAGCCCTGCGTCGCGATCATCAAGCACGCCAACCCGTGCGGCATCGCGGTCGGCGCGGACGTCGCCGAGGCGCACCGCAAGGCGCACGCCTGCGACCCGCTGTCCGCGTTCGGCGGAGTGATCGCGGTCAACCGTCCGGTCTCCGTGGCGATGGCCGAGCAGGTCGCCGAGATCTTCACCGAGGTCATCGTGGCGCCCGGCTACGAGGACGGCGCGGTCGAGATCCTCGCCAAGAAGAAGAACATCCGCGTCCTGCGCGCCGAGGGCGCCCCGTCCGCCCCGGTCGAGGTCAAGCCGATCGACGGCGGCGCGCTGCTCCAGGTCACCGACCGCCTCCAGGCCGACGGCGACGACCCGGCGAACTGGACCCTGGCGACCGGCGAGGCCCTGTCCGCCGCCGAGCTCGCCGAGCTCGCCTTCGCCTGGCGGGCCTGTCGCGCGGTCAAGTCCAACGCGATCCTGCTCGCCAAGGACGGCGCCTCGGTCGGTGTCGGCATGGGCCAGGTCAACCGCGTCGACTCGGCGAAGCTGGCCGTGGAACGGGCGGGCGAGGAGCGGGCCCGCGGCGCGTACGCCGCCTCCGACGCGTTCTTCCCCTTCCCCGACGGTCTGGAGATCCTCACCGCGGCCGGGGTCAAGGCCGTGGTCCAGCCGGGCGGTTCGGTCCGCGACGAGCAGGTGGTCGAGGCGGCGAAGAAGGCGGGCGTGACGATGTACTTCACGGGGACGCGGCACTTCTTCCACTGACGCCACTGAGCAGGGCCAACGATCGGGGCGGTCTGCCGGTTCTCGCCGGCAGACCGCCCCGCCTCGTTGTGGGCTGCTGCGCCCGGGTCCTGCGGGTGCCATATCCCCCGTACCGAAAACCAGACAGGTAGCCAGTCGAATCGGTCACGCTCGACGGCACCCAATTCCCCAAGTAGATTTTTTGGTAAGGTGCGCAATTTTGGCCGGAAGGATTGAGTCCAATTCTTCGGAGGTTGTGAAGCTCAAATTAAGATCAATTTTGTTGCTTCCTCTTGTGGCTCCATGTGAAGGTTTCTTTCGTGATCACCCGGAGACTCTCGGTGGCGGGTGGTCGCGCAAAGGAAATGGGAGGAAAAATGAAGCAAATTCATCGATCTGCGGGCACGCTGGTTGCCGCTGTGGCCGCGGGGTCGCTGTTGCTCTTAGGGGCGCCTGCGGCTGCTGCTGGATCAAACGTCGCATATGAGGCCCAGCGGGCGGCGGAAATCGTGGAGAAGGCGACAGGTGCCAGCGATCTCCGGCCTGATTCAGTGGTGCTCGGTGGTGGCGGTAATTCCTTCGTCTCTTCCGCTGGGGACATCACCACGGTGAGAGTTCCCGCCGAGTCCGGCGGGCGCGTGGAGGCATTCGCCTCGGACGGTCGAGGGTTCGGCCTGGGGTTGCCGGAAACGGCGAGCGTTACGGGGGTCAAGGCGGGCGCGGGGACCGTCGTGTACCCGAACGCCGCAAAGGCCACCGATATCGCTGTCCAGCTCACCGCGGACGGATCGGCGAGGGCTCTCGTCACACTCAAGGACCGAACTGCCCCTAAGGAGCACCGGTTCGACCTGCGCCTTGCGGAAGGTATGGACCTTCAGCCGGGGGGTGACGGCGGGTACTTGGTCGTGAAGGAGGCGGCAGACGGTGTCGAGGTGGTCGGAAAGATCGACGCACCTTGGGCTAAGGATGCTCATGGGGACCCGATCGCCACTCATTACAAGGTCGATGGTGGTGCGCTGGTGCAGACCGTGGAGGTGAACGAGAGCACTGCTTTCCCGGTTGTCGCCGACCCCAAGGTTTCGTTTGGGCGGGGGATTTATTTGAAGTATTCGAAAGGTGAGGTGAAGAGCCTTCTCCCGAAGATTCGCTATCTCCCTGCGGGTAGCTCGGCTTGTGGAGCCTTCGGGACGGTCGGTGGAATGGTTTGCGGGGTTCTTTCTTACGGAGTTCTTAACAATATCAAGAATGTCTGGGAGTATGCTGCGGCTAACGGCCGGTGCATAGAGGTGAAGCTCACTTATGCTTCGGTTTACACGGGCATCAAGCACTACGCGTGCTGAGGTCGCTCCCTGAGGGAGTAAATCCCCAGCGCGGGCCGGCATGCTCTGATATGTGAGTATCGACGCCATCGGCGACGGGGAAGGCCGCAACACTCCGCGGGTGAGCGGGTGTTGCGGCCTTCCCTGGACTTGCGGGCGTCGACTCAGTAGCGCGGGCGCTGGAACCAAGCAGAGCTCTCGCTCTTGGCGAGGAAGACGATGACCAGGATGCCCAGCACGAGGCTGACGATGGCGAACAGGTTCGCCCCCAGCAGGCTGATCGCGCTGAACAGAGTGATCACGGCGCCGTACACGATGCCGGAGATGCGAAGGCCGTTGCCGCCCTTGGCCATCTTGGCGCCGGTCAGGATCCCCCACAGCCCGAAGCCGAGGACGATCACGCCGAAGGCGATCATGACGCCGGCGCCGATGGAAGCTGCGGCGTCGGCATCGGCGGAGCTGACACCCGACGAACCCGCGCTGTCCGAGATCATGTTGGCGAACCAAGCCGAGGCAACCATCATCAGTACGCCACCGAGTGCCTGCAGCCCGCCCAGGATGAGAAGCATCACGCGCGCCGCCTTCACGCCGCCCGGCATCTCCATGGCGCCGCCCGGGTAGCCACCGCCGTACGGCTGCTGGACCGGGGGAGCCTGCGGGTAGCCGTAGCCAGGCTGCTGGCCCTGGGGGTAGCCGTAGCCGGGCTGCTGCGGCTGCTGCTGCTGGCCGTAGGGGTTGTTCGGGTCGCCGAAGCTCATGGCTGGATTCCTCCGTGGGTTGTGCGGGGACGACGCGGCCCGCGCGGAGGATCTTTACAGAATTGAACGGTTTGCCCCCCGGCACTGCCCGCGGCACTGCGCCGCTCATCGTGGTCTTATCGTCGACTTTTTGTCCAGTCGATATGACGCGGTGTTGTGCAAGTGCAACCTCGCGTTCCGGCTGGGGGCGGGGCTGCTGTGCCGTCCGGTGACGGTGAATTGGAAGTAGGCAGGGGTCTTCCGGGAGTATGGGGGCATGAGCGCCCAGATTCTCGATGGCAAGGCCACCGCCGCCGCGATCAAGTCCGATCTGACCGCCCGTGTGGCGGACCTCAAGGCCAGGGGCGTCACGCCTGGGCTCGGGACGCTGCTCGTCGGTGAGGACGTCGGCAGCCAGAAGTACGTGGCGGGCAAGCACCGCGACTGCGCGCAGGTCGGCATCGCGTCGATCCAGCGTGAACTGCCCGCGTCCGCCACGCAGGAGGAGATCGAGGCGGTCGTCCGGGAGCTCAACGAGGACCCGCAGTGCACCGGTTACATCGTGCAGCTGCCCCTCCCCAAGGGCATCGACACCAACCGGGTCCTGGAGCTGATGGACCCGGCCAAGGACGCGGACGGGCTGCACCCGACCAACCTGGGCCGCCTGGTCATCGGCCAGACCGGGCCGCTGCCGTGCACCCCCGCGGGGATCGTGGCGCTGCTGCGCCGGCACGGTGTGGAGATCGCCGGGGCGCATGTGGTCGTGGTCGGGCGCGGCATCACGATCGGGCGGCCGATGCCGCTGCTGCTGACGCGCAAGTCGGAGAACGCGACCGTGACGCAGTGCCACACCGGTACGCGCGACCTCGCCGCGCATCTGCGGCAGGCGGACATCGTGGTCGCCGCGGCGGGCGTGCCGCACCTGATCAAGCCGGAGGACATCAAGCCGGGCGCGGCCGTGCTCGACGTCGGCGTCAGCCGCGACGAGAACGGCAAGATCGTCGGCGACGTCCACCCCGGCGTCGCGGAGGTGGCCGGCTGGGTCGCCCCCAACCCGGGCGGCGTGGGCCCGATGACCCGCGCGCAGCTCCTGGTCAACGTCGTCGAGGCGGCGGAGCGCGCGGCCGCCGCCGCGAGCTGAGTCGGAAAGGGTGCCCGTGATGGGCGTACGGCCGAACGAGGACCGCGACGACGCGCGGCCCGGCGCGGACACGGGCTCGGCGAAGCCGGGCGCGGACAGCCCGGCCGCGGCCGCGAGCGACGCGGCGCGCGACGATCACGCCGGCGCGGACGTGCCGGGCGGACCCGGCGACGGCGCTGCGTCGGGTGCGGTCGACGGTTCGGCCGCGGGCGCGAGCGACGCGCCCCGCGACGATCACGCCGACGCCGGCGCGCCGAACGAGCCTGACGCCGGCACCGGCGCCTCGGGCCGGGAGGGGTCGCCGGAGGCGGAAGAGCCGGGTGCGGTCGACGGTTCGGCCTTGGCCGAGGGCGGCGCGGCGCACCGCGAGGGCTCCGCCCCGCGCCATGGCGACGGCCCG
>NZ_BMQQ01000033.1:58574-79658 GCF_014648195.1 Streptomyces purpureus
CGGCTCCGCCCCGCACCCCGCCGACGGCGGGTCCGACGAGGCGGCCGGTGCTGGTCGGGGCAATGGCTCCGCCCCGCACCCCGGTGCGGAGCGCGCCCGGGCCGCCGGGGCCTCCGCCGTTGGGCGGTCGCGGCGGCCGCCTCGGGTGACCACTGATACCGCGCGGCCCGAAGGGGGCGGGCGGGCCGCTCCAGGGGACGCGCCCGCGCCCGCGCGGCAGTGGCCGTTGCTCACCGTGCTCGGGATGACCGCGCTCGGGCTGCTGATCGTCGGGACCTCGCCCTTCCCGCAGGCGTTCAGGATCGGCACGATGCTCATCGGTGTGGCTCTCCTCACCGGTGCCGTACTCCGCCGTACCCTGCCGTCCGTCGGCATGCTCGCGGTCCGCTCCCGCTTCACCGACATGGTCACGTACGGGCTCTTGGGCGTGATCATCGTGCTGCTCTCGCTGATGGTGCAGCCGCGGCCCTGGCTGGAGATCCCCTTCCTGGAGGACGCCCTCCATGTGACGGTGACCTGACGCCTCAGGGCCGGTCGGGGACCGCGCGTGGCCGTACCAGCCGCAGCGCGAGAGGACGTACCGCCTCATGCTCAAGATCAAGGTCGCCCAGCCCGTCGTCGAGATGGACGGCGACGAGATGGCCCGCATCATCTGGCAGTTCATCAAGGACCGGCTGATCCTGCCGTACCTCGATGTCGAGCTGGACCACTTCGACCTCGGTATCCAGAACCGCGACGCCACCGGCGACCAGGTCACCACCGACGCCGCCGCGGCCGTTCAGCGGTACGGCGTCGGCGTCAAATGCCCCACCATCACCCCCGACGAGACCCGCGTCGCGGAGTTCGGCCTCAAGGCGATGTACCGCGTCCCCGGCGGCACCCTGCGCAACATCCTCGGCGGGGTCACCTTCCGCGAGCCGGTCATCATGGCGAACGTGCCCCGCCGCGTCCCCGCCTGGACGCGGCCGATCGTGGTCGCCCGGCACGCCTTCGGCGACCAGTACCGCGCCAGCGATCTGAAGATCCCCGGCCCCGGCACGCTCACCCTCACCTTCACCCCCAAGGACGGCTCCGAGCCGGTCGAGGCGGAGGTGCACGAGTTCACCGAACCGGGCGTCGCCCTCGCCATGTTCAACCTCGACGAGTCCATCCGCGACTTCGCCCGCGCCACCTTCCGTTACGGCCTCGCCCGTGACTTCCCCGTCCACCTCTCCACGAAGAACACGCTCCTGAAGAAGTACGACGGGCGGTTCAAGGACCTCTTCCAGGAGGTGTTCGACGCCGAGTTCCGCGAGGGGTTCGAGGCGCGGGGGCTCACCTACGAGCATCACCTCATCGACGACATGGTCGCCGCCGCCCTCACCTGGGAAGGCGGATACGTCTGGGCGTGCAAGAACTACGACGGTGACGTCCAGTCCGACGCCGTCACCCGCGGCTTCGGATCCGCCGGTCTGATGACCGCCACCCTCATGTCCGCCGACGGCCGCACCCTGCTGGCGGAGGCCGCGCACGGGACGGTCACCCGTCACTACCGCCGCCACCAGGCGGGCCGGGTGACCTCGACCAACCCGGTCGCGTCGGTCTTCGCCTGGACCCGCGCGCTGGCGCACCGCGCCGCGCTCGACTCCACGCCGGAGGTGGCCGGTTTCGCCCGGGCGCTCGAGGAGGTGTGCGTGGAGACCGTGGAAGGCGGTCAGATGACCCAGGACCTGGCCCGGCTGATCGCGGCGGACGCGCCCTGGCTGACGACGGAACAGTTCCTCGACGCGCTCGACGTCGGCCTGCGGAGAAAGCTGGCCGCCGCCGGGTCCTGACCTCGGGTCGCGGCCGCCCTGGTCCTGGCCCCCGGTTGCCGCCGCCCGGTCCTGACCTCGGGTCGCGGCCGCCCTGGTCCTGGCCCCCGGTTGCCGCCGCCCGGTCCTGAACTCGGGTCGCGGCCGCCCGGTCCTGACCTCCGGTCGCCGCCGCCCGGCCCTGACGCCCGGGTCGCGTGGACGACGGCGCCCATCCTCTCCCCCGAGGAAGGACGGGCGCCGTCCTGATCAAGGGTCATGCACGCGCCAACCGGCTTCAAGGTCCGTAGCTCCCTGTGGCACGGAAGTGACCGTTCCGGGAACCTGTGCCGGAATGCGCCGGTGCGCGCCCGCGCCCGTGACTGTCATCCTGTGGCCGAAACCGGTGACGGTGGGGGGAAGCGATGCCTCGTTGGAAAGCACTGCCCGAGCAACTCGACCCGCAGGTGACGGAGTTCGCGAGCCAGTTGCGCAGGCTCGTCGACCGCACCGGACTGAGCCTGGCCGCCGTGGCGGACCGTACGGGGCACAGCAGGACCTCGTGGGAGCGGTATCTGAACGGCCGTCTGTTCCCGCCCAAGGCCGCGATCGTCGCGCTCGCCGAGGTCGCCGGGACCAATCCCGTACATCTGAGCACCATGTGGGAGCTCGCGGAACGTGCCTGGAGCCGGTCGGCCGCCGCCTCCCCGTCCAGCTCTCCCGCCGTCTCCTCCTCGCCCGGCTCTCCAGGCGCCTCCCCGTCCGCGGCGACGGTCCCGGCGTCGTTCCCCGGCCCGCCTCCACCTCCACCTCCGCCGCCCCCGCCGCCTCTCCCCTCACCCTCCGTCTCCACCGAGTCCTCGGCCCGGCCCCCCGGCCAGCGCCCGGCCTCCGGGCAGCACCAGCACCGGCGCAAGGTCACCATGTTCCTCGCGGGCGTCGTCGGCGCGCTCCTCGTCATCGCCGCCGCCGTCCTCCTCACCGACCTCGGCGGCGCCCCGCGCGGCGGCGCCAAGGCCGCCCCGCCCAGCTCGCCCGCCCCCACCACCAGCACACCGCTGCCGGCCGGCGTCAAGTGCGCCGGTCCCGACTGCACCGGTCAGGACCCCGAGAACATGGGCTGCGGCGGCGCCTTCGCCACCACTGTCCGCAGCGCGCGCGTCGGCCCCGCCCGGATCGAGGTCCGGCACAGCGGCACGTGCCGCGCCGCTTGGGCCCGTATCACCCTCGCCGCGCCCGGCGACACCGTACGGATCACCGCCGGGGGCGAGACCCGGAGCGGGGTCGTGGACGGCGACACAGACGCGTACACCCCGATGGTCGCGGTGACTTCCGGCGCCCAGGCGCGGGCCTGCGCTGCGCTGAACACCGGCGTACGCGGCTGCACCGCCGAGTAGCACCGCGGCTGTTGCGCAGAGCCGCATGGGCGGCAGTGAGCCGTCCCACAAGGGGGTGGGGGTTGGACAGGGCCCGGGTCGGATAGCCTGACCGCTGGATATCTCTTCACGTCGAGACACCGATCGATCAAGAGAGAGTCCAGCACCCGGGGCAGGGACCCCCACCGCCAGCTGTCTTACGGAGATCGCCATGACCCGCACTCCCGTGAATGTCACCGTCACCGGCGCCGCCGGCCAGATCGGCTACGCGCTGCTCTTCCGCATCGCCTCCGGTCACCTGCTCGGCGCGGACGTGCCGGTCAAGCTCCGCCTCCTGGAGATCCCGCAGGGCATGAAGGCCGCCGAGGGCACCGCCATGGAGCTCGACGACTGCGCCTTCCCGCTGCTGCAGGGCATCGACATCTTCGACGACCCGAACAAGGGCTTCGAGGGTGCCAACGTCGCCCTCCTCGTCGGCGCCCGCCCGCGCACCAAGGGCATGGAGCGCGGTGACCTGCTCTCGGCCAACGGTGGCATCTTCAAGCCGCAGGGCAAGGCCATCAACGACCACGCCGCGGACGACATCAAGGTCCTCGTCGTCGGCAACCCGGCCAACACCAACGCCCTGATCGCCCAGGCCGCCGCCCCGGACGTACCGGCCGAGCGCTTCACCGCGATGACCCGCCTGGACCACAACCGCGCGATCTCGCAGCTGGCCGCCCGCACCGGCGCCGCCGTCTCCGACATCAAGCGCCTCACCATCTGGGGCAACCACTCGGCGACCCAGTACCCCGACATCTTCCACGCGGAGATCGCCGGCAAGAACGCCGCCGAGGTCGTCAACGACCAGGCCTGGCTGGCCGACACCTTCATCCCGACCGTCGCCAAGCGCGGCGCCGCGATCATCGAGGCCCGTGGCGCGTCCTCGGCCGCCTCCGCCGCCAACGCCGCCATCGACCACGTCCACACCTGGGTCAACGGCACCGCCGAGGGCGACTGGACCTCCATGGGCATCCCGTCGGACGGCTCCTACGGCGTCCCGGAGGGCCTGATCTCCTCCTTCCCCGTCACCTGCAAGGACGGCAAGTACGAGATCGTCCAGGGCCTGGACATCAACGAGTTCTCCCGCGCCCGCATCGACGCCTCGGTGCAGGAGCTCGCCGAGGAGCGCGACGCCGTCCGCGACCTCGGCCTCATCTGATCCACCGGCTGCAACCTGACGTACCGCCATCCGGCTTACGCACAGACGCAGTTCAGCGCCGCCCCCGCCTGTCGGGGGCGGCACTTTTTGTTGCGCCTCTGCCCTTGGATGTAGTACTCCTTATACATAAGCGAGTAGCTGCACAACGGGGAGATCTCGATGACGACCACCACGACCACGACGACCGCGCAGACGCCCACGCGCTTCGACCGGCGCATGTACGCCCTCATGAACGACCCCGCCGCGGCGCCCGTGTACGCCACGGCCGCCCGGCGGCGGGCCGTCGTCGCCGCCCACGTCCTGCTGACCGCGGTGACGGCCGCCGCCTGGCTGGGGGTCGTGTACGACGTCTTCCTCGGGGCGTCCCTGGCCGTCATGTGTGTGGGCATGGTCGGCTGGGTGTTCCTCACCGGGGCCCTCAACAGCGCCACCCGCGGTCTGCTCGAGCTGCGCAGCCGGATTCTCGACGAGCGCCAGCTCGCCGAGCGTGACGCGGTCCGGGCGCGCGCCCACCAGCTGACGACCTGGCTGCTGGCCGGGGCGGCAGGCGGCGTCGGCTCGGTCGCGCTCTTCGCCGGTCTGCGGGTCGAAAGCCTGGTCTTCCCCGTCCTGTTCGCGGTACTCGTCACGCACTGGGTGATGCCGCTGTGGGTCGGCGGGCTGCGCGTCCAGGACGAGCCCGAGGAGGACTGAGCCCGCACGCGCAGCCCCAGGGCACGACGGGCCACGCGGCCCCGCCGGCCCCCGGGCCGGGCCGCGCCGCCGGCTCTCAGGCGCCGCCGAGGCCGCGGGCGATGTCGCCGAGTGCCGCCATCGAGCGGCGCAGCAGGCCCGGCCCGAAGGTGATCCGGGTGGCGCCCAGCCGGCCCAGCTCGGCCGGGGTCGGGCCGTTCGACCGGGTGAAGGCGTTGACGGGGACGTCGGTCTCCGCCCGGAGCGCGGTGAAGTGCTCCGGCGGGGCCATGATCGGGTAGATGCAGTCCGCGCCGGCCGCGCGGTACAGCAGGGCCCGTTCGATCGCCTCGTCCGGGTCCTTCCCGCCGTGCAGGAAGGTGTCCACGCGCGCGTTGACGAAGAGCCGGTCCCCGGCTTCGGTCCGGACCTCGGCGAGCCACTCGGCGTGCGCCCGCGGCTCCTTGAGGATCCCGCCGGGCCGGGAGTCCTCCAGGTTCATCCCGACGGCGCCTGCCTCCAGGGCGCGCTCCACCAGCTCCTTGGGCGCGAGGCCGTAACCGTCCTCCAGGTCCGCCGAGACGGGGACTCCGGCCGCGCGGACGATCCGCGCGACGGCCGCGAACATCTCGTCGGCGGGGGTCTCGCCGTCCTCGTACCCGAGCGCCTCGGCGACCCCGGCGCTGGGAACCGCCAGGGCCGGGAAGCCGGCGGCCACGAAGGTACGGGCGCTGGGCGGGTCCCAGGGGCCCGGCAGGATCAACGGGTCCCCGGGGGCCCGGTCGTGGTGCAGCGCGCGGAACGTCTCGACACCGGTCACTGCCACACCAGCTCCCCGGGAGGCGTGCGGCGGCTGACCATGATCCGGTTCCAGCTGTTGATCACGGTGATCAGGGCGAGGAGATGGGCGAGGGCGGGCGCGTCGAAGTGGGCGGCGGCCCGCTCGTACACCTCGTCCGGTACGAAACCGTCGGTGAGGACGGTGACGGCCTCGGTGAGAGCGAGCGCGGCCCGCTCGGGGGCGGTGAAGACGCCGTCGGTCTCCTCCCAGACCTGGAGCAGGTCCAGGCTCCGCTCGCTCACACCGTTCTTGCGGGCGAGCGTCAGGTGCATGTCCACGCAGAACGCACAGCGGTTGATCTGCGAGGCGCGGAGCATGACCAGCTCGACGAGGACCGGGTCGCCCAGGCCCTCCTTGGCCGCGGCGCTCGCGGCGGCCAGCGCGTGGTAGACGTCGGCGCTCAGCCGGTCGGTTCGGGCAGGCACGGGTACGTGGCCTCTCGGTCGGTGTGGATCATCCGGTGGGGCGGCATAACTGTCGGCGCGTCAGTTCTTGTACATGCCGGGGGTGTAGTGGCCCGGCACCATCCGCGTGCTGACCCCGATCCGGTTCCAGGCGTTGATGGTCGTGATCACGGCGATCAGCTGGGCCAGCTCGGCCTCGTCGAAGTGGGCGGCGGCCCGCTCGTACACCTCGTCCGGTACGAAACCGTCCGTCAGGACCGTGATCGCCTCGGTCAGCGCGAGCGCCGCGAGCTCCTTCTCGGTGTAGAAGTGCTCCGACTCCTCCCAGGCGGACAGCTGGACGATCCGCTCCACCGACTCACCGGACGCCAGCGCGTCCTTGGTGTGCATGTCGAGGCAGAACGCGCAGTGGTTGATCTGCGAGGCCCGGATCTTCACCAGCTCGTACACGACCGGGTCGAGGCCCTTCGCCGCGGCCGCCTCCAGGCGGACCATGGCGCGGTAGAACTCCGGGGCGAGCTGGGCGAGGGGGAGGCGGGGGGTGTGCTCGGGGGCGTACGTCCGTGTTTCCGTCGTCGTCATGGTCACGACCGTACGGGCGTTGTGGCTCAGGGGTATGGTCCACTTCCATGGCAAACGACTGGGCCACTTTCGGGGCGGACCTGCATCTGGAACTGCGCGGACCGGGCCTGCGAAAAGGTCTGATGGGCGCCTTGCGCGAGGCCGTGCGCAGCGGCCGTCTCGCGCCCGGCACCCGGCTGCCGTCCTCCCGCTCCTTCGCCGCCGACCTGGGGGTGGCCCGCAACACGGTCGCCGACGCGTACGCCGAGCTGGTCGCCGAGGGCTGGCTCACCGCCCGGCAGGGCTCCGGGACCCGCGTCGCCCCACGCGCCGCGCCCCGCCGGCCCGCGGCCCCGGCGCCCCGCTCCCGCCCCGCGCCGGGCGGGCCCGCCTACAGCCTGCGCCCCGGCTTCCCCGACGTCGGCTCCTTCCCCCGCGCCGACTGGCTCAAGGCCTCCCGGCGCGCTCTCACCAACGCGCCGAACGACGCCTTCGGTTACGGCGACGCGCGCGGCCGGATCGAACTGCGCACGGTCCTCGCCGAGTACCTGGCCCGGGCCCGCGGCGTCCACGCGAATCCCGAACGGATCGTCCTCTGCTCGGGGTTCGTGCACGGCCTGACGCTGATGGCCAAGGTGCTGCGGGCGCGGAAGGTGCGGGAGGTGGCCGTCGAGTCGTACGGCCTCGACGTCCACTGGAACCTGCTGACCGAGGCGGGGCTGCGGCTGCCCGCCCTGCCCTTCGACGAGCGGGGCACCCGTACCGACGAACTGGGCGCGATGAAGGGCGTCGGCGCGGTGCTGATGACCCCGGCCCACCAGTTCCCGCTCGGCGGAGCCCTCCACCCCGACCGGCGCGCGGCCGCCGTCGACTGGGCGCGCGGCGCGGGCGGGCTGATCCTGGAGGACGACTACGACGGCGAGTTCCGCTACGACCGCCAGCCGGTCGGCGCCCTCCAGGGCCTGGACCCGGAACGTGTCGTCTACTTCGGCACCGCCAGCAAGTCGCTCGCGCCGGCGCTGCGGCTGGCCTGGATGGTGCTGCCGGAGGGCATGGTCGGGGAGGTCCTGGCGGCGAAGGGTGGCGTCGACTGGATGTCGAGCACGCTGGACCAGCTGACGCTCGCCGAGTTCATGGCCTCCGGCGCGTATGACCGTCATGTACGCGGGATGCGGCTGCGCTACCGGCGCCGCCGTGACGAGCTCGTGGCGGCGCTGGCGCGGCGCGCCCCGGGCATCCGGGTCACCGGTATCGCCGCGGGCCTCCACGCCGTCCTGGAGCTGCCTCCCGGCACCGAGCGGACCGTGATCCAGGCGGCCGCCTGGCAGGGGCTCGCCCTGATGGGCTGCGACCGGCTGCGCCACCCTTCGGTGGAGCCGGGCCGCGACCGTCTGGTGGTCGGCTACGGCACCCCGACGGACAGCGCGTGGGCGGGAGCGCTGGACGCGCTGTGCCGGGTGCTGCCGTGACCGCCGTCGGTGGCCAACCGCAGATCAAACCACCCGAAGGGGAGCGAAACGGTGCCGCTGGTGAAGGGTTGGCGGACCGGGGTCAACGGCTTCGCGAGCCGCCCTCTAGTCTGTCCGGCGTTCAATGGCGCTGGGACGGGGAGGCACGGAAGATGCGCAGGCTGAGGTCGAGCACGGTGGTGCTCGGCGGAATGGGAATGCTCGCTTTGACGATCACGTCGTGCGGGTCGGAGCCCGACAAGCGTTGCGTGGACCCGCTCTCGTACGAGGTGCTGCCCAGCTACAAGTGCGACGACAGCTCCGGCAGCAGCTCCAGCAGCAGCTCCAGCAGCAGCTCCGGCCGTTACTACTACGGCGGCTCCCACAGCGGCAGCACGGTCTCGGGCGGCAGCTTCGACAAGTCGGCCGTCGACCGGGGCGGCTTCGGCTGCTCCAGCTCCGGCAGCGGCGGCGGCTGAGCACCCCGATGCAGCGGCACACCATCGAACCCCGCCCCGGCTGGCAGCAGACCGTCGAGGAGCAGGGGCTCGTCTATCCCCTCACCCGCTACCCGGACGGCTCCCTGCGTCCGTACTGGGACGAGAGCGCGTACTACTCCTTCAGCCTCCCCGAGGTCGAGGCGCTGGAGGAGGTCGTCGAGGAGCTGCACGCGATGTGTCTGGCGGCGGCCGCCCACATCGTCGAGCGGGACCGTTTCGCCGACCTCGGCATCACCGACCCGCGGCTCGCCTCGCTGGTCGCCGAGTCCTGGCGCCGCCGGGCCGAACTGCCCTCCCTCTACGGGCGTTTCGACCTGCGCTACGACGGCACGGGCCCGGCCAAGATGCTGGAGTACAACGCCGACACCCCCACCTCGCTGGTGGAGGCGGCCAGCCCGCAGTGGTTCTGGATGGAGGAACGCTTCCCCGGCGCCGACCAGTGGAATTCTCTCCACGAGCGGCTCGTCGAGGCCTGGAAGCGGCAGGCCGCGCTGCTGCCGCCCGGGCCCGTCCACTTCGTCCACTCCGAGAGCGACGAGCTCGGCGAGGACCTGATGACGGTCGCGTATCTGCGCGAGACCGCCGAACAGGCCGGGCTCGACACCGAGGCCCTCTCGGTCGAGCGGATCGGCTTCGACAAGCTCAGCGGGCGTTTCGTCGACGAGCGGCTGAGGTTCATCCGCAGCTGCTTCAAGCTCTACCCGTGGGAGTGGCTGACCACGGACCGGTTCGGCCCGTACGTCCTGGACACCCTCGACAACGGCGGCGGCACCGGCACCACCTGCTGGATCGAGCCCGCCTGGAAGATGCTCCTGTCCAACAAGGCGCTCCTCACCATCCTCTGGGAGCTCTACCCGGGCCACCCCAACCTGCTGGCCGCCCATCTCGACGGGCCCCGCGAACTGGCCGCGAACGGCGGCTACGTCGCCAAGCCGCTGCTCGGCCGCGAGGGCGCCGGCGTCACCCTCCACGAGGCCGGCGCGCCCCCCGCCGTACGGGACGAGGCCTGCTGCTACCAGGAGCTGGCCCCGCTGCCCGACTTCGACGGCAACCGGGTGGTGCTCGGCGCGTGGGTCGTCGAGGACGAGGCGGCGGGGCTCGGCATCCGGGAGTCGGCGGGGCCGGTCACGGACGAGTACGCCCGCTTCCTGCCGCACGTCATCCTCTGACGCACTCCCCGACCTTGGCGGGCCGCGGTCCGGCGGCGTCGAGCATCCGCGTCGGTCCACCTCCGGCCTGCCCGGCCGCCGGGCCCGGCGCGGGGCCCCGGGCGCCGGGGGCGGGCCTGCCGCGCACCCGGCGCCGGGCAGAGGGCGGCCTCAGCCGCTCAGGACCGACCTCAACTGGTCGAGCCCCCAGTCCAGATCCTCCTTGCTGATCACCAGCGGCGGCGCGATCCTGATCGTCGAGCCATGGGTGTCCTTGACCAGCACCCCACGGTCCATCAGCTTCTCCGAGATCTCCCGGCCGGTGCCCCGGCTCGGCGCGATGTCCACACCGGCCCACAGGCCGCGGCCGCGCACCGCGTCCACCGCCCCGCCGCCCACCAGGAGCCCCAGCTCACGATGGAGATGGTCGCCGAGCTCGGCCGCCCGCTGCTGGTACTCACCCGTCTCCAGCATCGCGATCACCTCCAGCGCCACCGCACACGCCAGCGGATTGCCCCCGAACGTCGACCCGTGCTCACCGGGCCGGTACACCCCCAGCACCTCGGCGCTCGACACCACGGCCGACACCGGCACGACCCCGCCGCCCAGCGCCTTGCCCAGCACGTACATGTCCGGGACGACGCCCTCGTGCTCGCACGCGAACGTCTTCCCCGTCCGGCCGAGACCCGACTGGATCTCGTCCGCGACGAACAGCACGTTCCGCTCGCGGGTCAGCCGGCGCACCCCCTCCAGATAGCCGGGCGGCGGCACCAGCACCCCCGCCTCGCCCTGGATCGGCTCCAGCAGCACGGCCACCGTGTTCGCGCTCATCGCGTGGTCGAGCGCGGTCAGATCGCCGTACGGCACGATCTCGAAGCCCGGTGTGTACGGGCCGAAGTCCGCGCGGGCCTCGGGGTCGGTGGAGAAGCTGACGATCGTCGTCGTGCGGCCGTGGAAGTTGTTCGCCGCCACCACGATCTTCGCCTGGCCCGGCGGCACCTTCTTGACCTGGTAGCCCCACTTCCGGGCGGTCTTCACGGCGGTCTCCACCGCCTCCGCCCCCGTGTTCATCGGCAGCACCATCTCCATGTCGCACAGCTGCGCGAGCCGCCCGCAGAACTCGGCGAACCGGTCGTGGTGGAACGCCCGCGACGTGAGCGTCACCCGCTCCAGCTGTTCCTTGGCGGCGTCGATCAGCCGGCGGTTGCGGTGCCCGAAGTTGAGCGCGGAGTACCCGGCGAGCATGTCGAGGTAGCGCCGCCCCTCGACATCGGTCAGCCACGCGCCCTCCGCGGACGCGACGACGACGGGCAACGGGTGGTAGTTGTGCGCGCTGTGCGCCTCCGCCGAAGCGATCGCGTCTTCTGTTCTCGACACGGGATCTCCGTTCATCCTGCGGCCTGGGGCGGATGTGGTGCCCACTTCTTATCGTCGCTCGTATGCCGGACGAGGAAACCTCGGTGACGGCACGGCCGCTAGGCTGGAAACACGCACGGCGACTGGCGTACGGGGAAGCGACCCCGGGGGAGCCGTGCGCGGCAGACCACACGAGGTGCCGCCCGCCTGGGCACCGCGGGACCGCACCCCGTCCCGCGTGGCGCCGCACCCACCGCTGCGCCCCGGGATCCGCCGACTCGCCCGGAGGAACGCCATGAGCACCCCGCCCGCGCACCACCCCGCCCTCTCCACGGCCGACCCCGAACTGGCCGCTCTCGTCGTCGCCGAGGAGCAGCTCCAGTCCCGGACGCTGCGCCTCATCCCCAGCGAGAACTACGTCTCGCACGCCGTGCTGGAAGCCTCCGGCACCGTCCTGCAGAACAAGTACAGCGAGGGCTACCCCGGCCGCCGCTACTACGAGGGCCAGCAGAACATCGACCAGGTCGAGACCCTCGCCGTCGAGCGCGCGAAGAGCCTCTTCGGCGTCGACCACGCCAACGTCCAGCCCTACTCCGGCTCACCCGCCAACCTCGCCGTCTACCTGGCCTTCGCCGAGCCCGGCGACACCGTCATGGGCATGGCCCTGCCCATGGGCGGCCACCTCACCCACGGCTGGGGTGTCTCCGCCACCGGCAAGTGGTTCCGCGGGGTGCAGTACGGCGTACGCCAGGACACCGGCCTGATCGACTTCGACGAGGTCCGGGAACTCGCCCTCAAGGAGCGCCCGAAGGTCATCTTCTGCGGCGGCACCGCCCTGCCCCGCACCATCGACTTCGCGGCCTTCGCCGAGATCGCCCGCGAGTGCGGCGCGGTCCTCGTCGCCGACGTCGCCCATATCGCCGGCCTGATCGCGGGCGGCGCCCACCCCTCGCCGGTGCCCCACGCCGACGTGATCTCCACGACCACCCACAAGACCCTGCGCGGCCCGCGCGGCGCCATGCTGATGTGCCGCGAGGAGCACGCCAAGGCCCTCGACAAGGCCGTCTTCCCCGGCCTCCAGGGCGGCCCGCACAACCAGACCACCGCCGCGATCGCCGTCGCCCTCCACGAGGCGGCCCAGCCCTCCTTCCGGGACTACGCCCACTCCGTCGTCGCCAACGCCAAGGCCCTCGCCGACGCGCTCCTGGCCCGCGGCTTCGACCTGGTCTCCGGCGGCACCGACAACCACCTGATCCTGATGGACCTCACCCCCAAGGACGTCCCCGGCAAGGTCGCCGCCAAGGCCCTGGACCGGGCCGGAATCGTCGTCAACTACAACACCGTCCCCTTCGACCCGCGGAAGCCCTTCGACCCCTCCGGCATCCGCATCGGCACCCCCTCCCTGACCTCGCGCGGTCTGACCACCGCCCACATGGAGACCGTCGCGGAGTGGATCGACCGCGGTGTCACCGCCGCCCGTACCGGCGACGAGGAGGCTCTCGCCGGCATCCGCGCCGAGGTGGCCGACCTGATGTCCGCCTTCCCGGCCCCGGGCCTGCCCGCCTAGCCGCCGCCCCCGGGGAGTCCGGCCTCCGGCCGGGCTCCCCGTACGTCAGCGGACCGACTCGGCTATCCGCCGCGCCCGCTCCAGGGACTGCTCACCCTCCAGCCGCAGCGTCGGTCCCGCGACGCCACCGGGCCCGGTCCACAGCAGCGTCGGCCCCGCCGGCCGCTCCGTACGCGTCCACACCTCACCGCGGGCATCCGTCATCGGGATGACCAGCCGGTGCGGCTCGGCGAACCAGTAGCCCGTGCCGCCGTCGCTCAGCCGGACCCACTGCGGCTGCACCCGCACCGTCTTCACGAAGCCGGGATCCAGCTCCGCCGGGAACTGGTCCAGGCGTATCGTCCGGCCGCCCTCGGTCCAGCACAGCCCGACCACGGACCGCCCCGGCGCCGAGCGGTCCACCGACACCGCGCCCGGCTCGCCCAGCACGGCCGGTATCCGCGGCTCGAACCCGGCCAGCGCGGCTGCCTCCCGCAACGGCACCCGGTTCTCGCAGCCGGGCACCGCCGCGCCCGGCACCGGCGGCGCCGACGGGGCGTAGCGGACCTCCACCCCGCCGAAGCCGAACCAGTCCGCCACCGTCGCCCGCACCGGAGGCGTGAGCACCAGCACCACCAGCGCCCCCGACACCGTCACCGTCAGGGCCCGCCACCGCCGGCGCGCCCAGCGCCGCAGCCGCTCCCACCGCCCCGGCGGCTCCGCCACCGGCACCGGCACCGGCAGGGCGTCGGCCAGTATCTGCGCGAGCACCCGCTCGGCCATCGACTCCCCGGACACCTCGGGCACCTTCATCCAGCGCCCCAGCTCCCGCAGCTCCTCCGGAAGATCATTCATGCTCATCACCTCCCTCCGACCCCTTGGGCCCCTCTGCCCCCTCGGCCCTCTCCGGCCTCAGTCCGCCGAGCTGACCGCCCAGCTTCCTCAGCGCCCGGCTCAGCCGAGACTTCACCGTGCCCCGCGGCCACCCCAGCGCCTGCGCCGTCTCCGCCTCGTCCATCTCCAGGAGATAGCGGTAGATCACCACCTGGCGCTGGTCCTCACCCAGCTTCTCCAGCGCCGCCGTGATCAGCCGCTGCCGCTCCCGCTCCACCGCCGCCACCGCCGGATCCGCGGATTCAGGTATCAGCGGCTCGGGACCGAGCAGCCCCGCCTCCCGGTCGGCGACAGCCCTGCGGCGGGCCGCCGAGCGCACTGTGTTCCTCGTCTCATTGGCCACGATCTGGAGCAGCCACGGCCGGAACGCCGACCCGTCCTTGAACCGGCCCAGCGAGCAGTACGCCTTGATGAAGGCCTGCTGCACCACGTCCTCCGCGTCCGCCCCCGCCCCGAACGCCACGGCCGCTCTCAGCGCCACACCCGTATGGGCGCGCACCAACTCCGCGTACGCCTCCGGCTCCCCGGCGCGTACCCGTGCGATCACCGCGGCCTCTTCGACGATCAGGCCCCCCTCCCGCGTCCTCACACTGTTGATACACCGGTCGGCCGGGATCCGTTCCCGAACCGTCCGCCATACCTGAGAGAATGATGAGCATGGCCTCTGACAGTCCTCGCGCGCTCTCCGGAATCCAGCCCACGGCGGGCTCGTTCCACCTCGGCAACTACCTCGGTGCGATCCGTCAGTACGTCGCGCTGCAGGAGACCCACGACGCCTTCTACATGGTCGTGGACCTGCACGCGATCACGGTTCCGCAGGACCCCGCCGAGCTGCGGGCCAACACCCGCCTCGCCGCCGCGCAGCTCCTCGCCTCCGGGCTCGACCCCGAGCGCTGCACCCTCTTCGTCCAGAGCCACGTCCCCGAGCACGCGCAGCTCGGCTGGATCATGAACTGCCTCACCGGCTTCGGCGAGGCCTCCCGCATGACCCAGTTCAAGGACAAGTCCGCCAAGCAGGGTGCCGACCGCGCCACCGTCGGCCTCTTCACGTACCCGATCCTCCAGGTCGCGGACATCCTGCTCTACCAGGCCAACCAGGTCCCGGTCGGCGAGGACCAGCGCCAGCACATCGAGCTGACACGCGACCT
Source organism: Streptomyces purpureus (assembly GCF_014648195.1). Classification (GTDB taxonomy): domain Bacteria; phylum Actinomycetota; class Actinomycetes; order Streptomycetales; family Streptomycetaceae; genus Streptomyces; species Streptomyces purpureus. The sequence goes on from NZ_BMQQ01000033.1 coordinate 73,442, forward strand.
CGCGGAGCGCTTCAACGCCCGCTTCGGCGAGACCTTCACCGTCCCGGCGCCGCACATCGTCAAGGAGACCGCGAAGATCTTCGATCTCCAGGACCCGACGATCAAGATGAGCAAGTCGGCGTCGACGCCCAAGGGCCTGATCAACCTGCTCGACGAGCCGAAGATGACGGCGAAGAAGGTCAAGAGCGCGGTCACGGACACCGACACCGTGATCCGTTTCGACGCGGAGAACAAGCCCGGCGTCAGCAACCTCCTCACCATCCTCTCCACCCTCACCGGTACGACGATTCCGGAGCTGGAGAAGTCCTACGAGGGCAAGATGTACGGTGCGCTGAAGACGGACCTCGCCGACGTCATGGTGGAGTTCGTCACTCCCTTCCGGGCCCGTACGCAGGAATATCTCGACGACCCGGAGACGCTGGACTCACTCCTGGCCAAGGGCGCCGAGAAGGCCCGCGCGGTCGCCGCCGAGACCCTCGCGCAGACCTACGACAAGGTGGGCTTCCTGCCTGCCAAGCACTGAGTCCGGCGCCGGGCCCGAGGGCTCTGGCGGGAAGAGCGCCGCAGCCGTCACACTGGCGGCTGCGCACACATCCGACACTGAGGAGAACGACGTGGGGACCGTAACGCTCGGCGTTTCGATCGCGGTCCCGGAGCCCTACGGCAGCCTGCTCCAGGAGCGGCGCGCGGGCTTCGGGGATCCCGCTGCCCATGGCATCCCCACGCATGTCACCCTCCTGCCGCCGACCGAGGTGGAGGCCGCGGACCTGCCCGCGATCGAGGCCCACCTCGCCGCGGTCGCGGCCGCCGGCCGGCCCTTCCCGATGCGGCTGAGCGGCACGGGCACGTTCCGGCCGCTGTCGCCCGTCGTCTTCGTCCAGGTCGTCGAGGGCGCGGCGGCCTGCACCTGGCTCCAGAAGCGGGTCCGTGACGCCTCGGGCCCGCTGGTGCGCGAGCTCCAGTTCCCGTACCACCCCCATGTGACGGTGGCGCACGGCATCGCCGAGGAGGCGATGGACCGGGCGTACGAGGAGCTGGCGGAGTTCGAGGCCGCCTGGTCGGTCACCTCCTTCGCGCTCTACGAGCAGGGCCCGGACGGGGTGTGGCGCAAGCTCCACACGTACGCGTTCGGCGGCGGCCGCGCACCGGGCGTCCCGGCGCAGGGTTCCCCGGTCGACGCGCCCGCCCCCGCCGCCTCCTAACGACCGCCGCAGGGCCCCGGACGCCCCACAGCGGCACCTCGGAGCGCCCGGAGCGCCCGGAGCGCCCGGAGCGCTCAGAGCGGCAGTCGGCGGAACAGCGGCCGTGGCACATGCCGCAGGGCCGTCATCACGGCCCGCATTGCCCCCGGCACCCAGACGGTCTCCGAGCGGCGCCGCAGCCCCAGCTCGATCGCCGTGGCGACCGCATGCGGGGTGGTGGTCAGCGGCGGCTCGTCGAGACCGGCGGTCATCCTGGTCCGTACGAAACCGGGCCTGACGACCATCACATGCACCCCCGTTCCGTACAGCGCGTCCCCCAGGCCCTGCGCGAAGGCGTCCAGGCCCGCCTTGGACGACCCGTAGATGAAGTTGGCCCGCCGGGCGCGCTCCCCGGCGACCGAGGACAGCACCACCAGCGAGCCGTGCCCCTGCGCCTGGAGGGCCTGCGCGCAGATCAGCAGGGCCGAGACGGCGCCGGTGTAGTTGGTCTGGGCGACCTGGACGGCGGCGGGCGGATCGGCCTCGTCGTGGGCCTGGTCGCCGAGGACCCCGAAGGCCAGCAGCACCATGTCGATGTCGCCGTCGGTGAAGAGCTTCCCCAGGATCTCGCCGTGCGCGGCGGTGTCCAGGGCGTCGAAGGGGACGGTGCGGACCTCGGCGCCCAGGGTGCGCAGCGAGTCCGCCGCGGACTCCAGGGCGGGGGAGGGGCGCCCGGCGAGCAGGACCGTACGGGTGCGCCGGGCGATCAGCCGGCGGGCCGTGGCGAGGCCGATCTCGGACGTGCCACCGAGGACGAGCAGGGACTGGGGGGCGCCGAAGGCGTCCTTCATCGGCGGATCTCCTTCACAGAGCCGGATCTCGGGGGTCGCGGGCGAGGCGGTCACAGGGCGAGGCGGTCACAGGGCGAGGCGGTCACAGGGCGAGGCGGCGGGACAGGTCGGAGCGGAACACCCCGCGCGGGTCCACCTCGGCCCGCAGGGCGAGGAAGGCGGGCAGCTTCGGGTACATCGCGTGCAGCAGCTCGGGCCGCAGCCGTGAGTCCTTCGCCAGATAGACCCGGCCGCCCGCGCCCGCGACGTCCTCGTCCAGTTCGTCGAGGAACGAGTCGAGTCCCGACATCCCCGTAGGGATGTCCAGGGCGAGCGTCCAGCCGGGCATGGGGAAGGAGAGCCAGCCGGGGTCGCCCTCGCCGAACCGTTTCAGTACGGCCAGGAAGGACGGGCAGCCGCGGCGGGCGATGCGCCGGACGACCCGGCGCAGCGTCTCCTCCTGGCCGTGGCCGACGACGAACTGGTACTGGACGAAGCCGCCGCGGCCGTAGACGCGGTTCCAGTGCGGGACGCCGTCCAGGGGGTGGAAGAACGTCGAGATCCGCTGCAGCTGGCCGGTGCGCAGCCGGGGCGCCTTGCGGTACCAGAGCTCGTTGAAGAGCCCGACCGTGGTCCGGCCCAGGAGCCCTTCCGGGACGAGCGAGGGCGCGGACGGCAGCCTGCCGGTGCGGAAGGCGAGTGGTGCGCGCCGGGTGCGCGCCGGAAGCACGGCGTACGGCGCGTGCTCCCCCCGGGTGAGGACGGACCGGCCCAGGGCGCCGCCGCGCGCGAGCAGGTCGATCCAGGCGACCGAGTAGCGGTAGCGGTGGTCGGTGGCGGTGAGCCGGGCCATCAAGTCATCGAGATCGGTGGCGCGTTCGGTGTCCACCGACATCAACGCCGTTTCGACGGGGTGCATCTGGAGGGTGGCCGACAGGATCACACCGGTCAGCCCCATGCCGCCCGTGGTGGCGTCGAAGAGATCGGTGCCGGGGGCGACCGTACGGACCTCGCCGTCGGCGGTGAGCAGGTCGAGCGAGCGTACGTGCCGGGAGAAGGAGCCCGAGACATGGTGGTTCTTGCCGTGGATGTCCGCGCCGATGGCGCCGCCGACGGTGACGTAGCGCGTCCCGGGGGACACCGGCACGAACCAGCCGAGCGGCAGCAGCACCTCCATCAGCCGGTGCAGGCTGACCCCCGCGTCGCACACGACCGTGCCGGTGGTCGCGTCGACGGTGTGGATGCGGTCGAGGCCGGTCATGTCGAGGACGGAGCCGCCGGCGTTCTGCGCGGCGTCGCCGTAGGCGCGGCCCAGGCCCCGGGCGATGCCGCCGCGGGCCCCGCAGGCGAGGACGGCGGCCGCGACCTCCGCGTAGCTGCGGGGACGGGCGACGCGCGCGACGGTGGGGGCCGTGCGGCCCCAGCCGGTGACCTCGACGGCGTCCAGGAGCGCGTCGGGAGGGGTGTCGGCAGCCATGGTTGCGACCGTATCGGCATGACTGGGGTAATTGCCGGGTTTGCGCCGAGGCTCGCCGAAATGGGTGATTAAAGGAGTGTCAGGAAAGATAGCCGTGCCGCGAGCGGGCACCCGCGTCATTCTCGCCCCTGTCCCTTGGCGCGCACGGGACGCCGACGGGACGGAAGGGGTGGCAGATGCGGTACGCGGATCGCGAACGGCGGTTGCTCGCCGTGCTGCGCGGCTGCGGACGGCGGCCTGAGGTGGCCGCGGCCGCCCGCGCGCTGTCCCTCAGCGGCGAACACGCGGCGCTCTGGATCGGCGCCGGACTGATCGGCGCCGCCGCCGGGGGCGAGCGGCGCACCGCCTGGCTCCGCGGTACCGCCCTGATCGGCGCGGCGCACCTGACCAGCATGGCCGTCAAACGGGTGGTACGCCGACCGCGCCCCGAACCGGCCGCCTACGAGCCCCTCGTACGCACGGCCGGCCATCACTCCTTCCCCAGTTCGCACGCCACCTCGGCGGCGGCCGCGGCCGTCGCCTTCGGCGCCCTGAGCCCGCTGGGCCGCCGCCTGGCCCCGCCGCTCGCCGCCGCGATGTGCCTCTCCCGCCTCGTCGTCGGCGTCCACTACCCGACGGACGTGGCCGCCGGCGCCCTCCTGGGCGGCGCGCTCGCGGGCCTGGGCAGGACCTGGCTGCACGGCGACGGGAGGGGCACGCATGTCTGAGCGCGGCACGGCGCTGCTGGAAGCCTCCGGACCCGCCCGGCGGGCCGCCCGTCCCGACCCGCCCCGGCGCGGCCCGGCGGCCCTCGCCCTCGGTCTGCTGCGCACCGCCAGGCCCCGGCAGTGGGTCAAGAACACCCTCGTCGTCGCCGCGCCCGCCGCCGCCGGAGAGCTGGCCTCCCTCGAGACGGCGCGCCAACTGGGACTGGTCTTCGTCCTGTTCACGGCCGCCGCGTCGGCCGTCTACCTCGTCAACGACGCCCGGGACGCCGACGCCGACCGGGCCCACCCGGTCAAGCGCCGCAGACCCGTCGCCGCCGGCACCGTCCCCGTACCCCTCGCGTACGCGGTCGGCGCGCTCCTCGGGCTCGCGGCCACGGCCGCCGCGGCCGTCCTGTGCAACCCCATGACGGCCGCGCTGCTCACCGGCTACCTCGGCATGCAGCTCGCCTACTGCGTGCGTCTCAAGCACGTCCTGGTCGTCGATCTCGCCGTCGTCACCACCGGGTTCCTCATGCGGGCGATGATCGGCGGCGTGGCGCTCGGCATCCCGCTCTCCCGCTGGTTCCTGATCACCACCGGCTTCGGCGCGCTGTTCATGGTCGCGGCCAAGCGCTACTCGGAGGCCGTCCAGCTCGCCTCCCACAAGGGCGCCACCCGCGCCCTGCTCACCGAGTACACCACCGGCTACCTCCGCTTCGTCTGGCAGCTGGCGGCGGGCGTGGCCGTCCTCGGCTACTGCCTGTGGGCGCTGGAGAGCGGCGGCACCGCCAACGGCTCGCTGCTGCCCTGGCGCCAGCTGTCGGTGATCGCCTTCATCCTCGCCGTGCTCCGCTACGCCGTCTTCGCCGACCGGGGCACCGCGGGCGCCCCCGAGGACGTCGTCCTGCGCGACCGGCCGATCGCCGTCATCGGACTGGCCTGGGCGGCGATGTACGGGATGGCGGTCGCGGATCTGTGACGGCACGTGCGCGTGGAGGGGCGGAGAAGGCCCAAGCAGCGCCACGCGCGCGTGGAGGGGCGGAGAAGGCCCAAGCAGCGCCACGCGCGCGTGAACTCGCCGCCTGCCTGCGGCGCTTGGAAACCCGCACACTGGTCTTCCGTACAGGGGGTACGCGTACGTCATGGACTGGCTGACCAAGCTCCCCGTCGTCGGACCCCTCGTCACCCGGCTGATGCGCACGCACGCGTGGCGCTCCTACGAGACCCTCGACCGGGTCCACTGGACCCGGCTCGCCGCCGCGATCACGTTCATCAGCTTCCTCGCGCTGTTCCCGCTGATCACCGTCGGAGCCGCCATCGGCGCCGCCCTGCTCACCGACGCCCAGCTCAAGGACATCGAGCAGAAGATCGGCGAGCAGGTGCCAGGCATCTCCGAGCAGCTCGACATCGACGCGCTCGTCGCCAACGCCGGGACGGTCGGCCTCGTCGCCGGTGTCGTGCTGCTCTTCGCCGGCATCAGCTGGGTCGGCTCGATGCGGGACTGTCTGAGGGCGGTGTGGGCCAGGGACGACGAGGACGAGGGCAACCCGGTCGTACGCAAGGCCAAGGACGCCGTCGTGCTCGTCGGCCTCGGCGCGACCGCGCTCGCCTCGCTGGCCGCCTCCGCGCTCGGCTCCACCGCCGTCGGCTGGACTGCCGACCGCCTGGGGGTCGGCGGGGGCGGCGCAGGCGGGATCCTGCTCCAGATCGCCGCGCTGCTGATCGCCGTCCTCGCCGACTTCCTGCTGCTGCTCTACATCCTGTCGCTGCTGCCCGGCGTCCACCCCGAGCGCCGCCGGCTCGTGGTGGCGGCGCTCATCGGCGCCGTCGGCTTCGAACTGCTGAAGCTGCTGCTCGGCGGCTACATGCGGGGCGTCGCGGCGAAGTCGATGTACGGGGCCTTCGGCGTGCCGGTGGCCCTGCTGCTGTGGATCAACTTCACCGCGAAGCTGCTGCTCTTCTGCGCGGCGTGGACGGCCACGGGACGGGCGGAGAGCGCCGGGGACGAGGAGGGCTCCTCCGAACGGGCGGAGAGCGCCGGGG
>NZ_BMQQ01000034.1:0-7441 GCF_014648195.1 Streptomyces purpureus
TCCGTGCCGTCCTCGGGGGTCCGTCCATCGAGGCGGTGCACACCAAGACCCGGCCGAGCACCGGACGGGCCCTCCGGGAGACGCCAGAGCGCGGACTCCGTGCCGTCCTCGGGGGCCCCTACGTCGAGGCGGTGCACACCAAGACCCGGCCGAGCACCGGACGGGCCCTCCGGGAGACGCCAGAGCGCGGACTCCGTGCCGTCCTCGGGGGCCCCTACGTCGAGGCGGTGCACACCAAGACCCGGCCGAGCACCGGACGGGCCCTCCGGGAGACGCCAGAGCGCGGGCCCCGTGCCGTCCTCGGGGGTGACCCACACGCGCGTGCCCGGCGGCAGCGCCGCGAGGGCGGCCGGCGGGGCCGGGTCGTCCGTCCAGAGCACCACCGTCGCGGGCAGCAGCCGCCGGGCCCGCGCGGCCTCGGCGGCCGCCAGGGAGGCCGCGACGGCCCGCTCGTCGGACGCGTCCACGTCCAGCGCGGCGAGGACCGCGACGACCGTGGCGTCCGGCACCTGGACCGTGACGCCTTCGGACGGTGAGTACGTGGTGGCGACCGAGTGCAGCGCGGCGAGGCGGGCCAGGGGCGTGGGGGCCATACGGGCTCCTAGGGAGGGGTCACATGCCGGGCGACTCCATGCCGCCGGCGGTACCGGGGGAGGTCGGTTCGCTGGTCAGGGGGGCCGCTTCGGCGAGCGGCGGTTCGCTGGTGAGCGGGGCGGCGTCGGCGAGCGGGGGCTCGCTCGTGAGGGGTATCGCGTGGTCGGCGCGGGGTCCGGGGACCTGTTTCGAGAGGGCGGACAGCAGCAACTGCGCGGATGCGGCCACGGGGGCCTCCTGTTCGTGTCGGTGATCTCCGGGACGGGTCTCGGTGATCGTCCGGGCGAGGGGGACACCTCAGCCCTACCCAGCCGGCGGCAAGACAGACCTACAGCCCATCCCACCAGGCAAAACGGACACAACGGCCACGCACATTGACACCTTCACCGGGTCGGTGGTGGGCTCACAACCCATCGGCTCGAAAACCCAGCGGTGGGACAAGGAAGGTCGAGGAGACAGACGTGCAGCTCGGGCGCAGCAAGCGGACCGCGACGGCCGTGGCGATCGCCGTGATCGGCGGGCTCTTCGGCACCGCCCCCGGCGCGGTCGCCGCCCCGGCCGCACCACACTCCCCCACCGACCCGGCCACCACCGCGCCCGACGCTCCCGAGCGCGCCGCCTCCACCGGGCAACCCGCCATATGGCCGCGCCCGCAGTCGCTGCGGACCACCGGGCCGTCCGTCGTCCTCAAGGACGAGGTGACGCTGCTGCTGTCCCCGGGGGTCGATCCGTACGCCGTCGCCGCGCTGCGCGGCCTGCTCGCGGAGGCGGGGGTGCGGACCGTCCACCCGGCCCTGCCGGGCCGTGGCACGGTCGTGCGCCTCGGCGGCCCCGGCGCGCAGGAGGCGCTGCGCGCCCTGCGTGTGCCCGAACGCGCCGATCTGCCGGACGGCGGCTACCGGCTGGCGACCGGCCGCTTCCAGGGCCGGCCGACGGTCGCGGTCGACGGCGTCGGTTCCGACGGGCTGTTCCACGCCGTGCAGACGCTGCGTCAACTCCTCGACAGGGAAACCGGTTCGCTGCGCGGGGTGGAGGTCAGGGACTGGCCAGGCACAAAGGTCCGGGGCCTGTCCGAGGGGTTCTACGGACGCCCGTGGAGCCACCAGGAGCGGCTGACGCAGCTCGACTTCATGGGCCGCACCAAGCAGAACCGGTACCTCTACGCGCCCGGTGACGACCCGTACCGCCAGACCCAGTGGCGCGACCCGTACCCGGCCGAGCAGCGCGCCAACTTCCGGGAGCTGGCCGAGCGCGCCCGGGCCAACCATGTGACCGTCGCCTGGGCCGTGTCGCCCGCGCAGTCGATGTGTCTGGCCTCCGACGACGACGTCAAGGCGCTCACCCGCAAGGTGGACGCGATGTGGGCGCTGGGCGTGCGTGCCTTCCAGCTGCAGTTCCAGGACGTCAGCTACAGCGAGTGGCATTGCGACCGGGACGCGGACACCTTCGGCCGGGGTCCCGAGGCGGCCGCCGCCGCCCACGCGCGCGTGGCCGGTGCGCTGGACCGGCACCTGGCCGAGCGGTACCCGGACGCGGAGCCGCTGACGGTGATGCCGACGGAGTACTACCAGGACGGCGCGACCGCCTACCGCACGGCGCTCGCCGCCAAGCTGGACGGACGGGTGCGGGTGGCGTGGACGGGCGTCGGTGTCGTGCCGCGCACGATCACCGGCCGTGAACTGGCCGGTGCCCGCGACGCGTTCCGCCATCCGCTCGTCACCATGGACAACTACCCGGTCAACGACTGGGCGCAGGACCGGCTCTTCCTCGGCCCGTCGCGGGGCCGTGAGCCGGCCGTCGCGTCCGGATCGGCCGCCTTCCTCGCCCAGGCGATGGCGCAGCCGTCCGCGTCCCGGATCCCGCTCTTCACGGCCGCCGACTTCGCCTGGAACCCGAAGGGTTACGTGCCGCAGGAGTCCTGGGACGCCGCCGTGGACGATCTCGCGGGCGGTGACCCGAAGACCCGCGAGGCCCTGCGGGCGCTCGCCGGGAACGACTCCTCCTCGATCCTCTCCCCGTCCGAGTCCGCCTACCTCAGGCCGCTGCTCGACGCCTTCTGGCGTACGCGCGCGGGAGCGGGCGCCCAGGCCCGGGACAAGGCGGCCCGTGAGCTGCGCGCGGCCTTCACCGTGATGCGGGAGGCCCCGCAGCGCCTGAAGGGGCCGGCGGACGGCCGTCTGGACGACGAAGTGGGTCCGTGGCTGGAGCAGTTGGCGCGGTACGGCCGGGCGGGTGAGTACGCGGTCGACATGCTCCAGGCCCAGGCCCGCGGCGACGGCACGGCGGCCTGGCAGTCCTCCCTGGCCCTGGAGCCGCTGCGCCGGGCCGTCCGGGCGAGCCGGGTCACCGTCGGCAAGGGGGTCCTGGACCCGTTCCTGGACCGGGCGGTCAAGGAAGGCGCGGCCTGGACCGGCGCCGACCGCAAGGACGGTACGGTCTCGCGCGCCTCCGGGGCGTACACGGTGACGCTGGACCGTACGCGGCCGGTGGAAACACTCACCGTGATGACCGAGCCCGGCACGGGCGACGGCGCGCGCGTGGAGGCGTACGTCCCCGGCGAGGGCTGGCGGCTGCTCGGCCCGCTGTCGACGAGCGGCTGGACCCAGACGGACGCCAAGGGGCTGCGGGCGGACGCGGTGCGGATCGTGTGGGACGGCACCGGCGCGGCGCCGGCCGTACGCAAGCTCGTCCCCTGGTTCGGCGACGCGCCGCGGGCCGCTCTCGCGCTGGCGCGGGCCCAGGCGGACGCGGAGATCGGCGGTCCGGCCCAGCGGGTGGACGTCGTCCTGTCGGCGCAGCGCCCGGACGAGGTCCGCGGCACGCTCACCGCGAAGGCCCCGGCGGGCATCGTGGTGCGGCTCCCCAAGGAGACGACGGTTCCGCGGGGCACGCGCGCGACGGTCCCGATGGACGTCTCGGTGGCGCCGGGCACCCCGGCGGGCGAGTACCGCGTCCCGGTCTCCTTCGCCGGGGAGGAGCGGGTCCTCACGGTCCGGGCCTTCCCCCGGACGGACGCGGTGGACCTGGCCCGTACGGGCACGGCCTCCTCGTCCGGCGACGAGACGCCCGACTTCCCGGCCCCCGCGGCCCTCGACGGGGATCCGGCCACCCGATGGTCCTCGCCGGCCGAGGACGGCGCCTGGTGGCAGCTGGAGCTGCCCGCGCCGGTCCGGCTCGGCCGGGTCGTGCTGCGCTGGCAGGACGCGCACGCTTCGAGGTACCGCGTCCAGGTGTCGTCGGACGGGGTCGTCTGGCGCACGGCGGCGACGGTCCTGGACGGCCGCGGCGGTGAGGAATCGATCCGCATGGACGCCCCCGACGCCCGCTTCGTACGGATCCAGGGGGACGCGCGGGCGACCCGGTACGGCTACTCGCTGTGGAGCGTGGAGGCGTACGCGGTCGCCGGGGGTACGCCGGGCGCGCCCGTGGCACCGAAGGCGCCGGGGCTGCCGGGGGCGTCGGAAGCCCCGGAAACACCTGTGACTCCTGCGACACCCGGGGCGCCCGGGGCGCCGCAGGAGTGAGAAGGAACCCCGGCCGGGACTTCCCGGGCCGGGGGCCGACCTGGTCCCACTGGTGTTCCCACCGGTGGTCCCCCCGCAGTCCCACCGGGGGCCGGCCCGGGGTTCCACCGGGGGCCGGCCTGGGGCGACCGGGATCCGACCCAGGGTCCCACCGGTCATCCCACCGAAGTCTCACCACGGGTCGGCCCGGGTTCCACCGGGGGCCGGCCGGGGTACAAAAAAACCCGCTCTCAGGCAGAGATGCCGTCGATCCGGGCCATCGCGTCGTCCGCGCCGTACGGCTGCAGGTAGGGCAGCCAGCGCGGGTCCCTATGCCCCGTGCCGATGATGCGCCAGGCCAGACCGGTGGGCGGCGCGGGCTGGTGGCGCAGGCGCCAGCCGAGCTCCATGAGGTGGCGGTCGGCCTTGACGTGGTTGCAGCGGCGGCAGGCGGCTACCACGTTCTCCCAGGCGTGCTGGCCGCCGCGGCTGCGCGGAATGACGTGGTCGACGCTGGTTGCGACGCCACCGCAGTACATACAGCGTCCGCCGTCCCGGGCGAAGAGCGCTCTGCGGGTAAGAGGAACGGGCCCCCGGTAGGGGACCCGCACGAAGCGCTTCAGCCGGACCACGCTGGGTGCGGGGATGACACGGGTCTCGCTGTGCATGAAGGCGCCGGACTCCTCGAGGCAGAGTGCCTTGTTCTCCAGAACGAGGACGAGCGCGCGGCGGAGCGGTACGACGCCGAGGGGCTCGTACGACGCGTTGAGGACCAGGACGTGCGGCACGGATGCCTCCTATGGCGCCGGCGGCGCGTGGCTCGCGCCGGGACGAACTGCTCTCAGTCTCTCCTCATGCCTGGTCGAAGCGCCACCACGTCCTCGTAACGGGTCGGGAGGATTTTGTGGCATCGACCACATGGCGGGCGTGTTGCTTGCTTCTTGGGAGCTTCCCCGGGTGAGGCTCGTCTCTCCCTCGAACAAGGCCGGGGGAGCACACCCGATGCCCCGTTAGTGTGGTTGGTCCGCCCTACGCATTGCCTGGAGGTACCCGCCGTGCCCTGGTCCGCCCCGTCGCTGGCCGCCGACCCGCTGAACGGTCCCGTCACTCTCGACGAAGCCGCGCAGAAGGCGACCAACGCCGCGGGCTGGGTGGAGGAGAACTGGTCCACCTGGCTCAACACCGGTCTGCGCATCCTGCTGATCATCGTGGTGGCGCTGCTGCTGCGGATGGCCATACGGCGTGCGCTGACGAAGCTGATCGAGCGGATGAACCGCTCGGCCCAGGCCGTCGAGGGCACCGCGCTGGGCGGTCTGCTCGTCAACGCCGAGCGGCGCCGCCAGCGCTCCGAGGCGATCGGTTCGGTCCTGCGCTCGGTCGCGTCGTTCCTGATCCTGGGCACGGCCGGGCTGATGATCCTCGGCGCCTTCAAGATCGACCTGGCGCCGCTGCTGGCGTCCGCCGGTGTGGCGGGTGTGGCGATCGGTTTCGGCGCCCGCAATCTCGTCACCGACTTCCTCTCAGGCGTCTTCATGATCCTTGAGGACCAGTACGGCGTCGGTGACTCGGTCGACGCGGGTGTCGCCTCCGGCGAGGTGATCGAGGTCGGCCTGCGGGTGACGAAGCTGCGCGGCGACAACGGCGAGATCTGGTACGTCCGCAACGGCGAGATCAAGCGGATCGGCAACCTGAGCCAGGGCTGGGCCACGGCCGCGGTGGACGTCACCGTCCGCCCGACCGAGGACCTGGACCACGTCCGCTCGGTGATCACCGAGGCCGCGGACGCGCTGGCCAAGGACGAGCCGTGGAACGAGCGGCTGTGGGGCCCGGTGGAGGTTCTCGGCCTGAACGAGGTCCTGCTCGACTCCATGACCGTCCGGGTCGCCGCGAAGACGATGCCGGGCAAGGCCCTGGGCGTCGAGCGCGAGCTGCGCTGGCGCATCAAGCGCGCCTTCGACGAGGCCGGCATCCGGATCGTCGGCGGCCTTCCCGCCCCGGCGGAGGAGTCCACCCCCGACCCGACGGCGGGTATGGCGGCGCCGTCGGCCTTCGCCTCGCCGACCTCCCCGCAGGGCGTGGCGGCGACCCCGCTGCCGCCGGCCCAGCCGACGAACCTGACGAAGTAGCGAGTGCCGTCAAGGGCGCCCCGGCCGTGCTGGCCGGGGCGCCCTTCTTTGCGTACCGGTCGGCCGGTGTCAGCCGTTGGTTGTCGCGAGCTTGGCGGCGAACCCGAGGAACAGCGCCCCGGCACCGCTGGTCAGCCCGGCCGACAGCCGCCTGCGGCGGCGGAACTGGGCCGAGAGGTAGGTGCCGGCCAGGATGAGTACGGTCACATAGCTCACGCTGATCACCTGGTAGACCCCGGCGAGCAGGGTGAAGGAGAGCGCGGGGTGCGGATAGGCCGGGTCCACGAACTGCACGAAGAAGGAGATGAAGAAGAGGATCGCCTTCGGGTTGAGCAGGGTGATGACCAGCGAGCGCCGGAAGGGCCGCTCGTCCCCGCCGGCCGTCTCGGCCGCCGCGGCCTCCGCCGGGAGGCGGCGGTCGCGCCACAGCCCCCAGGCCGCGCGGATCATCCCTACGGCGATCCAGGCGAGGTACCCGGCCCCCGCGTATTTGATCACCGAGAAGACCAGCGCGTTGGTCCGCAGCAGCGAGGCGAGCCCGGCCGCGGTGCCGACCATCAGCAGCGCCTCCCCGATGAAGACGCCGGCCGCGGCGCGGTATCCGGTCCGTACGCCGCGGCGTGCGGCGACGGACAGCGTGTACAGCGAACTGGGCCCCGGGAGAAGAATGATGAGGAGGGTCCCCAGGGCGTAGGTGGAAAGGTTGGTGACTCCCAGCATCGATCTCTCCCTTCGTTGTGTGCCGGACTCGGGGCCGGCTATCCGACGTTGTTGCCGGTACGTACGTTGTGCGCGGTGACGAGCTCGCCCACGTCGGCGATCCGGCTGAGCGCGTACTCCTCGGTGACGTGGGTGAAGTTCTCTGCCCGGCGGCGAGTTCCTCGATGTCGAGCAGGTCCTCCTCGCCGAAGCGGTCGTACGGCTCGGCGCTTCTCCGGCGTGATGGTGATGTCCAGACCGGCCAGGTAGGCGTCGATGTCGTCGCTGCTCCTGAAGAAGGAGGGACGATCGTAGTCGACGAGGAGATCCCAGGCGGGGCTGTTGGGCAGCGGGATGAACCGCGAGAACTCCACGACGACAGCTCCACCTCGCCGAGCATCCGCCGGATGCCGTCGATGGTCCGGTCGAGGGTGCGGGCCCGCTCGCCGGGCGCGCCGTGTGAATCCGGGTTTCCGAGGACTCAAGTCCCGTACGGATCAGGCCATTTCGACGTCGGGG
>NZ_BMQQ01000034.1:7467-69657 GCF_014648195.1 Streptomyces purpureus
GCGCAGCTGCGGTGGGTGACGGCGGGGGCGGGACCCCGCCCAAATCCCCCGCCGGACTCTCGGCCGGAAACCGCCGGAGCAACGCTTTGATTGCCGCGGCGGCGCCGCCCCTCCCCCGCCTATTGACGCTCCCGTCCCCCACGCCCTACCTTTCGTCCAGCCAATAGGAAACTTTCCTAACAGTGCATGCGTGGCAGCAGTAAGGCAGGTGCATCCGTCATGACCCCCGGCACCCCGCGCGTCTTGCGGGCCATGAACGATCGGGCCGCGCTTGATCTGCTGCTGGAGCATGGGCCGTTGTCGCGGACGCGGATCGGGAAGCTCACCGGGCTGTCCAAGCCGACCGCCTCGCAGTTGCTCGCGCGGCTGGAGGCGGCCGGGCTCGTCGTGGCGACCGGGACCAGTGAGGGGCGGCCCGGGCCGAGTGCGCAGTTGTACGCGGTCAACGCGCGGGCCGCGTACGCCGCCGGGCTCGATGTGAATCCGCGGCGGATTCTGGCCGCCGTCGCCGATGTGACCGGCGAGACCGTCGGGGAGTTCGAGCTCAGGACGCCCGGGCGGCGGGCCGACGGGGTGGTGCGGCAGGTGGTCGAGGCGCTCGACGGGGCCGTCAAGGCCGCCGGGATCACCCGCGGCGAGGTGCACCGGCTGGTCGTCGGGACGCCGGGGGCCTTCGATCCGTCCACCGGGCGGCTGCGGTACGCCAGCCATCTGCCCGGCTGGCACGCGCCCACACTCCTGGAGGAGATCGCCGCCGTCCTGCCCATGCCGGTCGAGTACGAGAACGACGTCAACCTCGTGGCCGTCGCCGAGCAGCGGCTCGGCGCCGCCCGCGGGCACGAGGACTTCGTACTGCTGTGGAACGAGGAGGGTCTGGGCGCCGCGCTCGTGCTCGGGGGGCGGCTGCACCGGGGGTTCACCGGCGGTGCCGGTGAGGTCGGTTTCCTGCCGGTGCCGGGGACCCCGCTCGTACGGCAGGTGAGCAAGGCCGGCAGCGGCGGCTTCCAGGAGCTGGCCGGTGCGCAGGCCGTCGGCCGGATCGCCCGGGAGCTGGGGATCGGCGACGTGCCGCAGGGCCCGCACGCCGAGACCGCCGCGGAACTCCTCGCCCGGGCCTCGCGGGCGGAGTCGGGCCCGTACGCCCAGCTGCTCGGCATCTTCGGTACTGGGCTCGCGACCGGTCTCGCCTCCATGGTCGCCGTCCTCGACCCCGAACTCGTCGTGCTCTCCGGCGGGGCGATCGTGGCCGGCGGGGAACCCCTGCGCGCCCGCGTCCAGGCCGAGCTGTCCGAGCTCGCCGCGTCCCGGCCGCGGCTCGTCCTCGGCGGCGTACAGCACCAGCCCGTCCTGCGCGGCGCGCTGGAGAGCGCCCTCGCCGCCACCCGCGACGAAGTCTTCGACACCTCGCGCTAGACACCACAACACAAAGGCAACGCACGGCATCACACGGCACCGCCCATCCCCCGCCCCCGTCACAGGGAGAACCGTCATGCCCGTACGCACCCGCAGAGCCGCCGCCGCTCTCGCCTCGGCCGCTGCCATGGCCCTGTTCACCGCCGCCTGTACGGGGTCGGGCGCCGGCGGCGCGAGTGATGATCCGAAGGCGAGGACGACCCTGACCTTCTGGCACGGCTGGTCCGCCCCCGGCGAGGTCAAGGCGATCGAGGCGAATGTCCGCTCCTTCGAGAAGAAGTTCCCCCACATCAGGGTGAACATCGTCAAGAACATCACCGACGACAAGCTCAACCAGGCGCTGCGCGCGGGTGGTTCGAACGCTCCGGATGTCGTCTCGTCCTTCACCACCGACAACGTGGGCCGCTTCTGCACCACCGGCGCGCTCGCGGATCTGAAGCCGTTCCTGGAGAAGTCGAAGATCGACCCGGCCACGACCTTCCTGCCGCAGATGGCGAAGTACACCGAGCACGACGGCAAGCGCTGCGCGGTGCCGCTGCTCGGCGACGCGTACGGCCTCTACTACAACAAGAAGGCCTTCGCCGAGGCCGGGATCACCGCCCCGCCGAAGACACTCTCCGAGTTCGACGCCGTCGCCAAGAAGCTCACCAAGACCAAGGGCGACAGCTACGAACAGCTCGGCTTCATGCCCAACTTCCAAGGCTACGAGACCACCTTCGAGCACTACGCCACACAGTTCGGCGTCCAGTACTTCGACGCCGACGGCAAGTCCAACCTGGCCCGGGACCCCGCCGCGAAGGCCCTGTTCACCTGGCAGAAGAACCTCGCCGCCCAGCTCGGCGGCTTCAGGAAGCTGGAGAAGTTCCGCACCGGCCTCGGCGACGAATGGGGCCCCAAGCACCCCTTCCACACCGGCCAGGTCGCCATGCAGCTCGACGGCGAGTGGCGCGGCAAGATGGCCAAGGACGCCGGGCTGCCGTTCGAGATCGGCGCGGCGCCGCTGCCCGTACCGGACGACCAGGCCGGCGAGTACGGCAAGGGCTACCTCTCCGGCACGATCCTCGGCATCGCCAACACCAGCAAGAAGCAGAACGCGGCCTGGGAGCTGGTGAAGTACCTCTCCACCGACACCGACGCGGTCGTCTCCTTCGCCAACGCCATCCACAACGTGCCCTCGACGGTGGCGGCCCTGAACTCGCCGAAGCTGAACAGCGATCCGCTCTACCGCACGTTCGTGAAGATCGCCCAGCACCCGAAGAGCGCCCACGCGCCCTCCTCCGTCAACGGCGGAGCGTTCCTGCTCACCGCGCAGGACCTCGGGGTGCGCCACGAGGCGGGCCGTGAGCCGGACCTGGACGCCGGGCTGAGGAAGGCCGACGCGCAGGTCGACAAGGACAACGAGCAGGCGCGCTGATGACCGCCGTCCACCCCCGGCCCGCGTCGGCGGGCGGCCCGGGTCAGCGGGCCAGGCGAGCCCGGTCGGCGCTGCGGACCCTGGGTTTCCTCTCGCCCTGGCTGATCGGGTTCTGCGTCTTCTTCGCGTACCCGCTCGTGTCGACCGTCTACTTCTCCTTCATGAGGTACGACGGGTTCGCCCCGCCCACCTGGGTCGGGCTGAAGAACTGGACGTACGTCTTCGCCGACTACCCCTTCTTCTGGCCCGCGCTGCGCAACACGCTGTGGCTGGTGGTGGTGATGGTGGCCCTGAGAGTCGTCTTCGGACTCGGGGTCGGGCTGCTCATCACCAAGATCAAGACGGGGGCGGGTCTCTTCCGGACCCTGTTCTACCTGCCGTATCTCGCGCCGCCGGTCGCCGCCACGGTGGCCTTCGTCTTCCTGCTCAATCCTGGTACGGGACCGGTCAACACGCTCCTGGCCCGGGCCGGGCTGCCCGAGCCGGGCTGGTTCAACGACCCCGCCTGGTCCAAGCCGTCGCTGACGCTGCTCGCGCTGTGGTGCATCGGCGATCTGATGGTCATCTTCATGGCCGCGCTGCTGGACGTGCCGAAGGAGCAGTACGAGGCGGCAGAGCTGGACGGCGCCGGGCCCTGGCAGCGGTTCCGCCACGTCACCCTGCCGAACATCTCGCCGATCGTGCTGTTCGCGGCGGTAACCGGCGTGATCGCGACGATGCAGTACTACACCGAGCCGCTGGTGGCGGCGAAGGTGGCGAGCGGGGTGATCGGCGGCTCCGGCCAGCAGTTCGAGCCCGGCTATCCGGACCGGTCCACCCTGACCGTGCCCCAGACCGTCTACAACCTCGGCTTCCAGCGCTTCGACACCGGCGCGGCCTCGGTCGTGGCACTGGTGCTGTTCGCACTCGCGATGGTGTTCACGGCCCTTCTGATGCGCCGGCGCTCCGGCTTCATGCCGGCGGAGGACTGACCCATGACATCCATGACCGGCCTGACCCTCTCCGCTCCGAAGGAGCGCGCCGAGGCCGCCGGCGCCCGGCGCTCCGCGCGGCGCCGCGCCGCCCTGGAGTGGATCGCGGTCCACTCCCTGGCCGTCGCCGCCGCGCTCTTCTTCATCCTGCCGTTCGTCTTCGTGTTCCTGACCGCCGTGATGAGCGACGACCAGGCCCTCACCCGCGACCTGTGGCCGCGTACCTGGGAGTGGGGGAACTTCGCGACCGTCTGGAACACCCCTGGCTTCCTCACCTGGTGGCGCAACACCCTGCTGTACGCGGGCCTGGGCACCGTCCTCGCGGTCGCCTCCAGCCTGCCCGTCGCCTACGCCCTGGCCAAGTTCCGCTTCCGCGGCCGGAATCTGGCGATGATGCTTGTCATCGCGATGATGATGCTGCCTCCGCAGGTCGTCGTCGTGCCCATGTATCTCTTCTGGGCCAAGCAGCTCGATCTCGCGGGCACCCTCTGGCCGCTGATCATTCCGTTCGCCTTCGGGAACGCCTTCACCATCTTCCTGCTGCGGCAGTTCCTCCTGACGATCCCCAAGGAGTACACCGAGGCGGCCCGGATCGACGGCTGCGGGGAGCTGCGCACGCTGGTGCGGATCGTGCTGCCGATGGCGAAGCCGGCGATCGCGGCGGTGGCCCTCTTCCACTTCTTCTACTGCTGGAACGACTACTTCGGGCCGCAGATCTACGCATCCGAGAACCCGGCCGCCTGGACGCTCAGCTACGGGCTGGAGTCGTTCAAGGGCGCCCACCAGACCGACTGGAACCTCACCATGGCCGCGACCGTGCTGGTCATGGCGCCGGTGATCATCGTCTTCTTCTTCGCGCAGAAGGCCTTCATCGAGGGCGTCACCCTGACCGGAGTGAAGGGCTAGCGAAGGGCTAGGGAGTTAGGAAGTCATGAAGCTCACTGTCGTGGGGGGCGGCTCCACCTACACCCCCGAACTGATCGACGGGTTCGCGCGGCTGCGCGAGACCCTGCCCGTCACCGAACTGGTCCTCGTAGACCCGGCCGCCGACCGTCTGGAGCTCGTCGGGGGGCTCGCCCGGCGGATCTTCGCCAGGCAGGGCCACGACGGCCGTGTCGTCACCACGAGCGACCTCGACGCGGGCGTGGCCGGCGCCGACGCGGTCCTCCTCCAGCTGCGGGTGGGCGGACAGGCCGCCCGTGAACAGGACGAGACCTGGCCGCTGGAGTGCGGCTGCGTCGGCCAGGAGACCACCGGCGCCGGCGGTCTCGCCAAGGCGCTGCGGACCGTGCCGGTGGTGCTCGACATCGCCGAGCGGGTCCGGCGGGCCAACCCCGACGCCTGGATCATCGACTTCACCAACCCGGTGGGGATCGTGACCCGGGCGCTGCTCCAGGCCGGGCACAAGGCTGTCGGGCTGTGCAACGTGGCCATCGGCTTCCAGCGGAAGTTCGCGGCCCTCCTCGACGTCACCCCCGGCGAGGTGCACCTCGACCATGTGGGGCTGAACCATCTGACCTGGGAGCTGGGCGCACGGCTCGGCGGGCCGGGCGGAGAGAACGTCCTGCCGAAGCTGCTCGCCGAACACGGGGACACCGTCGCGGACGATCTGCGGATGCCGCGTGCGCTCGTCGACCGGCTCGGTGTCGTCCCTTCGTACTACCTGCGCTACTTCTACTGCCACGACGAGGTCGTACGGGAGCTGCGGAGCAAGCCCTCGCGGGCGGCCGAGGTCGCGGCGATGGAGAAGCGGCTCCTGGAGATGTACGGGGACCCGGCACTGGACGAGAAGCCCGCGCTGCTCGGCAAGCGCGGCGGGGCCTTCTACTCGGAGGCGGCGGTGGACCTGGCCGCGGCCCTGCTGGGCGGCGCCGGATCGCCGTACCAGGTGGTGAACACGTACAACAACGGCACGCTGCCCTTCCTGCCGGACGACGCCGTGATCGAGGTCCAGGCGGCGGTGGGCGGCGACGGGGCCGCGCCGCTGGCCGTGCCGGCGCTCGATCCGCTGTACGCCGGGCTGGTCGCCCAGGTCACGACGTACGAGGACCTGGCGCTGGAGGCGGCGCTGCGCGGCGGCCGTGAGCGGGTGTTCCGGGCGCTGCTCGCGCATCCGCTGGTGGGGCAGTACGCCTACGCCGAGCAGCTCACCGACCGGCTGATCGCGCACAACCGGGACCATCTGGCGTGGGCGTGAACGCGCCGGGAGCCGAGTCGGGGGCCGCATCGCGACACGCATCTGGCGCCCTTCCGGTGCTCGCGATCGACGCGGGCAACAGCAAGACCGACGTCGCCGTCGTCGCCCCGGACGGGACCGTGCTCGGCGAGGCCAGGGGCGGCGGGTTCCAGCCGCCGACGGTCGGAGTGGCGGCGGCCGTCGGCGCGCTGGCCGAGACAGTGCAGCGGGCGGCCGCGGCGGCGGGGGTGTCCGGAACGGGCGGGGCGTCGGGGCCGGGCAGGGCGGTGCGGTTCGCGCACGTCTCCGCGTGCCTGGCCAACGCCGACTTCCCGGTGGAGGAGCAGGAGTTGGCGGCCGCGCTCGGCGCCAGGGGGTGGGGCGGGTCGGTCTCGGTCCGCAACGACACCTTCGCGATCCTGCGGGCCGGTGTGGACGAGCCGCGCGGGGTCGCGGTGGTGTGCGGGGCGGGGATCAACTGCGTCGGCATGCTGCCGGACGGCCGCACGGCCCGCTTCCCGTCCGTCGGCGCGATCTCCGGCGACTGGGGCGGGGGCGGCGGACTGGCCGAGGAAGCGCTGTGGTTCGCGGCGCGCGCGGAGGACGGGCGGGGCGAGCCGACGGAGCTGGCGCGCGCCCTGCCCGCGCATTTCGGTCTCGCGTCGATGTACGCGCTGATCGAGGCGTTGCATCTGGGCCGGATCCCGTTCGCGCGGCGGCACGAGCTGACGCCGGTGCTGTTCCGTACGAGCGCGGCCGGTGACCCGGTCGCCCGCTCGCTGGTGGAGCGGCAGGCGGAGGAGGTCGTCGCCCTGGCCTCCGTGGCGCTCGGGCGGCTCGGGCTCCTCGACGAGGAGGTGCCCGTCCTGCTCGGCGGGAGCGTGCTGGCGGCTCGGCACCGGCAGTTGGACGCGCGGATCGCCGAACTCCTCGCGGCGAAGGCCCCGAAGGCGGTGGTACGTGTCGTGACGGCCCCGCCGGTGCTCGGCGCGGCGCTGCTGGGGCTCGACCAGGTGGGCGCGCCGGCCGCGGCCCGGGCGGCGCTGCGGGCGCACTACGGCGAGACGGGGTGAGAGTCGGGTCCCGCAGCCTCGAACATGGAACCGATCCGGCTCGGGCGGCGTATACACAGTGGGGGTTCGGCCGTGCCGGGGGGTACGAAAGGAACAAGATCGCGTCATTTCCGGTGTGGTCGACGGTTCCTGCGGCCATACTGCTGGCCGGGTAGTCGTCCCCCGAGCCGCCGGGGGGCGGGCCGACGTCCAGCGACCGAGGGGGAGGTCACGTGACACACCCGCCGAACGGGCACACCGCCTCGGCGCCGACGCAGCCGTACGTGCCACCGCAGCCCGCCACGCCACCGTCCGGGGCCACGCCGTCCGTGGCGACACCTGCCGCCTCAGTGCCGTCGTCACCGCCGTCACCGTCGGCGCCGTCCGGACCCGGGTCACCGCCCGGCGGGCCGGTGCCGCCCGGCGGGCGGGGGGCGTGGGCCGTGGGCAAGGAGCGGCTGCGCGCGGCGGCGACGACCGAGCCGGGCCGGCTCCAGATCCTCGGCGCCGTCCTGGCCGTGCTCGTCGTGGTGTTCGGCGCCGTCACCGCCTTCGAGATCTCCGACCGGGCGTCCTCCGCCGACGACGTGGTCAGCCGAAGTCAGCCGCTGAGCGCCGACGCGGCGAGCATCTACCGCTCGCTGGCGGACGCCGACACGGCCGCCGCGAGCGGCTTCCTGGCAGGCGCGCAGGAGCCGGCCGAGGTCCACAAGCGGTACACCGACGACATCGCGACGGCGTCCCGGCTGCTGGTCAAGGCAGCGACGAACACGGACGGTTCGAGCGAGTCCGCCCGCGAGATAGCGACGCTCAACGAACAGCTGCCGCGCTACACGGGCCTGGTGGAGCGGGCCCGGGCGGCCAACCGCCAGGGCCTGCCGCTGGGCGGCGCCTATCTGCGGTACGCCAACCAGCAGATGACGACGCAGCTGCTGCCGGCCGCCGAGCGGCTGTACGAGGCCGAGACGAAGCGGCTGCACGAGGACGACACGTCGGCGCGGGCCTGGCCGTGGCTCTCCCTCGCGGTCGGCGTGATCGCGCTGGGCGCCCTGGTGTGGGCCCAGCGGCGCACGTACCTGCGGACCAACCGGGTCTTCAACCACGGGCTGCTCGCCGCGACCGCCGCCTCGACGGTCGTGCTGCTGTGGCTGGCCGTCGGGCACACGGTGGCCCGCGCCGAGCTGAACGACGCCCGGGAGCACGGCCAGAACTCGCTCCAGGTGCTCAACGACGCGCGGATCAACTCCCTGAAGGCGCGGGCGAACGAGAACCTGACGCTGGTGGCGCGGGGCGCGGTCCTCACGGACGACGGCAAGAAGGACAAGTACGAGACGGACTACAGCACGGGCATGGGCAAGCTGGACACGGCGCTCGCCCAGGCCCGGGAGCTCGCCGACGACGACGCGGGGCGCGATCCGCTGGCGGAGGCGGCGGACCGGGTCGCGCAGTGGAAGCAGCGCCACGCGGGCGCGCGCGCCACGGACGACGCGGGAGACTACGACGGCGCCCTGGCCAAGGTCATCGGCGCCCAGGACTCCACCGGGCAGTCCTTCGACCAGGTGGACGCGGCGCTGGAGAAGGCACTCGCCCATGAGCAGCGGGAGTTCACACGTTCCGCCGGTGACGGCCGGGGCGCGCTGAGCGGGCTTCCCGTGGGGGCGGCCGTGCTCGCGGTGGTGGCCGCCGCGGGGGCCGTCATGGGCATCAACCGCAGGCTGTCGGAGTACCGGTGAGAGGAGGAGAGATGACCGACGACGCAGGCGTCCACGGGGCGGACGTGCCCGCGGGCGGGCCCGCGCGGGGCCCGGCCACGGCTGGCAGGGTCCGCTCCCGTCCGCTCGCCCGGTGGCGGGCCGTGCGGCTGAAGGGCTGGGGCGGCGTCGGGGCGATGGCCGCGGCGTGCGCGGTGACCGCCTCGCTCACCCTGCTGCCGCTGGCCCGCTCCGGCGCGGACCACGCGCTCGTGTCCGGGCCCGGTACGGGTACGGCCGTGCCGGTGCGGGCGGACACGTGCCAGGCGCCGGAGAAGTCGCTGGCGCCGTCGACGGCCGACGGGCCGTCCATCGCCGCCATCAAGGCGCGCGGCAAGCTGATCGTCGGCGTCGACCAGAACAGCTACCGCTGGGGTTACCGCAATCCGACCACGCGGACCCTGGAGGGCTTCGACATCGATCTGGCGCGGGCGATCGCCACCGACATCCTCGGCTCCCCCGACAAGATCATCTTCCGGGCGATCCCCACCAACCAGCGCATCGCCGCCCTGGAGGGCGACAAGGTCGACCTCGTCGTGCGCACGATGACGATCAACTGCAAGCGCATCCAGCAGGTGGCCTTCTCCACCGCCTACTTCCAGGCCGGTCAGCAGGTCCTCGCCCCCAAGGACTCGTCGGTGAAGGGCTACGACTCCTCGCTGTCCGGCAAGCGGGTCTGCTCGGCGGAGGGTTCGACGGCGTACGAGGCCTTGGAGCGCAACTCGTTCGGGGCGACCTTCAGGGACGAGGGTGACGGCACCCAGGCCGACGCGGACCGCTTCACGGTGCCCAATCAGCTGGACTGTCTGGTCCGGCTCCAGTTGGGCGAGGTCGACGCGATCGTGACGGACAACGCCCTGGCCGCGGGCCAGGCCGCCCAGGACCCGGCGGTGGAGCTCAAGGGCCGGCCCTTCACGACCGAGTACTACGGCGTCGCCGCCAAGCTGGGCAACGACGATCTGGTCCGCCGGGTCAATCACGTGCTCGTCCAGTACCGCAAGGGTCCTTGGATGGCCGCGTACGACAAGTGGCTGCGCAAGGACCTGCCCGGGATACCGGGGCCGCCCGCGCCGCAGTACAAGGACGGCTGACCGGCCCGCGAGGGTGACGGCACCAAGGACAGCAAGAGCGGAGAGGTGATCGATGGGCGTCGCGGGACCCCCCGGGCCGGTGATGGACCGGGACGAGGTGGACCGTGCGCTGGCGCGGCTCGGCGCGGAGCACAAGGCGGTCGAGGACTCGCTCCTCGCGCTGCAGGACCACGCCGGGCGCAGACTCCTCGAAGGCGCCGAGCTGACCGGCACCACCAAGGAACGCTGGGCCGCCACCGAGCAGACCATCACCCTCCTCTGGTCGTACTTCGACGCCTACACCGACGCCCTGGAGGCCGCGCGGGAGCTGCGGTCCCGGCGGCGCTGGCCCTCGCGCGAGGACCTGGCGGAGCTGACCGACCGGCTGCGCGGCGAGTCGGTGCTCGTCCCGGGCACACCCGCGGACCCGGCCCGGCCGCTGGCCGAGCGGTTCACGCTGGAACGCCTGGTGGCTCGGATGAACGAGCTGTACGCGTCCTCGCTCGACATGGTGGTGGCGGCGGACGCGGTGTGGTCGGCGCTGCCCGCGCGGATCGACCTGCTCGCCGCCGAGCTGGGCCGTACGCGCTCGCTCGCCCACTCGGTGGGGGTGCGCCCCGGCGAGCACCCCTCGGGGGACGACCTGGAGTCGATCACCCACGAACTGGGCACGCTGCGGGCCCAGGTGATCTCCGATCCGCTCGCCTTCTGGCGGCCCGCGGCGGGCGCCTCGGCGCCCGGTGGCGGCCGGCCCGACACGGACCGCTACGACCGGGCGGCACGCGCCCTGGAGGACGTACGGCGGGAGATCGAGGCGGTCCTTGCCGTGCGGCAGGACTCCGAGGACCGGCTGCTGCGGCTGCGGGACGTGCTCTCGCGGGCCGACCGGACGCTCGCCGAGGCGCGGGCCGCGCGCGGTGAGGTGCTCGCGAAGATCGCGGCGTCCGAGGTGCCCGCGGTGAGCGGGCCTCCGGTGACGCTCCAAGAGCGGCTGGCAACCGCGGCGGAGTACCGCCGGCACGCGCAGTGGCACCGTCTCTCGCCGCTGCTGGAGTCGCTGGAGCGGGAGGCGGAGGACGAACTGCTGCGCGCGCGTGACTCGTTGACGGCGGTCACGGCTCCGCTGGCGGTCCGCGCGGAGTTGCGGGGCCGGCTGGACGCGTACAAGGCGAAGGTGGCCCGGCACGGCCTGGCGGAGGACCTGCTGCTGATCGAGCGGTACGACGTGGCCCGCCGGATGCTGTGGAGCGCGCCGTGCGATCTGCGCGCGGCCGAGCAGGCGGTGCTGCGGTTCCAGCACGCGGCGGCGGAGGCCCTGTCCGGGCCGGCGGACGGGCGTCCGCGGCCGGGGTCCGGCGGGTTCCGGGGCGCGGGGCAGGGCGAGGGCGGTTCCGGCGACGGTTGGGGGAGTCAGTGAGCACATGCCAGCGGCCCTCGTGCGAGGGCTCGTACGAGGACATGGGCGGCGGCGAGCTGTACTGCGACACCTGCGGTCTCGCCCCGGTGGTGGCGCCGGGCGGTCTCCTGCAGTCACTGCCGACCGGGATCACCGGCGGCGGGAAGAGCAGCACCAGCGGCTCGGCGCGCAGCGGTTCGCACGCCTCCGCGCGGTCGTCGCGGTCCTCGACGTCGCGGCGGTCGGTGTCGGGGCGGCTGTCGCGTTCCCTGTCGGGCGCCACGACCGGCCGGTCGGTGTCGGTCCGTTCGACCGGGTCGACGGCGAAGGGGAGCCGGGCCAGACTCGGCGCGGGTCTGGTGACCGTGCCGGAGGTGCCGCGTCCCGACCCGCGTTCGGCTGTGATGGCCCATGCCGAGGTCCCCGAGCGGAAGCGTTTCTGCTCGCGTTCGGACTGCGGCGCGCCGGTCGGTCGCGCGCGCGGCGACCGGCCGGGCCGCACGGAGGGCTTCTGCACCAAGTGCGGCCATCCGTACTCGTTCGTCCCCAAGCTGCGCGCGGGCGACGTCGTGCACGGGCAGTACGAGGTCGCGGGCTGCCTGGCCCACGGCGGACTCGGCTGGATCTACCTCGCCATCGACCGGGCCGTCGCCGACCGCTGGGTGGTGCTCAAGGGCCTGCTGGACACCGGCGACCAGGACGCCATGGCCGCGGCGATCTCCGAGCGCCGCTTCCTCGCCGAGATCGAGCACTCCAACATCGTCCGCATCTACAACTTCGTCGAACACCTCGACCAGCGCACGGGCTCCCTCGACGGCTACATCGTCATGGAGTACGTCGGCGGCAAGTCCCTGAAGGAGATCGCCAACGAGCGCCGGGACCCGACGGGCAAGCGCGATCCGCTCCCGGTCGAGCAGGCCTGCGCGTACGGCATCGAGGCGCTGGAGGCGCTCGGGCATCTGCACAGCCGCAATCTGCTCTACTGCGACTTCAAGGTCGACAACGCCATCCAGAGCCAGGACGAGCTCAAGCTGATCGACATGGGCGCGGTCCGCCGGGCCGACGACGACGAGTCGGCGATCTTCGGCACGGTCGGCTACCAGGCCCCCGAGGTGGCGGAGGCCGGCCCGTCGGTCGCCTCCGACCTCTACACCGTGGCACGCACCCTGGCCGTGCTCACCTTCGACTTCCAGGGCTACACCAACGTCTTCGTGGACTCCCTGCCGGACCCGGACAACATCGAGGTGTTCCGCACCTACGAGTCCTTCTACCGGCTGCTCGTGCGCGCGACGGATCCGGATCCGGCCCGCCGGTTCGCCTCCGCGCAGGAGATGGCGGAGCAGCTGACGGGCGTGCTGCGGGAGGTCGTCGCCCTGCAGACGGGCCGGCCGCGTCCCGCCCTGTCGACGCTGTTCGGCACCGAACTGCGGGTGACGGACACGGAGTTGTTCGGCGAGCCGGACGAGGAGGTGTCCCGGCTCGGGGTGCGTACGGCACCGGGCTCCCTGAAGGCGCTCCGGGCCGCCCGGAGGCCCGCTGCCCTGGACCCCGCCCACGCTTCGGGGACCCCCGGCCCGGCCCACGACCCCGCCCACACCTCCGCGCTCGTCGCGGCCGGCGCCGCCACCTCCGCGCCGCTGCTCGCGCCGCTCGACGCGCGCGCCACGGCGCTGGCCCTGCCGGTGCCGCACGTCGACCCGAACGACCCGAACGCCGGCTTCCTCGCCGGCCTGCTGGCCGCCGCGCCGACCGAGCTGATCAGCGCGCTGCAGGCGGCGCCCGCCGACTCCCTGGAGCGGCGCCTGCGCGAGCTGCGGGCCCGCCTGGACATGGGCGAACCGGCCGTCGCCGCCGAGGCGTTGGCCGCCCTGGAGGCGAAGCACGCCGACGACTGGCGGGTGGTGTGGTACCGCGGCGTGGCCGCTCTCGCCACCGGCGACCACGAGAGCGCCGCGCTCTCCTTCGACGCGGTCTACGACGCCTTCCCGGGCGAGCCGGCCCCCAAGCTGGCGCTCGGCGTCTGCGCCGAGGTCCTGGGCCAGCTGGACAACGCCGCCGAGTACTACCGGCTGGTCTGGTCGACCGACCCCTCCTACGTGAGTGCCGCGTTCGGTCTCGCCCGCGTCCAGCTGGCCGCCGGCGACCGCCCCGGGGCCGTACGGACGCTGGAGTCGGTGCCGGAGGCGTCGATCCACTACACGGCTGCCCGGGTGGCGGCCGTACGGGCCAGGCTGCGCCGGCGCGAGCCGCACGAGCCGCTGATCGACGACCTGACGGCGGCCGCCGCACAGGTGTCCGCGCTCCAGGGGTTCGGCCTGGACGCGGTGCGCCGGGAGCGGTTGTCGACCGAGGTCCTCGGCACGGCCCTGGACTGGGTACTCTCCGGTAGTCCCGGAGCACGGCCCGCACAGACTCCGCTGCTCGGCAGTGAGCTGGACGAGCGCGGACTGCGCTTCGGCCTTGAACGCTCGTACCGGGTGCTCGCCCGGCTCGCTCAACGCGGCGAGGAGAGGATCGAACTGGTGGAACGGGCAAACCGTTTCCGCCCCCGGACGTGGGTGTGAGTGATGTCCCAGATGGACCAGCTGTCAGCCCGGTCGACCTGCCCCAACTGCGCGGAGCCGGTGGAGTCGGGCGACTTGTTCTGCGGCGCGTGCGGCTGCGACCTGTCGGCCGTGGCCCCGGCGGCGCCGGACCGCCCGACACTGGCCATCGGTACGCCGGTGCCGCCCCCCGCGATGCCGGGGTGGCCGGCGGCGGAGGAGCGCGCGAGCGGGGAGCCGTCGGCCCAGTCGGCGGGTGATCTGCCCGGTACGGACTCCGGCGGCCGCGACCTCCAGGCACCCGTCCGCCACGACACCCCGGCCGGGGCGGCGGACGGCGACTATCCGCTCGCCGCGCCGGACCCCCGGACCGCCGAGCACTCCCCCGCCGTGCCGCCCGGCGCGAAGCTCTGTGTCGCCTGCCGGGCCGGCCGGGTCGACGGGGACGGCTACTGCGAGAACTGCGGCCACGCCCAGCCGCGCGAGCGCGACCACATCGAGGAGGAGCTCGGCCAGGTCGCCGCCGTCAGCGACCGGGGGCTGCGCCACCACCGCAACGAGGACGCGTTCGCGGTCTCCTCCACCGCGCTGCCCGACGGCTCGCCCGCGGTCGTGGCGGTGGTCTGCGACGGGGTGTCCTCGGCGACCCGCCCCGACGAGGCGTCGGCGGCCGCCGCGAGCGCCGCCAACGAGTCCCTGCTCGCCGCGCTGCCCCTGGGCACCCACCCCCAGCAGGCGATGCACGACGCGATCCTGGCCGCGGGCGAGGCGGTCAACGCGCTCGCCGAGGAGTCCGGGGCCAGGGAGCACGATCCGCACCAGAACTCCCCCGCGTGCACGATCGTCGCGTCGGTCGTGGCGGGCGGGCTCCTGATCGTCGGCTGGATCGGCGACAGCCGTGCCTACTGGGTGCCCGACGACCGGTCCGCCCCGCCCGCCCGGCTCACCGAGGACGACTCCTGGGCCGCGCAGATGGTCGCGACGGGCCTGATGAGCGAGGCGGAGGCGTACGCGGACGAGCGGGCGCACGCCATCACCGGCTGGCTGGGGGCCGACGCGTACGAACTCGACCCGCACACGGCGGCGTTCAAGCCGGACCGGCCCGGTGTGGTCGTGGTCTGCACGGACGGGCTGTGGAACTACGCCGAGGCCCCGGAGGAGATGGCCCGGGTGCTGGCCCCGGACGCGGCTGTCCGGCCGCTGGGCGCCGCCCAGGTGCTGGTTGGCCACGCCCTGGACGGCGGCGGCCACGACAACGTAACGGTGGCGCTGCTGCCGTTCGCCGTGCCGCCGCAAGGGGCAGGATCGCCGTACCGCACGTCCTGAGCCCGAGTCACGCCCCTGAGTCCCGCTTCGTCCCTTTGCCACTGTCTGTTGTGTGAAGCACCGAGGAGCCGATCAGATGGCGAACTTCTCCAAGTCGAACGTGCCGCAGTTCTCCGTCGACGTGTACCAGAACGCCTATCTGCCCGAGGGCGGGCGTGAGGTGAACGCCATCGTCACGGTCACCTCGACCGGCGGCGGCACGAGCGGCGGAGTGTCGGCGCCGGGCGCCGCCGCAGTGGTGATCATGGTCGACTGCTCGGGCTCGATGGACTATCCGCCGACGAAGATGCGCAACGCGCGCGACGCCACGGCCGCCGCCGTGGACACCCTGCGCGACGGGGTCGCCTTCGCCGTGGTCGCCGGGACGCATGTGGCCAAGGAGATCTATCCGGGCGACGGCTCGCTCGCCGTCGCCGACGCCCGTACGCGCGCGGAGGCCAAGGAGGCGCTGCGCCGGCTGAGCGCGGGCGGCGGTACGGCGATCGGCACCTGGCTGCGGCTCGCCGACCGGCTGCTCGCCTCGGCGGACGTCGCCATCCGGCACGGCATCCTGCTCACCGACGGCCGCAACGAACACGAGTCACCGCAGGACCTGCGGGCCGCGCTGGACGCCTGTGCCGGACGGTTCACCTGTGACGCGCGGGGTGTGGGGACGGACTGGGAGGTCAAGGAGGTCACCGGTATCGCCTCGGCGCTGCTCGGCACGGCCGACATCGTCGCCGACCCGGCCGGTCTCGCCGCGGACTTCACGCGGATGATGGAGGACGCGATGGGCAAGGAGGTCGCGGACGTGGCCCTTCGCCTGTGGACACCGCTGGGCGCGGAGATCGCGTTCGTGAAGCAGGTGGCGCCGACGGTCGAGGAGCTGACCGGGCGGCGTACGGAGGCGGGGCCGCGGGCGGGCGACTATCCGACCGGTTCCTGGGGGGACGAGTCCCGCGACTACCACCTCTGCGTCCGGGTCCCGCAGGCCGCCGTGGGCCAGGAGATGCTGGCGGCCCGGGTGTCCCTGGTCCGTCCGGACCCCTCGGGCGGGGCCCCGCAGGCACTGTCCCAGGGGCTCGTACGGGCCGTGTGGACCGACGACATGGCCGCGTCGACCTCGATCAATCCGCAGGTCGCGCACTACACGGGCCAGGCCGAACTGGCACAGGTCATCCAACAGGGGCTGGATGCGCGCAAGTCGGGCGATTTCGATGACGCCACGGCGAAACTGGGGCGGGCGGTGCAGCTCGCGGCGGCTTCGGGGAACGAAGACACTGCGAAACTGCTTTCGAAGGTGGTGGACGTCGTGGACGCGGCGACCGGTACTGTGCGGCTGAAGGCGAAAGTCGCGGAAGCGGACGAGATGACTCTCGAGACGCGCTCCACCAAGACGGTTCGCGTCAAGAAGCAGTAGCAAGCTCCAAGCAGTAGCTGTGACGGTCCGGCCGCGACGGCCGGACACCGAGAGGGGGATGCACCGACATGCCGACCTGCCCGAACGGACACCAGTCGGTTTCCGACGACTGGTGCGAGGTCTGCGGCCACCGTATGGCCGGGGCGGGCGGCCCTGCGGGTGCCGTGCCGCCGCCTCCCCCTCCGCCGCCCGGCTACGGCTACCCCGGTCCGGGCAGCGGCTACCCGGGCCCCGGGGACCCGGACGCCACCGCCCAGGCGGAGCTCTGCCCTCAGTGCCGCACCCCGCGCGAGGCCATGGCGCCGTTCTGCGAGGAGTGCCGCTGGAACTTCCTCACCAACACGGCCACGTCGTACGCGCCGACGCCTCCCCAGCACCCGGGTCCGGGCGGCCCCGGCGGTCCGGGGGGTCCGCCGCCGGGGCTGAACCTGCCGCCGGGCTTCCAGGCGCAGCAGCCGCCGCGTCCGCCGGACTCGTTCGAGTACCAGAGCTCGCGGCCCTCGCAGATGAACCGCCCGGCCGAGCCGCTGTCCGGCCCTTCGGGCCGCCAGGGCCCCCCGCCGGGCATGGGCCAGGGCGGTCCCGGCATGGGCCCCGGCGGTCCCGGCCAGGGTCAGGGTCCCGGTGGTCCGGGGCGGCCCGGTTCTCAGGCGTCGCACATGCCTCCGCCGCCGCAGGCATTCCAGCGCGGTGGGCCGCCCCCGGCGCCGTTCCTCCAGCAACCGGGTCCGTCCGCGCCGCCGCAGCACCACCAGCAGCAGCCCCCGCAGCAGGGTGGCGGTGACGACGACTGGATGCTGCCGCCGCCGTCGCACGCCCAGGCCCCGCAGGGGCAGGGGCACGCCCCGCAGCCGCCGCAGTACCAGTCCCCCGTGGGCTGGACGGCGGTGGTCGCGCCGGACCGTGACTACTTCATGGCGATGATGCAGCGCAGCGGCCCCGAGGCCGCGGGCCTGAACCTGCCCGCGTACTCCCCGGAGCAGCAGGTGCCGCTCACCGGCGAGCAGATCACCATCGGCCGCCGCCGGCACTCCACCGGCGAGTCGCCCGACATCGATCTGTCGGTGCCCCCGGAGGACCCGGGCGTCTCGCACCAGCACGCGATGCTGGTGCAGTCGCCGGACGGTTCCTGGGCGGTGGTGGACCAGAACTCCACCAACGGCACCACGATCAACGGCGGTGAGGACCCGATCCAGCCCTTCGTCCCCCACCCGCTCCACGAGGGCGACCGGGTGCACGTGGGCGCCTGGACGACGATCACCATCCGGCGCGGCTAGGCCGTGTTTTAACTCGGGCTCCGGTTCACGCCTCCATACCGCGATGATCATGTTGTGGGGCGTGGGGATCTTTCTGATGAGCAGTGGTCGGTGTTGGAGTCGTTGCTGCCTGCGGCGGGTGTGAGTCGTAGGCAGCCGAGTCGGCGGCGGTTGATCGACGGAGTGCGCTGGCGGGTTCGAACCGGGGTGCCGTGGCGGGATCTTCCCGATGAGTACGGCCCCTGGCAGACCGTCTACGGGCTGTTCCGCCGCTGGCAGCGCGGGGGTGTCTGGGCCCGGCTGTTGACGCTGTTGCAGGCGCGGGCTGACGCGGCCGGGCTGATCACGTGGGAGGTGAACGTCGACTCCACCGTCTGCCGGGCCCATCAGCATGCCGCCGGTGCCCGCCGGGACGGGGCGGGGCAGAAGGAACCACCCGGCGGACTCGGCGTCGAGCCGGACGATCACGGGCTCGGCCGGTCCAGGGGCGGATTCACCACGAAGATCCATCTGGCCTGCGAGCAGGGCCAGAAACCGCTGTCTCTGCTGGTCACGGCAGGGCAGCGGGGCGACAGCCCCCAGTTCGAGCCGGTCCATGAAGCCATCAAGGTGCCCAGGCCCGGCAGCGGTCGGCCCAGGCGCAGACCGCTGCGGGTGCGGGGTGACAAGGCGTACTCGTCCCGCGCGAACCGGGCCTACCTGCGCAGGCGCGGGATCCGGTGCACCATCCCGGAACCGGCCGACCAGATCCGCAACCGCAAGCGCCGCGGGCGGTCCGGTGGCCGTCCGCCGGCCTTCGACCGGGAGGACTACAAGTCCCGCCACGCTGTTGAGTGCGGGATCAGCAGGCTCAAGCAGCATCGCGCGGTGGCCACCCGCTATGACAAGCTCGCCGTCCGGTTCGAGGCCACCGTCCAGATCGCGGCGATCCACCAGTGGCTGTGAACCACCGGCCCGACGGGGCGTTCGTGCCATCCTGGCCGTCAGCTCGATCAGCACACGCATAAGGGGAGGGCCCGTGGCCGCCGAGTAC
This sequence comes from Streptomyces purpureus, assembly GCF_014648195.1. Taxonomy (GTDB): domain Bacteria; phylum Actinomycetota; class Actinomycetes; order Streptomycetales; family Streptomycetaceae; genus Streptomyces; species Streptomyces purpureus. The sequence goes on from NZ_BMQQ01000034.1 coordinate 26,268, forward strand.
TACTGCGCCGACAGCGAGAACGGCGACCACATCGACGACCCCTCCGAGGACGCCTTGTTCATGCTGATCGGCGACCTGGACGGGACGGGCAACACCTTCGTCGTCATCCAGCCCGACGAAGACGACCCTGCCTGGTTCGCCTCCGTCGCAGTCCTGGACGAGGGCGGATACGAAGTCGTCCGCCGCGACACCACCCGCCGCGAACACGACGTCATCGTCGAGACCGACCGCGACCGCATCGCGGGCGACCTCACCAAATGGCTAGCCGCCCGCGCTTCCTAAAACACGGCCTAGTGCTCTGACCACATTGGTTCGCCGGGTTGGTGGTCGGGGCGGTTGGATGTTGCGTGACGTCCGATCCGAGTGCTGGGGGTGCGGTGGCTGAGCCTGTCCGCGTGCGCAGGTTGACCGACCAGGAGGGGCAGAAGCTGCAGCAGATCGTGCGTCGGGGCAGCACCAGTTCGGTCCGCTTCCGACGCGCGATGATGCTGCTGGCGTCGGCCGGCGGGAACCGGGTCCCGGTGATCGCCCAGCTGGTGCAGGCCGACGAGGACACCGTCCGGGATGTGATCCACCGGTTCAACGAGATCGGCCTGGCCTGTCTGGACCCTCGGTGGGCGGGAGGCCGTCCCCGCCTGCTCAGTCCTGACGACGAGGACTTCGTTGTCCAGACGGCCACCACCCGCCCGACCAAGCTCGGCCAGCCCTTCACTCGCTGTTCCATCCGCAAACTGCTGGCCCACCTGCGGAAAGTCCATGGGCGGGTCATCCGCATCGGCCGCGAGGCGTTACGCCGTCTGCTCGCCCGCCGCGGCATCACCTTCCAGCGCACCAAGACGTGGAAGGAGTCCCCGGACCCCGACCGCGAAGCAAAGCTGGACCGGATCGAGGAGGTCCTGGACCGCTTCCCGGACCGGGTCTTCGCGTTCGACGAGTTCGGCCCGCTCGGCATCCGCCCCACCGGCGGTGCGGGCTGGGCCCCGGCCAGTCACCCCGAGCGGCACCCGGCGACCAACCACCGCACGCATGGCGTCAGGTACTTCCACGGCTGCTATTCGGTCGGTGACGACACGCTCTGGGGCGTCAACCGTCGGAAGAAGGGCGCCGCGAACACGCTGGCCGCGCTCAGATCGGTCCGCGCCGCCCGACCGGACGGCGCCCCCATCTACGTCATCCTGGACAACCTGTCCGCCCACAAGGGCGAGACGATCCGCCGCTGGGCGAAGAAGAACCGCGTCGAGCTGTGCTTCACGCCGACATACGCGTCCTGGGCCAACCCAATCGAAGCGCACTTCGGGCCGCTGCGGCAGTTCACCATCGCCAACTCCAACCACCGCAACCACACCGTGCAGACCCGGGCCCTGCACGCCTATCTGCGCTGGCGCAACGCGAATGCCCGTCATCCCGACGTGCTGGCAGCCCAGCGCCGCGAGCGCGCTCGTATCCGCAGCGAGAAGGGCATCCGTTGGGGCGGACGTCCCCTCGCCGATGCCGCTTGACCAGCCCGGCGACCTTGCCCGGCCGGGTCCTAGCAGTAGCCGTCCACCCTGGTGCCGGCTGGAGCGAGGTTGGGCCAGGGCTGTCCTGCTCTGTCGGAGGCAGCGGACCGTAGGAGGTCAAGAATCGTGCACCCCGGGTAGCCCCGAAAACTCGCGTAGGTGCCCCGGTAGTAGCAGCTCCAGTAGCTCACGACCCGCCGTTGAGTGCGCGCGAAGAAAGCAGGGTTGTCCACGAGGAACTGCCCGTAAGCGAGGTGGCCGCAGGTGCCGGGCGTGGCGAGATCACGGAGCTCATCACAGATGACGACCAGGATCTCCAAGACGTACTCGCCAACCAGCTGCACGACGAAGGGGACGACCCATGGGTCCGTGGAACCAACGATCTTCTCCAGGTGGCGCTGCCTGACCATGCCGTCGCAGTGCCTTGAGTACAGGCAGTGCAGAAGCTGTTGCTGGCGCGACGAAAGCGACGCCACCCTGTCAGCTGGCGGCTCGTCGTTGTAGAGACGCCCTGGGATCAAAACCCGCTGGCCCTCGACAGCGACCGAGAACGAGGCATGCGGCTGGAGCCGAGAATCAGGCATCACCGCCAGGACTGCCTCGGCAGCGCTTGCAAGCTCGGCTGGGAACGCCGTGATCAATGGATTGCTGCGGTCGGAAAGCGGCTGCACGAGCCGAGCATAGGCGGATGCCTCGGCCAGGTAGCTGGCATTAATGGCCCCACACCCGCCCAACCCGGCGAAGGTATGCGGTCAGAGCACTAGCGCCAGTCCGGCTGGAGCGTCCCGAGGGGCCAGACGTAGGGCCCTTCGGGATCGTCCAGCCATGCCCACTGGCGGCCGCCGCTGACGGTCACCCCGTACCGCTCGCGCCGTGGCCGCCGCTCGCGCTGCCAGAGCGAGAGCGCCTCGTGCGGATCGAGGCTGCCGGCGGTCAGTTCGAGCAGGAAGGCGAAGAGGTCGTTCTGCGCGGCCCGCCGGGGCAGCCCGCTCGGCCGGCGGCGCGGGGCCGGCGGGGTCGCCCCGCGCAGCGCCACGAAGTACGCCGGGCCGGGCAGGAAGCGTCCCTCGGCGTGGTCGGCGTCCCGGACCCGCAGCAGGATCAGCCCGGTGGACAGCGGAGCGAGGATCAGGGCGCCCCGGGAGCACTGTCGCAGCCAGGCGGGCGGTACGGACGGCAGCGTGCAGGTCGCGATGATCCGGTCGAAGGGGGCGCGCTCGGGGCAGCCGCGCGCCCCGTCGCCGGTGTGGACGGCGGGGCGGTAGCCGGCCGCCGCGCAGTGGGCGCGCGCCGACTCGGTGATCTCCGGGTCCAGGTCGACGGTGGTCACCCGCTCCTCGCCGAGCCGGTGGCACAGGAGCGCGGCGTTGTAGCCGGTACCGGCGCCGATCTCCAGGACGCGCTGCCCGTCCCGTACGTCGAGCGCGTCCAGCATCTCCGCCATCAGCGAGGGCTGGCTGCTGGAGGAGATCAGCTGGCCGTCGCGGACGCGGGTGGCCAGCGGGATGTCGCGGTAGGCGCCGCGCAGCCACCGCTCGCGCCGCGCGGGGTCGGGGTCCTCCCGCCAGAGCCGTTCGTAGCCGCCGGTCCCGGCGACGAAGTAGTACGGCACGAAGAGATGGCGTGGCACGTCCTCGAAGGCGGCCCGCCAGGCCGGGTCGGAGAGCACCCCGGTCCTGGCGATCTCGGTCACCAGTGCCTGCCGCGCCCGCGCGCCGTCCTCGGCGAATACGTCCTGCTGTGGCCCCATGCCTCCACTCTCCTGCGCGGGGCGGGGCCTGGCGAGCATGGCGCGCACCTGACAGGGTCGTTCCGGCCGGAGTCCTGGTCCGCCGGTCCTAGGCCGGCCCGTCTGAGACGATGTAACCGTGAACAAGATTCCGCGCGGCACGCTTCAGGAGCAGACCTTCTACGAGCAGGTCGGTGGCGAGGAGACCTTCCGGCGTCTCGTCCGCCGCTTCTACCAGGGTGTGGCGGAGGACCCGCTGCTGCGGCCGATGTATCCGGAGGAGGACCTCGGTCCGGCCGAGGAGCGGCTGGTGCTGTTCCTGATGCAGTACTGGGGCGGGCCCCGCACCTACAGCGACCACCGGGGCCATCCCCGGCTGCGGATGCGCCACGCGCCGTTCACGGTGGACCGGGCGGCGCACGACGCGTGGCTGAGGCACATGCGGGCGGCGGTGGACGAGCTGGGCCTGGCTCCGGAGCACGAGGAACAGCTCTGGAACTACCTGACGTACGCGGCCGCGTCGATGGTCAACACCGAAGGCTGACACGGCGCGCTGAGACAGCGCGCTGAGACAGCGCCCGGAATGCGGCCCTCCGATTCCGGATGACGGTCACGATCGAGTCAAGGTCCCCGGGCAAGCGGTTTCCAGGGGCATGTGCCCTCTGAAACCATCCCAGGGCGCCCACTGCGTGTGTGGTACTCGGGGCGGTTTCGGGGGGACGGGTGACGGGGTTCGTACTGCTGCGGGTCAGGGCGCACAGCTGGCGCGGCTGCGCACGATGGGGCTGACAACACGGCAGGGACGGCAGTTGCTGGCGCTTGAGGCCCTGCCGCAGGCGCTGCTCGCGGCGGTCGGCGGGACGCTGGTGGGCTGGGCGACGATCACGCTGCTCCCCCGGTGTGGACCTGGCCCGCCTGGCCCTGGCGGCCGCGCCGGGCCTCGCGCCGCTCGACGGGGCGCCGCTGCGGGCGGACCCGTGGTCGCTGGTGATCCCGGCGGCCGGCGTGGTGGCTCTGTCAGGGGTGGCTGCCGTGGCCCAGGCGTGGTGGGCGGCACGGCGCGGATCGACGAAGGAACTCAGGGCGGCAGAGACGCGATGAGCGGTACGGCGAGCGATGCGGCGACCGGAACGGGCACGACGCTGGCGGAGCTGGAGCGACGGGCGGCGGCCCACCGCGACCGGCCGTCGTACGGACACGACGCGCTGATCGCCTGCGACCGGCTGGTGCGCATCTTCTCCACGGACGGGGTGGAGGTGCAGGCCCTGCAAGGGCTGGATCTGCTGGTGCGGGAGGGCGAGTTGATGGCGCTGGTCGGCGCGTCCGGCAGCGGCAAGTCGACGCTGATGAACATCCTGGCCGGTCTTGACGTGCCGACGGCGGGCGCGGCGAAGGTCGCCGGGTGCAACCTGCTGGCGATGGACGCGAAGGCGCGGCTGCGGTACCGGCGGGAGGCCGTCGGCTTTGTCTGGCAGCAGACCGCGCGCAATCTGCTGCCGTACCTGACGGCCGCGCAGAACGTCGCACTGCCGATGCAGCTGCGCGGCCGCCGGGCAGGCACGCGGGGCCGGAAGGCCGAGCGGGTGGGGGCCCTCCTGGAGATGCTGGGCGTCGCGGGGTGCCACGACCGCCGCCCGCACCAGATGTCCGGCGGCCAGCAGCAGCGGGTGGCCATCGCGGTCGCCCTGGCCAACTCCCCCTCGGTGCTGCTGGCCGACGAACCCACCGGCGAGCTCGACTCGGCCACCGGCGAACAGGTCTTCGCGGCGTTCCGCCGCGCCAACGAGGAACTGGGCACCACAATCGTGATCGTCACCCACGACCAGGCGGTTGCCTCCGAGGTCCGCCGCACGGTGGCCATCCGCGACGGCCGCACCTCCTCGGAGGTCCTGCGCCGCACGGAGGTCGACGCGACGGGCCGGGAGTCCCTGGCGACCCGCGAATACGCAACCCTCGACCGCGCGGGCCGCCTCCAGCTCCCGGCCGAGTACACCCGCGCGCTCGCCATGGAACACCGCGTGATGCTGAAACTGGAACAGGACCACATCGGCGTGTGGCCCGACGACAAGGAGGGGTAGGGACCGCGGGCCCTTGCGGGCACGGCCCGGGCGCCGGCATCGGCGTGGCCGGAGCCCGCCGGCTCTGCCGGACCACGGCCATGGAGGGGCAGAGACTCGCCGCCGGCGCTGCGGCACGAGGGACTGCTCGCCACCCCGCGGCGGGGCCCTCGTCGCGAGCGTCGCAGACGACGAGGCGGGATCCCTGTCCGCCGAGAACCAGGCCCGCCACGCCCCGGGCCGAGCGGCCCTGGCCCGGGCGTCGGGCGCGGCATGGGGAAGCAGGTCCCGGCCGTGCCCGTCCCGCCGTCAGGCGAGCGGGCGGACGCTCAAGGTCAGGCCCGAGCCCGGGGTGCGCAGGGCGATCGAGCCGTACGGGGTGCGCAGGCGGAGCCATGTGCCGGCGGTCAGGAGCGCCACCGGGACCTCCTGCGGCGGCAGGAAGCCGAGGGAGTGGGCCGCGTGGACCGCGCGCAGCGGCAGGGGGGTCTCCGCCAGCGTGCGGGACCAGATCTCGCGGCCGAGGCGGTCGCGCTCGGCGCGCGTGCGGCGCTCCGGCGGGAGTTCCTCGTCCCGGGCGCGGAACTCGGCGACCGCCGCGGCGACCGCGCCCCGCATCCCGGTGACGTCCGGCAGGCCCGGCAGTTCACGCCAGCCGCCGCGCGGCGGCAGGACGCCGGCCCACGGCGGGCCGGTGACCATGTCCGGGACGACCGCCTTGCCCGCCGTCTCCTCGATGCCTTCGAGGAGCTCCCCGGCCGAGACCGTACGGTCGAAGACGGCCGGGTCGGCGAGGCGGGCCGTACGGATCGCCAGGACCTCGAACGACGGCGGCCGGCCGAACACGGCGAGGGCCCCGCCCCCCGCCTGGAGGCGGACGGCGGCGGCCCGGTCGTAGTGGATCAGCCGGGCCAGGAAGGCGGCGAGGTCCGCCGCCTCCCTGGCGTCGGCGAAGTGGAGCGGCGCGGTCATGCCGCGGCGGCCTCCTTGGTCACCCGCACGGCGCCACCGGCCGCGGCGGGCCGGGCGGGCTCGTCGAGGTACTCCTGGAGGAACGACTTCTCCTCGGCGGTGATCCGCCGCGGGCGCTGCGCCTCCAGGTCGAACGGCACGACGACCGTCGAGGCCCGGACGTACACCGTCTCCGGGTCCTTGATCTCGTACGCGATCGTCAGCGACGCCGCGCCGATCTTCGTGACCCACGACTCGACGGTGACCGGCTCGTGCCGGTGCACCAGCGGCCGTACGTAGTCGATCTCGTGCCGGGCCACCACGGACCCGCCGGAGAACGACGGCGAGCCGTCCCCCGGCGCCAGGCGGAACATGAAGTCGATCCGCGCCTCCTCCAGATAGCGGAGGAAGACGACGTTGTTGACGTGCCCGAAGGCGTCCATGTCCGACCAGCGCAGGGGGCAGCTGTAGAAGTGCCGGGCCATCCTCAGCCCCGGGTCAGCTTCTTGTACGTGGCGCGGTGCGGACGGGCCGCGTCCGGGCCGAGGCGCTCGATCTTGTTCTTCTCGTACGACTCGAAGTTACCCTCGAACCAGAACCACTTGGAGTCGCCCTCGTACGCCAGGATGTGCGTGGCGACCCGGTCCAGGAACCAGCGGTCGTGGGAGACGACCACCGCCGCGCCCGGGAAGTCGAGCAGCGCGTTCTCCAGCGAGGACAGGGTCTCGACGTCGAGGTCGTTGGTCGGCTCGTCGAGGAGCAGCAGGTTGCCGCCCTGCTTGAGGGTGAGCGCCAGGTTGAGGCGGTTGCGCTCACCACCGGAGAGGACACCGGCCGGCTTCTGCTGGTCCGGACCCTTGAAGCCGAACGCCGAGACGTAGGCGCGGGACGGCATCTCGACCTGGCCGACGTTGATGTAGTCCAGCTCGTCGGAGACGACGGCCCACAGCGTCTTCTTGGGGTCGATGTTGGCGCGGCTCTGGTCGACGTAGGAGATCTTGACGGTCTCGCCGACCTTGATCTCGCCGGAGTCCGGCTGCTCAAGGCCCTGGATCATCTTGAAGAGCGTGGTCTTGCCGGCGCCGTTCGGGCCGATGACACCGACGATGCCGTTACGCGGGAGCGTGAAGGACAGGTCGTCGATGAGGACCTTCTCGCCGAAGGCCTTGGAGAGGTTGTTGACCTCGACCACGATCGAGCCCAGACGCGGGCCCGGCGGGATCTGGATCTCCTCGAAGTCCAGCTTCCGCATCTTGTCGGCCTCGGCGGCCATCTCCTCGTACCGCGCGAGACGGGCCTTGGACTTGGCCTGGCGTCCCTTGGCGTTGGAGCGGACCCACTCGAGCTCTTCCTTGAGCCGCTTCTGGCGCTTGGCGTCCTTCTGGCCCTCGACCTTCAGACGGGCGGCCTTGTTCTCCAGGTAGGTGGAGTAGTTGCCCTCGTAGGGGTGGGCGCGGCCGCGGTCCAGCTCGAGGATCCACTCGGCGACGTTGTCGAGGAAGTACCGGTCGTGGGTGATCGCGACGACGGTGCCGGGGTACTTGGCGAGGTGCTGCTCCAGCCACTGCACGGACTCGGCGTCCAGGTGGTTGGTGGGCTCGTCGAGGAGCAGCAGGTCGGGGGCCTCGATGAGGAGCTTGCAGAGCGCGACGCGGCGCTTCTCGCCACCGGAGAGGTTGGTGACCTGCCAGTCGCCGGGCGGGCAGCCCAGGGCGTCCATGGCCTGCTCCAGCTGGGCGTCGAGGTCCCAGGCGTTGGCGTGGTCCAGGTCCTCCTGGAGCTTGCCCATCTCCTCCATCAGCGCGTCGGAGTAGTCGGTCGCCATGAGCTCGGCGACCTCGTTGAAGCGCTTCAGCTTGCCCATGATCTCGGCGGCGCCGTCCTGGACGTTCTCCAGGACCGTCTTGGACTCGTCCAGCGGCGGCTCCTGCAGGAGGATGCCGACGGTGTAGCCGGGCGACAGGAAGGCGTCGCCGTTGGAGGGCTGCTCAAGGCCCGCCATGATCTTGAGGACGGTGGACTTACCGGCGCCGTTCGGGCCGACCACACCGATCTTCGCGCCGGGCAGGAAGCTCAGCGTCACGTCATCGAGGATGACCTTGTCGCCGTGCGCCTTGCGCGTCTTGCGCATCGTGTAGATGTACTCAGCCAAGAGAAACCGTCCGGCAATCCGTAGGAGTCGACATACGCTCCGCCGCCGCGGCGATCGGGACCGGTGGCCGTCGACCGGATGGTCGTGGACCGGGTGGTCGCTGATCGGCGCCAGGGCAGATACACCCCATCTTGCCGTACGTCGATCCTTCGACGGAAACCAGTACTCCGGCCAGGGGCGGCGTGTGGGGAGGAACAGGGGCTTCAACGACAGGGGCCCCTCCGGTTATTCCCGGCGGGGCCCCGACGCCCGTACGGTCACCCGAGGGTCACCGTACGCCTACTCTGCGCGCTGGTCCGCGCTGCTTGCGAGTGCTTACGACTGCTTGCGAGTCCTTACGAACCGATGCTCTTGCGCTGGCGGAGCATGAACACCGCGCCGCCGCCGACCACCACGAGGACCACGGCCACGCCCGCGATCAGCGGGGTGGCGCTGGAGCCGCCGGTCTCGGCGAGGTCCCCGCCGCCGGTGGTGCCGGTGGTGGAGCCGCCGGTGGTGGTGCCGCCGGCCGAGGCCGGGCTGGGCTGCGGGGCCGGGGGCTCGGACGGGGCCGGGGAGGCCGTCTTGCAGTCCAGGACGCCCTTGAAGGTCTTCCTGAAGCCGTTGGGGCCGGTGATCGTGAAGTCGTACGCCTGGTCCTCGGCGACCGGGATCGTGACGGACTTCGAGGCGCCCGCCGGGATCGTGTACTTCAGGCCCTTGAGCTCGAAGGTGAAGTCCTCGTCGCCCTTGTTGGCGGCGGTGATGTCGAGGCCGCCCTTGGCGCAGTTCTTCTCGACGGACAGCGCCGGGATCGGGCCCTTCTTCGCCCAGGCGGCGCCGGTCTGCGCGGAGACCGTGGAGGTGCTCGTGCCGGCCAGGATCAGGGTCTGGCTCTTGGTCTCGCTGACGAAGGCGCGGCCGATCGGTACGGTCGTGTCGGCCTGGACCGTCAGCGAGGTGGTGCCGTCGGCGGTACCGGCGGGCACGTCGAAGAAGATCTGGGCGCCGTTGGTGACGTCCGTGACGGGCTTGCCGGCCTTGTCGACCACCTTCACGCCGGCGGGGGCGCCCGCGGCGAGGGTGACGGAGGCCTTGGCGGCGTTGGTGGTGACGGTGACCGGGCCGAGGCGGCCGCCGGGGGCGCCGGCCACGGACGGCGGGTCGAGCTTCAGCGAGGCGCCGGGCTCCTTGAGGTTCTTCGCCTCCTTCTCCAGGTACGTGGCGAGCTTGCGGGCGTTGCCGTCCGTCGGCACCGCCTTGACCTTGTCGGAGAAGTGCCAGATCGCGGCCTGGGTGCCGGCGGCGGCCGTGCCCTCGGTGAGCTTGTCGGCGCCGACCTTCCTGGCCAGCGCGGCGAGGTCGTTCACCTGCGGGAAGGAGTTCTGCAGGATCCAGCGGATCTTGCCGGCGTCGGCGTTGTTGTGCAGGGAGGACTGGTCCCAGCCGACCTCCTTGTACTCCGTGCCCTGGCGGGCGGGGGTACGCAGGTCGATGCAGTAGGTCTGGATGGCACCCCCCGGCTGGACGGCCATCTCGAAGAGGCCGGCCTGTGCCTGCCACTGCCGGCCGCCGGTCTCCTGGATGGTGACGGTGTCATGGATGGCGAGCCTGCCTAGTGTGGCGCTCGCGCCACCGGAGTTCTGGGTGATCTCCTCGGCCGCCGCCGGGCCCGCGAGCGCTATGGCAGCCGCAGCGACAAGGCCGGTGGCCAGGGTCGCGGCGGCAAGGCGGGCGATGCCCGGCCTCCGTACAGAAAACATGGAATTCCCCTCTGGGCGAGGCGATCCAACGTATGAGACGCGTGAGGGGAGCGCTTCGCCGGCAGACTCAAGTGCCGCATGAGTACGCGGGAATCCTAGGGATGCGGAAGAGCCCAGTCCCCACGCATGTCATCCGACAACCATTCCGACTCAGAATCGTTATGCGCGACCGCGGTTGGGACGTGAAGGAATGGTTAACGCGGTCTCACGCGATCTCCCCAACTCGCCAACTACCAGCCACAACCAGCGAGTTTGCCGCAACGCTCCGTGTCAGTCGCCCAACGGGCCGCCCAACGGACCGCCCGCCGAAACGCCCACCGGCCCGATCGCCGGATCGCCCACGGGATCGCCCATCGGATCGCCCACCGGTCCGTCCGCCGGTTTCGGCGTCGCCGCCCGCGGGGCACGCCGGAACGCGGAGGTACCGCGGGTCAGATCGTGCCCCACCGCCAGGGCGTCGATGTCGACGGAGGTTCTGCGCTGCCCCTCCCGCTCCTCCTCACGCACCTTCAACCGGCCGTGCACCACAAGCGGTTCACCCACCGCCACCGACGCCGCCAGATTCGCCCCCAGCTGCCGCCAGGCCCACACCGTGTAGAAGCTCGTGTGCCCGTCGGCCCACAGGCCCCGCTCCCGGTCCCAGCGGCGCGCGGTCACCGCGAACCGGAACCGCGCCACCCCGCCCGTCCCGGTTTCCCGGTAGTCCACCCCGGTCGCGACATTGCCCACCAGCGTCACCGTCGTGTCGTTCATTCCCCCGCCTTTCCCCCGTGCTTTCCGATGCCCGCCTTCCGGCAAGCCCGCCTTCCAGAGGCTCGCCTTTCAGAAGCTCGCCTTGCCATCGTGGACCGCTCGGCGGAATCTCGCCGAAGCCTGTGGACAGCCGAGCGGTTGGGGAAAACTTCGCCACCCTTTCGGGCGATGGATGTTTCGGCCGATGGACGTTGACCGGTTCGTGGGCACGGAACGCGGGTCGCGGGTGCGGGGCGGGGGGATGCGGGGCGCGCTCAGCGGGTGGCGGAGACCGTCACGTACTGCTCACGCACCTCCCGGTAGCGCATCAACTCGCCCGCGATCGGGTCGAGGACCCTCGCCCGCCCGCAGGCCGCGGCGGCGTCCCGCAGGCGCCGCTCGGCCTCCTGGCCGTAGCGGCGGGCGGGCCCGCCGGCCGCCGCCGCGCACGCCCACTCGACGAGCGGACCCCCGACGATCCCGGAGGCCATCACCAGGACGGGCGGCAGCATCGCCGGGTCGAGGACGCCGATGATCTGACCCACCAGCCAGAGCGCGCCGAAGATCTGAAGGAGCGTCATGGCCGCCTGGGCGAGGACGGCGGCCGGCCACCAGGCGGGCCGCGGGGGTCTGCCGGCCGGTTCGGTGGCCGTCGCGGCGAGCTCGTCGAGCGCCTCCGGCAGCCCCTGCGCCCCCCGGACCGCCGCCTCGCGCACGGCCTGCGCCCAGGGTGCGGGAAGGCCGAGGGACGCCTCGTCGGCGACGACCCGGACGGCCTGCTCCACGCGCTGCCGGGCGGTCAGCTCCTCCTCCGCGGGCTCCTGGGGGCGCTCCGCGCCGCCGGGGGTGCGGGTGCGCTCGTACCAGCGCCACAGCCGCAGCCAGGGCGTCCCGCAGGCGCGGTTGGCGTTGCGCCGCCAGGCGCGTTCGGCGGCCTCTCCGGCGGCCGCCGCGCCGACGGCGACCGCGAGCCGGGTCGCGAAGTCGTCGCGGGAGCGCTCGTCGAGCCCGGGGCGTCCTTCGGCGACGTACACCGGCCGCAGCCGGGTGGCGGCCGCGTCGACGTCGGCGCTCAGGCGCCGGGCGGGGGCGCCGCGGCTCTGGACGAACGCGCCGAGGAGTTCGCGCAGTTCGCCGACGCCTTCGCCGGTCAGGGCGGACAGGGCGAGGACGGTGGCACCGGGCTCGCCGTGTTCGCCCAGGGCCATGCCGTCCTCGTCGAGGAGGCGGCGCAGGTCGTCCAGGACCTGGTCGGCGGCCTCGCCGGGCAGCCGGTCGATCTGGTTGAGGACGACGAAGGTGACCTCGGCGTGCCCGGCGAGCGGTCGCAGGTAGCGCTCGTGCAGGGCGGCGTCGGCGTACTTCTCGGGGTCGACGACCCAGATCACCGCGTCGACCAGGGCGAGGATCCGGTCGACCTGGTCGCGGTGGTGGGTGACGGCGGAGTCGTGGTCGGGCAGGTCGACGAGGACGAGGCCCTGGAGGGCCTCGTCACCGGCGCCGCCGGCCAGCGGCCTGCGGCGCAGCCGCCCGGGGATGGCGAGCCGGTCGAGCAGCCCGGCGGCGCCCTCGGACCAGCTCAGGGCGATGGGGGCGGAGGTGGTGGGGCGGCGCAGTCCGGTCTCGGCGATGGGGACGCCGGCGAGGGCGTTGAAGAGGGTGGACTTGCCGCTGCCGGTCGCTCCGGCGATGGCGACGACGGTGTGCCGGGCGGAGAGCCGCTGCCGTGCGGCGGCCTCGTCGAGGACGCGTCCGGCCTCGGCGAGGGTGGTGTCGTCGAGGCGGGTGCGGGAGAGGCCGACGAGTTCCTGGAGGGCGTCGAGGCGGATGCGCAGCGGTCCGCCGTAGGACCCGCCGATGGGCAGCGGGTCGAGCTCCTCGGCGGCCGGAGGTTCGGGGTCGGGCTGTGGGGCGGGCTTGTCGTTCACCCTGCGGGCGATGAGCCCGTCGTCCCAGCGGTCGCTCCAGCGCTCGCTGACCGTACTCTCCACGGTCACCTCTCCTTCTGCAGTACGGACAACGCGGCGATCAGCTCGGCCTGCGGCTCGGGGGTCACATCGAGGGCGCGGAGCGGGGCGAGCCGCCGGTCGCGTTCGGTGTGCAGGACGCGGTCGAGGTACGAGGTCAGCAGGGCGCCGCCCTGGTCGCGCAGGCGCAGTGCGCCGTGGGCCCCGAGGAGTTCGGCGAGCCGGTCGCCGGCGCCGCGGGCCCGGCGGCCGCCGAGGAGGGCGGTGGCGAGCAGGGCGGCGACGGTGTCGGGTTCGGGGGCGGGGGTGTCGAGGGCCCGTACGGCCTCCTCGGCCAGTTCTTCCAGCTCGCGCCGCCAGCGCCGGACGTCCATGCCGATCCGCTCGGTGGCCTCCCGGTCGGCGGCGGCGCCGTCCGTACGCAGGGCTCCGGCGGCGGGTTCGCGGCGCCAGGATTCCCGTACGGTCTCGTCGGCGGCGGCCACGGCGCACTGAAGGAGGGCGATCAGGGACTCGGCGAGAGCGTCGAGGAGTTCGTCGGCGGTGCTGTCGCGGGGGTAGGTGCGCCAGCGGGTGCGGGCGTCGCCGGCGAGGACGGCGCCGCCCTTGACGCGGGCGCGGACGCGTTCGGCCTCCTGCTCGTAGGCGGTTTCGACGGCGCCGCTGAGCCGTACGGCGGCGGCGTACTGGGCGGCGACGGCGCCGGCGAGCTCGGGCATCCGGGCATTGAGGGAGTCGATGACGCCGACGGCGGTGCGGACGACGGCCTGCTGCCGGGCGGCGGGGTCGGTGGCGCGATGGACGAGCCAGCCGCGCAGGGGCGCGACGGCGGTGTCGGGCAGCAGGCCGCTGCCGCCGCCGGTGGACTCGGGCAGCTCGGGGATGGTGAACCGGGGCACCTCACCGAGCCCGGCCTTGATCAGCAGGGCTTCGTACTGGCGGGAGACCTCCCCGATGACCTGGTGGGGGACGCGGTCGAGGACCGTGACGAGGGTGGCGTCGTACTCCTTGGCGGTACGCAGGAGATGCCAGGGCACGGCGTCGGCGTACCGGGAGGCGGTGGTGACCATGACCCAGACGTCGGCGGCGCAGATCAACTCGGCGGCCAGGAGACGGTTCTCGACGACGAGGGAGTCGATGTCGGGGGCGTCGAGCAGGGCGAGGCCGCGGGGCAGGGAGGTGGCGGTCTCGATCCGCAGGGTGCCTGCGGGGGGCGGCTCGGGGTCCCCGGCTGGATCGGTCTCGTCCTGCTGGGGCAGCCATACGCGGGTGAGCTGGGGCAGGACCCGCATCCCGGCGAACCAGTGGTGGTCGTCGGGGTGGCAGACGAGGACGGGCGTGCGGGTGGTGGGCCGCAGCACGCCGGCCTCACTGACGCGTCGCCCCACCAGGGAGTTGACGAGCGTCGACTTCCCGGTCCCCGTGGAGCCGCCGACGACGGCGAGCAGCGGCGCTTCGGGGTCTTTGAGCCGGGGCACCAGATAGTCGTCGAGCTGCGCGAGCAGTTCGGCGCGGGTCTGCCGGGCGCGTGGCACTCCGGGAAGGGGAAGGGGGAGACGCACGGCGGCGACACGGTCGCGCAGGGCGGAGAGTGCGTCGAGAAGCTGAGGCCGTACGTCCATGGTCACCACATGCGAAGAATGCCCAATTTTGGCGCCTTTTTGAAGCGTATAGCCTTCCCTGCGCGCCGATCGGACACTTGGGATATCAGGGACGAGTGGGCCTCAGGCATAACGAGTACACAACACCCGAGCCGTGAGGCGTGAAAAACACTGCGGGAATCGCACCTGCCTGCGATTATCGTTCCGCTTCACCGAACCTCCACATCGTGCCACGCAGGTGAAGCAGCCGGGCCGAGGCGATCGGAGCCCTATCCTTGTCCCGGCAAGGTCACGGACCACCCAACGGGGCTCCAGGCCACCACGGCCGCGATCCGGCCCCCGTAGCTCAGTGGATAGAGCAGGCGCCTTCTAAGCGCTTGGCCGCAGGTTCGAGTCCTGCCGGGGGCGCACAAGCAAGACCCTCCCTTTCGGGGAGGGTCTTTTTGCCGGTCAGGGCGATTTCCTGGCGAATTCCGGGAAGGGGCTCAGGCGCGGCGGGCGCGGAGGCGGCGGAGGCGAGGCCGGGGCAGCGGCTGGGCTCCTGGGAGGGAGAGGTTGTGGAGGCGGGCGGGCGGGAAGTAGCGCGGGTTCGCGGGGGACGTCGTCAGCAGGGACTCCGTCTCCGGGCGCAAGGACGGGTGGATCTTGGGCTGCATGCAGAAGCCGACCGCGCGGACCAGGGGCGCCAGCGTGGGCGGGACGGCGCCCGGGACCGCCGGGGCGGCGGATCCTTCCAGGTCAGGGACGAGGTGGTCCACGATCGTCAGCGGCATGCGGTTGCTGTTCTCGTACGGGGTGAGCCGGTCCAGGACCAGATCCGTGCCCACGCGCGCGATGGGGATGCCGTAGAGGACCGCCGCCGTCAGCATCGCCGTGGAGAAGCAGCCCACCACCAGGCGTGGGCGGCAGCGTTCGTAGCAGGTCTCCGCGAGTAGCGGGCCGTCCAGGACCGTCAGTTCCACGCCGGCCGCCGTCGCCTCCTCGTGCAGCGCCGTCGAGTAGCGGGCCGGGGCCGTCGGGTGCGGTTTGAAGAGGACCGACCGGTGGCCGGCCGCCGCCGCGCCGCGGAGCATGCGGAGGTGCAGGGTCTCCTCCTCGTCGGGCGTGAGGATGCCCAGCGCGGCCAGGTACTGGCCCAGCAGCAGCGCGCTCGGGGCCGCCTCGGCCGCCGCCGTCAACGCCGGGTCCGTCGCGGCCGATTCGGCGATCTCGGACAGCAACGCGCGGAACGCGTCGTCCGGTACGAGCTCCGGCTCCACCCCGTACTCGGACAGCAGCAGGGGACGCAGCCCAGGCACCAGGTCGAGATGGAGCAGCCGGCGCACCCGGCAGCCGATCGTCTGGGGCAGTTCACCGCGGGTCGGGCCGTAGCTCATGAGGCCGTCGGCGTACACGTCGAGCACGCTCTCGGCGAAGATCGCGGCCAGGGCCTTGGCGGGGTTGACCTGGATGGACTCGACGACCAGCTCGACCGGGGCGGCGCCGATCCCCCACGCCGCACGGAACATCCGCTGCCACACCGGCACTTCCTCAGGGCGCGGCGCCCATGAGCCGGGGTGGTGGGGGCGGATGACGTCGTTCCAGTCGACCACCTCGTCGAAGCGGGTGGCGATCCGGTCGTAGCCGGTCATCTCCTCCAGGCGCAGCGCCGTCTCCGGAATCTCGGCGTTGTGGGACAGCAGCAGCAGGCGCCGGGCGCCGTCCGCCGCGCCGAACTGCCCGGCGTCCAGGGCGGCCGCCACCGTCGCCGCCCCGTACAGCGTCGAGACCTGGAAGATCTGCACGCGCTCAATGTGCGTACGCATGGCTCAGGCGGCCTTTCGCGTCTCACGCAGCCGCCGCAGGAGCGTGCTGCGGGCGGTGTCCATCGTCGCCAGCGTCTCGTCGAGCACCTGCTGCGGCATCCGCCGCAGCGCGTCGCCGACATCGCGCCGCAGCCGCTTCGCCACGGCCGGCTCGTACTGGTCCGCTTTGTTCATATGGAAAGCGATCATGGCGCAGTACGTCCGTACCGCCTTCGGCAGAAAACGGTCCGCCTCGGCGTCCTTCACCACCTCGCGCAGCAATAGGTCGTACGACGGAATGAAGTCGAGCTGGCGATTGTCAGAGATCTGCGTCAGGGACGTGGTGACCCCGCGCCGGTAGAACACACCGTGCAGGGCGAGCGCCGCGTACGACGAGGCTTTCAGATGCAACCGCCAGACCCAGAGCCGGTCTTCGGCAGTTCGCAGTTTCGTCTCGAACCGGGAGGCGCCGTCGGCGAACAACCGCGCGCTGTAGATCCCGAACGGGACGAAGGGATAGTCGACCATCGTCGCCATGTGCGCGGGGGCGATCCCGTCCCGGGGGTCCATCACCGTGTCGCGCCGCTTGGCCGGGGCGTAACGGATCTGGCGGGACGTGCCGTTCGACTGGACGTGGTCGGTACGGGCGAAGTCGCAGCCCAGCGCCTCGATGCCGCGCACCAGCGCGCGCAGATGGCCGGGCGCGTACCAGTCGTCGCCGTCCAGGAACGTCACGTACTCCCCGTTCGCCGCGTCGATACCGGTGTTACGTGCCTGGGCCACGCCCTGGTTCGTCGCGTGCCGGATCACCCGCGCGCCCGGAATCCGGTCCTTCCAGTGGTCGAGGACCTCCGGCGTGGCGTCGGTCGAACAGTCGTCGACCAGAAGGAATTCGAACTCCGGATCCGCGTTGTCGGCGAGACTGCGCAGGGTGTCGGGGGCGTACGCGCCGACATTGTGGAGCGGTACGACGACAGACAATTTCGGCACACGGAATCCAAACGCTTGAACGCCAGTACGGAGAGCACGGTACCGGCGCCGATAAACGGGCGGACGATACGCGTTTGCACGTCAGGTGAATTCTTTCCGCCCGTTTCCCGGAGGGGCCGGGCTGTTCGCCGGACGGGATCGGTGGTGCCAGGCGAGGGCGAGCAGGGCGGCCAGCGCGATGCCGCCGATCCCGGCACCGAGGCGCAGCCCCGGCGGCCGGAACGAGCAGCTGATCGTCGTCGCCGTGCCGTCCAGCGGTACGGCCAGCAGACCGAGGTGGCGACGGGCGGGCGCGGGGGTCTGATCGCCTGCGGCGCAGGTCCAGCCGGAGATCCGGGGGACGGCGACGACGGCGGTTCCGGTGCTGCCGGGCGGAAGCGTCGCGGAGAGGGTGTGGCCGGAGGCCTCCACCCGGGTCGCGCCGGTCGCCGTCAACTGCCGTACGGCCGCGTCCAGACGCTCCGGTACGAGGCAGCCGACCGGCCGGCGGGGCAGGGCCGGGCGGGCGTCCGGGGAGTGCAGCGCGATCCGTACCTCGCCGGACGCCGGGACCGTACCGAGCCGCCGCATCGGGGCCCGTACGGCCGGGAGCTTGCCCGCGAAGGCCACCGGGCGGGCGTCGCCGAGCGTGGCCGTGCCCCTGTAACCCGGCGCCCAGAAGTAGACCTCGGCGCCGGCGGGGCAGGCGGCGGTCAGCGTCCCAGGGGCGGTGGCAGCTGCCGGTGTCGGTGTCGGCACGTCGTACACCCTGGCGCCGAGGAGCAGCTCCTGGTTGGCGAAGGCGTCGTCCCCGAAGCCGCTCCTGCCGTCCGTGTCTTCGCCGTCCGCGCCGGGCAGGTGCAGGTCGCGGCGGACCGTCACCAGGGGCGGCACCGGCCGGTGCGTGGCGGTGATCGTGGCCCTCGGCGGGGCGTCGAGGCGTACCGGAGCCGAGGGTGTGGCCCGCATCCGCGTACCGACCGAGAAGATCGCGTCGGTGACGGGGTTGTCGAGGCTGACCACGTGCCGTCCCTTGGCGTAGTGGCCGAAGCCCAGCGAGGAGAGCGTGCCGGAGTAGATCTCCGCGGTGAGGCTGCTGTAGTGGTCGGCGCCCTGACCGCCGGCGATCATCGAGTCGTTGCCGCCCGGTACGCCGCCGTCGGCCCCGCCCGGGTCCGTGCGGTGGCGCGGCCAGGCGTCCTCGCGGGCGGTCGCCCGCGCCATGTCCTCGTGCCAGGGCCCCAGCGGGGGCGCCCAGGACACCTGCGCCAGCTGCCGCCGCTCGACGCGTGAGCCGCCGAGGGCGCCCTCGCCCGCCTGCGCGGCGACCAGCAGGACGACCGCCACGGCCGGGAGGACCCGGGAGCCGGGTGCGTACCGCCCGCCCAGTACGACCGCGGCGGCGGCCACGGCACCGGCCGCCAGGGCGGCCAGGAGCACGGGGTAGCTCCACCGGTCGACGACGGTGCTCCCGCGCGCCGCGAACGCCATGACGGCGAGGAGCCCGCCCGCCGCGAGCAGCACGGGTGGGCGGGGCAGCCCCTGGGCGGCGGACAGCCAGGCCGCGATCAGGAGCAGGCCGCAGAGGACGAACGCCTGGCGGTAGGGGATGCCGTTCGGGGAGGCGCCCGCGTGCCACAGGAGGTGGGTCGGCTCCCACTGGGTGGAGAGCGCGACCAGACAGATCGCTGCCGTCCACACGAGCCGGGGGCGGAGCGCGAGCGCGCGGTTGAAGGGCAGCGTCAGGGCGAGCAGCAGGGCGAGGGTGCCGATGTGGAGGGCGGGTGACGCCACGCTCGCCGTCCCCGGCAGCAGCCGCGCGAACACCTCCGTCCAGTCGACGGCGGCGAACGTCACCGCGGGCGTCGGATCCGCGACTTGCGTCCCGGCGTGCACGACGACGAACACGGGCGAGGCGAGCCCGACCCCGATCCCGACGGTCCGCACGGCCCGCATCAGCGCGGCGACCTTGCCGGGCCGGGGCCGGGGCCCGGTGCGAGGGCCGCCCTTGTCTGCCGCTCGGGCTGTCGGCCACCAGCCGGGACGGGAGGGGCGGAGGGAGCGGGAGGGACGGGAGCGGTCCTCGCCGCCGCCGTCGCCGGACGGGCGGGACCGCGTCCCGTCGCCGCAGGAGAGCAGACCCGCGAGCCGCGGGCCCTTGCCGGGGCGGCGGGGCACGACGCCTTCCACCGCAGGTCCGGCGCCGTCCGTCGGACGACCATCTTCGTACGGACGGGCACGGCCCTCGCCGCCGCCGGACCGGCGGAGCCCGGTCCCGGTCTCCCC
This sequence comes from Streptomyces purpureus, assembly GCF_014648195.1. Classification (GTDB taxonomy): domain Bacteria; phylum Actinomycetota; class Actinomycetes; order Streptomycetales; family Streptomycetaceae; genus Streptomyces; species Streptomyces purpureus. Next base: position 45,737 of record NZ_BMQQ01000034.1, read on the forward strand.
CGCGCGCTCGGCGGCGTGCGAGCCCGTGAGTCGCGAGCCCTCACCGTACCGGCGGGGGCGGGCCCCGCCCGGGTGGCCCTCGCCCTCACCAGGGCGGCGAAGTCCGGTCCGGGTCTCCCCCGCCGGCAGGCCCGGCGCGCCCTCCTCCGTCGTCAGCAGGCGCACCGCCAGGACGATCGCCGCGCCGATCGTGGCCATGTACGCCGTGTAGAAGTTCGCGATCCAGGCCAGCGCCACCACCAGCGGGCCGAGGACCGGGCGGCGGGCGGTGCGGGACCATTCGGCGGCCAGGCAGAGCAGGGGGAACGCGATCAGGCCGTCCAGCCACATCGGGACGTACGCGCCGTAGTTGAACGTCCAGCCCGACAGGGCGTACGCCGCGCCAAGCACCGCCGCCACCGGCCAGGGGCCCCGGCGCAGGGTCAGCAGGGCCGTGGCCATCGCGGCGCCGGCCGCCGTCACCTTGGCCGCGGTGATGACGTACAGCGCCGGCTCCAGGCGGTCCGCCGGGAACGCCACCACCAGCAGGTCGAACGGGCTGCTCAGATACGTACCCACGTCACCGAGGAAGTTCGAGCCGTAGCCGGTCGTCCAGTTCAGGAACAGATCGCCGTCCGTCCGGCCGAGCAGCAGGTCGCGCCAGTAGGAGTGGTACGGCAGGTACTGGTTGCCGAGATCGACGATGTTGCGGGTCGTCGGCCCGAAGGGATGGCTGCCCGCCAGGACTCCGCCGAGGCAGAAGACGACACAGGACAGCACGGCGGCGCCGACCGCCGCCCTCAGCCGGAGACGGCGCGGGCGGGGCCGGTGGTGCGGCGCGCGCTCGGCCTCGGCCGGCACGGCCTCGGTGGTAAGGAGCACGAAGGCCATGACACTCCAGCCACACGACCCGCGTCCCATCACGGGGCGGAGCCCGGGCGCACCCGGGGTGAATTCCGGGTGACGCGGCGGGCCCCGGCCGCGTCCCGCCCGGCGGCGCGACACGGGCGCGAAACGCTGGGGGTTGGCCGCCGCCCCACGTACTACTGGTCCCTCACGCGCCGTCATGGACCGTTACGTCAGGGACTGCGAGGACTTCACATGACTTCGTCAGATACGTTCCGCCTCCGGCCGAGCCGCCGCTCGCTCCTCACCGGCGCCTTCGCCGTGGGTGCGGCCGGGCTGCTCCCGCTCGGGGCGGCGGGCTCCGCCCGGGCCGCCGCGGGGCCGGAGATCCTCGGCTGCGCCGGGTGGGGGGCACGCCCGTCGCGGAGCCCTGTCCGGGTGCTCACCACAGCGCCACACAAGATCATCGTCCATCACACCTCGACCCCGAACACCACCGATCTCTCGCCGGCGGCGGCGATCGACCTGGCGCACATCATGCAGAACGACCAGATGGACGTGCGCGGCTGGATCGACACCGGGCAGCACTTCACCATCAGCCGGGGCGCGTACATCCTCGAAGGCCGCCACGAGAGCGTTTCCGCGCTCCAGGGCGGCACGCGCCAGGTCGAGTCGGCGCACGCGTACGGCCAGAACCAGGTCGCCGTCGGCATCGAGAACGAGGGCACGTACATGAAGGTCGGCCAGCCCGCCGCCCAGTACGCCGCGCTGCTCGAACTCTGCACGCACATCTGCCGGCAGTACGGCCTGCGCGCCTACCAGATCTACGGGCACCGGGACTTCAACGCCACCGACTGCCCCGGCGACCGGCTCTACGCCATGCTGCCCCAGCTGCGGCGGGAGGTGGCGGCGCGGCTCGGCGGCGACCCGACGGCGCCGGTGTGGCCGGTCGTCCGCAGTGGCGACTCGGGGCGGCAGGTGGTGGCGTTGCAGCATCTGCTGGTGCGGTACGGGCAGCCGGTCACGGTCGACGGCGCGTTCGGTCCGGCCACGGAGGCAGCCGTACGGGAGGTCCAGACGGTGAACCACGCGACGAAGGACGGGATCGCGGGGAACCAGGTCTGGCACCAGGTCGTGGTGCCCGTACGGCTCGGCGACACGGGCGCGGCCGTGTCGGCCCTCCAGACCCTGCTCGCCACGGGCGGTGTGCCGACGGCGGTCGACGGTGTCTTCGGCGCGGCGACGGAGACGTCGGTCACGGGTTTCCAGTCGGCGCGGCAGCTGCCTGCCGACGGGGTGGTCGACGCGCGGACGTGGGGGCGGCTGCTGGAGTGACGGGGAGGGCGCGCGGCGAGGACGATGGCACACTGACCGCCCATGTCCGTCGGCGGTCATCCGTCATCTGTCAGTTGTCATCGGGCAGCAGTCATCTGCCATCTGTCATCCGCCGCCCCGAGGAGCCCGTCGTGCCGATGATCCGTAACCTCCGGCGTGTCGTGCGTCGTGCCTACCGCCGCACCGTCGACCTGAGCCACCCGGCGCGCTCTCCGCTGGGCAGCTCGGTGGTCAACTGCGTGGTGTACGACGACGGTCTGCGGCAGACGGGGTCCTGCGGCGCGGAGGAGGCGGTGCGCAAGGCCCGTAAGTCGGGCGGCGGGTTCGTCTGGATCGGGTTGCACGAGCCTTCGGCGGAGGAGTTCGGGGGGCTGGCCGAGCTGTTCGGGCTGCATCCGGTAGCGGTGGAGGACGCCGTGCAGGCGCATCAGCGGCCGAAGGTGGTGCGGTACGACGAGACGCTGTTCGCGGTGTTCAAGACGGTCCGGTACGCGGAGCACGAGGAGCTCACCGCGACCAGTGAGGTGGTGGAGACCGGGGAGCTGATGGTGTTCACCGGGCCGGACTTCGTGATCACGGTGCGGCATGGGCGGCATGGTTCGCTGGGGCCGTTGCGGGAGACGCTGGAGGCGGAGCCGGAGCAGTTGGCCAAGGGGCCGACGGCGGTGCTGCACGCGATAGCGGACCATGTGGTGGACGATTACATGGCGGTGGCCGATGCCGTGCAGGACGATCTGGACGCGGTGGAGACGGCGGTGTTCAGCGAGCATGCCAGTCGGGGTGACGCGGGGCGGGTCTATCAGCTGAAGCGGGAGTTGCTGGAGCTGCGGCGGGCGGTGGCTCCGCTGGACCGGCCGTTGCAGACGCTGGCCTCCGGGACGGGTCCGGTCGGGCCGGACATGCAGCCGTACTTCCGGGACGTGGCGGATCATCTGTCGCGGGTGAGTGAGCAGATCACGGCGTTCGACGCGCTGCTGGACTCGATCCTGCAGGCGCATCTGGCGCAGGTGACGGTGGCGCAGAACGAGGACATGCGCAAGATCACGGCGTGGGCGGCGATCGTCGCGGTGCCGACGATGGTGTGCGGGGTGTACGGGATGAACTTCGATTACATGCCCGAGCTGCGCTGGACGTTCGGGTATCCGCTGGTGGCGGGGGCGACGCTGGTGGCGTGTGTGGTGCTGCACCGGACGTTCCGGCGCAATGGCTGGCTCTGACTGAACGGCCGGATCTGGGCGAACGGGCGGCTCTGACCGAACGGCGGATCTGGGTCAACGGGTGGCTCTGAGCCACTCCTTGCCGGATCGAGTGCGTGGCCGGTGCGGGGGTGTGGGGTGGTGGCGTACCCCCCTACCCCTGCCCCACCTGGGGGGAGGATGGGCGATTACTGAGGGGTGGCATCGCAGGGCTGGTGTGATTACCAGCCATCCCTAGTCTCAATTCCCGTGATCTCGAACCGATTTCCGTGCGAGGCGCGGAACCAGGCGAGCCAGGGGGGAATTGTGGGACTCGTGGAGCGGACCGTGCATACGGAATTGCTCGACCGTCTGTTGGCCGATTGTGTGGCGCGTAGGGGAAGCGCCGTGGCTCTGGACGGTCCGGGGCCGAACGGGAAGACCGAGCTGCTGCACTATGCGATCGCACAGGCGGAAACGGCCGGGGTGCGGGTGCTGCGGGCGGTGGGCGCGCGGGCGGAGCGTGCTCTGGGGTTCGGGGTCCTGAGCCAGCTGTTCCATGGGGCTTCGCTGCCGTCGGAGGTGGCGCGGGAGGCGGACGCCTGGCTGGAGGAGGGGGCCGAGGCGCTCGCGGCCGGTGAGGGTGCGGGGGACGTGCCGGGGCCGGGTCTGGTGCGGGTGCTGGACCGGCTGTGCCGGGTGCTGCTGGAACTGGCTTCGGAACGCCCGCTGTTGATAGCGGTGGACGACATACATCACGCGGACGCGGCGACGCTGCACTGTCTGCTGCATCTGGTGCGGCGGATCGGGCCGGTGCCGGTCGTGCTGGTGCTCGCCGACGACACCAGCACGCGTCCCGAGCTGCCGCTGTTCCGGGCCGAGTTGCAGCGCCGGCCGTACTGCCACCGGCTGCGGGTGGAGCCGCTGTCGCTGGAGGGCGTACGGGAGTTGCTGGCGGGCCGGCTCGGGGAGGAGCGGGCGGGCGCGCTGGCGCCGGAGTTCCATGTGGTGTCGGGTGGCAATGCGCTGCTGCTGTCGGCCCTGGTGGCGGACCATCTGGAGTGCGGAGGCATCCGGCCGCAGGGTTACGGTCTCGCGTTCGTGGGTCATCTGGACCGTGGGGACGCGCGGGCGCTGGCGGTGGTGCGGGCGCTGGCTGTGCTGGGTGGTGGCTCCCCGGGTGGTGGCTTCGAGGGGGGTGCGGTCGACGAGGCCGAGCTCGCGGAGCTGTCGGGGGTGCCGGCGGTGGAGGTGGCGGCGGTGCGTGCCGCGATGAACGGTGCGGGGCTGCTGGAGGGCGGCTGGTTCCGTTCGGAGGTGGCGCGTCTTGCGGTGCTGGAGGCGCTGTCGCGGACGGACCGGGATGCGTTGCAGTTGGCCGCGGCGCGGATGCTGCATGGGCATGGGGCTGCGGTGCAGCGGGTGGCGGCACATCTGGTGGAGGCGCAGTCGGCGCCGGGTGTCTGGGCGGTGGAGGCGTTGCGGGAGGCGGCGGAGCGGGCTCTGCTGGCGGACCGGCGGGGTGTGGCTCTGGGGTGCCTGGAGCTGGCGCATCGTTTCTGCGAGGACGAGTCGGGGCGTACGGAGGTGCTGGCGCGGCTGGTGCATGTGGAGTGGCTGGCCAATCCGGCGGCGGCGGGTCGTCATCTGGGGACGTTGACGGCGGCGGCTTCGGCGGGTCGGCTGGGTCAGCAGGAGCGGGTGTCGCTGGTGCGGCGGCTGTTGTGGCATGGCCGGACGGAGGAGGCGGCGCGGCTGTTGCAGCGGCTGCGGGCGAGTGGCCGGGTGCCGGTGGCGGGTGGGTCTTCGGAGCTGCCGGACTTCGAGCACTGGGTGGCGTGGACGCATCCGTCGTTGGCGCTGGAGAGCCGTCCGCAGGCGGCGCCGGTGGCGGAGGGTGCCTTGGTGGGGGCGGGTTTCCCGGCGCGTACGGGGCCGTTGCTGCGGGCGACGGGGCTGTTGGCGGACGCGTTGACGCGGGGGCGGGCGCATGAGGCGGCGGAGCGTGCGGAGTGGCTGCTGGCGGATCTGGACCGGGCGCGGGGGGACGAGTGGTCGGACGAGGCGGCGTTGACGGCGTTGTCGGTGTTGACGGCGGCGGGTCGTCCGGCGGATGCGCTGGCGTGGTGTGAGCGGCTGACGGCGAAGGATGTGCATCGGCTGCCGGCCACCCTGCGGGCGTTCCTGGCGGCGGCGCGGGCGGAGGCGGCGCTGCGGACGGGTGAGCTGACGACGGCTCTGGCGCAGGCGCGGCTGGCGTTGACGGTGTTGCCGGCGAAGGCGTGGGGTACGGCGGTGGGGTTGCCGCTGGGGACGTTGATCGTGGCGGCGACGCGGACGGGTGATCATGCGGAGGTGGCGCGTCGGCTGACGCAGTCGGTGCCGGAGGCGATGTTCGAGACGCGGCATGGTCTGACGTATCTGTATGCGCGGGGTCAGTATCAGCTGGCGACGAATCACTGTCATGCGGCGCTGGCGGATTTCCTGGCGTGTGGTGAGCGGATGCGGGCGTGGGGTCTGGATGTGCCGGGGTTGCCGGCGTGGCGGATCGGGGCGGCGGAGGCGTGGCTGCGGCTGGGTAATGCTGATCAGGCGAAGAAGCTGGCGTATGAGCAGTTGGGCCGGCCGGAGGCGGCGGGGCCGTATGTGCGGGGGTTGGCGCTGCGGTTGATGGCGGCGTCGGGGCCGGTGAAGCGGCGGCCGCAGTTGCTGGCGGAGGCGCTGGATCTGTTCGAGGAGTGTGGTGACCGGTATGAGCAGGCTCGGGTGCTGGCGGACTTGAGTCATGCGCATTACGCGGTGCGGGACAGTCGTCGGGCGCGGATGTTGTTCCGGCGGGCGCGGCATATGGCGCGGTTGTGTGAGGCGGGGCCGCTGGCGGCGGAGTTGATGTCGGCGCCGGAGGAGTTGGGTGGTGATGCCGGGGTGAAGGAGTCGGCGGATGGTTCGGTGCTGACGGAGTCGGAGCGTCGGGTGGCGGCGTTGGCGGTGCGTGGGTACACGAACCGGGAGATCGCGACGAAGTTGTATGTGACGCCGAGCACGGTGGAGCAGCATCTGACACGTACGTATCGGAAGCTCGGTATCAAGCACCGGAGGGAGCTGCCGGCGGGTCTGGGTACGGAGGCGGGCAGTGGACGGGCCGCGTGAGGGGGCGTCGTCCGGGGCTCGGGATCCGTCCGCGGGTGGTGGGTCGTCTGCGGGTGAGGTGGTGATTCTGCGCCCGCCCAGCCGCGATACGAGACCGGTCAGTTGGTACGTTTCCTGGGTGGGGCGGGAGGGTGTGCGGCAGGTGTGCAGTCGGCCGCCCGGGGTTGAACGGCCCCACCCGTCACCGCCCTCACCAGGCAGTTCGGCGTCCGCCTCGGAGGATGGAGGTAGCTGAGCCGGAGGGTGGACGGCCCGTAAGGCAAGGGGCACATGGTCAGATCGTCTGCGAGATCGGCACTCAATCACCCCTGACACATTGACAAAAAGACCGGGCGGTTGGTTTCCTATGGGTGTGCAGTTGATGCTGCCTTACCAGCCCAGCCAGCCCAGCCAGAGACGGTGGTCACGGTGAAGTTCGGAATCCTCGGTCCGGTCGAAGTCATCAGCGGTGGTCAGCCCTTGGCGCTGGGCGGACTCGTCCAGCGCGCGGCGCTCGGCTATCTGCTGCTGCACTGCAACAAGGTCGTCGCCACCAGCGCGCTGGTGCGCGCGGTGTGGGGCCATGACGCGCCGCCCACGGCCCGCAAGATGGTCCAGAACGCGGTCTCGCGGCTGCGCCGCACCCTCGCCGAGGGCGACGGCGATGGCCAGGTCGAGCTGGTCACCTGCTCGCCCGGCTATCTGCTGCGGGTCGACCCGGACGCGGTCGACGTGCACCGCTTCCGGACCCTGGCCGAGCGGGGCCGGGCGGAGCTGTCCCAGGGGCGCGCCGAGCGCGCTGCCGCCACGCTCGGCGAGGCGCTGGCGCAGTGGCGCGGTCCGGCGCTCTCGGACCTGACCGAGACGGGGATCGACTGGCCGCAGACGGCGCTCCTCGAGAACGAGCGGCTGGCGGCGTTCGAGGACAGCGCGGAGGCGGGTCTGGCGCTCGGCCGGCATTTCGAGATCGTGCGGGAGCTGGAGGCGATGACGGAGGCGGAGCCGGCGCGGGAGCGGCTGTGCGGTCAGCTGATGCTGGCGCTGTACCGCTGCCACCGGCAGCGTGAGGCGCTCGCCGCGTACCAGCGGACCCGGATGGCGCTGGTGGAGACCTTCGGGCTCGACCCCGGGCGGGAGCTGCAGTCGCTGGAGATGAAGATCCTCCAGCACGACGAGTCGCTCGCCGTCCCGGGCCGCCCGCACGCCGCGCCGGCGCCGGCCCCCGTCCTGACTCCGGCCCCGGCCCCGGCCCCGGTCCTTGCTCCGGCGCCTGTTCTGGCTCCCGTGCCCGCGCCGGCTCCGGTGGCGGCGGCCGTCGGGCCGCGGTCGCGCCCCGACCTCTTCTCCTCCCCTACGGGCGGGGTGAGCCCGCATGCTCGTACGGCCGCCCGGGCCCGCGGCGAGGAGCTGGCCATGGCCCACCGCTGGCGGGGCGCGGACCCGCTGTGGGCGTCGCTGTGGTGAGGCGCGCCGCTCACGGCCTGCGGGCGAGCAGGAGCGCGCCGCGCAGGGAGGAGAGGCCGGCGAGCCGGGCCGGGTGGACCGGGGGCGGGGTCCAGGCCGGGCGGGCGAGGCGGGTGACTTCCTGGGCGACGGTCTCGACGAAGCCGGGGACGCCCGCGGCGAAGCCGCCGCCGACGACGATCCGGGCGGGGTGGACCAGTTCCGCAAGGCTCACGGCCGCGGCGGCGAGCGCGGCGCAGCTCTCCCCCACGGCGTCGACGGCCCAGCGCTCCCCTGCGGTGAAGGCGTCCCGCAGGTCCGTGAACTCCAATGGTTCTCCGCGTAGTTCGGCCGCCCGGCGCAGGGTGGCGGGGCCGGAGGCCACCGACTGGACGCAGCCGCGCCGGCCGCAGTCGCACAGGTCGCCCGCGCGCCGGTCGACGACCATGTGGCCGACCTCGCACGAGCCGCGGTGCGCGCCGGGGACGAGGCGGCCGTCGAGGACGATGCCGCCGCCGATGCCGGTGCCGACGCCCAGGTAGACCAGATCGCCGCAGTCGGCCGCGTCCGCCTCGGCGAGCGCCGCGAGGTCGCCGTCGTCGGCGCAGCGGACCTCGGCGCCCGGCAGGAGCGCCGCCAACTCGGCCCGTAGGTCGACTCCTTCCCAGAACGGCCGGCCTGGCCAGGTCAGCACCCGCCCGTCGGGGGCGAGGGTGGCGGGCATCGCCACGCCGACCGCCTCGACCGGACGTTCCAGACGTGACCGCAGGGCGTGGGTGTGCTCGGCGAGCGCGGTGAGGTCGTCGCGTACGCAACGGGTCCTGGGCCAGCGGAACGACGACTCCGTCTCTTCACCGATTCCGGCGGCATTCTCCGTACGGAATGCGACCTTGGTGCCGCCGACGTCAATTCCTAGATAACTCATGGATTCTCCTCCGACTGTGTTCAGGGCGCCGTTGGGGGGTGTGTAGGGGACCGTTCGCGCATGGCCCGGACTAGCTTCTGACCAGGTACTCGTACGAGATGGGCGGAAGCGGGAGGGAACATGTTCACCGAAGAAGTGCGAATGGCGGTTGCGGAATCGGGCACGGCGGATTCCGGGTATTCCTGCGAGGCGGCTCTGCGTGTTTTCGCGGGTGGTCTCGGCGAGCCGGCCGTGGCGGCCGGGTCCGCTTCCGCCCCGGCGCCGCTGGAGGCGCTGCGCGCGGTCGTGCTCCAGTCGGTGGAGGCGGTGATCGCGGCCGCGGCCGGGGTGCCGCCGGTGCTGGCGGACGGCGGGGCCAAGGCGCCGTGATCGGGTCGCTGCTGCCGGGGTCCGTCGCCTGGGCGGAGGCCTTCGGCGACGATCCCGGACGCGTGCCCGCCGACGAGCTGTACGCCGAGGAGTGGGCGGTCGTCGCGGACGCGGTGCCCGCCCGGCAGCGGGAGTTCGCGGTCGTACGCGGCTGTGCGCGGCGCGCGCTCGCCGAGCTGGGGCTGCCGCCGGTGCCGTTGCTGCCGGGGCACCGCAATGCCGTGGTCTGGCCGGAGGGTGTGGTCGGCAGCATGACGCACACCACCGGCTACCGGGCGGCGGCGCTGGCGCGGCGTGCGGATCTGGCGGGGATCGGGATCGACGCCGAGCCGGATCTGCCGCTGCCGGACGGGGTGCTGGGGAGTGTGGCCCGGCCTGCCGAGCTGCGGCATGTGGCGGCGCTGACGGCGGCGCGACCCGCGGTGGCCTGGGACCGGCTGCTGTTCAGCGCCAAGGAGGCGGTGTACAAGACGTGGTTTCCGCTGGCGCGGCGGGAGCTGGACTTCCCGGATGCCGAGATCGTCTTCGACCCGGCCGACGGTCGGGCGGGGACGTTCTCGGCGCGGCTGCTGGTGCCCGGTCTGCCGCTGGGCGGCGGGAAGGTCACGCGTTTCGAGGGACGTTGGGCGGCGGACGGTGGCCTGCTGGTGTCGGCGATCGCCCTCGCCGCCCCAGGAGACCGGTCCGCCCCGGAGGACCGGTCCGCCTCGGAAGACCGGTCCGCGCCGGGCGCCTGACGCGCGGCGGGCGATCCGGCGTGCGGTGCGGCGTCCGGGGGCCGGCGGGTCAGCGGGTGTACGGGGCGAGGGCATCGCGTACCAGGGCGGTGATCGCCTCCTGGTGGTCGGCGAGGTAGAAGTGGCCGCCGGGGAAGACATGGAAGTCGATGGGCCGGCTGGTGTGCTGGTCCCAGGCCGCCGCGTCGTCCGGGGAGACGCGGGGGTCGCTGTCCCCGACGAGGACGGTGACCGGGCAGTCGACGCGCGCGCCGGGTGCGCAGCGGTAGGTCTCCACGGCGCGGTAGTCGCCGCGGACGACCGGGATCATGAGCTGGAGCAGCTCCTCGTCCTCGAAGACGCGCGGGTCGGTGCCGCTGAGGGTGCGCAGTTCGGCGAGGAGGCCGGCGTCGTCGAGGCGGTGGATCAGGTGCTTGCGGTCCAGGCCGGGGGCAGGGCGGCCGGAGGCGAAGAAGGCGACCGGCGGGGTGCCCAGGCGCTCCAGGCGCTGGGCCACCTCGAAGCCGACGGTGGCGCCCATGCTGTGGCCGAAGAGGGCGAGCGGCCCGTCCGTCCAGGGGGCGAGGGCTTCGGTGATGTGGTCGGCGAGGGTGGCGATGTCCGTGACGGGCTCCTCGCGGAAGCGGTCCTGGCGGCCGGGGTACTGCACCGACAGGACCTCGATTTGCGGGGAGAGCGCGGCGGAGAACGGCCGGAACCAGGGGGCGGATCCGCCGGCGTGCGGCAGGGTCACGAGGCGGATGCCGACGTCCGGCGCCGGGTGGTAGCGCCGGATCCAGGCGTCCGTCGATGCGGTGGACGTCACCGGAGTCGCGGGCGCCGCCGGTGTGGCGGGAGTTGCGGGTGCTGCGGGAGACATGGGGGTTCACCTCACGAAGGCGGTCCGGCCGTGTGGCCGGACCGGTGGTGTGCCGGGGGCCGGGGGCCGGGGCCGGTGCGCGGGGCCGGCCCCCGGTGGGCGTTGCTGCCGGTCACGCGCGGGTCACACGGCGGCCGGGGTCATGTTGAGCAGGGCGCGGGCGGCGAGCGGGTAGCCCAGGGCGCCCATGCCGACGATCACGCCGTTGGCGAGCGGGGCGAGGACGGACTCGTGCCGGAACTGCTCGCGCGCCCAGACGTTGGAGAGATGGACCTCGATCCAGGGGCGGGGGTAGCTGGCGAGCGCGTCCCGCAGGCCCCAGCCGTTGATCATGAGGGCGCCGGGGTTCACGATGGCGCCGACGGTGTAGTAGTGCTCCTGAATGGACTTGATGAGTTCGCCTTCGGATTCGCGCTGTACGGACACCAGGTCCCAGCCGCGTTCGGCGAGTTCTTTCTCGATGGCCTGCTCGATGTCGAACAGGGTGGCCGTTCCGTAGACCTCGGGCTCGCGTCGGCCGAGGATGCCCAGGTTCGGGCCGTTGACCATGAGTATCGCGGGCACGTTCCCACCTCTCTGCATCGGGAGTTTGCCTCTCGATTTCTAGCACCCCTTTTGTTGTTCGAGAAATGCAAGGGGGTACGCGGCGGAATCCCTGGGGGCAAATAGGGGGGCACGTAGGGGATGGGAAGCGTCGTCATCCCTGGGGTAGCGTGATAACCCGGCGTGGGGAATCACCCCGTCCAGCCGGTTGAATTCTATGCCGAATGAACATTCCCCGGCACAGGCCTCCTCGAAAAGGCACAGGCCTCCTCGAAAAGAAGGATTGGTTGAGCATGTCTGGTAACCGACAGCCTCTCGAACTCCCCCAGTGGCCCCAGTACGGCGACGAGGAGCGGGCCGGGCTGATCCGTGCGCTGGAGCAGGGGCAGTGGTGGCGGATGGGGGGCAGTGAAGTCGACTCCTTCGAGCGGGAGTTCGCCGCGTTCCACGGCGCCGAGTACGCGCTGGCCGTCACCAACGGCACCCACGCCCTGGAGCTGGCCCTGCAGGTGCTCGGGGTCGGCCCCGGCACCGAGGTGATCGTGCCGGCCTTCACCTTCATCTCGTCGTCGCAGGCCGCGCAGCGTCTGGGTGCCGTCGCGGTGCCGGTCGACGTCGACCCTGAGACGTACTGCCTGGACATCGCCGCGACCGAGGCCGCGATCACCCCGCGCACCAAGGCGATCATGCCGGTGCACATGGCCGGTCACTTCCCGGACATGGACGCGCTGGCGAAGCTCGCCGCCGACAAGGGCATCGAGATCGTCCAGGACGCGTGCCACGGCCAGGGCGGCGAGTGGCAGGGCCGCGGCTACGGCGAGCTGGGCTCGGTCGCCGCGTTCAGCTTCCAGAACGGCAAGCTGATGACGGCCGGTGAGGGCGGTCTGGTGCTGTTCCCCAACCGTGAGCTGTACGAGGAGGCGTTCCTGCGTCACTCCTGCGGCCGGCCGCGGACGGACCGTAAGTACTTCCACCAGACGTCCGGTTCGAACTTCCGCATGAACGAGTTCTCGGCGTCGGTGCTCCGGGCCCAGCTCGGCCGCTACCCCGCGCAGCTGGCCACCCGCCAGGAGCGGGCGGAGCTGCTCGGCTCGCTGCTGGCCGAGATCCCGGGTGTGGTGCCGCAGAAGCACGATCCGCGGGTCACCTCGCACCCGCACTACATGCAGATGTTCCGGATCCCGGGCATGGCCGAGGAGAAGCGCAACGAGCTGGTGGACAAGCTGATCGAGCGGGGTCTGCCGGCGTTCATCGCCTTCCGCGCGATCTACCGTTCGGACGGTTTCTGGGAGACCGGCGCGCCGGACGAGACGCTGGAGCAGGTGGCGGCGCGCTGCCCGAACACCGAGGCGATCAACAACGACGCGATCTGGCTGCACCACCGGACCCTGCTCGCCACGCCGGAGCAGATCCACCAGGTCGCCGAGATCGTCGCGGACACGCTGGCGGAGGCATGAGCGGCGCCCCGCACGGGGTCGTGCGGGTCGCGGTCGTCGGCCTCGGCTGGGCGGCCAAGTCGATCTGGCTGCCGCGGCTGAGGGAGCACCCCGGTTTCGCGGTGAGCGCGCTGGTCGACCCGGACCGGGCCGCGCTGGCGGCGGCCGTGCACGACCGTACCGGCACCCTGCTGCTGACCGACGTCGACGAACTGACCCCTGACGTGGCCGATCTGGCCGTGGTCGCGGTCCCCAACCATCTGCATGCCGCGATCGCGTGCCGACTGCTGGTCAACGGCGTCCCGGTCTTCCTGGAGAAGCCGGTCTGTCTCAACTCCGAGGAGGCGGAGCAGCTCGCCGCGGCGGAGACCGGCGGGGGGTCCCTGCTGCTGGCGGGCAGCGCCGCGCGCTACCGTGCCGATGTTCTCGCGCTGCGGGAACTCGTCGCGAACCTCGGGCACATCCGGCACGTCGATCTGTCCTGGGTGCGGGCCCGGGGCATTCCGGACGCGGGCGGCTGGTTCACCCAGCGTCAGTACGCGGGCGGCGGCGCGCTGGTGGACCTGGGCTGGCATCTGCTGGACACGGTGACCCCGCTGCTGGGTGACGTCAGGGGTGACATCACCTTCGACCAGGCGCTCGGCACGGTCTCCGACGACTTCGTCCGCAGCAGTGTGGCGCGGGCGTCGTGGCGTGAGGAGCAGAGTCTGCACGCCTACGACGACGACTCGGCGGGCGACGTGGAGGACACCGCGCGCGGGTTCCTCGTCACCGACACCGGGGTGTCGGTGGGGCTGCGGGCGAGCTGGGCGTCGCACGAGCCGCGTGATGTCACGGTGATCCGGGTGGACGGCAGCGAGGGTACGGCGACGCTGCGGTGCACGTTCGGTTTCAGCCCCAACCGGGTCGAGTCGGCCGAGCTGACGCTGACCAAGGACGGCGTGGTCACGCAGGTGCCGTTCCCGGTGGAGCCGATCGGCGCGGAGTACATGCGCCAGCTCGACGAACTGCCGGCGCTGCTCGCGGCGCCGGAGAGCCGTGGCCGGGCGGTGCGTGAGACGCGGCGGACGATCGCCGTGATCGAGCGGATCTACGAAACCGCCCGCGCCGCCCGGGCGACGCGCACGGCGCGTGCGGCGGCGGGACGGCGGGCCACGGCGGCTCCCGGCCCACTCGCCTCCGCCCCGGCCGCCCCGGCGGCGGCCGCCACTTCCGATGAACCGGCTGTCGCCGTACGTATCGCATCCCCGGTACGTGTCGACGGCGCCGATGTCTCCACGAACGGGCGGGCGATCCCCGCCCCGACACACCGGTGAGGAAAGCCCCATGACCGAGAGCATGAACTGGCACAGCCGCACGACCCGGGCGGTCGTCTTCGACCTGGACGGTGTCCTCGTGGACAGCTTCGAGGTGATGCGTCAGGCCTTCACGGTGGCGTACGCGGAGGTCGTGGGTGACGGCCCGGCGCCCTTCGAGGAGTACAACCGCCACCAGGGCCGATATTTCCCCGACATCATGCGGATCATGGGGCTCCCCCAGGAGATGGAGGAGCCCTTCGTCCGGGAGAGCTATCGCCTGGCACATCAGGTGCCGCTCTTCGCCGGCGTGGTGGAGCTCCTGGGCGAGCTGCGCGGGCGGGGCATACGGATGTCGGTGGCCACCGGCAAGAGCGGGCCGCGGGCGCGGTCGCTGCTCAGCTCGCTCGGGGTGCGTGACTTCTTCGACCATGTCATCGGCTCGGACGAGGTCGAACGCCCCAAGCCGGCCCCGGACATCGTGAAGCTCGCGCTGTCGCTGATGGGCGTGGAGCCGGGCGAGGCGCTGATGGTGGGTGACGCGGTCACCGACCTGACCAGCGCCAGGGGCGCCGGGGTTGCCGCGGTGGCGGCGGTCTGGGCGGACGTAGAGGAGGCGGAGCTCGCGGCGGCGGGCCCGGACGCGATTCTCCGCCACCCCTCCGAACTCCTCGCGCTCCTCCCGGTCCTGGACACCGTCTGACGTCGCGGGCCCCGGCCCCGGCCCCCCACCTCGGGGGCCGGGGTCCGTGTCATGTCCCGGACGATCTGCCCCGAGGGGCGGTTGATAGCTTGGCACCCCCTGCCCTTCCTTGCTCGACGGGGGACCATGAGCCAGCACCAGCCCCATCCGCCGCAGTACCACCCGTACCACCAGCCACCCAGTCAGCCGCCCGGTCAGCCGCCCGTACCGTCGTGGCAGCCGCCGGCGCCTGTCCCCGGCGGAACGTTTCCCCCGCATCAGGCGCCTTACGGCCAGCAGCGAAGGCCCGGCCATCCCGTGGGCGCCTTCTTCCTCGGGCTCCTCGTCTCGGTCGTCGTCTCGCTGCTCTACACCGGCGTCGTCCTGTTCACGTACAAGGAGCAGTCGGTCGAGACGGCCCAGATCCTGTACGTGGCCCACGGCCTCCTCAACGGAGCGGCGGTCGGCCTGGTGACCGGCCTGATGGCCCGTGGCAGGGCCGGTGCCTGGGCCGCAGGGGCGCTGGTCGCCGCGCTCGGGGCCTTCTTCGGTTACACCAACGCCGTTCCGCTCATCATCGCCGAGCAGGACGGTGTCCCGGCCATCGGGGACATGATGGAGATCGACCCCCTTATTCCGGCCAAGGCGTGGTGGGGCGCCAACGGCGACGCCGAGTGGATCGCCCTGCTCGGTCTCGTCGTCGCGGCGGGAACAGCCTGGGTCCTCGCCCACCTCGTCGGCAAGCGGTCCACTCCCCTCCCGCCGCCGGCGCCCGTCATGCCGTCCGGTCCGGTCATGTCCTCGGGGCCTGCCATGCCCCAGGGTCCTGGCCCGGTCCCGCCGTCCGCTCCCGTCCCGCCGTCCGGCAACGGGGGCGGGGGCGTCGGTGCGAAGACGATCCTCAAGGGCGTCGGTGTCGTGGCCGGCCTCGTGGTGTTGGCCGTGGGCTACTTCCTCAGCCAGGACGACGCCGACCACGCGAAGGCCGGCGACTGCCTCAAGAACAACGGCACCACCGTGGCTCCCGACCTCCAGGTCGTCGAGTGCGGTGGCGCCGAGGCCGTGTACAAGGTCGTCGAGGTGATCCCCGACACCCTGGAGACCTCCCGGTGCGAGGGCCGGTCGGACATCGGCTACCAGGAGCAGACCCGCGGCGGCCGGCGGAGCTCGGGCAAGCAGTTCGTGCTCTGCCTGGACGAGATCAAGAAGTAGCCGCCGAAGCGGACGACGCGACGAGGCCCCGGACCTGAGCGGTCCGGGGTCTCGTGCGCATAGGGGGGGAGCCGGGGTTCAGAAGCGGCGTCGGGGCATCGCCTCCAGGGTGTGGCGGACCACCTCCTCGGGGACGTCCTGGATGAGTTCCGCGCCGTCGGGGCCGTCGAGGACGAAGGCGAGGCCGTGGGCGGCCTTCTTGTCGAGGCGCATCAGGGCGATGAGTTCGTCCGGGGACGGGCCGAGGGGAAGCTCCGTGGGCAGGCCGTATCCGGCGACGATCTCGTGGTGCGTGGCGACGCGGCCGGCGTCGATCCGGCCGAGCGCTCCGGCCAGGCGGCCCGCGAAGACCGTGCCGATGGCGACCGCCTCGCCGTGCTTCAGGGCGAAGTCGGTGGCGATCTCCAGGGCATGGCCCAGGGTGTGGCCGTAGTTGAGCAGGTGGCGCGGGCCGGAGTCGCGTTCGTCGGACATGACGACGGACGCCTTGAGCGCGACGCTGGTCGCGATCTGCTCGTGGAGGGGGAGATGGCGGATGTCGCCGGCGCCGATGAAGGCCGCGCGGGCCAGCTCGCCGTAGCCGTTGGTCAGTTCGCGCTCGGGCAGGGTGGCGAGGAAGTCGGTGTCGCACAGGACCGCCTTGGGCTGCCAGTACGCGCCGACCAGGTTCTTGCCCTCGGGCAGGTTGACCGCCGTCTTCCCGCCGATGCTCGCGTCGACCTGGGCCAGCAGCGAGGTGGGCAGGTGGATGACCGGGACGCCGCGGTGGAAGAGCGAGGCGGCCAGGCCGACCGTGTCGGTGGTGGTGCCGCCGCCGCAGCTGATGACGGCGTCGTGGCGGGTGAGCCCGAAGCCCGCGAAGGCCCGGCAGAGCTCCTCGACGGTGACGAGGTTCTTGTCGACCTCGCCGTCCCTGGCGCGGACGCGCAGGGACGGCACACCGGGATCGGGCACCCAGTCGTCGGGGCGGGCGGAGACGATCACGACGCGGTCGGCGCCGGTCTCCGCCACGATGCCGGGCAGCAGATGCCGTACGCCCGGGCCGATGTGCACGGTGTACGAGCGGTCTCCGAGGTTCACGGGGACGCTGCGCCGCTCGGTCGCGGCCGACGACGTGGTCGTCAGGGTCATGGAGGTCCTCCCATGCGGGTGTCGGTGCCGGTCACACCCTTTGGAGGACCGGCGTGGTGAGGAACGCGGACTCGGGTGCGGTCCGCAGGACGAGGGCGGCGAGCGCCTCGGCCTCGCGGGATATACCGAGTCTTCGGTGCGTCAGGTGGGCGTGCTCGAAGAGGAGGTAGGTGCCGGGCAGTTCGCAGCTGACCTCCTGGTCGCTGACGGC
Source organism: Streptomyces purpureus (assembly GCF_014648195.1). Taxonomy (GTDB): domain Bacteria; phylum Actinomycetota; class Actinomycetes; order Streptomycetales; family Streptomycetaceae; genus Streptomyces; species Streptomyces purpureus. The sequence goes on from NZ_BMQQ01000034.1 coordinate 63,044, forward strand.
GGTGTCGAGGGTGCGGAGGTAGCCGCGCCAGGTGTCGGCGGTGCGGCGGCCCCCGACGAGGGAGACCGGCAGGGCGGTGGCGAGTTCGAGGAGGGCCGCGCCGTCGGCGGTGGCCCGGCGGCCGAGCGCGAGGCGCTGGTCGGGGTCGATGCCGGCGGCCCAGTGCTGCCAGCACAGGAAGAGGAACGCGGCGCGGTCGGCGCTGGGGACGAGCGCGGCGACGTGCCGCAGGTGCAGGACGGCGAGGGTGAGCCGGTCGGCGACGGGCAGTCCGCCGGCCTCGGCGACGGCCAGCGCGAAGGCGCTGGAACGCATGGAGAGTTCGTCGGTGAAGGCGGCGGCGCGCTCCTCGTAGCGGTGGAACATCCGGCTGCCGGTGCGGTCCGCCTCGGCGAGCAGCGCGGTCAGCACGTCCTGGGTGATCGACGCGTCGGCGTCGAGCCAGAGTTCGGTGCCGGGGGTGCCGGAGGCCTCCCGCAGCGGGTGGAAGAACCAGTGGCCGGCCCGGCCGTTGAGCACCGGGGCGAGCGCCCCCGCCACGGCGGCGGGCAGCCGCGGCGTCAGGGCGGCGCCCTGATCGGCCCAGGCCTGGCCGGACAGCCGGCAGTACAACCAGTTGCGCGTCACTGCGGATCACCTCGGTATGGAGTCGGACGGTTCGATTCGGGGCAGCCTTGGAATTTGTTCGGGTGACATCTTGCGTTTCACCGGCGAGCCGGTAATCTCCCAGCCGGGACAGGGCCCCAGAAGTGAGACTAAGGTCCGGGTGAATCGGCTTCCATTCTCTGGGGTGGAAAGCTTTCGGCCCCGGTGAATGAGGGCGGTCCTAGGGGGGTCGTCTGGGGTCCCCGCTCCTCCCTGCCGGTCAAGACTGAGCCACACAGCGTGTCTTTGTCTTTTCCGAACAAGGGGTGGATCGGTAATGCTGCGTACCGAACTGATACGGCCGTTGCCCGAACTGCTGAAATCACATGCGCTTTCCTTCGGGAACAAGACGGCATTCAGTGACGGTCGGCGGAGCATCGGATACGCCGAATTGGAGGCCCGTACGGGCCGGCTGGCCGGCCATTTCGCCGAGCTGCGGCTGCAGCCGGGCGACCGGGCCGCGATCCTGCTGGGCAACCGCGTGGAGACGGTGGAGAGTTATCTCGCCATCACGCGGGCGAGCGCGATCGGCGTGCCGCTCAACCCCCGTTCCACCGAGGCGGAGCTGTCCTATCTGCTCGCCGACAGCGGCGCGCGGCTGCTGATCACCGACGCCGCCCATCTGGCGCAGGTCCGCCCGCTCCTGGAGAGCGGCGGGCTTCAGCTCCGGGTCGTCGTGGTCGACGACGAGGGCGCGGTGCCCGCGGACTGCGTCGCGTACGAGCGGCTCGCCACCACCGAGCCCGCGCTGCCCGCCCGGGACGACCTGGGCCTGGACGACGTCGCCTGGCTCCTCTACACCTCCGGCACCACCGGCAAGCCCAAGGGAGTGCTCTCCACCCAGCGCAACTGCCTGTGGTCCGTGGCCGCCTGCTACGCGCCCGTGCCGGGGCTCACCTCCGAGGACCGGGTGCTGTGGCCGCTGCCCCTGTTCCACAGCCTGTCGCACATCTTCTGCGTGCTCGCCGTGACGGCGGTCGGCGCGTCGGCGCGGATCGTCGACGGCTTTTCGGCGGAGGAGGTCCTGCGGGGCCTGGCCGAGGACGACTCGACGTTCCTCGGCGGTGTGCCGACGATGTACCACTACCTGGTGCGGGCCGCCCGTGAGCGCGGCTTCCGCGCGCCCGCGCTGCGCATGTGCCTGGTCGGTGGCGCGATCACCACGGCGTCGCTGCGGAAGGCGTTCGAGGAGTCGTTCGGCGCGCCGCTGCTCGACGCGTACGGATCGACGGAGACATGCGGTTCCATCACCATCAACTGGCCGACCGGCGCCCGGGTCGAGGGCTCCTGCGGTCTGCCGGTGCCCGGACTCAACGTCCGCCTCGTGGACCCGGAGACGGGTGCGGAGGTCGGTACGGACGAGGAGGGCGAGGTCTGGGTCTCCGGCCCCAACGTGATGGCCGGCTACCACAACAAGCCCGAGGAGACGGCGGCCGCGCTGCGCGACGGCTGGTACCGCACCGGTGACCTGGCCCGCCGTGACGGCGCCGGGTACTTCACCGTCACCGGCCGCATCAAGGAAATGATCATCCGGGGTGGGGAGAACATCCACCCGGGCGAGGTCGAGGACGTGCTGCGGCGGGTGCCGGGCGTCGCCGACTGCGCGGTCGTCGGCAAGCCGCACGACATCCTCGGCGAGGTGCCGGTCGCGTTCATCGTCCCGGCGGAGGAGGGCTTCGACCCGGAGGCGCTGTTCGCGGCGTGCCGCGAGGAACTCGCCTACTACAAGGTCCCCGAGGAGCTGTACGAGATCGAGGAGGTGCCCCGGACCCAGTCCGGCAAGGTCACCCGCCTCGCGCTCCTCGACCGCCCGGGCCGCCTGCGGGCGGCCGGCAGCAGCCACTTCGAGGCACTGCTGCGGCAGGACTGGATCCCGCTGCCGTCCGTCCCGACCGCGTCCACGGCCCCCTCCGGCTGGGCGATCGCCGGCGCGGACGCGTCCCCGTTCACGGCGGCGGGCCTGCGGGCCGAGCCGTACACCGACCTGGCGGCCGTCCGCGCCGCGGTCGCCGCGGGCGCGCCGCTCCCGGCGGTCACGGTCCTGTCGCTGGCAGACGCGCCGTCGGCGCCGGAGGGCGTGGGCGCGGCGGAGGGCGGACCGGCCGGTGCCGGTGCCGGTGCCGGTGCGGCCCGTACGGCCGGTGCGGACGGTGCCGGGCCGGACAAGCCCGCTGGGCGCGGTCCCGGTGCGGGAGCGGCCCGTACGGCAGGTACAGCTGCTACGGCTGGTACGGCTCCTAAGGCCGGTGCTGACGAGGCCGTTGCCGGTACGGCCGGTGGATCCGGCCAGGTTTCGGGCGCCGGGCGCGGTGCCGGTGCGGCCCGTAAGGGCGCGGCGGACAAGCCCCTCGGCGCCGGTGCCGGTGCCACCGCCGCCGGCGGCAAGGCCCGTACGGCCGGTGCCGGAACACGCGAAGCCGCCGTCGCCGATGCCGCCGAGCAGGTCGTGCGGCAGCTTGCCGAGGCCGTCGAGCCGTGGCTCGCGGACGAAGGCGTGGCCGGGTCGCGGCTGGTGGTCGTGGTGCGGCGGGCCGTCGCGACCGGGGCCGGGGCCGACACGCCCGACCTGGCGCAGGCCGCCGCCTGGGGGTACGCCGGTGCGCTGCAGGCCCGTCATCCGGGTCGGATCACGCTCGTCGACCTCGACACCGGGCTCGCCACCGAGGACCGCGCGGGCGGCCCCGTCGCCGCCGCGCTGCTCACGGCGGTCGGATCCGGCGAGGACCGGCTCGCCGTCCGGGACGGTCTCGTACTTCAGCCCCGGCTCGCCCGGGTCTCCGCGGCCGTCGAGGACGCGCCGCGTGCGCTCGTCGACCCGGAGGCCACCACCGTCGTGACCGGCGCCGACGGTCCGCGCGGCGGCGCCGTCGCCCGGCATCTGGTCGCCGCGCACCAGGCCCGTCATCTGCTGCTGATCAGCGGCGGCGGAGAGGCCGCTGACACGCTGCGCGGTGAACTCGAGGCGCTCGGCGCCACCGTCGCCGTACACGTCTGCGACCTCACCGACCGGGCCGCGCTCGCCGGGGTCCTCGGTCATGCCGAGCGGCCGGTCGGCACGGTCGTCCACGCGCCCGACCCGGAGGACTTCTGGCCGGGGGCGGCGCTGCGCGCCACCGTCGAGGGCACGCTGCACCTGCACGAGCTGACCCGGGCCGCGCAGCCGGCCGCGTTCGTGCTGCTGTCGTCCGCCGACGCGCTGCTCGGCATCCCCGGCGACCCGTCCCAGGCCGCCGCCGACGCGTTCGTGCAGGCCCTCGCCCAGCACCGCGTCTCGCGCGGGCTGCCGGCGCAGGCGCTGGCGTACGGGCCGTGGGAGCTGCCGTCGGCGGCGGTCGCCGAGAGCGTCCCGGCGGGGATCGGCACGCTGCCGGCCCGTACGGGTCTCGCCATGTTCGACGCCGCCCAGCTCGCCTCGCCGGCCTGCCTGTTCCCGGTGAAGCTGGACACGGCCACGCTGCACCGCGACGCCGTGCCGTCCCTCTTCGACGATCTGGTCGACGCGGCGCCGCGCGCCTCCGAGGCCGACGACGCCCGCGCCGCGGCGCTGCGCGAGCGGCTCGCCGCGCTGCCCGAGGACGGCGGGGTGCGAATGCTCCTTGAGCTGGTGCGGACCGAGGCGGCCAGGACCGCCGAGCTGGACGGGCCGGGCGCGGTCGGCGCGGAACGCGCCTTCAAGGCGCTCGGTTTCACCTCCGTGCACGCCGTGGAGCTGCGGAACCGTCTCACCGAGGCGACCGGTCTGCGGCTGCCGGCCACGCTCGCCTTCGACCACCCCACCGCGGCCGCGATCGCCCGTTTCCTGCGGGCGCAGCTGATCAGCGACGGCGGCTCCGCGGCGGAGTTCGTGGCGACCGGTGCCGGGTACGACGACGAGCCCATCGCCATCGTCGGCATGGGTGTGCGGCTGCCGGGCGGGGTCACCTCGCCGGAGGAGCTGTGGCAGCTGGTGTCGGACGGGGTGGACGCGGTGTCCGCGTTCCCCGACGACCGTGGCTGGGACCTGGAGAAGCTGTACGACCCGGACCCGTCCCACACCGGTACGTCGTACGTTCGTGAGGGCGGGTTCCTTTACGACGCCGGTGAGTTCGACGCGGGGTTCTTCGGGATCTCGCCGCGTGAGGCGCTCGCCACGGATCCGCAGCAGCGGCTGCTGCTGGAGACGGCGTGGGAGACGTTCGAGCGGGCCAAGATCGACCCGGCGGGGCTGCGCGGCTCGAGCGTCGGTGTCTTCGCGGGCGTGATGTACCACGACTACGGCTCCCAGCTCGGCCAGGCGCCGGAGGGCACCGAGGGGTACATCGGGATCGGGACGGCGGGCAGTGTCGTCTCGGGCCGTATCTCCTACACGCTGGGCCTGGAGGGTCCGGCGGTCACGGTCGACACGGCGTGCTCGTCGTCGCTGGTGGCGCTGCACCTGGCGGCGCAGGCGGTGCGCAGCGGTGAGTGCGCGATGGCGCTCGCGGGCGGTGTGGCGGTGATGTCGACGCCGTCGTCGTTCGTGGAGTTCTCCCGTCAGCAGGGTCTGGCCACCGACGGCCGGTGCAAGGCGTTCGCGTCGGCGGCCGACGGTACGGGCTGGGCCGAGGGTGCCGGTCTTGTGCTGCTGGAGCGGCTTTCGGACGCGCGCCGCAACGGCCACCCGGTCCTCGCGGTCGTCCGGGCCAGCGCCATCAACCAGGACGGCGCGTCCAACGGCCTGACCGCGCCGAGCGGTCCGGCGCAGCAGCGGGTGATCCGTCAGGCGCTGGCCAACGCGGGTCTGTCGGCGGCCGACGTCGACACCGTGGAGGCGCACGGCACCGGCACCACGCTCGGTGACCCGATCGAGGCGCAGGCGGTCCTCGCCACCTACGGTCAGGGCCGCCCCGAGGACCGGCCGCTGTGGCTGGGTTCGCTGAAGTCGAACATCGGGCACGCGCAGTCGGCGGCCGGTGTCTCGGGTGTCATCAAGATGGTCGAGGCGATCCGGAACGGCGTGCTGCCGAGGACGCTGCACATCGACGAGCCGAGCGAGCACGTGGACTGGTCGGCGGGCTCGGTGGAGCTGCTGACGGAGGCGCGGCCGTGGCCGGAGACCGGCCGTCCGCGCCGGGCGGGTGTGTCGTCGTTCGGTGTGAGCGGGACGAACGCGCACGTCATCATCGAGCAGCCGCCGGCCGAGGAGGCCGTCGAGCCCGAGCGGGTGGCGGAACCGGCCGCTCTGCCGTGGGTGTTGTCGGCGGCGTCGACGGAGGCGCTGCCGGCGCAGGCGGCCCGGCTGTCGGCGTATCTGGAGGACCGGCCGGAGCTGGCCGCGCGGGATGTGGCGTACGCGCTGGCGACGACCCGTGCCGCGCTGGAGCACCGGGCCGTGGTGACGGCCGCCGACCGTGGGTCGGCGCTGGCCGAGCTGCGGGCGCTGGCCCAGGGCAGGACGGGCCCGGCGACGACGCTGGACACGCCGTCGGACGGGGCGTCGGCGTTCCTGTTCACGGGTCAGGGTGCGCAGCGGGCCGGGATGGGCCGTGAACTGTACGCCGCGTTCCCCGCGTTCGCCGACGCCTTCGACACCGTCTGCGCCGAACTCGACCAGTACCTCGACGGATCACTCACCGAAGTCATCGACACAGGTGACGGTCTGGACGACACGGGCTGGACCCAGCCCGCCCTCTTCGCCATCGAGGTCGCCCTCTTCCGCCTCTACGAGTCCTGGGGCGTACGCCCCGACCACCTCGCCGGACACTCCGTCGGCGAGATCGCCGCCGCCCACGTCGCCGGCATCCTCACCCTCCCCGACGCGGCCAAGCTGGTGACCGCACGCGGGCGCCTCATGCAGGCCCTTCCCGCGGGCGGAACCATGGCCGCGCTCAACCTCACCGAGAACGAGGCACTCAACCTCATCGACGGCCGCAGCGACCGGGTGTCGATCGCCGCCGTCAACGGGCCGGCCTCGGTGGTCATCTCGGGCGCTGAAGAGGTCGTCCTGGAGA
>NZ_BMQQ01000035.1:0-18794 GCF_014648195.1 Streptomyces purpureus
GCCAGGCACCGTGGCGCCGGACCGGAGACCTTCCCGGCCGGGGATCCGGTGCCCCCGAGCCGGGAGCGGCGCCAGGCCGGGGCCGGGCGGGGACCGGGCGGGCGGGGCCGGGCGGGGACCGGGCGGGGCCGGACCGCCCTGGCGCGGGCCGAGGTCTCCCCGCCGGAGTCCGCTGCCGGGATGCCAACCAGGGCCGAGGTCCAGACCCGGGGTCCCCCGGCCTGGGACGGCGCCATGCCGCCGGGGCGGGCCCGGGCGGGGCGGGCCCCCGCCGGGAGTCCGCTGCCTGGGCCCGTACCTGCCCCCTACTCCGTGCCGTAGGCGGCCCACCGCTCTACGGCGAACCCATCCCCCCGCCGCCGGATCTCCAGGCCGCCCGCCCCGGCGAAGTGGGCCGGGACGACCAGTTCCCGCTCGGCGGCGGCTCGGTTCAGGACCTTGCGGCGGGTTGCCGCCGCCTGGACCGGGGCCAGGCAGAAGCAGCTGTTGTGGGAGGGCTGGAGGATCTGGACCGGGCTGTGCAGCAGATCGCCCACGAACACGGCCCGGTCCCCGCCGGAGCCGAGCCGCAGCACGGACGAGCCGGGGGTGTGGCCGGGCGCCGACTCCAGCACCAGGTTCTCGTCGATGCGGTGGGTGCCGTCCCACAGCACGGCCTGCCCGGCCCGGTGGATGGGGGCCACGCTGTCCTCGTAGATCAGCCGGTCGTCCTCCCGCAGGCCGTTCCCGTACCCGTTGCCCGGGCCGAAGTAGGCGTCGTCGGCGGCCGGGAGGAGGTACTGGGCGGCCGGGAACGTCGGTGTCCATCCGCCGTCGGCGGCGGTCGTGTTCCAGCCGACGTGGTCGGCGTGGAGGTGGGTGTTGACGACGACGTCGACGTCTCCCGGCTCGACACCCGCCTCGGCCAGTCCGCCGAGGAAGTCGCCCTGCCAGTGGTGGAACTGCGGCGACTGCGGCCGCTCCCGCCCGTTGCCCACCCCGGTGTCGACCAGGACGGTCCGCCCGCCGCTGCGCAGCACCCAGGTCTGCAGGGCGGCCACCGCCCGGTCGCCGGCCGGTTCCCAGTGGTCCGGCGCCAGCCAGTCCTCGTTCTCCTGCCACAGGTCGGCGCCGGAGCCGGGGACGAGACCCCTGGCCGGGGCGAACGGGCCCCGCCACTCGACGATCCGGATGACCTCGACGTCTCCCAGCATGAAGCTCTGCACGTTCTCACTCATGCCACCGACCCTAGAAAGGGGCCGATGAGCCGCTCAATGCCCAAGCCGCTCAGTCGAATACGCCTGCGTCTCACGACTGATGGCAGCGATACCGTACGCGGATGGACGTGGTGAGCGACGCGATCTCCGCCGTACGCATCGGGCGGCCGGCCTCGAACCGGGTGCGGGTGGGCGGACGTTGGTGCATCCGGCTCGCCCCGTACGACGGCGCGGGTTTCCATGTCGTCCTGGAGGGCGGCTGCTGGCTGCTGCCGGACTCGGGCGCGCCGGTCGCGCTGGGCGCCGGGGACGCCGTGTTGCTGCCGCACGGCACCGGACATGTGATCGCCGATTCGGCCGCCGACGCGGCGACCGTGGCGCGGGCGGTGCCCTTCGAGCGGTGGTTCGAGGAGGAGGGCGTCGGCCGGCGAGGTGGTCCGGTGGCGGCTCCGGGTGTGGGTCACGGTGAGGTGGAGGTGCTGTGCGGCAAGTACCGGCTGGACCGCAGCCGGGTGCATCCGCTCATGGCCGAGCTGCCGGAGGTCGTCCATCTGCCCAACCGGGTGGGCGGCCACCCCGAACTGCGCGCCGCCATCGACCTGCTGGGCCGTGAGTTGGGCGCGGGCCGGCCCGGGTCCTGTGTCGCGGTGCCTAGCCTGCTGGATCTCCTGCTCGTCTACATGATCCGGGCCTGGATGGAGGCGAGTACGGTCGGCGCGTGGCCGGCCGTGCTGGGCGACCCGGTGGTGGCCGCCGCGCTGCGGGCCCTGCACGCGGATCCGGCCGAGCCGTGGACGAACGACCGTCTGGCCGCCGAGGCGGGCGTCTCCCGCGCCACTCTGGCCCGCCGGTTCACGGCGCTGGTCGGCCGGCCCCCGACGGCGTACCTCACGTGGTGGCGGCTGACGTTCGCCGCGGCTCTGCTCCGCGACACCCAGGACCCGCTCGCCACGATCGCCCGCAGGGTCGGTTACGGCACTCCGTACGCCTTCTCCCACGCCTTCAGCAGGGAGTTCGGCACGACCCCCGGGCGGTACCGCGCCCAGGCCGCCGGGGAACCACCGGCCGCGTGAGGGTTGACGTCAGGGGGCGGGACGGACGATCAGGCCGGTGTCGTGGGCGAGGCGGCGGACGGCGGCGGTGAAGAACGCGTCCCGGTTCTCCACCATGCGGTTGAACTGGCCGAACACCTCGAAGGAGACCATCCCGAACAGCTGCGACCAGGCCGCGACCAGGGCGACCACCAGCGCCGGGGGCAGGTCCGGGGCGAACTCGTCGGCGAGCCGAGCGGCCTCGGGGCGCAGCTCGTCCGCGAGCGGGGGAAGCGCGACACTTCCGCGGCGATGGGCGTCCTGCGCGATCGTGATGAATGTGAGGCCTACCCGGGAGGCGGGCCCGACGGTGTCCCTCGGCGCGCTGTAGCCGGGCACGGGAGAGCCGTAGATGAGGGCGTACTCGTGGGGGTGGGCGAGCGCCCAGGCCCGTACGGCGCGGCAGACGGCGACCCAGCGGGCGGGGGCGTCGGCGCCACGGGAGGCGGCGAGGGCGGCTTCGGCGTCGGCGCCGACGGAGTCGTACGCGTCGACGATCAGGGCGGTGAGCAGGTCGTCGCGGCTCGGGAAGTAGCGGTAGAGCGCCGAGGAGACCATGCCAAGCTCCCGGGCGACGGCCCGCAGGGAGAGTTTCGCGGCGCCCTCGGCGGCGAGCTGTCTGCGCGCCTCGTCCTTGATGGCGGCGGTGACTTCGATCCGGGCGCGGGCTCGGGCTCCTTGAACGCTGGTCATGGTGATCAGTGTGCCATCGAGGGAGCAGCGCACTGAAGCGAGAGCACTGCCCGATTTTGAGAGCACTGCTCTTGTTTCGGCGTATCGATCTGTGCACACTGTCCTCAAGCGAGAGCACTGCTCACAGTTCGGAGGAACGCCATGCCGTCCCAGACCCCGCCACCGCCTCCGGCCGATGCCACGGCACACGTCATGAAGCCCGGCTGGATCACCAGGAACGTGCTGAACCGCGCGGTCGCCTGGCTGACCCGCCGGGGCATCAGCGTCTGGGGCTCCCGGGTGCTGGCCGTACGCGGGCGCAAAAGCGGCGCCTGGCGTCGTACGCCCGTCAATCTGCTGACGCTCGACGGCGTCGAGTATCTGGTCGCCCCGCGCGGTCACGTGCAGTGGACGCACAACATGCGGGCGGCGGGCGGCGGTGAGCTGCACCTCGGGAAGCGGGTGCAGCGGTTCACCGCCGTGGAGCTGCCGGACGACGAGAAGCCTGAGCTGCTCCGGGCCTACCTCAAGCGGTGGAAGGTCGAGGTCGGGGTCTTCTTCGGCGGTGTCGGCCCGGACTCCTCCGACGAGGAGCTGCGCGCCATCGCCCCCAAGCACCCGGTGTTCCGCCTCACGACGACCGCGTGAGACGACCGGCGGGGACGCGCCGCCATGCGCCGGCCTTCGGGCAGCCGGGTCGCGCGGCCGGACGGCCACTAACGCAGTACGGGCACTGCCGGCCTACGCGCGCGGCGCCCCGCGGCCGGGGCTCACGGCTGGACGGCCACCACCGCCGTACGGGCGCTACGGCCGTACGGCCACTGCCCCCGTACGCGCGCGCCCCAGGGCCGGGCCTCACGACCGGAAGGCCGCAACCGCCGTACGGGCACTGGCCTACGCGCGCGCCTCGCGGCCGGGTCGCGCGGCCGGACGGTCACTACCGCCGTACGGGTGCCACGGCCGTACGGCCACCACCGCCGTACGCGCACGGCGTCCCGCAAGCCCGACGCCCCGGGACCCGACGCCGACGTCCGGCCGACCGGCCCCGAGGCCCGCCCCGGGCCCGACCCGGCCGTGAATCACGCCTGGTCCGGCGCGCTCCGCTCGGCCCGCTGATCCGCCGGGCGCTCCGCCCGCTCGTCCGTCCGCTCGTCCCCGTGCCGATCCGTACGGGCCTCGGGCATCTGGCGGTCCAGGAGGTCCAGGGCCCGGCGCGCCAGACCGTGCGTACGTACGAGGCCGGCCAGAGTCGTCGTGCCGCGCGTGATGTCGGCGAAGGCGCGCCACACGGGACGCAGTCCGGTCACCGCCGCGTGCAGCAGGCCCGGCCGCCGCTCGAAGAGCGCCAGCATCCGCCGCCCGACCGCCATCTCCACGCCGAGCCCCGCCTTGATCGCGAAGGCGTAGTTGAGGGCCTGACGCCGGGCGTCCACGGCGTCGTGGGACTCCGCGATCCGTACCGCCCACTCCCCCGCGAGGCGCCCCGAGCGCAGCGCGAAGGAGATGCCCTCGCGCGTCCAGGGTTCGAGGAGACCGGCCGCGTCGCCGCAGACCAGCACCCTGCCCCGGGAAAGCGGCGAGTCGTCGCTGCGGCAGCGGGTGAGATGCCCCGAGGAGATGGCCGGCTCGAACCCGGCGAGGCCGAGCCGGGCGATGAAGTCCTCCATGTACCTCTTGGTCGCCGTGCCCTCGCCCCGCGCCGAGATGACCCCGACGGTGAGCGTGTCGCCCTTGGGGAAAACCCATCCGTAACTGCCGGGCATCGGGCCCCAGTCGATGAGCACACGGCCCGCCCAGTCCTCGGCGACCGAGGGCGGCACGGGGATCTCCGCCTCCAGACCGAGGTCCACCTGGTCGAGCTTGACGCCGACATGAGCTCCTATGCGGCTGGCGCTGCCGTCGGCGCCGACGACCGCCCGCGCGAGTACGGTCTCGCCGTCGGCGAGGACGACCGCGACGGTCCGCCGGTCCGGTACGGCCGTGCCATGCTGCTCGACCCGGGAGACGGTCACGCCGGTGCGCAGCTCGGCGCCCGCCTTCTGGGCCTGTTCGACGAGTCCGGCGTCGAACTCCGGCCGGTTGATGAGCCCGAACAGCATCCGCCGGGAGCGGCGGGTACGGGCGAACTTGCCGTTCATCGAGAACGTGACGGCGTGCACCCGGTCCTGGAGGGGCAGTTCGAAGCCGGGCGGCAGCGCGTCGCGGGAGGGTCCGATGATGCCGCCGCCGCAGGTCTTGTAGCGGGGCAGCTCGGCCTTCTCCAGCAGGAGGACCCGGCGTCCGGCGACGGCCGCCGCGTAGGCGGCGGAAGCTCCGGCGGGCCCGGCGCCGACCACGACCACGTCCCACACGGCCGCCGCGCGTGCCGACCCGGCCGCCTCGGCGTCCGGTTCCGTGTCCGACGCCCCGGCGCCCGACTCCCCGGAGCCCGGCGGCAGGTCGTCGCCCTCGGCGGACACGGACTCGGCCGGCTCCGACCCGAACGTGACGGGCTCGGACGGCTCCGGCTCGGACGGCACGGACTCGGCCGGCTCCGACCCGGATGCGACCGGCTCGGACGGCACGGGCTCGGACGATGCCCGACCGGGCTCCGCCGGGCCGGGCCGAGTGGTTCCGGCGTCTGCGTTCTCGCTGCTCACGATGTGCTTCTGCTCCTGATCCGACCAGTGGTCCATGCTCTTCACGGCATCCTACGGCGCGGTAGCGATCGCCCCTCTGTGGGAGGATCGCCCGTGCGTTCGCTGCCACACCACACACAGCGATCGCAGGCGTCACGCGTGGCGGCTCACCCGTCACATGGCTCGACGTCACGCACTCCGTCACTCCATAACGTCGCACCCACGAGGAGCGTGCCCATGACCGCGAATCCGATCGCCGAGACCGTCGCATCCCTGTTGCCCCGCGCCAAGGCGGAGCTCGCGGAGCTGGTGGCCTTCGAGTCGGTGGCGGACGAGGCCGTGGCCCCGCGGAGCGAGTGCGAGGCGGCGGCGAACTGGGTGGCCGACGCACTGCGCGCCGAGGACTTCCAGGACGTGGCGCTCCTCGACACCCCCGACGGCTCCCAGTCGGTGTACGGCGTACTGCCCGGCCCGGCCGGGGCCCCGACCGTCCTGCTCTACGCCCACTACGACGTCCAGCCCAAGCTGGACGAGTCGGCGTGGCTGAGCCCGCCGTTCGAGCTGACCGAGCGGGACGGCCGCTGGTACGGCCGCGGCGCCGCCGACTGCAAGGGCGGCTTCATCATGCACCTGCTGGCGCTGCGCGCCCTCAAGGCGAACGGCGGCGTGCCGGTCACGGTGAAGGTGATCGTCGAGGGCTCCGAGGAGCAGGGTACGGGCGGTCTTGAGCGGTACGCCGAGGCGCACCCCGATCTCCTCGCCGCCGACGCGATCGTGATCGGCGACACCGGTAATTTCCGGGTCGGCCTGCCGACGGTGACGGCGACGCTGCGCGGTATGACGATGATCCGGGTGCGGATCGACACCCTCGAAGGGAACCTGCACTCGGGTCAGTTCGGCGGCGCCGCGCCCGACGCGCTTGCCGCGCTCATCCGCGTCCTCGACACCCTGCGGGCCGAGGACGGCTCCACCGTCATCGACGGTCTGCCGGCGGACGCCGTGTGGGACGGAGTGCAGTACCCCGAGGGCGACTTCCGCCGCGACGCCCGTGTCCTCGACGGCGTGGGGCTGCCCGGCAACGGCACGGTCGCCGACCGTATCTGGGCCCGTCCGGCCGTGACGGTCATCGGTATCGACTGCCACCCGGTCGCCGGTGCGACCCCGTCCATCCCGGCCACGGCCCGCGCGCAGATCAGCCTGCGGGTGCCGCCCGGCCAGGACGCGGCCGAGGCGACGCGCCTGCTGTACGCGCACATCGAGAAGCGGGTGCCGTGGAACGCCCGGGTCTCCTTCGAACAGGTCGGCCAGGGCCAGCCGTTCCTGGCGGACGTCACGAGCCCGGCGTACACCTCGATGGCCGAGGCGATGGAGATCGCGTACCCGGGCCAGAAGATGCAGACGTCGGGCATGGGCGGCTCGATCCCGCTGTGCAACACGCTCGCCGCGCTCTACCCGCAGGCGGAGATCCTGCTGATCGGCCTGAGCGACCCGGAGGCCCAGATCCACGCCGTCAACGAGTCCGTGTCCCCCGAGGAGCTGGAGCGGCTCTCGGTGGCCGAGGCGCACTTCCTGGTGAACTACGCCCAGTCCAAGAAGGGTTGAGCGGCGCCGGGCGGGGAACCGGCGCGCCGCGCTGCGCGCCGGTTCCGCGCTCGGCGGAAATCGCCAGGAGCGTAGACCGCTGCGGCGGACGTCCTCGCATACGTACGTTCGCCGTATGGACTTCACCGAGGTGTGCCCTCAACTGCACATGCTCCGCTTCGCCATCGGCCAGGCCTACCTCTGGCGCGACGGCGACGAGCTGACCCTGGTCGACGCCGGGTGGACCGGCGCCGCCGACGACATCGAGCAGGCGATACGCGAGGCCGGGCTGCGGCCCGGGAACCTGCGCCGGATCGTGCTCACCCACTGCCACCGCGACCATGTCGGCTCGGCCGGGGAGCTCGCCGGCCGGTACGGCGCCCGGATCCTCGCCCACCGCCTGGACGCTCCGGTGATCCGGGGCGAGGCGCCCGTCCCGGAACCGGACCTGCTGGACTGGGAGATCCCGCTGTACGAGCACGGGCTCACCGTCCCCGAGGCCCCGCCGACCCCGGTCGACCGCGAACTGGAGGACGGTGACGTGCTCGACTTCGGGGGCGGGGCCGTGGTGGTGCACACCCCCGGCCACACGGACGGTTCGATCGGTGTCCATCTGCCACGGCATGGCGTGCTGTTCACGGGCGACACGGTCGCGGCGGTGCAGGGGGTGACGTTCGGGGTCTTCCATGTGGACCGGGAGCGGGCCAAGGCGTCGATGCGGCGGCTCGCCGCGCTCGCCCCGTCGACGGTCTGCTTCGGCCACGGCGAGCCGCTGACCGTGGACGCGGCGGCGCGGCTGGGCGAGGCGGCCGCACGGGATGCGGCCGCCACGCCGCAGCCCGGGCGCTAGACCGGGACGCCGCCTTCCAGGTTGAGGACGGTGGCGCGTTCCCGGGCCCGTAGCGCCCAGCGCAGCCGCTGGTAGCGGACCGGGGGCAGGAGTTCGGCGGCCTCCTCCTCGGTGACGAACCGCCAGCCGCGCAGTTCGGCGCCGGGCAGGAGCAGCCGCCGCGCCTCCCCGCCGGTCAGCCGGCCGCCGTCGAAGAGCAGGCGCAGGCCGCCGTAGCCGGGGGGCGTGGGCCGTTCCCAGTCGACGACCAGGAGGCGCGGGACGGTGTCGAGTTCGAGGCCGATCTCCTCGGCGACCTCCCGCATCCCGGCGCGGGCGGGCGGCTCGCCGCGCTCGACGACTCCGCCGGGGAACTCCCAGCCGGGCTTGTAGGTGGGGTCGACGAGGAGGACCCGGTCCTCCTCGTCGAAGAGGAGCACCCCGGCGGCCAGCGTCTCGCCGGTCGGCTCCGGCGTCTGCACGATCGCGCAGGCGCCCGCCTCGCCGGTGTGCACGGCCCGCGCGATGGCCTCGGCGGTGCCCGCCGGGGTGAGGGCGGAGTTGTCGACGAGATGGGCGTCGGTGGTGATCCAGCCGAGGGCCGCGCGGTACGGCTCCAGGTGGTCGTACGACCATTGCCGTACGCGTTCGTTGGCCTCGGGGTCGTCGGCGTACTCCTCGCGTCCCGCGATCCGTCCGCGCAGGATCGTTTCGTCCGGGGTCAGTGCCACATGGCAGACCTCGATGCGCCGGGCCGCGAGGCCGCCGAATATCTCGTCGCGGTACTCCTGTCGCAGCAGTGTCATCGGCACCACCAGCACCCCAGCGACCTCGGCGAGCAGCGCCGCGGCGGTGTCGACGACCATCCGGCGCCATATCGGCAGCTCCTGGACGTCGTTGACCTCCGCGAGGCGCTTGTGCGGAAGCAGGGAGCGCACCGCGGTGCCGGTGAGTTCGGGGTCGTACAAGGTGCTGTGCGGGATCAGGTCGATCAGTTCGCGCGCGGCGCTGGTCTTGCCCGCACTGAACGCACCGTTGATCCAGACGATCACAGTTCCCCCTTATCCGTAGCCCTCAGTGGCTTGCCCGCAACACCCTGCCACGGAAACCCCCGTCCGGTACCGGACGGGTCGGATCCCGATGACTCTCCGTCGCGGTTCGCACGCGCCCGGGTCGAACCGGACCAGGATGTGCAACGTCTCACTGAACGGGCCGCCGGGTCCGTTCGGCCGTAACACTCCGGGACGGAGGGACGTTGGGTCCGGCAATGACGAGGGGGTGCGCGATGCGTCGCACGGTGCTGGAGAGGTTCCCCGCGGGGGGTCCCCGCGGAAGCTGGCCGGCCGAGGAGTTCGCCCGGAAACGCCGGGACGAGGGCCAGCCGGCGGAGGTCGTGATGGATCTGGAGTCGGACGCGTTCCTGGTGGTCGTGGTCCAGCGGACACCCGACAGTCGCTGAACGGCAGCGCGTCGGCGCACCGCTGAACGGCGGCGTGCCGACGCATCGTTGCAGGGGCGGCCGGGCGGCTCAGCCGGTGAGGCTGACCGGCGCGCCGCCCGTACGGCGGGGGGACACGGCGGCGGCCGCGCCCAGCAGGCCCGCGTCGGTGCCGGTGAGCGCCGGGGCGACGGTCAGGTGCCGGACGAAGGAGAGCGTGGCGTAGTCGCGCAGCGCCCGCCGCAGCGGGTCGAACAGGACGTCGCCCGCACCGGCCACTCCCCCGCCGACCACCGCGATCTCGATCTCGACCAGGCTGGCGGTGGCCGCGATGCCGGCGGCCAGGGCCTGGGCCGCGCGGGCGAAGGAGGCGGTCGCGACGGGGTCGCCGGCCCGGGCGGCCGCGGCCACCGCCGCGGCGGTGGCGTCGCCGTCAGGCCCCGGCCGCCAGCCGTTTTCCAGGGCCCGGCGGGCGATGTTGGGGCCGCTGGCGATCCGCTCCACACAGCCGCGCCCACCGCACGGGCACGGGTCGCCGTTCAGCTCCACACAGACGTGGCCGATGTGTCCCGCGTTGCCCGTGGGGCCGGGGTGCAGGGCACCGCCGAGGACGAGGCCGCCGCCGACCCCGGTCGAGACGACCATGCACAGGGCGTTGTCGTAGCCGCGCGCGGCGCCCTGCCAGTGTTCGGCCGCCGTCATGGCGACCCCGTCGCCGACCAGGGTCACGGGCCGGCCACCGGTCGCCCGGCGGACCCGCTCGACCAGCGGATAGTCGCGCCAGCCGGGCACGTTGACCGGGCTGACCGTACCGGCACCGGCGTCCACCGGCCCGGCGCTGCCGATGCCGACGGCGCCGGCCAGCGGCCACAGGGACGAGGCGGCGAGCTCGTCGACGACCGCCTCGACCGCCCGCATCACCGTCTCGCCGTCCTCGCGGGCAGGCGTCCGGCGCTGCGCCCGTACGAGGATCCGCCCGTCGCCGTCGACCAACGCACCGGCGATCTTGGTACCACCGATGTCGAGCGCGACGACGAGGTCGGTAAGCATGGGCGCGATTCTCCAGGTGGACAGGGGCAGGGAAGGGTGCGTAGGAACAGTCTCCCTGCACCTGACAACGTTGTCCAGGCCCTATGCTCGACGGCACAGCCTCCCATGACTCCGGACGAGACGAACAGGACAGCGCACTGTGGCCGACAACGCCCGCCGCACCGACCACCGCTACGGCATCCGGCCGACGATGAAGGACGTCGCGGCCCGTGCCGGCGTGGGCCTCAAGACGGTCTCGCGGGTGGTCAACGGCGAGCCCGGGGTCACGCCGGACACCGAGCGCCGCGTCCAGGAGGCCATCGAGGCGCTGGGTTTCCGGCGTAACGACAGCGCCCGGGTGCTGCGCAAGGGCCGTACGGCTTCCATCGGGCTGGTCCTGGAGGATCTCGCCGACCCCTTCTACGGTCCGCTCAGCCGCGCCGTGGAGGAGGTGGCGCGGGCGCACGGCGCGCTGCTCATCAACGGCTCCAGCGCCGAGGACCCGGACCGGGAACAGGAGTTGGCGCTGGCTCTGTGCGCTCGTCGCGTCGACGGTCTGATCGTGATCCCGGCCGGTACCGACCACCGCTATCTGGAGCCGGAGATCAAGGCGGGCATCGCGACGGTCTTCGTGGACCGGCCGGCCGGCCGGATCGACGCCGACGTCGTCCTCTCCGACAGCTTCGGCGGGGCCCGCGAGGGCGTCGCCCACCTTGTCGCGCACGGCCACCGGCGGATCGGCTTCATCGGCGACCAGCCGCGCATCCACACCGCGACGGAGCGGCTGCGCGGCTACCACGCGGCGATGGAGGACGCCGGGCTGCCGGTGGATCCCGCGTGGATGTCGCTGGGCCCGACGGCCCCGGAGCGGGTACGGGACGCCGTCACGGCCATGGTGACGGGACCTCAGCCGGTCACCGCGCTCTTCGCGGGCAACAACCGCGTGACCGTGACGGCCGTACGGACCCTGGCCGGGCACCAACGGCCGGTCGCGCTGGTCGGCTTCGACGACATCGAGCTCGCGGACCTGCTCGGCATCACCGTCATAGCCCAGGACGCCGCCGCGCTGGGGCGGACGGCCGCGGAGCGGCTCTTCCGGCGCCTGGACGGCTTCGACGACGCCCCGGCCCGGGTGGAGCTCACGCCGGTCCTCATCGCGCGGGGCTCGGGCGAGATCCCGCCGCACGACGCGTAGGGGCGGTGCGGCCGGGTGTGCCCGGCCGCATGGCTTGCTCAGCAGACGGGCAGGCCCGGCAGGGGCGCGTCGTTGTCGCCGCCCTTGATGTAGACGAGGCTGAAGTAGACGCCCCTGTTGCCGCGGTCGTCGTCGGTCTTGGCCCACCAGACGTTGGTCCACTGGCCGTGGGTCTCGCGGCGCCCCAGGTTGGCCTGGCAGTAGAAGTAGTTGGTGCCCGCGTTGAGGATGCCCGCCTCGCCACCGTCGTGACGGTAGGTCTTGGCGGTGCGGTACACCTCGCAGTTGTACATGCCGCCGCCCTTGGGGTGGCAGACGGGGGCGGGGGCCGGTTCGCCGCCCGTACCGCCCGTCGTGATGGTGGAGCCGCCGCCGGTGGTGCCCTTGCCGCCGGTGCTGCCGCCGGTCGTGGTCGAGCCGCCGTCGGCGCCCCGGGAGCCCGCCGAACCGCCCGTGCCCTGGTCGCCGGGGTCCTTCCCGGGCGCCGGGGGCTGCGGGGAGACCGGCGGCGGCTTCTTGGGCGCGGCCTTGGAGGGTGTCCCGCTGGGGGTGCCGGCCGGGGCGGAGGCGGCGCCGGACGGGTCCATGGCGTGGCCGGGGTCCGCCTCGGGGCTGCGCACCTCTCCCCCGGCGAGCTGCTCCCGCCCGCCGGAGGCGTCGCCGCCCCGGTCCATGAGGCCGTACGTGACACCGCCTCCGACGAGCAGCACTGCGGCCACGCTCGCGGCGACCAGCGCCGTCGTACGGCTCTTGCGAGGCGCCGGGCCGGACGGGGCGGGCGGCGCCGGTACCGGTGCCTGCGACGGCGGAGGCGTGGCCGGGCCGAACCCCTGGGGCTGGTGCGGGGCGACGTTGAGCTCCGTCGCCACGCGCGCGGGGGCGGGCGCGACGGGCGGCGCCTGGGCCCCGGGGAGCTGGTCGACGGGCTGCTGGGCTACGGCGGCGAGCATCTGGGCCGCCGTACGGGCGTCGGGGCGCTGGGCGGGGTCCTTGTGCATCAGCTGCTGGAGCACGGGCCCGAGGGCACCGGCCCTGTGGGGCTCCGGCAGCGGCTCCACGACGATCGCGGTGAGCGTCGACCAGGTCGACGTACGACGGAAGGGTGAGGCGCCCTCCACGGCCGCGTACAGCGTCGCGCCGAGCGCCCATACGTCGGATGCCGGACCGGGGTCCTGGCCCTGGGCGCGCTCGGGTGCCAGGTAGTCGAGCGAGCCGACGATCTCGCCACTGCGGGTCAGGTGGGTGGTGGAGCCGTCGCCCGGGTCCTCCATGGCGGCGATGCCGAAGTCGGTGAGGACGACCCGGCCGGTGCGGTCGAGCAGGATGTTGCCCGGTTTGACGTCCCGGTGGAGCACTCCGACGTCGTGGGCGGCGGCGAGCGCCTCCAGCACCCGGGCGCCGATCCCGGCGGCCTCACGCGGGTCCAGGACGCCGCGCTCGCCCAGCACGCCGTCGAGCGAGGGGCCGTCGACGAGCTCCATGACGATGATGGGGCGGCCGTCGTGCTCGGTCACGTCGTGGACGGCGACCACTCCGGGATGGCGGACGCGGGCGGCGGCCCGCGCTTCCCGCTGCATCCTCAGGCGCAGATCGGCCAGTTCCGGCGCGGCCGCGTCGGTGTACGTCCGCAGTTCCTTGACGGCAACCTCACGGCCGAGCACCTCGTCGACGGCGCGCCAGACGACGCCCATGCCCCCGCGCCCCAGCTGGCGCACGATCCGGTAGCGGCCGGCCAGCCGCTCGTTCTCCCCCGATGACACCGCTGCCCCGTTCCCTGTGGCGTTGTGTGATGAACGCGTACAGGGTACGGGGCGGCGATGACAGCACCGGTGGCGCGGGGGTTACTGGGCGTTCGCGGTGAGGTCGCCGCGGCGCGGGGAGGCGAAGCGGTCGAGGTCGGCGCGGGTCAGGCCGGTCAGGGCGGCCACCTCGGCGGTGTCGAGGGCTCCGCAGTCGATGCCGCGCAGCAGGTAGGAGCTGAGCGCCTTGGCGGTGGCCGGCTCGTCCATGACGTCGCCGCCGGCCTGGTTGGCGTAGGCGGACAGGCGCTTGGCGGCGGTCTCGAAGCCTTCGCGGTAGAAGGCGAAGACGGCGGCGTAGCGGGTGGGGATGTGCCCGGGGTGCATGTCCCAGCCCTGGTAGTAGGCGCGGGCCAGGGCGCGGCGGGTGAGACCGTAGTGCAGGCGCCAGGCCTCGTGGACGTGCTCGGTGGAGCCGACGGGCAGGACGTTGGTGGAGCCGTCGGAGACCCGTACGCCGGTGCCGGCTGCGGCGACCTGCATGATCGCCTTGGCGTGGTCGGCGGCGGGGTGGTCGCTGGCCTGGTAGGCGGCGGAGACACCGAGGCAGGCGCTGTAGTCGAAGGTGCCGTAGTGCAGGCCGGTGGCGCGGCCCTCGGCGGCGTCGATCATGCGGGCGACGGCGGCGGTGCCGTCGGCGGCCAGGATGGACTGGCTGGTCTCGATCTGGATCTCGAAGCCGAGGCGGCCGGCGTCGAGGCCGTGGGCCTTCTCGAAGGCTTCGAGGAGGCGGACGAAGGCGGAGACCTGCTCGGGGTAGGTGACCTTGGGGAGGGTGAGGACGAGGCCGTCGGGCAGGCCGCCGTGCTCCATGAGGCCGGTGAGGAAGATGTCGGTGGTGCGGATGCCCCGGTCGCGGACGGCGGCCTCCATGCACTTCATCCGGATGCCCATGTAGGGGGCGGCGGTCCCGGAGGCGTACGCCTCGGAGATGATCCGCGCCGCGCGGGCGGCGTGGGTGTCCTCGTCCTGGCCGCCGTAGCCGTCCTCGAAGTCGACCCGGAGGTCCTCGATCGGCTCGCGCTCCAGCTTGGCCCGTACGCGCGCGTGGATGTCCTCGGCGAGGGCGTCGGGAAGGCCGAGGACGGCGCCGAAGGAGGCGGCGTCGGGGGCGTGCTCGTCGAGGGCGGCGAGGGCCTGGTCGCCCCAGGAGCGGATGGTGCCGGCGTCGAAGACGTCACCGGGGACGTAGACGGTGTGGACGGGCTGGCGGGTGCCGGGGTCGCCGGGGTAGCGGCGGGCGAGTTCGGCGTCCACGGTTTCGAGGGAGGCGCTGATGGCCTCGCTGACGCCACCCGCGAGGCTCGTTGCCACCTTCTCCTGCTGACCCATTCCCACACCCTTCTCTTTTCCGCTTCACGGAATCAACAATCCGTATAGCGAAGTTAGTAGTCCGCCGGGACCTGAGTCAATGGTTGTCCGAAACGACCGGGGGCCGCCCGGTGAAAGATCACCGCGCGGCCCCCGGGCCGGACGAAGCAGCAGGTCAGCCCTTGCGGGACTGGATCTCCTGGGTCAGCTGCGGAACGACGTCGAAGAGGTCGCCGACGATGCCGTAGTCGACCAGCTCGAAGATCGGGGCCTCGGCGTCCTTGTTGATCGCCACGATCGTCTTCGAGGTCTGCATACCCGCGCGGTGCTGGATCGCACCGGAGATGCCGGAGGCGATGTACAGCTGCGGCGAGACCGACTTGCCGGTCTGGCCGACCTGGTTGGAGTGCGGGTACCAGCCGGCGTCGACGGCGGCACGCGAGGCACCGACGGCCGCGCCGAGGGAGTCGGCGAGCGCCTCGATGATCGAGAAGTTCTCGGCGCCGTTGACGCCACGGCCGCCGGAGACCACGATCGCGGCCTCGGTCAGCTCGGGGCGGCCGGTCGACTCACGCGGGGTGCGGGCGACGACCTTGGTGCCGGTGGCCAGCTCGCCGAAGGAGACCGACAGGGCCTCGACGGTGCCCGCGGCCGGGGCGGCCTCGACGGCGGCCGAGTTCGGCTTGACCGTGATGACCGGGGTGCCCTTGGAGACACGGGACTTGGTGGTGAAGGAGGCGGCGAACGCGGACTGCGTCGCGACCGGACCCTCGTCGCCGGCCTCGAGGTCGACGGCGTCGGTGATGATGCCGGAGCCGATACGGACCGCGAGGCGGGCCGCGATCTCCTTGCCCTCGGCGGAGGACGGGACGAGCACGGCGGCCGGCGAGACAGCCTCGTACGCGGCCTGCAGCGCGTCGACCTTCGGGACGACGAGGTAGTCGGCGAACTCGGGCGCGTCGGCCGTGAGGACCTTGACCGCGCCGTGCTCGGCGAGGGCCGGGGCGGTCGCCTCGGCACCGGCGCCGAGGGCGACGGCGACGGGCTCGCCGATGCGGCGGGCCAGGGTCAGCAGCTCCAGGGTGGGCTTGCGGACGGCGCCGTCCACGTGGTCGACGTAGACGAGAACTTCAGCCATGGGACTTCAATCTCCTGCGAACGAAGAATCTGGGGGCGGTCGGTGGCTCTGCGCGAGCCTGAGCCGGCACCGGGGCGGCGCGCCCCGGAGGAGCGGCTAGATGAACTTCTGGCTCGCGAGGAACTCGGCCAGCTGCTTGCCGCCCTCGCCCTCGTCCTTGACGATCGTGCCCGCGGTGCGCGCCGGACGCTCGGCGGCCGAGTCGACCTTGGTCCAGGAGCCCTCGAGGCCGACCTCGTCGGCGTCGATCTCCAGGTCCGACAGGTCCAGGGACTCCACCGGCTTCTTCTTGGCGGCCATGATGCCCTTGAAGGACGGGTAGCGGGCCTCGCCCGACTGGTCCGTCACGGACACGACGGCCGGCAGGGACGCCTCCAGCTGCTCGGACGCGGAGTCGCCGTCGCGGCGGCCGGTGACCTTGCCGTCCTCGACCTTGACCTCGGAGAGCAGGGTGACCTGCGGGACGCCCAGGCGCTCGGCCAGGATCGCCGGGAGGACACCCATGGTGCCGTCCGTCGAGGCCATGCCGCAGATGACGACGTCGTAGCCGGTCTTCTCGATCGCCTTGGCGAGCACCAGCGAGGTGCCCATGACGTCGCTGCCGTGCAGGTCGTCGTCCTCGACGTGGACGGCCTTGTCGGCGCCCATCGACAGCGCCTTGCGCAGCGCGTCCTTGGCGTCCTCGGGACCGACGGTGACGACGGTGATCTCGGCGTCGTCAGCGTCCTCGGCGATCTGGAGCGCCTGCTCGACCGCGTACTCGTCGAGCTCCGACAGCAGGCCGTCGACGTCGTCCCGGTCGACGGTCAGGTCGTCGGCGAAGTGTCGGTCGCCGGTCGCGTCGGGCACGTACTTAACAGCTACTACGATCCTCAAGCTCACGCCGGCTCTCCTACTGCATCGTCATTACTGGGCTGCCTTGTTGCACGCAGCATAGGCGCCTGAAGGGACGGTTTCCGTTCGGGGCGGCTGACGCCCCTCACGAAATGTTACTCGTCAGTACATCCAATACGTTCCCAGTAAGCAAGCGCTCGGTACTGTGACCTTGCCAACGCTCCGTAACCGGAGATTTTCAGTCCCGCAGAGCGTTGAAGCGCCCTTGGTGGTAGAGGAGCGGGCGGCCCTGGCCGGTGGGGTCACCGGCGACCGCCTGCGCGACCACGATGCGGTGGTCACCGGCGGGTACGCGGGCGACGACCCGGCACACCATCCAGGCGAGGACGCCGTCGAGGACGGGCACGCCCTCGGGGCCCGGGCGCCAGCTGGTGGGGGCCGCGAAGCGGTCGGCGCCGCTGCGGGCGAAGGTGGCGGCCAGCTCGCTCTGGTGCTCGCCGAGTATGTGCACACCGATGTACTCGGCCTCGGCGACCACGGGCCAGCTCGACGAGCCGGTGCCCACCCCGAAGGAGACCAGCGGCGGCTCGGCCGCGACGGAGTTCAGCGAGGTGGCGGTGAAGCCGACGGGACGCTCCCCCTGGGCGGTGATGACCGCGACACCCGCCGCGTGCCGCCGGAAGACGGAGCGGAGCAGGTCGGAGGGGGCAAAGGCGGGTTCGGTGGTGGCCGGGCGCGGGATGCGGAGCTCGGGTGAGACCGTCATGGGGTTTCCTTCTGCGGGGGATGCGTGCGGGTCCGTGGCTGCTCAGTCACCCGGACAGCGCGCACTCGCGTTGCGGGCCAGATCCACATGGGCCCGCCCGTAAAGAAGGAGTTCCTGGGGCACGGCGCCAGCGTGGCGATGGTTGGCAGGTGCAGTCAAGTGCGAACCGGGGTGTGGGAGATGGATCACGAGGGTCTGACCGCCCTTCCCAGAGCCGCGATGACATCGGCCTTGCGGGGCTGCCCGGCCGCTCTGCGGACGATCCGGCCCGCGCTGTCGAGGACGAGCACGGTGGGGGTCTTGACGATGCCGAGGTCACGGACGAGCCCGAGGTGCTCCTCCGCGTCGATTTCCACATGCCCTACGCCGTCGATCATGCTCGCGACCTCCGCCAGGGTCCGCCGGGTGGCTCGGCAAGGCTGGCAGAAGGCGCTCGAGAACTGGACGAGCGTCGCGCGCTCTCCCAGCCGGGCGCCGCCCAGCTCGTCGGCGCCCAGACGCCGCGCGCCCTCGCGCTCCCCTGTCACCACCGTGTGCCTCCCGTACCTGTCCGTCACTTCCACGCCCTGTGCAGCGTCGCACGGGGTCCTGCGGATTCCCGCTCCCGCCATGTCCGTTACGACCCTGGCAGGTCGCCTACCCGCGCCGACCGGCTTGTTTCCGCCGGTCGCACGTGACGAGAATCTCTCCGGAATCTCCCCGCCGAAAAGCGTCAGGACTGGCCAGCGCGGCGCACATGGGGCACGATCGGCCCCAATGCCGAAAACCTACGGCTGCGTAACTTCCGCCGGGAGAACCTCCCCAGGCACACACGAAGGGTCTCTCCCAAGATGGCAGAGCTTGTCTATCGGCCGGTCATCGGCGCCGCACTCGGGATGTTCAAGGCGCTGGACCTGAAGATCGACACTCAGGGTTCGGAGCACATCCCGCGGCAGGGCGGCGCGGTGCTGGTCTGCAACCACATCAGCTATCTGGACTTCATCTTCGCGGGCCTGGCGGCGCTGCCGCAGAAGCGGCTGGTGCGGTTCATGGCGAAGGACGCGGTCTTCCGCCACAAAATCTCCGGCCCGCTGATGCGCGGCATGAAGCACATCCCGGTGGACCGCAAGCAGGGTGAGGCGTCGTACCAGCACGCCCTGGACTCCCTGCGGTCAGGGGAGATCGTCGGGATCTTCCCCGAGGCCACGATCTCGCAGTCCTTCACGCTCAAGAGCTTCAAGTCGGGCGCGGCGCGCCTGGCCCAGGAGGCGGGCGTCCCGCTGATCCCGATGGCGCTGTGGGGCACGCAGCGGATCTG
>NZ_BMQQ01000035.1:18823-61844 GCF_014648195.1 Streptomyces purpureus
GACGAAGGGCCGGCCGCGGAACTTCAAGCGCAGCCACATCCCGGTGACGATCCGGGTCGGGGAGCCCGTGGAGGCGCCCACCGACCAGTACGCGGGTGCGATCACCCGGCGGCTGCGCGAGCGCGTCCAGGAGCTCCTGGAGGCCGCCCAGCGCGCCTATCCCGTACGCCCCAAGGACGCGGACGACACCTGGTGGGTGCCCGCGCACCTCGGGGGTACGGCTCCGGAGCCGGCGCAGGTGCGCGACTGAGACCGGGCGATCCGGTCGGGCGGCAGGGGTCCGCTCAGGCGGTGAGGGTGCGGACGGCGAGCTCCGCGCCCGGGCTGAGCTTCTGGAGCGATTCGGCGAGCTCGGCGCCCGCCTCCTCCAGCTCGGCGAGGGTCATCGGCGCGAGGCTCTCCAGGAGGAAGATCGCATTGACCGAGCTCTCCTCCAGCCGGGTGCGCGGGCCCTGGCGCCAGTTCCAGCGGCGGCAGGTGACGCCCTCGTCGTCGCACCACACGATTTCGCCCGCGTCGGGGTGTTCCACGCTCTCCTCGCCGCCGGCGACGGTGACGAAGGGCTCGGTGCCGGTGGCCCGTACGAGCCGCATCCCGCCGCGGATCCGGTCGAGGTCCTCGCCGCCGACGGGGATGAGATGGGCCACGCTGATCGCGTTGTAGGCGTCGACGAGGCGGTTGATGCGGGGCAGGCCGCCGTCGGCGAGGGCGCGCTTGGCGAGCGCCTCGGCGGAGTTACGGGTCCGGGACGGCTTGGCGCCGAAGGCCGTGTAGGCGGCGCGCCAGGCCGCCATGTGCGCGTCCTCGTGCGGCGCGCGGCCGCCCAGGCGGTCGGCGAGGCGGCGGGCCGCGTCGTCGAGGAGGGCCGAACTGGCCTCGTCACTGGGCCCGTTGACCAGGCCGTGGGCCTCGATGGCGAGCGCGGTGAAGTCGGGCACGAGGGTGCGTACCGCGTCGTCCACGGTGAGCTGCAGGGTCATGATCCGCCGTTCGGATGTCCGTCGTCGATGGTCGGTCGTCAGAGTTCGGTGGGAAGCGTCTTCCACAGGTACGGGCGGTCCGGGGCGGCCTTCAGGGCAGCCAGGACCACCGGGTGCGGTTCAGCATAGAGTACCGGATAGTCCACTTCATTGGACTCCGGGCGGACGGGGAAGGCCAGCCGTTCACGGTCGAGGGAGAACTGGGCGTCGATGCCGGGCCTGTTCCCCCGCGGGTCCTGCCGCACCCAGGCCTCCTCGCCGGGCAGCTTGAGGGCGATCAGCCCATGGACGACCGGATTGCCGCCGTCGTCGTCGGCCAGGCGCTGGTAGCAGAGACCCGCGGGAATCGACGCCGCGCGCAACAGCGCGACCAGGGCGATCGACTTGGCGTAGCAGATGCCGGTGCCAAGCCGCAGCACGTCCGAGGCGCGCCAGGTGACGCGGAGGTCTCCGGAGTCCTGCGAGTGCGGGATGGCGTCCCGTACGAACTCGAAGGCCGCCTTGGCGTATGAGTATGCGTCGGAGTGCTCCGCGCGCAGCCGCGCGGCCGTCTCCCGTACGACGGGGTGATGATGGTCGACCGCCTCGTCCGCCGCGAGGTAGCCGGAGAGTTCCGGGGCGCTCTGGATGAGTTCCATACGCCGGGACCCTACGAAGACGGCCGACCGGAAGTCAATCAACTTCCGGTCGGCCGTATATCTATACACGCTGTGACGGTGCCTGAGGTCAGGTCGTCAGCGGGTCATCTCTTCCTTCAGCGCCTGAAGGAAGGCGTCCACGTCGTCCTCGGTGGTGTCGAACGAGCACATCCACCGCACGTCACCGGCGGCCTCGTCCCAGAAGTAGAAGCGGAACCGCTTCTGCAGCCGCACGCTCACGTCGTGGGGCAGCCGCGCGAAGACCGCGTTGGCCTGGACCGGATAGAGGATCTCCACCCCGTCCACCCCGCGCACACCGTCGGCGAGCCGCTGCGCCATGGCGTTGGCGTGGCGGGCGTTGCGCAGCCACAGGTCCTTGGTGAGCAGGGCCTCCAACTGCACGGAGACGAACCGCATCTTGGAGGCGAGCTGCATCGACAGCTTGCGCAGATGCTTCATGTGGCTGACGGCGTCCGGGTTGAGGACCACCACGGCCTCGCCGAACATCATGCCGTTCTTGGTACCGCCGTACGAGATGACGTCGACGCCCACCGCGTTGGTGAACGCCCGCATCGGCACGTTCAGCGAGGCGGCGGCGTTGGCTATCCGCGCGCCGTCGAGGTGGACCTTCATGTTGCGCGCGTGGGCGTGCTCCACGATGGCCCGGATCTCGTCCGGCGTGTAGACCGTGCCCAGTTCGGTGTTCTGGGCGAGGGAGACGACCTGCGGCATGGC
Organism: Streptomyces purpureus; assembly: GCF_014648195.1. Classification (GTDB taxonomy): domain Bacteria; phylum Actinomycetota; class Actinomycetes; order Streptomycetales; family Streptomycetaceae; genus Streptomyces; species Streptomyces purpureus. The sequence goes on from NZ_BMQQ01000035.1 coordinate 21,177, forward strand.
CCGGTGCTCGTCCTCCCAGCCCCACGCCTGCCGGTCGATGAGCTCGGGGGTCAGCTTGCCGTCCGGGGTCGGGACGGTGAGCAGCTTGAGGCCGCCCATCCGCTCCGGGGCACCGCCCTCGTCCACGTTGATGTGCGCGGTCTCGGCGCAGATCACCGCACCCCACCGGTCGGTGAGGGCCTGGAGCGCGGTGACGTTGGCGCCGGTGCCGTTGAACACCGGGAAGGCCTCGGCGGAAGAGCCGAAGTGGCTGTGCATGACCCGCTGGAGGTGCTCGGTGTACGCGTCCTCGCCATAGGCGACCTGATGGCCGTCGTTGGCCAGGGCGACGGCGGCCAGCACCTCCGGGTGTACGCCGGCGTAGTTGTCGCTGGCGAACCCGCGTACGGACGGATCGTGGTGCCGGCGCGCGTCGGTCTTGGTGGGGATCACGGCTTGGGGGTCAGCCACAGGCGCTGTCCATTCACTTCCCGTGCGGGCCGGTCCCAGACACCGGCGATGGCCTCGGCCAGTTCCTTGACGTCCGTGAAGCCCGCGAACTTCGCATTGGGGCGCTCGGCGCGCATGGCGTCGTGCACCAGTGCCTTGATCACCAGGATGGCAGCCGCGGCCTTGGGGCCTTCCTCGCCCCCCGCCTTGCGGAAGTCGTCGCCGAGGGCGAGCGTCCACGCCTCGGCGGCGGCCTTGGCGGCGGCGTAGGCGGCGTTGCCGGCGGTGGGCTGCGAGGCGCCGGCGGCGCTGATCAGCACGTACCGGCCGCGGTCGCTGCGCAGCAGCGCGTCGTGGAAGGCGAGCGACGTCGACTGCACCGTGCGGATCAGGAGCTTCTCGAGCAGCTCCCAGTCGGCGAGGTCGGTCTCGGCGAAGGTGGCGCTGCCGCGCCAGCCGCCAACGAGGTGGACCAGGCCGTCGATACGCCCGAACTCCTTCTCGGTCTTGTCGGCCCACTCACGGGCCGCGCCGAGGTCGAAAAGGTCGACGGTGTCGCCGGTGACGGTGGCGCCGCCGTGGGCGTAGCGGGCGGCGTCGACCGCCTCGGCGAGGCGGGCGGCGTCCGCGTCGGAGGCGACCACGGTGGCTCCCGCCTCGGCCAGCCGCAGCAGCGCGGCACGGCCCGCGGGGCCCGCCGCGCCGGCCACCGCGATCACGGCACCGTCGAGCGGTCCGCCGTTTCCGTTGCCGTTCATGGTCCCCTCCTCCACGTTCTCGGTGCGAATGCTCACGCGGCGGCCCGCTCGGCGTTCGCGGCAGTGATCCCCTTGGCCGAGGCGATGACGCCCTTCAGTTTCTTGGCGAGTGCCTCATAGAACATGCTGAGGGGAAACTCGTCCGGAAGCACGTCGTCCACGAGCTTGCGCGGCGGCTGCGACAGGTCCAGGGCGTCCGGGCCCTTGGCCCAGCGGGATCCCGGGTGCGGGGCGAGGTAGGTGGAGACGAGCTCGTACGCCTTGAACCAGTGGACGAGCTTGGGGCGGTCGATGCCCGCCCGGTACAGCTCCTCGATCTCGGCGCAGAGCTGGTTGGTGACCTCGGGGGCGCGCTGCCAGTCGATCTTCAGCTTGTTGTCGGTCCAGCGCACCACGTCGTGCTTGTGCAGGTACGCGAAGAGCAGCTGACCGCCGAGACCGTCGTAGTTGCGGTTGCGGTCGCCGGAGACCGGGAAGCGGAACATCCGGTCGAACAGGACGGCGTACTGCACGTCACGGCCGTGGGCATTGCCCTCGGCGTCCAGCTTCACGGCCTCCTTGAAGGCGGTGAGGTCGCAGCGGAGCTCCTCCAGGCCGTACATCCAGAACGGCTGGCGCTGCTTGATCATGAACGGGTCGAAGGGCAGGTCGCCGTGGCTGTGGGTGCGGTCGTGGACCATGTCCCAGAGCACGAAGGCCTTCTCGCAGCGCTCCTGGTCCTCGACCATGGCGGCGATGTCCTCGGGCAGCTCGAGACCCAGGATGTCGACGGCGGCCTCGGTGACCTTGCGGAAGCGGGCGGCCTCACGGTCGCAGAAGATGCCGCCCCAGGTGAAGCGCTCGGGGGCCTCGCGCACGGCGATGGTCTCCGGGAAGAGCACGGCGGAGTGGGTGTCGTACCCCGCGGTGAAGTCCTCGAAGGTGATGCCGCAGAAGAGCGGGTTGTCGTAGCGGGTGGCCTCCAGCTCGGCGAGCCACTCCGGCCAGACCATGCGCAGCACGACCGCTTCGAAGTTGCGGTCGGGGTTGCCGTTCTGGGTGTACATCGGGAAGACGACCAGGTGCTGCAGTCCGTCCACGCGGTCGGCCGCGGGGTGGAAGGCGAGCAGGGAGTCCAGGAAGTCCGGCACGGCGAATCCGCCGTCCACCCAGCCGCGCAGGTCGGCGACGAGGGCGCGGTGGTAGGCGGCGTCGTGCGGGAGCAGCGGGGAGAGCTGCTCGATCGCGTCGGTCATGCGGCCGACGGCGTTCTCGACGAGCGCGCGGGACGGCGCGCCCTCGGCGTCGAAGTCGATCGAGCCGTCCTTGGACTGCCAGGGACGGATCTCCTCCACCGCGTTCTTGAGCTCGGGCCAGGCAGGGTGGTCCACCACCCTGGCGGCGGCTATGTCCGCACCCACCATGTCCTGCACAAGAATTTCCGTCATGCCTCTTCCTTCACAGGAGAACCTCGCGTCAAGACACCGTATCCGTGCGAGGTTCTCCCCCACAAGGGGAGGGGGAAGAAATTATCCTGCCTGACCCCCATGGTCACCGCTGTTTTTCCTGTCGGGATGGGTGCGGGCAAGCGCATCCCCTGCTATCGGGCCGTCCCCCGGCTAGCCGCCTCCTGCGAAGCCGTCTCCCGCGAGGCCGTCTCCCGCGAAGCCGTCTCCCGGAAGTAGGGGATGACCTTCTCGCCCCACTGCCGCAGGGTCTCCATGCAGGCCGCCTGAGGGACGGTGCCCATCTGGACCAGGCACATGATCTCGTCGGCGCCCGCGTCCCTGAGCCGCTTCACATGGGCGATGGCGTCCTCGGCCGTGCCATAGGCGTGGTCGGCGTTGAAGGTGGCGGTGGCGTTCGGCCGGACGGGGATGTCGTGCTCGTGCAGCCGCGCCACCACCTGCTCGGCTGCCTTACGCATCTCGGCCGCCTCGTCGGCGCCCTCCACCACCGCCTCGTCGGGGACGCCCGTACCGCCGTACCAGTGCCCGATGGCCTGGGCGAAGAAGCGCTGCCCCCGCGTCCCGATCCGGCGCGCCTCGGCCCCGTCGTCCAGGACGATCGTGGGGCAGAGCACGGAGAAGTGGTCGTTGACCGCTGTGGAGACGAAGCTGTCGCCGCTGCGCGCGGCGCGCGCGGCGTCGTACGCCGCCCGCATCTGCCCGACGGCCTCCGGCCCGGCGAAGCCCATGACGAGCGCGCCGATGCCGAGCTCGGCGGCCCGGGTGAGGGTCTCGGCGCGGCTGCAGGCCAGGAAGAGGGGTGGGTGCGGGGTCTGCCTGGGGCGGGGCAGGACCGGATGCGGACCGATCCTGAGCAGCTCGCCCTCGTACTCCAGCTCGTCCTTCTGCCAGGCCTGTCCGATGATCCGCAGCGCCTCCTCCACCTCCTGGGTCGTACGGTCGCGGTCTACCCCGCACAGCGAGGTCTCCTGCTCCGTGCCGCCCCGGCCGGCCCCGAGGTCCAGGCGGCCGCCGGAGAGCAGGTCGAGCATGGCCGCGCGTTCGGCGACCCGCACGGGGTGGTTGAAGTTGAACGGCATGCAGACGACACCATGACCGATCCGTATGGTGGTCGTCCGTGCCGCCACCCAGGTCAGGAAGATCTCGGGGGCGGACATGTGCGCGTACCACTTGAGGGCGTGGTGTTCGACCGCCCAGATCCGGTCGAAGCCCATCTCCTCGGCGAAGACTGCCTGCTCGACGCAGTCGCGCAGCAGCTGGTGCTCACGCTCCACGGTCGGGTCGGCGAGCTGCGCCTCGAAGATCATGGAGAACTTCACGGAACCTCCAGGGGGTTGCGTCCGTGCGGTTGCCCTTACTTCAATCAGCCATATGACTAATCGTCAGGTCTCGAAGAAGCAAGAGCAGCGGACGGAACAGACCGAAGGACCTGAGCTGCCGCCCACCGCGTGGGCCGTGCTCGGCCTGCTGTCGTTCCCCGGCGAGCGCACCGGATACGACCTGAAGAAGTGGGCGGACGCCTCCCTCCGCTTCTTCTACTGGTCGCCCGCCATCAGCCAGATCTACGCCGAGCTGCGCCGCCTGGAGGCGGCCGGCTACGCCACGTCCCGGCGCTCCGGTCCCGAGGAGCCCCGGACCAAGCGCCGGTACGCCATTACGGAGGCGGGCCGGGCCGCCCTCGCCGCCTGGGCCGGCACCGACGGCGGCCCGGTCGTGCTCAAGCATCCGCTGCTGCTGCGCGTCTGGCTCGGGCACCTGGCCGCGCCCGAGCGGCTGCGGACCCTCGTCGAGGAGCACATCGCCCACACCCGAGCGGAGCTTGCCGCGGTCCGCGAGGCGCTGGCGCACGCCGAGGACGTCGACGCGTGGGCCCATCCGCGGGTGGCGCTGCGCTGGAGCGAACGGCAACATCACGCCGAACTCGAGCTGGCCGAGGCGATGCTGGAGGACCTCCGGGAGCTGGCGCGTCAAGGCGGGGACGACGCGCCCACCCAGGGGTGAAGCTGCCGCGCCCGGTCTCCCGGCAGGGCTCGCGGGAGGCGAACGGATGCTTCCGTTCGCCCGCGCGTGACCGGATACATCGCCGATGCGGGCCATTAGGCTGCGGCCGTGCCGCGTGGGGCACCAGCGCCGACGGAACCGACGCGCCCCTCATGGGACCCGAGCCGAAGTATCGACGGGAAGCGAGAAGATCTTGAGTTTCCTCACCATCGGTCATCGCGGAGTCATGGGTGTCGAACCGGAGAACACCCTGCGTTCCTTCGTCCGGGCGGAACAGGCCGGCATGGACGCCATCGAACTCGATCTGCATCTGAGCAAGGACGGCGCCCTCGTCGTCATGCACGACGCGGACGTGGACCGCACCACCGACGGATCCGGACCGATCGCCGAGCGGACCCTGGCCGAGCTGCGTGAGCTGGACGCCGGTCAGGGCGAGCGCATTCCGGTGTTCGAAGAGGTCCTGGACGCGGTGAAGTCACCGCTCCAGGCCGAGATCAAGGACGAGGCGGCGGCCCGCGCGCTCGCCGAGGTGATGCACCGGCGCGACCTGGTCGGGCGGGTCGAGGTGTCGTCGTTCCACGACGAGGCCGTCGCCGAGATCTCCCGGCTGGTGCCGGGGGTACGCACCGTGCTGATCGCCAGCCACTGGGAGAGCGACATCGTGGACCGGGCCAAGGCGGTCGGGGCGGGCGCCCTCGCCCTGAACATCCGCCGGCTGACCCTGGAGACCGTGGAGCGGGCCCACGGCGCCGGTCTGCGGGTCATCGGCTGGGTGGTGAACACCCAGGACCATCTGCGCCTGGTCCGCGCCCTGCAGCTGGACGGCGCGACGACCGACTTCCCGGAGATCCGCCGCACCGGCCGTTTCACGGCCTAGCCCGTGCCGGATCCGGCACCTCGGGCTCCACGAGCTCCGGGGAATCCGAAGGCTCCGCTGGCTCCGCTCAGGGGCCGAGTTCCTTCACCAGCAGCTCGAACTGCAGGTCGTCGCGGAGCGGGACGCCGAACCGCTCGTCGCCGTACGGGAAGGGCGTCATCCTTCCCGTACGGCGGTAGCCCCGCCGCTCGTACCAAGCGATCAGCTCCTCGCGGACCGAGATCACGGTCATGTGCATCTCGCGCACGCCCCAGCCCTCGCGGACCTGACGCTCCGCCTCGGCCATGATCTGGCGCCCCAGACCGGCGCCCTGGGTGCCGGGCCGGACGGCGAACATACCGAAGTAGGCGGCCTCGCCACGGCGTTCCAGCTGGCAGCAGCCGATCAGCTCGCCGTCGCACTCCACCACGAGCAGGCGCGAGCCGGGGGCTGTGACGACCTGGCGCACGGCGTCCGCGTCGGTGCGCCGGCCGTCGAGGATGTCCGCCTCGGTGGTCCAGCCGGAACGGCTGGAGTCGCCGCGGTAGGCGGACTCGACGAGGGACACCAGAGCGGGCACATCGGCCTCGACGGCGTCCCGGTAGCTGAGCTGTCCGGCACTCCGGAGTGCGGCGGTGTCCATGGTCTTCCAGTCTCCCCTCACGGCGGTGTCGCTGCCCCAGAGCGTAACGGGACAGGCGCGCTCCCTCTGCACACCTCCTCGTACATCTGTGCGCTCGCGTGCGACCGTCGTGCCCAGGGCATTCCTCAGGAGACCGTCTGTCACCGTCGAAGGGGGAGGTGGCCCGTGCACGGACCGTCGATGGCGGGCTGGCTGCTGGTGGTGCTGTGCGCGGCGGCCGGGACGTACTGCCTGCTGCGCCGCCACGGCTGCGCGGGTGAGGACCGCAGGGCGGCGGGTGGTGAGGCGCTGATGGCGTTCGGTATGGCGGTGATGGCGCTGCCGGCCGCCGTGGTGGCCCAGCCCCAGTGGGCCTGGCTGGTGTACGCGGTGGTGTTCGGCGCCGCGGCCGTGCGGGCGCTGTGGGCCGTGCGGCCGTGGGCGGGGCGCCACCTGCCGCACCATCTGCACCATTTGATGGGGTCGCTGGCGATGGTGTACATGGCCGTGGCGATGACGGGGACCTGGTCCGGGGCGGGGGGCGCGCACGTGGGGCACTCGGTGGCCTCCGGCGCGTCGGGCATACCCCTGCTGACGGGCGTGCTGCTGCTCTACTACTCGGGGTACGTCCTGCGAACCGGGTCCCGGCTGGTGCCCGTGGCCGCGCACCCGGGTGGAGCCCTCGCGTGGAGCGTCCGTCCGGAGCTGGCGCTGGCCTGCCGGCTCTCGATGGGGATGGCCATGCTGGCGATGCTGTTCACGCTCTGAGGCCCCACCGGACGCGGGCCGTCCGGGGCGGCGAGGGCCGTGGCGTACGTCACTTGGCGCGCGAGGCCATACCCGGGAGTACGAGCGCACTCATAGGCTGGCGCCATGTTGGTCTCCCTCGCGCTGCTCGCGCTCGGCGCCCTGACCGCCGTCGTGGGTCCACGGCTTCTGCCCCGGGCCGACTGGGTGGAGCGAGAGCCCGTGGTGGCGCTGTGGGTGTGGCAGTGCGTGGTGGGCGCGGTGCTGCTGAGCTTCGCGCTGTCGATGACCTTCAGCGCGGCCGCGGCCTGGCAGGCCGTACGGGGCCACGTGTTCGCGCCCGCGCCCCGGGGCGTCGTCGAGGCGTACGCACTGGGCACCCATCAGCCGTGGTCGGCCGCGCTCGCCGTGGTGCTGGCCGGGGGCGGGCTGTGGACGGGCGCCATGCTCACCCGCGAGATCCGCCGCGCGGCGGCCCGGCGCCGCCTGCGCCGCGGTGAACTGCTCGTACGTGCCCCGCTGTTGCCTGGCGAGGAGCCGGGCGAGGAACCGCTGGTGGTGCTGGAGGGCGAGCGGCCGGATGCCTGGTGGATGCCGGGAGCTGCTCCTCAACTGGTCGTCACCACCGCCGCGTTGCGGCGGCTGAAAGGCCGTCAGCTCGATGCGGTGCTCGCCCATGAGCAGGGGCACGCGCGCGCCCGGCACGACTGGCTGCTGCACTGTTCGGCGGCGCTGGCGGACGGTTTTCCGGGGGTACCGGTGTTCGCCGCGTTCCGTGCGGAGATGCACCGGCTCGTCGAGCTGGCCGCCGACGACGTGGCGTCGCGGCGGTTCGGGCGGCTCACGATCGCGCTGGCGCTGGTCGAACTCAACGAGCACCGGGGCGTGTTCGGGCCCTGTCCGACTCCCGACTCCGAGCTGCCGCGGCGCGTGAACCGGCTGCTCACGGCGGCGCCCCGGCTCACCGCGGGCCGGCGCCTGCGGCTCACGGCGGCGGCCGCGCTGGTGCCCGTGGTGCCGCTTCTGGTGGCATTCGTGCCCGGGCTCAGCGCGCTGGGATAGCTCCGCTGACCGGCTTCGGGGAAGATCGCCCCATGCGCTCCTCCACTCCCGGCGCCCCGCCCACCCTGCTGTCCGCCCGGACCTGGGCGCTGTGGACCGGCGCGCTCTCCGCGGTCCTGCTGGTTCTCGTGGCCGTCGACTGGGCGCCCCTGATCTCGGTCGACCGGAAGGTGGCCCACAGGCTGCACCGCGACGCGGTGGCCGAGCCCGGGCTCACCGAGGCGAACCAGGTGCTGAGCGACTGGGTGTGGGACCCCTGGACGATGCGGGCCCTGATCGCCGTGGCCGTGGTCGCCCTGTGGTGGCGGGGGCAGCGGCGGCTCGCGCTCTGGGTGGCCGCGACGAGCGTGCTGGCCACCGTCGTCCAGCAGGGGCTGAAGACCGCGCTGGGCCGTGAGCGGCCCCGGTGGCCCGATCCGGTGGACTTCGCGCACTACGCCGCGTACCCCTCGGGCCACGCCATGACCGCCGCCGTCACCTGCGGCCTGCTGCTGTGGCTGCTCGCCCGCCGGTACCCCGGCCCACGGCTGTGGTGGGCCGCCGTAGCGCTCGCCGTGGTGTCCGTGCTCGGGGTCGGACTGACCCGGATCTACCTCGGGGTCCACTGGATCACCGACGTGGTGGGCGGCTGGCTGCTCGGCGCGCTGACGGTGGCCCTCGCTGTCCTCCTCTACGGGAGAGGAGGAGGATGGAGGCAAGGACATGAGGGCAGGCCGAAACCGCCTGTCCTGAGGCGATCCCCCGCGTCGCCCCAGAACAGACGGCCACCCCGCTGACCAGCCACGAAGGGCGTCGCACCGGGACGCGCTGAGTATATTGGCTGGGAGCCAGTCAACGCAGGAGTTAAGCATGTCCCCGCGGAGCGCAGAGGTCAATGAAGAGCTGAGGCGGCGTTCCCGCGAGCGGCTCCTCCAGGCGACCGTGGAGCTGGTCGGCGAGCGAGGCTACGAGGCCACGACCTTGGGAGACATCGCGGACCGGGCGGGTGCCGCCCGCGGACTGATCTCGTACTACTTTCCTGGCAAACGCCAGCTGCTCCAGTCCGCCGTGCACCGGCTGATGCATCTGACGCTGCAGGCGGCGCTGGAGCGCGAGCCGCGCACGGAGGACGGGCGCGAACTGCTGGCCCGGGCGATCGACGCGATCCTGGGGCTCGCCGTCGACCAGCCCGTGCTGATGCGCGCGCACATGGCCGGAATCCTGCAGGCGGAGGGTTTTGTGCAGTGCCCCGAACAGCAGCGGCTGGCCTTTCTGCTGCGGGACACGGTCCGACGGTACGGCTCCGATCAGGTGGACGCGGACTATCCGCTGCTGCGGGCGCTGCTGATGGGCGCGGTCTTCGCGGTGCTGCTGCCCGGTGCGCCGATGCCGCGGGCCCGGCTGCGGGCGGAGCTCTTCCAGCGCTACGGGCTGGGCCTGGAGCTGGGGATGCCGCCGCCGGAGGATGCCCCCGGCGGCGGCACGCCGGTCACCGGCCCGGCGCTGACGCCGGCCCGGCCGCCGGCTCAGTCGTCGTCGTTGTCGAAGTCGTCGAAGTAGTCCGGCTGGGTCTGGACGTTGAGCGCGTCCATCCGGATCCGCTTCGCCGGGTCGGTGCGGCGGTCGTCGAGCCTCAGCACGTCGAAGCCCTTGGCCATGTCGTTCGAGTAGATGTGTCCGTTGTAGTAGTACGCGGACCAGGAGCCGCCGGAGCGGATCACGTCGGTGCTGAGCGGGCCGCGTTCGAAGTAGGCGATCTCCTTGGGCTTGGCGGAGTCGGTGAAGTCCCAGACGGAGACGCCGCCCTGGTACCAGCCCTGGACCATGAGGTCCTTGCCCTTGACCGGGATCAGCGAGCCGTTGTGGGCGACGCAGTTCTCGGTGTCGGCCTGGTGGCGCGGGATCTTGAAGTAGCTGCGGAAGACCAGCTTGCGGTGGTCGCCCTTGCCGACGATGTCGTAGACGCCGTTGGCGCCGCGGTTCGGTCCGACGGCGGCGTTGCAGGTGGCAGCGGAGCCACCGCCGAGCTCGTCGGTGTAGACGACCTTGTTGGCCTTCTGGTTGAAGGTGGCGGAGTGCCAGAACGCGAAGTTCACATTGTCCTGGACCCGGTCGATCACCTTCGGGTTGGCGGGGTCCTTGATGGAGAACAGGATGCCGTCGCCCATACAGGCCCCGGCCGCCAGGTCCTTGGAGGGCAGCACGGTGATGTCGTGGCAGCCGGTCGTCTTCCGTACGCCCGGGTTGGTGGGCGGGCCGGGGTTGCCGCCGCCGTCGGGTCCCTCACCCGGGAAGAGCACCGGGAAGTTCACGACCGCGGCCCGCTGCGGTGCCTTGCGCGGGACCTTGATCACCGAGATGCCGTCGTGCGGTGGCTGACAGTCGGGGAACGCCGCGTCGGGCGAGTAGGAGGACACGTAGATGTAGACGTCGCGGCGCTCGGGCACCAGCGTGTGGGTGTGGGAGCCACAGGCCGTCTCGACCGAGGCGACGTACTTGGGGTTGCGGACGTCGCTGATGTCGAAGATCTTCATGCCCTCCCAGGAGGACTTCTCCGTGGCGGGCTGGGTGGTGCTCGCGCAGGAGTCGTCGCTCCGGGAGGAGTCGGTGGACAGGAAGAGCAGGTTTCCGGAGACCGAGACGTCGTTCTGCGATCCGGGGCACAGGACCTGCGCGACGGTCTTGGGGGCCTTCGGGTTGCTGATGTCGAAGATCCGGAAGCCGTCGTAGTTGCCGGCGAAGGCGTACCGGCCCTGGAAGGCCAGGTCCGAGTTGGTGCCCTGGAGGGCGTCCTTCGGGATGTTCGCGACGTGCGTGATGTTGGCGCTGTGGACGATCTGGTCCACGCCGGGGATCTCGCCGGACCGGATGGCGGCCTTGGCTTCGGCCGCCTGCTCGGACGTCACCGAGCTCTGGGTGGGGGGAGCGTCTCCGGGGTCGGGGATGGCGGCCGCGGGTCCGGCCGTCAGCAGGGTGGCCAGCAGTCCGGCCGCGGCTGTCGCCACACCCAGACGTCTGCGCCGCGTACGCGTGGTTCGCAACGAGGTCACTGCGTCCTCCCTTGTCTCCGTTCGCAGGGGAACGGGTCACGGACCCCGGCAGTATCTTCCTTTGCATGGACATCTCAACAGATGGCAACAGAGACGTCCTGCAAGTTTTTGATCAGTCGTGTCGGAAACAGTGCTAGAAGCTGTCCCGCCCCGCCACCCAGCCGCACCAAGGAGGTCACCGTGCCGAACCGCAGAGCCATGCGCGCCCGCTCGGCCGCCGTCGCCGCGACCGTCGCCGGCGCCCTGTTCACGCTGGTCGCCTGCGAATCGGAGCCCCCGGCCGCGTCCGGCGCCGCCGCGGACGGGGGGCCGGTGGTCGTGGCCCCGGGCAGGCCGGGCGAGCCGGCCCGCACCATCTCACCCGAGGAGGCCGCCCGTTCGGTGGCCGACGACTCACCCAACTCGGCCGACTTCCGCTACGCCCAAATGATGATCACGCACCACGCGCAGGCGCTGACGATGACCGCCCTCGCGCCGGACCGGGCCGCTTCCCCGCAGGTGAAGAAGGTGGCCGCGCGGATCGCCGCCGCCCAGCAGCCGGAGATCGGTGCCATGCGGGGCTGGCTGAAAGCCCACGGCGGCCCTCGGCCCAGCACCGGCCACGACCACCACACCATGCCGGGTATGGCCACCGAGGCGCAGCTGACCCAGCTCCGCGCCGCCCGGGGCACGGCCTTCGACGAACTCTTCCTGAAGCTGATGACGACCCACCACCAGGGTGCGGTGACCATGGCCGCCGAGGCCCTCTCCGAGGGCAACAACGTGCAGATCGAGGAGATGGCCAACGACGTGATCGCCCAGCAGACGGCCGAGATCAACCGGATGCGTTCGCTCTGAGCGCGGCGGTGTGACCGGCGGGGGCCGGCCGCGACATCACCCGCGCGCCTCTCCCGTCCGGGGCGCGGCGGTGCGATGCTGGAAACCCCGGTGGGAAGGAGTACGGCCGTGCTGCGTGTCGCCGTCGTCGGTTCCGGACCCAGCGGGGTCTACGCCGCCCAGTCGCTGGTGGAGCAGACCCTGGTGCCCGATGTCCGGGTGCACGTCCTGGACCGGCTCCCCTGCCCGTACGGCCTGGTGCGGTACGGGGTCGCCCCCGACCACCAGAAGATCAAGTCCCTGCAGAACAATCTGCGCACCGTCCTGGAGCACGAGCGGATCGGCTTCGTCGGCAATGTGGAGATCGGGGCGCACGGCCTCACCCCGCAGCGGCTCCTCGGGCTCTACCACGCGGTGGTCTACTGCGTGGGCGCCGCGCGCGACCGCCGGCTAGGAGTACCGGGCGAGGACCTGCCCGGAAGCGTCTCAGCCACCGACTTCGTCTCCTGGTACAGCGCCCACCCGGACGCAGCGGGCAACGGTTTCGCGCTGGGGGCCCGCTCGGCCGTGGTGATCGGGGTGGGGAACGTGGCGGTGGACGTCACCCGCATCCTGGCGCGCGGGGCGGACGAGTTGCGTCCGACCGATGTGCCGGAGACCGCGCTGACGGCGCTGGCGGGATCCCTGGTGCGAGAGGTGCACATGGTGGGCCGGCGGGGGCCCGGGCAGGCCAAGTTCACCACCAAGGAACTGCGCGAGCTGGGTGCGCTGCCCGGAGCCGATGTGGTCGTGAACCCCGAGGACCTCGCGCTCGATCCGGCGTTCGCCGACCCGTCCGGGCTGCCCGCGGTCAACCGGCGCAACCTGGAGGTCGTGCGGAGCTGGTCCGACCGGCACCCGCGCGGCCTGGACCGCCGGATCACGCTGCGGTTCTTCCTGCGGCCGGCCGAGTTCCTGGAGGCGGACGGCCGGGTGGCCGGGGTGCGGTTCGAGCGGACGGTTCCGGATGGAGCCGGCGGGGTGCGGGGCACGGGTGCGTACGAGGACATCGAGGCCCAGCTGGTGCTGCGGGCGGTCGGGTACCGGGGCGCGCCGCCGGTCGGGCTCCCCTTCGACGAGCGGCGCGGGACGGTGCCGCACAGCGCGGGGCGCGTGCTGCGGGACGGCGCGCCGTCCCTGGGCGAGTACGTGGCCGGCTGGATCAAGCGGGGCCCGACCGGTGTGATCGGCACCAACCGCCCCTGCGCCAAGGAGACGGTCACCTCCCTGCTCTCGGACACCCACGCGCTGGCCCGGCGGACCGTCGAGGAGGACCCGCTCGCGGCGATGAGGGCGCTGGGGCACCATCCGGTCGAGTGGCCGGGCTGGCTGGCCATCGAGGAGGCGGAGGCCGCCCTGGGCCGCTCGCTGGGCCGCCAGACGGTGAAGATCCCGGACTGGGCGGGGCTGCGCGGAGCGGCACTGGGCCCCGGCTGAGGAGGCCGCCGGGCCGGCGGCCCTCCCAGGGGCGCCAGGCGCCGGACCGGCGGACTGGGGCGGTCAGGTGCCGGACGGGCGGGCCGCCTCGGCGTCGGCCGCGGCGAGGACGCCGGCCAGCAGGCCGGGGAAGAGCGCCTCGAGGTCGTCACGGCGTATGCCGTTCATCTTGGCCGTCCCCCGGTAGGTCTGCCGGATCACCCCGCTCTCGCGCAGGACGCGGAAGTGGTGCGTGGTGGTCGACTTGGTGACCGGCAGGTCGAAGTACGAGCAGGACAGCTCGTCCTCGGCCGCGGCCAGTTCACGGACCACCTGGAGCCGGACAGGGTCGGCGAGCGCGTGCAGGACGCCCTCCAGGCGGATCTCGGCGCGCGTGGGGTGCTCGAGAGAGCGGGGGGTGGCGGCGGTGGTCACTGCGGCTCCACTTCGTCCGGGGACTCCATTGTACGAGACCCATCGTAGTTTGACAGTCGCCGTACTACGATGGGTATCGTACAAGCGTGAGCCGGGAGCCCTCGGTTCCCCCGCCCCGTCGTGAAGTGGAGTCCGCCGTGAGCGCCCTGTTCGAGCCTTACACCCTGCGGTCGCTGACCATTCCCAACCGCGTCTGGATGGCTCCGATGTGCCAGTACTCGGCCGAAGTCTTCGGCCCGAACGCGGGCGTCGCCCATGACTGGCACTTCGCGCACTACGCCGCCCGGGCCGCCGGCGGCACCGGACTGATCCTGGTGGAGGCCACCGCCGTCTCCCCCGAGGGCCGGATCAGCCCCGCCGACCTCGGACTGTGGAACGACACCCAGATCAAGCCCCTCCGCCGGATCGCCGCGTTCCTGAAGGAGCGCGGGACCGTTCCCGGCATCCAGCTCGGACACGCCGGCCGCAAGGCCTCGACCCGGCGCCCCTGGGAGGGCCGCGGTCCGGTGGCGCCCGAGGACCACGGCTGGCAGCCGGTCGCCCCGAGCCCGGTGCCGTTCGGCGAGGGGTACCCCGTACCGACCGAGCTGACGACGGACGGGATCAAGGAGATCGTGGGGAAGTTCAGGGCGGCGGCCGAGCGGGCCCTGGCGGCCGGCTTCGAGGTGCTGGAACTGCACGGCGCCCACGGCTACCTGATCGGCGAGTTCCTCTCCCCGCACAGCAACCGCCGCACCGACGAGTACGGCGGCTCCTTCGAGAACCGCACCCGCCTCGCCCTCGAAGTGGTCGACGCGGTGCGCGAGGTGTGGCCCGGGGAACTGCCGCTGTTCTTCCGGATCTCCGCCACCGACTGGCTGGAGGAGGGCGGCTGGGGCGGTGACGACACGGTCCGCCTCGCCCGCCTGCTCAAGGAGCACGGCGTGGACCTGCTCGACGTGTCGAGCGGCGGCAACGTCAAGGACGCCTCGATTCCGGTCGGGCCCGGCTACCAGGTGCCGTTCGCCGCGCGGGTGAAGGCCGAGACGGACCTGCCGGTCGCGGCCGTGGGCCTGATCACCGACACCGCGCAGGCCGAGAAGATCGTCGCCAACGGTGAGGCTGACGCGGTCCTGCTCGGCCGGGAACTGCTGCGCAACCCGTCGTGGGCACTGCACGCCGCCCGGGAGCTCGGCGCCCGGACGGCCACCCCCGACCAGTACGCCTGGGCGATCTGATCCACCCCTGGACCGGCCCGGTCGTCCGCCGCGAAGGCGGACACGACCGGGCCGACCTGCGTAAACGACGGCTCCAAGGGCCGTTGTCAGTGGCCGGGTGCAGACTTGCCCCTATCCGAGACAACGGCGTTTTGGAGGTGTCGGCGATGTCCGACGTACTACTCGCGGTAGGTACTCGTAAGGGGCTTTTCCTCGGCCGCAGGCGCGGCGGCCGGTGGAAGCTGGACGGCCCGTTCTTCAACGCGCAGGCCGTGTACGCGATCGGCATCGACACGCGCCGGGACGTGCCGAGACTGCTCGTCGGGGGAGACAGCTCGCACTGGGGTCCTTCGGTGTTCCACTCCGACGACCTCGGCGCGAACTGGACCGAGCCGAAGCGGCAGGCGATCAAGTTCCCCAAGGACACGGGTGCTTCGCTGGAGCGTGTCTGGCAGCTTCAGCCGGCCGGGCCCGAGCAGCCGGACGTGGTGTTCGCGGGCACGGAGCCGGCCGCGCTCTTCCGCTCCGAGGACCGCGGCGAGACCTTCGAGCTGGTGCGGCCGCTGTGGGAGCACCCCACCCGGTCCCGGTGGGAGCCGGGTGGCGGCGGCGAGGCCGTGCACACCGTCGTGACCGACCCGCGGGCCCCCGAGGCCCTGACGGTGGCCGTGTCGGCGGCCGGGGTGTTCCGCTCCCTGGACGGCGGGGACAGCTGGGCTCCGTCCAACAAGGGGGTCTCGGCGGTCTTCCTGCCCGATCCGCATCCGGAGTTCGGCCAGTGCGTGCACAAGATCGCCCAGGACGCGGGCAACGCGGACCGGCTGTACCTCCAGAACCACTGGGGGGTGTACCGCAGCGACGACGCAGGCGGCAGCTGGACCGACATCGGTGAGGGACTGCCCTCCGACTTCGGCTTCGCGGTCGCCGCCCATCCCCACCGGCCCGACGTGGCCTATGTGTTCCCCATCAACGCCGACGAGGACCGGGTCCCGGCGGGACGGCGGTGCCGGGTCTACCGTACGGGTGACGCGGGCCGCAGCTGGGAGCCGCTGTCGGCCGGGCTGCCCGACGGCGACCACTACGGCACGGTGCTGCGGGACGCGATGCGTACGGACGACGCGGATCCGGCGGGCGTCTACTTCGGCAACCGCAACGGCGAGGTGTACGCGAGCGCGGACGACGGTGACAGCTGGCAGCAGGTGGCCGCGCATCTGCCGGACGTGCTGTGCGTACGGGCGGCGGTGATCGGCTGAGCGCCGCCCCGAGCGGGTCGGGAGAGTACGGCTGCGCCAGTAGAGTGACGGCGTGGCAGCACGACCCTTGAAAGAAATCGTCGAGCCGGGGTGGGCGGAAGCCCTCGCACCCGTGGCCGAACGCATCGCGTCCATGGGCGACTTCCTCCGCGGGGAGATCGCGGCGGGACGGACCTACCTACCGGCCGGAGCGCATGTCCTGCGCGCCTTCCAGCAGCCCTTCGACGAGGTGCGGGTCCTCATCGTCGGCCAGGACCCGTACCCGACTCCGGGACACGCGGTGGGGCTCAGCTTCTCGGTGGCCCCGGAGGTACAGCCCCTGCCGGGAAGCCTGGAGAACATCTTCCGCGAGATGCACACCGACGTGGGCGCGCCGAGGCCGTCCAACGGCGACCTGACCCCTTGGACACGGCAGGGGGTGCTGTTGCTCAACAGGGCGCTCACGACGGCGCCGCGCAAGCCTGCCGCGCACCGCGGCAAGGGGTGGGAGGAGGTGACCGAGCAGGCCATCAAGGCGCTCGCCGCACGCGGCAAGCCACTGGTGTCCGTGCTGTGGGGGCGTGATGCCCGCAATCTGCGCCCGCTGCTCGGGAACCTGCCGGCGATCGAGTCGTCGCACCCTTCGCCGATGTCCGCGGACCGGGGGTTCTTCGGCTCACGCCCGTTCAGCCGCGCCAACGACCTGCTGGTCCGTCAGGGGGCGCAGCCGGTCGACTGGCGCCTCCCGTGAGACCGGCGGCCGCGTCCGGCTGGGTGCTCGGGGTCGACTCGGGCGGCTCCGGGCTGCGGATCGCCCTCGCGGACGCGGCCACGGGCACGCCGGTGGAGACCGTCTCCTCCCGGGAGCCGGTACGGACGGGCGCGTCCGGGATCGACGCCGGGCACCTGCTGGCCCAACTGCTGCCCGCGGCCCGGGAGCTGCTGGCACGGGTGGGCGCCACGGCGGCGCCGCGACCGGACGCCCCGGTCCCGGGTGGTCCGGCGGCGGGGGCGGAGCTGGCCGCGGTGGCGGTCGGGGCCGCCGGGATGGCGACGCTCGGCGACGGGCTGCGGAGCGAGCTGCCCTCGGCCCTGGAGCGGGCGCTCGGGGTACGGCGCCTGGCGCTGGCCGCCGATGCCGTCACCGCGTACGCCGGGGCGCTCGGGCAGCGGCCCGGGGCGGTGGTCGCGGGCGGCACCGGCCTGATCGCCCTCGGCACGGACCTGTCGGCCGCGTCCGGGTGGCGCCGGGCGGACGGGTGGGGTCATCTGCTCGGGGACTGCGGCAGCGGCGCCTGGATCGGGCGGGCGGGCCTGGAGGCGGCGATGCGGGCGTTCGACGGGCGCCGCGGCGGCTCCGCGGCGCTTCTCGCGCGGGCCGGGGCGGCGTTCGGGACAGCGGCGGACGGGCTGCCCGGACTGCTGTACCCGCGCTCCGAGCGGCCGGCCGTCCTCGCGTCCTTCGCGCCCGAGGTGGCCGCCTGCGCGACGGACGGCGACCCGGTGGCCGCGGCCGTCCTGGCACGGGCCGCCGGGCACATCGCGGAGACGGCGGCGGCGGTGTGCCCGGATCCGGCGTCGACGGAGGCCGAGTGTGAAGTGGCCCTGACCGGAGGGCTGTTCAAGCTGGGCGAGCCGCTGCTCGTTCCGCTGCGGGCGGAGCTCGCCGGGCAACTCCCGCACGCCCGGCCGGTGTCGGCGCAGGGGGATCCGCTGACCGGTGCGCTGCGGATCGCCTCGGCCCTGGCCACCGGCGCGCTGCGGCTGCCTCAGGACGGCCGCATGCTCTGCGTACCGGCATTTCAGGGCAGTTGACCGGTACCGAACCCAACGGACAAAGCCGGACAGATGGCACGGGAATGCCCCCTCCCCGAGCAGTCCCAGGGGCAAAACCAGTAGCATGCGGCGCCATGAGCTCCCCCACTGGGCCCGCTTCCGGCCTGCCTGTACGAATGCCGCGACCCCGTCAGTCCGGGCGGCACCGTCGCCCTGAACCCGCGGCGGCCCCCGAGGGCGCACCCGCGCTCGTTCTCGCCGTTCCCGGCGCCCCGTCCGCGGCCGTGCGCAGCCTGGCCGAAGAGGTCGTCAGCATCGCGCGCTCCGAGCTGCCCGGCCTGGAGGCGGCCATCGGGTACCTGGACGGCGACGACGACGAGTACCCCACGCTGGCGACCGTGCTGACGCGGACCGCGGCCCTGCGCGTGGAGCGCTACGAGCTCGCCCAGGCCGCCGGCCGCGAGGTCGAGGAGCCCACCGGCCCGGACGCGGTCGTGGTGCCGCTGCTCGCGGGCCCGGACAGCGCGCTGGTGCGGGCGATACGCCAGGCCGTGACCGACAGCCGTGCCACCGCCCAGCTGACCGATGTGCTCGGCCCGCACCCGCTGCTCGCGGAGGCCGTGCACGTACGGCTCTCCGAGGCCGGTCTGGCCCGCGCCGACCGTGCCCGGCTGTTCACGGTCGCCACGGCGGCCGACGGCATCGTCCTGGCCACGGTGGGCGGCGAGGAGGCCGTGCAGGCCGCCGGTATCACGGGCATGCTGCTGGCCGCGCGCCTGGCGGTGCCGGTGATGGCCGCCGCGCTGGACCAGGAGGGTTCCATCACCGCGGTCGCGGAGCAGCTGCGCGGTTCGGGTTCGGCGCAGCTCGCGCTGGCCCCGTACCTGATCGGTCCTGAGCTGGCGGAGGGGCTGCTCGAGGACGCCGCGAAGGAGGCCGGCTGCCAGGCCGCCGAGCCGCTGGGCGCGTACCCGGCCATCGGCAAGCTGGTGCTGGCCCAGTACACGACCGCGCTCGGCATCCCGGCGCAGCCGCAGGGGGCACCGGTCCGCTGACCTGGCGGTTCGCTGGTACGTACGTGAGGGCCCGCACCGGATGTCCGGTGCGGGCCCTCACGCGTTGCGGCGGGGACAGTCAGCCGAGGACCACGCAGGAGGCCGCGGGGGCCTCCAGGGCGCCCTTACGCCGCGGCAGGCCGGTCTCGGGGTCGAGGTCGAACCAGGTCACGTCGCCGGAGCGCTCGTTGGCGACGTAGAGGCGGCGGCCCGAGGGGTCCAGGGCGAGGTCGCGGGGCCAGCGTCCGCCGCAGCCGACGGCGGCGACCGGGGCGGGCCGCTCACCGGCCGGGTCGAGCGCGAGGACGGCGATGCCGTCGTGGCCGCGTACGGCGGCCCAGAGGAAGCGTCCGTCGGGCGCGACGACGATCCCCGAGGGGTACCACCGCACCGTTCCAGCAGGGGTGTCCTCGGGGAGGACCGGGACCTCGTGGAGCGGCGTCAGGGCGCCCTTCTCCGCGTCCCAGCGGCAGACGGTGAGGGTGGGCGTCAGTTCGTTGAGGATGTAGGCGTACGTGCCGGAGGGGTGGAAGGCGAGGTGCCGTGGGCCCGAGCCGGGGCGCAGCCGGGCCTGGCTGTGGAGCCGGAGGGTGCCGCCCGAGGGGTCGAGGGCGGCGACGGTCACGCTGTCGGTGCCGAGGTCCACGGCGAGCACCCAGCGGCCGCTCGGGTCCGGAAGCACCTGGTGGGCGTGGGGCCCGCTCTGCCGGTCGGGGTCCGGGCCGCCGCCTTCGTGCCGGAGCACGTCGCGGGCGGGCCCGGGCGTGCCGTCCGGGGCGAGCGGCAGGGCGGTGACGCTGCCGGAGCCGTAGTTGGCGGTCAGGACGTGCCCCGCGGTGACGCACAGATGGGTGGGGCCTGAGCCCCGTACGGCC
Source organism: Streptomyces purpureus (assembly GCF_014648195.1). Taxonomy (GTDB): domain Bacteria; phylum Actinomycetota; class Actinomycetes; order Streptomycetales; family Streptomycetaceae; genus Streptomyces; species Streptomyces purpureus. Next base: position 40,969 of record NZ_BMQQ01000035.1, read on the forward strand.
ACCGGCTCGCCCAGCGGCCGGGGCCCAGGGCCGTCGACGGAGAAGGCCGCGACGGCCCCCTCCTCGGTCTCCGAGACGGCGTGGAGCACAGGCCGGGAGGGGTCGAGCGCGAGGTAGGAGGGGTCGGCGACGGCGTCCGTCCAGCCGGTCGGGGTGAGGGCGCCGGTCGCCTCGTCCACGGTCGCGGCGGTGATCCCTCGTCCGCCGGCCGAGGTGAACGAACCGATGTAGGCCCGTAGACCCGCCGTCTTCCCGTCTGTGCCGCCCATGGCGTCTCCCCTCTGCCCGGTCCGCGTGATCACGCCGACGGTAGCAGGCGGTCTAGACCAAAGAGGGGTGTTGGTGGCAAGAGGTCAGGCGGAGACCAGCGGGGCGCCCGGGGCGGAGCGCAGCGGGGTGGCCAGGTCGGCGAGCGCCCGCTCCAGGCCTTGGAGGTGGCCGAGCGCCGCCTCGGCGCCGGGGTGGTGGTGCGGGGCGGCCACCTCGCCCGGCGTGGGGCGTACCGGCTCGTCGGGGCTGACCAGCGCGTGGACGGCGGCCTCGACACGCCAGGCGGCGGCGACGAGCCGGGCGTCGTGCGAGGCGGCCGGGTCGGCCGCCACGGCGGACAGGCCGCGGATCTCCCGCGCGCAGGTGTCGAGCAGGGCGATGACCTGGCGCGCCCGTGCCTTGCGGGCCCGCAGGGGGCTGAGCGGGTGTACGAGCGGGGCGAGGGAGAGCCGTACGCGCCCGAGCAGCAGCTCCAGCTCGGCCGCGAGCGGCGCCGGGTCGGCCTCGGGGTCACCCGCGAGGCGCCGGGCGGCGGCGGCCGTGCAGGCGTGGACGCAGGTCAGGGCGCGCTGGATCCAGGCGTTGGTGGCGGCGTGCGTGGTGACGGGCAGGATCAGGGCGACACCGGCCACCGCGCCGAGGGCGCCCACCGCGGTCTCCTCGAAGCGCAGGAGGAGCAGCCCCGGGTGCAGAACACCGAGGAGTCCGTAGAGCAGCCCGGCCATCACGGTGACGAAGAACATCATCCAGCTGTAGGAGGGGGCGGCGGTGTAGAAGATGCCGAAGACGCAGACGGCGACCAGGAGGGCGGTGGGGCCGGGGGCGCCGCCCAGCGGTACGGCGATGAGCAGTCCGGCCGCGATGCCGATGACGGTGCCGAGGACCCGGCGGAAGCCGCGGACCAGCGTCTCGCCCCGCGACGTGGTGTTGACGAAGATCCACCAGGCGGTGCCGACGGCCCAGTACCAGCGCTCCTGGGAGAGCATCTGTCCGGCGGCGAGGGCGACCGCGCAGGCCACGGTGGCCTGGAAGGCCTGCCGGGTGGTCGGGCGGTCGAAGCCGCGGCCGGGCAGCGGGGTCGGTGCGGCGGGCGGTGGCACCCGCCGTTCGATGCACCAGACGCCGAAGCGGACGGTGGAGACGGCGGCGAGCGCCAGGGCCACGGCTCCGTACAGCTCCGGCAGCTGGGCCGGGAGCGCGTGCAGGAACTGCGTGACGAAGAACATCATGAACGCGAAGATGCCGAGCGCGTGGCCGCGCGGCCCCCAGCGGCGGGCGTACACACCGCAGAAGACGACCGCGAGCCAGACCGAGTCGCGTACGAGAGGGGCCCCGTGCACAGTGGTGGCCAGGGCGAGGACGGGGAAGCCGACGACAGGCAGCAGGGCCGTGGTGACGGCCTGACGGCGGACCGTCGGGTCGGCGACGGTGAACAGGGCGAGGAGGGCGGCGAGACCACCGGTGATGGAGGCGGTCAGGGAGAGCCCGGCGAGCTCGGCGGCGGCCACCGCGAGCGCGACACCCAGCACGGCACGGGTGGAGACGCGCAGCCGGACGCGTCCGGGGTCGGGGGCGACGAACATCCGCCGCACCGCGCCGACGAGGGCGGCGCCCCTCCCGGACCTGCTCTTGAAGCTGTTCTCGACGCTCGACGCGCCCTTCACGGCGGTCGTCCCGCCCCCACTGCCGAACACGCACACCCTTCGGGACTTCGGAGTTTTTCGGACATGGCAAAGGCGCCGCGGGTCCGGGGCCGGCTCCTTCGCCGGTCCGGCGCGTGCGCGGCGCCATCTACCCGACGATGGAAGCATCGGAGGCACCAGTGGCTCAACTGCCTCCTCGTACACTGAGCCATTGGTACAGTCACGGCGCTGACAGCCCGGCCGGAGGGAGGCCAACGGACCATGGCGGTGGATGAACTCGACACCCGCATCCTCCGGCTCCTCCTGGAGCGGCCGCGCACGAGCGTGCGGGAGTACGCGCGGATCCTCGGCATCGCGCGGGGCACGCTCCAGGCGCGGATCGACCGGCTGGAGCGGGACGGAGTGATCACGGGCACCGGTCCGTTCCTGTCGCCCGCCGCGCTCGGCCATCCAGTCCTCGCCTTCGTGCACATCGAGGTGACCCAGGGCCATCTGGACGAAGTCGGCGACGCACTGGCGGCCGTGCCGGAGATCGTGGAGGCGTTCTCGATCACCGGTGGCGGGGACCTGCTGACCCGGGTCGTCGCCCGGGACAACGGCCATCTGGAAGATGTGATCCAGCGGCTGATCCAGCTGCCCGGGGTGGTGCGGACGCGGACGGAGATGGCGCTGCGGGAGCGGGTGCCGTACCGGCTGCTGCCGCTGGTCGAGGCGGTCGGCCGGGCGTCGGGGCCGGGGCGGACGGCATGACCCTCACGGCGTCGGGGAGCCGTACGCCCAGCAGGACCGACCGGTGGGCCGCGCGTAGCCTGAAGGAGGAAGGCTGTCCTCGCGGCGGCGATGTCCGCCTGGGCAGCCGGCGAGGGAGATGACACGATGCCCGGTCTCATCAAGAGAAGCCTGAACACCCCTGACGAGACCCGCCCCTTCGAGGCGGGCATGGGCCAGCTCGAACTGGTCGACATGGAAGGCGCTTCGGTGGGGCGGGCCACGTTCCAGCCCGGCTGGCGCTGGTCCGAACATGTGAAGCCGATCGCCGGCACCGACAGCTGTGAAGCCTCGCACGTGGGCTACGTCGTGTCCGGCCGGATCAGGGTGCGGATGAACGATGGGGCGGAGGAGGAGTTCGGCCCCGGTGACAGCATGGTCTGCCCGCCCGGACACGACGCCTGGGTGGTCGGCGACGAACCGTGTGTGGCGCTCGACTGGCAGGGCTTCGTCGACTACGCCAAGCCTTCCGGCTGAGGCTCCCGCCCGGCGTCGGCACCCCGGTCGGCCCCCGCGCCCGCGCGTCCCGCTCGGCGGCCCGGCGCGCGAACCGGCCCCCATGGCGTACGACGCGCGCCGAGGACGAGCCCGCCGAGCAGCAGCCCGCCCGGTACGCCCCAGGTGACCAGGCGTGCGGTCAGCAGCAGCGGCCCGAGGGGCCGGGCGACGGTGACTCCTGTCCCGAAGGAGCGGATGACGAGGAACGAGGCGACGGCGGTGCTCGTGGCCGTGGCGAGGACGACGGCGGCCCCGCGCGGCCCCGCGCCGGTCGGCGATCCGGCCCAGCGGCACCCCGTCGCGTGGGCCATTTCGAGGTGGCGGCCGGATGGTGGAGCGTGATGTTCGACATGAACGAGCGCTCACCCGTTGTGCGGGGAGGCCGGGAGCTGATCAAGTGCGGTCATTGACCGTCGTCGCGCGCCCAGCTGGAGGCCCTGTTGTTCACGTCCGTGGACGATGTCACCGAGCGACTGGCCGCCACCGGCTATCTCGTCTCCCCCGCGGTCGCCACCACCGTCTTCCTCGCCGCCCGGCTCGGCAAGCCGCTGCTGGTCGAGGGCCCGGCCGGGGTCGGCAAGACCGGGCTGGCCAAGGCCGTCGCCGAGGCCGCCGCAGCCCGGCTGGTGCGGCTCCAGTGCTACGAGGGCGTCGACGAGGCCCGCGCGCTGTACGAGTGGAACCACGCCAAGCAGCTGCTGCGAATCACGGCGGGCCGCGACGAGAGCTGGGACGAGACCCGTACGGACATCTTCAGCGAGGAGTTCCTGCTGGCCCGGCCGCTGCTGACGGCCATCCGCGGAGACGAGCCGACGGTGCTCCTGGTCGACGAGATGGACAAGGCTGACGTCGAGGTCGAGGGGCTGCTGCTCGAGGTGCTGAGCGACTTCCAGGTCACGGTGCCGGAGCTGGGCACGATCACCGCGACCCGGCGGCCGTTCACCGTCCTCACCTCCAACGCCACCCGCGAACTGTCCGAGGCGCTGCGCCGCCGCTGCCTCTTCCTCCACATCGGTTTCCCGGAGGAGGAGTTGGAGCGCCGGATCGTCACCCTGAAGGTGCCCGGTCTCGACGAGACGCTGGCCCGTTCCGTGGTGCGGGTGGTGGGCGCGCTGCGGGCGATGGACCTGCGGAAGGTGCCGTCGGTCGCGGAGACGATCGACTGGGCGCGGACCCTGCTCGCGCTCGGCGCCGGCACGCTGGACGAGACCGTCGTACGCGACAGTCTCGGGGTGATCCTCAAGCACCAGGACGACATCGTGAAGGCGGCCACCTCCCTGGACCTGGACACGGTGTGAGCGTCCCGGACCGGCTGACCGGGCTGGTGGGGGCGCTGCGCGCGCACGGCGTACGGGTCGGTACGGGCGAGACGGTCGACGCGGCCCAGGTGGTGTCCGTGCTGGGGCTGGCCGACCGGGTCCGGCTGCGGGAGGGACTGGCGGCGGCGCTCCTGCACCACCAGGGGCAGCGGGCGGTGTTCGACCCGGTCTTCGACCTGTACTTCCCGCTCGGCGTCGGGGTACGGGAGGGCACGGGCCGCGCCCCGGACGAGGAGTTCGACACGGCCGCGCTGCGCGAGCGGCTCGCCGCAGCGCTGGCCGCCGACGACCGGGCGATGCTGGACCGGCTGGCGGGCGAGGCCGTGGACAGGCTCGGCGGCTACGGCAACTCCCCCGGCTCGGACGGCTGGTCGTCGTACCAGACCCTCTCGCGGCTGCGGCCGGAGACCCTGCTCGCGCGGGTGCGGGCGTCGGTGCGGCAAGGTGCGGGCGAGGCCGGCGGGGCGGAGTTCACCGACCGGCTCGTCGACGACGAGATCCGGCGCAGGATCGAGGCGTTCCGGGAGCGGGTACGGACCGAGGCGCGGCGGCGGGTCGCCGAGCGGCGCGGCACGGAGCTGATCGCGCGCCGGGCGGTGCGGCCGACCGCCGACCGGGTCGACTTCCTCGTGGCGGGCCGCGACCAGCTCACCGAGCTGCGCCGGACCGTGCAGCCGCTCGCCCGGAAGCTGGCCACCCGGCTCGCCGCGCGCCGCAGGCGGGCCGCCCGCGGCCGGATCGACCTGCGGCGGACCTTGCGCGGCTCGCTGTCGACGGGTGGGGTGCCGGTGCGGCCGGTGCTGCGCAAGCGCCGCCCGGGACGGCCGGAGTTGGTGCTGCTCTGTGATGTGTCCGGTTCGGTGGCAGGGTTCGCGAATTTCACGATGCTGCTGGTGCAGGCGGTACATGAGCAATTCAGCAAGGTGCGGGTGTTCGCCTTCGTCAACACCGTCGACGAGGTGACCGGGCTGCTCAGGCGCGGCTCGGCCGACCCCGAGGGGCTTGGTGAGCGCATCCTCGCGCAGGCGGCGGTGACGGGGTGGCACGAGCGCAGCGACTACGGCGCGGCACTCGGCGAGTTCGCCGAGCGCTACGCCGACGCGCTGGGCCCGCGTACCACCGTCTTCGTCCTCGGTGACGCGCGCACCAACATGCGGGACCCGAACCTGCCCGCCCTGCGGCACATCACCGACAAGGCCCGCCAGGTCCACTGGCTCAACCCCGAGCAGCGCTCCCTGTGGCCCACGGGAGACTCGGCCGCCGAGGCGTACGCGGCGCTGGCGACCATGCACGAGTGCCGCAACGCCCGGCAACTGGGCGCGCTGATCGGGCGGCTGCTGCCGGTCTGAGGGTCAGCGGGCGTCCCGCAGGAGCCGGAAGAACGTCCGCAGTTCGGCGGCCACCTGGTCCGGTTCCTCGTGGGCCATGAAGTGGCCGCCGCGCCCGGGGGTGGACCAGTGGCGCAGGTCGGTGCACTGGCGTTCGGCGAGGCTGCGGGGGTAGCCGGCGTAGGCGGGTTCATGGCTGAGGGTGACGGCCGCGGGCACGGTGATGGGCGGGACACGTTCGTTCAGGTGGTAGTCGTAGTACTGGCGGAAGGACGAGCCGATCGTGCCGGTGGCCCAGTAGAGGGGGGCGACGGTCAGGACGGTGTCCTTGTCCCAGCGGCTCTCCAGGTCGCCTCCGCAGTCGCTCCAGGCGCGGTATTTGTCGACGATCCAGGCGGCGAGTCCGGCCGGGGAGTCGGCGAGGGCCGCGGCGAGGGTGTCGGGCCGGGTGCACATGATCTCGCTGTAGCCCCGGTCGTCCGCGTCGTATGCGTCGAGGGCGTCGAGGTAGGCCTGTTCGGCGGCGGTCGGCGGCCGCCCGGCGGCGTCCGGGCCGGTCCGCCGCGCGTTCGGGCGCGCCTGGCCCGGCCTTCTGAGGAAGACTCCGGAGCGTGAGCGAGAGCGGAGCCGGCGGCGGGGCGGCAGGCAGCGCCGACGGCGGCCCCGGCCGGGAGACGTGGCTGACGCCCGGGGTCAAGGGCATCGGCTCCGCCAGCCTGCTCGCCGACGTCGGGCACGAGATCCCCACCGCGCTCCTGCCCTCCCTGCTGACCTCGACGCTCGGGGCGCCGGCCGCCGCGCTCGGGGCGATCGAGGGGGTATCGGACGCGCTCGCGGGCGCGGCGCGCTTCGCCGGGGGCGTACTGGCCGACGATCCGTCGCGGCGGCGGAAGGTGGCGGTGGGCGGGTACGCGGCCACCGCCGTGCTGGGTGCGGCGACGGCCGGGGCGACGGCCGTGTGGCAGGTCGGCGTCCTGCGGGCGGCGGCGTGGACGGCGCGGGGCATCCGGGTGCCGGCCCGTAACGCGCTGCTCGCGGACATCGTGCCGGTGAAGGCGTACGGACGGGCGTACGGCTTCGAACGGATGATGGACAACCTGGGCGCGATCCTCGGGCCGCTGCTCGCGCTCGGGCTGGTCGCCTGGCTCGGCGTGACCTGGGCCATCGGCCTGTCGGTGATCCCCGGGCTGCTCGCGGCCGCCGCGATCCTCTACGCGATCCGCCGCACGCCACGGCCCGTCCGCCGGAACCGGGTGCCGCTGCGGATCAGGGTGCGGCCGGTCCTGCGGGGCGACCTGGGGCGGCTGATGGGCGCGGTGGCGGCGTTCGAGGTCGGCAACGTGGCCGCGACGCTGCTGATCCTGCGCGCCTCCGAGCTGCTGGCGCCCGCGTACGGCACACGGACGGCGACCACGGTCGCGCTCGCCCTCTACACGGCGTACAACGTGGCCGCGGCGGCGGCTTCCGTCCCGGCGGGGCGGCTGTCGGACCGGCTGGGGGCGCGGGGGCCGGTGCTGGTGCTGGCGGGCGGGGTGGCGCTGTTCGGCGTGGCGTACGGGCTGTTCGCGGGCGCCGGGGACGCGGTGGCGGTGCTGGCCGTGCCGTTCGTCCTCGCCGGGGCCGGGATCGGGGCCGTGGAGACGGCCCAGCACTCGGCGGTGGCCGCGCTCGCCCCGCCTGAGGTGCGCGGGTCGGCGTTCGGGCTGCTCGCCACCGTCCAGTCCTTCGGCAATCTGGCCGCCTCCACCGTCGCCGGTGTCCTCTGGACGGCGTTCTCACCGGCGGCCGCGTTCCTGTATCTGACGGGCTGGATGGTGCTCGCGCTGCTTGGCCTGCTTGCCGCGGCCCGGCGCCGTACCGCCGTCTGATCCGCCGTCCGACCGCCTGGTCGGCGGTCGGGCGGCCATGGCCAAGCGGGGCACCAAGTGGGATCATTTGGACGAAAGGCCAATGAAGGGGGGCACCCCTGAAGGGGGCACGATGTCCGAGATCAGGGAAACCATCGACATCTCCCGTCGGCCCGAAGAGGTCTTCTCCTATGTGACCGACCCTTCCCATCTGCCCGAATGGCAGGAGAGCGCCGTCTCGGCCCAGCCGCTGGGCGACACCCCGATGGCCGTGGGCTCCAAGGTCGCCGTGACCCGGCGGGTGGGCAAGCGGGAGTTCCCCATGACCATGCAGATCACCGAGATGGATCCACCGCGGTACTGGCACATGAAGGGCATCGACGGCCCGGTGCGCGGGGACGTGCGGGGCACGATCGAGCCACTGGAGGGCGGAACGCGCTCCCGGCTGACCCTCGCCCTGGACTTCGAGTCGCACGGCATCGGGAAGGTTCTCGTCCCGCTGGTCGTCCGGCCGCACGCCCGCAAGGAGATGCCGAAGAACGAGCAGCGTCTGAAGGGGCTGCTGGAGCGGACCGCCGCGTAGCCGCGCGGACACACGACAGTCCCCGGCATTCCTGCTCCACTCCGAGGGTCGTCAGCCGTCGCTGACGGCTCCCTCGTGGGCAGGATCTGCCGGGGGCCTGGCCAGAGCCGAGACAAGGGTCACGCGGGCTTCGGGACGTCTCCCTCAGCGGGTGCGGCTCTCTCTGGTTGTCTGGTGTAATGACGAGTTTCCTCCCTATTTGACACAAGTCAAGAGGGAAGGCCGTTTTTTCATTTGCTGTGCTTTTCAGCACGGTTGTCGAGGTTCTCGGTGCTACAAATAAGACTGTGGGCGATCCTCGCAACCCGTGCCAGGCGCGATGGTGCGGTCACTGACCGGGCATCCGCGCAGCGTCGCCGGGCAGGTGTTCATCCTCCAGGTGGCGGTCGTGGTGCTGCTCGCCGCCGGAGCGGTGCTCGCGCTGGTGCTCCAGAGCCGCAGCGACGTCGACCGTGAGGCCCGGAACCGTTCGGTGGGTGTGGCCCAGACCTTCGCCCACTCCATCGGACTGCGTGAGGCCCTCAAGGCCCCGGACCCGTCCGCGATCCTGCAACCGCTGACGGAGGAGACCCGCAGAAGCGCCGGGGTCGACTTCATCGTGGTCATGGACACCGAAGGCATCCGCTACACCCACCCCCAGCCCGACCGCATCGGCCAGCGGTTCGTGGGCACGATCGAGCCGTCGCTCGCCGGTGAGGTGCACACCGAGAGCGTGCGCGGGCCGCTGGGGGACGAGATACAGGCCATCGTGCCGGTGTTCGACGAGGGCAAGGTCGTCGCCCTGGTCTCGGCCGGACTCACCGTGCAGAACGTCACCGACGTGGTCGACCGGCAGCTCCCGGTCATCCTCGGCGTCAGCGCGGCCGGGCTCGCCCTGGCCACGGTCGGCACCGCACTCATCACCCGGCGGCTGCGACGGCAGACCCACGGCCTGGGGCCGCTGGAGATGACCCGGATGTACGAGCACCACGACGCCGTCCTGCACGCCGTCCGCGAGGGCGTGGTGATCACCGACGGGGACGCCCGGCTGGTCCTCGCCAACGACGAGGCACGACGGCTGCTCGGGCTGCCCCGGGACGCCGAAGGCCGCCCGATCCGGGAGCTCTCCGAGCTCGACCAGCACATGGCCGAGCTGCTGCTGTCCGGCCGGGTGGCCACCGACGAGGTCATGGCGGCGGGAGACCGGCTCCTCGTGGTGAACCAGCGGCCCACCGTGCCCCGCGGCCAGCCGGAGGGGGCCGTGGTCACCATCCGCGACTCCACCGAGATGCGCGTCCTCAGCAGCCGCGCCGAGCTGGCGCGCAGGCGGCTGAAGCTGCTCTACGACGCCGGGGTCGGCGTCGGCACCAGCCTGGACGTGGTGCGTACGGCCGAGGAGCTGGCCGCCGTGGCCGTGCCCCGGTTCGCCGACTTCATCACCGTCGACCTGGCCGAGCCGGTGCTGCAGGGGGACGAGCCGAGTGGCACCAACATGCCGCTGCGGCGGTCGGCGGTCAGCGGTATCCGGGACGACTCGCCGCTCTACCCCAGCGGGCGGCTGATCGACTTCCTGCCGTCCACCCCGCAGGCCCGCGGCTTCGGCACCGGCCAGGCGGAGGTCGTAACGGACCTGCACGAGGCGCCGGGGTGGTTCGCGCAGGACCCGCCGCGGGCGCAGGCCATCCTCGACTACGGCATCCACTCGCTGATCACGGCCCCCCTCAAGGCCCGGGGCGTGATGCTCGGTGTGGTCAACTTCTGGCGCTCGCAGAAGCCGGAGCCGTTCGACAACGACGATCTGTCCCTCGCCGAGGAGCTGACCGCGCGCGCCGCGGTCAGCATCGACAACGCCCGCCGCTTCACCCGCGAGCACGCGATGGCCGTGACGCTCCAGCGCAGTCTGCTGCCGCGCGCGCTGCCCGAGCAGAGCGCCGTGGAGGTGGCGCACTTCTACCAGCCGGCCCAGTCCGGGGTGGGCGGCGACTGGTTCGACGTGATCCCGCTGCCGGGCAGCCGGGTCGCGCTGGTGGTCGGCGATGTCGTCGGGCACGGCCTGCACGCCGCCGCCACCATGGGCCGGCTGCGGACCGCCGTGCACAACTTCTCCGCCCTCGACCTGGCGCCCGACGAGCTCCTCGCCCACCTCGACGACCTCGTGCAGCGCATCGACCACGGCGCCGAGAGCGGCGACAGCGGCGGCCTGCTGGGCGCGACCTGTCTGTACGCCGTCTACGACCCGGTGTCCCGGCGCTGTGTGGTGGGCCGGGCCGGGCATCCGCCGCCGCTGGTGGTCCGGCCCGACGGCACGGTGGACGTGCCCCCGGTCCCGGCCGGGCAGCCGCTCGGCGTGGGCGGGATGCCGTTCGAGACGGCGGAGCTGGAGCTGAGCGAGGGCAGCCAGCTCGTCTTCTACACCGACGGGCTGGTCGAGGACCGCACCCGCGACATCGACCAGGGACTTGACCTGCTGCGCGAGGCGCTGAGCGGGCCGGGCCGGGACCCGCAGGAGAGCTGCCGGGCCGCCCTCGACGTCCTCCTGCCGGAACGGCCCCGGGACGACGTGGCACTGCTCGTGGCCCGGACCCGGACCCTCGGCCCCGACCAGGTCGTGGAGTGGGCCGTACCGTTCGAGCCGAGCGCGGTCGGCGCCATGCGGGCGGTCGTCGCGGAGAAGCTGACCGAATGGGGGCTGTCGGAGCTCGCGTTCGGTACGGAGCTGATGCTCAGCGAGCTGATCACCAACGCGATCCGGCACGGCTCGGCGCCGGTGCGGGTGCGGCTCCTGCGGGACCGCACCCTGACGTGCGAGGTCGCCGACGGCAGCAACACCTCGCCGCATCTGCGGTACGCCGCCACCACCGACGAGGGCGGGCGCGGACTCTTCCTCGTGGCGCAGTTCAGCCGGCGCTGGGGGACCCGCTACACACCGGAGGGCAAGGTCATCTGGGCCGAGCAGCCGCTGCCGGGCTCCTCCGAGGAGCCGGAGGGCCCCTACCCCGACTTCTTCGACATCGACTCGGTCGAGCCGATCTGAGCGCCTGCCCGCCCGGGGTCAGCTGCGGATGCCCGGGAGGGTACGGGCCAGCAGCACCGCCACGTCGTCCTGCGCCGGGTGCGGCAGCAGCCGGTCCAGGATGCCGTCGCAGAGCTCCTCCAGCGGCCGGCCGACCTGCCGCAGCGCCTGTCCGAGCTGGGCCATGCCCTGGTCGAGGTCGCGGCCGCGGGCCTCGATGAGGCCGTCGGTGTACAGGGCGAGGAGGCTGCCGGGCGGCAGCGGCACCTGCTCGGTCCTGAAGTCGTGCCCGCCGGTGCCCAGCGGGGTGCCCTGGGGCCCGTCGAGGAAGGCGATCGTGCCGTCCGGGCCGACCACGGCGGGTGGCGGGTGTCCGGCCCGGGCGATCACGCAGACGCCGGTGGCCGGGTCGTGGACGGCGTAGACGCAGGTCGCCATCTCGTCCTCGCCGAGGTCGGCGACGACCGCGTCGAGGGAGCTCAGCATCCGCTCGGGGGGAATGTCGTGCCGGGCGAGGGTGCGGACCGCGGTGCGCAGCTGCCCCATGACGGCGGCCGCGTGGATGCCGTGGCCCATCACGTCGCCGATGACCAGGCCGGTCCTGCCCTCGGGCAGGGTGATGACGTCGAACCAGTCGCCGCCCACGTCGTGGGCGCTGGCGGGCAGGTAGCGCCCGGTGAGTTCCAGTCCGGTGACGTCCGGCAGGGCGCTGTTGGTGAGGCTGCGCTGGAGGGTGAGGGCGGCGGCCCGCTGGGTGGTGTACATCCGGGCGTTGTCGATGTTGAGGGCGGCGCGGGCGACGAGTTCGTCGATGAGCACGCAGTCCTGCTGGTCGAAGGGTTCGCGGCCACGGACGCGGGTGACCGCCACGGCCCCGAGCACCTTGCCGCGGGCGACCAGCGGTACGAGCCGGGCGGAGCCGATGTGGGTGGTGAGGTACGTCCGCAGCGCTTCGGCGCGGGGCTCCTTGATCAGGGCTGGTACGTCTGAGGTGTACAGGTTCATCGGCACGCCGTCGTGGATGACCTGCTCGTACACCGAGCCGAGCGGGATCTGGATGGTCTGGCCCGCGGCGAGCTTGGCCGTCGGGGCCGTGGGGTCGGGGAAGCGGGCAGCGAGACGGCGCAGTACGCCCCGGGTGGAGGCGGCCGACTCGTCGGGTTCGAGGACCGATTCCAGCATCTGTACGTCGGCGGAGTCGGCGAGCTGGGGCACGAGGACCTGGACGACCTCCTCGGCGGTCTGGTGCAGGTCGAGGGTGGTGCCGATCCGCGCCCCGGCCTCGGCGAGGAGGGCGAAGCGGTGCCGGGCCCGTTCGGCGTCGATCTGCGCCTGCTCGCTGTCGGTGATGTCGATCAGGGAGGCGATCAGACCGAGCCGTCGTCCGGCGTTGTCGAGGAGGGGCGCGTACGAGCAGGACCAGGTCCGGTCGCGGTCGGGGTCGGCGGCGGTGCGGCCGGTGCGGCGGGCGTCCACGACGGCCGTGCCGCGTTCCAGGACCTGCCACATCATCGACTCCAGAGCGGTGGCGTTGACGCCTGGCACCACCTCGGTGAGGCGTTTGCCGAGGTGGGCGGCGGCGGAGACGCCGTTCATCCGGGCCAGGGCGTCGTTGACGCGCAGGAAGCGCAGGTCGGGGCCGAGGGTGGCGAGCCCGATCGGCGACTGGGTGAACAGGCTCTCCAGGGCGGCCAGGGAGTCGCGCATGCGCAGGACCTCGGAGGTCTCCACGGCGATCAGCATGGCGCCGGGACTGCCCTGCGGGTCGCGCGCGGGCACGATCCACATCTCCATCGTGACGTCGTGGCCGTCGCGGTGGCGTACGGGCAGGGTGCCGACGACGGTCTCGCCTGCCTGGACGCGGCGGGTCAGCTGGCCGGCGAGTTCGCGGTTGGCCTCGGGGACGAGGAGAGGGGTGGCGGGGCGGCCGATGACGTCCTCGGGCCGGTAACCGAGCAGGTCCTGCGCGGCCAGCGACCACTCCACGACACGGCCGTGGGTGTCCTCGCGCCACAGGGCTATCGGCAGGAGCTCTCGGAGCACGCCCGCGTACCCGACAGCCGCCATGTGCTGGTCCGGTACCTCGCTCGTCGACTGATGAGTGTCCAACGCAACGACCTAACCCCGGGGGGCGCATTTCCTCTCGAATCACCCTATCCGAGACATCGTGTGGGGGCGCTCCCCAGGCCCGCCGAGCAGTGCCCGTCGGCCGTGTCGACGTGCGGACCGCCGGAGCCGGGAGCAGGATGGTCGCGATTCCCCCCTCCGATTCCGGCAGGAGCCGCCCCATGCTCGAACGCACCCACCGCAAGGACCGGACCGAGGTCACCTTCGTCCTTCCGGCCGACAACCCGCCGGGGCCGGTGAGCGTGGTCGGCGACTTCAACGGCTGGGATCCGCACGCCCACCCCCTCAAGGCCACGGCCGACGAGCGGCGGGCCGTCACCATCGCCCTGCCGAGCAGCAGCAGCCACTCCTTCCGCTATCTGGCCGCGGGCGACTACTGGTTCAACGACGAGTCCGCCGACGGTCAGGACGGCCCGAACAGCCGCCTGCACACCTGATTCACCGAACGGACCCGCACCGAGGGAAGGAGGGGTGGCCATGGTGCTGGTGAAGTCGGAGGTGCTCGGCGCGCCCTGCTGGCTGAGCCTGATGGCCCGCGACCTGGAGGCGGCGGAGCGCTTCTACAGCGCGGTCCTGGGGTGGAGGTTCCGGCGGGGCGCGATGGGACAGGTGTTCTCCGTGGCCGAGCTGGACGGCGTGCCGGTGGCGGGCATCGGGGCGCTGGCCGGCGAGCTGGCCGTGCCGGTGTCCTGGATGCCGTACTTCACCGTCGACGACGCCGACGCCGCCGCCTCACGTGTCAGGGAGCGCGGCGGGACCGTCGGCGTGGGCCCGGTCTCCTTCCCTCCGGGAGGCCGGGCGGCCCTCGTGTCCGACCCCGAGGGCGCGGCCTTCGGGGTCTGGGAGGGGCGCGTCCTCGCCGAGTGGCGGGTGGGCGACGGGGAGGCGCCCGCCTGGCTGGAGCTGCACACCCGCAACGCCTTCGACGCGGCCATGTTCTACGGCGAGGTCCTGGAGTGGGGCCAGGACACCCACGACGGCGCGGGCTCCTGCGAGGTCTCCTACGAGGAGGACCGGGTGGTCCTGCGCAACGACGGCCAGGCGGTGGCCCGGCTGAACAGCGGCCCGGTGGAGGAGGCGGCTCCGAAGCCGCAGCTGCGGCCGCGCTGGCTGGTCCACTTCAAGGTCCCGGCCCTCGAACCGGCCAAGGCCGCGGCGGTCGAGCACGGCGGCGGTGTCGTCGAGGGCACCGGCTGGGGCGACGGGCATCGGCTGACCCTGCGCGACCCCGACGGCGGCCTGTTCACCCTCGACGAGTCGACGAGGGCCGGCTGACCGCGCCGGACAAGCCTCAGGCCTGTACGCGAATGGACCGGTGGCCCCGAACCCGCGAGGCGGGTGCGGGGCCACCGGTCACGGACCGCTCGGCGGCTCGGACTACTTGTTCTTCTTCATCCGCTCGCGCGCCTTGGCCGAGGTCTCCTCCATCTTGCCGCCGGCCTGCTCACCGCGGCCTTCGGCCTGCATGCGCTGGTCGTCGGTCATGTCACCGGCGGCTTCCTTCATCTTCCCCTTGACCTGACGCGCCTTGCCCTTTGCCTTGGCCATCTCGGACTCCTTTTCTTGGCATTCGAGGGGGTTTGCCTCATTCACTCTGGGGCGCCCCGGGTCCGGTCGCAACCCGTGACGGTCCGATCACTCACGCATCCGGCCCCCGGCGCCGGGTAGCCGCCCTTCGACACGGGCTCACCACCGGCGGGAGGCATCATGAACGGCACGACCGGGCGGGCGGCCCCGCTCTCGCACTGGCTGGCCACCGCGCACCGTCCTGCCAGGCCCCGTCTGGAGGAGGACCTGAGCACCGACGTCGCCGTCGTCGGTGGCGGGATCGCCGGTCTGATGACGGCCTGGGAGCTGGTCAGGGCGGGGCGCGAGACGGTGCTCCTGGAGGCGGACCAGATCCTCTCGGGGACCACCGGCTTCACCACCGGCAAGCTCACCGCCCTGCACGGTCTGCGCTACGAACGGCTGCGGCACACGGCGGGCACCGAAGGCGCCGAGCTCTACGCGGCCTCCCAGCAGGACGCGCTGGCCCATGCGGCCGCCTGCTGCGCCGAGTGGGGCATCGACGCCGAGCTGGAGCGGCGGTCGGCCTACACGTACGTACGCGCGGACGACCGCGTCCGCGAGATCAGGGCCGAGACGGCGGCCGCCCGGACGGCCGGGCTCGACGCGCACTTCGTCACCGAGACCCCGCTGCCGTTTCCGGTGGCCGCCGCCGTACGGCTGGACGAGCAATACCAGTTCCACCCCGCCGCCTTCCTGACGGCCCTGGCGGACGCCTTCACGGCGGCCGGCGGGCGCATCTTCGCGCACACCCGCGTCACCTCCCTGCACGAGCAGGCCCGGATCCGCCTGGAGAGCGCCGACGGCTTCGACGTGCACGCCTCCGACGCGGTGGTGGCCACCCACTTCCCCGCCTTCGGGCCCATCTCCCTGATGGTCCGGCTGACGCCGCGGCGGGAACTGGTCGTGGCGGCCCCCGTGCCGCTGGAGACGGATCCGGACGGCATGTACATCACCCCGGAGGACGACACCCGCTCGGTCCGCACGGCGCCGTACGGGCGGGACACCCGGCTGCTGATCGTGACCGGCGAGGCGTTCCGGCCCGGCGACGGCGACGTGGCCGAGCGCCGGGACCGCCTGGAGACCTGGGCGCGGGCGTACTTCCCGGGCTTCGGCGAGACGGGTCCCGTGCTCCGCTGGGCGGCGCAGGACGTGGACCCGGTCGACGGGCTGCCGTTCGTGGGGCATCCGCATCCGGGCACCGAGCACGTGTACGTCGCCACCGGGTTCGGCGGCTGGGGCATGAGCGGCGGCATCATGGCCGGCCGGCTGCTCGCCGCGTTCCTGACGGGCGGTCCGCGCCCGCCGTGGGCCGAGCTCTACGACCCGCGCCGGCTGCCGCCGGTCCGGGAGGTGCCGGGGCTGCTGAAGTCCCAGGCGTCGGTCGCCGGGCACTTCGTGGGCGACCGGCTCCATCTGCCGGGCCCCGAGACGGTGGCGGACCTGGCCCCGGGCTCGGGCACCGTCGTACGCGACCGGGGACACGCCTATGCCGTCCACCGGGACGCGTCGGGCACCCTGCGCACGGTCTCGGCCCGCTGCACCCACATGGGCTGCCTGGTGGCGTTCAACGACGCGGAGGAGGCGTGGGAGTGCCCGTGCCACGGCTCGCGGTTCGCCCCGGACGGTTCGGTCCTCCAGGGACCGGCCACCGAGCCTCTGGAGGCGGCGGACGATCCCCGGAGCTGAATCCGCCGGCCGGCCAATCCGCGGGATGCGGGATGCGGGGTGCGGGGTGCGGGGTGCGGGGTGCGGGGTGCGGGGGGGACGGTCAGAAGTCGACCTGGGCGCGGACGTCGGCGCGGCCCACGGACTCCAGGTCGTAGAGGGCGCAGTAGGCCCGGCGGATGTACTCGATGTCGTCGTTCAGGGCAGGTGCGTGTCTCGCGGGGTACAGCAGGGTCAGTTCGTAGGACCGCTCGCTGTTGATGTCGCCGTCCTTGTCGCGCCACTGGCCGCGGCCCTCCTGGAGGGTCAGCCCGGACGGGAAGCGGGGGGTGATGACGTCGTTGACGAACCGCATGAACTCCGCGTCGGTTATGGGCGGTTTGCCGTCGTGGCGGCCGGTGCCGAAGTAGAGGTGGGTGGACACGTACGGGCTCATGCGCCCGGTGACGTTCTGCTCCGCCGCGGCGGGCGCCGGGGCGGCTGGGACGGCGGCGCCCGTGACGGGTCCTCCGGAGGCCAGGAGGAGTAAGGCCGCGATGAAGATCGCGGCCGCGGACGTCGACACCCGGATGTGGCGCATGCTGTCCCTTATCTGTAGCGGGGGTTGGGGCTGCTGGTGCCGGCTGCCGAGGCGGGCAGGGAGTCCAGCAGGTAGGCGGCGGCGTCCCGTAGCCGCGCCGGAGCGGCGGTGTGGGCGCGCGTGGCGCGCGCGGTGCCGCCGAGTCTCTCGGTGGTCCGTACGGAGCCGATACGGGCGGCCCGGGGCGCGAGGTCCTCGATCAGGCCCTCCGCCTCCCGCCAGGCCCCGGCCCCCACCAGCGCCGACAGCAGCTCCGCGCCGAACAGATGGCGGTACGAGGGTCCGGGCGCGGTGGCCGCCTCGTACAGCAGGGGGACGGCCCGGTCCCACTGCCGCAGCCGGGCCAGCACCCAGCCCCGGTGGCCGAGGAGTTCGGTCTCGTCGATCCACCACGCCCAGGGGGGATCGTGGCGGGAGAGTCCGTCGAGGAAGCGGCCGCGGGCGCGGGAGAGCAGCCGCAGGGTCTCGTCATGGCCGCCTAGCAGGGCGGTGGCGTGCGCCTGGCGGATCAGGACGAGGCTGTCGACCCGGGCCGGCAGGGGGCGCGCGCCGACCACCCGGGCGGCGCTCTCCAGGGCGGCCCTCGGCTGCCCGGCGTAGGCCCCGAGCATGCTGTGGTTGAGCAGCACGAGCCGGGCCGTCCACCGGTCCCCCGCGCGTTCCGCGAGCGCCAGGGCGCGCAGGTTCGCCCGGTGGGCGTGGCGGGGCAGGCCGGCGTCGAAGAGGATCCAGCCGATGACCTCGGTGAGCTCCGCCAGCGCCGCGAGCAGGTCGCCGCCGAGTCCGGTCAGGCTCACGGGCGGTGCGGTGAGTTCGGGAACCTCCCGCAGAGTCTCGCGTACGCCCTCCATCGCGGCGGTCGCCCCCTGCTCGGCGTCCAGGGCGACGAGCCGCCGGACGGCGCTCCGGACGCGCGCGACCGTCGTACCGGATCCGTCGCCGCAGGCCGCCCCGAGGCCCACGGCGGGCCGGGCGGCCCGCGTCATGACAGCAGCTCGGCGTCGTCCCGGCCCAGGCGGCGCCGGCCGAGGGCGGAGAACGACGACGCCACCTTGGTCAGCCACTCCACCTCGTCCCGGAAGTCCTCGTACGGCGGGCGTACGGGAATGTCGGTGGCGTCCGCCCGTTCGGCCCGCTCGGCGGGCGGCCTGCTGAGCACGGCGCGGACCTGGAGCGCCTCGCCCAGGGGTGACGTGGGGTCCTCGGGGAGCCGCAGGGAGCGGGCCATCCGGGAGAAGTCCTCCAGCGAGAGCGAGGTGCGCAGCATCAGCTGGCCGTCACGGATCTCGATGACGCGCCGGTAGAGGCTGTAGTGCGGGTCGCGGGTGGGGATGATGTCGCGCGGCCAGGACCGCGGCGGGGCCAGCGCGATGTCCGGCGAGGCCTGGTAGAGGGCCCACCACAGGGGCCGCAGCCGGAGGTAGGAGCGGTAGCTGCGCAGCCAGCCGAGCGCGCGGGTGAGGTGGATGCCCCAGGACGGAATGGTCCAGCCGGTGATCTGGAGCAGGGCGCCGATGCTGCCGCAGGTCCACTGGATGGGGTCGAGTGCGGAGCCGTCGAAGTGCAGCCGGGTGCCGGCGATCTGGATGCCGCGGGTGACGCAGTAGACCATGATCAGGCTCGCGCCGAGGGTGACGGTGCGCATGCCGACCTTGAGCCACTGCCGGTTGGCCATCTTCGTGAACCGCAGCGAGAGCCGTACGGTCTCGAACTGGCCCACGGCGCACAGCAGCAGATAGAACGACATGTAGGCGGCGTAGCCGCCGTCCTGGATGCTCCGCAGGATCGTCGAGGTCGCCGTCTCGGAGTCGGCCACCGGGCTGACGGCGAGGGACGCGGCCACCAGGACGCAGAGCGCGGCGGCGAAGAACAGCAACCGGCGGCGGGCGCGGCGCCGGGCCTCGTCGGGCGGACAGGACCAGTAGACGAGCACGACCTGCTGGGCCGCGGTGAGAACGACTACCAGCACCTGCACGATCAGTGAGGTGATGTTGGCGTGTCCGAACAGGTCGGAGATGTGCAGCCGCAGGACGTCAAGGTCGACGAGGAAGCTGAGACCGGAGCAGAGGAAGTAGGTGCACAGCGCCCACAGGGCGATGTCGTGCTTTCTGCGCAGCAGATCGGGCAGCCGGTAGCCGAAGGCCGCGAGTCCGCCGATCGCGCAGATCCACGAAAGAACTCCGTAGATCACACGCCCCCCTGGTCCGGGTTTCCGACACCGCTCTCGATACGCGCCACGATCTCCGCCGCTTCCTCGGGGACGCCCCAGGCCGGTTCGAGCCAGCGTTTGGTGGCCCGCGCGAGAATCAGCGAGGCCATGGTCTCGGCCTCCTGCTCCTCGTCCTCGCTGTAGCGCGAGCGCATCAGCATGCCGCGTACGTCCGCCGGATCGACGTCGTCGAGGAATTGGCCGGAACCGTTCGGCGAGGGGCTCACGGATCCACGGTGCTCGAAGGCGATGTGGGCGAGTTCATGGGCGATGATGTGCTCTTTGTGGGACGCCGAAGCGGCCTTCTCGAAAACGATGATGTCGAAGTCATCCATTTTCAGCCACATCCCGAAGAGGTGGCGTTCCGGAAAGGTCATCGGTATCAGATGTATGGGCCTTCGGCGCTGCGTGGACAGATAGTGGTGGAGTTCCTCTATCCCGCAGCCGTGCTCCATACCCCAGTCCGCAAGCAGCGCCTCGCAGGTGTGCCGCACCTCTTTGAGACGGCGCCTGAGCCGCCGCTCTTCCGACGACGGTAACGCAGGGCCAGGTAACTTCATTCGCAGTCCTTCACGTTCGGAAGTCCCTGAAGCTTTTTGGATGGTCTTGCCGGTGGCCCATCCCGTGGTCCTTCCGGCGGTCTTGCGGATGCGCCGCCATGATGCCACACCCTTGACAAACGGATGATGGATTCACGATCCGGTGTTCGACGCCGATGGCTGAGGGTTTTCGCCCGCTGATCGCGTCCGCGCGGCCGGCGCGCGGGGCTGCGGGGGCTCTGGGATCCTGCGGGAGAGCAGCTACCGGTGAGTCAGGAGTAAACATGGCCGGACAGTTCGAGGCGAGCGTCGAGATCGACCGTCCCATCGAGGAGGTCTTCGCCTTCCTCGCCGACGGCCGCAACGACCCCTCCTTCAGCCCCCGCGTCCAGCGGATCGAGCGGTCCCCGGACGAACCGACGCAGGTGGGGACGGTGTTCCGCAGCACGGTGAAGGACGCCGGGGTCACCACCGGCCGGGCCTTCCGCATCAGCGAGTTCCAGGCGCCGCACCGGATCCGGTGGGCCGAGGTGAGCGAGAACCTCGTGACGGTCCCCGAGGGCGGCTACGACCTGGAGGAGCTGCCGGGCGGGCGGACGCGCGTACGTATCTTCAACGTCCTGGAGGGCCACGGCTTCGGCAAGCTCCTGGCCGGATTCGCCCTGCGCGCCGCACGCAAGGACGCGCCCGCGTTCGGACGCCGCATCAAGGCCGCGGTCGAAGCGTCCTGAGGGGGCGGGGGGCGACTGGCGTCGGATGGTGACCGAATCCTTACGGCCGCGCGCGGGAGCCACCAAGCCGGCCGAGGCGTCTTGAGGGGCGGCGGGCGCCTGCGCGGAGAGAGTGACCGAATCCTTACGGCCGCGCGGGAGCCACCAAGCCGGCCGAGGCGTCTTGAGGGGCGGCGGACGCCTGCGCGGAGAGAGTGACCGAATCCTT
>NZ_BMQQ01000036.1:0-31568 GCF_014648195.1 Streptomyces purpureus
GGGAGAGTAGGACGCCGCCGAACAATCATTGTGGGAAAGCCCCGCACCTTATGGTGCGGGGCTTTCCTGCGTTCACCCTCAAATCGGACCCCTGTGTATCTGCCGTCTGCTGCTGACGGTAAGGTCAGGGGGCATCGTTGGCACGTTCCCACAGGAGGCCCCCGGGTGGAGGTCCAGGAGACTCGCGTTCAGACGGACCGGGTCCTCACCATCCCCAACATCCTGAGCATGGCTCGCCTCGTGGGCGTGCCCTTGTTCCTGTGGCTGATTCTCCGTCCTGTCTTCGGTGGGCCCAACAGCGATGGCTGGGCACTGCTCGTCCTGATGCTCAGCGGTGTCAGTGACTACCTCGACGGCAAACTGGCCCGTCGCTGGAACCAGATCAGCAGCCTGGGCCGGCTCCTCGACCCCGCGGCCGACCGGCTCTACATCCTTTCCACGCTCGTCGGCCTGACCTGGCGGGAGATCCTGCCCCTCTGGCTCACCGTGGCGCTTTTGGCCCGCGAGCTGATGCTTCTCGTCATGGTGGGAATCCTCCGCCGGCACGGCTATCCGCCGCCACAGGTGAACTTCCTCGGGAAAGCTGCCACGTTCAACTTGATGTACGCGTTCCCGCTGCTGCTTCTCAGTGACGGAGACACATGGCTGGCGTCACTCGCTGAAGTTTTCGGGTGGGCCTTCGCCGGATGGGGTACAAGTCTCTATTGGTGGGCAGGGATCCTCTACGTGGTCCAGGTCCGCCGACTCGTCAAGGCGGATACCGCGGCCGATTGAGCCCGCCCCGTCACGTGCTGAGCAAGGGCGCCAGTACGAGACAAGACGTTTTGGGCCACAGTGCGGGTGGGTGAAGTCGGCTGACCGTCGTCTCTTCAAGGAGGACGCTTCCGACATGAAGGCCGTCGTGATGGCCGGTGGCGAAGGAACCCGGCTTCGCCCCATGACATCGAGCATGCCCAAACCACTTCTGCCGGTAGCCAATCGGCCGATCATGGAGCATGTCCTACGTCTGCTCAAGCGGCACGGTCTCAGCGAGACCGTGGTCACCGTGCAGTTCCTCGCCTCCCTGGTCAAGAACTACTTCGGTGACGGGGAAGAGCTCGGAATGGAGCTCACCTACGCGAATGAGGAGAAACCGCTCGGCACCGCGGGAAGCGTGAAGAACGCCGAGGAGGCGCTCAAGGACGACGCGTTCGTCGTCATCTCCGGAGACGCCCTCACGGACTTCGACCTCACCGATCTCATCGCCTTCCACAAGGAGAAGGGCGCCCTCGTCACCGTCTGTCTGACCCGAGTGCCCAATCCCCTGGAATTCGGCATCACGATCGTCGACGAAGAGGGAAAGGTCGAGCGTTTCCTGGAGAAACCGACCTGGGGCCAGGTCTTCTCGGACACGGTGAACACCGGCATCTATGTGATGGAGCCCGAGATCTTCCGGTACGTCGAGCCCGACGTACCCGTCGACTGGTCCGGCGACGTCTTCCCCCAGCTCATGAAGGAAGGCCGGCCGATCTACGGCTATGTCGCCGAGGGCTACTGGGAGGACGTAGGCACCCACGAGAGCTATGTGAAGGCCCAGGCCGACGTGCTCGAAGGAAAGGTCCAGGTCGAGCTGGACGGCTTCGAGATCTCACCCGGTGTCTGGGTCGCCGAAGGCGCGGAAGTCCATCCCGACGCCGTCCTGCGCGGCCCGCTCTACATCGGTGACTACGCCAAGATCGAAGCCGATGCCGAGATCCGCGAGCACACCGTCGTGGGATCGAACGTCGTCGTCAAGAGCGGCGCCTTCCTCCACCGGGCCGTCGTCCACGACAACGTCTACCTCGGAGAGCACAGCAACCTCCGAGGGTGTGTCATCGGCAAGAACACCGACATCATGCGGGCCGCCCGGATCGAGGACGGCGCCGTCATCGGTGACGAATGCCTGGTCGGTGAAGAATCGATCGTGCAGGGCAATGTCCGGGTCTATCCGTTCAAGACCATCGAGGCCGGTGCGTTCGTCAACACCTCGGTGATCTGGGAGTCACGCGGACAGGCCCACCTTTTCGGCGCGCGAGGTGTCTCCGGAATCCTCAACGTGGAGATCACCCCCGAGCTTGCCGTCCGGCTGGCCGGCGCGTACGCGACGACCCTCAAGAAGGGCGCCACGGTCACCACCGCCCGCGATCACTCCCGCGGTGCGCGGGCCCTCAAGCGGGCCGTGATCTCCGCGCTGCAGGCCAGCGCCATCGACGTACGGGACCTGGAGAACGTACCGCTGCCCGTGGCCCGTCAGCAGACGGCCCGTGGCAGCGCCGGCGGGATCATGATCCGGACGTCTCCCGGTGTGCCGGACTCCGTGGACATCATGTTCTTCGACGAGCGGGGCGCGGACCTGTCGCAGGCCGGTCAGCGCAAGCTGGACCGGGTGTACGCACGTCAGGAGTACCGGCGGGCCTTCCCCGGCGAGATCGGGGACCTGTCCTTCCCGTCCAGCGTCTTCGACTCGTACACCGGATCCCTGCTGCGGAACGTGGACACCACGGGCGTCGCCGACGCGGGGCTCAAGGTCGTCGTGGACGCCTCCAACGGCAGCGCCGGGCTTGTTCTGCCCAGCCTGCTCGGGCGGCTCCAGGTCGACTCGCTGACGATCAACCCCGGGCTCGACGAGTCGAGACCCACAGAGTCCGCCGAGACCCGGCGCGCCGGGCTCGTACGGCTCGGGGAGATCGTGGCGTCGGCGCGGGCCGCGTTCGGGGTGCGGTTCGACCCCGTTGGGGAACGGATCTCGCTGGTGGACGAGCGGGGGCGGATCATCGAGGACGACCGTTCGCTCCTCGTCCTGCTCGACCTGGTCGCGGCCGAGCGGCGCAGCGGACGGGTGGCACTGCCGGTGACGACCACCAGGATCGCCGAGCAGGTGGCGGCGTACCACGGCACTCAGGTGGAGTGGACGACCACCTCGCCGGACGACTTGACCCGGGTCGGGCGGGAGGAATCGACCATCTTCGGCGGCGACGGCCGTGGCGGGTTCATCGTGCCCGAGTTCAGCAGTGTCTTCGACGGCACCGCCGCCTTCGTCCGGCTGATAGGGCTCGTGGCACGGACCCAGCTCACCCTCAGCCAGATCGACGCGCGGATTCCACGGGCGCATGTGCTGCGCAGGGACCTGGCGACCCCGTGGGCCGTCAAGGGTCTGGTGATGCGCCGGGTCGTGGAGGCGGCCGGTGATCGTCACGTGGACACCACCGACGGTGTACGGGTGGTGGAGGCCGACGGGCGCTGGGTGATGGTGCTGCCGGACCCGGCGGAGGCCGTCACCCATCTGTGGGCGGAGGGACCGGACGACGCCTCCGCGCAGGCGCTGCTCGACGAATGGTCGGCCGTGGTGGACAGCGCCGGTCACTGACCGGTGGTACGGATGTGCCGGGAGGCGCCCTTGGGCGCCTCCCGGCACAACGGTGGGGCCATTCGGTGGTAGCCGTCGCGACGTGCGACGATGTGCGGCATGTCGCAGCAGCCCCCCGTTCGGAGCACCGGCTCCCCGCCACCGCGTCCCGATGCGTCCATGTCGCTGCTGACCAATGTGATGGACCACGCCCTGGACGACGGGTACGCGGAGGCGACGGCGCGGCGGCAGGCGGAGGGCGGTCTTCCGCGTACGCTCCGGGCCAAGCTGGCGCTCGCGGCCGGGC
The DNA here is from genome assembly GCF_014648195.1 of Streptomyces purpureus. Lineage (GTDB taxonomy): Bacteria > Actinomycetota > Actinomycetes > Streptomycetales > Streptomycetaceae > Streptomyces > Streptomyces purpureus. The sequence continues at coordinate 3,672 of NZ_BMQQ01000036.1, forward strand.
TCGTGCTGGCGGCGCTGGTCGTCACCGTCGCCGCCGCGCAGACCCAGGTGTCGGCGCCGGTCGTGGCCAAGGAGCGCGAGGAGCTCATCGACCGCATCGAGGCGGAGACCGCTGCGGCCGACAAGCTGGCGGCGGACGTGGAGAAGCTCCGCGGCGAGGTGGGGGAGCGGCAGCGCAAGGCGCTGGAGGAGCACGGCGGGGACCAGGGCGAGCTGGTCGCGCTGCTCTCCGGCGCCACGGAGGTCCTCGGGCCCGGGGTCAAGCTGGTCGTGGACGACGCCAAGGACACCGATCAGGGCGGTGGCGGACCGCGTGAGAGCAGCGGCTTCTCCGACACCGGCCGGGTACGGGACCGGGACATGCAGCGTGTCGTCAACGGACTGTGGCAGTCCGGCGCGGAGGCGATCGCGATCAATGGGCAGCGTCTGACGTCGCTGTCGGCGATCCGCGCGGCGGGCGACGCCATACTGGTCGACAACAAACCGCTGGTGCCGCCGTACACGGTGCTGGCGGTGGGGGACGGGAAGAAGCTGAGTACCGCGTTCCAGGACAGCGCCGACGGCCAGTACCTGCACGCGTTGCAGGAGAACTTCGGTATCCGCACCAGCATTTCCGCCCAGGAGGAGGTGCGTCTGCCGGCCGCGCCCAGCCTGATCGTACGTACAGCAGAGCCGAGGGACGCCAGCGCCGGCAAGGGCGGCGGGCAGGCCACGGCCGACACAGGGAAGGGCACATCTTGATCGCCGTACTGGGCCTCGTCGTGGGAGTCGTGGTCGGACTGTTGGTCCGGCCCGAGGTGCCGGCGGTGGTCGAGCCGTATCTGCCGATCGCCGTCGTGGCCGCGCTCGACGCGGTCTTCGGCGGTCTGCGGGCCATGCTCGACGGGATCTTCGTCGACAAGGTCTTCGTGGTCTCCTTCCTGTCGAACGTGGTCGTGGCCGCGCTGATCGTCTTTCTGGGCGACAAGTTGGGCGTGGGCGCCCAGCTGTCCACCGGTGTCGTGGTCGTCCTCGGTATCCGGATCTTCTCCAACGCCGCCGCGATCCGGCGGCATGTGTTCCGGGCGTGAGGCCGATGAGCAACGACGAGACCCCGCAGAACGACATCCCCGAGAGCGGCCGTCCCCGCAGGGAAGAGCCCCTGGGTAAGGACGAGCCCATGCGCAAGGAGGAGCCTGCCCGCGAGCCGGAGCCCGTCGGTGAGACGGCGCCCGTCCGGGAGCCGGAGCCCGCGGAGGCCGCTGCCGCGCCGCTGACCGGTCGCCAGCGGCTGGCCGCGGGGCTGTGGCCGCCCCGCTTCTCACGTGCCCAACTGATCGTCGCCCTGCTGCTGTTCGTGCTCGGACTCGGGCTGGCGATCCAGGTCCGCTCCACCAGCGACAGCAGCGCCCTGCGCGGCGCCCGGCAGGAGGACCTCGTCCGGATCCTCGACGAGCTGGACGACCGCACCCAGCGCCTGGAGGACGAGAAGTCCCGCCTCGAGGACCAGCGCGCGGAGCTGGACAACAGCTCCGACCAGGCCGAGGAGGCCCGTAAGCAGACCCGGGAGAAGGAACGCCAGCTCGGGATCCTGGCCGGCACGGTGGCCGCGCAGGGCCCCGGCATCACCCTCACCATCGCGGACGGCGCCGGGGCGGTCGAGTCGGACATGCTCCTCGACGCCATCCAGGAGCTGCGCGCGGCCGGCGCCGAGGCCATCCAGGTCAACGACGTCAGAGTGGTCGCCGATTCGTACTTCTCCGGTGGCGACGGAAGTCCGATAGAAGTCGATGGAACGAAGGTGTCCCCTCCATACGTCTTCAAGGTCATCGGCAAGCCGGAGGACCTGGAGCCCGCGCTCAACATCCCCGGCGGTGTCGTCCAGACACTGGAGAAGGAGCAGGCCACGGCCACGGTGCGGCGTTCCGACAAGATCGTTGTGGACGCCTTGCGACCTGCGGAGCGGCCTGACTACGCTCGGTCGTCGTCGCAGTGAGGCGGGGGTGCATGGGGGTCGCGCGACAAGGGCATGACGTTGCGGGGGGTCGCCGCACCACCTGCCTGCCGCGTGGTGGAAACTGTCGGGAGGATACGGACGTTGTGAAGGTGTCCGGGTCGGCAGGTGTGTTCATTCAGGGTTCGTCCTGCCCCACGGGCGGGTCTATTTCGGTCAAGGGGAATCGCCCGTGAAGTTGTTTGCGAAGTTGTTCGGCAAGAGCGCACGCGAGGACGGCGGCAGCACCGCCAAGCACCGCGCACCGCGCCATGCCCAGAGCGAGGAGCAGGGTGGCGAACGCCCCCTGTTCCGTGATGAGGTCGCCCAGGACGGTGTCCATCCGGGCGGACAGGGCGCGTCGTCTGTTGACCCTGCCGCTTCCGGACGCATAGGTTTCGGAGAACCATCAACCTCAAGTGCGGGTGGAGGGTTTGCCCCCGGTCCGTACGGAGCCCAGGCCCCCGCGGGGCAGCCGCGGCAGGAGGATTCGTCCATGCCGGTATGTACGAGGTGCGGGCACCGCAACGCCGCGGACAGTAGGTTCTGCTCCCACTGCGGCGCCCCGCTGCGCGGCACGGCGCCGGCGGAGCGGGCGTCCGAGACGACGTCGACCATCTCTATCTCGGGCCTTGAGGCGTATGAGGCCGAGGTCACCGGGCAGCACGCGGTGCCGTCGCTCTCTCCGGAGGCCCAGGCGGCCGTCGACGCGCTGCCGCCGGGTTCGGCGCTGCTCGTCGTGCGCCGCGGCCCGAACTCGGGCAGTCGCTTCCTGCTCGACGGTGAGCTGACCACGGCCGGCCGTCACCCGCAGAGCGACATCTTCCTCGACGACGTGACGGTCTCCCGGCGCCATGTGGAGTTCCGCCGCACGCAGGAGGGCACCTTCACTGTCGCGGACGTCGGCAGCCTGAACGGTACGTACGTCAACCGTGAGCCGATCGACTCGGTCGTGCTGCTCGCCACCGGTGACGAGGTTCAGATCGGCAAGTACCGGCTGGTCTTCTACCCGAGCCAGCGGGGCGTGTGACCCACCCCCGGACTCCGTCCGGGGGGACCCCCAAGGAAGGTCCATGCTGCGAACACCGACGGGCGGTGCCGGTCACGGCACCGCCACCGCGGGTGACCGGCTGGTCAGTATCGGTACGGTGCTGAACCAGCTCAGGGACGAGTTTCCCGAGGTCACGATCTCCAAGATCCGGTTCCTGGAGGCCGAGGGCCTGGTCGAGCCGCGGCGGACCCCCTCGGGGTACCGCAAGTTCAGCCCCCAGGACGTCGAGCGGCTGGCGCAGATCCTGCGGATGCAGCGGGACCACTATCTGCCCCTGAAGGTCATCAGGGAGCACCTGGACGCGCTGGAGCGCGGGGAGCAAGTGCAGCTGCCGGCCCAGGCGGCGCAGCGCGAGCCGCTGGACGTCCCCTGGGATCCTGAGGCGCAGCGGCCGACGGCTGCCCGGGTGGGGCGCGCCGAGCTGCTGGCGGCCGCCGAGGTCACCGAGGAGGAGCTCGCCGACTGGGAGTCGTACGGGCTCATCGCCGCGGACCCGGACGGCGGGTACGACGCCGAGACCGTGACGGTTGCCAAACTTGTCGCGGATCTGGGGAGATTCGGTCTCGAGGCGCGGCATCTTCGCGCCATGAAAGCGGCCGCCGACCGGGAGGCCGGGCTGGTCGAACAGATTGTCGCGCCGCTGCGCCGGCACCGTAATCCGCAGACCAGGGCCCATGCGGAAGCCACTGCGAAGGAGCTGGCGGGGCTCTCCGTGCGGCTGCATTCGGCCTTGGTACAAACCGCGCTCGGCGTCCGCTTCCAGTGATCTTGGAGGTGCCCGACTACCCAAACCGGTCGAGCACGTCCTAGGGTTGCTGTGTGAACGAGCTCGACGTTGTGGGTGTCCGGGTGGAAATGCCCTCCAACCAACCGATCGTGCTCCTGCGTGAAGTGGGAGGCGATCGGTACCTCCCCATCTGGATCGGACCGGGTGAGGCGACCGCGATCGCCTTCGCCCAGCAGGGCATGGCCCCTGCCAGGCCTCTGACCCACGACCTGTTCAAGGACGTGCTGGAGGCCGTGGGCCAGGAGCTCACCGAGGTCCGCATCACGGACCTGCGTGAAGGGGTCTTCTACGCGGAGCTGGTCTTCGCCAGTGGGGTCGAGGTCAGTGCCCGGCCCTCCGACGCCATAGCGCTCGCCCTGCGCACCGGGACGCCGATCTTCGGCAGTGACGGGGTGCTGGACGACGCGGGTATCGCGATCCCCGACGAGCAGGAGGACGAGGTGGAGAAGTTCCGCGAGTTCCTCGACCAGATCTCGCCGGAGGACTTCGGAACCAGCAGTCAGTGACCGGGCTTTCGACCCGCCGCGCTGCTCAGGATGGCCCCAGGGGCATTCGAGTAGCCGTTCCCCGGAGAGGGACACGGGAAACCACTCTCAGGGTGATTATCACTCGGCGTGCCGAGTGTGGCGATCGTTGACGCACCCCGAGTGACTGCCTACCTTCGTGTGGGCAGGTCAAGGACGGAGGGTCGGCGTGATGAGCAGCGGCGACGGTACGGCAGGGGGTCTCCCCGGACGGAGTCCGGTGGAGAGCGGGCCGTATCCGCTTCACGGAAGTGCGGCGAGTGCGGCTCACGTGAGTGCGGCCGACACCACCACCGACACCATCGGATACCGGGGGCCGACCGCCTGTGCCGCGGCCGGGATCACCTACCGGCAGCTGGACTACTGGGCGCGTACGGGGCTCGTGGAGCCCAGTGTGCGCCCCGCGTACGGCTCGGGGACGCAGCGGCTGTACAGCTTCCGCGACGTCGTCGTCCTCAAGATCGTCAAGCGGTTCCTCGACACCGGGGTCGCCCTCCAGAACATCCGCGCGGCCGTGCAGCACCTGCGGGCGCGGGGCTTTCGCGATCTGGAGCGGATGACGCTGATGAGCGACGGCGCCACGGTCTACGAGTGCTCCTCGCCCGACGAGGTCGTGGACCTCCTCCAGGGTGGGCAGGGGGTCTTCGGGATCGCCGTGGGCGTGGTGTGGCGGGACGTGGAGGCGGCGCTGTCGCAGCTGCACGGGGAGCGCGTCGACACCGGCGAGACCATGGTCGGCCACAATCCCGCCGACGAACTGGCGCGCCGCCGCCGGGACCGGGCGGTCTGAGAGACCGGCCCGCGCCGGAGCGGCCCGCGTTTCGCACAGAAGTGCGGGTCGACTGTCAGTGCCGTAGGGCAGCATCTGTGGTGTGAGAGCCGCGCCGACGATCCTGCATCTGGACATGGATGCCTTCTTCGCCGCCGCCGAGCAGGCGGCGAAGCCCAGTCTGCGTGGAAAACCGGTGGTCGTCGGCGGCCTCGGGCCGCGGGGAGTGGTGGCGACGGCGTCGTACGAGGCGAGACGGTTCGGGGTGCACTCGGCCATGCCGATGGCGCAGGCGCGGCGGCTCGCGCCGAACGCCGCGTATCTCGTGCCGCGCTTCTCGCTGTACCGCTCGGTCAGCGACCAGGTCATGGCACTGCTCGCCCGGCTCTCCCCGCTGGTCGAGCCGCTGAGCCTGGACGAGGCCTTCGTGGACCTGGAAGCGGGGGGCGCGGCATATGACTCGGCCACGGCGCGGGAGGCCGGTGAGCGGCTGCGCAGGGACATTCTCGGCACCACGGGGCTGACGGGATCGGTGGGTCTGGCCGGTTCGAAGATGCTCGCGAAGATCGCCTCGGAGGAGGCGAAGCCGGACGGGCTCGTGCTGATCGAGCCGGGCACCGAGCGCGAGCTGCTCGGGCCGAAGTCGGTGCGGGTGCTGCCCGGTGTGGGGCCCGCGACCGGGGAGCACCTGCGGCGGGCCGGGATGACGACGGTCGCCGACCTGGCGGAGGCCGGCGAGGACGAGCTCGTACGGCTGCTGGGGCGGGCGCACGGAGCGGCGCTGGCCCGCATGGCCCTCGGGCACGACGACCGGCCCGTGGTGGCCGAGCGGGACGCGAAGTCGGTCTCGGTGGAGGACACGTTCGACACGGACCTGCACGACCGGGTGCGCATCCGGATCGAGGTCGAGCGGCTGGCCGACCGGTGTGTGGAGCGGCTGCGGGCCTCCGGGCACTCCGGGCGGACGATCGTGCTGAAGGTGCGGCGCTACGACTTCTCGACGCTGACCCGCTCCGAGACGCTGCGCGGGCCCACCGACGCCCCCGCCGTCGTCCGCGAGGCCGCCGCACGGCTCCTGGAGGCCGTCGACACCACCGGCGGGGTGCGGCTGCTCGGCGTGGGCGTCAGCGGCCTGGCCGACTACACCCAGGAGGACCTCTTCGCGCAGGCCGCCGACGAGCGGGAACCCGCCGAGGGCGCGTCGGCCCAGGCCGTGGAGGAGGGGCTGACGGCCGAGCCGGAAGCGGCCGCGGCCCCGGCCGAGCGCCACTGGCCGGCGGGGCGGGACGTACGGCACGCGGTGTACGGGCCCGGATGGGTGCAGGGCAGCGGGGTGGGCCGGGTGACCGTGCGGTTCGAGGAGCCGGGGTCACCGCCGGGGCGGGTGCGGACCTTCCTCGTCGACGACCCGGACCTGGAGCCGTCCGATCCGCTGCCGCTGGTGCCTCCGGCCGGGTGAGCGACGGCCCCGCCCTGGGGCGTCCCGCGTCAGTCGTCCTGGCCGGCGATCCGGCCGAAGTCCCGGTCCGGGGGCGCGGCCGTGGACAGTGGGGGGATTTCTATCCCGTAGTGGTGGTAGAGCTGGAGCTCCTGCTCCGGGGAGAGATGGCGGCCGACGCCGAAGTCGGGGGCGTCCTTGATCAGCGCGCGTTCGTACGGAATGTGCAGCGCGTCGTTGACCAGCTCACTCGGCTCCAGCGGGACGAAGGCGTCCCGGCTGAACAGTCCGGTGCGTACGGCCGCCCATTCGGGGACTCCCGTGGCGTCGTCCAGGTACACCTCGTCGATGGTGCCGATCTTGGTGCCGTTGCGGTCGAACGCCTTGCGGCCGATCAGGCTACGCGGATCGATGTCGGTCTGCACGGTCCCTCCAAGTGGTCGCACCTGCTCTTCAACCACTACGAAAGTGCACAACGGGGATGTCGGCCACTTGAGGGATGGCCGAGGAACCTCGCTGGTAGGCTGGCTGTGGCTGCTGACCCCGTGCGGGAGAGTCCAGCGAAGAAACCTTTCGGTGGCGCCGAAGGAGCAAATCCTCCCCGGAATCTCTCAGGCCCCTGTACCGCACGGACGAGGTCACTCTGGAAAGCAGGGCGGGCGTCCGACGGCATCCGCTCTCACCGACGGTGAAAGTCGGCCACGTCCGCGTGCGCCGGTGAAGCTCTCAGGTTGAGATGACAGAGGGGGAGGCCGTCCGGGCACCCGCGCCGTGGTGCCCCTCGCAGGTCGTGACGACCAGGAGGCCTCCGTACATGACCGCCAACCGCATTCCGCTCTCCGTGCTCGAGCAGGGCACCCCCTTCGAGCAGCGGCACATCGGGCCCGACGCCGAAGCCCGGGCGAAGATGCTCGCCCAGGTCGGCTACGGCTCGCTCGACGAGCTCACGGCCGCCGCGGTACCGGACGTGATCAAGAGCGCCGAGGCGCTCGGACTGCCGGCCGCCCGCACCGAGGCCGAGGTCCTGGCCGAGCTGCGCACGCTCGCCGACCGCAACAAGGTCCTCGCCCCGATGATCGGCCTCGGCTACTACGGCACCTTCACGCCGCCGGTCATCCTGCGCAACGTCATGGAGAACCCGGCCTGGTACACGGCGTACACGCCCTACCAGCCGGAGATCTCCCAGGGCCGGCTCGAGGCGCTGCTCAACTTCCAGACCATGGTCGCCGACCTCACCGGCCTGCCCACCTCCGGCGCCTCCCTCCTCGACGAGGGCACCGCGGCCGCCGAGGCCATGGCGCTGTCCCGGCGCGTCGGCAAGGTCAAGAACGGTGTCTTCCTGATCGACGCCGACGCCCTGCCGCAGACCGTCGCCGTCATCCAGACCCGCGCCGAACCGACCGGTGTCGAGGTCGTCGTCGCCGACCTCTCCGAGGGCATCCCGGCCGAGATCGCCGAGCGCGGCGTCTTCGGTGTGCTCCTGCAGTACCCGGGTGCCTCCGGCGCCGTACGGGACATCAAGCCGGTCATCGACGAGGCCCACGAGCTCGGCGCGATCGTCACCGTCGCCGCGGACCTGCTCGCGCTGACCCTGCTGACCTCGCCCGGCGCGCTCGGCGCCGACATCGCGGTCGGCACCACCCAGCGCTTCGGCGTCCCGATGGGCTTCGGCGGCCCGCACGCCGGCTACATGGCAGTCCAGGACAAGCACGCCCGCTCCCTGCCGGGCCGTCTCGTCGGCGTCTCCGTCGACGCCGACGGCAACAAGGCCTACCGCCTCGCCCTGCAGACCCGTGAGCAGCACATCCGCCGCGAGAAGGCCACCAGCAACATCTGCACCGCGCAGGTGCTGCTCGCCGTCATGGCCGGCATGTACGCCGTCTACCACGGCCCCGAGGGCCTCAAGGCGATCGCGCAGCGCACCCACCGGTACGCCACCATCCTCGCCGCGGGCCTCACGGCCGCCGGCGTGGAGGTCGTCCACGGCACCTACTTCGACACCCTGACCGTCAAGGTGCCCGGCAAGGCCGCCCAGGCCGTCGCCGCCGCCCGCGAGGGCGGGGTCAACCTGCACCTCGTCGACGCCGACCACGTCTCGGTCTCCTGCGACGAGACCACCGGCCGCGCCCAGATCGCCGCCGTCTGGGCCGCCTTCGGCGCGGACGCCGACATCGAGGCGCTGGACGCCGAAACGGCCGACACGCTGCCCGAGGCCCTGCTGCGCGACGACCCGTACCTGACCCACCCGGTCTTCCACGCGCACCGCTCCGAGACCGCAATGCTGCGCTACCTGCGCAAGCTCGCCGACCGCGACTACGCGCTCGACCGCGGCATGATCCCGCTCGGCTCCTGCACGATGAAGCTGAACGCGACGACCGAGATGGAGCCGGTGACCTGGCCCGAGTTCGGCCAGATTCACCCGTTCGCACCCATCGAGCAGGTCCAGGGCTACCTCACGCTCATCACCGAGCTGGAGGAGCGCCTCGCCGAGGTCACCGGCTACGACAAGGTCTCGCTGCAGCCCAACGCCGGCTCGCAGGGTGAGCTCGCCGGTCTGCTCGCGGTGCGCGCCTACCACCGGGCCAACGGCGACGCACAGCGCACGGTCTGCCTCATCCCGTCCTCCGCGCACGGCACCAACGCCGCCAGCGCCGTGATGGCCGGGATGAAGGTCGTCGTCGTCAAGACCGCCGACGACGGCGAGGTCGACATCGCCGACCTGCGCGCCAAGATCGAGCAGTACCGCGACGAGCTGTCCGTACTGATGATCACCTACCCGTCCACGCACGGTGTGTTCGAGGAGCACGTCGCCGACATCTGCGCGGCCGTGCACGACGCCGGCGGCCAGGTGTACGTCGACGGCGCCAACCTCAACGCGCTGGTCGGCCTCGCCAAGCCGGGCAAGTTCGGCGGCGACGTCTCGCACCTGAACCTGCACAAGACCTTCTGCATCCCGCACGGCGGCGGCGGCCCGGGCGTCGGCCCGGTCGGTGTCCGGGCGCACCTCGCCCCGTTCCTGCCCAACCACCCGCTCCAGCCGACCGCCGGACCGCAGACGGGCGTCGGCCCGATCTCGGCCGCCCCGTGGGGCTCGGCCGGCATCCTGCCGATCTCCTGGTCGTACGTGCGCCTCATGGGCGGCGAGGGCCTCAAGCGGGCCACCCAGGTCGCCGTCCTCGCGGCGAACTACATCGCCAAGCGCCTGGAGCCGCACTACCCGGTGCTCTACACCGGTCCGGCCGGGCTCGTCGCCCACGAGTGCATCGTGGACCTGCGCCCGCTGTCCAAGGCGACCGGTGTCAGCGTCGACGACATCGCCAAGCGCCTGATCGACTACGGCTTCCATGCGCCGACCATGTCGTTCCCGGTCGCCGGCACGCTGATGATCGAGCCGACCGAGAGCGAGGACCTCACCGAGATCGACCGGTTCTGCGACACGATGATCGCGATCCGCGCCGAGATCGAGAAGGTCGCCTCCGGCGAATGGCCCGCCGGGGACAACCCGCTCGCCAACGCCCCGCACACGGCGGCCGCGCTCGGCGGCGAGTGGAACCACCCGTACACCCGCGAGGAGGCCGTCTTCCCGGCCGGGGTGTCGGCCGCGGACAAGTACTGGCCGCCGGTGCGCCGGATCGACGGCGCCTTCGGCGACCGCAACCTGGTCTGCTCCTGCCCGCCGCTGGACGAGTACGACAACTGACGTACGCCGCCTGGGGCCAGCGCCCTGGGTGCGTCTAGGCGAGCACACGTAAGGGCCGGTCCGGAGAAGCTCTCCGGACCGGCCCTTCGGCTTGCCACGCCGTCCGCCTCAGGCAGCGGTCACCACCGCCGAGGGGCGGTGCGGCGCGATGATCTGGCCGTCCGGCAGCAGCTCACCGGTGTCCTCGAAGAGCAGGACGCCGTTGCACAGCAGGCTCCAACCCTGCTCCGGGTGATGCGCCACGAGGCGTGCGGCCTCCCGGTCGGCGGAGTCGGCTGTGGGGCAGGGTGGCTGGTGCTGGCACATGGATGGGTTCTTTCGCTGCGGTGTGGTGTGTGTCCTGCGGCTCGAAGCGGAGTTCATGGCCGCCCCCCGTCGGTCGTTTCGGTGGTCCCAGTCTTCCCCCGCGGCGGTCGATCCGCAGGGATTTCGCGTCAGCTCTTCCTACTGCACAAGGACGTATCACTCGCCCGGGCGGTTCAGTACAAGTGCACTGTCACTTCGGATGGTTCGGAGTGGTCCCAGTGGGCTAGTCCGTACGGGGCGGCGTACGGCGACCCGTGCGAATGCGCTCTTCGCGCGGGCGTGCGGGCGTACAGCGATGCCCCGCGCCGTTTCGACGCGGGGCATCGCCCGTGGATGCGGCCGGGTCAGGCCGGTGACCCCAGCAGCGGTGCCGGGGTCAGTCGGAGGGTCAGGACGGGTAGCAGGTCGGCGACCTGGTGGGCGCGGTGGGCGGCGATCCCTGGTGGCGCGGGCGCCAGGGGGATCAGCAGATCGGTCGGTGCCGGGGAGCCCTCGGCTCCGTCGGCCCCGGTGTCCGCGTGCAGCCAGAGCGTCAGCATGTACAGCTCGGGGACCGACAGCAGACGTGGCTGGAACGGTGTGGTGACGGACTCGGCCTGGCGCAGCGCGTGTTCGGTGGCGGTGACGTAAGGCCCTTCGAAGAAGTGCGAGAAGGACCAGCCGTCCGGAGTGAGCATCGTGTCCGCGGCGGCGATGGAGCGTTCGCCGCCGCGGATCAGGAATCGCCAGCCGGCGAGCCTGGTCCGGGGCGTGCGGCCGGGCGGGACGACCTGGTCCAGTGTGTCCAGGACGTGTACGGGCAAGGGCAGTTCGGGGGTGAGCGGGCCTTGGAAGGAGCGGAGAGCCGGGGTACGTGCGTCGCGGACCGCGGTGGGGGAACCGAGGGCCACGAGCACACTGCGCAGGGCGGCCGAGGGGGCCGGAGGGATGTGGAGCATGGTGGGTCGCCTCTCACTCAGGAGACACGGTGAAGCGGGGGGCAGTGCGGACGACGCTGTCAGCGCGGGGCCGGAGGGGGCCAGAAGGCCGTGGCCGGGCGCCCAACTCTCTGCCTCGTTCGCGGAGTTTATACGACGCGTGTTCACGCGGTGTTTCTGCTACCGGCCCCCGGTATTGCCGCCAAGTCGCAATTCAGCCTTTGATTTGCGGCATTTCGATGGATTTCGCGTCGGCGTACGTCTTTGACCTGCGCGTCAATCCCCGCTACGACGGCCGGATCCCGTCGACGAATCCGCCGTGCCGTCGCGACGGAATGTGCCCGGCGCATCCGCCCGGCGAATAGGCCGCCGGATTGGGACCGTGGAATGTGCCGTACGGCTCATGTTCTCAGCCTACCGTCCGGCCGGTCCGCGTGCGGGCGTTATGGATCAGCCCGGCTGGGCATTATCGACCGTGACGCGAGCGGCCGAGCCGCGGGCTGCCCACTCGAGGAGGGACGCTCCGATGGGGGAGAAGATCGTGGCAGGCGGGTTCGACCTGTCCGATCGGCAGAGATACCGGCGCAAGCTCCAACAGTGCCTGACGGGGCTGGGGAGGCTCCTGGCGGAGAAGAGGTTCGACCGGCCCAAGAACATGATGGGCGTGGAGATCGAGCTGAATCTCGCCGGCGCCGACGGCATGCCCCGGATGATGAATGCCGAGGTGCTCGACCGCATAGCGAGCAAGGATTTCCAGACCGAGCTCGGAATGTTCAACCTGGAGGTGAACATCGCGCCGCACCGGCTCGGCGGCCGGGTATTCGACCGGCTCGCCGAGGAGTTGCGTACGGGTCTGGGATATGCCCACCGCAAGGCCCAGGAGGTCGACGCGGGCATCGTCATGATCGGTATTCTGCCGACGCTCACCCCACAGGATCTGGTCTCCGCGAACCTCTCCGAGGTCGACCGCTACATGCTGCTCAACGACCAGATCGTGGCCGCGCGCGGGGAGGACTTCACCCTCGACATCCATGGCGTGGAGCGGCTGACCTGCACGGCGACGTCGATAGTGCCCGAAGCGGCATGTACGTCCGTGCAGTTGCACCTCCAGGTCACCCCGGCCCGCTTCGCCGCCGTGTGGAACGCCGCGCAGGCGGTGGCCGCGGTGCAGATCGCGGTGGGTGCCAACTCGCCGTTCCTGTTCGGCCGCGAGCTGTGGCGCGAGTCCCGGCCGCCGCTCTTCCAGCAGGCCACCGACACCCGTCCGCCCGAGCTCCAGGCCCAGGGGGTGCGGCCGCGGACCTGGTTCGGGGAGCGGTGGGTGGACTCGGCGTACGAGCTGTTCGAGGAGAACCTGCGGTTCTTCCCCGCGCTGCTGCCGATCTGCGACGAGGAGGATCCGCTGCGCGTCCTGGACGACGGGGGAGTGCCCCGGCTCCAGGAGCTGGCGCTGCACAACGGCACGGTCTACCGCTGGAACCGGCCCGTGTACGGACTCACCGACGGCGTCCCGCACTTGCGTGTCGAGAACCGTGTGCTGCCGGCCGGCCCCACCGTCACCGACGTCGTCGCCAACGCGGCCTTCTACTACGGGCTGGTCCGCTCGCTCGCCGAGGAGCCGCGCCCGGTGTGGAAGCGGCTCACCTTCCAGGAGGCGGAGGCCAATTTCGACACCGCCTGCCGCCACGGCATCGACGCGGAGTTGCGCTGGCCGCGGCCCGGCCGCTCGGGCGGCATCACCGCCGTGCCCGCCGTGAAGCTCGTACGGGACGAACTCCTGCCGCTCGCCGCGGCCGGCCTGGACGCGTGGGGCATCGAACCGGCCGACCGGGACGCCTACCTCGGTGTCATCGAGGAGCGCTGCCGACGGCGGGTGAACGGAGCCTCCTGGCAGGTCGACACCTACCACCGCGGCCTGGAGGCGGGGCTCGGGCGGGAGGAAGCGCTCGCGGTGACCACCCGGCGCTACGCGGAGCTGATGCGCCGCGGCGAGCCGGTGCACGCCTGGCCGTCCGGGCTCGGGGACTGAGGCGCGCCGGGAGCGGCGCCCTGCGCGCGCGGCGGGCGACCGGGTCCGCGGCACCAGCGCGTCAGCAGTCACGCCTCGCGCGGCGGGCGACCGCAGGCCCCGAACCGACGCCGCGGGACCCGGCCGTGTCCGCCGCCACCGCATCGGGCAAGCTGTGACATCCCAGAACGGTGTGCAGCAGGAGGCAGGGCGCGTGGCCGACACTCTTCCCCAGGAGGGCCTCTCACGGGGGACCCTGCGGTCCGAGACCGTGATCGTGCTGGCGCTCTCGCTCGGCGCGAGCGCGGTGTCGTCGCTGATCAGCTTCGTCGGGGCGCTGACCAAGCCCGGCGGGCTCAAGGACCAGGCCGCGATGCTCAACAGCTCGTACGCGCCGGGGCGGCCCTGGCTGGACCTGGCGTGGCAGCTGTTCGGCATCGCAACCGCGCTCGTGCCCGTCGTGCTCGTGGCGCATCTGCTCACGCGGGAAGGGCCTGGCCTGCGGGCCATCGGCTTCGACCGGACCCGGCCCTGGTCCGATCTCGGACGCGGGGCGCTGGTGGCGGCCGTCATCGGCAGTGCGGGACTCGCCTTCTACCTCATCGCGCGGGCCGCCGGGTTCAACCTGACGGTGGTGCCCGAGTCGCTGCCCGGCGTGTGGTGGAAGTACCCGGTGCTCATCCTGTCGGCGGTGCAGAACTCCGTGCTGGAGGAGGTCCTCGTTGTCGGCTATCTGCTGCGCAGGCTCGGTCAGTTGGGGTGGACGCCGATGGCCGCGCTGGTGGCGAGCTCGGTGCTGCGCGGCTCGTACCACCTCTACCAGGGCATCGGCGGCTTCATCGGCAACATGGTGATGGGCGCGGTGTTCGTCCTGCTCTACCGCCGGTGGGGTCGGGTCGGTCCACTGGTCGCGGCGCACGCGCTGCTCGACATCGTGGCCTTCGTGGGATACGGCCTGCTGGCCGGGGAGGTGAGCTGGCTGCCCACCCCGTGAGCGGGGACGGCTGAAAGGAACAGGGGCGTACGGCCGGTGCCGGACGCCCCTTCGTGCTGTCCGGGCCCGGTCGGGCGGGCCGGGCCGGTCAGACGAGCAGGTCGCCCTCGATCACCGTCACCGCCCGGCCGGTGAGCAGGGTCCGCTCGCCGCGCAGGGACGTGCGGACCAGGCCCGTACGGGCGCCGCCCTGCAGGCCGGTGAGCTCGTCGCGGCCGAGGCGGGCCGACCAGAACGGGGCGAGGGCGGTGTGCGCGCTGCCCGTGACCGGGTCCTCGTCGATGCCGACGCCGGGGAAGAAGCCGCGGGAGACGAAGTCGTAGCCGCGCGAGGGGGTGTCGGCCGCGGCGGTGACGATGATCCCCCGGTTCGAGAGGGACACCAGCGCCCGCGCGTCCGGCTCCAGGGACCGTACGGTCCGCTCGTCGGCGAGCTCGACGACGAGGTCGCCGATGTGGGCGCCGGTGTCGTGGACCGAGACGGGCTCGGCGCCGAGCGCCTCGCCGAGCCCGGCGGGGGCCGTCACGGGGGTGAGCGGCGAGGTCGGGAAGTCCATCGTGATCGCGCCGTCCTCGGCGGCGGTCGTGCGCAGGATGCCGCAGCGGGCCGCGAAGCGGATGGTGCCGCCCGCGCGGTCGGTGGTGTGCAGGACGTGCGCGGTGGCGAGTGTGGCGTGGCCGCACATGTCGACCTCGGTGGCCGGAGTGAACCAGCGCAGGGCCCAGTCGGCCTCGCCGCCCTCGGGGAGGGGGTGGGCGAAGGCGGTCTCCGAGAGGTTCACCTCGGCGGCGACCTTCTGGAGCCAGCGGTCCTCGGGGAAGGCGTCGAGGAGGAGAACCCCTGCCGGATTGCCGGAGAAGGGGCGGTCGGTGAACGCGTCGACGATTCGGATCCGCATGGACGAGACCTTAGGCGGCCGGCGAAGCCGCAGGCCAAGGCCAATTCCTGATCACTGGACCGGTGCTGGGGCAATCGGGTTGTTGCTCACCGAACGCTTCCGATATATCGTTGAAGCATCGCGACAGATCAACGATGGGAGGAGCGTAGCGATGCGTTCACAAGGACACGAGCATGAGCACGGCCGCGGGCACGGACACTGCGGGCCCGGCCATCGGGGTTGGGGCGACTTCGAGGGGCGGCGTGCGGCCTTCGGCCCGTTCGGACCGGGGTTCGGGGGCGGAGGTCCCTGGGGCGGCCGCGGCCGCGGAGGCGGTGGTCGGGGCAGGGCGCGGCGCGGAGATGTGCGCGCCTCGATCCTGGCGCTGCTGAAGGACCGTCCGATGCACGGTTACGAGATGATCCAGGAGATCGGCGAGCGCAGCGGCGGGGCCTGGAAGCCCAGCCCCGGCTCCGTCTACCCCACCCTCCAGCTGCTGGAGGACGAGGGGCTGATCGTCAGCGCGAGCGAGGGCGGCAAGAAGCTGTTCACGCTCACCGACGCGGGGCGGGCAGAGGTCGAGGCGGGGCCCGAGGCCCCGTGGGAGGAGGCCGGCCGCGGCGTCGACTGGGAGGCCCTGAACGAGGTTCGTCAGGCCGGTTTCGGTCTGATGGAGGCGTTCGGCCAGGTCTGGAAGACCGGCAACACTGAGCAGCGGCAGAAGGCCGTCGAGGTCATCAACGACGCCCGTAAGAAGCTGTACCTGATCCTGGCCGACGAGCACTGAGTCAGGTCGTCCGGTCAGGGTGAGGGCCCCGTGGCATCCGTGCCACGGGGCCCTCGCTGTCTCCGGACCTCAGGCCACCAGCGCGCCGAGCCTGCGCAGCGACTCATTCAGCGCCGCCGTCGCCGAATCCTTGAGCTTGCCGGCCATCAGGGACACCGCGGCGCCGGTGAACTCGCCGTCGATCCGCAGCGTCGTGGCGTCCCCGTCCGCCGTCAGCGAGTAGCGCGTACCGACACTGACCCCCATCGGGCCCTTGCCGCGGATGGCCAGGACCCGCGCGGTCTCCAGCTCCTCGACCGTCCAGAGCACCTCGGCGGGGAAGCCCATCAGCTTCATGTTCTCCTCGAACGTGGCGCCGGGCTCCAGGGGGGCCGGACCCCCCTTGGGGAAGCTCGTGTGGGTGGCGTTCCACCGGTCGTACGAGGTGAAGTCGGTCAGCTGCGCCCAGACCTTCTCGGCCGGTGCCTCGATCCGTGCCTCCGCGCTGACGTCGGCCATGCGACCACTCCTCTTGTCGACTCCGTGGCGCGGAACGTAGCCGGGGGCCGGTGAACATTCAATACTGATGGGCCGTCAGATCTGCTCGTCCCGTTTCCCCTGTCGCCGAGTCGGCTGAGGGGGCGTGAGGCAAGGCGGCGCGCGCCCCTTCTGTCATTTCCTCGCAATCTCATCCGTAAGGAGGAGGAAGGAACGCGCCATGCCCACCTCCCGTGGGATGGAGACATGGTTCCCGGCGGGGATGGTCATGGCCCGACAGGGCTGATGGGATGGGACGGTGCAATTTCCTGTACCACGGGTGCCTCAGTCGCCCGCCGCGTCCCGCGGAGCGATTGACGCCCGGCTCACCGTCGAGCTGAGCAGGCTCACCGTCGAACTCGCGTCGGTCGTCGCGGGCGCGCGCCGAAGGGCGCTGCGGGACGGGGACCGGCAGATCGACACCGCCCACCTCCTTCACTCGCTGCTGGAGTGCGCCCCGGCGGTCGGCGCGGCCTTCGACGGCCCCGGCCGGGTCGCCCGGGTCCTCGGCTACCTCGTCCAGCGCAGCATCGGGTACGGCCTGCGCTGGCAGGGCGCCGTGGAGGACTCCGGGGTCGCCCCCCTCGTCGTACGCAAGAACCAGATGGCGGGCTGGTCGCCCTCCGCCGTGGCCGCCATGGCCCGCGCCCTTGACCGCGCCGCCCAGCGCGAGGACGCCCGCGCCCACGGCCTCGACCTGCTGGCCGCGCTCGTCGCCGACCCGGCCTGCCGGGCCGTGGAGGTCCTCGGCCGCGCGGGCGCCGATCCGGCCGCCCTGACCCGGCGGATCGCGGAGCTGTCTCAACAGGTGTAACGGGTCTTACGCACCTGACGCACTGCTGCCATGATGGCCCGATGCACGCGTCTCAGGGGAGAAGCGCCGGCCTGGGACTCGCCCTGGCCTCGGCGTTCGCATTCGGTGGATCAGGTGTCGCGGCCAAGCCGCTGATCGAAGCGGGGCTCGACCCGCTGCATGTGGTGTGGCTACGGGTGGCCGGCGCCGCCCTCGTCATGCTGCCGGTGGCCTGGCGCCACCGCGACCTCCTGCGCCGCAAGCCCGCTCTCCTCGCCGGCTTCGGTCTCCTCGCCGTCGCCGGAGTCCAGGCCTGCTACTTCGCGGCGATCTCCCGGATCCCGGTCGGCGTCGCCCTCCTCATCGAATACCTCGCACCCGCGCTGGTCCTCGGCTGGGTGCGGTTCGTCCAGCGCCGCCCCGTCACCCGCGCCGCCGCGCTCGGAGTGGTGCTCGCCGTCGGCGGGCTCGCCTGTGTCGTGCAGGTCTGGTCCGGGCTCACCTTCGACCTCCTCGGGCTGCTGCTCGCGCTGGCCGCCGCCTGCTGCCAGGTCGGCTACTTCGTCCTGTCCGACCAGGGCAGCGACGAGGCCGAACCCGCCGATCCGCTCGGCGTCATCGCGTACGGCCTGCTCGTCGGCGCGCTCGTCCTGACCGTCGTGGCCCGGCCCTGGGGCATGGACTGGTCCGTCCTCGGCGGCGCCGCCGACCTGAACGGAACCACCGCCCCGGCCTGGCTGCTGCTCGGCTGGATCGTGCTCATCGCGACCGTCGTCGCCTACGTCACCGGTGTCGTGGCCGTTCGCAGGCTCTCCCCGCAGGTCGCCGGAGTCGTGGCCTGCCTGGAGGCGGTGATCGCGACCGTGCTGGCGTGGGTGCTGCTCGGGGAGCACCTGGCGGCGCCGCAGATCATCGGTGGCGCGGTCGTCCTCGTCGGCGCGTTCATCGCCCAGTCGTCGACGCCCAAGGCGCCGTCCGGGCCGGTCGCCGGCTCGGAGCAGAGCGACCACGAGGACCATCCGACCCCCGACCGTGCCTCCCTCAAGAACGTCACGTAAGGTGGCGATCATGCTTTCGACCGTTCTTCCGCCGCCCGCCGCGTAACGCGGGCGGTACCTCCTGACGAAGACCCGGCCCGGGCCGACATGGCCGCCGGGTGGACCGTCGCTGCCCGCACACGGAGCTGAGCGACCATCCATCTGTCTTCACACGGAGAAACCACGTGTCGAACTCCTCCCTGCCCACGGCGCTGCCCGTCGGGCGGAGCCTCTTCTATCTGATCGTCGCCGGAATCGCCTGGGGCACCGCCGGCGCGGCCGCCACCGTCGTCTTCCGGATCAGCGATCTCGGCCCCCTCGCGCTCTCCTTCTGGCGCTGCGTCGGCGGCCTCGCCCTGCTCCTCGGCGCGCTGGCCCTGCGGCCCCGGCGGGCCGCCGCGCCCCTGGCCGAACCGCGCCGCCGCAAGCTGCTGCGGATCCTCGGGACGGGGATCGGGCTGACCTTCTTCCAGAGTGCGTACTTCGCCGCGGTGGAGGCCACCGGCCTCGCCGTGGGCACCGTCGTCACCCTCGGCGCCGGACCCGTCCTCATCGCGCTCGGCGCCCGCCTGACAATGGGTGAGCGAATGGGCCGGGGCGGTGTGCTCGCCGTGGGCGGGGCACTGGCCGGGCTCGCCGTCCTCGTGCTCGGTGGCGGCCAGGCCGAGGTGCGCCCCTTCGGCGTGGTCCTGGCGGTGCTGTCCGCCGCCGGATACGCGGCGATCACCCTGCTGACCCGGTGGCTCGGCCGCGACGGCGGCGGCGGGGACGCGCTGACCACCACGGTCTGGGCGTTCGCGATCGGCGCGGTGGGCCTGCTGCCGATGGCGGCGGCCGAAGGGCTTCTCCCGCACACCGACCGGATCGGCACGGTGGTGGGCCTGCTGGTGTACGTGGCCGCGGTGCCGACGGCGCTGGCGTACGCCCTCTACTTCGCGGGCGCTGCCGTGGTCCGCGCCGCCACCGTCTCCGTGATCATGCTCCTGGAGCCGGTGAGCGCCGCGGTCCTCGCCGTCACCCTGCTCGGTGAGGAACTCACCGCGAGTACCCTCGCGGGCACCCTCCTGCTGCTGACGGCGGTCAGCGGCCTGGCGGCGGCCGAGGCCAGGGGCGCCGCGGCCCGCAGGCGCGCGGAGGCCCTGGCCTAGCGCGCCAGATCCTGTCGGGTGCTGTCGGGGGCCCTCGCCTACGCCGTCGCGCGACGGCGCAGCTGGTGGGCGAGGGCCGCCCGATCGCGGGGCTCGTCGCGCTCCCTCAGGCCGGCCGCCAGGCGGTCCTGGACCTCCGCCGGCTTGTGGTTGGCGTACTTGAACTTGGCCCGTACCTCGGTCACTTCGAGGCGCAGGCCCCGCAGGCCCGACAGCATCCTGCCGTACGGCGCCTGCCCGGCGGCGGCCACGGCCGAGCCGCCCTCCGGCTGGAAGTGGGCCGTCTGGCGGTTCAGCAGCGCCGCCTTCTCGGCCGGGTCGTCCACGAGGTGCGCGGTGCAGCGCAGTTGGACGGCCGCGTAGAACGAGGTGGGGACGCCGTGCTCCGGCGGTGCGGAGGGCGGCGCGGCCCACGGGCCCGGCACGAAGACGTAGTCGTCGACCACGCTGAGCAGGACGTCCGGGCCCGCCTCCAGGGCCGGCCAGAGCGGGTTCGGCCGAGCCAGGTGGGCGATGACCTGACCGTACGGACCGGGCTCCGGGTCGTAGCGGAAGTGCAGCGGCTGAACCCACGGAGGCTCGCCGGGCAGGCCGTTCACCGCGAGCTGGCCCGAAGTCGTGGGCGGCGAGCCAGCTCTGCCACTCGCCGCGGTCGTGGGCCGCGTCCCACGGGTGGATGAGCATGCCGGGTCAGCCGAGCGCGGTGAGGTACGCGGGCACGGACACGGCCGGGTCCAGGTCGTCGGCCGGGACGGGCGTGCCGTAGCGGCGGGCCACCGGGAGGACACCGGACCAGTACGGCAGGGCGAGGTCCTCGGGCTCGTCGTCGGGGCCGCCGGTGCGGACCTTCGCGGAGACCTCCTGGAGGTCCAGCCGCAGGACGGCCGTGGCCGCGAGCTCCTTGGCGTCGGCCGGGCGGGAGTCCAGCGAGCGGCCGGGGACGACATGGTCGACGAGCGCGTCGAGGGCGATACGCCGTTCCTCGGGGTCGGTGACCTGACGGGCGACGCCGTGCACCACGACGGAGCGGTAGTTGACCGAGTGGTGGAAGGCGGACCGGGCAAGCACCACACCGTCCACGTGGGTGACCGTGAGGCAGACCGCGAGGCCCGGAGCCTCCACCTCGCCGCCGCCCTGGCCGGCCATCCGCAGGGGGCGCGAGCCGGTGGAGCCGTGGACGTACAGCCGCTCGCCGACCCGCCCGTAGAGCGTGGGCAGGACGACCGGCGCGCCGTCGCGGACGAAGCCGAGGTGGCAGACGTACGCCTCGTCGAGGATCGAGTGGACCAGCTCGCGGTCGTACGAGGCGCGATGCCGGGACCGGGTGGGAACGGTCCGGTCGGTCGGCTCGTAACCGGCTGTCTGCGACATTGCATCCTCCATTGCACTAGTGCATAATCTCTTTTGTGCTAGGAGAGTATCGGATCGCCGGGCGGCGTGCATCGGAGATCGCCGCGAGCGTGGAGCAGGGCGTCGGCAGCGGGGACCTCGCTCCGGGACAACTGCTCCCGCCCATGAGGGAGTTGGCGACCGCGCTTGGGGTGAACCCCAATACCGTCGCCGCCGCCTACCGCACCCTGCGGGAGCGGGGAGTGATCGAGACCGCGGGCCGCCGCGGCAGTCGGGTGCGCCCCAAGCCCGCCACCACCGCCCGCGGGTCGCTCCGGGTCGAGGCCCCGCCGGGCGTCAGGGACGCGGGCAAGGGCAACCCCGACGCCGCGCTGCTGCCGCCGCTCGCCGAGGCGTTCGCCGTGTCCGCCCGCCGAGGCGACGAACGCCCCGACCTCTACGGCCAGGCTCCCGTCGACGCCGGCTTCGCCCGGCTCGCCCGGGCCGCCCTGGACGCCGACGGCGTCCCCGACGGACCCCTCGCCGTCACCTCCGGATCGCTCGACGCCATCGAACGGGTCTTCGCCGCGCATCTGCGCCCGGGCGACGCCGTGGCCGTCGAGGATCCCGGCTGGGGCGGCCTGCTGGATCTCGTACCGGCTCTCGGCCTCAAGCCCGTCCCCGTCGAGATCGACGACGAAGGACCCCTCGCCCACAGTGTGGAGCGCGCGCTACGGGCCGGGGCGCGCGCCGTGGTCGTGACCGACCGCGCGCAGAACCCGACCGGCGCGGCGGTGAGCGCCGAGCGCGCGACCGAACTGCGCGCGCTGCTCGCCCGCCACCCCCGCACCCTGCTGATCGAGGACGACCACGGCCACGCCATCGTCGACCTGCCCCTCCATCCGCTCGCCGGCGGCACGGACCACTGGGCGATGGTCCGCTCGGTCGCCAAGGCCTACGGGCCCGACCTGCGGGTGGCCACCCTGACCGGCGACCCCGTCACCGTCGACCGGGTGCTGGGGCGCCAGCGGCTGGGACCGGGCTGGGTCAGCCGGCTGCTCCAGCGGGCCGTCGCGCACCTCTGGGAGACCGGCGCCGTGGACGTCGCGGCTGTGGCCAGGTCGTACGGCGAGCGGCGCGACGCCCTCGTACGGGCCCTGGCGGAGCGGGGCGTCGAGGCGCACGGCCGCAGTGGCATGAACGTATGGGTGCCGGTCGCCGACGAGACCGGGGCGGTCGCCCAGCTGCTGCAGTCGGGGTGGGCGGTCGCCCCCGGCGCCCGGTTCCGGATGGCCAGCCGCCCAGGAGTCCGGCTGACCGTCTCCGACATGTCCGTACGGGACGTCGAGGCGGTCGCCGACGCGGTCGCCGCGGCCGCCGGACCGGCCCCCGCCCTCAGCTACGGCTGATCCTCCCGGGCCCGCCGCTTCGGCCCGCGGCTCTGGGTGAGGGCCGCACCGGCCAGCACGATCAGCGCACCGACCGGAGTGTTCCAGCTCAGCTGCTCGTCGAGGAGTGCCACGCCCGCGGCGGTCGCGATGACCGGGATGAAGTACGTGACCATCGAGGCCGTCGTCGGCCCGACCTCGGCGACCATTCCGTACTGGAGCAGGACCGCGACGCCGGTGCCGAGCGCGCCGAGCGCCACCACCGCGAGCAGCTCCACCACCGGGAACGAGGTGGGGAAGCTGGTGAACAGTGGGGTGACGACGGCGAGTTGGAGCATGCCCAGGAAGAGCTGCGCACCGGTCATCGACAGATGGGACTCGCTGCGGCCGGCCAGGGTGCGGCGGACGTAGATCCAGCCGACCGCGTAGCTGAGCGAGGCGAGCAGGGCCATCGCCGTCCCGGCCATGTCGAGCCCGGAGAAGCCCTGCCAGGCGCCGAGCACGGTCAGCACGCCCACGAATCCGATGCCGAGACCGGCGGCCCGGCGGCGGGTCGGCCGGTCCTCGGAGAGGGCGACCATCGACAGCACCATGCCCCACAGCGGGGTCGTGGCGTTGCAGATCCCTGCCAGGGTCGAGGGGATCGTCAGCTCGGCGTAGGCGAAGAGGGAGAACGGCAGGGCGTTCAGGAAGAACGCGGCCACCGCCATATGGGCCCATGTGCGGACGCCGCGCGGCAGCCGCGAGCGCTGGACGGCCATGGCGACGGCCAGCACCGCCGTACCGAAGAACAGCCGGCCGAAGGTGACTTGGAACGGGGCGTAGCCCTGTGTGCCGACCTTGATGAGCAGAAAGCTGAAGCCCCAGATCAGGGACAGGACGGCGAAGCGGACCCGCCAGTCGACCGCGCGACGCCGACGGCGGGCGGGGGAGGGGGTGGGGGAGGGGGAGGGGAGGGATGACGAACGGGTCGGGGTGGCCCTGGCCGGGGCGACGCTGCTCATACCCGCCACGATGACGGAGACGATCTCGTAGAACAAGCGAGTTTTCGTCGAGCTCATCGCTTAGCATTGCTTACATGTTGAATCTGGAGCGCCTACGGACCCTGGACGCCCTCGCCCGGCACGGCTCGGTGAGCGGCGCGGCCGACGGCCTGCACGTGACGACCTCGGCCGTCTCCCAGCAGTTGTCCAAGCTGGAGCGGGAGGTCGGGCAGCAGCTGCTGGCCAAGAACGGGCGGGGCGTGCGGCTCACCGACGCCGGACAGCTGCTCGCCGACCACGCCGCGCGGATCCTCTCCCAGGTCGAGATCGCCCAGTCCGACATCGAGGCGCAGCGTGGGCAGGTGGTGGGGGAGGTGCGGCTCGCCGCGTTCCCCACGGCGATGCGCGGCCTGTTCCCGGCGGCGGTCCCGGCGCTGCGGGTGAGCCACCCCGAACTGCGCGTACGGACCCGGGAGCTGGAGCCCGAGGCCGGGATCCAGCACGTCATGCGCGGCGACATGGACCTCGCCGTCGTCCTCGACTGGCACAACAAGCGGCTGCCGGTCCCCGGCGGCCTTGCCAGGGCCCATCTGCTCCACGACACCGCGGACATCGCCATGCCGGTCGGGCACCCGCTCGCCGACCGCGAGGAGCTGGACCTGGAGGAGCTCGCCGACGAGGACTGGGTGTCCTGGCCCGAGGGTGAATTCTGCTACGAGTGGCTGATGTTCACCCTCCGCTCCCAGGGCATCGAACCCCGCATCGCTCATCTCGCCGAGGAGCACCACACCCAGCTCGCGATGATCGCCGCCGGCCTCGGCGTCTGCATCACTCCCCGGCTGGGGCGGGGCCCGGTCCCGGAGGGCGTGGTGTTCGTGCCCGTACGGCACAAGATGCGGCGGCACATCTACGCGGTATGGCGCACCGACGCCGACCGGCGGCCCTCGATCAGGGCCGCCGTGCAGGCGCTGGCGGAGGCGGGCCAGGCACTGTCGGCGGGGGACTGAGGCGGCCGCGCGACGGAGTGGTCGTGGGCCGGCGCCACGGCTTGGTCGTCGGCCGGCGGCGCGGCGCACGGGCTGGTCGTTGGCCGGTGGTGTGGCGCCGCGGGCTGGTCGGCGGTCGGCGGCGCGGCTTGGTCGTCGGCGGTGCGGCGCCACGGGCGGCGGTCAGCCGTCGCCTCCGCCCTGGAGCGTGGCGAGTTTGCGGAAGTCCCAGGACGCGATCGCGTCGGGCGTCAGCCGTAGCCAGGCGTGCCGCCCGTCGTGCGGCATGCTGTCCAGGCCGAAGTTCTTCCTGGCGAACAGCCGCTCCACGCCGTCCAGTTCGGGGCACGGCTCGCCCGTCCTCGGGGCCTCGCCGACGAAGACAGCGGTGCCCGACAGCTCCACCCCGCGCAGCTCGCCGTACTCCTCGCCGTCGTCCACCACGACCGCGATCCGCGGGTCGCGGCGCAGCTCGGCCCAGCGCCGGCTGCGTGTGATCGAGTACAGCCAGAGCGAGGTGCCGTCCCAGGCGAACCACAGCGCGCTCACATGCGGGCGCCCGTCCGCGGCGACGGTCGCCACCCGGCAGGTGCGCTGCTCGGCCAGGAACGCGTCCCGCTCCTTGGGCGACATCATGATCCGGCGGCCCCGGCGCTGCGCGACGGTCATCGGCCCGTCCCCTTCCCGCGTACGGCAGAAGCTTTCTGACTGGACGTCAGAAAGCATGGGGGCTCTTCCCTCGCGGCGCAATGGTGGCTAACCTCGCGCACCCGGCGGCCCGGGCACGTCCGCGGGGGACCGCACCGCTCCGAGGGGGGACCGCATGGCGTCGTACGAACAGCTCGTGGAGCAGCTCGATCCGGACGGCACCGTCCTGCTCACCGTCGAATGCCAGCAGGGTGTGGTCGGCCCGCACAGCGCGCTGCCCGAACTCGCCGCCGTCGCCCGCCGCTCAGGCGCCCTCCACCACATTGCCAGGCTCGTCGCGGGCGCCCACGACGCCGGCGTGCAGGTCCTCCACGCGGTCGCCGAACGACGCCCCGACGGCCGTGGCTCCAGCCGCAACGCCCGCCTCTTCCGGGCCGCCGAGCGCCTGCCCGTACAGCAGCACAGCGGCAGTACGGCCGTACGGATCGCCGAGCCCATCCAGGTCGCCGACGAGGACCTCGTCGTCCGCCGCCTGCACGGCCTTTCGCCGCTGTCCGGCACCGACGTCGACGCGCTGCTGCGCAACCTCGGCTGCCGCACCCTCGTCGTCACCGGCGTCTCGGCGAACGTCGCCGTCCCCAACGCGGTCTTCGACGCCGTCAACCTCGGCTACACGGCCGTCGTCCCCTCCGACGCCATCGCGGGGGTGCCCCCCGACTACACCCCCGCGATGATCCGCCACACCCTGTCCCTCGTGGCGACCGTCTGCACCACGGACGACGTCCTGGGCTGCTGGAAACGCCCGCGCCGGACTACGCGAGCTTGATCGACGTACCGTCCACCGTGATGTTCGCGGCGGGCAGCGGGGTCGTCGCCGGCCCGCCCTTCACACTGCCGTCGCCCGCGTCGAACTTGCTCTGGTGGCAGGGGCAGAGGATGACGCCGTCACTGACGCCGCTGACCGCGCACCCCTGATGGGTGCACTTGGACGAGAACGCCTTGAACTGGCCGGCCTGCGGCTGGGTGACCACCACCCCCTTGTCGGCGAACACCTTCCCGCCGCCGACCGGGATGTCCGCCGTCGTGGCGAGCACCTCACCGCCACCGGCCGGCGCCCCTGCCCCGCCGTCGGCCGGCTTCTCCCCGACGGTCTTCGCCGGAGTGTCCGAGCCGCCGCAGGCGGTCAGCGCCGCGGCGAGACCCGCCCCTCCCGCCGCCGCGACGACGGTACGGCGCGCGACGTTCCGAGCGGTCCCCTGCGATCCGGTCATACGGGCTCCCCTTCCAGAGCGGACATCGTTTCACCGTGCTGTACGCGTCCCGGAGGCCACACGTTCAACGAAGACGGCGACTACCCCGAAGTAATGTCGGGACGGGGGGCGTGGCACCCTCGCGCATCCGCGAGCCGGTGGTACGACGAAGGGATGCCGGTGGTACGAGGACGGGATGAACGTCTGCGTCGTCCTGTTCACCTCGGACCTCCGCCTGCACGACCACCCTCCCCTGCGCGCCGCCCTGCGGGCGGCGGACGAGATCGTGCCGCTGTTCGTCCGTGATCCCGCCGTCGACCGGGCCGGGTTCGCGGCGCCCAACAGACTCGCCTTCCTCGCCGACTGCCTGGCCGACCTCGACCGGGGACTGTCCGAGCGCGGCGGCCGGCTCGTCGTACGGACCGGCGCCACCGCGGCCGAGGTCCGCGCGGTGGCGCGGCAGGCAGGGGCCGACGAGGTGCACATGGCGGCCGGGTGCTCGGCGTTCGCCCACGACCGCGAGGACCGGCTGCGGCGCGCCCTGGAGCCCGACGGCCGCCGCCTCCAGGTGCACGACGCCGTGATCACCGCCGTGCCGCCCGGCGGGATCACCCCACAGGGCTCCGACCACTTCGCCGTCTTCACCCCGTACTTCCGTCGCTGGACGGCCGAGCCGCTGCGCACGCCACTGGCCGCGCCGCGGGCGGTGCGCGTACCCCCGGCGGTGCGCTCCGAGGAACTGCCCGCCCGCGCCTCCGTGGCCTCCGTCTCCGCCGGTCTGCCCACCGGAGGCGAGAGGGCAGGCCGCAAACGGCTCACGGCCTGGCTCTCCCGGCACGCCGACGCCTACGCGGACCGCCACGACGACCTCGCGGGCGACGCCACCTCGCGGCTCTCCCCGTACCTCCACTTCGGCGCGGTCTCGGCCACCGAGGCCGTCCACCGCGCGCGTGCCCGGTCGGGCGCGGGCGCCGAGGCGTTCGTACGGCAGCTGTGCTGGCGGGACTTCCACCACCAGGTGCTGGCCGCGCGCCCCGAGGCGGCCCGGGAGGACTACCGGACCCGGCACGACCGCTGGCGACACGGCGAGGAGGCGGAGGCAGACCTGCAGGCGTGGCGGGAGGGCCGCACCGGCTACCCCGTCGTGGACGCGGCGATGCGGCAGCTCGCCCACGAGGGCTGGATGCACAACCGGGGCCGTCTGCTCGCCGCCTCTTTCCTCACCAAGACGCTCTACATCGACTGGCGCGAAGGCGCCCGGCACTTCCTGCGCCTCCTCGTCGACGGCGACATCGCCAACAACCAGCTCAACTGGCAGTGGGTGGCGGGCACGGGCACCGACACCCGGCCGGGCCGGGTCCTCAACCCCGTTCTCCAGGCCAGGCGGTACGACCCGGAGGGCGCCTACGTACACCGCTGGGTCCCCGAACTCGCGGGTGTCCCCGCCCCGGCGGTCCACGAGCCGTGGAAACTCACCGGCCCGGAACGGGCCGCCCTGGACTACCCCGACCCGCTCGTGTCCCTCGCCGACGGCCTCACCCGCTTCCGGCACGCCCGCGGCCGGGACTGAGCCCCGGGCCCAGGGGCCCGGCCGGTTGCACGACCCGCCCGGCTCCGGGACGCCCGCGGCCGGGGACTGACCCCACCATCGGGGCCCAGCGCGGGCCCGGGGCCCGGCCGGTTCCACGAG
>NZ_BMQQ01000036.1:31597-61059 GCF_014648195.1 Streptomyces purpureus
GCGCCCGCTTCCGGCACGCCCGCGGCCGGGACTGAGCCCCGGGCCTAGGGGCCCGGCCGGTTCCACGAGCCGCCCGGCTCCGGGACGCCCGCGGCCGGGACCGACCCGGCCAACGGGGCCCAGCGCGGGCCCCGGGGCCCGGCCGGTTGCACGAGGCGCCCGCTTCCCGCACGCCCGCGGCCGGGACCGACCCGGCCAACGGGGCCCAGCGCGGGACCCAGCGCCCGGCCGGTTGCACGACCTGGCAGACTGCGGCTGCCCTGCCCGTCTCCCCGCCCGGGGGAGGCGACGACCCTTCTGGAGGCCCCCATGGCGGACGTGGCCCGCACCGGCCGTTCCCGGTCGCCACGGCGGCACGCACGCGTGGCGGACGTCCGATGACCGCGCAGACCCCGGACCGTGCCGTACGGGCCGAGCCCGGCGCCCTGATCCTGCGCAGCGCGCCGCCCGTACCCACCGCGGCCGTCCTCCTGCTGCACGGCGGCCGCGCGGACGCGTTGGAGCCGCCTCCGTACCTCAACCTTCCCGCCCTGCGCATGCGCCCCTTCGCCGCCGCCACGGCGCGCGCCGTCCGGGGCCGTGACGTACTGATCGCGGAGGTGCGCTACCGCCACCGCGGCTGGAACGGCGCCCGCGCCGACGCGGCCCAGGACGCCGAGGCCGCCCTCGCGCGGCTGCGGGACCGCGCCGGGCCCCTCCCCGTCGTCCTCGTGGGCCACTCCATGGGCGGCCGCGCCGCCCTGCGGGCCGCGGGCGACCCCTTGGTCCGCGGAGTGGTCGCCCTCGCGCCCTGGTGCCCCGAGGGGGAACCGGTCGACCACCTCGCCGGACGCCGCCTCCACCTCCTCCACGACGAGAGCGACAAGGTCACCGCGGCGCGCGAGTCCTGGGAGTTCGTCCGCCGGGCTCGCGCGGCCGGCGCCGACGCGGAGGGCATCACCATGCCCACCGGCGGCCACGCCATGCTGCGCGGCGCGGGCCTGTGGCACCGGCGCACGGCCGCGCTCGTCGCGGGGCTGCTGTCCGAGCGCTGAGCGCGCACGCCCGCCGGGTCGGCCCCCCCGCGGCCGGACGCGCACGGCCCCCGGCCGGCCGTCACCCGGCGGCCGTGAACGCCCCCTCCACGAGGACGGGCACCACCGCGCAGCCGTCCACCTCGGTGGCGACGGCGACGTCCTGGGCGAATCCGTACGCGACGAGCTCGCGGCCGGAGGAACCGGCGCTCACCGCGGCGACGACGTCCGGTGTCGACCGGAACGCCGCGGCCACCACGGAGGCTTCGGGTGAGAGCGCGTCACCGACGTGCTCCTGGAGCGCCGCGACGACGGCCCCGGCGCCAAGCAGGTCCTCCACCGCCGGCCGCAGGGACCCGTCGGGCCACCGCTCGCCCGAGGCGATCACCGCGACGGGCCGCTCGGGCGTGCCGTAGCCCTGTCGGGCGAGCCAGTCCGCGACGGCCTTCGCGTTACGGAGAGCGCCGGCCACCACCACCGCCTCGCCGGCCGAGGCGGAGATGGCGGATCCGTTGGGTGAGGGAAGGACAAGGCGGGGGGTGAAGGGGGCACCGCGCAGCGCCGCTGGAGAAAGCGACCACGGCGACGACGGGCCGGCCTCCCGCCGCCCGACCGCCAGGTCCGCGCCGTTGCGCTCGGCGAACGCGGCCGCCGTCGCATCACGCCAGCGGTAGGGGAACACCCGCGTTCCGGCCTCCACCGCGACCGTCACCGACGTCGTGAACGACAGCACGTCGACGACCACCACACAGTCGACGCCCGTCGCCAGCCGCTCCGCGCCCTCGGGACCCCACTCGAAGCGGACACCGTGGCCTGTCTGCAGGTACCAGTCGCCCATGGATGGTGATCATGCCAGGCGGGTATCCGGGCGTCCCGGGAATCCGCGAGCCCACCGGGCGGACCCGCCGCCCTCCATGACGTGGCGTCACCCACGCGGCGCGGGCGGCGGCGGGCGCAGAGCCCAGCGGACGGCCGCCGTGACGGCGTGGCCGCCGGGGCGGGCCAGGGGGCGCAGCAGCCTGATCCCGTACGGGATGTCCAGCGGCTCCCGCGCCCACGGCGGCAGCAGATCGACGGCCGCCGCGGCGAGCAGCGCGTACACCGGGCGGACCAGCGCCGGCAGCGGCGGGTCGGCCAGCAGGAAGCGGGTCGTCTCCCGGCAGGCGGGCGTGGCGCGCAGCTGCGGCCGGTACGAGGCGATGCGCGCGGCCAGCGCGCGACGGTCCGTCGGCGGGCGGTCGGCGCCCAGCGCACGCGCCACGCGGGCCGCGTCGGCGAGGTACGCGTCATACCCGGCCGGGCTCAGCGGACGGCGGCCGTACCGCTCATGGGCTCGCGCGAAGCACGCCGTCTCGGCGATGTGGACCCAGGTGAGCAGCGCGGGATCGTCGGCCCGGTAGGGGACGCCCTCGCTCGTACGCCCCCGGATCGTCGCGTGCACCGCCCGCACCTGGGCGACCGCCGCCTCGGCGTCCTCGCTCGTACCGAACGTCGTCACCGCGAGGAAGGTGCTGGTCCGCTGCAACCGGCCCCAGGGGTCGCCGCGGTAGCCGGAGTGGGCCGCGACCGCGGCCATGGCCAGCGGGTGCAGCGACTGCAGCAGCAGCGCGGCCAGCCCGCCCACGAACATCGAGGCGTCCCCGTGGACCTCCCGGATGGGCCGCTCGGGCCCGAACCACCGGGGCCCGGGGGTCTCGTGGATGCGCGCGCGGGTCTGCGGCCCGGAGGGACCGGCGACCCGGCGGAAGAGCGCCTCACCCGCTCGCTTCCGGAACGCCTCCGGAGCGCCCCGCGACGCCGACGACCGGGGCATGTGGCCAGTATGCGCCCGCCCGGCCCACCCCCATGGCGGGCGTGGTCGAACCTGTCAGCGCTGCTCCGGGTGGCCCGGCACACGGCTGCTCCGGCCAGGGGCGAACGAGCGGACCGGGGCGGAAACGTAGGCGCGGGCCAGTTCGATCAGGTGTGTCTTCTCGGCCGCGAGGGTGGTCTCCTGGCCGTGGCGGGTGAGGAGGGACGGGGGCGGCTCCCCCTGAATAGACGATTCTGCGGGCGACTGGCACCGCGGGTGGCCCGCCAGTTTGGCGTGGCGGGCCGCCTTCACCACGCACGCGAGCACGGTCGCGTCCGCGCGCGCCCGGAAGGGCCCAAGGCTCCGGACGTGGTCCTGGGCCAGCGGGGCGATTCCCTGCGGGACGTAGCGTTCGAGTTCCAGCATGGCGTCCCGGATCTCGATGACCTTGCGGTAAGCCAGCAGGTGGCGGGGGACCGGCGGCCAGAAAAGTTCCAGGAGCCGCGTACGGCGCGTGGTCAGGACCACCTGCGGGACCGCGTCCGCCAGCTCCCGCCACAGGGGCCACAGACGCCACACCGTCCGGGCGTCGGCCAGGGCGCCGCGGGCGGAGACCACGGTGGGGATGAGGACGGCCGCCGCACGGAACACGGCATGCAGGCTGATCAGGAGCGGAAGGTACGGCTGAGCCCAGGTCCCGCCCAGGGTGAGCAGGAGCAGCCGGCCCACCCAGAAGAGCCCGGCCAGTGCGGTGCCCGTGGCGAACAGCCAGAGCGCGGCGGCGAGCGGACGGTCGTCCGTGCGCAGGCCGTACCAGCAGCAGACGATCACGCAGACGGTGTTGGCCACCGCATGGGTCACGATGAGTGTCAGCCAGTAGGCGGCCGAGGGCGCGGGGCCGCCGGCGGCGGTGATGGCGTGTGTCAGGTGGGGCGGCGCGGACAGGTCGAGGAACAGCACGGCGGCCAGGATCACGCCGACGGTGCAGCACAGGCCGGTGCGGAGCGGGTGGCTGCCGCTGGGCGCGGACAGGAAGTACAGCACCG
Source organism: Streptomyces purpureus (assembly GCF_014648195.1). GTDB lineage: Bacteria > Actinomycetota > Actinomycetes > Streptomycetales > Streptomycetaceae > Streptomyces > Streptomyces purpureus. The sequence goes on from NZ_BMQQ01000036.1 coordinate 35,449, forward strand.
CGCCCGCCGACACCACGCCGATCATGTTCTTCGTCAGTTCGACGACGTGGTCGGTGCCGGCGAGGCCCGTCACGAGATGGGTGACGGCGGGCAGGTCGAGTGCCATCGCCGCTCCCGCGGTGGCGACGGCCAGCCACAGTCCGCGCTGGTCCGGGGCGCGCAGGGACGGTGCGGCGCGGAGGAGGACGGCGAGGCAGAGGACGAGGCAGCTCGGGTAGGTGAGCCATGATCCGAGCGTGGCCAGGGAGGCGGTCAGCACTCGGGGTCCCGCACCCCGAGAGCCGCTCCCAGGCTGGCGAGCGGGCCGTGTCGTTCGCGGCGGGACGGCCGGTCGGCGTGGGTCCGCAGGAGGCTGGCGAGCAGTTCGGCCTCACGCTCCTGGGACGTGGAGTAATTCGTGCGCCCGAGGAGGCGTCGTACCAGACGCGGATCGAGGTCGGGCAGGACCGAACTCAGGTCGTCCCTCCCGCCGCGGCCGGTGTCTTGCGTCACCGGATGGTGGTCGAAGAGCATATGACCGAACTCGTGCAGCACGATGTGTTCCTGATGGAGCGTCGAGGTGTGCGGCTCGTAGAAAATGTGGTCGTCGGTGGCCGTCGCGAGCCACAGACCGCAGGCGCCGGCCGACGCCGCCTCGAGCGGCAGGGGGTGGAGGTGGAGCGGCCGTCCGCGTTGCGCCGCGACGTGGTCGCGGAAGGTCTCGATGGAGAAGGGGCGGGGCAGACTGACCTGTTGGGCAAGCTCCCGGCAGCGCCGATGCAGGGTGAGTCGTCGCGGCACGTATCTACCGTCCCTCGGTGGCGGGTCCGGGCCTGTCCTCCGTCATGGGATCGCCCTCTCCTTCGTCCCTTCCGTCGCGGCGTTCGCCTTCCGTGTCCGCGTCTGCCTCCGGCGGCCCGACCTCCGAGAGGTTCTGCACCTTCCGGGCCTCGTTCACGATGGTCAGCAGGGAGTCGAGGCTCGCGGGTGACAGGCCCGAGGCCCGCATCGCCAGATTGCGCACCTTGGCGTCGCGCAGTGCGGTGGCGAGCGCCAGTTGGGCCTTCACCCGTTGCGAGACCTCCTCGTTGAGGAAGTACTCGGGCGGGACGCCGAAGAACTGGGCCAGCACGTCGAGCTGTTCGAGAGTGATGTTGCGCTTCTTGCCCGTGGCGAGTTCCCACAGGTACGTCGCCGAGATGGAGCCGCCGGTCGTGGCGCTGATCTCCCTGGCGAGACGGGCGTATCCCGGCCGTTGCTGCTCATCGGGGTAGACGGCGTGGATCAGTTCGGTGAGCCGTTGGTCGAACTTCCGCAGCAGCGGACGCACACCGTCATGGTGTGCCGGTTCCCTGCCCATCCCACGCCTCTCTTCCGACGACTCTTACGAGGCCACAGGGCATGTCTATCCCTGTTCGCGGAAGCGGACAAGCATGATCCCGGACAAGGGCGAGAGGAGGCTGTCCGTCTCAGCGGACATGTTGACGCTTCTTCGTACGCTGCCATAACGTCACGTCCCGCCTACGATCAGCGCCCGTTGGGCGTCGCTCCACTTCTGGAAAGGATCGCGATCGCATGGTGCAGCCGAGTGACACGCAGGGCCGGTGGATGACCCCGACCCACCGCCTGCCATCGGCGTCCGCCGCGTCCGCGGGTACGCGCCCATGACGAGAACCGGCGCGGGGCGTCAAGGCGGCTGACGCCTCGCCCCCGGCGCCACACACCCCCTCAAGAAGAATCCCCCTCTCCCCCCACCCCCTCCTCCCACACTCGCGGCCCTATGAGCCGGCCGGCCCCATGAGGCGTCGCCTCATGCCGTCCGCGCGCCTCCGTGCGGCGGCCTCCTGTCCCGGCACCCTTCGCCCGCACGCGTACGCCGCTCCCGCATGCCGCGCGGGCGGCGTCGTTCCACCGTTCCCGTCAGCGATGACGCGTACTTCTGGAGGCATTGATGTTCGAAGCGTCCGATCAAGGGCAGACGTCGACCTTTGACATCGACATACGTTCCCTGCGGCCCGCCGACTCGCCGCGGTTCACCCTCGACCACGCGCACATACGGATGCTCGCCGAGAGCGAGGTGGACTTCCCGCCGATCCTGGTGCACCGGGCGACCCGGCGCGTCGTCGACGGCATGCACCGAGTGCGGGCCGCGGAACTGCGCAACTTACCTACCGTAAGCGCGCGTTGGTTCGACGGGGACGAGCAGGCGGCCTTCCTGCTCGCGGTCGAGTCCAACATGCGACACGGCCTGCCGCTCTCCCGTGACGAGCGGAAACAGGCCGCGCTGCGCATCTTATGCGCGCACCCCGACTGGTCCGACCGGAGCATCGCCGAGATGACCGGTTGGAACGCCACCGGTGTGGGGCTGCTGCGCCGGGACCTTGCGGACGCCGGCGCGCGGCCGGAGGCGCGCGTCGGCCGGGACGGCCGCGTCCGTCCGACGAGCACCGCCGAGGGACGGCGCATGGCCGCCGAGGTGATCCGGCGCAACCCGGCGGCCTCCCTGCGGGAGATCGCGCGGGAGTCCGGGATCTCGGTGGGGACCGTGCGTGACGTGCGCCGCCGCCTGGCCGACGGACAGGAGGCCGTCCCGGCCGACAGGCAGGGACCCGCTCCCACGGACGAGGGCGGTCCCACGGGCGCCGCGCCCACCGGCCCCGACGAGAACCGCAGGACACCGGAGCACATGCCCGACCTCGCGCGCCGCATCACCCTCTTCGACGGGCTCCGCAACGACCCCTCGCTGCGGCTCAGCGAGAACGGACGGCTCGTGCTGCACCGCCTGCGCACACAGTTGCAGACCACCGAGGAGTGGAAGCGGCTTGCCCCCACCATCCCGCTGCACGGACGGAACGCCGTCGCGGACATCCTGTCCGCCTGCGCGGACGACCTCAAGGGAATGGCCAGGGAGCTGCGGTCCGTCGAGGATTCCCTGGCCGGTTAACGCCCTCCGTCCGCGGCGCCGTGCAGCATTCCGTACGGAATGTCGCGCGGCGTCCTCCCCCTCGCCCGGGACATGGGCGTCACCCCGTGGGCGACGGCGGTGACCACGAGCCGACGGCTGACCTGCCATCGCCCGTGGAACACCTGGAGCGGTCGTCCCTCGGGGTCGTGCCCGGTCTTCAGGAGACGGGCCCGGAAGGTCAGCCGGTGCGGGTCGAGGGTCACCTCCGCCTCCCGGAAGTCCAGCCAGGTCCCGGCGAGCGGGAACCACGCCTTGTAGACGGACTCCTTGGCGCTGAAGAACACCCGGTCCCAGTGCAGTGCCGGACGGGCGTGGCGCAGCGTGGCCAGATGGTTCCGTTCGGCCGGTGACGCGATGCGGGCGAGGAGACCCGGCGGCAGCGGCGCGTGTGGTTCCGCGTCGATGCCCAGGGCCGCGACGTCGGTCCGCCGCGAGACGGCGGCGGCCCGATAGCCGTCGCAGTGGGTCATCGAGCCCACCACGCCCTCCGGCCAGGTCGGCGCCCCCCGCTCCCCAGGGACCATCGGTCCCGCGGGCCGGCCGAGGACCGTCAGGGCGACGCGCGCGCAGTGGCGTACGGTCGCGAACTCCTTGCGCCGGCGCTCGACCGCGCGGCTCAGCACGGCAGCCTCCTCCGGGAAGAGCCAGGCGTCCGGGATGTCACCGAACTCCTCGGCGCTCAGTGCGGCCGGGGGCAGCAGCCGGGTGAGGAGGGTGGCGGTCATCGCGTCTCCTGCGACCGCTTGGCGCCCACGGGACGGGCGAGCGCGGTGCGCGGGGCCGCAGCCTCCCACTCCTCGGCCAGTTCCCGCAGGTCCGCGTCTATCGCTTGGCGCGGATAGGCCCAGCGCAGCAGCGGTGCGGTCATGGCGGTGGTGAGGAGGGCCATGACGACCATCAGCGAGTACAAATCGGTGTCCAGCAGCCCTAGTTGCAGACCGACGCCGAGAATGATCAGCTCGGTGAGCCCGCGAGTGTTCATGAGGACGCCCAGCGTGGTGGCCGAGCGCCCGGGCCGGCCGGCGATCCGTGCCCCGAGGTAGGCGCCGCCGAACTTTCCGCCGACCGCCACGAGAAGGATGAGCCCGAGCTCACCGAGCCCGTCGCCGCCCACGGTCGTCAGGTCGACCTTCAGCCCGGCCACGGTGAAGTACACGGGCAGCAGCATCCAGGTGACCGTCTCGAACCGCTCCGCCACCGTCGCGCGCAGCCTCTCCGTGCCCTTGCGCGGCACGATCGCGCCGGCCAGGAACGCCCCGAAGATGAAGTGCAGCCCCAGCCATTCGCTCAGCGCGCCGGAGACGAGCAGCAGCACCGTCAGCGCCCCCAGGACTCCCGTGCCGAGCCCCCGCTCCTCCGCTCCTCGCCCACCGGCTCCTCGGCCACGCGGCTCCGGCGCGGCCAGGAGCCTGTCGAGCAGGGGCCTCACCACCCCCACCATGACCACGGCGTACGGCACGACCAGCAGGACCTGCCAGGAACTCTGGCTCCCCGTGAAGGTCAGCACGGCCGCAAGCAGGAGCCAGGCGACCACGTCCCCGACGGCCGCGCTCGCCATCGCCAGCGCCCCGACCCTGGTGTGCTGGATACCCCGGTCGGTGAGGATGCGGGCCAGGACCGGGAACGCCGTGATGGACATGGCGGCTCCGATGAACAGCAGGAAGCCGAGCCGGTGGCCCACCGCGTGGTCGTGCCACAGGTACGACGCCAGCACCACGCCCAGTACGAAGGCGCAGACGATCGATCCGACGGACACCCCGACCGCGGCCCGCCCGTTCCCGCGCAGCAGCCTGTGGTCGAGTTCGAGACCGACGAGGAACATGAACAGCGCGACACCGAGGTTGCCGAGCGTCGTGAGCATCGGCCGGATGTCCAGCGGGAAGAGCGCCTCGGCGAGAGCTCCGTGGAACAAGGTCGGCCCGAGCAGGATGCCGGCCAGGATCTCCCCGATGACGGCGGGCTGGCCGCACCGCCGCGCGAGGCGCCCGAGCACATGCGCGAGCGCGATGATCAACGCCAGACCGACCATGATCATGGCGGTGTGGTGGGTGGTCACGAACACTCCTTCTCCACAGGCCGACGAGCGCGCGACGGCGGCGGGTGTCGGACCCGGTCGGATGCAACGCAGAGCCCCTGCCGCCTGGGTGTCTATTCGTTAGACACGGCGATCCGGGCGTTGCTATGTTGGAAAACATGTCCAGTCCTGAGGCGGAAAGAAGCCTGCCACCGGTGATCCGGTGGCTGTTCGCGTAACTTCCTGACGACCCTGCTCTCTTCGGCGTCATCGCCGAGCAGTGCGTCGCGCATCCGCCACGGATCAACCGCATCGCGGGATCACGGCCCGAGGTCTCCCGGGCCCGTCTCCCACGCGACCACATGGCCTTTCGCCCGTGCGTCGCGCCTTCCTGTTCTGCGATGTAGTTGGAGCTTCTTCATGCCATTCGCCATCTACGTTCTCGGGCTGGCCGTCTTCGCCCAGGGAACGTCGGAATTCATGCTGTCGGGTCTGGTGCAGGACATCGCCGCTGATCTCGGCGTGTCCATTCCCGCCGTCGGTTCGCTCACCTCGGCCTTCGCCGTCGGCATGATCGTCGGCGCGCCGCTGGTCGCGATGCTCAGCCTCCGCTGGCCGCGCCGCCGGGCGCTGCTGGCCTTCCTCGTCACCTTCCTTCTGGCGCACGTCGTCGGCGCGCTCACCAGCAGCTTCGAGATCCTGTTCGTCACGCGCGTGATCGCCGCGCTGGCCAACGCCGGGTTCCTCGCGGTCGGCCTCGCGACGGCCGCGAGCATGGCCGGTCCCCAGGCCAAGGGCCGGGCGACGTCGGTGCTGCTGAGCGGTGTCACCCTCGCCTGCATCGCGGGGGTTCCCCTCGGTGCGGTCCTGAGCGAGTTCTGGGGCTGGCGCTCCGCCTTCTGGGGTGTGGCCGTCATCTCCGCCCCCGCCGTCTTCGCGATCCTGCGCTCCGTACCGGCGACGCCCGCCGACGCCGGGGCGCCGAGCGTCCGGCACGAGCTGCGGGCGCTGCGCGCTCCGAAGCTGCTCCTGACGCTGGTCCTCGGTGCGCTGGTCAACGGTGGGACGTTCTGCTCGTTCACCTACCTCACCCCCGTCGTCACGAATGTCACGGGCCTGAGCACCGGATGGGTGCCCGCCGCGCTGGCGCTGTTCGGCATCGGGTCCTTCGTCGGGGTCAACCTGGGCGGTCGGCTGGCGGACAGCCGGCCCGGCCAGGTGCTGGCGGTCGGTGGCGTGGCGCTGCTGGCGGGCTGGCTGCTGTTCGCCCTCACGGCCGGCAACCCGGTCGTGGCGCTGGTGCTCGTCTTCGTCCAGGGCACGCTGTCGTTCGGTGTGGGCTCCACGCTGATCGCGCAGGCGCTGTACACGGCGTCGGAGGCGCCCACGCTGTCCGGCGGCTTCGCCACCGCCGCGCTGAACGTCGGTGCGGCGGCCGGACCGGCCCTGGGTGGTGTGGCCATCGGCGCGGACCTGGGTTTCCGATCCCCGCTGGTGGTGAGCGCCCTGCTCGTGGCCACCGCACTGGTGCTCGCGGGCGTCGCCCGGGCGATCGGCACCGCCGGTGGCGGCGTCTCCAAGGCGAACCGTCCGGTGGAACGTCCGGCGGAGGCCCGTTCCTGACGGGGCCCCGCGGTCTCCGGTGGCCCGTCCTCCGAACGGGGGGCGGGCCACCGCCGTGTGTGGGCCATGTCAGAGCAGCGAAAGGAAGTGGGAGACCATGTCCGCCGACTGCTCGGGGTTCAGACGCGGGTCGCAGGTGGAGCGGTAGTCCGTGAAGGACGGCTCCTCGTCACGCTCCGACACGCACTCCGTGACCGGGTCCGGGGTCAGCTCCAGGTGGAGGCCGCCGGGCCACTGTCCACGGGCGTGCAGCACCCGGATGAACGAGGCGACCTCGGCCCGCATCGGTTCGATCAGCCGGGTCTTGTGACCGCGGACCCGCACCCCGTTGCCGTGCATGGGGTCGCAGAGCCAGACAACCGGTGCGCCCTCGCGCGCGACCGCGTCGACCACCGGCGGCAGGAGCCGGTCCACCTCCTTCGCGCCGAAGCGGACGATGAAGGTGAGCCGTCCCGGAACGCCTTCCGGGTTCAGCGTCCGGCTCAGCTCGACCGCGTCCTCCGGCGACACGGTCGGCCCGAGCTTGACACCGACCGGGTTGTGCACGGTCCGTGCGAGGGCGATGTGTGCGCCGTCCGCCCGTCGCGTCCGCTCGCCGATCCAGCCGAAGTGCGCGGAACCGCTGTACGCGCCGCGGGCCCCCTCCCGTACCAAGGGCCGCTCGTAGGGCATGAGCAGCAACTCGTGGGAGGCGTACACCCGTTCCAGGATGGGCCGTCCCGACCAGGAGCGGCGGAGCTCGCTGAGGACGAGCGTCGAGCATTCGTACGCGGTGACCAGCCGACGCGGGTCCGGGATCCGCGCCGTCGGGTCGAACTCCGGGTCGTTCACGGCGTCGCCGCAGTAACTGGGCATCCGCCGGCCGGAGTCCTCCGTCTCGAAGGGGGAGGACCGCGGTTTGCCGTACTGGCCGGCGATCCGGCTCACGGCCACCGTGGGGGAGCGGCTGCCCGCCCGCATGATCGCGGCGAGTCCTTGGAGGGTGTCCACCTTCTGCCGCACCAGTTCCGGTACGGCCTCGTGGAAGCGCTCGGCGCAGTCACCGCCCTGGACGAGAAGGGCCGAGCGCCGGGCGACCAGCTCCATCCCGCGCATGAGGTCGACGGCCTCGTCCTCGGTGGTGAGCGCGGGCAGTGCGGCCAGCTCCCGTTCCACCTCCTCGAGGACCGCTTCGTCCGGCCAGTACGGCTGCTGAGCCGCCGGAAGCCCGCTCAGGGACGCGTACGTCGTGGCCGTGTGCATCGTGGGCGCGTGCATCGTGGACTCCTCATCGTCGGTCGCCGGCTTCCCGGCTCATCACCAGGTCCTCCACGCGGCACATCTCGGCGATGATCGCGTCGTAGAGGTTCACCAGGAAGGTCTCGTCGAGGCCGTGCTCGGCCGCGTAGCGCGCGGCCCGCTCCTTCACCAGATGGATCCGGCCGGGCTGCATCATCGGGACGCCGTGGCGGGACTTGTGCCGGGCGATACGGACGCCGCAGTCGATGCGGCGGCGCAGTGTGTCCAGCAGAGTCCCGTCCAGGTGGTCGAGTTCCGTGCGCAGCCGGGCCAGTTCGTCCTGCTTGGTCATCGGTCCGTCTCGCCTCCGCCGTCGGTGGGTTGGATGGTGCGGAACAGCGCGTGGCACTGGTCCTGGTACGACGCGAGCTCCGGCCCCATGAGCCGCCGGAGCCGCTCGAAGGCGGCATCCATGCCCCGCGCCGCATCGCCCTCGTCCGTACACCCGCCCTCTTCGACGAGTGAGGCGAAGCTCCGCAGCGCGTCGCAGAGGGCCTGGCGCGCGGACGCGGCATGGGGATTGGAGCGCTGGATCTCCCCGTACACCTCGGGGCTGCCGCCGAGCACCCGGGCCAGCAGGGCGAGCAGCGTGACATGGGGCGGCGGCGCCGTGGACGTCAACGTGCTTACGTCCACGTCGAGTTGGGTGAGGGCCAGGCCGAACGAGACGATCACCGCGTGGGTCAGTGCCTGCGTGGCGGCCGCCGTCCGGTCGTGTTCCTCGGGTGCAAGCCGTACGGGTCGCCCGCCCTGCCGCTCGATGAGCCGCAGGAGGGCGGTCACACCGGGCCCGTCCCGCGTGACCACGGCGGCGACGGGCCGGCCCGCCATACCCGCGCTCGGCGCGAACATGGGGTTCAGGCCGACGTGTTCGACGGTGGGGGCGTGGGCCGCGAGTTCCGCGGCCATGGCCGTCCTGACGGACAGCGTGTCGGCGAGCAGTGCGCCCGGCCGCATCAGCCGCGTCACCGGCGCCACGGCCTTGAGGGCGACCGCCTCGTGGACGGCGAGCAGGACGAGGTCCGCATCGGCGAGGGCGGCCGACAGCTCGGGGCCGGGAGCGGTGATGTCGGCCACGACGCAGGCGTCACGCTCGGCCGGGGGCGGCGCGATGTCCACGACGACCGTCCGGCTGCCGGCCTCGCGCAGCAAGCCGGCGAACATGCCGCCCACCGCTCCGCACCCGCCGACCACGACGCTGCGCCCGAAGCCGCTCACCGCGCCTCCGCCACGGCCGTGCCCTGGAGGGCGGACAGCATGGCACGTGCCTTCACCACGGTCTCGGTGAACTCCTCCTCGTGGTCGGAGAGGGCCACGATCGCACCGCCGACGCCGAAGTCCGCCCGGCCCTCGGTGAGGACGATGGTGCGGATGATGATGCTGAGGTCGGCGGCGCCGCTCAGGGAGAACCAGCCGAGCGCGCCCGAGTACACGCCCCGGGGTCCGTCCTCCAGCCGGTCGATGATCTCCATGGTCCGCTTCTTGGGCGCACCGGTCATGGAGCCGCCGGGGAAGGCCGCACGGACACAGGCGGCGGTACTCGTGCCGGGCCGCAGCCTGCCCCGTATCGTCGACACCAGCTGGTGCACGGGCGCGTAGGTCTCCACCTCGAACAGCCGGGGCACGTGGACCGAGCCGATCGCGCACACGCTGTTGAGGTCGTTGCGGACCAGGTCGACGATCATCAGGTTCTCCGCCCGGTCCTTCTCCCGGCCGGCCAGGTCGGCCCGGAGCAGCTCGTCCTCCTCCGGCGTGGCCCCCCGGGGGCGGGTCCCCTTGATGGGCTTCGACTCGACGCCGCCGTCCGCGCCGATCGTCAGGAACCGCTCGGGCGACGCGCTGAGCACCGACAGCTCGGGGAACTCGAGCAGGGCGCCGTACGGGACGGGGCTGATCTCACGCAGCGCGGTGTAGAGCGGCAGGGCCGTCGCCTCCGTCGGCGCCGTGACCATGTTGGTCAGGCAGATCTCGTACGACTCGCCGTTGCGGATTTCCTCGAGGCACGCGTCGATGCGCTTGAGGTAGGCGTCCTTGTCGTGGCGGGCCATGGCCACGGGCCCGAAGTCCGCCACCGCTTCGACGGAACTGGACATGGGGGTGGGGGTGCGCTCGGCCGGGGCGTGGCCCGCTTGCCCGGTGAGGCGGCCGGCCATGTCCGCGAGCCAGGACCGTGCCCCGGTGTCCTCGCCCCGGCGGTCGAGGGCGAGGAGGTAGCAGCAGCCGTCCTGGTGGTCGAGGACGATCAGCCGGTCGGCGAAGATGAGCGCGGCATCGAGGTGGGGGGACCGGTGCACCGGTTCGCCGATCGTCTCGGCCTTCAGCTCGTAGCCGAGATAGCCGACGTATCCGAGATTGAACTCGAACGGCAGACCGGGCGGTGCGGGCAGGCGCCGGCGGTCGAGTTGCTCCTCCAGGTAGGCGAAGAGGGGTTGCCGGCTCTGCGTCGTCGTCCCGTCGGAGTGGCAGACGCAGACCGTGCCGTCGGCGACGCGGTAGGTGACGTACTCGGCGAGCGGGCCGGTGTCGTCCCCGAGGAACGAGAAGCGGGAGGCGCCCTCGATGACGGCGCTGCTGTCCAGCCAGAAGGAGGCTCCGCCGGGGGACAGGCAGGTCCGCCGTACCTCCTCCGCGTCCGGCAGGGTGTCGACGCGCCGCACATGGACCTCGTAGGGCGAGGCCGCCTGTTCCTGCCGTCGCGCGCGGTGGTGGGCGAGGGCCAGGTCCCGGAAGTTGGCCAGGATCTCACGGCCGAAGTCGCCGCCTATCGACTCCGGGTGGAACTGCACGCCCCAGAGGGGCTTCTCCCGGTGCCTCAGCCCCATGACGACGCCGTCGTCGGTCCAGGCGATGGGCTCCAGATCAGCGGGGAGGTCGCTCGCGGCCAGGGAGTGGTAGCGGACCGCGGAGAACGGCGAAGGCAGTCCCGCGAAGACGTCCACGCCGGTGTGCCGCACCTGGGAGACCCGGCCGTGCATCGGCTCCGGGGCGAGACGGACGGTCCCGCCGAAGAGGTGGGCGATGCCCTGGTGGCCCAGGCAGACGCCGAGGACGGGGAGGCCGCTGTCCATGATCGCCCGACGGCTTATCCCGAAGTCCCTGGCCCGGTCCGGGCTGCCGGGCCCCGGCGACACGACGATCGCGTCGAAGTCCTCGACACGCAGCCGCGACCAGTCCGTGTCGTTGGGTACGACGACGGGGGGCTGTCCGGTCGCCTCGCCGATGTACTGGAAGAGGTTGTGGGTGAACGAATCGTAGTTGTCGATCAGAAGCGTGCGCATGGTGGGCCACCTTGTCTCGGCGCGTCGAGGGGAACTTCGCAGGACACTTCGCAGCGCACTCCGCGGATCACTCGCAGATCACTTCGCGGGGTGCGTCGCTTCAGAGGGGGAGCGTCCGCCGCAGGTGCAGCCGCCCGGCGGACCCGCCCTTGTCCCGGACGTGCCGCACGAGCAGGTCGCTGTCGACGATGGCGGGATGGCTTTCGTCGTAGTCGATCGCCATCACGACGCCCATCCAGGGCTCCAGCCCCATCGCGTACACATAGACCTCGTCGGGCTCCAGGGCGTCGACGATCTCTTTCGCCTGCCGGAAGTTGGAGCCGTTGAGCCGGCGGCTCTGGTCGGTGCGACGGTCGAGCGGCTCCCCGTACAGTGGGCCGTAGATCCAGCTGGCCGCCGCGCCGATGCTCTCCATGCCGATGAAGACGGTGTCGACCCGGCCGATCACCTCCGCCACCTTCGCGTACATCGTCGGCGAGATGTTCGTGGAGTCGGCGGCGAACAGCACCGACCGCTCGCCGAGGCGGAGCAGCCAGCCCGTCTTGCTGCGGATCCGCAGGTCGCCGTGTTCACCGAGGAAGGGCAGCGCCACGACCTCGGCGGAGCCGCAGGACAGCGTCTCCAGGTCGTCGACCTCGACCACGTCGGTGAAGCCGAGCCGTCGCAGGATGCCGGCGAGTCCGGGATCGACCAGGCTCGCGCTGGACGACTTGGGGACCAGGACCCTGCCCACCCGGTGACGGATCCGGAGCAGAGTCTCGAACAGCATGTGGTCCTGGTGGTTGTGGGTGATGAGCAGGTAGTCGACGCGCTCCGGGAGATCGGCGAAGGTGAACCGGTTCTCCGCGCCGCCGGGGTAGCCGCCGTAGCTCAGCACCGGATCCACGAGGAAGGTCGTGCCACGGTGGCGGGCGAACACGCAGGCGTGGCCCACGTAGTCGAGCACGTCGTCCTCGGCGTCCTGGGTGGCAGGGGCGCCAAGGGTGTCCTTGACGGGCTCGAAGTACGAGGTGAACAGGGCCGCCCGGTCCCCGGTGAGCCCGAACCGCGATGCCAGCTCGGCGAGTTCGGCGTCGGTGAGACCACCGCGGAAGACAGCGTCGAGCAGCGGCGAATTCAGGGGGACGTCGACCAGCAGCTGGTCCGGGCGGTACTCCAGCATCGGTGTCGTGAGCGCGAACTCACGGGCGTCGTCCTCGATCGGGCCGAACCTCACCTGCTGCCACGACTCGTCGTAGAACTCGGATGCGTACATCAGCGGTTCGATGAAGCGGTAGTCGGGCGTGCGGTTGTCCCTGCCGTAGAAGACCTCCACACGTCCGGCGAGCGCCGGCGGCAGCTCCTCGTAGACGGGGTCGAGGCATTCGCCGTGGTGGCGGGGCAGGATGTCCTCCTCCAGCTGCCGTATCGCTTCGAAGAGTTCGCCGAGCCGCTCGCGCCACGGTGCCGTGTCCCGGTACCAGGCTTCGATCGCGTCCCGGTGCTCGTAGGCGTGGATCCAGGGGCCGCCGTGCATCCGGCGCTGCCGGACGGCGGCCGCGTGGACCTGCGGGTCGTCGAGGTAACTCTCGACGATGGGGGTGAAGCGGTTGCGGACGAAGCGGGCGAGGGTCTGCGGCGGGAGCAGGTACGACCAGGCGTACCAGCCGGCGATGACCGGCTCGACCGCGATGTTCTGGCGTAACGAGTAGCGCATGGGGCAACTCTCCGTTCCTGCTAGCGCGGTGACGCATGGGCGGCGCCGGTCTCGGCGTCGGTGCCGGTCTCCGTCCCGGTGCCCTCCACGGCCCGGACCGGGGGCACGGCCCGCACGGGGCCGTCCGGTGGCGCCGCCCCGAGCAGACGGCCGAGAATGTCGTGGTCGACCTCCTGGTGGGGCGTACGCCATCCCGGGCCGCTCAGCGCCGCCTGCATCGCGGCCAGCAGCGGTGGGTGGACCTCCTCGCTCTCCCGCACGCGCTCGAACCACTCCGCCGGTGCCAGGACGTCGGTCTCCGAAAGGCCCGCGTGGCGGAGCAGCTCGTCCAGGGCGTAGGTGCGGTGGACGACGACGGCGGAACGGGAGCCCGCGCCCTCCTCCAGGCCCGCGAGGAGGGTCCCGGCCAGGACGCCGACGTCGCAGACCGGCACGTGGCCGTCCAGGCGGGGCATCACGCGCAGTCGGCCGGCGGTCGCGAGCAGGCCGGTGAACCAGTCGTCCTTGAGATGACCGTGGTCCTCGGGCCGGTGGCCGTAGACGAGGCCGGGGCGGTAGTGGGAGACCGCACACCCGAGGGCCGCGAGGGTGTTCACGTACTCCTCACTGATCAGCTTCGACCGGGAATACGGGTCGCCGACGGCCTCCAGCGCCGCCGTGGACAGGGGGACGAAGCTCTCCCCGGCCGAAGCCGCGGAGAGGAAGACGAAGGAGCGGGCCCCCAGGGCGGCCGCGGCGCGGACGACGAGCACGGTGTTGCCGACACTGCCGCTCATCTGGTTGTCGAGCGGCAGCAGGTGGTTGACCTGGTAGCCGCAGTGCACCACGCCGTCGAGCGCCGGTCCGCGCCGCCGCTCCACCCACTGTTCCAGTTCCCCGTAGTCGATGGCGCGTACGTGCCGGTAGTCGGCGGTCTCCCGCCCGAACCGCGTACGGTGCTCGGCCAGCACCCGGTCGGGGTCGCCGGTGCTCACGACCAGGACGGCGCGGCCGATGGACAGCAGCCGGTCCAGGACGTGCCCTCCGATGAAGCCGGAGGCCCCGGTGAGGAGCACGGCCGGGCCGCCGTCCCCGGTCCGCGGCGACGCCTCGCGCCGGGTGTCGCGGCGCAGCAGGGGCAACTCCGCACGCAGCGCTTCCCGTTCGCTCTCGACCCGCCGCAGCAGGGTCTCCACGGCGGACTCGCCCGTCGCGACGGCCTCCCCGCTCAGGTGCCGCAGGAAGGCGGCCGGGGCGAAGTCGTAGTCCATCGCGGCGAAGGCGGCCTCCACCGCGGCCTCGCCGTACGTCTCGGAGAGCTTGACCTGGATCTGGATCATGGCGAGGGAGCTGCCGCCGGCGTCGAAGATCGACATGTCCGGCTCGATCTCGCGGCCGAGGACGGCGGTCACGACGCCGAGTACGTGCCGCAGTTCCATGGCGTCCGGGGCCGGGCCGGCGGCGGGCGCCGCGAGCCGCTCGCGCAGGGCGTTCCGGTCGGGCTTGCCGCCCGCGGTCAGGGGGAGTTCCGTGACGAACACGATCCGGTCCGGTGCTTCCCAGGGGGGTACGGCGCTCCTGATACGGCCCATCAGCGACTCCTCGGTGTCGTCGCCTCCGGCGGTCGTGGCCAGCAGGATCGTGTCGTCCGACCGTACGAGCACGACCTCGCGGGCCAGACGGTGGGAGAGGGTGGACTCGACATGGGCGAGGTTCACACGGTGTCCGAGCCGCTTGACCTGCTCGTCGATCCGTCCGACGTACGAGAGCTCGCCGTCTTCCTCGACGGTGACGAGGTCTCCTGTGAAGTACGCGGGGGCGCCGTCGACCGTACCGAACGCCTTGTTCTCGTCCGCGTTCCCGCCGGCATAACCGAGTGCCACGCCGTCGCCGACGATGACGAGTTCACCGGTTCCGCCGGAGGTGAGGGCGCCGGTGCCGGGGTCGCGCACAAGGGCGCGGAAGCCGTCGATCGGGGTGCCGATGGTGGGGGTGAACTCGGTCAGCTCGGTGAGGGAGAAGCAGACCGTGGCCTCCGTCGGGCCGTAGGCGTTGAAGACCCGGCTGTAGCGGGCCGCCTGGTGGAACTGGCTCACGCCCAGGGCCTCGCCGCAGAACTCGACCTTGCGGATGCGGCGGCGGGCCGCCTCGTCGAGCCGCGCGTACACCGACGGCGACAGCATGGCCAGGTCGCAGCCGTGGGTGGCGATGTGCCGTGACACCGAGCCCATCCAGGAAGCCTGGTCCCATACCGGGACGACGAGGGTCGCGCCCGCGTAGAGGGTCCCGAGGATCTCGCTGACGGAGGCGTCGAAGGAGAGCGAGGCGAAGTGCAGGACCTCGTCGTCCGGCGTGATGTCGAGCAGCCGTCGCAGGGAGCGGCACAGGTTGAGCAGGCCGCCGTGCCCGACGTCGACCAGCTTGGGGGTGCCCGTCGAGCCGGAAGTGAAGATGGAGTACGCGGCGCGGGGGGCGTCCGGCTCCGCGTGCCCGGCCGTGTCGTCCGCGGACGCCGGATCGGCGGGCCACCCGACGTCGCCCGTGTGCAGGGCGGCGACTCCCGCCTTCTCGGCGCGGACCAGCGTCTCGCGGTCGAAGCAGACGACGAGCCCGGCGTCGGCGGCGCGGGCGAAGTCCTCGAAGCGGTCGGCGGGCAGGCCGGGGTTGAGCGGGGTGTGGACGGCGTGGCTGCGCATGGCCGCGAGGGCCCAGATGACGGCTTCCGCCGTATGCTCGCCGGCGACCAGGACACGGCGGCCGGCGGGGCACTCGCGGTCGATCCGGTCGGCGAGCGCACGGGTGAGCCGGCCGAGCTCCCCGTACGTCCAGGTGCGCCCGGCGGTCCGGAGCGCGGTGCGCCCTTGGTGGCGCCGGAAGAGGTCAGTCAGCAGGTCCGAGAGATGCACCGCTTGCTCCTATTCGCTGCTTCAGTCGGTCGAGGAGGCCGGCCGCGGCCTGGGGGGTGAGGAATCCGCGTTTGTACTGCATCCGCAACAGCGGCGGGCCCGGCCAGGACCGGTCGGCGAGGAACTTGAGGTCCTCGAAGACGCGTGCGCTGCGTACGGGGATCCAGCGCCACAGGGTGGGATCAGGGCGCATGAACGTGGTGTCGGAGACGACGACGCGTGGCATCCGGCCGGCCGTGAAGGCCGTGGCGAAGTCGGGGAGGTCGGACATCGTGAACCGGCCGAGCGACTCCTGGAGCCGCCGGGTCTCCGCGAAGTGACCGGGGGTGTAGTCGGCGGCCGACTCGGCCCGGATGACGAGCGGCTTGATCTCCACGTAGTAGCCCCCCGCGGTCGCGAACTCCCAGCGGGAGTACGGGTACTGGAGGACCAGCCCGCCGCCGGTGGTGGCGAGCAGGGCGGCGGTGACCGCGCTGAGCAGTTCGTCGAAGGTCACGCCCTCGCGCAGCGGAAGCCACTCCTGCGCCGAGCGGGAGATGGTGGGGATGCCTTTCCGGCCGGGGATCGGAAGGTCGCCGTGGATCCGGCTCACCTGCGCGGGGTCGGCGCGCGGCAGCCGGGCGAACCGCTCGACCGTCGCCGCGTGGCGGCGGTAGCGGGCGCCGATCCGGCCCACCGTCTCGCCGCGGGCATACGCCCTGATGTGCCGGAGCAGGTCGACCACGTCGGACCCGTCGACGACGAGATGGCTGAACTTGACGAAGACGACGTACCCGCCGTTCGCATGGGGCCAGTAGGCGAGGCGCACGGCCTCGTCGAGCCGCAGAGGGTGGGTGTTGTGGTACGTGCTGACGCGTTCCGCCAGCTCCTCGACGCCGCCGTCGACCGGTCCCGCCTGCGGGGCCAGGGTGACGACCACGTCCTCTTCGGCCACGTCGAGCAGGTCGGCGAGCGCCTGGGTGAGCCCGAGCCTGCGGACGAAGTCCTGCCAGGCGTCGAGGTCCGCGAGCCGCTCGGGGTCGGCGGCGCCGACGAACGCCGTGCACGGGTTGACGTCGCAGTCGAGGCCGAGGTCGGCGAGGAAGCTGTGGATGTCGCGGACGGCGACGGCGCCGGGCCGCAAGCCGACGCGGGGTGCCGCCGCGTGCGTGCCGGCGCTCACCGCGCCACCGTCGTACCCCAGTTGAACTCGACCTCGTCGAGGACGTCCATCTCCGCCAGCAGGCGGTGGATCCCGGAGTGGTCCTGGACGAGGTGGGTACCACCCTGGGCCTCACGCACCTCGGCGGCCGCCTTCTCCCAGCCCCGGACCCCCTCGAAGGCGACGATGCTCTCCCAAGTCGCGAAGTCGGGGGCGACGAAGGCTTCCAGGCCCGCGACGACCTTGTCCAGGAGGAATCGGCGGCGGTCGGCCGGCAGCGCCTCGTACACCTGCTTCATCATCTCGCCGGAGATCGAGGCGTGGCAGTACTCGTCGCGGTTGTGCAGCCGGACGGTGGTGGAGTTGACGACCTGGATCTCCTGGTCGTCGGCGAGGAGATCCAGGTAGGCGTTGATGGAGATCTCCGCGACGGTGGCGAAGCCCAGCGTGGTGAGGCTCCGCTCCCACTGCTCGTCGCACCGGTCGAGGTGTTCCTGGTGGATCGTGGTGATGTGCGAGTCCGGCAGCACTCGGTCGGACAACTCGCTCCGGCGCATCCGCCGCGTCACCGCGCTGCCGTTGATGTGCATCAGCGTGTGGTACTGCTCGTCGACCATGGCCTGGGCGACGGCGAGCTCCAACTGCTGGCCGCCGAGCCCGGGATACGCACCGCCGATGACAAGCTCGAAGGCCGGGTTGGCGATCCGCTGCTCGATCAGCACCGTGTTGCGGTTGTAGGCGATCCACCCCCAGCTCAGCAGCCGGGACCGGGTGTCGTCGGAGAGGCGTTCCCAGATCGGATGGGAGCGGAACGGGACCATGTCCTCGCGGAAATCGGGGCGGTCGATGTCGAAGAGGGCGTAGACATCCGGCTCCTCGCGCTTGACGGCCGCGCGCCGGTGCCAGTTTCCGACCAGTCGGTTGATCACCGCGTTCTCCGCGGGGTCGTTCGGGTCGTACGCCGGTAATCCGGCGACCTGGACGTGCCGCTCGTCGCGTCCGCTTTCGCTGGAGTTCTCGTCCGTGTGTTCGCGCATGGCCCACCCCTTCCTTCTCTTCCCTTTACGGGGCTCTGCCCTTTCCGGGTCCGGCGGTTGTGATTCTGTGGACATTCGCAGTCGCCCGCAAGGTGTGCAGATCACCAGGGTGTGCAACTGAAAGAACGGGACGGTTGCACACCCGCCGGCGCCCGACGGAGAACTCTGTCCAACTGCGTGGCATTGCACGGCCTTGCGTGCGTCGGAGGCCTATGACATAAACATCCAGGCGTCGGCCCCGATTGCTACCGGCCGACGCATCCAGAAGTCTTCTCTCTGTGGTGCTGGACGGAGGCCCGATCGTGGCGGAGCGAATCCAGAGCATCGTCGTTGCGGCGCTCGACGAGATCAATCGGACGCGCGAGGAAAAGATTCCCACCGACAATGTGCTCGACCTGTGTCTGTACGGCGATGCCGGCGTTTTCGAGTCGATGTATTTGGTGGCCTTCCTCTCGCTGGTCGAGGAGAGCCTGGAGGACGAGTTCGGCGTGGAGGTCTCGCTCACCTCCGAGAAGGCCGTATCCCGCCGGGTGAGTCCCTTCAGCAGCGTCCGGCGGCTGATCGCATTCGTCGAGGAAGAGCTGGAACTCGTCGGCGCACGCGGTTAGGCCGGTCAGACCCGCCATGATCCTCATGATCACCGGCACCCGGACCGGTATCGGCAAGGCGCTCGCGGAGCATTTCCTAGACGCCGGCCATGATGTCGTCGGGTGCAGCCGAAAGCCCGCGACCCTCGACCATCCGCGCTACCGGCACCACCAGGTGGACCTCGCGGACGCCGGCCCGACGCGAAGTATGTTCCGCAGCGTCAGGCAGGAGTACGGTCATCTCGACGCGCTGATCAACAATGCCGGCACCTCGTCGATGAACCACTTCATGACGACGCCGGAAGAGACTTCCCGGAAAATCTTCGACATCAATTTCTTTGCCGTCCTGAATTGCTGCCGCGAGGCGGTGAAACTGCTGCGTAAATCGAGCGGCCCAAGCTCCGCGATCCTGAATGTCTCCACGGTCGCCGTGCCCTGGGCGCTGGAAGGGCAGCTCGCCTACTCGGCAAGCAAGAGTGCCGTGGAACAACTGGTCCGCGTCATGAGCAAAGAACTTTCCGCCTTCAACATCAGGGTCAACGGAATCGGTTTGCCACCGGTTCACACCGTACTGACGAGAACCGTTCCCCGGCCGAAAATCGACGCGCTTGTCGCACGTCAGGCGATCTCCCGCCAGTGCACGACGGCGGACATCGTCGGACCCGTCGAGTTCCTCATCGGCCGGCAATCAGAGTTCATCACGGGCGAGACGCTCTTTCTTGGGGGTGTGCACTGAATGCGCGACGAACTGGTACGGAGGTTCGAGGACTTCGGCACCTGGACGGCGCTGTTCGACCGGGGAACCCCCGTCACCTACGCGGACCTCCTGGGCCGGATCCGTGACATCCGGGAACGGCTGGCGCGGCACGGCGTGGTTCCGGGGCAGGCCGTGATCGTGCACGGCGACTACTCGTTGGACTCGGTGGCGACCCTGTTCGCGCTGTACCTCGACAGGAACGTCGTCGTCCCGGTGGTGACCCTCACCGACAAGACGCTCGACACCCTCGTCGAGCACTGCCGACCGGGCCACCTGGTCAGGACGACCGACGCCGGAATCGAGGTCGAGGAGCTCGGGCGGCCCGACGGCGACTCGGGCACGGACCTGGGCGCCGGCGCCGCGCATGGCCGGCTGGGCGATGAGGAGGCCGGGCTGGTTCTGCTCAGCAGCGGAAGTACCGGCGCTCCCAAGGTCATCCTCCACAGTCTCGACGCGCTCGTCGGCGAGAAGCTGGAGAAGCGGGCCCGGCGCCGGCCGAACGCCCTGAACATCCTGATGGTGCTGATGTTCGATCACATCGGCGGCATCAATTCCCTGCTGAGCACCCTGCTCGTGGGCGGCACCGCGGTGCTGCCCCGCCACCGTACCCTCGACGAGATCTGCGCACTGATCGAACGCCACCGGATCCTCGTCCTGCCCACGAGCCCGACCTTCCTCAATCTGATCATGGTGGGCGACTACCACCGCACGTACGACCTGAGCAGTCTGCGTCTGATCACATACGGCACCGAGCCGATGTCCGACGAACTGCTCCAGCGGGTCCACCGCACCTTCCCTGGCGTTCGGCTCCTCCAGACCTTCGGCACGAGCGAGACCGGCATCGCCACCACCACGAGCGAGTCGTCGAGCAGTACGTACTTCAGGATCTCCGACGCCAACGTGGAGTACCGGATCGTCGACGGTGAGCTCCACCTCCGCAGCCGGACGCAGTTCCTCGGCTATCTGAACTACGACGACGACTCGCTCACGGAGGACCGCTGGTTCAGGACCGGGGACCTGGTCGAGGAAGGCGCCGACGGCTACCTGCGGATCAAGGGCCGCGCCAAGGAGGTCATCAACGTCGGCGGCGAGAAACTCCTTCCACTCGAACTCGAATCCGTCCTGCTGACCAGTCCGCTCGTCGAGGACTGCGTCGTCTACGGGAAGCCGAACGCCATCACGGGCCAGTCCGTGTGCGTGGACATCAAGCCGAGGGGCGAACTGACCCGGGCAGACCTCCGCAAGCACGTGGTGGAGTTCCTCGCGGGCAAGGTCGAACCCTTCAAAGTGCCTTCGAAGATCAACATGGTGGGCGCGATCGCGATGTCGGACCGCCTGAAGAAGGTGCGGTCCCGGCCGGGCGCCGGCGGGGAGTGAAAACCCCCTCGCTCCCCGATTCCCTTTCTCTTACACCCCCTCTTCATCCCTTCCGTCCCCGTCTCAAGGAGAGTTTGATGGCACGATCGAAGGTGGCGATCATCGGCGGAGGGCCGGCCGGCAGTGTGGCGGGCCTCACCCTGCAGAAGCTCGGTCACGACGTGACGCTCTATGAGCGGTCCCGCTTCCCGCGGTACCGCGTCGGCGAGTCGCTGCTCCCCGGCACGATGTCGATCCTCAACCGCCTCGGCCTTCAGGAGAAGATCGACGCACAGGAGTATGTGAAGAAGCCCTCGGCCACCTTCCTCTGGGGCCAGGACCAAGCGCCCTGGACGTTCTCCTTCGCGGCCCCCAAGGTCGCGCCGTGGGTCTTCGACCACGCGGTCCAGGTCAAGCGCGAGGAGTTCGACCAGCTCCTCCTCGAGGAGGCCCGCAGCCGTGGGATAGCCGTGCACGAGGAGTGCCCCGTCACCGACGTGGACCTGTCCCACCCCGACCGGGTGGTCCTCACCGTGCGCCGGGACGGCAAGACCGTGACCACCGAGAGCGACTTCGTCATCGACGCGGGCGGCTCCGGCGGCCCGATCGCCCGCAAGCTCGGTCTGCGCCGGTACGACGAGTTCTACCGTAACTTCGCGGTGTGGTCGTACTTCCGGCTTGAGGACCCCTTCCAGGGGGACCTCAAGGGCACGACGTACTCGATCACATTCGAGGACGGCTGGGTCTGGATGATCCCCGTGAAGGATGATCTGTACAGCGTCGGACTGGTCGTGGACCGCACCAAGTCCGCCGAGGTGCGGGAGCGGGGCGCGGACGAGTTCTACCGGACCACCCTCGCCAAGTGCGGCCAGGCCATGGACATCCTCGGCGGCGCGGAGCAGGTCGACGAGGTCCGCATCGTGCACGACTGGTCGTACGAAACGGAGGTGTTCTCGGCCGACCGCTTCTTCCTCTGCGGCGACGCCGCCTGCTTCACCGATCCGCTCTTCTCACAGGGCGTGCACCTGGCGTCGCAGTCGGCCGTCTCCGCTGCCGCGGCCATCGACCGCATCACCCACCACGGCGACGAGAAGGACGCGGTGCACGCCTGGTACAACCGCACGTACCGCGAGGCGTACGAGCAGTACCACCAGTTCCTCGCCTCCTTCTACACCTTCGCCTCCTTCACCGAGCCCGACTCCGAGTTCTGGAGGAAGCGGCGGATCACCGAATCCGACGACGAGCGCCTCACCCGCAGGAAGTGGTTCGAGAAGCTGGCCGGGAACGGCCCGGAGGACTCCGCCGGGACCGTGGCCTCCTTCCGCGACCGGGCGTCGACGATGATCTCCATCGGCCGGCACCAGCGGCCCGGGCTGAGCGACGAGTTCAGCGAGTCCGAGCTGAACGCGGCGCGGGTGCGGTGGATCAGCGACCTCACCAAGCGGCTCAACAGCATCAGCCGGTTCCGGTGGACCGGCGGCAAGGCCCTCCTCAAGCCGTACTACCGGGTCGAGCCGCTCGGCTTCCGGCTGGAGCAGCGCGAGGTCCTGGCCAACGAGGACGACCTCGACATGACCCAGTACCCGATGGACGACGAGACCCGGCAGATCTTCCAGGACCTGGCCGAGGAGGAGTTCGGCTACCGGACACTCGTCAAGCGCCTCGGCGCCGTCGGCAGGCAGGAGCTGAGCACGCAGATCGTGCTCCGGCTGATGGAGGCGGGCCTCCTCACCGGCTACGACGAGCATGGCGAGACGGTCGTCGTGCAGGGCCGGCTCCACTTCGGCGGCGTCGGCGTCGAGTACGAGGTGTGAGCGCGGCGTCCCGCGCCGGTCGGGGCGCGCCGGTCACCTGACCCGGCGACGCCCCGCCCGGACCCGCCGTCCCGTCCACGTCCGTCCTGTCCCGGGGCGGGCGAACGGGGCGGCGGGTCCCGGCGGCCCGCAACCCACCCACCGCCCCACCACCCCACCCCACCCCAGCCACAGCGCCACAACGCCCTGAAGGAGGCCGCCCGATGAGACACACAATGCTGCGGGACCTGGAGGTCTCACGGATCGGTCTGGGGGCCATGGGCATGTCCTGCGGCTACACGGGCGCGGGCACGGACGATGCCCAGTCCCTGCGCACCCTTCACCGGGCCTTCGATCTCGGTGTCACGTTCGTCGACACCGCCGAGATCTACGGGCCGTACACCAACGAGCGGCTCGTCGGCCGGGCGCTCAAGGGCCGCCGCGACGAGGTGGTGCTCGCCACGAAGTTCGGCCTGGTCTCGCACGCGGGCGGCGGTCCGGGACGGCTCGACAGCAGCCCCGCCAACGTCCGTACGGCCGTGGACGGTTCACTGCGCCGGCTCGGAACCGACCACATCGACCTCTGCTACCAGCACCGGGTCGACCCGAACACCCCCATCGAGGACACCGTCGGCGCCCTCGCCACCCTCGTTGCCGAAGGCAAGATCCGCCACATCGGACTCTCCGAGGCCGGGACCGACACGATCCGCCGCGCCCACGCGGTCCATCCGATCACCGCGGTTCAGTCCGAGTACTCCCTGTGGACCCGCGATCCGGAGAAGGCGGTACTGCCGACCCTGCGTGAGCTGGGCATCGGGTTCGTGGCGTATTCACCGCTCGGTCACGGCTTCCTCACCGGCACCGTCCGGTCGGCCGGGGGCTTCGACGCCGAGGACCTGCGCGCGGACAATCCCCGGTTCACCGAGGAGAACCTGCGGCGGAACCTGCGCATCGCCGACGAGATGCAGGCCGTAGCCGCCGAGGCCCACGCCACCCCGGCGCAGGTCGCCCTCGCCTGGCTGCTCGCCCGGGGAGACGACGTGGTCCCCATCCCCGGCACCCGGCGGGTCGCACGCCTCGAGGAGAACACGGCGGCCGGCAGCATCCTGCTGACACCCGGACAACTCGCCCGGCTTGACGCCCTCCCGTCGGCGGCGGGCGAGCACCACACCGAGGAGCAGATGCGCATGATGAACCGCTAGAAGGTGTCCTGTGTGTCTTGGTAGCGACCCTCGATAGCAAGGTCGTTCAGTCGTATGGCCTAGGAAAATGTTGACAGAAGTCACCGCTATTCGCTACGTGACCCCTTTGCGTAAGGGCGGCTCGCTCCTGGGGGGATCGTCGAGGCCGACGATCCCGGGACGTGCGTCATGGAGTTGTCCACCGAGCGGCCCTGACCTGCGGAGATGCCGTTTATGGCACCTCTGACCTGCGGAGATGCCGTCCATAGCACCTCTGACCTGCGAGGATGGGTCTTTGAGCATCTTTTTTCGGGGTCGCGCAGCATTGTGTAGCCCATTCTCCCCACGTGCTCCCCGGAGCAGCTCATACTCCCCAGATTCTCCCCAACGGCGGCTGTCAGAAGATGGGCTGGCCAGGGGTACGGCCGCTCGTTGGAGGAGGGCATCGGCCACGTAGCGTGATCGTTGGCAGAGCGCGCGCCGGTTGACGCGGCTGGATGTGTCCAGAGGCCACAGGTGACCGGCGCTCGGCCGATGCCTCGCGGGATCGTGGGCTCCTGATGATGGATGACGACACCGCATTGGCCGACGGCAGGGAGCCGGAGGTGCCCACCACGCCTCGGACGCCCTGCGGTGAGAGGCCCGTCGCGCGGGCCCGGCGGGCGAGGGCACAGGATCTGATCGAGCGGCTCCTCATCGAGGGGCGAGTCAGGATCACTGATCCCGATGACGACGCGGTCGCCGAGTGGCGGCGCGTTGTCAACTACGCGAAGCGGCACGGCATGGAACCGGCAGGCCGGCGCATCGAGAAGGTCCCGTACGGCGGGCCGGGGCTGGAACGGCACCCCGCGGAAGGCCCGCAGCCCAACGCGCGGAGCCAGCGCCCGAAGGCAGGCGGGGGTCTCGTCCCTGTCCCCGGGCGACTGGCCAACCATCAAGTAAGGCGGCGCTTCTTCTGAGCCTGTTCAGCCTGCCCACGGGAGAGGCATTAACGGGCCGGGGGCGGTGGGGTCTACGGCCACTTGGCCACCGATCCGGCCCTCTCCATTCGTTACGCTCCGTGAGTGCCGCGGGATGCGCGCGGCCTGTGAAGCCCCCGCCGCCGGTTCCGGCAGGCGGTGGGAGCCGGGCGGGGAGCGGAGCCTGCGTCCGGGGGCGGGCCGGTCTCGCCCCCGGTGGGCCGAGCTCGGGGCTCAGGCGCTCGGATACCGGCTCCGAGTGAGCGCGAGAGCCGTGCGCGCGGTCTGCTCGAAGGGTTCGAGGGTGCCGGAGGCGCGGCGCAGCACGTGTGCGCCCTCCAGCAGGGTAATGAGCGTGGCGGCCAGATCGCCGGCTTCGCCCGCCGACAGCCCGGCGGTGGTGAGCCGCTCGGCGAGCTGCTCGATCCACGAGTCGAACGCGATGGCCGCGACCTGACGCAGCATGTCGCTCGCGGGATCGGGGTCGACGGTGACAGCGGCGACGGCGCAGCCGCTGCCGGTGGTGGCGGCCTCGACGACCGGCCGGGAGAAGTCCAGGAAGGCTTCCGCGACGGCGTAAGGGCTGCTCGTGGGCAGCGTGGCGAGCTGGACGCGGATGTCCTGGCCGTTGCGGGTGGCGGCCTCGGCGACGAGTTGGGCCTTGCCGCCGGGGAAGTGGTGATAGATGGCGCCGCGTGCGGCACCGCTGTCGCGCAGGATCTCGGTGAACGACATCCCGGCGACGCCTCGCCGCTGGAGTGCCAGCACCGCGGCCTCCAGCATGCGGCCTCGTGTTTCGGTCGCCATCCCCGCCTCCTCACCCCTTGACTGGTACGGCCACCGAGCTGTTGCGGGAGGGCGGGGGCAGACGGCGACACGCAGCGTCACCCGGCCACGCGTCACGCGGGCGCGGCGAAGGAGCCGTCCCATGCCGGCCGGAACGTCCTCCTCCAGCCGCGCGCCCGGCTGGGGGAGGAACGCGTCGGTGACCTCAACCGTGCCCTCCCCGGCCCAGGTCCCGTCCCGCTGCCAGCGCCGGAACAGGTC
Organism: Streptomyces purpureus; assembly: GCF_014648195.1. Lineage (GTDB taxonomy): Bacteria > Actinomycetota > Actinomycetes > Streptomycetales > Streptomycetaceae > Streptomyces > Streptomyces purpureus. The sequence goes on from NZ_BMQQ01000036.1 coordinate 61,025, forward strand.
GTAGACCCGGTCCCACGGCCCGTAGCGTTCGGGCA
>NZ_BMQQ01000037.1:0-24445 GCF_014648195.1 Streptomyces purpureus
TGCCACCCTCGGTGGTGTTGCCCTCCGTGGTGCCACCCTCGGTGGTGTTGCCCTCCGTGGTGCCACCCTCGGTGGTGCCACCGGAGACCTGGCCAGCGATGTCGTTGCCAGAGGTGGTGCCGCCCTGGGTGTCGTTGATACCCAGGCCGACCTCAAGGCCTTCGCTGTTGGCCTCGACCTCGGCGCTGAGGCCCGCGACCTCGATGCCGACGGCCGAAGCGGCGCCCGCCGCGGTCAGGGACGCGCCGGCGGCGATCACCGCGCCGGCGGCTATCCGCGCAACGCGGACCCGCGTCTTTTTGGTCATCTGCTCGCTACCCCCAGTAGCTCAATCTCGTTGTTGGAGCAGCGCTCGGGGCCACAGGCATCGGGAGTCTCGTTCTGGCCCCCGTTCCACACACGCCCCAGAAATGCGCATGCCATCCGTCACCCTTGCGAGTTTCCGAAGACCCGTCAAGGTCGTTGCGCGTGCGATGCCTGTATTGACCGCACTTGCCCGGCCTGCGCGGATGCAACTGTGACGTAAACGCGGAACTTCGGCTTCCCCCACCCCAGTTCCCTTGTCGACAAAGCGAGCCGCAAACCAACTTTCCCCTTGCGCCCGCGAATTCCCCTCCGCGGACCAACGCGAACGGCGCCGCACCCGCTGCTCGCGGATCCGGCGCCGTGGACGTTCACGTAATGCTCGTACTGCTGTTACTTCTCCTGCTGCTTGCGCCAGCGGATACCGGCCTCCAGGAAGCCGTCGATCTCGCCGTCGAGCACCGACTGCGGGTTGCCGACCTCGAACTCCGTCCGCAGGTCCTTGACCATCTGGTACGGGTGGAGGACGTACGAACGCATCTGGTTGCCCCAGGAGCTGCCGCCGTCGCCCTTGAGAGCGTCCATCTTGGCGCGCTCCTCCTGGCGCTGGCGCTCAAGGAGCTTGGCCTGGAGGACGTTCATGGCGCTCGCCTTGTTCTGGATCTGGGAGCGCTCGTTCTGGCAGGAGACCACGATGCCGGTCGGGATGTGCGTGATGCGCACCGCCGAGTCGGTCGTGTTGACGCCCTGACCGCCGGGGCCGGAGGCGCGGTACACGTCGACGCGCAGGTCGGACTCGTCGATCTCGACGTGGTCGGACTGCTCGACGACCGGGAGGATCTCGACACCGGCGAACGACGTCTGGCGGCGGCCCTGGTTGTCGAAGGGGGAGATGCGGACGAGGCGGTGGGTGCCCTGCTCGACGGAGAGCGTGCCGTAGGCGTACGGCGCCTTGACGACGAAGGTGGTCGACTTGATGCCGGCCTCTTCCGCGTACGACGTCTCGTAGACCTCGGTGCCGTAGTTGTGCCGCTCCGCCCAGCGCAGGTACATGCGCTGGAGCTGCTCCGCGAAGTCGGCGGCGTCGACGCCACCGGCCTCGGCGCGGATGTTGACCAGCGCCTCACGCTCGTCGTACTCGCCGGAGAGGAGGGTGCGGACCTCCATCTCGTCGAGCGCCTTCTTCACCGACTCCAGCTCGGCCTCGGCCTCGGCCCGGGTGTCCGGGTCGTCCTCGGCCTCGGCGAGCTCGAAGAGCACCTCGAGGTCGTCGATACGGCTCCGGAGCGCCTCGGTCTTGCGGACCTCGGCCTGGAGGTGGGAAAGCTTGCTCGTGATCTTCTGTGCCGCCTCCGGGTCGTCCCACAGGGACGGGGCCGCGGCCTGCTCCTCGAGCACGGCGATCTCTGCCCTCAGCTTGTCGAGGTCCAGGACGGCCTCGATCGACCCCATGGTCGAGGAGAGGGACTTCAGCTCTTCGGATACATCGACGACTGCCACGCGTCCAGCGTAACGGCTCGTCGCCGCGACGGGCCCCGCCGGTGGTCCACGCATGCTCCGTACACCCCCGGCGGGCGTACGGAGCGCGTGGAATACGTGGTCAGGAGGTGCCGGGTGGAGCGACCGGGTCGAGGGTCGACAGGTCGAACGCGTTGCCCACCGCCAGGTGCCCGTTCCATGTGAGGTTCACGTGATCACCGATGTCGTAGTCGGCCGGGGCCGCACCCGCGCCGAGGCGCAGAGGAGGCGGCTCGAGAGTGCTTGGGGTCTCGGTGACAGCGACTGCGGCCTCCACATCCACATGGTCGACGTACGGGGTGGCGAAGTCCTGCTGCTCCGAGAGCCAGGCATTGACGCTCAGGCGTCGCGCATCGACGACAGGTGTGCACGGTGCGTAGCCGTAGCACGGGGTGAGAGTGGTGAAGACCGTTTTGATGCCCCACGCATTCAACTGGTCACGCATTGTGGCGTAGGCGTTGACGATCTCCAGATCGTCGGTCCCGTCCACGACGTCGCTCAAGCCCGTGTAGACGACGACCGTTTTCACCCCGGCGACCGACAGGACGTCTCTGTCGAAGCGGGACAGTACGGCTGGTCCGCCGCGGGAGGCCTGATCCCGAGCGAGCAGGTTCTCCTTGATCCCGGCGGCGACAACGCCCACGCCGTACGTCGGCGCGTTGTTCTGGAGGCGTGCGGCGAGCCATTCCGGCAGCCTGGCCATGAAGCTGGGCACGGGTGTACCGGTGCCGCTCGGATGCACCAGGCCGTCCCCGACCACGGCGACCACGGGTTTGCCGTCGTCGGCGAGAACGTCGACCCCGGTGAGGACGTTGACGAAGCGGCCCCACATGACGGCGTCGCCGCTGAACGCTTCGCCACCGGTGTCGCCGGCGTGATCCCCTGAGCCGCTCGGGCTCACCCACATGACCGTCGAGTTTCCGATCCAGCTGTGATGGGGGAGGTACCTCACGGCATTGGCCAGATGGAAGCTGACGACGAGCCCCCTGTTCGCCACCACCTCGGCTGTCAACGGGTCCGAGTAGATCTCGCCCCCGACCGGGATGGTCGTGGTACGCAGGCCACCGAACGTGAGGTCCGACGGAGGACGCACCATGCCGGCCGACTCCGAATGGGCCCCGACCGTCGCATGTCCGATCACCAGCGGCTTGACTCCGCGCGCGTTGGAGAGCCGGATGCGGACCCCCTTGCCGCTCGCGCTCGGGGTGAGCAGAACGCGGAACGTCTGATCACGGAAGTCGGCACCGTCCTTGTTGTAGTTGAAGCTCGCCTCGATCGGTGCCCCCCACGCCCCCTTCCACGCTCCCCCACCGGCCGCCTTCGCCGTGTCCCGTACCGCCATCCCGAAGATGTGCAGCCCGGGGATGCCTCGGGTCACCTTGTCGCTGATGTCGGGCAGCGTGACGGATTCCACCGGCACTCCGGGGCGCAGCGGGACGGCGAAGGTGAAGATCTTGACCGGGCGGGTCTCCTGGCCCCCGGTCGCGCGGTTGCGGTGGGGCAGGGTCACGGTGGCGAGGCCCTGGGGGCCGGTCGACCAGTCCGGAACGGAGAGGCGGTAGGGCGAGGGGGCCGCCGTGCCCTCGTAGGTGATCGCTCCTGTGGCTGCCTCGCAGTCGGTGGGCAGCCCGTTGGTGAGTACGCATCCGCTTCCCGCGCCCTTGGTGCCGTCGGGGACGACCGGGCTCGTCGCGTCGGCCGGGTCGCGGTCGAGTGCGGTGTAGGCCTGGGTGGCTGTGGCGAGGAAGACCAGGGCGCGCCCGGTGGCCCCGTTCATCTTGATGGTCTGGTTGGCCGCCATGACGTGGTCGGGGGCGCCGGAGCCGAAGGCCGGCAGGGTGAACGTGGCTCCGTTGACGGTGACCTTTCCGCCCGGTGTCCATCCGGCGGCCTGGAGGTCCTGCAGCGAGAAGCTGTTGCCGTAACTGTCGAAGTCGGCGGCTGTGGGCTTCGAGTCGGACGTGACGGCCGTGGCGTTGAAGGCGTCGTTGAGGCTGGCGTAGACACGAGGGGCGTGTCCCTTGGCGATGAACTCGTACGGGTACATCTCCGAGGCGTTGCCGGCGACGTCGAGCGCGTACACCCACAGTGTGTGCGTGCCGGGGCCGGGCGGGCGGACCTTGAAGGAGGCGCTGTTGCCGACGGCTTGCACCACCTGGGACGGGGGCGGGTTCGACGTCGGCGGCTTGACGTTCAGGCCGAAGACGAACTTCGCCGCCGTGTTGTTGGTCGAGCCGGGTGCGACCCGGGCGACGAACGTTTCCTCGGTTCCGGCCGCGGCGCCGGGTTGCCTCTCGGGAAAGAGCTCGCCCTGCGAGGTCACCGTCGGCTTGGCGGGGGCTCGCTGGTCGACGGTGAAGCGGCACACGGCCGGGTTGGCCTTCGTGTCCTTGCCGTCGGTGGCCTGGACCTGCCAGGCCACCGTGCTGCCGTCCTTCAGTCCGGAGACGAAGGAGGACGGAAGCTGGACCTGGACCCGCTTGCCGCTGGCGACGTCCGGCGACGTGATGGCGGGGCGGGCCGTGGAGCCGTCCACCCAGTAGGTGAACCGGGCCGAGAGGACGTCCCGGTCCGCGTCGCCCACGACGGCGGACAGCATGGGCGGTGTGGTGGCGACGGTCTTGCCGAGCACCGGGTACGGGGCCACGGTGTCGCAGCCGTACGAGGCGGAGTTCACCAGCGCGGAGAGGTTGCTCGGGGTGTGCGGCACGTGGTTGTAGGTGATGCTCACGCTCGCGCTCGGGGAGAAGCGCTTGAGGAGGGCGCCGTTCGACTCGTTGTCGTTGACCAGGGCGAAGGTCCAGCCGGCCGCGGAGCCCGCCGCGGCCGCCGCGATGGCGGAGGTCACGGCGTAGCCACCGGAGACGTAGCTGTCGCAGGCCGGTCCGAACGTACGGGATCCGAGCTTGGCGATCCGGCCGGGGCGGTTGCTCCACGAGGTGTTGGAGTTGAAGGACTTGGCCGCGTAGAGGGAGACCGAGGACGAGGCGCTGCAGCTGGAGGACGACGTCTGCTGGACGTTGGCTACTGCGGAGACGATGTGGGCCTTCCAGACCGAGGAGGGGATGCCGACCTGGTAGTACGCCTGTTCGCGGCCGATGCAGTCCGTCCACGAGTTCAGGCCGACACCGGGGTTGCCGTATTTCGTCGAGTCGTAGTTCTTCGCGCCGGGGCACCCTTCCTGGACTCCGACGAAGTGCTGCCTCGTGCCTGTGGCGGGGTGCGGGTTCCAGGACGGGTCGATGTACACGGGGTACCGAGTCGTGGTGCCCTTCAGCAGCTTGGCGTCGGGTACGAGCGTGAGCTGCGCGGGCTTCACATCCAGGCGGACACGGGCGACACGGGCGCCGGGACCGGGGCCGTGTGCGCTGGAGGGGGCTGCGGCTGGGGCGACTGTCCTGGCACCGGCCGCCGCTGCGGGTTTGGTGGCGGGTCTGGCGGAGGAATCCCACATCTGCGGCTGGGGCGCGCTGAAGGCGACCCGCCCGTCGGCGGTCCTGGCCTGGATGTTGTCGTCCTTGTCGCGGATCACCTGGACTCCGCTGGTGCGCACTCCGAGTCTGACCGAGGCCAGGGCCGGCTCGGCTGCCGCGGCGGGAGTCCGGACGACCAGCACCTGGTTGAAGCCGCCCCGAGTGTTGGCGGTGAGCACCAGGTCGACGTCGGGGAAGACCTGCGGATAGGTGATGTCCGATCCGGAGATCTTCGGTGTCGGCAGGGATCGGGGCCAGGTGAGAGCGAGGTTCTGCCGGCCGGTCCCCATGGAAACCAGAGGTCCGTCGCCGCCGCCGGAGAAGACCAGTGGGCTGCTGGAGGCCTTGGGGCTGTACGTGCCGTCCGGGTTCGCGCGCAAGGTGCTGTCCAGGGCGACCCATTTCCCGTCCAGCCGGGTGCGCTGGGGTGTCGCGTTCGTGGTCCAGGTGACGGTGCCGCCCGGGTTCGCCCGGACGGTGTCCGTCGTGCTGGTGAGCGCGCCCACGGGTGCGGATTTTCCGGTGCGGTCGGCTTCCGCACGAGCCGCGGCCAAAGCTCGTTCCTGAGCTGCGGTCAGGCCGGTCTCCTGCCGGTCCTTCATCCGTCCGGTGGGCATGGTGTCCGGCGCCTGCGGCGGTACGGGAGCGGGCTCGCCCGGCGCCGTCAGGGGTGGGGGCAGCTCGCCGCCCGTGGTCGGGCCGACTCCGGCCGCCGTGGCGGGAGTGACGCAGGTGGCCAGCAGAGCCGAGCACAGAAGCGTGCCCAAACGACGTTTGAGTGCGGACGATCGACGACCCCGCATACCAGTCCCCCCGGGCGTGTCCGTATTTCATTGCGGCTCGCGGACGATAGTCATTTCATGGAGAACCAAACAAGTAAAGATTAAGTAAAGACGTCCGATTTCCCCACCCATGGCCGCTTGTTCCGATCAAGTGGCAAGGGACGTTCCGTACGTCACCGACCACGGAGCGCCTTCACTCAAACCACCAGGCAGACCTCTAAAAGAGGGCAGAACACCCCACCCCATTACCGATTCTTTACGCCTACTTTTCCTTGCGCATAGGTCGGTCAATTCGAATCCTGCTACGTTCCGCTGGCCGTTAATTGGAGCTGGGGGGTTTCGTGGCTGGTCGAGCTGGCGCGAGAACTATTTTTCGCCGACGTGGCCGAATGAGGGCGGGAACATCATTCTCCGCGTTCGCCTGCGCACTTCTCATGGTGGTGACGAACGCCGAACCGGCCGTCGCCACCGCGTTCCGGACGGCCGACCGGCCGAACTTCGCCGTGGACGCCCCGCGGGCGAAACCCGTACCCGTCACGCCCGTACCCATCAGACCCCTGCAGCGCCCCAGCACGCCGTCCTGGAACCCGGCGACGGCCAAGACCGCGTGGCCCGGCCGCGGCTCGGCGGACGTCACCGTGCCGAAGGCCGGTTCCACCTCGGCGCGGGCCGGTGAGCTCCCTCTCTGGGTCTCCACGCCCTCTAAGCGGGCCACAGCCCGCACCGCACAGCCGTCCCCGGGCAAGGTCCGGGTCGAGATGCGCGAGCGCGGCCTCGCCCAGCGCGCCGGCGTCCCGGGCGTCATCGCGACCGTACGCCCGGCGAACGGCGCGGCGTCCGGAGCCGTACGTGTCGAGCTGGACTACCGCTCCTTCGCCCAGGCCTACGGCGGCGACTGGTCCTCCCGTCTGCGGCTGGTACAGCTGCCTTCCTGCGTCCTGACCACCCCGGCGAAGGAAGCCTGCCGAAAGCAGACCTACCTCCCCTCCACCAACAGCGCCAAGACCGGCCGCCTCTCGGGCGACGTCCTGCTGTCGTCGGCCCATGCCACCCGGCCCCTGGTCCTCGCCGCCACCGCCGCGACCGCGGGAGGCGGCGGCAACTACGCCGCCACTTCACTCTCCCCGTCCGGTCAGTGGTCGGCAGGAGGCTCGACCGGCGGCTTCAGCTGGTCGTACCCGATCGGTGTGCCGGACGTGCCGGGAGGACTCAAGCCCAACGTCTCCCTGGACTACAGCTCCCAGAGCGTCGACGGCCGTACGTCGTCGACCAACGGCCAGGCCGGCTGGATCGGTGACGGCTGGGACTACTCCCCGGGCTTCGTGGAGCGCGGCTACCTGCCGTGCTCGGACGACACCGCCGGCGGCAGCCCCAAGACGGGGGACCAGTGCTGGTCCGACGCCGCGAACACGCTGACGCTGTCACTGAACGGCACGTCCAACACGCTCGTCTTCGACGACAAGTCCAAGACGTGGCACCCCCAGAACGACAACGGCGAGAAGGTCACCGTCCGCAAGGACACCGCGAACGACGACAACGACGAGGAGTACTGGGTCGTCGTCACGGCGGACGGGACCGAGTACCACTTCGGCCGGCACCAGCTTCCGGGCTGGGCCACGGGCAAACCCGTCACCAACTCCGTGTGGACGACGCCGGTGTTCGGCAACGACACGGGCGAGCCCTGCCACGCGGCGACCTTCGCCGCCTCCTCCTGCCGACAGGCGTACCGCTGGAACCTCGACTACGTCGTCGACCCCCACGGCAACGCGATGAGCTTCTGGTACACGCCGGAGGTCGGCCACTACGGCGTGAACAACGCCACCAAGCCCACCGCGTACACACGTTCCGGGTACCTCAGCCAGATCCAGTACGGGCAGCGCGCGGGCAAGATCTACGACGCCGCGGCCCCGGCGGCCGGGCGCGTCTTCTTCGACACCAAGGAACGCTGCCTCCCCAACGCCTCCTTCGACTGCGCCGAGGCCAAGCGGACCGTGGCGAACAACGCGCACTGGCCGGACGTACCGCTCGACCAGCACTGCGGCGCCACCGGCAGCTGCGCCAACCACGGCCCGTCGTTCTGGTCGACCAAGCGTCTCACCGGCATCCGCACCGAAGTGCTGGTCGACAAGGCCTACGCCGACGTGGACGAGTGGACGCTGACGCATACGTTCCCCGCGACCGGCGACACCACCACCCCGTCCCTGTGGCTGGCGTCCATCGTGCGCACCGGCAAGAGCGGCGGCAGCACCGCCTCCCTCCCGCCGGTGCTCTTCGACAGCCAGCCGATGGCCAACCGGGTGGACGGGCTGGACGGCTACCAGCCGCTGACGCGCCGACGCATCCAGCGCATCACCACCGAGTCGGGCAAGGTCGTCTCCGTCAACTACCTGGCCGCCCAATGCCGTCGCAAGGGCACCGTCGTCCTGCCCACCAGCCCGCAGACGAACGGAATGCGCTGCTTCCCCTCGTTCTGGACGCCGCCCGGCCGGACGGCACCCGAGCTGGACTGGTTCAACAAGTTCGTCGTCAACACGGTCACCGAACAGGACCCCACCGGCAACGGCCTGCCCGTCCAGACCAAGTACACCTACCTGGGCGACGCGTTCTGGGCCTTCAACGACGACGCCCTCTCCCAGGCGAAGTACCGGACCTGGAACCAGTGGCGCGGATACGGCCGGGTCGAAGTGCGTACGGGCACCGCGCCGCAGCGGATCACGCTGTCCCGCGCCACATACTTCCGCGGCAAGGGCGACGCCCTCACGAACTCCGTGGGCGACGTCACGGTGACCGACTCCCCCGCCCTCGCGGGGCAGATCTTCGAGACGCAGAGCTTCAACGGCGACGGCGGAGCCGTTCTGGCCTCCTCCACCAGCGAGCCATGGATCGGCCCGGTCACCGCCTCACAGAGCCGTACCAAGGTCGGCCTCGACCCACTGCAGGCACGCACCCTGAACACCCAGCGCACCCGCAACACCACGACGACAGCGGCAGGGAAACCGCGGACGACGGAGGTGGTGACGGATTTCGACGACGCCACCGGCCTCCCCACCCAGGTCGACGACAAGGGTGATCTTTCGACCGCGGCGGACGACACCTGCTCCCGCACCTGGTACGCCCAGAACGCCTCCGGTGCCTGGCTGCCCGTACCCCGGCGCATGCAGACGGTCGCCGTCTCCTGCGACACGAAGCCGACCTTCCCCAAGCACGCCGTAAGCGACGACCTGGCCTTCTTCGACGGGCACACCGACAATCTCGCCGTCCCCGGCATCGGCGACGTGACGATGGTTCAGAAAGCCGACTCCGTGGCGGCGGACGGCACACCCCACTACGTGACCGTCCTCAAGACCCAGTACGACGGCTACGGCCGCGAGACCAGTGAGACGGACGCCCTCGGCCGGACCACCACCACGACGTACGCACCCGCATCAGGGAGCGCGCCGCCCAGCACGACCGTCACCCTGCCCAAGGTGACCGGGCAGGCTGCCGGGTTCGCGACGACCACCACCATGGATCCCGAGCGCGGCCTGCCGGTGAAGACGACGGACGCCGCCGGGTACACCACCACCAACTCCTACGACGCACTTGGCCGGCTCACCGCCGTTTGGCAGCCGGGCTTCTCCACAAGCAACGGCCCCAACATCAAGTACAGCTACCAGCTGACGCCGACCGCTCCCTCCACCGTCACCACCGAGACGCTCAAGGACGACGGCACCTACCGCACGTCGATCACCCTGTACGACGCCATGCTGCGGGAGCGTGAGACGCAGACCGAGGCCGCCGAGGGCGGCAGCGTCATCGTCGACACGGCCTACGACTCCCACGGCTGGGCGGTGAAGTCCGCGGGCCCGTACTACAGCAAGGACCGCCCGTCCCCGACCCTGGTCTACGCCCCCGACAACCAGGTGCCCACCCAGACCGGCACCTTCCACGACGGCGCGGGCCGGGTGGTCGCCAACGTCGCGTACACCCGGGCCACAGAGACGTGGCGCACGACGACCTCCTATCCGGGGTCCGACCGGACGGATGTCGTCCCTCCCCTCGGAGCCACGCCCACCAGTACGTTCACCGACGCCCGGGCGAACACCACCAAGCTGGTGCGGTACCACGGCAGGAGCGCGTCGGGCGCCGCCGACACCGTCACCTACACGTACGACGCCGCCGGCCGCCAGACCGGCCAGCGTGATGCCGACGGCACGGCCTGGACCAGCACCTACGACCTGCTGGGCCGCAAGACCACCCAGCAGGACCCGGATTCGGGACGTACCACCTCCGTCTACGACGTGGCCGGCCGGCTGGTCTCCACCTCGGACGCGCGCGAGCAGACGGTCGGCTACACCTATGACGAGCTCGACCGGAAGACCGGGCTCTACGACACCACGGGTGTCACGGACGTGACCAAGGGCAAGAAGCTGGCCTCGTGGACGTACGACTCGCTGAAGAAGGGACTCCCGACCTCCTCGACCAGCCACTACGGCACGGCCGAGTACACGAGCAAGATCCTCCAGTACGACTCCTACGGCAGGCCGGTCGCGTCCGCGCTCGTCATCCCCGAGAGCGAGGGCAACCTCAAGGGCACCTACCTCACGCAGAACCGGTACAACCTCACCGGCACGCTCTCCTCGTACACCAACACCGCCGCCGGTCACCTCCCGCAGGAAACCTTCACCTACGACTACGACGCTCTCGGACGCCAGAAGAGCGTCGGCAGCACATCGCTGCGGGCCACGCTGGCGTGGACCCAGTTCGACGAGCCGGGACAGTTCACGTACGGCACCTCGGGCAACTTCGCGCAGCAGACGCTCACCTACGACGAACAGACCCACCGTCTGGCCTCGTCGCTCGTCGTCACCGGGTCGGGTACGAAGGTCGCCGACCGGACCACCTATACCTACCAGCCGGCCGGCAACGTCACGAAGATCCGCGACGAGCTCGGCGACGGCAAGACCGACATCCAGTGCTTCGCCTACGACTGGGCCCAGCGTCTGCAGACGGCCTGGACCTCGCTGGACGACTGCGCGAAGAAGCCCGCGGCCGGAGCGGCCTCCATGGTGGGCGGCCCGGCGGCCTACTGGCAGTCCTGGACGTACGACTCCAGCGGCGACCGCGCGAGCCAGACCGATCACCACCTCGGCGGGGACGCGGCCAAGGACACCGTGTCGGCGTACTCGGTCCCAGCGGCCGGCAAGGGGCCCGCGCACGCCGTGAGCCAGGTGGTGAAGACCGGGCCCGGTGGTCCCGAGGCGAACACGGAGACCTCCTACACGTACGACGCGTCGGGCAACATCCGCACCCGTACCAACCGGGCCGGCACCGACACGTTCACGTACGACGTGCGAGGCAAGCTGACCGAGTTGGCCCGTACGGGCACCGCCAGTTCGACCAAGTACGTCTACGACGCGGCGGGCAACCTGCTGATCCGGCGGGACGCCGGCGCCACCGTCCTATTCACGGGCGATCAGGAGGTGACCCTCAAGGACGGTGAGGCGAAGGCGGAAGGCACCCGGTACGTCTCGCTGGGCGGGCAGACCGTCGCGGTCCAGTCGGCGACCGCCCAGGGAGTCACGGTCGACTACCTGGTCTCCGACCGGCAGAACACGGGCACCCTCCAGATCGACGCAGGGGGTCAACAGGTCACGCGGCGCCAGTACAAACCGTTCGGCGAGGTCCGTACCACGGGCGCCGGGTGGCAAGGGGCCCGCGGCTACGTAGGTGGCCAGGAGGACAAGGCCACCGGCCTGGTGAACCTCGGGGCCCGCCAGTACGACCCCACGATCGGCCGCTTCCTCAACCCTGACCCGCTGATCGTGCCAGGCGCCCCCGAGACCTGGAACGCGTACGCGTACGCGGGCAACAATCCGACGACGCACAGCGACCCGAGTGGACTGTGCTTCGCCGACCTCTGCGGCATCGGCACGCCGAAGGGCGACGGCTCCGGCGACATCATCAAGGACGGCCCGGTCGACCCGGGCGGTACCAACACCACGACCTGCCACAGGGGCATGTGCTCCGACGGCAATCCGGTGGGCGGAGGCAAGGACGGCCGGGGCAACATCGGCAACACGGTCCAGAAGACCAAGGCCGACGCCACCGCCGCCGCCCAGGCGGCGAAGACCGCCAGCGCGGTGGCCGCGGCCGCGAAGAAGAAGCAACAGGGCCTCAAGCGCCAGCTCATCAACCTCGTCGCGGACGTCCTGGGCATCACGGACGCGGTGAACTGCTTCACCAAGGGTGACGTGATGGGCTGCTTCAACACAGCCCTGAACGCGGTGCCCTGGGGCAAACTCGCCAAGGCCATCAAGGCCGGCTACAAGGCCCTCAAGATCTGGCAGGCCCTCCGCAAGGCGGACGCCGCGGTCAAGGAGGCCGAGGCCCTGGCGGAAGCCGCCGAAGCAACGGCGAAGGCGGCCCGGGCACAGGCGAGCGCGCTGGAATCCGCGGGCAGCGCATGCGTGAGACACAGCTTCACGGGCGAGACCCGGGTGTTGCTCGCGAACGGAACGACGAAACCGATCTCGGAACTCAAACCAGGTGACGAGGTCCTGGCATCGGATCCGCAGACAGAGGCCACGGCTGGTAAGTCGGTCGAGCGCCACATCGTCACGAAGGACGACGAGGAGTTCACCCGGCTCACCCTCAAGTCCCCGGGCAGCGGCCAGTCCCCCGCCGCGCTGACGACGACGTGGCACCACCCCTTCTGGGACGAGTCCCAGCAGCGCTGGGTCGACGCGAAGGACCTGCGCCCGGGCACGGAACTGCGCAGGCCGGACGGCACGACGGTTCAGGTTCTGACGGTCCGGAACTACCGGAGCAAGGCGGTCACGTACGACCTGACGGTCAGGGACCTGCATACGTACTATGTGCTGGCGGGGCAGACGCCGGTCCTCGTTCACAACAGCAACTGCTCTCCATTCACCGATGGAGACATCTGGGACGGATCATTCAATGTTGGAGGGCAGACGGTTGAGACCATGGCGACCGTCAGGGTGGCCGGAGACACCGTGCATCTGGACGGACTGATGGTCTTCCCGGCGGGGACCCAAGGGCTGAGCCGCGCCCCGATCGGGCCAGATGCAGTCCGCCAGATGAAGCGCTCCGTCGCCGAGCAGGCGAGAACCCAGGGGTTTAGCACTGTCGTGCTGAATTATGAGCGGCATATCCCCAAACCGGACGGCAGCATCTACAAGCGCCCGGGGTCGATGACCTTGGACGTCGCAAAGATCCTAGGAGATTAGAGAGTGGACCGGTCTCGACTGGACGGGTTGGCATCGAGCATCACGGGCCGAGGGCAAGTGGAGCGGGAACCGGTATTCCGGGAACTGCGGGAACTTGGCCTGTCGCCGATCGAAGCGATCTACGTAGCTTCTCGTGTGCTTGGCCTGTCTTTGCCTGAGGCGAAGACCGCGATCTATGCGAGCGCTGCCTGGCGCGATCAGCAGGAGGATTGGCAGCGGCTTCAGTCCGGCCTCGAAGAGTGAAGATGCTCACCAGTCTTAAGTGGCGATAGCAAATTTGGAGCCCCGTCAGGTGTGTCCTGGCGGGGCTTCTGCATGGGGTGACGGCAGTAGTTGACGGCAACGTCAGCGGACGAGGGCTCCGCACAGTGGCGGGTCGTTGCCGTCGTCGCGGGTCGGATCGTAGCCAGCAGGACCGTCGAGCGCGGTGCTGAGTGTGTCGATGGCGTCGCGCTGGAGGCGGAGTCGGATGTGGGCGTAGACGGTGGCGGTGACTCCGATGTGGGCGTGGCCGAGGAGTTCCTTGATCACGACGAGTTCGATGCCCTGTTCCAGGAGCAGGGTCGCGGTGGAATGCCTGAGGTCGTGGAAACGGATGCGGCGGAGGCCCGCCTTGCGGAGGAGCGTGGTGAAGGTGCGGGTGAGGTTGGTCGGGTCGATCGGCCTGCCCTGTGGCGTGGTGAACACGTACCCGTTGTGCTGCCACTCAGTTCCTGCCACGTGCCGTTCGCGCCGCTGCCGCTCGTGGTGGTGCTTCAGCGAGTGGCGGCAGCGGGTGGGGAGGGCGATGCGGCGTTCGGAGGCACGAGTCTTGGTGGGCAACGTGGTGAGTCCGCCGGTGCTGGTGCGCTGCAATGTGCGGCGGACGGCAGCGGTGCCCCGATCAAGGTCGAGATCTTCCCAGCGCAGGCCGAGGAGTTCGCCCTTGCGGAGTCCGGTGTGAAGGGCGAGTTCGAACAGGGGCATGGAGCCGGTGACCCTGGGCCGCGGCGAGGAGTTGGCGGGCTTCGTCGGCGGTGAGGGGTTCGAAGCGTCGGGGCCGTGGGGTGCCGGTGCGGACGTTACGGGCGACGTTGCGCGGGATCTCCTCCTCGCGGACGGCGTGCTCCAGGGCGGACTTGAGCACGGAGTGGATGTAGGTCAGGGTCAGCGGAGAGAGCCGCTTGGAGCAGCATGATCCGGTGGCGCAGCAACGGGGCTCATCACGCCGGGCATCGATGCGGCGCGTGCAGCACTGGCAGGTGGTGTGGAGCTGGTTGAGCCCGAGCACGACCTCTACAGCCGCAACCTCAAGGAGAACCGATGAACCACAGCGAATGGAGGACCCGTCGCCACCGCCAGCTGCTGGGCGAATACCTGGACGCCGACCCCGAGTACGACCGCGTCTACGAAGAGGCCGGCCTCGCCATGACGTTGGGCAAGGCCGTCTACGACCGGCGTAAGCAGCTGGGCCTGAGCGAGGCCGACCTCGCCGAGCGCATGCACGTCGACGTCGATGACATCGAGGCCATCGAGATGGCCACCGAGCTGCCGCCCATCGCGGTCATCATGCGCCTGGCCCGCGCACTGGACTTCACGGTGGACGTACACCTCGCCGGCGGAGACGAGCCTACCGTCACCATCGTCGCCCCAGCGGCCTGAGGCGGGGAGGAACCATGCAGGACCCGCCTTCCGCGCTCGCCCGTGAGCTCGGGCAACTCGTCCACGACCGGCGCATCGAGCTCGGGCTGTCCCAGGCCGAGCTGGCCGAGCGGTGCGGGATGAAGCAGCCGCAGATCTCCCGCTTCGAAGGCGGCGGGACTGTGCCCACGCTTCCTCTCCTGCGCCGCCTGGCTCAGGCTCTCGGCGCCGACCTGACCATCAGCCTCACCCCGCACGACGAAGCCGCTTGACACGCATTCGGAATTCCTGGAATTCCCCAGGCGGTGTAGACCGCTGACGGCAGTAGTGACGGCAACACCGGCGGACTTCAGTGCACACGCACGGACGTGGAACGGCTGTCAAACCGGAGTCTGACCAGCGAATTTGCAGCTGACGGCGACCCCGCGAGCACACGTACTATGTGCTGGCGGGGGCTATGCCGGTCCTCGTACATAACTGCGGAGTTACGCGTGGCGGTAACGAAAGCACTTACTCTATCTCGCATGATGCGAGTGGAAGTGGCGTGATTGCCGACCTCGATAGTGACGGCATTCTAACCATGATGATGCACAACAATCCCAACAGGGGTTCGCCGCTGCGGGGTAAGGCGATGTTCGACGAAGTTATGGGCCACTTCGGGGACCGAGTTCAGGGTGTCCAAAGGATCTGGGTCTACGGAGATAACCTTGGAGGCTTCAATGAAGCTGTCCGTGGTGGTGCAAGCCTTGTGTCGGCAGCCAAGGGAACCTGGACTGGAAGGCAGGCAGCCAGATACGGCTTCACTCGTGCGAGGATCGATGAAGCAGTTCCGAGGCTCGACGGGGGACTTCCAGCAAGTCCTTGCCACATTCCGAAGATGAGGGAACTGATGGACGAGGAAATTGAACGATTGGCGCGCTTGGCCGTCGAGTACCACGGAATTGGGTGCAGCATCACAGAGATCGCTGATCTCCTAATTGACAAGCATCCGAACTTGAGGTTGGCGCCGTTCCGGCTGGCCCAAGTGCTTCGATCGGCCTTCGGTCTTTCAGTTCATGACCTGCAATACGTCACCGCATGGGTGCAAGGTGAGATTTCACTGGAAACACTGGAGGAGCGCCTTCAGGTGACTCGGTAAGTCAGCCTCCGCCCGTAACATGCTGTGGACATTTCGAGAGGCCTCCCCGAATGGATATTCGGTGAGGCCTCTCGGGCGTTTGACGCTGAGGTTGAAAGGGCAGGGTGACGGGGCTACGGGGGCTCCAGCCCGAGTCCGGTCTCGGCTATGAGGCCGTTGAGGATCTGCGGTCGGCGTTGGATGGCGCGTAGGCGGTTCTTCACGAGCGGGGTGAGGTCGTCGATGGTGCGGGGTGCGAGGTTGGCCAGGGACTTCTTCGGGTGTGCCCAGACGCCTTCGACGGGGTTGAGGTCGGGTGCGTAGGGCGGGAGCTTGACGATGGTGAGCCAGTCGCTGTTGCGGTCGCAGAACTCCCTCAGGGCTTTGGCGTGGTGGGTGCTGGCGTTGTCCCACACCACGATCAGCGGGGCATCACCGAGCTGCCGGCGGGCGGAGGTGAGCAGGTCCGCGAACTCGCGGGCTTGAAAGCCCTTCTTCTCGCCGGTTCGGCCCCGGTATGTCTGGGTCCGGTAGATCAGCCTGGTCTCGCGGCCCGGTCTGACGCAGATCATCCCGGCCATCAGGACCCGGCCGGACCCCTTGCCCGTGACTCTGACCAGCGGCGTCCGCCCGCGCCGTGACCAGGTCCGCCCCTTCTTGGGTTTCAGGTCCTGCCCGGCTTCGTCCTCGAAGACGATCCACGCGCCCAGGAGCTGGGCCGTCCTCTTACCCGGGACCACTGCTCCGACCGCCACGACTCTACGGCCTGCTCGTCGCGCTCGACCGCCCGGTGCGCGGGGACCTGGGGTGACCAGCCGAGCCGGTGCAGCAGATACGACACCCCGCGCGGGGTGTATCGGTAGCCGAACCGCCGATGGATCAGCTCCGCGACCCTCGCCAAGGTCCACCGCTGGTCCTCCGTCCAGCCGTGCGCTGCCGGGCCGGCATCCAGCTCGGCTTGCAGCCGTTTTGCCTGGTCATCGCTGAGCTGACACGGAAAGCCGCCAGGCCCCTTGGAAGACAGGGCCGACTTGCCGCCGTCCCGCCAGGCGTACGCCGACTTCCGCGACACCCGTAACCTGCGGGCCACCTCCGGCGGCCGCAGCCCCTGCCCGAACATCTCCGCGGCCTCGAAGCGCACCACTTCACGCTTCGCCCGCCCCGCGGCGGTCAGACCGCCGCCATCCGCGTACCTCATGACGAGGATGTAGCACCGCCAACGCCGGCTGTCACCCCACCCTTCAACCTCAGCGGCAACAGTGACGGTGGCGTCAGCGGACGATGGCTGTGGTGGATGGGTCGTCAGTGCTGCGAGAGCGGCGCTCGTCTCAGGGCGCCTCAGGCGCCGTCGTGTTGGAGTCCTGCGGCGTCGCCCCCGCGTCGTCCCCCGACGTCGCCAGCCAGCCGCCGACGCCGACCGCCGCCACCAGGGCCGTGCCCGCGAGGGCGAGGGTGAGGCGGCGTTTGCGAACCGTTTCCGCCTTGTGGCGGGCCGCGCCGGGGCGGGCGCCGCCCGTGGGGCGGGGGACGCGGGCAGTGCCGCGGGGGCCGCCGGAGAGTTCCTCGGGGGCCGGGACACGCATCGAGGTGTGGGTGTCGCGGTTGGAGTCGGGGGCCGAGCCGGGGACCAGGGGGACGGCGCCGCGGCGGCGGGGCTCGCTGGGGAGGGTGGGGTACTCCGGCTCCTCGTACGCCTCGGTGGGCTCCGCGTCGGGCTCGTCGACGTCCAGGGGCGGGATGCCGGCCAGGAGGGGCAGGACGTCCCGCAGGCGGCTGGCCAGCTCTGAGGCGCGCAGGCGGGAGGCGGGGGCCTTGGCGAGGCACTGGACGATCAGCTGCCACAGCTCTTCGGGGATGCCCGGCAGCGGGACGACCGTCTCGGTGACGTGGCGGCGCAGCACGGCGCCGGGGTGGCCACCCCCGAAGGGGGTGAAGCCGGCGAGCAATTCGTACAGGACGGTGGCGAGGGCATAGATGTCGACGGCGGCGCGGGGCGGCAGGCCCTCGACGATCTCGGGGGCGAGGTAGTCGGGGGTGCCGATGATCCGGGTCGCCTTGGTGCGGCGGGGGGTGTCGATGAGCTTGGCGACGCCGAAGTCGGTCAGGAGGGCGGGGTGGGAGCCGCCGGGGCCGAGCGGGCCCTCCATGTCGAGCAGGATATTCTCCGGCTTCACGTCCCGGTGCACGACTCCGGCGGCGTGCGCGGCGGCCAGGCCGTCGGCGACGTCGGCGATGATGGCGACGGCGGCCTCGGGGGCGAGGCGGCGCTCGCGGTCGAGGCGGGTGCGCAGGTCGGTGCCGCGGACGAGGTCCATCACGAGCGCGAGGTCGTTGCCGTCGACGACGAGGTCGCGGACGGACACCACGCGCGCGTGGTCGAGCCCGAGCAGCGCGGTGCGCTCCTGGACGAACCGACCGACGAGCTCCTGGTCGGAGGCGAGGTCCTCGCGCAGCAGCTTGATCGCTACGGGGCCCTCGGGGCCCTCCCCGAGCCACACCGTGCCCGCGCTGCCGCGGCCCAGGATCTGGTGGGCGGTGTACCGGCTGCCGATTTTCCGTGCCAAGACTGCTCCCTCAGCGGCTGGCGTTCGCGACAAAGTTACGCGGCATCAGGCGCTGGTCTCGACTTCCGAGGGGAAATCACCCTCGGAAGTCGACAAATCGACAGGGTTACTGCCCCGTACCGCCTGTACCGCCCGTCCCACCGGTGGTGCCTGTGTCGGAGCCGCCCAGCTCGGAGATCCAGCCGGTCACGGTCGAGATGCCGTCGCCGATGGCCTCCCAGTAGCTCTTGCCCTGGGCGATCCAGTCCTGGAGCGGGGTGAGCTCCCAGATCAGCCAGCCGGCCACGACGAACAGGATGATCGTGAACAGGCAGCCCTTGAGGCAGCCGAGGCCCGGGATGCGCATCGGGTTGGCGCTGCGCTGGCGGGGCGGCCGCGGCTCGCGGGGCGGGCGCTGGGCCGGCGGCTGCTGCGGCGGCGCGTACTGCTGCTGCTGCGGGGGCGGCGGCGGGGCGTACTGCTGGGGCTGCTGGTACTGCTGCGGCGGGGGCGCGTACTGATGCTGGTGCTGGGGCGGCCGCTGCGGCTGCCGCTGTGGCGGCTGAGGCTGCTGCTGGTACTGCGGCGGCTGCGGGGGCTGCTGCGGCCGACGCTGGGGGCGGCGGCGCAGCGGGTCGTCGTTCGGGTCCAGGTACTGGACCTGGGTCTGCTCGTTGCGGTCGCGGGCCGCGCGCAGCTGGCTCTGCCAGGGGTGCGGCTCCTCCGGCTGCCCGGGGGACCGCGGCGGGCCGTCCGGGTGCGGCGGTACGGGAGGCATGACCGCGGTCGCGTCGGCGGCGCCCGGCGCGCTGGTGGGCATGACGCTGGTGGCGGCCGCCGGGTCGTACTGCGAGGCGCCGCTCTGGAGCACCTGGGTCGGGTCGGCCGCGCCCGGGGTCTGCGGGACCGGCGCGGGGGCCGGGTCGGGGGCGAGCAGGGCACCGACGCCCTCGGCGGCCTCGATCTGCGCGGGCGTGGCGTGGACGCCGATGCCGGCCGCGACCGTGCGCAGCCCGCGGGCGAGGTTCTCGGCGCTGGGCCGGCGGTCCGGGTCCTTGCTCAGGCAGCGCTCGATGACCGTCCACAGGGGTCCCGGGACGGTGGAGGGGCGCCGGGGCTCCTCGCTGAGGTGGCGGTGCAGGACCTCGAGGGCCGTACCGCCCGCGAACGGGGGACGGCCGGTGACCAGCTCGTAGAGCAGGATGCCGGCGCCGTAGATGTCCACGGCGGAGGTCTGCGGGCGGCCTTCGGCGGACTCCGGGGCTACGTACGCGGGCGTGCCGACGAATTCGTGGGTGCGGGTCAGGCCCGGGGAGTCGGCGAGGCGCGCGATGCCGAAGTCGGTGAGCATCGGGTGCATCTGGCCGTCGCGCTCGGCGAGCAGGACGTTGGCCGGCTTGAGGTCGCGGTGGACGACGCCGTCGGCGTGGCTGGCGGCGAGCGCGTCGGCGATCTGGGCCGTGAGCAGCGCGGCGGCGACCGGGGTGAGCGGCCCGTTCTCGCGGATGTAGCGGTGCAGGTCCGGGCCTTCGACCAGGTCCATGACGAGGGCGAGGACATCGCCTTCGACGACCAGGTCGCGGGTGCGCACGATGTTGGGGTGCGTCAGCCGCAGGAGGACCGAGCGCTCCCGCAGGAAGCGCATCACGATGTCCGCGTCGTTGGCGAGCTCCTCCTTGAGGACCTTGATCGCCACGGTCTCACCGGGCTGACCCGGCACGGCGGCCTCGGCGCCCGCCGTCTCCCTCTGGCGGGCTCGCCAGACGGTGCCCGTGGCGCCGCGTCCGAGCGGCTCCTCGAGCAGGTACTTGCTGCCGACTGGCCGCACGTCACGCGCTCCCTGCTGATCGTGGTCCTTGCGAGTCCTCGCGGATCCGGTCCTGGTGGGCCGGTCCCGGTGGATCGGTTTTCCGTCTTCCTGACGTCTTCCTGATCTGTGACCCGCCTGGGTGTCCGACCTACTTTAGTGCCGCCGAACGGGTCACAGGTCGGTCCTCCGGCGGTCCGGAACGGGACCTTCTTTTGTCCGAAACAAGACGCGTGGGCGCCTGGGATGGTTGCCGCACTTGATCGGAAGGCGTACGCAAGCAGGCATTTTCGGTCGCCCAGCCGATCGGCCGGTGATCGCCAACAGACCATTCAAGATCACTTAGGGGCGGCCCGCGGGCGTGTTGTCGGTGGCAGGTGCGAGGATGCACACAGCACGTCGCATCGTGGGGTCGGGAGCCTCGCGAAAGGGGTGGGAACCCCGCGATCCGTGCCGACCTGTACCGGACGACGCGTCCGTGCCGGGTGGGGGGAATCCAGGGCGGCTCCCCTGCCGGGCACCCCGCGCAGAAGGGACCGCTGGGCGATGCAGATCCGGCTGACCGTCCTCGCGCCGCACAGCGGTGCCTCCGCGGCACGCGCCTGCGACGTGCTCGTCACCGCCCCCGCGGGCACCGCCCTCGCCGCGGTCGCCTCCGGGCTCGCCACGGTGGTCTCCGGCCCCGACGCCTCCGGCGCGGTGGTGCTCTACGCCGGGCAGGAGCGGCTCGACGCCCAGCGCTGCGCGCTCGGCGAGCCCCCGCTGGTCGACGGGGCGGTCCTCTCCCTCCAGGTCCCCGGCGGCGACGACGCTCCTGCCGCGGACGCCCCCGCCCGGCTCCATGTGGTCGCCGGGCCGGACGCGGGCGGGGTGCACCTGCTGCACGGCGGCCAGATCCGGATCGGGCGCTCCGCCGACGCCGACGTCCCCCTCGACGACCCGGACGTCTCCCGTATCCACTGCGCGATCACGGTCGCCGACGACGGCCGCGTCACCGTCGCCGACCTCGGATCCACCAACGGCACCACCGTCGACGGCACGGACGTCGGCACGCGCCCGGTGCGGCTCGCACCTGGCGCGCTGCTGCGGGTCGGCGAGTCCGCCCTGCGGCTGGCCGGACGAGGGGCTGACACGGAAACGGTGCCCACGACCCCGGACGGCGAGGGGCATCTGCGCATCTGCCCGGCAGGGGGCGGGGAGCCCAGCTCGTGCGGGACCGGCCCAGCGGGGGACCCAGGCGGCCCGCTGGGCGGCCCGGCGGCAGGTCGGAGCGACCTCAGGACGGCCACGAACGGCGCCCAGAGCGGCCCCCAGAGCGGCGGCGGACCGTACGGCTCCGGCGGCCTCACGCGCGCGGCAGGCCCCAGCAGTGACTCGTACCTCGTCGACGGCGTGATCGAGGAGGAGACGGCCGACGGCGGACACACGCGCGCCGGGGAGTTCGACGACGCCGACGGTGAGCGCGAGGCGCACAGCCGTACGCGCGCTCCGCGCCCCCAGACCACCCCCGCGCGCGGGACCCGGCTGCCGGAGGGCGTCGCCCGTAAGCGGGGCATAGGAGCATGGGCGCGGCGGCTCACCGGCGGCCGGGGCGATCTGGCCACCGCGGCGGACGCGGGCGGGGGCCGGTCCACAGCGGCCGCCTCCGCCCCGGACCGGCCCCCCGTGCCGGAGACCTGGCCCGACCCGGCCGCCGTGCTGCTGACCGCGCTCGGCCCCGGCCCGCGTCTCTGGGAGCGCGGCCCCGGCCACTCCGAGGCGCTCGTCGTCCGGCTCGGCACCGCCGACCGGGCCGATCTCGCGGGCGTGCCGGTGACCGTCGCGCTGCGGGAGGCCGGTTCGCTCGGCCTCGCCGGGCCGAAGGACCGGCTCCCTGGGCTCGCCCGGTCGGTCGTGGCCCAGCTCGCCGCGCTGCACTCCCCGGCCGACCTGGAGATCGTACTGATCAGCGCCGACCGGACGCGCCCGGTCGAGGAGCGCCGCCGCGCCTGGGGCTGGCTCGGCTGGCTCCCCCACCTGCGGCCCGCCCACGGCCAGGACTGCCGCCTCCTCCTCGCGTACGACCGCGACCAGGCCGCGGCCCGCACGGCCGAGCTGACCCGCCGCCTCGACGACAGCCCGCTCGGCCCCGGCTGGGCCAGCGCCGACCGCAAGGCGGTCGCCGAGGCCGCGGCGGGCTTCGAGGGGCCGTACACCGTGGTGGTCGTGGACGGCGACCCCGGTTCGGCGGCGCTGCGGGAGACGACCGCGAGGCTCGCCGGGGCCGGGGCGGCCGCGGGGATCCACCTGATCTGCCTGGCCGACGCCCCGGCCGCCTCACCGCTCTCGCCAGTCGCCGCCACGTACGAGACCGCCTGCGCGCAGTCCTTGGCCTTCCGCGAGTGCGGCGCGGTCGGGCTGCTGAGCGGCGACGTGGCGACGGCGCTGCGGCTGCTGCGCACGGCCGGTGGGCAGGCCGCCGGGCACGGCACGCTCGCCACGGTGGACGCGGTCTCCGTGGCGTGGGCCGACCGGTTCGGCCGGGCGCTGGCCCCACTCCGTACGGAGGGGGCGGCGGGCGGCGGCCGCGGGGCCGCCGCCCTGGCGCTGCCGCAGTCCGCGCGGCTCCTGGACGAGTTGGGACTGGCCCGGGCCACGCCCGCGTCGCTGATGGCCCGCTGGGCGTCGGCGCCGGAGGGGACGCTCGTCCTCGGCGCGGGGCCGCACGGCCCGGTGGCCGTGGACCTGACCGCCGAGGGCCCGCATCTGCTGATCGAGGGACCGGCGGGCAGCGGCCGTACGGAACTGCTCCGCTCGATCGCCGCCTCCCTGGCCGCGGGCGGCCGGCCGGACCGTCTGGCCCTGCTCCTGGTGGACGGCGCGGGCGGCGAAAGGGGCGACGGCCTCGCCCCCTGCACCGACCTCCCCCATGTCACCGAGCATCTCGTCGCCAGCGACCCGGTCCGGATGCGCGACTTCGCCCAGGCCCTCGGCGCCGAGCTGAAGCGCCGGGCCGAGATCCTCGGCTCCGAGGACTTCGCCGCCTGGCACACCCGCCAGGAGGTCGCCGCACGGCTGGTGAGCCAGCGGGCGCCGAGCGCGGCCGAGCGCACACCCCGCCCGGACGCCCGCCCGTCGGTCACCGACGGCGTGCCGTCGCCGGGCGCCATGGCCACCCGAGAAGCCCGGGACCCACGGGACGCACGGGCCGGTGCGCCCGAGCCTGGCCGTTCGGCCGGTCCGGCCGGCCACGGCGCCGCCGAGCACGCCGGGGCGGACCCCAGGGGCGGTCGCATCGCCGTACGGACCGATGCCGTGGCCCCCGCCGGTACGCCCGGCCCGGCAGCGGGCGAGGCGGCGCTGCCCCGGCTCGTCGTGCTCGTCGACGACTACGACGCGCTCGTCGCGCCCGCGCTCGGGTCCACCGGTCGGCCCTCCGCCGGGTCGGTCGTACGCGCCCTGGAGGCCGTCGCCCGCGGCGGCGCCCGGCTCGGGGTGCATCTGATCGCGGCCTCGGGACGCCCGGAGCGGACCGCGGACACGGAGCTGGCCCACGGCGCCCGGCTGCGGGTGGTCCTCGACGCCCCCGGTACGGGAGGGCCCGACGAGCCGTCCCCGGGGCGGGGACGGCTCGGGCATCCGGATGGCCGGGTGACCCCCTTCCAGGGCGGCCGCGTGACCGGC
This sequence comes from Streptomyces purpureus, assembly GCF_014648195.1. Lineage (GTDB taxonomy): Bacteria > Actinomycetota > Actinomycetes > Streptomycetales > Streptomycetaceae > Streptomyces > Streptomyces purpureus. The sequence continues at coordinate 24,059 of NZ_BMQQ01000037.1, forward strand.
CGGATCCCCCGTACGGCGACGCTGCGGCCCACCGTGGTGGCGCTGGAGTGGGAGCGGATGGGCGATCCGCCGACCCGCCGGCCGGTGCGTGAGTTGGGCAACGGCCCGACGGATCTGGCGCTCCTCGCCAGCGCGCTGGAGCGCGCGGCCCGCTCGGTCGACGCCGCCCCACCCGTCCCCCTCAGCCCGGCGAGCCGCACCTGAGCCGCCCGGCCCTGCCCCAGGACCGCCGGAGGCGGCCGGGGCGCGTGTGCCTCCCGGCGCAGGCGGACCCAGGCTGGCTCGTACGTGCCCGCAGAGGCATGGCCCGCCGTGCCACGTCCCCACGCCCACGCGACCGCAGGGACGCGGCCCGACGCCCCACGGCCGCCCCGGCCCCACACCCAC
>NZ_BMQQ01000037.1:24478-60574 GCF_014648195.1 Streptomyces purpureus
ACGGCCCGCAGAGACACGGCCCGACGCCCCACGGCCGCCCCGGCCCCACACCCACGCGGCCCGCAGAGACACGGCCCGACGCCCCACGGCCGCCCCGGCCCCACACCCACGCGGCCCGCAGAGACACGGCCCGACGCCCCACGGGGCGAGGCTGCCGGGGCGCGTCGCCTCCCGGCGCGGGCGGGCCCCGGGCTCGTACGCCCCCCGCAGGACGCGACCCCACACCCATGCGGCCCCAAGGCCCACGGCCGCCCCCGCCCCACACCCACGCGGCCCCACACCCCACGGGCCCCGGCTCCACGCCCAAGCGGCCCGCGGGGACGCGGCCCAATGCCGCCACGGGGCGAGGCTGCCGGGGGCGCGTCACTCCCCGGCCCGGGCGGGCCCGGGCTCGTACGCCCCCGCAGGACGCCGGCCCCACACCCACGCGGCCCCACACCCCACAGACGCCCCGGCCCCCACACCCACGCGCCCCGCAGAGACACAGCCCGACGCCCCACGGGCCGCCCCTACCCCCACCCGCCGCCACCTGACCCCACGTCACGAGCCCATTACGATCGCCCACTTGCCGAGGAAGGCGGTATTGCGGCCCCCTGACGGCCGGGCGTAGACCTGACGGACGGGACGAGCACGCGCGCGAAAGAGACGGGGCATCGATGCGACGTACACCTCTCCGCCAGCGAAGCAAGACCGCGGGGCACACCCGCCGGGCCGCGGTGGCCGTCACGGCCGTCACCTCGCTGGCCCTCGCCCTCGCCGGATGCGGCGACGACGGCGGCAAGGATCCGAAGTCCTCGCCCAGCAGCGGCGAAAGCACCGGCACCGCCCTGTCCTTACCGTCCCTCAAGGGCGAGAAGATCCAGGTCGCGGCCGTGTGGACCGGCCCGGAGCAGGAGAACTTCACCAAGGTCCTGAAGGAGTTCGAGAAGCGGACCGGCGCGACGGTCACCTTCGTACCGGCCCAGGACCCGATCGTGAACTTCCTCGGGACGAAGATCGCGGGCGGCAGCCCGCCGGACGTGGCGATGCTCCCGCAGGTGGGGGCCGTCCAGCAGGCCGTGGCCCGTAAGTGGGCCAAGCCGGTCGGCCCGGAGGCCAAGGCACAGCTCGCCGCCAACTACTCGAAGGGCTGGCAGGACCTCGGCGCGGTCGACGGCACCCAGTACGGCGTGTACTTCAAGGCCGCCAACAAGTCCCTGATCTGGTACAACAACGCCGCGTTCGAGAACGCGGGCGTGAGTGAGCCGAAGACCTGGAAGGAATTCCTGTCGACGGCCGAGACCGTCTCGGCGTCCGGGGTCACGCCCGTCTCGGTCGGCGGCGCGGACGGCTGGACGCTCACCGACTGGTTCGAGAACATCTACCTCTCGCAGGCCGGACCGGCCAAGTACGACCAGTTGGCCAAGCACGAGATCAAGTGGACCGACCCGTCGGTGACGGCGGCGCTGACCACCCTGGGCGAGCTCTTCGGCAAGCCGAACCTGATCGCGGGCGGCGCGAACGGCGCGCTGCAGACCGAGTTCCCGCTCTCGGTCACCCAGACCTTCACCGGAGGAGACCAGCCCAAGGCGGCGATGGTCTTCGAGGGCGACTTCGCGGCGATCAACATCGCGCAGACCCCGGCCAAGATCGGTACGGACGCGAAGGTGTTCCCCTTCCCCGCGGTCGGCGCTTCGGCCCCGGTGGTGACCGGCGGCGACGCGGCGGTGGCGCTGAAGGACACCAAGGGCGCCCAGGCCCTGCTGACCTTCCTGGCCTCGGCGGACGCCGCGAAGATCTGGGCGGAGGCGGGCGGTTTCCTCTCGCCCAACAAGGCGCTGGACCCGGCCTCGTACCCGAACGACGTGCAGCGCGAGATCGCCAAGGCCCTGATCGCGGCGGGCGACGACTTCCGGTTCGACATGTCGGACCAGATGCCGCAGTCGTTCGGCGGCACGCCCGGCAAGGGTGAGTGGAAGGCCCTCCAGGACTTCCTCAAGAACCCCAAGGACATCAAGGGCACCCAGGAGCGGCTGGAGGCCGACGCGGCCAAGGCGTACAAGAGCTGACGCCGTGGGCTCCCCTTCGGTGAAAGGTGCCGGCACGCAGCCCCGAGCCGGCACCCGTACTCCCCGCGCCAGGGGCGTGACCGGCACGCGCAGGAGCGTCGCGGCGGGCTTCCTGCTGCCGGCGCTGGTGCTGCTCGGCGCGCTCGTCGTCTACCCGATCGGGTACTCGCTCCAGCGGTCGTTCTTCGACCGCGACGGCAACTCCTTCGTCGGCCTCGGCAATTACGTCGAGCTCTTCACCGACGACACGATCCTCACCGCGGTGAAGAACAACGCGATCTGGGTGGTCTTCGCACCGGCCGTCGCCACCGCCCTCGGTCTGATCTTCGCCGTGCTGACCGAACGGGTCCGCTGGGGTACGGCGTTCAAGCTGATCGTCTTCATGCCGATGGCGATCTCGATGCTCGCCGCCGGGATCATCTTCCGGCTGGTGTACGAGCAGGATCCGGAGCGCGGGGTCGCCAACGCCGTCTGGGTGGGCGTGCACGACACCTTCGCGGAGTCGTCCGGTTTCCCCAAGGCCCGCCCGCTGCCGGTGCATCCGCTGAAGGCGGCCGGCGACGGCGCGTACCTCACCAAGGAGCCGGTGCGCGCGGGCAGTCCGGCGCGGCTGCCGCTCGTGGGGGTCGCGCCGGCGCAGATGCCGCGCGACGCGAAGCCGGCGAAGGTGCCGGACGCCCCCACCGAGGGGGTGTCCGGCACGGCCTGGCTGGACTTCACCCGTGGGGGCGGCGGGAGGCCGAACGCCGTCGACACCCAGGAACTGGGCCTGAAGGGGCTGCGGATCGAGGCGGTGAAGGACGGGAAGGTCGTCGCCGCCACGACGGCGGCGGCGGACGGCACGTTCGCCCTGCCCGCGGCCGCGGACGGGGCGCTGCTGCGGCTGCCGGGCAGCAACTTCCGCGAGCAGTACAACGGCGTCGACTGGCTCGGCCCCTCGCTCGTCACCCCGGCCATCATCGGCAGTTACGTGTGGATGTGGGCCGGGTTCGCGATGGTGCTGATCGCGGCGGGTCTGGCCAGTGTGCCGCGTGAGCTGATGGAGGCGGCGCGGGTCGACGGGGCGAACGAGTGGCAGGTCTTCCGGCGGGTGACGGTCCCGCTGCTCGCCCCGGTACTGGCGGTGGTCCTGGTGACCCTGATGATCAACGTGCTGAAGATCTTCGACCTGGTCTTCATCATCGCGCCGGGCTCGGCCCAGGACGACGCCAATGTGCTGGCGCTCCAGCTGTACCGCTCGTCGTTCGGCACGGACGCGGATCTGGGGGTGGGCAGCGCCATCGCGGTGCTCCTGCTGCTGCTGGTGATCCCGGTGATGCTCTTCAACATCCGCAGGATGCGAAGGGAAGGCCGACGATGAGCTCTCTGGGGTCCCGGATCGCCGCCCGCACCGCCGGCGGTGCCCTGCGTGTCTTCCTCATCCTTGTGGGGCTGTTCTGGCTGATGCCGACGGTCGGGCTGCTGCTGTCCTCGCTTCGCGGTCCGGCCGACATCGCCTCGGGGGGCTGGTGGCAGGTCTTCACCACCCCGGCGCAGCTGACCACCGAGAACTACTCGGCGCTGCTGGCCAACGACACGATCACCGACTCGCTCCTCTCCACGGTCCTGATCACGGTCCCGGCGACCCTGCTGGTCGTGGTGGTGGGCTCCCTGGCGGGGTATGCCTTCGCCTGGATGGACTTCCCGGGGCGTGACTGGTGGTTCCTGGTGGTCGTGGGGCTGCTGGTGGTTCCGGTGCAGGTGGCGCTCGTACCGGTGTCGAAGCTCTTCGGCGAGATCGGGATCTTCGAGACGACGCTCGGTGTGGTGCTCTTCCATGTCGCGTTCGGGCTGCCGTTCGCGATCTTCCTGCTGCGGAACTTCTTCGCGGAGATCCCCCGGGAGCTGCTGGAGGCGGCCCGGCTCGACGGCGCGGGCGAGATCCGGCTGTTCACCCGTGTGGTGCTGCCGCTCGGCGGTCCGGCCATCGCCTCGCTGGGCATCTTCCAGTTCCTGTGGGTCTGGAACGACATGCTGGTCGCGCTGATCTTCGCGGATTCGGAGTCGCCGCCGATCACGGTCGCGCTCCAGCAGCAGGTACGGCAGTTCGGCAACAACATCGACGTGCTTGCGCCGGGCGCGTTCGTGTCGATGGTGATTCCGCTGGCCGTCTTCTTCGCCTTCCAGCGGCAGTTCGTGTCCGGGGTGATGGCGGGCGCGGTGAAGTAGCGGGGCAAAGGACAGCGCGGGCGGCGGCTCAGGCCTTGAGCGCCGCCACCGCCGCGCGCGCCATCTCGTCCAGGTAGCCCTGGGGCAGCTCCGTACGGACCACGACCAGGCGCCAGTAGAGCGGCCCCACGATCAGATCGAGCGCCCGGTCCGGGTCCGTGCCGGCCGGCAGGTCGCCGCGGGCGACGGCGTCCTGCACGACCTGGGCGACCACGCCCTGCTGGCTGTCCAGCAGGGCGGCCTTGATCGCATCGGAGATCTCGGGGTGGCGGGCGGCCTCCACGAGCAGGTCGGGGATGACCTGGGAGGCGACCGGGTGGCGCAGGGCGTGCGCGGCCACCTCCAGCAGGGCGCGTACGTCGCTGTGGAGCGAGCCGGTGGCGGGGGCGGGCAGCCCCTGTGTGGCCACCGCGCCGACCAGGTCGAGGACGAGCGAGAGCTTGGACTTCCAGCGCCGGTAGACGGCGGTCTTGCCGACGCCCGCGCGGCGGGCGATGCCCTCGATGGACATCCGGGCGAAGCCGACGGCGGCGAGCTCCTCGAAGACGGCGGCGCGGATCGCGTCGGTGACGTCCTCCCGAAGCACTGCGGCTCCGGCGGGGGCGCGTCGGGGCGTGCCGGTCGGCTCTGCGGTCATGGCCAGGATCATAGCCAACACCCACGTCACGACGAGACGGTTGCGTTCCGACGTACGAGCGCCCTACTCTCGCCGTAGCGACGATACGGGTCCGTCCCGTCGTCGCTCTCGACGCACTCCGTCGTCGGAAGTGAGGACAGTGACCACCCATACCGCCGCCCCAGCCCCCGCCCCCGTCGCGACGCCCACCCCCGCGCTCTCCGGCCCGGAACTGCGCGCGATCGCCCTGCGCCACGGCCTGACCGTCAGCGGCGCGCGCCCCTCGCTCCCGGTGTATGTGCGCCGGCTCTGGTCCCGCCGCCACTTCATCGGCGCGTTCGCGACCGCCCGGCTCACGGCCCAGTACAGCCAGGCGCGGCTCGGCCAGCTCTGGCAGGTGGCGACCCCGCTGCTGAACGCAGCCGTCTACTACGTGATCTTCGGCGTCCTGATGAACGTCCAGCGGGACATCCCGGACTACGTCCCCTTCCTGATCACGGGCGTCTTCGTGTGGACCTTCACGGCGCAGTCGATCACCGCCGGCACGCGCGCGATCAGCGGCAACCTCGGGCTCGTACGGGCCCTGCACTTCCCCCGCGCGTCCCTGCCCATCGCGCTCGCCCTGCAACAGCTCCAGCAGCTCGCCTTCTCGCTGGGCGCGCTGGCGGTCATCCTCTTCTGCTTCGGCGAGTTCCCGACCTGGAACTGGCTGCTGGCCGTGCCCGCCCTCGCCCTCCAGACCCTGTTCAACATTGGTCTCGCGCTGGTCATGGCCAGGATCGCGGCCGGTACGCCGGACGTGGCGACGCTGATGCCGTTCGTGCTGCGCACCTGGATGTACGTCTCCGGCGTCATGTGGAGCATCCACCACCTGGAGGTCACCAGCCGGCTGCCGCACGCGGTGCTGACGCTTCTGCAGTGCAATCCGGCGGCCGTCTACATCGATCTGATGCGTCTCGCCCTCGTGGAGAGCTTCACCGCCGACCAGCTGCCGCCCCATGTCTGGACGCTGGCCCTCGGCTGGGCGCTGCTGCTGTCCGTCGGCGGCTTCATCTATTTCTGGCAGGCAGAGGAGACCTACGGCCGTGGCTGAACGCACCCCCACCGTCGTCGCCGACGGCGTCCACATCACGTACACCGTCCAGGGCGGCCGCGCCGCCAAGGGTGGCGCCACTTCGGCGCTCGGCCGGATCGCCGCCCGCCGGGCCGCCCCCGGGGCCCGTACGGTCCACGCCGTGAAGGGTGTCAGCTTCGCCGCGTACAAGGGCGAGGCGATCGGCCTGATCGGGTCCAACGGCTCGGGGAAGTCGACCCTGCTCAAGGGCATCGCCGGGCTGCTGCCGACCAGCGAGGGCCGGATCTACACCCAGGGCCGGCCCTCCCTCCTGGGGGTGAACGCCGCGCTGATGGGCGATCTGTCCGGGGAGCGGAACGTGGTCCTCGGCGGTCTCGCGATGGGCATGTCCCGCGCCCAGATCAGGCGGCGCTACCAGGAGATCGTCGACTTCTCCGGGATCAACGACAAGGGCGACTTCATCTCGCTGCCGATGCGGACGTACTCCTCGGGCATGGGCGCCCGGCTGCGCTTCTCCATCGCCGCCGCCAAGAGCCATGACGTTCTGCTGATCGACGAGGCGCTGGCGACCGGGGACGCGGCCTTCCGCCGCCGCAGCAAGCAGCGGATCGAGGAGCTGCGGGCCCAGGCGGGCACGGTCTTCCTGGTCAGCCACAGCAACTCCGCCATCACCGACACCTGCGACCGGGCGCTGTGGCTCGAAGCGGGGACGCTACGGATGGACGGCCCCGCGGCCGAGGTCGTCGAGGCGTACCAGTCCTTCACCGGGAAGAAGTGACCGGCGGTCCGGAACAGGCACGAGGAGGCGCAAAACAGGCGTAAAACCAGCGCAAAAGGGGGCTAGAAGGAATTAAAACGATCAAATACGGCTAAAGTCCGCCTCGATGAAGACGCATCGGTTCCACCCCCGCCGCGCGGCCCGCGCACCGCGCACCCCGCGAAGTCCCAACGGGTCCCCCCGTGCCCTCAGCAACCTCAGTCCCCTCTCCACCCTCACGTCCCACCTGCCCATGGGCACGCTGGACCTCACGCCCCCGGGGGTGATCGACACCTCCGCCGAGCGCCGCTCCCGCGTGGCCCTGGGCATCGTGTGGGCGCTCACCCGCACCGGCATGCTCGTCCTGCTGCTCCAGGACAGCCTGGGCGTACGGGGCGTCGCACGCGAGGTCTACGTCCTCTACCACTGGTGGTACGGGCACCTCACCCAGGGCTCCTTCCCGGTCGACGACGTCACCTGGCAGTACCCGCCCGGCGCAGGTCTCGTCTTCCTCTCCCCCGCCCTGCTGCCCTGGCTGACCTACTTCCAGGCCTTCGTCGTCCTCACCCTGCTGGCCGACGCGGCCGTCTCCGTCGCGCTCGCCCGCGCGGGCACCCAGGGCGCCTGGGTCTGGGTCGCCGGGCTGCCGCTGCTGCTGCACGTGCCGCTGGCGCGCTACGACGTCCAGGTCACCGCCATCGCCGTGTTCGCCCTGCTCGCGCTGGGCGCCGGCCGCTCCCGGGTCGCCGGCGTCCTCGCCGGGCTCGGCGCCATGGTCAAGGTCTGGCCCGCACTCACCCTCGCCGGCGCGGGCAGAGGCCGTACCACCCGTGAGGCCTGCTTCGCCGCGGCGGTCACCGTCGTCGCCCTGCTCGCCGTCCTGTCCCTCGGCTTCTCCCACAGCCTGGACTTCCTGCGCCAGCAGGGCAGCCGGGGCGTCCAGATCGAATCGCTCGGCGGCACGGCCCTGGCACTGGCCCATGCGATCGCGGACTGGCCCGGTTCGGTCGCCTACCGCTACGGCGCCTTCGAGTACGTCGGCCCGTACGTCTCGACCGTGGCCCGTCTGCAGCTGCTGCTGACCCTTGCCGCCCTGTGCTGGCTGGTGTGGTGGCGCATGCGGGCCTGGCGCTGGAACCCCGCCGTTCCCTTCGACGCGGCGCTCTGCGCCGTCCTCCTCTTCACCGTCACCAGCCGGGTCATCAGCCCCCAGTACATGGTCTGGCTGCTCGGCCTTGCCGCGGTCTGCCTCACCTCGCGCCACACCAGCCAGCGCACGGTCGCCCTGCTGATCCTGCCCGCCGCCGGGCTCAGCGCGCTCGCCTACCCCGTGCTGTACGAGGAGGTGCTCACCGGCTCCGCGCTGGGCTGCGCGGTGATGGTGGCCCGCAACGGCCTGCTGCTCGCGGCGGCGCTGCTCTCCTGCCGGCGGCTGTGGATCACCACCACGTAGCGCCACCGCACGGCGCAGGGCGCCCACCGGCCGGAACCGGTGGACGCCCTGTTCACGAAGGAGTGAACCCCGCGGGGCTCACGCAGCCCCTCAGGCGTGCGTACGCAGCAGCTGACGCATGGTCCGCATCGCGACCGACAGATTCGCCAGGTCGAAGGCGTCCGAACTCTGGATCTCCTCCAGCGTCGTACGCGCACGGCCCAGGATGGCCGCGTTCTTCTGCTCCCAGGCCTTGAACCGCTCCTCCGGCGAGGCGGCGCCGTTGCCCGCCGACAGCACGTCCGAGGTGAGCGCCGCGTGCGCGGCGTACAGGTCCTCCCGGATGGAGGCACGGGCCATCGACTGCCAGCGGTCGTTGCGCGGCAGCTCGATGATCCGGTCCATCAGCTGGGTGATCCGCAGCCGGTCGGCCAGGTCGTAGTAGACCTCGGCGACCGCCATCGGCTCCTTGCCCGTACGGTCCGCGATCGCGACGATGTCGAGCGTCGGGAAGGCCGAGGAGAACCCGGCGACCCGCAGGGCCAGCTCCTCCGGGACGCCCGCCCCGGTCAGCTCGTCCACGATCGACTGGTACCACTCCAGGTCCGCGCCGCGCAGCATCTGCGGCAGCTCCGACCAGACATGCTCCACCCGGGCCGAGAAGAACTCCACGGTCTCGGCGAGCTCCAGCGGCTGCGGCCGGTTACCCAGCAGCCAGCGCGTACCGCGCTCGACGAGACGGCGGGAGTGCAGCCGGATGCGGGTCTGCACGTCGGCGGCGACCTTGTTGTCGAGCGCCTCGACGGCGTCCCAGACGGCGTTCAGGCCGAAGATGGCGCGGGCCGCGGTCTGCGCCCGGACGATCTCTTCGATCGACGCGCCGGTCTCCTCCCGCAGCCGGTGCAGGAAGGTCGAGCCACCGGTGTTGACGGTGTCGTTGACCAGGATCGTCGTGATGATCTCGCGGCGCAGGGCATGCCCGTCGATCGCCTCGGGGAACTTCTTGCGCAGCAGCGACGGGAAGTAGGTGTGCAGCAGCTCGCGCAGGTACCGGTCGTCCGGCAGCGAGGTCCGGATCAGCTCCTCCGCCACCGTGATCTTGGTGTAGGCGAGCAGGACGGCGAGCTCCGGCTGGGACAGGCCCTTGCCGGTGTTGAGCAGCTCACGGATCTGACGGTCGTTGGGCAGGAACTCCAGGCCTCGGTCGAGGTGTCCGTCGCGGCCCAGCCGGCGCATGAAGCGCTGGTGGGCGTGGAGCAGGGACGGCGACTGGGTGACGGCGTTGGCCAGGGCCACGTTCTGCGCGTAGTTGTTGCGCAGGACCAGGGCGCCGACCTCGTCGGTCATGTCGGCGAGGATCTTGTTGCGCTGCTTGACGGTCATGTCGCCGTCGGCGACCAGACCGTTGAGCAGGATCTTGATGTTGACCTCGTGGTCGGAGGTGTCCACACCGGCGCTGTTGTCGATCGCGTCGGTGTTGATCTTGCCGCCCTGGCCGCCCGCTCCGACGCGGGCGAACTCGATCCGGCCGAGCTGGGTCAGACCCAGGTTGCCGCCCTCGCCGACGACCTTGACCCGCAGGTCCTCGCCGTTGACCCGGATGGCGTCGTTGGCCTTGTCGCCGACATCCGCGTGCGTCTCGGCGGCCGACTTCACGTACGTACCGATGCCGCCGTTCCACAGCAGGTCCACCGGCGCCTTCAGGACCGCCTGCATCAGCTCGGCCGGGGTCATCTTCGTGATGCCCGTCTCGATGCCGAGGGCGGCCCGCATCTGCGCGTTGACCGGGATGGACTTGGCCGTACGGGGGTGGATGCCGCCGCCCTGGGACAGCAGCTCCGGGTTGTAGTCGGCCCAGGAGGAGCGGGGCAGGTCGAACAGACGGCGCCGCTCGGCGTACGAGGTGGCGGCGTCGGGGTTCGGGTCGATGAAGATGTGGCGGTGGTCGAAGGCCGCGACGAGCCGGATGTGCTCGGAGAGCAGCATGCCGTTGCCGAAGACGTCACCGGACATGTCACCGACGCCGACGACCGTGAAGTCCTCCGTCTGGGTGTCGTGGCCCAGCTCGCGGAAGTGGCGCTTGACGGACTCCCAGGCGCCGCGCGCGGTGATGCCCATGCCCTTGTGGTCGTAGCCGGCGCTGCCGCCGGAGGCGAAGGCGTCGCCGAGCCAGAAGTCGTAGCCGATCGCGACGTTGTTGGCGATGTCGGAGAAGGTGGCGGTGCCCTTGTCGGCGGCGACGACCAGGTAGGTGTCGTCCTCGTCGTGGCGGACCACGTCGGCCGGCGGGACGACCTCGCCCGCGACCATGTTGTCGGTGATGTCGAGGAGCGCCGAGATGAAGGTCTTGTAGCTCTCGATGCCCTCGGCGAGCCAGGCGTCACGGTCGGCGGCCGGGTCCGGCAGCTGCTTGGCGACGAAGCCGCCCTTGGCGCCCACGGGCACGATGACGGTGTTCTTCACCATCTGCGCCTTCACCAGGCCGAGGATCTCCGTACGGAAGTCCTCACGCCGGTCGGACCAGCGCAGGCCGCCTCGCGCGACCTTGCCGAAGCGCAGGTGCACACCCTCGACCCGCGGCGAGTACACCCAGATCTCGAAGGCCGGGCGGGGCGCCGGCAGGTCCGGGATGGCCTGCGGGTCGAACTTCATCGACACGTAGTCGTGCGGCGTGCCGTCGGCGGTCTTCTGGAAGAAGTTGGTGCGCAGCGTCGCCTTGATGACGGTGAGGAAGGAGCGCAGGATGCGGTCCTCGTCCAGGCTCGCGACCTGGTCCAGGGCGCCGTCCAGCTCCTCCAGCAGACCGTCGATCAGCTCCGTGCCGGCGCGCTGCCGCTCGGGCGACATCCGCGCCTCGAAGAGCGAGACGAGCAGCCGGGTGGTGTGGACGTTGTTGCGGAGGGTGTCCTCCATGTAGTCCTGGCTGAAGGTGGAACCGGCCTGGCGCAGGTACTTGGCGTAGGCGCGCAGCACCATCGCCTCGCGCCAGTTCAGCCCGGCGCTCAGGACCAGGGCGTTGAAGCCGTCGTTCTCGGCGCGCCCGGTCCAGGTGGCGGAGAAGGCCTCCTGGAACCGCTCGCGGGCGTCGTCGCCGAGGTAGTCGCCGTTGGTGCTGGGCATCCGCAGGCCGAAGTCGTAGACCCAGGCCTGCGTACGGTCGGCGCAGCGCAGCTCGTACGGGCGCTCGTCGACGACCTCGACGCCGAGCCGGTTGAGGACCGGCAGCACGGCGGAGAGGGAGACCTGCTCGCCGGTCCGGTAGATCTTGAAGCGGCGCTCGCCGGGGCCGCTGCCCACGGGCTCGTAGAGCGAGAGCGCGAAGTCCTTCTTGGTGCGGTCGAGCTGGTCCAGGTGGACCAGGTCGGCGACGGCGGCGCGCGGCGAGTGGTCGGCCTTGTAGCCCTCGGGGAAGGCGTGGCCGTAGCGGCGCAGCAGCTCCGCGGCGCGCTCCTCGCCCAGCTCGGCGTTGAGGGCCTCGGCGAAGCCGTCTGCCCAGGAGCGGGCGGCCTCGACGAGCCGGCCCTCGATGCGGTCGACGTCGGCGTCGGTCAGCGCGCTCAGCTCCGTGCCCGGCTTGACGCGGACCACGAAGTGCAGCCGGGACAGGATCGACTCGGTGTTCCAGGCGGTGAAGTCGACGCTGGTGCCGCCGAGTTCCTCCTTGAGGATGTCGATGATCCGCAGGCGCACGCCGGTGGTGTAGCGGTCGCGCGGCAGGTAGACCAGCGCGGAGTAGTAGCGCCCGTACTCGTCCTGGCGCAGGTACAGCCGCAGCCGGCGGCGCTCCTGGAGGTACAGCACGGAGGTGACGATCGAGCGGAGCTCGTCGACGGGGGTCTGGAAGAGCTCGTCGCGCGGGTACGTCTCCAGGATCTGGAGCAGGTCGCGGCCGTCGTGGCTGTTCGGCGAGAAGCCGGCGCCCTCCAGGACCTCGGCGACCTTCCGGCGGATGACCGGCACGCGGCGGACGGACTCGGTGTACGCGGCCGAGGAGAACAGGCCGAGGAAGCGCCGCTCGCCGACCACGTTGCCGTCGGCGTCGAACTTCTTCACACCGACGTAGTCCAGGTACGACGGACGGTGGACGGTGGAGCGGCTGTTGGCCTTGGTGAGGATGAGCAGCTTGTGCTCACGGGCCTTGGCGCGCGCGTCGGCCGGGAGCCGGCTGAAGGAGGGCGAGACCGGGTGGGCGTGGTGGTCGTCGCCGGAGTGGTGCGGGTCGGAGCGCAGGATGCCGAGGCCGGTGCCGGGGACGGCGGCCAGCGCGTCTCCGTTGACGAGGTCGTACTCGCGGTAGCCGAGGAAGGTGAAGTGGTCGGCGGAGAGCCACTGCAGCAGCTCACGGGCCTCTTCGACCTCGGTCGGGCGCAGGTCGGGGGCGATCGGCTCGCTTGGCAGCGACTCGGCGATGCGCAGCGCGGCGTCGCGCATCTTCTCCCAGTCCTCGACGGTCTCTCGGACGTCGGACAGGATGCGCAGCAGGTCGGTGGTGATCTGCTTGAGGTCGGCGCGGTCGGTCTCGCGGTCGATCTCGACGTGGATCCAGGACTCGACGAGCGCGTCGTGGGGCAGCTCGCCACGGGGCTCGGTGGTGAGGACCTCGATGAGCTTGCCCGTCACGTCACGGCGGACGACGAACTGGGGGTGGATCACGACGTGGATGCCACGGCCCTGGCGGGAGAGCTCGTTGGTGACGGAGTCGACCAGGAACGGCATGTCGTCGGTGACGACCTCGACGACGGAGTGGCTGCAGGTCCAGCCGTTCTCCTCGACGGTGGGCGTGTGCACACGGACGTTCGCGGTGCCCTGCGGGCGGTTCTCCGCCAGCCGGTAGTGCGAGACCGCGGCGCCGAAGACGTCGACAGGGTCGCGGTCCGTGAGGTCCTCGGGAGCGGTGTGCAGGTAGTAGCGCTGGAGGTAGTCGAGCAGGGTGTCCTGGCTGGGACGCTCCCCGATGTCTGACCCCGTCGGAAGTTGCCCCCCGACCGGGCTGTTCTCAGCTACCCGGGCCGCCCGTGCGAGCAGCTCGGCCTTGGCTTCGTCCAGCTTGGTCTGCATGTCCTCTGGCTCCTGTCGCGCGCCGTTGCGTGACGTAGGGGAAAGAAATGACACAACGCCACGACGCGGGGTCTCCGGTCGAGGTCGACGTTATGCCGGGATGAGAGATCTCCGGGCCGTTATAGGCCAATCTTGGCGGCGAACCCGGACAGGGAAGATCAACGACCGCCCGGGCACGGTGGCGCTCCGGGCGCAGGCCGGGGGCTTCGCTGCCCCCACGGCGTATCGCGCTGATCACGGTCCCAGGCTATCGCTCTCCACCCCTGCCTCGTCATGAGCCTTATGTGTACAAAAGCAGGGCCAGAAGTTTGACACTCTGGACAGCGACACAGGCTGTACGGAGCCGTCGGCCGACGCCGTCGGAATCCGGCCCATGACCATCCGGCCGACTTGGCAAACCGGAGCGCCGGCTGCACGGTGACCTCGACACGAGCCCCACGACCCATCTCGCGGAGCACGCACGATGGCGTATGAGCATGTACGACCATGCTTGAGCACGTACGACCACCTATGACACGCATGACACGTATGACCACGTAGACATCCGGGAGCGTCAGCCATGGCAGACAAGATCCTGATCGTCACCGGCGATGCGGCCGAGTCGCTGGAAGTGCTGTACCCGTACCAGCGACTGCGCGAGGAGGGGTACGAAGTCCACATCGCCGCCCCCTCCCGCAAGACGCTGCGCTTCGTCGTGCACGACTTCGAGCCGGGGTACGACACGTACACCGAGAAGCCGGGCTACACCTGGCCCGCCGACCTGGCCTTCTCCGAGGTGGACCCCGGCGAATACATCGCCCTGGTCATCCCGGGCGGCCGGGCGCCCGAGTACCTCCGCAACGACCCCGAGCTCCGCAAGATCGTCAAGTCGTTCTTCGACTCGGACCGCCCGGTGGCGCAGATCTGCCACGGGCCGCTGCTGACGGCCTCGATCGACAGCCTCCGGGGCCGCCGGGTGACGTCCTATCCCGCCCTGGAGCCCGACATGGACGCGGCGGGCGCGACCTTCCAGGACGTGGAGGCGGTCGTCGACGGCACGCTGGTGTCCTCCCGCGCCTGGCCGGACCACCCCGCGTGGATGCGCGAGTTCCTGAAGGTCCTGCGCGCCGACGCCTGAAGCTGAGGTCTGAAGCCGAGGCCTGGCGCCGCCGACGGATCCGGCCGCGCACCCGCAGCGCGAGGCCTGAAGCCGAGCCCTGAAGCCGCCGACGGATCGGGCCCCGCCCCCGCGGCGGCACGCCCGGCCGGGCCGGGGGCCGCGTACGCCCGGTCGGGAGCCGGCCACGGCCCGCACCCGGGACGGCACGGTCCCCCTGGGCCGGCTCTTCTGGACCAGCTCCTCCGGACCGGCTCCCCTAGACCAGTTCCTCGGCGACCGCCACCGCCTCCGCCAGCGTGTCCACGACCGGCACTCCCACCGACTCCAGGCTCGCCCTGCTGTGCGACCCCCCGGTGTACAGCACCGCCCGCGCCCCCACGTGCGCCGCCGCCACCGCGTCGTCCGCGGCGTCGCCGATCACCACGACCTGCTCCGGAACCACGTCCACTAGCTCCCGCAGGTGGCGCACCATGTGCTCCGCCTTGCCCGTGTTGGACTCACCGACGCGCCCGTCGACCCGGACGAACCGCTCCTCGATCCCATGGCTCCGCACCAGCGGTATGAGCCGCTCGTGCGGGGCCAGGGAGAGCAGGGACTGTGTCCGCCCCGCTTCATGCCGCTCCGCCAGGAGCATGGCCGCCCCCTCGGTGAGCCCGCACGCGTCGGCCCGCGACCAGTAGTGCCGGTGGAACGTCTCGTCCATGACGATCCACTCGTCGTCGGTGGGCAGGCGTCCGAGCAGCCGTTTGTAGAAGAGCGGCACGGGCACGGTGTAGAGCTCCCGGTAGCGCGCGAGGGTGATCGGCTCCATGCCGAGCTCCATGAAGGCGGCGTTGGTCGCCCCGATGACCGCCTCGATGTCGTCGAGCAGGGTGCCGTTCCAGTCCCAGACCAGATGCTTGCTGTGCTTCCCCATGCCGTAAGACGGTACCGGCACCCTCCGACAACGCCCCCGGCCGAGCGGCGTCTCAGCCGATGAGCTGCGGGATCTCCTGCACGCCGAACCACAGCAGCTCGTGGTCCTCGGCCCCGTCGACGGTGAACTGGGCGTCGTCGTCGCCCTGGTCCGCCGCGCCCAGCGCGTCCGCCGCGGCGGACACATCTGCCTCGGCGTCGTCCGCGTCCGCGTGCACGGCGGCCGCCTTGCCCAGCGGTACGGGGCCGGGGATACGCACCTCACCGAGCGAGGACGGGTCGAGGCCGGCGTCGGGGTCGACGGTCGCGGCGCCGTCCGGTACGTCGACGGCGACGACGACCCGGCGGCGGGCGGCCTTCGGGTCGCCCGCGAGGAGCCGCAGCGAGGCGGCCGCAGCGCGGTTGAGCGCGGCGTACTCGAGCTCCTCGATGTCGTCCGACACGTACCACTCGCGCAGCGCGGGGGTCACGGCGTACGCGGTCAGCGGGCCGGGGCCCAGTTCGCCCGCCCTGTGCGCCTGGGCAAGTCCGGGCAGGGTGAGGGGGACGTACACGCGCATGGCTCGCCGCTTTCGTAGTCGGAAACGCCCTCAGGATACGTGTGGAGTCCCCCCTTCGGGGTCTGTGATCACCCTCCGTCCCCGTCCACCTCGGGCCCTCCTCGTCTGCGCTCCGAGCGGCCGGTACGGCCCCTCGTCACCCTGATAGGTGAATCGTGCCCGGGCCCCGTGGGGGCCGGTGGTCGCGTTGCGACCGCGGAGCGGACCCCCGTAAAAGATCACCAACGGAAGTTACTGCGCGGTATGGCGCCGCGCCGGCGAACGGGGGTCCTCCATGACCAGGAACATCACCGACACGACGGCTCAGCTCTCCGAACCGGCCCCGGGCCCGGCCGGCGAAGCCGGCCCCGGGCCGACCAGGGCGGCCGGCGCCGAGACCTCCGCAGCCGTCTCGGGGCCGAATGCCCCGGCCTCCGGGCCGGTCGAAGCACCCCTCCCTGGAAAGGCGAGGGCGGCTCTCCCAGACCGCGCCACGGCCGGCGCCGAGGCCTCCGCGGCAGTCTCGGGACCGACCGCGCAGCCGTCCCCCAGGGCAGCCGCCCTCGGGCAGGCCGCGGCCCCCGCCGGGACGCCCTCGGCCGCCGCCTCCGGGCCTGCCGCATCCGAGACCCTCGCGGCAACCGTCCCCGCACAAGCCACCGCCCCCGCCGAGACCCACGCCGCACGGGCCGAGGCACGGGCCGCCGCGCGTCGGAATCCGCGAGGGCGCGGGGCCACGCGGCCGCTGTCGCCGCGACCGAGCAGCCGTCCGGGCTCCGGTCCCGGAGCCCGCTCGGCACAGCGCACGGTAGGGCGCCAGGGCGGCGCACCGGCCCCCTCGGCGGCGCGGCCCCTGCCTCCGCACGCGCTGTTCGCCCAGCGCCTCCTGGCCGTCCTGAGCGGAGAACGCCCCATCCACTGGATGCTCGGCCAGACCGTCGGCGAGGCGTACGAGCAGCTGGTGCTGCTTGCCCCGGGCGCACCGTTCAGGGGCCGTGGCAGGCGGCCGGTGGTCCACCGCTGCGGGGCGTTCCCGCTGCGTCCGGGCATCGTCGAGGCGTACGCCACGATCGCGACGGGCGAGCGGATGCGGGCGATGGCGTTCCGCCTGGAGCTGGGCAGCGACCGGCGCTGGCGGTGCGCGGCCGTCGAACTGGACGGCGCCCGGTCGCCGGTATGACGGTGGGGCCGGGCACCTTCCGGTGCCCGGCCCCACCCGTACCGCCTGTCGCGCTGTCGCGCTGGCGGGCTACTTCTTACGGCGGCGGCCGCCGCCGCTGCTCTTCTGCGCCTTGCGGCGCTCGGCGCGGGTCATCCCGTCGCCGCCCGCGGCACCGCCGTCGGCGGCGAAGTCGCCCTCGACGATGCTTCCGTCACCGTCGACCTTGGGCGCGGAGAAGTGCAGCCGGTCCGGCCGCTGCGGGGCGTCCAGGCCCTTGGCCCGGATCTCCGGACGGGCGGCGCCCGCCGGCACGGCGTCCTGCTTGTCCAGCGAGGTGCGCTCGGCCGCGTCCTGCACCGGCACCTCCTCGACCTGCTGCTCGACCTGGACCTCCAGGTTGAACAGGTAGCCGACGGACTCCTCCTTGATGCCCTCCATCATGGCGGTGAACATGTCGAAGCCCTCGCGCTGGTACTCGACCAGCGGGTCCTTCTGGGCCATCGCGCGCAGGCCAATGCCCTCCTGGAGGTAGTCCATCTCGTAGAGGTGCTCACGCCACTTGCGGTCGAGCACGGAGAGGACCACGCGGCGCTCCAGCTCGCGCATGATCTCCGAGCCGAGCTGCTTCTCACGGGCGTCGTACTGCTCGTGGATGTCGTTCTTGATCGACTCGGCGATGAACTCGGCGGTGATCCCGACCCGGTCGCCGGCCGCCTCCTCCAGCTCCTCCACGGTGATCTTCACCGGGTAGAGCTGCTTGAAGGCGTTCCACAGCCGGTCGAGGTCCCACTCCTCCGCGAAGCCCTCGGCGGTCTCCTGGCGGATGTAGTCGTCGATGGTGTCGTCCATGAAGTGGCGCACCTGCTCGTGCAGGTCCTCGCCCTCCAGGACGCGGCGGCGCTCGCCGTAGATGACCTCACGCTGCCGGTTGAGCACCTCGTCGTACTTCAGGACGTTCTTACGCGTCTCGAAGTTCTGCTGCTCGACCTGCGACTGGGCCGACGCGATCGCGCGCGTGACCATCTTGTTCTCGATCGGGACGTCGTCGGGCACGTTGGCCATGGCCATCACGCGCTCGACCATCTGCGCCTTGAACAGCCGCATGAGATCGTCGCCGAGGGAGAGGTAGAAACGGGACTCGCCCGGGTCGCCCTGTCGGCCGGAACGGCCGCGCAGCTGGTTGTCGATACGGCGCGACTCGTGGCGCTCGGTGCCGAGGACGTAGAGCCCGCCAAGGTCCTTGACCTCCTCGAACTCCGCCTTCACGGCCAGCTCGGCACGCTCCAGGGCGGCCGGCAGGGCCGCGGCCCACTCCTCGACGTGCTCGACCGGGTCCAGACCGGCCTGGCGCAGCTCCGCCTCGGCCAGGTCGTCCGGGTTGCCGCCGAGCTTGATGTCCGTACCACGGCCGGCCATGTTCGTGGCGACCGTGACGGCGCCCTTGCGGCCGGCCTGCGCGACGATCGTCGCCTCGCGGTCGTGCTGCTTGGCGTTGAGCACTTCGTGCTGGATGCCGCGCTTGGACAGCTGCTGGGAGAGGTACTCGGACTTCTCGACCGACGTCGTACCGACGAGGATCGGCTGGCCCTTCTCGTGCTTCTCCGCGATGTCGTCGACGACGGCGGCGAACTTGGCGACCTCGGTCCGGTAGATCAGGTCCGACTGGTCCTTGCGGATCATCGGCCTGTTCGTCGGAATCGGAACGACACCGAGCTTGTAGATCTGGTGGAACTCGGCGGCCTCGGTCATGGCCGTACCGGTCATGCCGGAGAGCTTGTCGTAGAGGCGGAAGAAGTTCTGCAGGGTGATCGTGGCGAGCGTCTGGTTCTCGTCCTTGATGTCCACCCCTTCCTTCGCCTCGATCGCCTGGTGCATGCCCTCGTTGTAGCGGCGGCCGGCGAGGATACGGCCGGTGTGCTCGTCGACGATCATGACTTCGCCGTCGATGACGACGTAGTCCTTGTCCTTCTTGAAGAGTTCCTTGGCCTTGATCGCGTTGTTCAGGTAACCGACGAGCGGGGTGTTCACCGACTCGTAGAGGTTGTCGATGCCCAGCCAGTCCTCGACCTTGGCGACACCGGCCTCGTGGATACCTACGGTGCGCTTCTTCTCGTCGACCTCGTAGTCGCCGGTCTCCTCGATGCCCTTGAGCTGGTTTCCGGGCTCGCCCCTGGTAAGACGGGTGACCAGCTTGGCGAAGTCGCCGTACCACTTGGTGGCCTGGTCGGCCGGGCCGGAGATGATCAGCGGCGTACGGGCCTCGTCGACGAGGATGGAGTCGACCTCGTCGACACAGGCGAAGTTGTGGCCGCGCTGGACGAGCTCGTCCTTGGACCACGCCATGTTGTCGCGCAGGTAGTCGAAGCCGAACTCGTTGTTCGTGCCGTACGTGATGTCGCAGTTGTACTGCTCGCGGCGCTGGGCGGGCGTCATGTTGGCGAGGATGCAGCCGACCGAGAGGCCGAGGAACTTGTGCACCCGGCCCATGAGCTCGGAGTCACGCTCGGCCAGGTAGTCGTTCACCGTGATCAGGTGCACGCCCTTGCCGGAGAGCGCGTTGAGGTACGCGGGGAGCGTGCCGACGAGGGTCTTGCCCTCACCGGTCTTCATTTCGGCGACGTAGCCGAGGTGCAGCGCGGCGCCACCCATGAGCTGGACGTCGTAGTGGCGCTGGCCGAGGACGCGCTTGGCCGCTTCGCGGACGGTGGCGAAGGCCTCGGGCATCAGGTCGTCGAGGCTCTCGCCGTCGGCGTACCGCTGCTTGTACTCCTCGGTGAGCGCCCGCAACTCGGCGTCGGAGAGGCTGACGAAGTCCTCTTCGATGGAGTTGACCTGGTCCGCGATGCGGTGCAGTTTGCGCAGGATCTTGCCTTCGCCTGCACGCATGAGCTTGTTGAAGACGGACACTGAGGCTGGTCTCCTTGCCGGTCGGGCCTGGCACTGGGTCTTGTCATGGACACGGACAGGGGCGGTGGGCGGGCCCCACCGCAACGGCCATCGTAAGCGAGGACCCCGCCAGACAGGGAGGTCCATCGTTCTCGCCGCCGACCGCCGCCCTGAGAGAACAACGCCCGGGACGCTCGGAAGGTGCCGCTCCTGACCCCCGGAACCGAAAAGTGTTCGCCTCGCCACCGCCCGCTCACCACAATCCCGCCATGGAGCCCATCACCCTCACCACCCGCCGCCTACGGCTGAGCACCTTCGTGGCCGAGGACGCCGACGCCGTCCACGCCGCCTGCCAGGACCCGGACATCCAGCGCTGGACGACGGTCCCCTCCCCGTACGAGCGCCGGCACGTGGACGACTTCCTGCGCCGCCTGGTCCCGGACGGCTGGCGCGACGACACCGCGTACACCTTCGCCGTACGCCCCCTGGAGGGCGGTCCGCCGCTCGCCGCGGCCGCCCTTCACGACCCCAGCTCGGGCAGCTGGGAAGTCGGGTTCTGGACCGCCAAGGAGCACCGCGGCCGCGGCTACATGTCCGAAGCCGTCCAGGCCATGGCCCACTGGGCCTTCACCCAGCTGTCCTGCACGCGTGTGGAGTGGCGCGCCGAGGTCGGCAACACCGGCTCGCGCGCGGTGGCCGAGAAGGCCGGCTTCACCGTCGAAGGCACCCTGCGCGCGGCGCTGCTGAACAAGGGCACCCTCCGGGACTGCTGGGTCGGCTCGCTGCTCCCGTCCGACGTCGGACTCCCGGGAGCAGTGCCGTATCTGCCGCCCCGCACCTGACAGTCGGCCCGGGGTTCCCTCCGCCCGGCGGGAGTGTCAGTGGCGGCCTTTAGGGTGCGGAGCATGACGCCTGTGCCGCCGCCCGCAGCCGAACTGTCCGCCGACGACGCCCGCCGCATAGCGCTGCGCGCCCAGGGGTTCCTGGGAGCGCCGGACCGGCGGGCGGGCGTCCGGGGTGTCCTGCGCCACCTCGGCGCCGTGCAGCTGGACACGATCTCCGTGCTGGCCCGGTCGCACGAACTGATCCCTTACGCGCGCCTGGGCGCCGTCGGCCGGGACACGGTCGAGCGGGCGTACTGGACCGATGCCCATGCGTTCGAGTACTGGTCGCACGCGGCCTGCATCCTGCCCGTCGAGGAGTGGCCGCACTTCGCCTTCCGTCGCCGCGCCTACCGCGACCGCCCGCAGTGGTACCACGACCTGCCCGACGGGGCCTACGACGCGGTGATCAAGCAGCTGCGCACCGAGGGACCGCTGACCGCCACGGACCTGGGCGGCGCGAAGAACAAGGGCGAGTGGTGGGACTGGTCGGAGTCGAAGGTCGCCGTCGAGCGTGCCCTGATGTACGGCGAGGTGGTGTGCACCGAGCGGCGCGGCTGGAAGCGGGTCTACGACCTGGCCGAGCGGGCGATCCCGGACGCCCTGCTCCATGACGACCTGGACGACACCGAGTGTCTGCGGCGGCTGGTCCGGCTGGCCGGGCAGGCCCTGGGAGTGGGCACGCGCGCGGACATCGCCGACTACCACCGCCTCAAGGGCGAGCAGTTCGACGCCGTCGTCGCCGATTCCGGTCTGGTGCCGGTGACGGTCGCCGGCTGGTCCAAGCCGGCCTGGGCGGACCCGCAGGCCCTGGCGTCCGAGCCGCGCGGCCGTCACCGTACGACGCTGCTCTCGCCCTTCGACTCCCTGATCTGGGAGCGGGCGCGGACGGAGCGGATCTTCGGCTTCACGCACCGCCTTGAGGCCTATGTGCCCAAGCCCAAGCGCGTGCACGGCTATTTCGCGATGCCACTGCTCTCGGGCGGGCGGCTGCTCGGCCGGGTCGACCCCGCGCGCGAGGGCAGCACGCTGGTCGCGAAGCGGGTCTTCCTCGACTCCCCGAAGACCGTGCGCCCCATGGCGCAGGCCCTGCGCGAGGCGGCCGGGTGGGTCGGCTGCGACGCCGTACGGGTCGAGTACGTCGACCGCCCCGAGCTCACCGCCCAACTGGTCGCCGAGCTCACCTGATCTCGAGGATCTTCTCCCGCATCGCGTAGACCACCGCCTCCATCCTGGAGTGCAGCTGCAGCTTCTCCAGGATGTTGCGCACATGGTTCTTCACGGTGTTCTCGGAGATGAACAACTCCTTGGCGATGTCGCGGTTGTTCATGCCCGTGGCGACGAGCTTGAGGACCTCCAGCTCCCGGTCGGTCAGCCGGGGGGCGGGCACAAGCCGCCGCTCGTCGGTGCGCTGGATCATCGACTTGAACTCGGTCAGCAGCTTGGAGGCCATGGACGGGCTGATCTGCGACTGGCCGTCGGCGACCGCCCGGATCGCGGTGGACACCTCGTCCGTGGAGATCTCCTTGAGGAGGTAGCCGGTCGCGCCGGCCTTGATCGCGTCGTAGAGGTCGGCCTCCTCGTCGCTGATCGTCAGCATGATGATCTTCGCGCTGGGGGCCACCTCCTTGATGGAGGTGCAGGCCTCGATGCCGCCGCGCTTGGGCATCCGTACGTCCATCAGCACGATGTCCGGCAGCAGATCGGCCGCCTTGTCGACGGCTTCCGCCCCGTCGCCGGCCTCACCTACGACCTGAATGTCCTCCTCCTGGGCGAGGACGATCTCCAGCCCTCGCCGGAAAAGGGCGTGGTCGTCCACCACCAGCACGCGGATCGGTTCCGTGCGGGACCGCTCATTGGCCGAATCCCTTCCGTCGGGAGTGGCCGCGCAATCGGGCTTCCGGCCGCCGTGCACGGGTCCGAAGGTGTCCGCCATCGTTCCTCCCCCTGAAGGCCGTGGCCTGAATTCATGGTCGGTCGCCAACCGCTGTTCTGAGCACACCGGTTGGCGCGGGATGCCATGATTTCATGCCCGGACGACAGCGCGGTGTTCCCGTGGTTGCAGGAGGGTGCCCCTGGAGCGCGAAGAGCGCTCCAAGGGCACCACTGGGGACGGTGTCGGCCGCCGTCAGCCGCCGAGCGCACCACCCGCGCCGCCGCCTTCGGAGCCGGCCAGCGGGTCGGTCTCGAGGTGGATGACGCCGTAGTCGTAGGCATGTCGCCGGTAGACGACGCTCGGCAGCTTCGTCTCGGAGTCGACGAAGAGATAGAAGTCGTGCCCGACCAGCTCCATCTCGTAGAGAGCCTGGTCGAGCGTCATCGGGGCCGCCGTGTGGGTCTTCTCCCGGACCACCAGCGGTCCCTCGCCCTGCACTTCGAGCGAGCCGATCTTCGTGGTGGGCACCCCGTTCGCCCGCTCTTCACCGACCGGTTCGCCGGTTCCGTTGAGCCGTGCGACGCCGGGCACCACATCGGCGACCTCCGCCGCCGACAGCCGGCCGTTGCCCCGGCGGGTGTGACGCTTGTCGTGCTGCCTGCGCAGCCGGGCCTCCAGCTTGCCCGTTGCCAGGTCAAGCGCTGCGTACGGGTCGCCGGCGGCCGCTTCCGCCCGGATCACCGGGCCTCGGGAGTGGAGGGTGATCTCAACGCGGTCCGACCTGTCGGCCTGCCGCGGGTTGTGTTCCTTGGACACCTCGACGTCGAGGCTGATCACCTTGCCGTCGAGCTTCTGGATCTTCTCCAGGTTCAGCTTCTCGGCCACGTGCTTGCGGAACCGCTCGGGCACCTCGGTCTTGCGGCCCTTGACGACGATGTCCACGCAGAACTCCGTTCCCGGATCGCTCCTCCCGGCTCTCTCGCCGGTGAGCTTCTCCCTTTGCACCAGACTCCGGTGATTACCGGAGTCTCGGACTGGCGACTTTCACCTCCTCCTCCCCAGTCGGCAAGATCCCCACCCACCGATCTTCGAGGTTAGTTCGCCCTGAACTCCCGTCCTCCAGGCGCACCCGTGCATTCGGCGAGGCGATGGCAATTCGCCATTCCTCACAACCGAACATAGCTCGATCGGACGGGTGTCGGCACCCTCTACCAGGAGGTACCTCCGTTCAGGTGCTTTCGGCCTCTCACTACCTGCAACGTTGCAACTTCCCCCTCAGTTCCGGTTTATTTCGAATGACAGCGGAGAAACCGCGACCACCGCTGCCGGCGGCGGTTCGAATCGCGGGAATTGGCCGCCGTTGACGGCACTCAGTGCCCGCGCGGCCTCCGCCAGCGACGCACCGGTCGTCATGAGGTCGTCCACCAGCACGGGCCGTCCCCCGTCGAGCAGCCGTTCCCCACCGGCTACGACCTCCAGGGCCCCCGCCATGTTCGCCCGCCGGGCCCGGGCCCCCAGCCCCGATTGGTCGGCCACCGCCCGCCGCTGCCGCAACACCGGCACCACGGCGCACGCCGTCCCCGTACGCCTCAGCGACCGGGCGGCCGCCAGCGCGATCCTGCGCGCCGGATCGTGGCCACGTGCCCGTACCGCACGCCGTGAGGAGGGCATCGGTACAAGCAGCAGGGGGCGGCCCCCGCTCTCCCCACAGCCCCCGCCGGCGGCCCGCACGGCCCCGGCGAGCGCGGTCCCGAGGGGCCCGGCGAGCCCGAGCACGCCCCGCTCCTTGTGCGCGAGCAGCACGGCCCGTACGGCATCGGCACCGCGGCATGCACGGCGGGCAGGCCGGGCGGCTCGGGCACGGGCCTGACCCGGCGGGCCGCCGAGCCGTGCAGCGCCCGGGCGCAGGACGCGCACAGCGGCGTACGAGGCCTCTCGCAGCCGCCGCAGGCAGTCGGCAGCACCAGCCCGGCGATCTCGCGCCACCACACCCGCATGGCTCCACTGTGCCCACGACGGGAGCATCCGGCCACCCCTGTGGACAACGCCCCCCGGGCGTCCCCTGCCCAGGGCCGGAGCACCGTGTGCAGACATGGCGAAGGGCTCCTGCGCGCGTGGCGCTAGGGAGCCCTTCGGGGAGTTAGTCGGGCCGGTCTACCCGGGGTAGACCGGCGAGGACCCCGTCTCGACCATCAGCTGCCAGTTCACGCCGCCGACCAGCCGCGCGATGCCGTCGCCCGAGTCGGCGACGAGCGGCGCCCGGTCGTCGTTGGCCGCGGCTACCGCCGTCACCTGGTTGAGCCCGGGCAGCAGTCCCGCCGCCGAGGTCGAGCCGTCGGTGCGCAGATAGCGGACCTGCTCCACCCCGCCGGCCTCCTTGCCGACGACGACCAGCCTGCTCGGTCCGGCCCAGGACACGGCGGTGACCGTCTCCATGCGCGGCGCGGCGGCCTGCAGATCGACGACTGAGACGGTCTGCTGTGCCCCGGTCCCCTGCCGCTCGACCCTGCCGATCTTCAGGGTGGTCTTGTCGTCCTTCGTGAGCAGCAGCGCGATCCGTACCCCGTCGGCGGAGATCCGTATGCCTTCGACGCGGTCGTTCCCGAGCCAGGGGGCTTTCACCTCGATCGGGGCGCCCGCACCGCCGGACAGCATCAGCAGCCGCGGGTTCTGCGGATTGCGGTCGGCCACCCACAGGTCCCCGCGCGCGTCCCAACTCGGCGCCGACAGGCGGTCGGCGGCCTGCTTCGCCTTGCTGGTGACCAGTGGCTCCGGCAGTTCACCGTCCGACATGATCGAGGCGACCCGCAGCTGACGGCCGTCATGGGTGACACCGGCGGCGTGCTTCTCGTCGCGCGCCACGGCGACCGCGGAGAGCTTCACGACGCCGTTGCCGAACGGGCCCAGTACGTTCTCCGGCTTTCCGACCTCCTTGGCGCCCGCGTCGAGCAGCGCGAGCCTGCCTTGGGCGTCCACGAAGTACGGGTTGTCGGGGGTGCCCGAGGGGCGGTCGGGGGCGAATTCCTCCGCCTGCGCCTTGCCCACCACGCAGAGCTGGGAGCCGTCGGCCCGCTGCAACTCCACCTGCTCGACCCGCACCGACGGCAAATCGGCCAGCGTGAAGAGCAGTTGCGCCGACATCCGGCGGCACTGCTCGTGCCCGACCTGGGAGGCCTTCTCGTTGAGCGGCACCACCAGCTTGCTCTGGTCGTCGGGCACCAGCGTCCGGACGCCGTCCTTCAGTGCCGTACCGGTCGGGAAACGCGAGTCGACGACCGGCTTCAGCCAGTTCGTCGGCCCTTCCAGGAGCGCGGTGACGGTCTGCGCCACCGGGTCCAGGCGCGTGACCGGGTCCTGCCGCTGCCGGATGTAGACCGGATCGGCGACGACCCAGTCCTGCCCGGAGGCGAAGTAGTACTTGTTGACCGACTGGTAGTTGCGCTGGAAGTCCGACTCGCTGAGCACCAGACCGGGCGGCAGCTTGTCGATGCGCCACTGCTTGCTCTGGCCGTCCGGCTGGGCCTCCAGGACCAGATGGATCGACTCGCTGTAGGCGGCGGGCGTCTTCGGCTGGTACGCGTCCCGGGCGTCCACGGTCGCGAGCTGCCGGCCGGAGAGCCGGTAGCTGCGGCCCTGGTTGTCCTGCCCGGTCGGCTCCGGCTGCTGCCGGTCGGGCGCCGTCGTGAGCACGGTGATGCGCTCCTCGGGCTTCCAACTCTGCGCGGCCTGCTTGGTCAGATACTTCCTGGCCGTGGCGAAGCCGGGATCGTCGCTGGTCATCGCCTCGAGGAAGCCGTCGACGATGTCGTTCGGCTCGGCGTTCTCCCGCGGCTGCACCGCGTACACCCGCACCTGCGAGTCGCCCGGCTTGGACGCCTTCACATTGCTGACGTCACCGCTGTCCGGCATCGACGCGCAGCCGGCCAGCAGGACGCCGCCGCATGCGAGGAGCGCCACCGCCCCCCTGCTGCCGCGCCCACGGCCCGCGTGGTTCCGACGCTCAGCGCCCAAGGGTCCTGTCCTCCCGCTCCACGGTCCGGTCCGTACCGGCCGCCGGCTGCCGCACAACCCGGGCTCCGCTGCCCGGCAGCGCTGTCGGGTCGGCGGCCGCCTGCGGCGGCATCGGGGCGCGCGGCGGCACGCCCAGCGCGGAGCGCTCCGCCAGCGACTGCCCGGGCAGGCTGCCGCGCCCGCCCGGGCCCCGCTCCTCGGCGGCCGCCCGCTCCCGGTTGCGCCGCGAGTCCTCGGGCTCCAGGGGTATCGGGGAGCCGCGCAGCGGCTCGTCCGCCGTACGCGG
Organism: Streptomyces purpureus; assembly: GCF_014648195.1. Classification (GTDB taxonomy): domain Bacteria; phylum Actinomycetota; class Actinomycetes; order Streptomycetales; family Streptomycetaceae; genus Streptomyces; species Streptomyces purpureus. The sequence continues at coordinate 51,328 of NZ_BMQQ01000037.1, forward strand.
CAGTGTCAGCCGGAACTGCGAGCCGCCGCCGGGCTCGCCCCAGGCCTGGAGCCAGCCGCCGTGCAACCGGGCGTCCTCCACCGCGATGGACAGGCCCAGGCCCGTACCGCCGGTGGTCCGCGCGCGTGCCGGGTCTGCCCGCCAGAACCTGTTGAACACTCGGGTCGCCTCGCCCGGCTTCAGCCCGACTCCGTAGTCGCGCACCGCGACGGCCACGGCGCCGCCCGCCGACGCCAGCCGCACCACCACGTCCCGGCCTTCGCCGTGCTCCACGGCGTTGACGACGAGGTTGCGCAGGACGCGCTCCACGCGCCTGGCGTCGGCCTCGGCGACCACCGGCTGCTCGTCCCCGACGACCCGGATCCGGGTCCCCTTGCGCTCGGCCAACGGCTCGGCCCCGCCGATCACGCGGCGTACGACCTCACGCAGGTCTATCGCCTCGGCCTCCAGGGCGGCCGCGCCCGCGTCGAAGCGGCTGATCTCCAGCAGATCGGCGAGCAGCGACTCGAACCGGTCCAGCTGGTCTCCCAGCAGCTCGGCCGAGCGCGCGGTCACCGGATCGAAGTCGACGCGCGCCTCATGGATGACGTCGGCGGCCATCCGGACGGTCGTGAGCGGGGTGCGCAGCTCGTGCGAGACGTCGGAGACGAAGCGCCGCTGCATCCGCGACAGCTCCTCCAGCTGCTGGATCTTGAGCTGGAGGTTCTGGGCCATCTTGTTGAAGGCCTCGCCGAGGCGGGCAATGTCGTCCTCGCCGGTGACCTTCATACGTTCCTGGAGCCGGCCGGCGGAAAGCCGCTCGGCGATCCCCGCGGCCATCCGTACAGGCGTGACGATCTGGCGTACGACGAGCCAGGCGATGGCGCCGAGCAGCACGACCACGAACAGCCCCGCGGTCGCGAGGGTGCCCTTGACCAGGGCGAGCGAGTCCTCTTCCTGGGTGAGCGGGAAGAGGTAGTAGAGCTCGTACTGCGTGCCGGAGGCGTCGTTCAGCCGCTTGCCCAGGACCAGCCCGGGCTCGGAGGCCTTGCCGCTGGTGTATTTGATCCGGGTAAAGGTCTGGTAGGTCCCGGTGCCCTGGGCGACGGAGTCCCGCAGGCCGCTGGGGATGCTCGCGGTCGGGTCGACCTCGCCGGAGGCCCGGGCGCCCCGGCTGGCGGTGCCCTCGGACTCCAAACTCAGCGCCACCACGTTGAACGCGCTCTGGCCACCACTGGCCAGCTGCTGGACGAGATCGGAGCGCCAGTTCACGGAGCTGCCGTTCCGGCCGGCACCGTCCTGCCCGGTCGGCCCCCCCGGGGCGCTCGCCCGGTCCTGCGCGGCCGAGAAACCACCGGCCGCCTGACTCTGGGCGGCCTTCTCCTTGGCGTCCAGCAGACCGTTGCGGACCTGGCCGATGACCACGAACCCCAGCAGCAGCACCACACCCAGCGACATCAGCAGCGTGCTCGCGACCACCCGCAGCTGGATGTTCCGCCGCCACAGCCGCATGGCGGGCAGCAGCGGGCGGCGCACCCAGCGCGCGAAGAGCCGGAGCACCGGTCCACCCGGTGCCCCGTCCTGGAGCAGCCGACCGCCCTGGAACAGGCGGCCGACCCGCGAAGAGTCACGCCCCTGACCGGCAGCCCGCCCCGCACGGACTCCCGGCTTCCCGGGCTTCGGAGCAGCGCTGCCGCGGGACATGTCAGCTCGGTCCGGCCTTGTAACCGACACCACGGACGGTCACGACGATCTCCGGGCGCTCGGGGTCCTTCTCGACCTTGGAGCGCAACCGCTGGACATGCACGTTCACCAGCCGGGTGTCCGCGGCGTGGCGGTAGCCCCAGACCTGCTCGAGGAGCACCTCGCGGGTGAACACCTGCCACGGCTTACGGGCCAGCGCCACGAGGAGATCGAACTCGAGCGGGGTGAGGGCGATGGACTGCCCGTCCCGCTTGACCGAGTGACCCGCCACGTCGATGACCAGATCGCCGATGGCCAGCTGCTCCGGCGCCGGCTCCTCGGACCTCCGCAGCCGCGCCCGGATACGGGCGACGAGCTCCTTCGGCTTGAACGGCTTGACGATGTAGTCGTCGGCCCCGGACTCCAGGCCCACCACGACGTCGACCGTGTCGCTTTTGGCCGTGAGCATGACGATGGGCACACCGGACTCGGCCCTGATGAGCCGGCACACCTCGATGCCGTCCCGACCGGGCAGCATGAGATCCAGCAGCACCAGGTCCGGCTTGGCCTCACGGAAAGCGGCGAGTGCCTTGTCGCCGTCCGCTACGAACGACGGCTCGAAACCTTCACCCCGCAGCACAATCCCGAGCATCTCGGCCAGTGCGGTGTCGTCATCGACGACAAGGACGCGTCCCTTCATATCGACATCATCCCATTAGCCAATCGTTACCTGTCGTGACCTGGCACACAGCTTCGCCACCTCGTCCCCGGTGACCGGGGACACCACCCCCAGCTCGGTGACGATCGCCGTCACCAACTCCGGTGGCGTGACGTCGAATGCGGGGTTGTACGCCTGCGTTCCCAGCGGGGCCACGGGCAGCCAGGTTCCGGCCTCCGGACCGACGCCGACGGCGTGCGGAGCTGTGAGCTCGGTCACTTCATAGGCCGCTCTCTGCTCCACCTCGATCGACGCCCCGTCCGGGGTGTCCGGATCGATCGTCGTGCGGGGAGCCACCACGATGAACGGCACATGGTGGTACTTCGCCAGCACGGCGAGGGGATAGCTTCCCACCTTGTTGGCCACCGAGCCGTCGGCCGCGATCCGGTCGGCACCGATCAGCACCGCGTCCACCTCCCCCGCCGCGAAGAGCGAACCCGCCGCGTTGTCCGTGAGCAGGGTGTACGCCATGCCGTTACGGGCCGCCTCGTACGCGGTGAGCCGGGCGCCCTGGAGCAGGGGCCGGGTCTCGTCGACCCACAGTCTGCGCAGGCTGCCCGCCCGGTGCGCCTCCAGCGCCACGGCGAACGCGGTGCCCTCCCCGCCCGAGACCAGCGCCCCGGTGTTGCAGTGGGTGAGGATCCTGTGGCTGCCTCCCGGCAAGAGCTCGTCGAGGAGCGCCAGGCCGTGCGCGGCCATCCGCCTGCTGGCCTCGGCGTCCTGCCGGTGCAGCTCGCGGGCGGCGGCCAGCGTGGCCGAGGCCGCCCCCTCGGGGCCGGCGCCGTTCTTCACCGCGGCCCGGTGGGCCTCGGCGGCCCGCCGTACGCCGTACGCCAGGTTCACCGCGGTGGGGCGCGCCTCCGCCAGCAGCTCCGCCGCCTCCTCGACGTCGTAGCCCCGCAGCGCGGCCAGGGAGACGCCGTAGGCCCCCGCGATGCCGAGGAGTGGCGCACCGCGCACGGCGAGCGTCTGGATCGCGTCGACCAGGGCGGGCACATCGGTGCAGACGAGGGTGGACTCCTCCACGGGCAGCCTTCTCTGGTCGAGGAGGACAAGCACCGGCCCTTCGGGCGGTTCCTCCCAGCGCAGGACAGGGAGGGTGGGTGGCTCAGTTCCGACGGGGGTTTGTACGTACTGATCAGCCATCCGCACAGTCTGCCCGGTGCGACGCCGACAATGAAGGTGCACAGGAGATCCCCGGCCTGACCCGCGGTGGGGGCCCGCGTGGCACGATGGGCGCCATCCGGCCGTCCCAAGGGGCGACCGGGCACCGTGCCAGAGCCGGCTCGCCGAGCCTGCCCCGCGACCATTCCTCGAGGTGGACGACCGTGAACGACTCTCCGGGCTGGGCTTCGCCCGGATCCGCCCCCTCCGACGGCCACGACGACAACGCCTCCGTGCCCCGGCCCTCCGAGCCGGCCGACGGCAGCGGTGCCGGTTCCAAGTGGTCCAAGGAACAGCCGCCCGTCGGCCAGTGGTCCCCGTCGACCGCTCCCGGTCCCGGTCATGTTCCGCCGTCGGCGCCCGTTCCGGGCTGGGGCGGCCCCGGCCGCCAGGGCGGATGGGGTCAGCCGCCGGCCGCGAAGCCGGGCGTCATCCCGCTGCGCCCGCTCGGCGTCGGCGAGATCCTCGACGGCGCGGTCTCCACGCTCCGGGCGCACTGGCGCACCATCCTCGGGGTCACGATCACCGTCTCCGTGATTACCCAGTTCTGCGACATCCTCGTCCAGCGCTATCTCGTTCCGGCGCCCCCACAGGCGAACCCCGACGCGAGCCCGGCAGAGGCCCTCGACGACGCCGTGGAGAGTCTGCAGACCAGTCTCATCGGCCTGGGCCCGACGCTGCTCATCGCCCTCGTCGGCACCCTGGTCACGACGGCGCTGTTGACGATCGTGGTCAGCCGCTCGGTCCTCGGCCGCCCGGTCACACTCGGCGAAGCCTGGGCCGAAGCCCGCCCCCGTCTTCCTCAGCTCCTCGGTCTCACGCTCCTTCTCCCCATGATCAGCGCCGGGATCATGGCCGTGGGCCTGATCCCCGGCGCCTTGATCGGCGGCGCGGCGGGAGCCGCGCTGATCGGACTGGGCGGGATCGCCGCAGTCTGCGTCGTCTTCTGGCTGATGATCCGGTTCAGCCTCGCCTCCCCTGCCCTGATGCTGGAACGCCAGGGCGTCGTGGCGGCGATGCGCCGCTCGGCCAAGCTTGTCCAGGGCGCCTGGTGGCGGGTCTTCGGCGTGCTGGCCCTCACGCTGCTCCTGACGCTGCTGGTCTCCATGATCATCGCCATTCCGTTCACCTTCGCCGCCTTCGCGGCCGAGGGTGAAGGCCTGAGCGGTCTGATGTCCGGCAAGGCCCCGGAGTTCGGCAGGACCTTCCTGATCATCAGCGGGATCGGGGCGGTGATCGCCTCCTCCATCACGTACCCGATCCAGTCCGGCGTGACCGTCCTGCTCTACGTGGACCAGCGCATCCGCCGCGAAGCGCTCGACCTCGAACTCGCCCGCTCCGCCGGCCTCCCCGGCTACGGCCCCGCCTCTCCCGGCCACGACCCGACCAGGAGCTGATGCGGTGTCCACCACGGGGGGCACGACAACAGCGGCACTGAGCCGCGCGATCAGCGACGTACCGGTGGACACCTCCCGCGTCCCCGCCCGCGAGGCGGCGGAGCGGGAGCTGTCCAAGCCGATGTACCACGAGAACGATCCCAACCTCCTCCAGGAGGCCCTGGACCGCTTCTGGGAATGGGTCGGAGATCTCTTCGCGGCCGCCTCCGGGGCCTCTCCCGGAGGCACGCTGGGCCTCGTCGCCATCGTCCTTGTCGTCCTCGCGGTCGTCGGCGCCCTGTGGTGGCGGCTCGGCACCCCCAGGCGCACCCCTGGCACCGCGGACTCCCTCTTCGAGGACGGGCCCCGTACCGCCGCGGAACACCGCTCGACCGCCGAACGGCATGCCGCCGCCGACCGCTGGAACCAAGCCGTCCAGGAGCGGATGCGGGCCATCGTCCGCTCTCTGGAGGAGCGCACCCTCCTCGACCCCCGCCCCGGGCGCACCGCCGACGAGGCGGCCGCCGAGGCCGGCCGGCCCCTCCCGGCCCACGCGGACGAACTCCGCGCCGCGGCCCGCGTCTTCGACGACATCACGTACGGCGGACGCACCGCCGACGCCTCCGCGTACCACCGGGTCCGCGAGCTCGACGAGTCCCTGGAGCGCACGAAGCCCGACCTGGCGGCGGCCCCGGGAGGCGCAGCGTGAGCACCACGCCCACGACCTCCACGTCGACCGCCCTGACGGCACACCAGATCTGGACCCGGACCCGCGGCATCCTGCTCGCCCTGGCCATCCTCGTCACCGCCGGCATCGTCATGGCCGCCGTCCGCTCCGGCGACCACCACGGCCGCCTCGACCCGCGCTCCGCCGACCAGTACGGCAGCCGCGCCGTGGCCGAACTCCTCAAGACCGAGGGCGTCACCATCCGCGTCGCCACCACCCTCGACGAGGCCACCTCCGAGACGGGCACGGACACGACCCTCCTGGTCACCACCCCCGATCTGCTGACGGAAACTCAACAGCAGGATCTCCGCTCGGCGATGGCCAAGCCCGGCACCCGCACGGTCCTCCTCGCCCCGGGCCGGCCTTCCGTCGGGACCCTGGTCCCCGGCATCAGCGCGAAGTCTCCGGTCCCCGTCGAAGCCCGCGCACCACAGTGCTCCTTCCCGGCCGCCGTCCGCGCGGGCAGCGCCGACATCGGCGGCGAGCGCTACGCCACGGAACGCCCACCCACCGAGTCCTGCTACCTCAGCGACGGTCTGCCGACCCTGCTCCGCATCGACGCCGCGGGCACCGACACCATCCTCATCGGCTCGCCGGACCTCCTCTACAACGACCGTCTCGACAAGGAGGGCAACGCCTCGCTCGCCCTCCAACTCCTCGGCTCCCGGCCCCATCTGGTCTGGTACCTCCCCTCACTCTCCGACTCCTCCGCCCGCGACGAGCTCGACGAGGCAGAAGAGACCGCCTTCGTCGATCTCATCCCGTCCGGATGGCTGTGGGGCACCCTCCAGCTCACGATCGCCGCCGTGCTCGCCGCCATCTGGCGAGCCCGCCGCCTCGGCCCCCTCGTCGCCGAACGCCTCCCGGTCGCCATCCGCGCCTCCGAAGCGACCGAGGGCCGCGCCCGCCTCTACCGCAAAGCCAACGCCCGCGACCGCGCCGCCTCCGTACTCCGCGCCGCCGCACGCACCCGCCTGGCCCCGCTCCTCGGCGTCCCCGCACGCGACGCCCACTCCCCCGAGGCCCTTCTCCCGGCGCTCTCCAGCCGTCTCCCCGACGGCGCCCGGGATCTCACCGACCTGCTCTTCGGCCCCGCTCCCGCCGACGACACCGCTCTTGTCCGCCTGGCAGACCAACTCGACGCCCTCGAAAGAGAGGTACGCACCTCATGAGCGCCCCGCCCCCCGAGACCGCAGAGAGCTCGGACCGCGCGCGATCCTCCCTGGAGGCATTGCGCACCGAGATCGCGAAGGCCGTGGTCGGCCAGGACCCCGCGGTCACCGGACTCGTCGTCGCTCTGCTCTGCCGCGGCCATGTGCTTCTCGAAGGCGTCCCGGGCGTTGCCAAGACGCTCCTGGTCCGCGCCCTGGCGGCCTCCCTCGAACTGGACACCAAGCGCGTCCAGTTCACCCCCGATCTGATGCCGAGCGATGTCACCGGGTCACTCGTCTACGACGCCCGCACCGCCGAGTTCTCCTTCCAGCAGGGCCCCGTCTTCACGAACCTTCTGCTCGCCGACGAGATCAACCGCACCCCTCCCAAGACCCAGTCCTCGCTCCTGGAGGCGATGGAGGAGCGCCAGGTCACCGTCGACGGCACCCCTCGCCCGCTCCCCGATCCGTTCCTGGTGGCCGCCACCCAGAACCCGGTCGAGTACGAGGGGACTTACCCCCTCCCCGAGGCCCAACTGGACCGCTTCCTCCTCAAGCTGACGGTGCCGCTGCCGTCGCGGGAGGACGAGATCAGCGTCCTGACCCGTCACGCCGACGGCTTCACCCCCCGCGACCTGCAGGCTGCCGGAGTCCGTCCCGTGGCCGGCCCGGCCGACCTGGAAGCGGCCCGTGCCGCCGTCGCCAAGACGACCGTCTCGCCGGAAATCGCCGGCTACGTCGTCGATATCTGCCGTGCCACGCGTGAATCCCCCTCGCTCACTCTGGGCGTCTCCCCCCGAGGCGCCACCGCCCTGCTCTCCACCGCGCGAGCCTGGGCCTGGCTCACCGGCCGGGACTACGTCACCCCGGACGACGTGAAGGCACTCGCCCTGCCCACTCTGCGCCACCGCATCCAACTCCGGCCGGAAGCCGAGATGGAGGGCGTCACCGCCGACTCGGTGATCACGGCGATCCTCGCCCACGTCCCTGTCCCCCGATGAGCCGGTGACCCGTGGCCCTCACCGGACGAACCGCGCTCATCGCCGCCATCGGCTCACTCCCCGTAGGCATCCTCGCCCCCAGCTGGACGGGGCTGCTTGCGGTGAACGCGCCTCTCTCGCTAGCAATTCTGTGCGACTACGCGATGGCAGCGCCAGTGCGAACGCTGCAGTTCACCCGAAGCGGTGACACAACAGTTCGACTCGGTGACGCCGCCGAGGTCCAGCTCACCGTCGCCAACCCCTCACGCCGTCGATTGCGTGCGCATCTCCGCGACGCCTGGCCGCCCAGCAGCTGGCTCCCCGGCACTGACCAGGCCGCCTCCCGACACCGCATCACCGTCCCGGCCGGCGAGCGCCGCCGCATCACGACCGCCCTGCGCCCCACCCGCCGAGGCGACCGCGCATCGGAACGCGTCACCATCCGCTCCTACGGCCCGCTCGGTCTCGCGGCCCGCCAGGGTAGCCACAAGGTCCCCTGGACGGTCCGCGTCCTGCCTCCCTTCACAAGCCGCAAGCACCTGCCGTCCCGACTGGCCCGCCTACGCGAACTGGATGGCCGTACCAGCCTGCTGACCCGCGGCGAGGGCACCGAGTTCGACAGCCTGCGGGAGTACGTGCCGGGCGACGACACTCGATCGATCGACTGGAGGGCCACGGCCCGGCAGTCCGCGGTCGCCGTCCGCACGTGGCGCCCGGAGCGGGACCGTCACATCCTGATCGTGCTCGACACAGGCCGCACGTCGGCCGGCCGCGTAGGGGACGTCCCCCGCCTGGACGCCGCGATGGACGCGGCACTTCTGCTCACGGCCCTGGCTTCCAAGGCTGGTGATCGCGTGGGTCTCCTGGCATACGACCGCCGTCTACGCGCCCAGGTCCGAGGGCGCTCGGCCGGCGACGTTCTGCCCGCCGTGGTGGACGCCATGGCCACTCTTGAGCCCGAGCTCGTGGAGACGGATGCACACGGCCTGGCCGCCACTGCCCTGGCCAACGCACCCCGCCGATCGCTTCTTGTCCTGCTGACCACTCTCGACGCCGCCCCGATCGAGGAGGGGCTTCTCCCCGTCCTCCCTCAGCTCACACAGCGCCACACGGTCCTGGTCGCCTCGGTGGCGGACCCTCACGCCGATACGGTGGCGAAGGCCCGAGGAACCGTCGATGCGGTCTACGAGGCCGCTGCCGGCACCCAGGCCCAGGCTCAGCGTCGCCGCACGGCCGAGCAACTTCAGCGTCATGGCGTCACAGTCGTCGACGCGACGCCGGACGACTTGGCCCCTGCTCTGGCAGACGCCTATCTCGCGCTGAAGGCCGCAGGCCGCCTCTGAAAAGGTCGGTCTTGCCCGGCAGGGGCAAGGCCGGCTTCTTCAAAAGCGAATTGGTGGTGAACGCAGGAAAGCCCCGCACCATAAGGTGCGGGGCTTTCCCACAATGATTGTTCGGCGGCGTCCTAC
>NZ_BMQQ01000038.1:0-49494 GCF_014648195.1 Streptomyces purpureus
GTCGAGTACAACCGCACCCGCCTGCGCAAGCATCCCGTCTACGGGTACGTCACCCCCGTTGAAACCAGGGCGCTGACGGCGCAAGACCTCACCCCCGCAGCGTAACCACCCGCTGTCCAGGCTCAAGGGGGAACTTCAGCTCTGGGACATCTGGTCGTGGCGGCACGAAGTCATGCTCGACACGGGCGTCACACCTCGGCCCGGACTTGCCGAAGCCATCGCCGGACTCCAAGCCGCAGGAACAGCTCGGGTCTACATGGCGACCGTCACCGGATCGCAGAGACGTTTCACGCTCTTCCTGTCGGAAGACCTCACCCAGTGCGTCGCCTGCTGGTGACTACCTCATTATGTTAGGACCTCTAACTCCTGCTTAATTAATTCCTTCCTTACCGACGCCGAACCGGGCACCATGCGGTTCCGGCTCTACTCACCTGCCCGCCCGCCTGGCCCGGCATGCCCGGCGCCGATGGCTCCGAGTCGAGGCCACCTGGCCCTGGGCAAGCGCGTTCACCACCGCCTGGAGCAGGATCTCCAGCCTCCCAACCATCACCTGACTGCCGGCCCCCGCCCCGACGAAGACCAGAACGGGGGGCATCACCACCCCGCGCCCTTGGAACCCGGCGCAGCCGCAGCGACACGTGACGCACCCAGACCTCTCCACGAGGACAAACCAGGGTGAACCGATCACCTCACCAAGACCCCATCACCACTGACGAATCGGGTCAGGTATCGGCGGCGCCGGAAGGAATATCCGTCAGCAACCACCCAGCCCGAAAGCACCATCTGAGTTGCCTCAGACAGGCCGCATCACCTGGGCCAGACCCTTGGGAGTGTCCTTCACCTCCGGCGGCGGGCCTGGGTTGCTCTGATAGACCACACCAGCGACAGTGATCCTGCCCGTCGCCTCGGACACCGGCAGATGCTCAGTCCGGCCGTCGGCCGGGCCACCGACGAAGGTCACCAGAACAGTGATAGAGCTCGGGTCCATCGAAGCCGTCGCCTCCAGATGCTCGTGTCCGCCGTGAGGTCGGGCAGAAATCCCCGATCCACCACAGCCTACGAGCAAAAACAGCAGGCAAAAACAGCCTGCAACTCTGACTACGTGCACTCCCACATTCTGCCAGGCACAGGGCCACACGCCTACGGGAGACCGGAAGCCCTTCCTGGAGGCGCCGGGGCCCCCTGTAGTAGGGCCGTGAGACGAACGTTCTGGGCAGCCACTTCGTGGGGGCTGTACGGCCCCACCGCTCCCCGGGCGTGGTTGGGGGACTTGACCAGCCGCGCTCAGCGCGGCCGTTCTCAGTGTCCGTGAACACCGCGATCCGGTCGGCGAGCGCCAACCGGACCTGCCGGCGGCTTGTCGCATGCCGCTCCCAGCAGGCCCTCCGGGAGTGGCCCAACTTCGAGATCTATTGATCCGAAACGGTTTGGGTTCTGGGTCGTTGGCGGGGTGTGAGCGATCTGGTGGGGGACGCGCGGCATCTGTCGCCGTCGGCGCAGGAGGCCCTGCGGCTGCGGGCGGTGGCCGCGTTGGTGGCGGGCCGGAACCGTGAAGACGTGGCGGCAGTCTTCGGCGTGTCACTGAAGGCCGTCGACATCTGGTGGGCGAAGTGGCAGGCCGGCGGGCGAGAGGCGCTGGTCATGCAGCCGCGGGGCAAGCCGGTCGGGGTGCACCAGATGCTCGGGGAGGCCGAGCAGGCCGCCGTACGGCAGGCGGTCCTCGACCACCGCCCCTGTGACGTGGGCTTGAGCGGGCAGCTGTGGACGCAGCGGCTGATCGGTGACCTGATCGCGAAGCTGTACCGGGTGCGGATGACCGAACCGGGGGTGGGCAAGTACCTGAAGCGGTGGGGGCTGTCCTTCCAGCGCCCGGACAAACGGGCCGTCGAACAGGACCCCGAGGCCGTGCGCCGCTGGCACCAGGAGACCTGGCCGAAGATCCGCGCGAAGGCGAAGGCCGAAGGCGGTGAGATCCTCTTCGCCGACCAGGTCGGCATCCCATCCGGCCAGGTCACCGGCCGCACCTGGGGAGAGAAGGGGAAGACGCCCGTCGTGCGGCGGAGCGGGAACCGCTTCTCCGTGAACGCGATGTCGGCGATCAGCACCAAGGGCCGGATGCACTTCATGGTCTTCACCGAGAGCTTCACCGCGGAGGTGATGTGCCGCTTCCTGGACCGGCTCGCCGGTCACTTCGACCACAAGGTCCACCTCGTCGTCGACGGACACTCCGCCCCCCGGTCCAGGAAGGTGCGCGACTGGCTCGCCGCACACCCCGACGACGTCGAACTGCACTTCCTGCCGCCGTACTCGCCCGAGCTGAACCCCGACGAGCTGGTAAACGCCGACCTCAAGCACAGCCTGCCCCTGCAGCACCAAGCCCGCGATCAAGCCGAACTCGCCGCCGAAACCCGCCGCCTCTTCCGCCGACACCAGCGCCAGCGCCAGCCGCACATCGTCCGGGCTACTTCGGCGGCCCACACGTCCGCTACGTCCTGGACGAGAACCCCATGAGTTTCTGATCAATAGCCGAGTGTGGCGGGGCGGCCCCAACGGCAAGATGAGTCACTCGCCGAAAATCACCATGTGCGTCGGCGGCTGCCCAGGAGCAGGGGCAGGAGGCCGGAATTCGCCGGTAATGAGCACATCTCGCACAGCACGGAGAACACTCTTCACCGCCTCTCCTTGGTACTCGTTGAATGTAGGTGTAGCTTGAAGCATGATTGATCCGTTCGGCAGTGGAGAGATCACCCAGAATGCGCCCGAATCTCGCAAAACATTCACACCGCCCAAGGCGCGCACCACCTCTCCAGGAATCGTCATCAGCCATGAGTAGCCCCTAAGACACTCGCGCCACCGGGGAGTATTTAGCGTCGGAACGCGGGCAGGCCCCCGCAAGTAGCGTTCGAGCTCGGTGGCTCCACCCGCGTGATCGTAAGACAAGTGGCCGAACACTACGTCATATTTACTGCACACCCAGTTAGATGCCGCAAGTAGGCGCGCATGCTCAACCCTAGCGGTTTCCGGGCCAGTCAGCATCGCATCGTCGACGTGATACCTCAATTTCACATAACTCGGCAGCTCCTCGTCGAAGGACACCGAGAAACGCAGGTCCGAGTTCCCGACCTCACCACGCTCCGAAAACTCTCCTATTTCCGCAATGACCGATTCCGGACGCCCATCGATGCAACGCTCAAGCCAAGGCAGAAATTTCTGAGAATAGGGTTTACTAAGCACCTCAAATGTTCCCGCAGGGGAGACAGTCAAGCGCCCCCATAGCGCCCCGCCGCCACCGGGCGAAGCCCCCTTCCCCCTGGGCCGGAATCCAGCTGCAGAGAGGAGATCCGAAGGGGGATCACCCTCACCCTCTATTGCGACCGAAGCTCGGAATCCTTCAGTGAGCCACGCGAACGCAGCCGCCTCCAAATACCCCCCCTCTTCACCGTACACTGTGAATTCGGCGACAAGGCCGTGACTAAGGCCGGAATTAATTGAAGAGAAGACGTCCATCTAGAACTCCAGAGTTTCACTGAGCGCGGGCGGGAAATCGAACAAACTCATGAACACCCTGCCCCGCACCTATCACCGGGAACACGCCCATCTCGAATGATAGTAAAAGCTCTCTTCGAGGCCGTGAAGCGCATGGCGCAAAATCTTCTGATTGGAACTGGCAGGCACGGGCGGCTACCACTCCATGCTTCCGCGCAAGTTCAGCCCAGGGCTGCGCATGAGGCCGACGTCGGCTACCGCGCCATGATCAGCATGCTGGCCCGCCACCGTGAGTGGCTGCCGCGAGCCATACCGCAGGGCAGGCTAGCCTGGAACATTCAACTCAACTCCGATAGATCCAGATTCCCAGTCCGCTAGGGCAATCCGGAAGCTTAGGGGCGGCCCTTTGAAGTGCTCGACCGCGATAAATCCGTTTTCAGGCGGTCGTTTTCATCGCGCATTTCTGTAATTCAGGGTTAACCTGACAGACCAGTAGGATCGGTCAGCATCCTGCCGAGTACATAGATTACTCCCGCCGTAATGGCACCCAGTGCAACATCGCGCTGCTGTTGCGGCGTCGGCTGCCAAGCCTGAACTGTAAGCGGTGCAGGCACAGTTACCGGCTCCATCCCCTCCGGAGATCTCCCTCTCGGCAATTGCCTACGCGTCCACCAGCCGACCACCCCTTTATACTTGCTGCCTGTTCGCACAGAAGCCGGGCGTGTTCGAGTTGATTGCGCGACCAGCTGATTTCGAGCGTTCAGCGGGTCCACTGTCGCCACTTGCGGAAGTTCCCAGCCTCGGTGCACGGACCGACCAAATGGTTTCTTCTGCTCTATCTTATTCAAGGCATTAATATAGCGATCCAGTGTCGCTGGTCCATCGGTCTCGGCTTGAATGGCGGACTTCATCTCCCAGACATATATGTCATCCTCAAAGACCATGACGATGTCGGCCCAGCCTCCCTTGCCGTTCTCACGCTGCGCACCTGGTATCCAGTATTCGGTGTGCACCTGCACTTCGGGGTTGTGCGCCCACTGGGCACGTAGGAAAGCGGCCACAGCCGTGACTGCAGCGTCGTGCCTGGTCTTGTCCGCTGCAATTTCGGCACCCGACCGGCCCTGCTGCTTTGAAGGAGACTCGTTTACTCCGCCCCTGGGCTTGCCGCTTCCCTCGCCAGTCTTCTTACCCGGACGCTCTGTGCGGCCGGTGCCGTCGTCGAGGCCGAGGCCGGTGGGGTCGCTGAAGGTGACGGGGTTTTGGGCTGCGTAGCTGTAGCCGTTGAGGGTTTGGGGCTTGTCGATTTCGAGGAGGGGGTCGGCGCTGATGAACTGGCCCAGGGTGGGGTCGTATTCGCGGGCGCCGATGTGGGTGAAACTGGTGGTGGGGTCGATGTCGCCGCCGACGAAGCCCTTGTGGCCGGGCCAGAAGGCCGGGGCCGCGCCGCGGGGGGCGCCGTACGGCAGCGTCTTGCGGCGGTTGAAGGTGAGGGTGGTGGCGCTGACGGAAAGGACGTTGGTGTTGTGGTGGTCGGCTACCAGCAGGCGGACCTTGCCGTCGTTGCTGGTGCGGATCGCCGAGCCGCCGGGGACCGTGTAGTAGCGGGTGCCTTCCAGGACATTGGTTGCCTTGGTCAGGGCGAGTTCCTGGCCACCGGGCAGGTAAAGGGTGGTCTTGTCCGGGTCCCGCTTGAGGATGCGGGTGCCCTCGGCGTCGTACAGGAAGCTCGTGGTGGCGCCGGAGACGGTGGAGCTGGCGAGCTTGCCTTCGTCGTTCCAGGTCAGGGTCTGGGCCGGGCCGGAGGCGGTGTCCTTGAGGGTGAGGTTGCCGGTGACGTCGTAGGCGTAGGTGTCTTTGCCGGTGGCGCCGCCGGTTGCGGTGACGCTGCGGACGCCGTGCGCCTGCGCCGCTCCCTCCGTGGTGGGGTAGGTGTAGGTGCGGGTGGTGTCGGCGGTGACGGGGCCGGCCTTGTGCTGGGTTTCCGTCTTGCGCTGGCCGGTGTCGGTGAAGGTCCAGCTGGTCCAGTACGGGTCGACGCCGCCGAGGTTCGGGGTGCCGGTGCCGTCCACGGGCTTGGTGGCGCAGGCGTCACCGGTGGTCCAGGCCTCGGTCATGCGGCGGGCCCAGTCGTAGCTGAAGCACTGGTCGTCGACGGTGGTGGCGTCGTTCTGGGCGTCCCGGATCCGGGTGATGTTGCCCGCCGGGTCGTAGGTGTAGGCCAGACGTGACAGGAGGGAAGGACCGGCTGCCTCACGGTCGACGTCGACACCCATAAGGCGGCGGGTGGAGGACTCGTAGGTGAGGGTCTGGATGACCCGCTTGCCGAGGTTGCCGAGATGGGCCTGCTCGAGTTCGCCGAAGGGACTGTAGGCGGCGCCGCGCAGGTAGACCTGGGCGATGGTCCCCGCAGTGTTGGTGCCGCTGACGATGGACAGCTGGTCCTGGGCGCCGTACTGGCTGGTGACCGTCTCCTGGGGCAGAGCGGTGGTGGCGTGGGTGTTGCCCGTGGTGTAGGTGGCGGTGCTGGGCAGGCCGTTGACCGCGGTGGCGGTGGTGGCGACCGTGTAGGTGCCGGCGAGTTCTTCTTCGCCGGTGACGGAGGGGACGGTGACCGTGGTGCCGGTGGGCCGTCCGGCGGTGTCGTAGCCGGTCACGGCGGTGGTGTACGCGGCTGCCGGTGTGACGGAGTTGTCGTACCGGATGGAGCTGGCGGGCATGCCCTTGCCGCCGGTGGCGGTGTCGTAGGTCCATTCGGCCAGCTTGGTGCCGGTGACGGAGTCCTTGCGCAGGCTGGTCTTGCGGCCCAGCTCGTCGTAGGTGGTGGCCAGGGTGACGTCGCGGTCGTCCTTGACGGTCTGGATCCGTCCGTCCGTGCCGTACGCCGTTGCGACCGTGCCCTTGTCCGGGTCTGTCGTGCTGGTCTGGCGGCCGCGGAGGTCGTAGGTGTAGGTCCAGGAGTTGTGCTTGGAGGCGTCGGTGAGTTTGGCGAGGCGGCCGGCACTGTCGTAGGTGCGGGTGGTGGCCTCGTACTGGGTGGCCGCGGCGCCGATGAGGGGGTTGCGGTCCTTGTACTGGCGCGTTTCGGCGATGCGGCCGCGGACGTCGCTGACGGTGAGGGTGGCGGTGCCGCCCGCCGGGGGCACACTGGCCGTCCAGGTGGGGCCGTAGGTGTGGGTGGTGCGCCACTTCTCGACGTTCAGGGAGAGCGTGATGGCGGCGGCGGTGCGGCCGCGGTTGTCGTATTCGGTGAGTGTGGCGCTCGGGATCTGGTTGTCGGTGACCGAGAGGATGGTCTGGGAGACGGGGTTGCTGTTGAAGTACGGAGCGTTGGTGCGGAAGGCGCGGCCGTGGGTGTCGTAGAAGGAGTCGGTGATGACGCGGCCGGCGGTGCTGATGGCGTCGGTCTGGGTCTGGCGGGCTCGCAGAAGTGAGTCGTAGAGGGTGACGGAGGTGCGCCAGGTGCCGTTCTCGTGCAGCGCCTTCGTCGTCACGGTCGACGGCGCGGTCGCGGAGAGGTTGTAGGTGTGGGTGACGTTGGGTTCGTCGGTGGTGGCGCGGCCAGCGCGCCAGCCCTGGGTGAGGCGGCCGAGCGCGTCATAGGCGCTGGTGGTGGTACAGCCGTTGGCGTCGGTCGCGGTCAGGGTGAGCCCGCGCATGCCGTCGAAGGTGCTGCTGCTGGCGTACCCCTTGGGGTTGGTGACGGTGACCTTGGTGGGCTGTGCGCCAGTGGTGGGGGTGTAGGCGGTGGTGCTGGTCTGGCCGTCCTGGCCCTTGACGGTGAGTGCGCGGCCGTACTGGTCGTGAGTGGTCTCGGCCAGCGTTTCCCACACCGGTGCGCCGTCGAGGCCGAACCGGGCTGCCTGCTGCGTCTTGGTGACGTGGGCCTTGCCTACTGCGGGGGCGGCGCCGGCGGCCTTGTTGTCGTAGAAGGTGCGGGCCTTGCCGGTGATCGCGGTGTTCGCGGGGGCGGTCTCGCAGGCCGTGTGGCTGCTGGTGGTGACCTCGTCCGGGTAGGCGATGAGCCAGTTGGTGGTGTCGGGAGTGACGTAGCTGGTGCGGGTGCACTGCGCCTCCACCTCGCCGGCGCCGTCGTCGCCTGCGCTGGTGAGCAGGCCGTAGGTGGTGTCGTAGCCGCGGCGGGTGGTGAGGGTGCGCCAGGTGCCGTCGTCGAGGAGGGTCTGGTCGGTTTCCTTGACCGTGCCGGAGTATTGGGCGGTCTTGGCCGGGAGGGTCGGCGCCGGGGTGGTGGGCTTGTCCGGGTCGGTGATGCCCTTGACCGTCTGGGTGGCGGTGGCGGCCGACTCCCAGGGGGTGTAGAGGGTCTTCTCGACGACCTTGCCGCCGGTGCCGTCCTTGTCGTAGGTCCAGTCGCCTGCCTTGCGGCCGGCGAAGTCCTCGCGGTCGGTGATGCCGTTGATTTTGGCGACGGTGCGGGCGGTGCCGTCGGCGAGGGTGTCGCCTGCCATGCCGAGGAAGTAGGTGCTGGAGGTCTTGACCCGGTTGACGGTGCCGACGTAGGTACGGACGGTGCCGTAGCCGCGGAAGTCGCTCCAGGAGCGGTGCTTGTCGAGGGTGAACTCACTGGTGTCGCGGCGCCAGTGGGGTCCGTTGACGTACTCGTAGGTCGTCGTCTTGGACTCCGAGCCGGTGCCGGCGGTGGTGTCGTCCTCGACGATGCGGTTGACGAGGTATTTGTGGAACCAGTCCTTGACCGGGTCGACGGCGCCGTCCGGTGTCCACCAGGACGGGTAGCAGCGCTTGGTGTTGGTGTCGGCGGCCGGCAGCGCGGTCGGGGTGCACTCGGCGGGGGTGTAGGTGACCAGGGTCTGGCCACCGGTTTCGTTGGTGACCTGCGTGATGCGCTTCTTGTACAGCGGCGGGCGGCCCTCGGCGGCGTCGACCCGGTTCGCCATCATCTCGCCGCCGAAGACGGTCTTGGGCAGGGTGATGTCAGCGACCGTGCCGGCCTTGCCGGTGCGCTGGATGGAGTCCAGCCACAGGGAGGGGGTGGAGGTGTCTCCGGTGGCGGGGAAGGACTGGGTGAGGGTCCAGGTGTCGACCGGCTGCAGTGCGGTGCCGACGAGCGAGTAGGTGTTGATGCTGGTCAGCCGCTTGCGGTCCCAGAACGAGGGAGACGCCTGAAGGCACTCGGTCGCGACCTTGCAGATGAGGTCGACCGGTGTGTCGGGCCAGCTGGCGGCGTGGGCCGCGTCGAAGGTGCAGTCCGACAGGCAGCGGTCGGACACGCCGAAGGTGACCCGGCCGGCCGGGAGGGCGGTGGAGTACACCGCGCCCGCGCGCAGGCCGTAGTCGATCTTGGCGAGGTAGCCGCCGCGGGTGTAGGCCACCGGGGCGTCGAACTTCTTGTTCTTCGCGTAGTAGCCGGCGCCCTTGGCGTAGTAGAGGGCCATGGCGTTGCCGTGCGGGTCGACGACGTAGTCGAGGTTCCAGCGCCAGCCCTGCTGCTCGGCGGAGGCGGCGAAGGTGGACTCGTGGCCCTGCTCGCCGGAGTGGTTGCCGAAGACGGGGACGGTGTAGACGGAGTCCGTCTCGTCCTTGCCGGTGCTCCAGCCCGGCAGACGGTTCTTGCCGAACCAGTACTGGGTGCCGTCGAGGGTGGTCACCCGCCAGTACTCGGAGTCCTCGTCACCGGAGTTGTTCGGGCTCGTGTCGTAGATGCGCTCGACGCGCGAGCCGTCGTCATTCGCGAGCTTCCACGTGCCCTTACCCGCGTCCCAGACCAGCTCGTTGGAGGAGCCGTTGAGGGAGAGGACGGCGTTCTCGGACTTCCAGCACAGGTCGCCGGTCTTCTCGGTGTTGTTGCCGCCCTGCTTGTCGTTCTCGCACGAGGCATAGCGGCGCTCGATGAAGCCGGGCGAGTACTCCCAGCCTTCGCCGATCCAGGAGGGCTGGTTGTTCGTGGAGGCCGTGCGTCCGTCCACGGCTGAGGAGTTGTAGGAGAGCTGGACCTTGGGGGTCAGACCACCGGGCGCTGCAGGGATGTCGATGGGCACGCTCCAGCCGAAGCCGCCGGAGTTGCCGCCCGCCGACCAGGAGCCGGAGGGGGAGAGTGAGGTCGCCTTGAACGAGCCTTCCGCTCCGTCGGTGCCTGCGGTCGCCGCGAGGACGGTCGCGCCGGTGGGCGCGGCAGTGGGCGCGGCGGCCATGGCTGCGGCGCCAGCGGTCGTGGCCGTGCCCGTGGCCGTCGGTTGTGCCAGGGGGACGGTGGCAGTGAGCGTGTGCTTGCTGGTGTTGTTCTTCGTCGGCAGCAGGGTGCGCGTGCGGCACTCGGCCTTGGCGGGGGTGGTCAGGGCGCAGGCGGGCAGGGTGACCAGCTTCAGGCGGGAGGACCAGCCGGCACCGTAGGCGCCGCGGATTCGGCTGTAGTCGATCTCGAGTTCGGCGCGGCCGGTTGTGGCCTGGGCCTTGGTGCGCTGCACCGACAGAAGGAGGCCTTCGACGCCCGCCTTCTGCGCGGTCTTGCGGTCCTTGAGGGTGACGCGCAGGTGGTCGGCTGCGGGTTTGGCCGCGGGTGCTGCCGCCTTCGGTGCCGCCGTCGGGGCTGTGCCGATGCGGACCGGCAGCCCGCCGATCGTGTGGAGCGCCTTTGCGGCTGTGGTGCCGGTGAGGGTGACGTCGGCCTGGCCTGCCGTCGGCCAGGTGGTGGGGGGCGGCGTCCACCGCTGGGGCGTGGGCTGCGGGGCGGATTGGGTGGACCGCGGCAGGTCTGTGCCGTTGACCGAAGGGGTCTTTGGTACGTCGCGGACTGTGAATCCGGGGTTGGGTGCTGCCCAGGCGGGCGCTGTCAGGAGGGAAATGCCGAGTGCCATGGATATGGCTCCGGTGAGACCGGTGCGCAGGTGTGCCCCTGCCTGTCTACCGGGTCGCTTGGAAAACGGCATGGCGAAGCCACGGCGCAACGACATTGAAAACCCCACCCCGATGAAGCCAACTAAGCAGAAGAACTCCCGCATCCAACATCGTCAGGGGTACTTGTGGCAACCAATCGCTTGATGGTGACTCATTTTCCAGGGCTCACGACGGCCTTGAAGCGTACATGCGGGATCTATGGGTCGTGACGCTCCTACCAGCAGGTTTGCTTCTTAATCAGACCAAACCTGATCAGCATCGTGGTCGCTGCCAGAACCGGAATTCACCACTCCGGATCTCGTTTCCCGGTCGCTGAGCGCTCCTTGGGCGCATGGATTCGGCGGCGTGCGGCTGCGAGGGGTTCGGCACCCCGGGGGCAGTCTGGATAGAGTCGCGGGCCGTTGGGCGTGATGTTTCCACTCTGCGGCTTCCCATCCAGCGCAGTCACGCCCTGGAAAGGAATCTCCATGAAACGTCCCAACCTCAGGCACCGAAGATCACGTTCTCTTCTTTTCCTGCTCGCACTGGCCCTTCCGCTGACTGCCGCGAACTCCCTCGCCTTTCCCGAGAAGTCCGTCGCTGCGGAGGACAACTCTCCTCTTGCAAAAGAGGGTTACGAGGCGACCGCGTACGCCGAGGCGGCCAGGAGCGGTCAGCGGGTGGAGATACTCGACCGGCGCGAGGAGACGGTGGAGGTCTTCGCGAACCCGGACGGCACCACCACCCGCCGGGCTCATGCCACGCCCGTCTGGTCGAAGCTTGAAGGCACCTGGCGCAAGACCGACCCGACGCTCACCAAGCGGCCGGACGGCACCGTCGCTCCCCTCTCCCCGACTTTCGCGATCACGTTCTCCGGTGGCGGGAACAGTCCGCTCGCCACCATGGACAGGCAGGGCAAGAAGCTGTCGCTGACGTGGCCCTCGGCGCTGCCGGAGCCGGTCCTGGAGCAGAACACCGCGCTGTACCGGTCGGTGCTGCCGGGGGTCGACCTGAAGGTGATCGCCGAGGTCGACGGGTTCGCCGAACATCTGGTCATCCACAGCGCCGAGGCCGCCGCCAACCCGGCCCTGAAGAGCATCACCTTCGGCGTCAAGGCGGAAGGGGTGACCCTGGACGAGGACGCGGGCGACAACCTGATCGCCCGGGACCCGGCCGGCAATGTTGTCTTCAGCGCGCCGCGCCCCAAGATGTGGGAACAGCCCGCTGCGGCGGAAGCCGAGCCGGCTCCCACCGCCAAGACGGCCGCCTTCACCAGCTTCAGCAGTGTTGCGGCCGAAGAGCAGGACCCGCAGCCGCAGACCGCGCCGGTGGGCGCCGATGTCACCGGCAGCACCCTCACCCTGACACCGGACCCGGCGCTGCTGGCCTCGGCCGACCAGTTTCCTCTGATCGTGGACCCGGCCTTCACCGGCGGCTACCGGGAGCGGTGGGCGGTGGTGTACTCGGCCACCCCCTCGGACTCGTACGTCAACGGATCGGGATGGAACTCCGACCGTCCCGCCGACGAGCCCCGCATCGGCTTCAACGGCACCGGCAGAACCCGGTCGTTCTTCGCCATGAACACCACCGGCCTGGAGGGCGCCACCATCCTCGACGCCACCTTCGCCGTCGAGCAGACCCACTCCTGGGGGTGCAGCGCGTCCGCGGCAGGACCGACCGAGCTGTGGGCGACCGACCCCATCAACACCGCCCCGACCTGGAACAGCCAGAACACCAGCTCGTTCTGGAACACCCTGCTGGACGCCGACTCCTTCGCCCACGGCAACCCCACCTACTGCCCCGGCGTCCAGGGCCACGACTTCCGCAGCGCGGCCCTGAAGAACTACGTGCAGCAGACCGCCTCCAGCAAACTCGGTTACCTGACTCTGGGGCTGCGCGCGGACTCCGGCTACGAGGGAAGGGTCGACAGCTTCAAGCGCCTGCGCAACAACCCTGTCCTGGAAGTCACCTACAACTACCTGCCTACCGTGGACACTTCGGCGGCCTTCGAAGGCACCTGGGCCCCGGGCGGTGAGGACAACAAGCAGGTCGCCTGCGGGGGTGTGATCGGCAACAACGGTCTCGCTCTGACAGCCAAGGTCACCGACAAGGACGGTGGCAACGTCGGCGCCTACTTCACCGTCCGCAACGCGAACAATGCTGTCGTGTCCTTCGGACCGAATCCGTCACTGTCCACGGTGGCCTCCGGCAAGACCGCCTCGGTCACCATGCCCCACTCGCAGCTGGCCAACGGGAAGTACTCCTGGACGGTCCAGGCAAAGGACCAGGAAGGAACGGCCAGCGCCGTCACCACCGCCTGCTCCTTCACGGTCGACCGGATCGGCCCCGACAAGGCGGTCACGGTCCGCACCCTGGACGGCAAGGACCCTGCTTCGGACACGGACGTGGTCAAGTTCCCCGCCCGGCACGCGGCGCAGCTGAAGCTCTCGCACACCGCGAGTGACCTCGCCGGATTCTGCTATGCCATGGACCGCGAACTGGCCGTGTCCAGCTCTCGGTGCTACCGCGGAACGTGGGTGGATGCCGCCGCTGACAACTCAGCCACCATCACCGTCACCCCCACCGGCAGCCCCGCGAGCAAGCTCACCGTCATCGCCTACGACGACGCCGGCAACCATTCGCCGGTCGACGGCACCCTCGACAGGGTCAGCCTGAAGACCACGCCGTACGACTTCGTCTACTCCCCCGGCACCGGCCCTGGATCCGGCGGCTACCGGCACGACGTCGCCGGCGACCTCAACGGCGACGGCTACGCCGACCTCATCACCACCAGCCAGCCGGCCAGGCTCTTCCTGTATCCCGGCAACGGCACCGGCAGATTCGCCGGCGCAGGGCAGCAAATCGGCGACGGCGGCTGGAGCGCCGCGCTCATCGCCCACCGCGGCGACTACGCCAACTTCACCGACCCAAGCCTGCCGCCCGACGGGTACGAGGACTACATCGTCCGCCTGCCCGACAACAAGCTCTGGCTCTATCCCAACAACGGGCTCGGCGTGCCGTGGGTCCACACCCGGCAGGAACTCGTCCACCCCTACGACGGTGACTGGAGCCGCCTGAGGCAAGTGATCGCCTCGGGCAACATCGACGGCAAGCCCGGCAACGACCTGGTCACCATCGAATGCATCGACGCCCCATGTTCCAACTCCAAGCTCTGGCTCTACAGCGGACGGCAGATCGCTGACGGCACACCCGACCAGAACACACCGTTCGACCTGGTCAACCGCGCCCAGATCAACAGCAGCGGCTGGACCCACTACACCAACGTCGCTCTCGGCGACGTGACCGGCGACGGCGTCCCCGACCTGGTCGGCCGCAACCCGAACATGGGCCAGCTTCTGCTGTTCGCCGGCAAGCCCACCGACGGCGCCTACCTCCTGCACCCCTACCAGGTCTACGGGACCAGCGGCTGGGACAGCGCCAACCGGCCACGCCTGACCTCGCCGGGCAACATCCACGGCACCGTGAAAACCCTCACCGACGAGGACGACGGCCACACCATCACCTACCGCCAGTTCCAGCCCACCCCCGGCGAGGAAACCGGAGGCATCTGGGCCACCACCCCGGCGGACAACCGCACCATCACCTACGTAGACGACGCAGGCACCACCAAGACAACCACCTGCCCCAACGGCTGCCTCCTCTTCTACCCCGGATGGACCGCCGACAGCCCCAACCGCCTGCCCAAACTCGTCGGCACGAGCGCCTGGGCCACCACCGTCATCAACATCTACTAACCCCTCGCCGACCCGTCCTCCGCGCGTCATCGACCGAGGCGCGGAGGACACCGCGCACAGAAACCACTACCGGAGATCACCAGCGCTTCGAACCGACCTAGATCGGAACGATGTCCGGCGCCCCCAGTCGCGCCGCGTCCGCCGTCAGGTCGTCCGGCTGACGCTGCGACTCCCGTTCCGCCTCGACCCGCTTCTCGTAGTGGGCCACCTCCTTCTCCAGGTGCGCGGAGTCCCAGCCGAGGACCGGCGCCATCAGCTCGGCGCACTCCCGCGCGACCCGGGTGCCCCGGTCGAACGTCTCGATGGAGATCCGGGTACGCCGGGTGAGGACGTCGTCCAGATGGCGCGCGCCCTCGTGGGAGGCGGCATAGACGACCTCGGCGCGCAGATAGTCGTCGGCGCCGCTGAGCGGCTCCCCGAGGCCGGGGTCCTCGGCGATGAGCTCCAGCAGTTCGTCCGTCATCGATCCGTAGCGGTTGAGCAGATGCTCCACCCGGACCACATGGAGGCCGGTCCGGGCGGCGATCCGGGCCCTGGCGTTCCACAGCGCGTGGTAGCCCTCGGCGCCGAGCAGGGGGACGTCCTCGGTGACGCAGGCCGCGACGCGCTGGTCGAGACCGTGCACCGCCTCGTCGACGGCGTCCTTGGCCATCACGCGGTAGGTCGTGTACTTGCCGCCGGCGACGACCACGACCCCGGGGACCGGGTGGGCCACGGTGTGTTCGCGGGACAGCTTGCTGGTGGCGTCCGACTCGCCGGCGAGCAGCGGGCGCAGACCCGCGTACACGCCCTGGACGTCGTCGCGGGTGAGCGGCACCGCGAGGACCGAGTTGACGTGCTCGAGGAGGTAGTCGATGTCGGCGCTGGAGGCCGCCGGATGGGCCTTGTCGAGATCCCAGTCGGTGTCGGTGGTGCCGACGATCCAGTGGCGTCCCCACGGGATGACGAAGAGGACGGACTTCTCCGTGCGCAGGATCAGGCCGGTGGTGGAGTGGATCCGGTCCTTGGGCACGACCAGATGGATGCCTTTGGAGGCCCGTACGTGGAACTGCCCCCGCTCCCCGATCATCGCCTGGGTGTCGTCGGTCCACACCCCGGTGGCGTTGACGATCTGCTTGGCGCGGATCTCGTACTCCCCGCCCGCCTCGACGTCCCGTACCCGTGCGCCGACGACCCGTTCGCCCTCGCGCAGGAAGCCGACCACGCGGGCCCGGCTGGCCGCCTTGGCGCCGTAGGCCGCGGCGGTGCGGACGAGCGTGGTGACGAAGCGGGCGTCGTCCATCTGGGCGTCGTAGTACTGCAGCGCCCCGACCAGCGCGTCCTTCTTCAGGCAGGGCGCCACCCGCAGGGCGTGACGGCGCGTGAGGTGACGGTGCACCGGAAGGCCACGGCCGTGTCCTGAGGAGACCGACATCGCGTCGTAGAGCGCGACGCCCGATCCCGCGTAGAAGCGCTCCCATCCCTTGTGCTGCAAGGGGTAGAGGAAGGGGACCGGCTTCACCAGATGGGGTGCGAGCCGTTCGAGCAGCAGTCCGCGCTCCTTGAGCGCTTCCCGTACGAGCGCGAAGTCCAGCATCTCCAGATAGCGCAGGCCGCCGTGGATCAGCTTGCTCGACCGGCTCGACGTGCCCGACGCCCAGTCGCGCGCCTCCACGAGCCCGGTCGAGAGGCCTCTCGTCACCGCGTCGAGGGCGGTCCCGGCGCCCACCACTCCGGCGCCCACGACCAGCACGTCCAGTTCACCCTCGGCCATGGCCGCGAGCGCCTCGGCGCGCTGCGCGGGTCCCAGTGTCGCTGTCCTCACCGCTGCCTCCCGTCGTCCCCCATGTGGGTCGGGCTCACAGATTCGATTCTGGCTCCGCTCAGCGACTTCAGCCACCGCCTGTGGATATCTCCGGGTCCCTGGGGGTGACGGGGACATCCACAACCGGACAACACTCGGTGCACTCGCGGCACCACAATGCCGCATATCGGTCATATTTACGCCTAGTCTGACATTGCGTTCGCCTCGTTCTGTCCACCGGGCTTGCGCGTCTCGTGCCCTCCGGCTACAGGGAAGGACGGCCCCATATGCCCGCCGACCTCGCCGTCATCGGCCTCGGCCACCTCGGACTACCGCTCGCCCAGGCCGCCGTAGCCGCCGGTATCGACACCATCGGCTTCGACACCGACCCCCGCGCCGTCTCCGAGCTCGCCGCCGGGCGCCCACCCGTCGACGGCTCCCTCACGGCCTCGGAGATCCGCCGGATGCTCTCGGGGGGCTTCCGGCCGACCACCAACCCGGCCGAGCTGGGCCGGGTCCGTACCGCCGTCATCTGCGCCCCCACGCCCCTCGGCGCGGACCGCACACCCGACCTCGGCGCCGTCGCCGACGCGGCCCGCGCCCTCGCCGCCCGGCTGCGCCCGAACACCACGGTGCTGCTCGAATCGCCCGTCCACCCCGGCACCACCGAGGGCCTCCTGCGCACCCTGGTCGAGGAAGGCTCCGGTCTGCGGGCCGGCCGGGACTTCCATCTGGCGTACTCCCCCGGCCGTGTCGACCCCGGGAACCGCGGCCACGCCTACGCCACCACCCCCAAGGTCATCGGCGGCCTCACCCCGGCCTGCACCGAATCCGCCGCCGCCTTCTACGGCCGGCTCACCGACAAGGTGGTACGCGCGCGTGGCCCCCGCGAGGCCGAGACGGTCAAGCTCCTGGAAACCAACTTCCGCCACGTCAACATCGCCCTGGTCAACGAGATGGCCGTGCTCTGCCACGACCTGGGCGTCGACCTCTGGGACGTGATCCGCTGCGCCGAGACCAAGCCCTTCGGCTTCCAGGCCTTCCGCCCCGGCCCCGGCGTCGGCGGCCACGGCGTCCCCGTCGACACCATCGGCGCCCACCGGCCCCTGCGCCTGGTCGAATTGGCGAGCCAGGTCAACGAACGGATGCCGCGCTACGTCATCCAGCGCTGCGCCACCCTCCTCAACGAGCACGGCAAGTCGGCCCGCGGCGCGCGTGTACTGCTCCTCGGCGTCACCTACAAGCCCGACCTCGCCGACTGCGAGGCCTCCCCCGCCCCCGAGATCGCCCGCCGCCTGATGGACCTGGGCGCGGTGGTCAGCTACCACGACCCGTACGTCGCGGACTGGCGCGTACGCGACCTCCCCGTCCCGCGCGCCGACTCCCTCTACGACGCCGCCGCCCACGCCGACCTGACCGTGCTCCTCCAGCACCACCGCACGTACGACCTCCAGGGCCTGGCGGTCAAGGCGCAGCTCCTGCTCGACACCCGCGGCGCCACCCCGGCGGGAGCGGCCCACCGCCTCTGACCCGCCCAGGCACGGAAAAGGGCCCCGCACCGGCCGGTGCGGGGCCCTTTCCGTACGCCGTAGATCAGCGGCTGTGCTGCGAGTCCGCGACGGTCACCTCGACGCGCTGGAACTCCTTGAGCTCGCTGTAGCCCGTCGTCGCCATCGCCCGGCGCAGCGCGCCGAAGAAGTTCATCGACCCGTCCGGGTTGTGCGACGGACCGGCCAGGATCTCCTCGGTGGTCCCGACGATGCCCAGGTCCACCAGCTTGCCGCGCGGCACGTCCTCGTGGACGGCCTCCATGCCCCAGTGGTGCCCCTTGCCGGGCGCGTCCGTGGCACGGGCCAGCGGGGAGCCCATCATCACGGCGTCGGCGCCGCAGGCGATCGCCTTCGGCAGGTCACCCGACCAGCCCACACCGCCGTCGGCGATCACGTGCACGTACCGGCCGCCGGACTCGTCCATGTAGTCACGGCGGGCCGCGGCCACGTCGGCGACGGCGGTCGCCATCGGGACCTGGATGCCCAGCACGTTACGGGTGGTGTGCGCGGCGCCGCCGCCGAAGCCGACCAGGACGCCCGCGGCGCCGGTCCGCATCAGGTGCAGGGCCGCGGTGTACGTGGCGCAGCCGCCGACGATGACCGGGACGTCGAGCTCGTAGATGAACTGCTTCAGGTTCAGCGGCTCGGCGGCGCCGGAGACGTGCTCCGCGGAGACGGTCGTGCCCCGGATGACGAAGATGTCCACACCGGCGTCGACGACGGCCTTGGAGAACTGCGCGGTGCGCTGCGGGGAGAGCGCGGCGGCGGTGACCACACCGGAGTCGCGCACCTCCTTGATGCGCTGCCCGATCAGCTCTTCCTTGATCGGCGCGGCGTAGATCTCCTGCAGACGGCGGGTGGCGGTGGCCTCGTCCAGCTCGGCGATCTCGTCGAGCAGCGGCTGCGGGTCCTCGTAGCGGGTCCACAGGCCCTCGAGGTTCAGCACACCCAGGCCGCCCAGCTCGCCGATGCGGATGGCGGTCTGCGGCGAGACGACCGAGTCCATGGGGGCGGCCAGGAAGGGAAGCTCGAAGCGGTAGGCGTCGATCTGCCAGGCGATCGAGACCTCCTTCGGGTCCCGGGTGCGCCGGCTCGGTACGACGGCGATGTCGTCGAACGCGTACGCCCTGCGGCCGCGCTTGCCGCGCCCGATCTCGATCTCAGTCACGATGTGTGGCCTTTCCCTCTACGTCTGCGCCTACCAGTATCCCCGACACACACAGGAGGGGCGGCCCCGGGAATCCCCGGTTCCGCCCCTCCACGCGCGTGTGGGTCCTTCTTACTACTTCCTGCTGTAGTTCGGCGCCTCGACCGTCATCTGGATGTCGTGCGGGTGGCTCTCCTTGAGACCCGCCGAGGTGATCCGGACGAACCGGCCCCGGTCCTGGAGCTCCGGCACGGTCCGGCCGCCGACGTAGAACATCGACTGGCGCAGGCCGCCGACCAGCTGGTGGACGACCGCGGAGAGCGGGCCGCGGAAGGGCACCTGGCCCTCGATGCCCTCGGGAACCAGCTTCTCGTCGGAGGCGACGCCCTCCTGGAAGTAGCGGTCCTTGGAGAAGGAGCGCTGCTCACCGCGGGACTGCATGGCGCCCAGCGAGCCCATGCCGCGGTACGACTTGAACTGCTTGCCGTTGATGAAGAGCAGCTCGCCCGGGGACTCCTCGCAGCCCGCGAGCAGCGAGCCGAGCATCACCGTGTCGGCACCCGCGACCAGGGCCTTGGCGATGTCGCCCGAGTACTGCAGACCGCCGTCGCCGATGACCGGGACACCGGCCGCCTTGGCTGCGAGCGAGGCCTCGTAGATCGCGGTGACCTGCGGGACGCCGATGCCGGCGACCACGCGGGTGGTGCAGATGGAGCCGGGGCCGACGCCGACCTTGATGCCGTCCACACCGGCGTCGATCAGCGCCTGGGCGCCGTCGCGGGTGGCCACATTGCCGCCGATGACATCCACGGCGGAATTCGACTTGATCTTGGCGACCATCTCGCCGACCAGCCGGGAGTGGCCGTGGGCGGTGTCGACGACGATGAAGTCGACGCCCGCCTCGATCAGAGCCTGGGCCCGCTCGTAGGCGTCACCGGCGACACCGACGGCCGCGCCGACGAGCAGCCGGCCTTCCTTGTCCTTGGCGGCGCTCGGGTACTTCTCGGCCTTGACGAAGTCCTTGACCGTGATGAGGCCCTTGAGCAGCCCGGCCTCGTCGACCAGCGGCAGCTTCTCGATCTTGTGGCGGCGCAGCAGCTCCATGGCGTCCACGCCGGAGATGCCGACCTTGCCCGTGACCAGCGGCATCGGGGTCATGACCTCGCGCACCTGGCGGCTGCGGTCCGACTCGAAGGCCATGTCGCGGTTGGTGACGATGCCGAGCAGCTTGCCTGCCGCGTCGGTGACCGGGACACCGCTGATGCGGAACTTGGCGCAGATCGCGTCGGCCTCGGCGAGCGTGGCGTCCGGGTTCACCGTGATCGGGTCGGTGACCATGCCGGACTCGGAGCGCTTCACCAGGTCGACCTGGTTGGCCTGGTCGGCGATGGAGAGATTGCGGTGCAGCACACCGACGCCGCCCTGGCGGGCCATGGCGATGGCCATCCGGGACTCGGTGACCTTGTCCATGGCGGCCGAGAGCAGCGGGATGTTCACCCGCACGTTCTTGGAGATGTACGAGGAGGTGTCGATCTGGTCGGGAGCCATGTCGGACGCGCCCGGCAGCAGCAGCACGTCGTCGTAGGTCAGCCCGAGTGTCGCGAATTTCTCGGGCACTCCGTCGACGTTTGCAGTCATGACACCTTCCCCAAATGGCCTTGATCGGTGCGGATGTCCATGCTAACGGGCTGCGAGGGTGTCTCATTCCACGATCAAGATCACTCAGCAGATTTGTGTGTTCGTACGTGTACGAGACGACGTACGGGCGCCCGCTACTGCTCCGCGAGGGCGCGGAGCCGGCTCAGCGCGCGGTGCTGGGCGACCCGTACCGCGCCCGGGGACATACCGAGCATCTGGCCGGTCTCCTCGGCGGTGAGCCCGACGGCGACCCTCAGCACGAGGAGCTCCCGCTGGTTCTCCGGGAGGTTGGCCAGGAGCCGCTTGGCCCACTCGGCGTCGTCGCTGAGCAGGGCGCGCTCCTCGGGGCCGAGCGAGTCGTCGGGCCGCTCGGGCATCTCGTCCGAGGGCACGGCGGTCGACCCGGGGTGGCGCATCGCGGCCCGCTGGAGGTCGGCGACCTTGTGCCCGGCGATGGCGAAGACGAACGCCTCGAAGGGGCGGCCGGTGTCCTTGTAGCGCGGCAGCGCCATGAGGACGGCGACGCAGACCTCCTGCGCGAGGTCCTCGACGAAGTGGCGAGCATCACCGGGAAGCCGGTTCAGTCGCGTACGGCAGTAGCGCAGCGCGAGGGGGTGGACCCGGGCCAGGAGATCGTGCGTGGCCTGCTCGTCGCCCTCGACGGCACGGTGCACGAGTGCACCGATCTCCCCCGGCCCTACGGGCGTGGGGGACCCCGTCTCGTCGTCGCGCATCGGTCCATGGTGCCTTGACGCCCGCTCGTTCGTGGCATCGCGTCCACTGTTGTGCACCGAAGCGTTATGAGCAGGTGCGCCGGAACTCATCCCCTGCGCCCTCCCCTTCCGCTCGATCGACTCGTCCCCGAGGAACTCCACACCTCAAGGATGCGGCATCCGGGAGGGAAGTGACACAAGCCGTCGCCGCCTTGGGCCCCGGGGCCCGCCCCGCCCGCCCGACGGCGGACGGGGATCCGGCCGGTCACGCGGCTGGGAGTGCCTTGTGGATCAGGCCGGATCAGCGGCGTCGGGAGCCCGGCAAGAGCCACAAGACACGACCTAGCGGACCAGGCCCCAGCGGAATCCGAGCGCGACCGCGTGCGCCCGGTCCGAGGCGCCCAACTTCTTGAACAACCGCCGCGCGTGCGTCTTGACGGTGTCCTCCGACAGGAAGAGCTCGCGGCCGATCTCCGCGTTGGAGCGGCCGTGGCTCATGCCCTCGAGCACCTGGATCTCCCGGGCCGTGAGCGTGGGGGCCGCGCCCATCTCGGCCGAGCGCAGCCGCCGCGGGGCGAGCCGCCACGTCGGGTCGGCCAGCGCCTGGGTGACGGTCGCGCGCAGCTCGGCGCGGGACGCGTCCTTGTGGAGATAGCCGCGGGCACCGGCGGCCACGGCGAGCGCCACGCCGTCCAGGTCCTCGGCGACCGTGAGCATGATGATCCGCGCGCCGGGGTCGGCGGAAAGCAGTCGGCGGACGGTTTCCACACCACCCAACCCGGGCATGCGCACGTCCATCAGAATCAGATCCGAGCGGTCCGCACCCCAGCGGCGGAGTACTTCCTCGCCGTTGGCCGCGGTGGTCACGCGCTCGACGCCGGGCACGGTCGCGACCGCGCGGCGAAGCGCCTCTCGGGCAAGCGGGGAGTCGTCGCAGACGAGGACGGATGTCATGGCCGCCCTCCGCAGCTGATGCGCGTCACCTTGAGCCTCCAGGGCTGGTACGTATCGTCACCTGTGCGGTTGACGCTCTCGGACACCTGCCCGATCGCTTGTTCTTTCAACCGCCTCCGCACTCTCAACGATGGTCACTCGAAAGAGTTACGGGTCGGACGGCGGCCTTCGGCACTCTATGTGAGGGAGCGTATGCGGAGCAGAGCGTCGCAGGTCATCCATCCTCGATGTCAAGCTATGCCCCATTTAGCCTGACTTCTTTCCATTTCGAGGTGTCTGCGACTAGATTCGCAATGAGTCATATTTACATCTACTTAGACAGTAGTTGTACGGTCGGAACGGATCATCAGCCGTCCGCCGACCACCGACGGACCCGTCGGCCCACCGTTGGCCCCAGCTATCAGCCATCCACCCGACTATCCGTTCAGCACGGTTTCAAGGGGACAAGCGCAATGGCAGATTTCTCCCGCCTTCCCGGACCCAACGCCGACCTGTGGGACTGGCAACTCCTCGCCGCCTGCCGTGGAGTGGACAGCTCTCTGTTCTTCCACCCGGAGGGGGAGCGCGGCGCGGCACGGAGTGCGCGTGAGAACTCGGCGAAAGAGGTCTGCATGCGGTGCCCGGTCCGCGCGGAGTGCGCGGCGCACGCACTCGCCGTACGGGAGCCGTACGGCGTGTGGGGCGGCCTCACCGAGGACGAACGCGAGGAACTCATGGGACGGGCGCGCAACCGCCTGGTCACGGCGAGCGCATCGAGCGCGGCCGGCGCGGGGCGCACCTGAAGGAACGTTTCTGCACAACGCCTGCACAACACCTGGACACGTACGCCTGAACAGCGGCCGGCCCGCCGCGCGTGGGGACGCGTGCGGCGGGCAGGGGCGTGACGTGCGGGAGGGAGGGGACTTACGCGCGCGCGGCCGCGAGGGAGAGCTGGTCGAGGGTGGCCGCGACGGCCGGGACCTGGGCGAGGTCCGGCAGGGTGAGGGCGACGATCTCACGCTCCACCGCCGGCTCCACGGCGACCGTCCGCGCGCCACGGGGGCGTACCGACTCGATGGCCAGTCCGGGCAGTACGGCGACGCCGAGCCCGGCGGAGACGAGTCCGACCACGGCCGGGTAGTCGTCGGTGGCGAAGTCGATGCGGGGGGTGAAGCCCGCGTTCTCGCAGACGTCGACGAGCTGGCGGCGGCAGCGCGGGCAGCCGGCGATCCAGGATTCCCCGGCCAGTTCGGCGATGGCGACGGCGCCCGCCTCTGCCAGGCGGTGGCCTTCGGGGACCAGGCCGACGAGACGGTCGGCGAGCAGGGGGCGGACGACCAGGTCGTCCCACTCGGTGGCGTTGGCGCCGTACCGGAAGGCGAGGGCCACGTCGCAGTCGCCCTCGCGGAGCATCTCGACCGAGCGGGGCGGCTCGGCCTCGACCAGGGAGACGCGGGTGCCGGGGTGGGCGGCGCGCAGGGCGGCGAGGGCGGTGGGTACGAGTGTGGAGCTGCCGCTGGGGAAGGAGACCAGCCGGACCCGGCCGGCCCGCAGGCCCGCGATGGCGGCGACCTCCTCCTCGGCCGCGGTGAGTCCGGCGAGGATGCCCGCGGCGTGGCGTACGAGCGCCTCGCCGGCCTGGGTGAGGCGCATCTCGCGGCCGGTGCGGATCAGCAGGGGGGTGCCGGCGGACGTTTCGAGGGCCTTCATCTGCTGGCTGACGGCGGGCTGGGTGCAGCCCAGCTCGCGCGCGGCGGCGGAGAAGGAGCCGGTGGCGGCGACGGCGCGCAGGACGCGGAGATGACGAGCCTCGATCACCCTCTGAGCATAAGTGAAGCTTGGGCTTCGCAGCCAATGCCCAGAGGAATCTTTGAGCAGGGGTCACTTAGAGTGCCGGTCATGAAGGTACTCAGCGTCAACGTCGGAGAGGCCAGGGCGGCGGAATACACCGATGCGCCCGGTGGGAGGACAGGCATCGACAAGCGGCCGGTCCAGGGGCCGGTGCGGGTGGTGGTCCCGGGGCCTTCTGGGACCGGGGGGAGCGGGATCGTCGGGGACAACGTCTGCGACCTGCGCTTCCACGGCGGTGAGGACCGCGCCGTGACCGCCTTCGCCCGGGAGGACCTCGACGCCTGGGAGCGCGAGCTGGAACGGCCGCTGACCAACGGCGGGTTCGGCGAGAACCTCACCACCACCGGCCTCGATGTGAACGGCGCGCTGATCGGCGAGCGCTGGCGGGTCGGCTCGGGCGTGGTCCTGGAAGTGACCGGCGGACGCATTCCCTGCCGTACGTTCGCGGGTTTCCTCGGCGAGAAGGGCTGGGTGCGGCGGTTCACGCAGGCGGGCCGGCCGGGCGCGCTGCTGCGGGTGATCGAGCCGGGCGAGCTGGCGGCGGGCGACGCGGTCGAGGTGGTCCACCGTCCCGACCACGGCATCACGGTCTCCCTGCTGTACCGGGCCGCGACCACCGAGCGCGCGCTCCTGCCCGGCACTCTGGTGGCGGCCGAGTGGATGGAGTCCGGGTTCCTGGAGATCGCCCGGTCGTACGCGGCCAAGTACGGCTCGTAGCGGCTGAAGGCCGTCCCCTCCCGGGCCGTGCGGGCCCGCGGCCTGGGGGCGTTACCGTGCCGCGTATGACGACTGCACTGATTACAGGAGCGACGGCCGGCATCGGCGCCGCCTTCGCGCGGCGCCTCGCGGCGGACGGACATGACGTGGTGCTGGTGGCCCGCGATGTGAAGCGGCTTCGCGAGCAGGCCACCGAACTGCACGACCGGCACCGCGTGGAGGCGGAGGTCCTGGTCGCCGATCTGTCGGAGGAGGAGGGGATCGCGGCCGTGGAGGCGCGGCTCTCCGACGCCCGCCGGCCGGTGGATCTGCTGGTGAACAACGCCGGGTTCGGCAACAAGGGCCGGTTCCTGGAAGTGTCCATGGCCGACGAGTTGAAGATGCTGAAGGTGCACTGCGAGGCGGTGCTGCGGCTGACGTCCGCGGCGGCGGAGTCGATGCGGGAGCGCGGCCGGGGCGGTGTGGTCAACGTCGCGTCGGTGGCGGCCTTCGTCCCGCGCGGCACGTACGGCGCCTCCAAGTCCTGGGTCGTGCAGTTCACCCAGGGCGCGGCGCGGGACCTTGCGGGCAGCGGGGTGCGGCTGATGGCGCTGTGCCCGGGGTTCGTACGCACGGAGTTCCATCAGCGGGCCGGGATGGGGACGGACAACATCCCCGGCTGGCTGTGGCTCGACGCCGACAAGCTGGTCGGGGTGGCGCTGACCGATCTGGCGCGGGGCAGGACCGTGTCGGTCCCGGACCCGCGGTACAAGGCGCTCATGGGTGTGGTGAAGCTGGCCCCGCGCGGCCTGCTCGGCGGTGTGAGCTCGAAGGCGGGGCGTAAGTACGGGCCGAAGTAGGGGCCGGCGCGGGGAAATTCAGGGGCCTACGGGGCGGGGTCGAGGGCCAGCGCGGTCGTCGTTCCGTCCTGCCAGGTCACCTCGATCGTGCCGCCGTCGATCCGGACCGTGGCGAGGGTGGCGACGGGGGCGGGCTCGGGCTCCGCGGTGAGGGAGGCGAGCGCGACGAAGAGCGCTCGGGGGCCGGTGACCGTGCCGTGCAGGGCGGCGGTGCGTGAGCGGGGGCCCTGGAGGGTGGAGCCGGTGTCCATCTCGACCGTTTCCGTACGCCGGGCGTAGCCGTGGACGGGGTGGAGCTGGGCGGTGGGGCCGCCGGGGGTGGTGGCCCAGCCGGTCTGGCGTACGGGGGTGCCTTCGGGGGCGCCGGTGACGAGATGGGCGCGGACCTCGGCGCGGCCGTGGGCGAGGGTCGCCGACAGGATCTGGATGCCGCGCAGCGGGGTGTGGCGGGAGGCGGCCCAGCCGGGGCCGGTGCCGTGCGGGGTGGCCGGGCCGCGGGTGGTGACCTTGCCGCCGACGACCAGGGCGAAGTGGTTGTCGGCCTGGTCCCCGGGGGCGGTCGGGCCGGTGCGGGTGGAGTAGGCGAAGCGGGCGTAGAGGGGGTCGTCGGTCCGGTCGCGGCCGGGGGCAGGGGCGGCGCCCGCGTTGCTGCCGTGGTTGTGGAGCCGTACGAGTCCGTCGGCGGCGGTGGACTGGATGAGCAGGCCGGGCGCGGCGAGCGGGGTGACGGCGTCGGCGGTCTCGGCGGGGAGGGGCTGTTCGGGGTCGGTCCAGGCCGGGTGGCCGGGCGGCAGCAGGAGGCCGAGGAACCCCTTGGCCGCCCAGTAGGGGGAGGCCGGGCCGGAGTAGCTCTGGATGACGGGGGCGTACGGGCCGTGCCAGCCGAGGGTGAGCAGGCCGCGGTCGTCGGTGGCGCCCCGGTCGAGGAAGTGGCGCAGGGTGCCGGAGGCGAGGCGGCGGGTGGCGCCGGGGGTGAGGGGGGTGTGGCCGGTGAGGGTGCCGAGCCAGGGGGCGGCGGCCGCGGCGAAGCGGTAGGTGAGCGAGCGGCCGTACGGCATCGGGGAGCCCTCGGCGTCGAAGAGCCGGACGTATCCGTCGAGTTGGGCGCCCAACCGGGGGCCGTAGCGGTCGAGGAGATCCTGGTCGCCCGCGAGGTGGGCGTGGAGGACGGGGTAGAAGTGCAGGGCCCAGGCGTTGTAGTGGTCGAAGGCGCGGTTGTCGCCGTCGCTGTACCAGCCGTCTCCGGCGTACCACTGCTCGATCCGGTCGAGGGAGCGTTCGAGCGTACGGGCTGCGCGGTCGGTCTCGATGCCCGCCTCCAGCAGGAAGCCCGCGACCGTGAGGCCGAAGAGCCACCAGTTGTTGTCGACCGGTGAGGGGTCGAGGGCGGGCAGC
This sequence comes from Streptomyces purpureus, assembly GCF_014648195.1. Lineage (GTDB taxonomy): Bacteria > Actinomycetota > Actinomycetes > Streptomycetales > Streptomycetaceae > Streptomyces > Streptomyces purpureus. The sequence continues at coordinate 26,657 of NZ_BMQQ01000038.1, forward strand.
AGCCAGTCGACGGCCTGTTGGCGGGTGCGGTCGTCGAGGGTGTCCCACAGCCAGGGGCGGGTGAGGCGCAGGCCCAGGGCGACGGAGGCGGACTCGACGACGGCCTGGCGTACGTCGGCCATCAGCGGCCAGGCGTCGGGGGTGCCGGGCGCGCGGCCCTCGCCCGGGCGGGGGCCGGTGCCGGCTGCGAGGCCTTCGGCGTAGCGGGCGAGGTGGCCGTGCGGGTCGTCGCCGGAGGCGCCCGCGACGCGCAGGGCGGCGAGGAGGAACGTACGGGCGTGGCCTTCGAGACCGTCGGAGCGGGGGCCGGACCAGCTGGGGCGGGGGCCTGGGAGGGCGATCAGGCCGTGGCGCGGGGAGGCGTAGGGGCGTACGGCCAGCAGGAGTTGGTCGGCGGCGGCCTCCCAGTGGGCGCGGGTCCAGCCGGTGTACGGACTCAGCACACGGTTCTCGGGTGGCGTGGGCATGATGCTCCCCTGGAGGCGGACTGCTGCGTCGCCGGAATCATGAACACGGTTCTGATCGAGCGTCAATGGATCGGACCGAATGATCGAAGCTCTCATCGTTCGATCAGCTTGGACTAGGGTCTGGCTACCCGGGACGACGCTCGACCGGGCCACCACACTGCGAGGGGGCTTCCGCCGTGCGCGAGAGTGCTGCGATACGTCACGACCGTCTGCTGGCCCTGGTGCGGGAGCGGGGTACGGCCCGGGTCTCGGAGCTGGCCGCGCAGCTCGGTGTCTCGCCGGTGACCGCGCGCCGCGATGTGGAGGCGCTGGCCGGGCGGGGGCTGCTCGACCGGGTGCACGGGCAGGTCTCCTGGCCGGGCCCGCAGGGTGATCCCGGCCGGACGCGGTCCGGCGAGGGGCTGGTGCTCGGGCTGCTGGCGCCGTCCTCCACCTACTACTTCGCCGAGGTGATCAAGGGGGCGCACGAGGCGGCGGCGCGGGTGGGGGCGCGGCTGATCCTGCGCATCTCCGACTACCGGCCGCAGGACGACCGGGCCCGCACCGAGGGCCTGCTGGCGGCGGGGGCCCAGGGGGTGCTGGTCGCGCCGGGGTGGCGAGGGCCTGAGGACAGGGCCGCGTACGGCGACTGGCCGGCCGAACTGGCCGTACCGGCCGTGCTCCTGGAGCGGCGGGCCGCGCCCGGCTCGCCGCTGGACGGGCTCGACCGGGTCGCGTCGGACCACGGGCACGGGGTGCTGCTCGCCGTGCGGCACCTCGTGGGCATGGGGCACCGGACGCCGCTGCTGGTGGCCCGTTCGGACAGCCCGACCGCGCTCGCGGTGCGCGCCGGGTACACCGACGCGCTGGCGGCGCTGGGGCTGGAGGCGCCGGGGCCTGTGGTCGGTTCGGTGCCGGCCGAGCGGGAGCCGGAGCGGTTCGAGGAGGCGGTCCGCACGGTGCAGTCGGCGGTCGCGTCGGGGGCGGTGACGGCGGCGCTCGTGCACAACGACGTGGACGCGATCCGGATGGTGCAGCGCCTGGCCGAGCTGGGCGTGCGGGTGCCGGGGGACCTGGCCGTGATCGCGTACGACGACGAGGTCGCGGCCCTGGCGGACACCCCGCTCACGGCGGTGGCGCCGCCCAAGCACGAGGTGGGGCGGCACGCCACGGAGCTGCTGATCGAGCGGCTGACCGGGGACGGCGAGGGGGACGGGGAGACGCCCCGGCGGCATCTGTCGCTGCTGCCGCGGCTGCGGATCAGGGCTTCGTGCGGGGCGGCCGCGCCGCTCCGAGCCATCGGTGGGGCCGCGCCGCTCTGATCACCCTGCGAGGGCGCGGACCACTCTGATCGATCTGTGCTTTTTTCGATCAATCAATCGTTCGCTCTTGACTTCGGTCATGTCTGGTTCAAGGATCGCGGCCAACCACCCTGCCGCCCTTCGTCAGGAGCCGTGCTGTGAACCGTAGTTGGAGCAGCAGTTGGAGCAGAACGACCCGTGCCGTGGCCGCCACCGCCACCGCTCTCGCCGTACTGACAGCCTGTGGCGGCGGTGAGGACACCTCGGCCAAGGGGGCCGGCGGCAAGCCGGTGACCATCACCTTCTGGGGCTGGGCCAAGGGCTCCAAGGAGGTGGTGGACGCCTTCAACGCCTCGCACACGAACATCCGGGTGACGTTCGAGGAGATACCCTCCGGCAACGCCGGCGGCTACGCCAAGATCTCCAACGCGGTGAAGGCGGGCAACGCACCGGACCTGGTCTCGATCGAGTACCCCTCGCTGCCCGAGTTCGTCAGCGCCGGCTCTCTCCAGGACATCGGCGCCCACTTCACCGAGGACGACCGTAAGAAGCTGCTGCCGCAGGCCGTCGACCTCACCACCCTCGGCGGCAGGACCTGGGCCGTCCCCTTCGACGCCACACCCCAGGTCTTCTACTACCGCAAGGACCTCTTCGCGAGGTACGGCGTCCAGGTCCCCAAGACCTGGGACGAGTTCAGGGCCGCAGCCGAGAAGGTGAAGAAGGCCGACGCCAAGGCCAGGATCGCCACCTTCTTCCCCGACGACCCGACCACCTTCGAGGCGATGGCCTGGCAGGCCGGCGCCCAGTGGTTCAAGGCCGAGGACGACACCTGGAAGGTCGACACCACCGACCCGGCCACCACCAAGGTCACCGCCTACTGGCAGGGCCTCCTCGACGCCGGGCTCGTCCACAACAACGCCTCCTTCAGCCCGGAATGGACCGGCTCGCTGAAGAACGGCGGCACGATCGGCTACCTTGGCGCGTCCTGGGGAGCGGGCGTCCTCAAGGGCACGCTGCCCGAGCAGAGCGGAAAGTGGGCGGCCGCACCGATGCCGAGCTGGGACGGCAAGCCCGCCAGCGGCATGCTCGGCGCTCCACCTTCGCCGTGACGGAGGGCAGCGAGAAGGCCGCCGCCGCGGTCGAGTTCGCGAAGTGGATGGCCACGTCGGAGGAAGGCGTCAAGGCCCGGATCGCCTCCGGCACCTCCAGCGCCTTCCCGGCCGCCACCGCCCTGCGTCCGGTCGCCCAGAAGGTCTTCGACACCGGCTTCTACGGCGGGCAGGACCTCTACGCCCTCTTCGAGCAGGCCGGCACCTCGATCCGTACGGACTGGGCCTGGGGTCCGACCACCGGCACCACCAACACCGCGATCAAGGACCGGTTCGGCAAGGTCAAGGGCGGCGGCACCACCCTCGCGGAGGGGGTGAAGGCCGGCCATGACGCGACCGTGGCCGAACTGACCAAGCGCGGTCTGAAGGTCGAGGGCTGACGGCGATGAAGGCCCGCACCCGCGCCGCCACGGTCCTCCTCGCCCCCTTCTTCACCCTCTTCACCGCGGTGCTGGTGGTGCCGATCGGATACGCGGTCTGGCTCAGCCTCTTCACCGAGAAGCAGTCGGGCCTGGGCTTCGGCGGATCCGAGACCGTCTTCAGCGGCCTCGACAACTACCTGGCCGCGCTGGGTGACCGGGCCTTCCTCGACGGCTTCGGCGTACTGCTCGCCTACTGCCTCCTCTACATCCCGCTGCTGCTCGCCGGAGCCCTCGCCCTCGCGCTGCTCCTCGACTCCGCCCTGGCCCGCGCCCGCCGCTTCTTCCAGCTCGCGCTCTTCCTGCCGCACGCCGTTCCCGGCATCATCGCGGCGCTGATCTGGGTCTATCTCTACACGCCCCAGCTCTCCCCCGTCGTGCGCGCCATGGAGTCCGGCGGCATCGGCTTCGACTTCTTCTCCCCCTCCGGCGCCCTCCCCTCGGTGGTCAACATCGCGCTGTGGGAGTGGCTCGGCTACAACATGGTGATCTTCTACGCGGCGCTCCAGGCCATCGACCGGTCCGTCCTCGAAGCGGCGACCGTGGACGGCGCCGGGTCCTGGCGGATCGCCCTGAGCGTCAAGCTCCCCCTCATCCGCGCCTCGCTCGCGATGGTCGCGCTCTTCACCGTCATCGGCTCGCTGCAGTTGTTCACCGAGCCGCTGATCCTCAACAAGGGCACCGGATCCGCCGTCAGCTCCACCTGGACGCCGAACATGTACGCCTACAGCGCCGCCTTCGACCGCAACGACTACGGACTCGCGGCCGCCGCCTCCGTACTCCTCGCGCTCACCGCCGCCCTGCTGTCCTTCGCGGTCACCCGCGTCACGGGGAGGAGGGCCAAGACCGCATGACGTCCCGCCGCGCCACCCACCGCCTGCTGTCCCGGGCCGCCGTCAACGGAGCGCTGCTCCTCGCCGTCGTCTACATGCTCTTCCCCCTCGTCTGGCTCGTCACCGCCGCCACCAAGGACGCCGGGGGCCTGCTCGCGGGCGACTCCTTCTCCTTCGAGGGCTTCGACCTCGGCGGCAACCTCGCCCGGCTCGCCGCCCACGGCGACGGCGTCTACTTCCGGTGGTATCTCAACAGCCTGCTCTACGCGGGCGGCGGCGCCCTCGCCTGCGCGCTGATCAGCGTCGCCGCGGGCTACGCCTTCGACAAGTACGACTTCCCCGGCAAGGAGAAGCTGTTCGGGATGGTCCTGCTCGGGGTGCTCGTCCCCACCACGGCACTGGCCCTGCCCATGTACCTGCTCGCCAGCGAGGCCGGGATCGTCAACACCTACTGGGCCGTCCTCGTCCCCGTCCTCGTCAACCCCTTCGGGGTCTACCTCGCCCGGGTCTTCAGCGCCGGCTACATCCCCGACGAGGCCCTGGAGGCCGCCCGTATCGACGGCGCCGGCGAGCTGCGCGCCTTCTGGTCCATCGGGCTGCCCATGGTCATGCCGGGCTTCGTGACCGTCTTCCTCTTCCAGTTCACCGCCATCTGGAACAATTTCTTCCTCCCGCTGGTGATGCTGTCGGACCAGAAGCTCTTCCCGCTGAGCCTCGGCCTGTACGCGTGGAACAGCAACGCCCACGCCGAACCCGGCTTCTACCCCCTCGTCGTCACCGGTTCGCTGCTCGCCGTCGTCCCCCTCGTCGTCGCCTTCGTCTCGCTCCAGCGCCACTGGAAGGCCGGTCTCACCGCCGGCAGCGTCAAGTGAGGAGCTGCGGATCTCCACCATGCACCACACGACTGACAACCGGCCCTCCGTGCTGCTCGTCATGGGCCCGGACATCGCCGACCGCCTGTTCACCGACGCCCACCGGGCCCGTCTGGCCACACTGGCCCGTACCGACCCGGGGCTCGTCGCCCACGACCTCGACTCCCCCGCGCTCGCACCCGCCCTCGCCACAGCCGACGCCCTGCTCACCTGCTGGGGCGCGCCGCCGCTGACCGCCGAGGTCCTCGACCGGGCGCCCCGGCTGCGGGCCGTGATCCACGCGGCGGGCTCGGTCAAACACCACATCACCGACGCCTGCTGGCGGCGCGGCCTCACGGTCACCTCGGCGGCGGCCGCCAACGCCCTGCCGGTCGCCGAGTACACGCTCGCCACGATCCTGCTGGCCGGCAAACGGGTCCTGCCCGCCGCCCACCGCTACCGCGAACTGCGCGCCGGCCACGACTGGCGCCGGGAGCTGGACGACGCCGGCAACTACGGCCGTACGGTCGGCATCGTGGGCGCGTCCCGGATCGGCCGCCGCGTCATCGAACTGCTGCGCCCGTTCGACCTGACGGTCCTGCTCCACGACCCGTACGTCACCGCCGCCGAGGCCAAGACGCTCGGCGTCCGCCTCGCCTCCCTCGACACCCTGTGCGCCCGCAGCTCGGTGGTCTCGGTGCACGCCCCCCAGCTGCCGGCGACGTACCGCATGATCGGCCCCCGCCAGCTGGACCTGATGCGCCCGGGCACCACCCTCATCAACACCTCCCGCGGCTCCCTCCTCGACGAACCCGCGCTCCTCCCCCACCTCACCTCGGGCCGCCTCCACGCGGTCCTGGACGTCACGGACCCGGAACTCCCACCGGCCGACTCCCCGCTGTACGACCTGCCGAACGTGCTGCTGACCCCGCATGTGGCGGGGTCGCTGGGGAACGAGCTGCACCGGATGGCGGACTGGGCGCTGGACGAGCTGGAGCGGTTCGGGAGAGGGGAGAGGTTCGCGGATCCGGTACGGGCGTCAGATCTGGCGCGCTCGGCGTAGAGCGGCGACGACCATGGGGACGGTGCCCGGTTCGGCCCGGAACAGCTCCGGCAGGGCGTTGCCCCACCAGCCCGCCATCAGGGCCCGGCCCAGGAACACGCGCGCGGCGGCGGGCGGGGCGTGGAACGCCACGGCCGCGAAGGCGCGCCCGGCGGCGTCCTCGTCGCCGGCGAGGATCAGGGACAGCGCCACGCGTTCGGCCTCCTCGAACCGGCCCGCGGCAGCTTGCTCGCCGGCCAGCCAGACCAGCCGGTCCGCCACTTCGTGGACGCCGGAACACCCGACGACGACCTTCCTCGCCTCCTCCCAGTCGCCGACCGCCGTGAAGGCCGCCGCGACGGTCTGGACCTCGTCAGCCGCGCACGGCGCCGCACGGAGCCGGTCGAGAGCGTCGATGACGACCGGAGCGTCGACGCCGTACGCCCCGGCCTCGACCAGCGCCGGAACCAGCTCCCCGGCCACACGCCGGTCGGTGCGCAGCAGCTCACCGGCCTCGTCCAAGGCCTCACCGAGCACCTCGTCCGCCTCCTCGTCCCGGCCATCGGCCCGCAGGGCCAGGACGACGGCCGCCAGTCCCGCGATGCGCCCGTGAACATGGGCGCAAGCGCGGACCAGACGCCTTGCCCGTGCGTACTCCCCTGCCTCGACGAGAAGTTCGGCCACACCGGTGCGCACGCTCACCTCGTGCTCGGGTGTGGTGGCCTGCCCGACCAGCGCTTCGGCACGGCCCGGCTCCCCCGCCCGTACGAATCCCTTCGCCAGAGCCAGCGCCGCGCTCGGCCAGGGGTCCCGCCCAGCGCAGAGATCCAGCAGCCCGGCGGCGCGTTCGACCTGCCCCGCGGCGGTCAGCACCCGGATCCAGCAGTGCGCGTCCCAGCGCGAGACCGACCATGTAAGGCGCTGCTCCGGTGGGACGTAAGTAGCCTCCATCAGCGCCAGTGCGTCCGCCGTGTGCCCGGTGTCGGCCAGCGACTCGGCCACCGGATCCACATCGTCCACGCCGACCGGCGACAGCTCGGACCGGGCCACGTACTCGGCGTGCGTCAGCACCTCGTGCGCACGGCTCTCCTGCCCCGCCTCTCCCAGAGTGCGGCCGACCATGATGAGCGTGTGGATCCTGACGTCGATGTCGTCGATCAAGTCCGCGAGACCGAAGGCGGTGTCGAAGTCGCCGGCTTGCGCCTGCCCCTCGGCCTCATACGCCTGGGCGGCCTCTTCGGCCGGAGTTCCTGCCAGCGAGGCGGCCAGGGCTTCGCCCCGCTCCCGCTCGCCCGACGCGACCAGCAGTCCGGCGAGCGCTGCCAGCGCGTACTCCTGGGCGTCCCCGACACAGATTTCCCCTTGGATCAGCCGTACCGCCCGGTCCGGGTCGCCTCCCCGAGCGATGCTCAGGGCGATGACCTCCCACGCCTTGTCCCTCAGATGCCGCTTGGTGATGAGCGGGACGAGCAGCGCGGCCCGGTCCGGTTCGCCCGCCTCGGCCAGGGCCGTCGCCGCCTCCACCGGATCGGTGGTCTCCACGGCGGCCGCCTGCGCCTCGTCGAACAATTCCCGGGCCTGCGCGGGCGACTCCGGGCGCAGCAGCTCGGCGACCCCCGCCAGGACCACCGCCCGCAGCTCGGGTTCGACGTCACGCGCCAGCTTCACCGCCTCGTCCCGGTGCCCCCCACGCACCATCGAGCGGGCGATCTCGTACATCACCCGCGCGTGGGCCTCACGGGAGCGCAGCCCGCGGCGCGCCGTCAGCGCCCACCGGTACTGCCCGGCGCGCGCCACGATGGTACCGATCGAGACCAGGCCCTCCTCCCGCAACCCCGGCCCGCCCGCCCTCCGTACCTGCTCCTCCGTCTCCCGGAGCAGCGCGAAGGCCCGGCGGTGCGCGCCCTGCCGGACGAGCTCGTCGGCGACTCCGATCAACGCCAGATGGCGCTCGGACAGGCGGGACAGGCTCCGTGCCAGCGCCTCGGCCCGGGCTGTCCGTCCGAGCGCCGCCCAGGCCACCGGGAGGGCGCCGGGCACAGCTCCGTTGCGGTGCCGGAGTTCCTCCCGCTTCATCGCGAGCCGGAGCAGGAGCCGCAGGTCGGTCGCTCCGCGCGCGATGGCGCGTTCGCCGGTGTCCCGCAGCTCGCCCAGGGCCACCGCGTCCCCGCCCGTCGCCTCCAGCAACCGGTCGTGCCGTACGGCGTCCAGTGCGCACGCCGTCATCCGCTCCAGATCACCGTCCGACCGCAGCAAGGAGAAGTAGCCGCGCAGCAGATACTCCGGTGTGGCCGGGGGCCAGCCGCGCTCGCGCCAGTCCGCCGCCCAGGTGTGCAGCCTGCCCCGGAGGCGGGCGAGCTCCCGCTCGCCGAGCATCTCCCGCGCCTGGACCTGGAGTTCCTCGTGCGCCAGCAGGTAGGCCTCGCCCCGGGTGGCGAAGGTACGTCCGGGGCCGGTGCGCAGTATGTCGCGTACGTGGTACGGCACCGCGTCCGTCAGCTCCGCCAGGTCGTCCGCCGTCAGGCCGCCGCCCGCGGCCGCCAGCAGGGCCAGCAGGTCGTACGCGAGACCACCGGCCCCGAGCAGGCGTTTGAGTTCGCGTTCGGCCTCGGCGCGGATCGCGCGGGCGTGCGGGGACGGCTCCAGGGCCCGGACCGTGTCGGGGGCGCGGAGCGGGTGGTCGTGGGGGACATCGCCGGGCAGGGGAGGGTTCAGCCGGCCGGCCACGATCGTCCGTAACGCGGTGGGGAGCAGGCTCGCGATCGAGTGCGCGTCCGGGCCCGTCGTCACGCCCCGGTCCTCGTCCAGGCCGTCGACCAGCAGGACAAGCCGTTCGCCGCGCCGCGCGCAGGCCTCCGCCGCCTCCCCGTACAGGCGGAGAAGATGGGCCTCGCGGGTGGCGGCGGTGAGCAGTGCCGGGAGGCCCTCGCCGACGATTTCGGCGAGCTGTTCCAGGACGACGTCGACATAGGCGACGACGTCGTTCTGCATGCCCAGGCGCGCCGTGATGAAGAACGGCACCACCCGCACCCCCTTCGGCGGATGCAGGGCGAACCACGCCATCAGGGCCGTCTTGCCCGCCCACGCACCCGCCCGCCACCAGGCGTACGACGGGCCCGAGCCGGCCAGACAGAAGGCGGCGAGCTCGGCCAACTCGCGCTCGCGGCCGATCAGTTCGGGCGGGGCGATACGGCGGACCTGTTCCGCGTACGCCGAGCGGACCGGTGGCGGGGCCAGGGTCAGGTGGTTGTGGTCGCCGGTGACGACGACGCCCGCGTCCCGGCCCACCGCGACCGACCGTCTCCCCCGTGCCTGCTGCATGGCGCCATGATGCCAAGGCCCCGACGGTGGGCGCGGCCTAAAATGGACGTATCCCACCCGGTCCGGGAGGCGTCATGAAATTCGCACAAATAATCGACTGCAAGACGCATCACTTCGACGACCTGAACCAGCTCATGGACAAGTGGGTCGCCCAGACGAAGGGCAAGCGGACCGCCACCCACAGCCTGGTGGCCAAGGACCGCTCCGACGCCTCCCACGTCGTGGAGATCGTCGAATTCCCGTCGTACGAAGAGGCGATGAAGAACTCCCAGCTCCCGGAGACGGACCGTATCTTCCGGGAGATGGTCGCGCTCTGCGACGAGGAGCCGACCTTCACGGACCTCGACGTCGTACGGGACGAGCAGCTGCTCAAGGCCACGGCCGCGCGGTTCTTCGAGCTGGCCGCCGTGCGGGGTGAGCTTCCCCCGCTCGACGAGGTCTTCGCGGAGAACTACCACGACCACGACCCGACCAACCCCCAGGACGTCATCGGGATGGATGCCCTCCGCCACGAGCTCGACATGTGGCGCGGCGGGTTCGACTTCGAGTTCACCATCGAGGACCAGATCGCCGAGGGCGACCGGGTCTGCACGCGCTGGACCTGGAACGGCCTGCACAAGGGCGAGTTCATGGGGGTCGAGTCCACCGGCAAGAAGGTCTCCATGACCGGCGTCGTCATCCACCGCTTCCGCGTGGACGGCAAGATCATCGAGGGCTGGTGGCACTACGACCAGCTCGGGCTCATGGAGCAGCTCGGCGCGGTTGAAGCCTGAACGACAAGCCTGAACGACCTGAACGAGTCCGGCCGGGGCACGGCAGAAGCCCCCGCCCCCTGCGACAGGGGACGAGGGCTCCTCAGGGCCCGGAGACCAGAGCTCAGAGCTCAGAGCTCAGAGCTCAGAAGGCTCGCGGAGCGTCAGTGCGAGTGACCGTGGCCGTGGCCGTGGCCCGCGTCCGCCGGCTCCTCTTCCTTCTTCTCGACGACCAGGGTCTCGGTCGTGAGCAGCAGGGAGGCGATCGACGCGGCGTTCTCCAGCGCGGAGCGCGTGACCTTGACCGGGTCGATGACGCCGGCCTTCACCAGGTCGCCGTACTCGCCGGTCGCGGCGTTGAAGCCGTTGCCCTTCTCCAGCTCCGCCACCTTGGAGGTGATGACGTAGCCCTCGAGGCCGGCGTTCTCGGCGATCCAGCGCAGCGGCTCGACGGCGGCGCGGCGGACGACGGCGACACCGGTGGCCTCGTCGCCCTCCTTGCCGAGGTTGCCCTCGAGCACCTTGACGGCGTGGACCAGGGCGGAGCCACCACCGGAGACGATGCCCTCCTCGACCGCGGCGCGGGTCGCGGAGATGGCGTCCTCCAGACGGTGCTTCTTCTCCTTCAGCTCCACCTCGGTGGCGGCGCCGACCTTGATCACGCACACGCCGCCGGCCAGCTTCGCGAGGCGCTCCTGGAGCTTCTCGCGGTCCCAGTCGGAGTCGGTGGACTCGATCTCGGCCTTGATCTGGTTGACGCGGCCCTGGACATCCGCGGAGTTGCCGCCACCGTCGACGATGGTGGTGTCGTCCTTGGTGACGGTCACGCGACGGGCGGTGCCGAGCACGTCCAGACCGGCCTGGTCGAGCTTGAGGCCGACCTCCTCGGCGATGACGGTGGCGCCGGTGAGGGTGGCCATGTCGCCGAGCATCGCCTTGCGGCGGTCGCCGAAGCCCGGGGCCTTGACGGCCACGGCGTTGAAGGTGCCACGGATCTTGTTGACGACCAGGGTCGACAGGGCCTCGCCCTCGACGTCCTCGGCGATGATCAGCAGCGGCTTGCTGGAGCCGGCCTGGATGACCTTCTCCAGGAGCGGCAGCAGGTCCTGGATCGAGGAGATCTTGCCCTGGTGGATCAGGATGTACGGGTCGTCGAGGACGGCCTCCATACGCTCCTGGTCGGTGACCATGTACGGGGAGAGGTAGCCCTTGTCGAAGGCCATGCCCTCGGTGAAGTCGAGCTCCAGGCCGAAGGTGTTGGACTCCTCGACGGTGATGACACCGTCCTTGCCGACCTTGTCCATCGCCTCGGCGATGAGCTCGCCGACCTGCTGGTCCTGCGCGGAGAGCGCGGCCACGGCGGCGATGTCGGTCTTGTCCTCGATGGGACGGGCGGTCGCCAGGAGCTCGTCGGAGACGGCCTTGACCGCCGCGTCGATGCCCTTCTTCAGGGCGGCCGGGGAAGCACCGGCGGCGACGTTGCGCAGACCCTCGCGGACCAGCGCCTGGGCGAGCACGGTGGCGGTGGTGGTGCCGTCACCCGCGATGTCGTTGGTCTTGGTCGCCACCTCCTTCACCAGCTGGGCGCCGAGGTTCTCGTACGGGTCCTCGATCTCGACCTCACGGGCGATCGTGACACCGTCGTTGGTGATGGTGGGAGCGCCGAACTTCTTGTCGATGACGACGTTGCGGCCCTTGGGGCCGATCGTCACCTTGACCGTGTCGGCAAGCTTGTTGACGCCGCGCTCGAGGGCGCGACGGGCGTCCTCGTCGAACTTCAGAATCTTCGCCATGGGAGCGTTTCAGTCCTCTTCTGATACGAACAGCGCCCCGGGCGCCCGGATATGAGTCAGGGAGCCAGGGGCGCAGTTCAAAGCATCTGCTTCGGTGAATTACTTCTCGACGATCGCGAGCACGTCGCGAGCCGAGAGGACGAGGTACTCCTCGCCGTTGTACTTCACCTCGGTGCCGCCGTACTTGCTGTACAGCACGATGTCGCCGGTCTTGACGTCGAGCGGCAGGCGCTCGCCGTTCTCGAAGCGGCCCGGGCCCACGGCCAGGACGACGCCCTCCTGGGGCTTCTCCTTGGCGGTGTCCGGGATGACCAGGCCAGAGGCGGTGGTCTGCTCGGCGTCGAGCGGCTGGACCACAATGCGGTCCTCGAGCGGCTTGATGGCAACCTTGGAGCTGGTGGTCGTCACGATCCGACCTCCCCCTTCGGAGATCTCACGGGGTTAACTGTCTGAGGTGGCGACCAGGTGGATCCGTCGTCGCGGGTGCCGGACCTGCCCGTCGCTGTGTTGGCACTCTCCAGTGGGGAGTGCCAGAGCCGAGACTATGACTGCGATTAGCACTCGGTCAAGCGGAGTGCCAATTCACCACCCGCGAGCCGTCGCGCAGACCCCGCGGCGGCCGGTTCTCAGACGTAGTCCTCCAGCCTGGCCACGGCGTACCCCTTCGCCGTGACGGTCTTCATCACCTGGCGGATCATGTCCGGCATCGTGCCCTTCCAGTCCTCGCGGCCCCGGAAATGCGTGAGGATGATGTCGCCGGGGTGCAGGTCGCGGTCCCACTCGCGCCATTCCATCCGGTCCGGGAACGCCTCGGCCGCCCACAGCGGCACGGCCTTGATCCCGCAGGACTTGGCGGCGCGCAGGGTGTCCTGGTTGTAGTTGCCGTACGGCGGCCGGAAGAGGGGCGGCCGCGTGCCGTACCGCTTCTCGAGGTTGTCCTGCTGCCCGCAGATCTCCCGTTCCTGCTGCTTGTACGAGAGCGCGGGCATGTAGCGGTGGTTGAGGGTGTGGTTGTGCAGGGCGACCCCTGCGTCCCGCATCTTCTTGAAGTAGCCGTAGTCCTCCTTGACCAGGTAGTCGCTGAGGAAGGCGCTGTAGGGGATCTGCAGCTCGGACATCATCCGCAGCAGGGCGGGGTCCTTCTCCGCGCCGTCGTCGATCGTCAGGAAGACGACCTTCTCCTTGGTCGGCACGGTGGTGAAGACGGGCGGCAGGCCCTCGCCGGCGGTCTCGAAGCCCTTGCGGGTGGTGATGGCCGGCTTGACCGCGGGCGGCGGGGGCGCGGGCAGCGGCATCTTGGCGAGGCCCCACTTCTTGACGGCCCGCGCGCGGGCGGCCTGGGCGCGCCGGGTCCGCTCGACGTACGCGGCCAGGGCGCCGGCCGCGCCGCGCGCCTGCTGGGGCTGGCCGCCGGCGGGCGTCGCGGGCCCGGCCGCGCCGGAGCCGGGGGGCCGCTCGTCGGTGGAGTCGGCGCAGGCCGCGCCGAGCGCGGCGATCAGCGCGGCGGCGAGGGCGACCCGGACCCGCCGCCCCCGACGCATGTGCGCTCTTCGTACGGAGACCTGACACTCTGCGCCATTTTGTCGTACTAGCTGCATGGGGCCGCATCCTGTCAGCGCCGGGCCCCGGAGGAACGCCGACACCGCCGCCGCACGCGCACCATCCCTCGCCTGGCCCACAATGGGCCGCGTGACCGATCTTGCCGCCTTCCACGCCCTGCTCACCCCCGAGGGCCAGACCCTGCTCGCCGCGCTGCGCGACTACGACCCCGCCCAGGAGCTGGCCGTCGCCTCCCGGCTGCGCCGCGAGCACCCGGCCGAGCTGGTCACGGCGGCGATCGGGCAGGCCCGGCTGCGGCAGCGGGCGGTGGCGAAGTTCGGCGCCGAGGACGCGTACCGGATGTACTTCACGCCGAACGGCGTCGAGCAGTCGACCCGGGCGACGGTCGGCACGTACCGCGCCGAGCGCTTCAAGGACCTCGGTGTGCGCAGGGTGGCGGATCTGTGCGGCGGCATCGGCGGCGACGCCCTCGCCCTGGCGCGGGCCGGGATCTCCGTCCTCGCCGTGGACCGGGACCCGCTGACGGCCGAGGTGGCGCGGGCGAACGCCGGGGCGCTGGGCCTCGCCGGGCTGATCGAGGTGCGCTGCGCGGATGTGACGGAGATCGACACCGCGCCGTACGACGCCGTCTTCGTCGACCCGGCGCGACGCGGCGGACGCGGGCGGATCTTCGACCCGGAGGCGTACTCACCCCCGCTCTCCTGGGCGATCGGGGCCGCCCGCACCGCCCCGCACGCCGCCCTCAAGATCGCCCCCGGTGTGCCGCACGAGGCGGTCCCGCAGGACGCCGAGGCGGAGTGGATCTCGGACGGCGGGGACGTGAAGGAGGCGGTGCTGTGGTTCGGCACCCGCCCCGGCGCCCGGCGCGCCACCCTCCTGCCGTCCGGCGCGAGCCTGGTCGGCCGCGGGCTGCCCGATCCTGCCGTACGGGCCGTGGGCCGCCACCTCTACGAGCCGGACGGCGCCGTCATCCGCGCCCACCTGGTCGCCGAGGTGGCCGAGGAGCTCGACGGCGGGCTGATCGACGAGACCATCGCCTACATCACCGCCGACGAGCTGCGCCCGACCCCGTACGCCACCGCGTACGAGATCACCGACGAGCTGCCCTTCAACCTCAAGCGGCTCAAGGCGCTGCTGCGCGAGCGCGAGGTCGGCCATCTCACCGTGAAGAAGCGCGGCTCGGCGGTCGAACCGGAGGAGCTGCGCCGGAAGGTGAAGCCGAAGGGCCCGAACGCCGCCACCGTCTTCCTGACCAGGGTGGCCGGGGCACCGACGATGCTGATCGGACGGCCGGTCCAGCCGTGACACCTCACCCCGAGGGCATGTTCACCAGCTGGCCCCTCGCGCATCTCGTGGAGCTCGCGGCGGCCGGCGCGGACTCGGACGGCGTCCGGGCCGGTGCTCAGTACCGCTCGACGACGGGGCGTCAGACGTAGTCCTCCAGGCGGGCCACGGTGAAGCCCTGCTCCTGTATGCGGCGGAGCATGTTGACGGTCATCTCGGTCATCGTCGTCCCCTTGAGCTCGGACGGGCCGCGGAAGTGGGCCAGGATGATGTCGCCGGGGTGCAGCTTCTTGTCGCCGCGCTGGTACTGCATGTTCGTGATCTGCATGGACTCGCGCCACAGCACGATCGCCTCGACCCCGCACCGGCCGGCGGCGGCGCGGGTGTCCTCGTTCCAGTTGCCGAACGGCGGGCGCATGAGGCGCGGGGTGGTGCCGTACTCCTTCGCCAGCCTGGTCTGCTGCCCGCAGATCTCGCGCTCCTGGGCTGCGGCGCCGAGCGTGCGCAGGTTGGGGTGGGTGAGGGTGTGGTTGGCGACGCCGTTGCCGAGCTGCTGGAGCGGCTTGAAGTAGCCGTAGTCGGTGCGTATCGCAGAGTCGGTGAGGAACATCGTCACCGGGATCTTCAGCTCGCGCATCATCTCGACGAACTTCGGGTCCTTCTCGGCCCCGTCGTCGATGGTGATGAAGACGACCTTGTCCTTGGTCGGTATGTCACTGATCACCGGGACCGGGCCGCCGCCGCCCGTCCTGACCGGCTTGGTCTTCGGCGGGGCGGGCGGTGCGGCGAAGGGCTTGAGGCCCCACTTGCGGTACGCGGCCGCCGTGTCCGGCGCCGTGTCGGGGCCCTTGCCCGGGGCCTTGCCGTCGGCGGCACCGGCCGGCGCGGAGGCCGAGGCCGACGGGGTGGGAGCCGCGCCCACCGGGTCCACCGGGCCCTGGAGCCCGACCGAGCAGCCCGTCATGACCAGGGCGGCGGCGAGCGCCGCCCCCACGTACCGCTTGCGCACCTGTGAAACCCGCCGTCCGAACGCCTGAACCCATCCTGCGGAGAGGAGGACGGTTCATTCGAACGCGTGGTTGCCTGCGGAAGCGGGTCAGTCACCCGTCCCATGGGACTCGAAGCGCCAGCGGTGCACCGGACGCGTGATCAGGTCGGCCGCCGGTTCGGGCAGTTCCGGCAGCTCGGCGTCGAACGGCGCGTCCCACCAGGTGAGGACGAGGACGCGGTCCTGCGGCGCCGAGAAGAGCTCCCGGCGCAGCGGCTCGGCCGCGAGCTCCTGGGCCCGCGCCCACTCCAGGAGTTCGGCGCCGCGGCCCTGCACCGCGCGCGCCTCCCACATCAGTGCGACCGTCGTCACGAGTACAGGTTCTCCTTGCTGATCTCGTGCACGTGGTCGTGATCGTGGCCGTGGCCGTGGCTGTGGTTGCCGGGGACGTGCGGGTCGGTCACCGGCAGCGAGGAGTCCGCGGACAGCTCCAGGTCGGAGGCGGGCCGGTTGCGGGCCACCATCTCCGCGCCGAGCGCCGCCACCATCGCACCGTTGTCGGTGCACAGCCCCGGCCTGGGCACCCGCAGCCGGATGCCGACCCGCTCGCACCGCTCCTGGGCAAGCGCCCGCAGCCGCGAGTTGGCGGCCACGCCGCCGCCGATCATCAGGTGGTCGACGCCCTCGTCCTTGCAGGCACGTACGGCCTTACGCGTGAGCACGTCCACGACCGCCTCCTGGAAGGAGGCGGCGACGTCCCGTACGGGCACCTCCTCGCCGGCCGCCCGCTTGGCCTCGATCCAGCGGGCCACGGCGGTCTTGAGGCCGGAGAAGGAGAAGTCGTAGGCGGGGTCGCGGGGGCCGGTCAGACCGCGCGGGAAGGCGATCGCATCGGGGTCGCCCTCCTTGGCGAGCCGGTCGATGACCGGGCCGCCGGGGAAACCGAGGTTCAGCACCCGTGCGATCTTGTCGAAGGCCTCGCCGGCCGCATCGTCGATCGTCGCGCCCATGGGGCGTACGTCGGCGGTGATGTCGGGCGCGAGCAGCAGCGAGGAGTGCCCGCCGGAGACCAGCAGGGCCATCGTCGGCTCGGGCAGCGGCCCGTGTTCGAGCTGGTCGACGCAGATGTGCGAGGCGAGGTGGTTGACCCCGTAGAGCGGCTTGTTCAGCGCGTACGCGTACGCCTTGGCCGCCGAGACGCCCACGAGCAGCGCGCCCGCGAGCCCGGGACCGGCGGTGACGGCGATGCCGTCGAGGTCCTTCGCGGAGATCCCGGCCTGCTTCAGGGCGCGTTCGATGGTGGGGACCATCGCCTCCAGGTGGGCGCGCGAGGCGATCTCGGGGACCACGCCGCCGAAGCGGGCGTGGGTGTCGACGCTGGAGGCGACGGCGTCCGCGAGCAGGGTCGTGCCGCGCACGATGCCGACACCGGTCTCGTCGCACGAGGTCTCGATGCCGAGGACAAGCGGTTCGTCAGCAGCCATCAGTCAGTCTCTTCTGTTCCTTGAACGGTCAGTCGCATCACGAGCGCGTCGACGTTGCCCGGCTGGTAGTAGCCGCGCCGGAAGCCGATGGGCTCGAAGCCGAAGCGCTCGTACAGCTTCTGCGCCCGGGTGTTGTCCACACGGACCTCCAGGAGCACTTCCTCGCACTCGAAGGCCGTGGCGTACTGCAGCAGGTCGGTCAGGAGCCGGGCGCCGAGTCCCGTGCCCCACTGGTCGCGGGAGGCCGCGATGGTCTGTACGTCGCCGAGCCCGCCGGCCGACGCGAGGCCCGCGTACCCGACTATCCGGCCGTCGCCGTCCTCGGCGACGACATAGCGCCGGGAGGCGGCCGGGCCCCGGGCGTGCGCGAGCTCGGACCAGAACATCCCCGCGGACCAGGCGTCCTCGGGGAAGAGGTCGTGTTCGAGCTCCAGCACCGGTGCGATGTCCCACCAGCGCATCTCGCGCAGCACGGCAGCCGTACGGGTCACGAGGGGGTGACCACCTTGTAGTTCTTCGGCACCTGCGCGTCGGGGCGGCGCAGGTAGAGCGGGAGGGGCTCCAGGAATGATTCTCCGGCCTTCAGCCGCTCGGCGGCGAGCGCGGCGAGAGCCGCGGCCGACTGGTGCTCGGGGGCCCGGGCGTCGGGGAAGACCTCGGGGTAGAGCACGGCTCCCGCGCCGACCGCGGGGACGCCGGCGACCTGCTCGGCGATGTCCGCAGGCCGGTCGACGGCCGGCTCGCCGACCCGGGTGCGGAACCCTTCGTACCGCGCCCAGTAGACCTCCTTGCGGCGCGCGTCCGTCGCGACGACGAACGGCTCCTCGATGCCGGAGGCGTACGCCAGGCCGTCGAGGGTGCACAGGCCGTGCACGGGGACGCCGAGGACCGAGGCGAAGGTGTTGGCGGTCATCAGGCCGACCCGCAGGCCCGTGTACGGGCCGGGGCCGACACCGACGACGACGCCGGTGACCGCGTCGAGCGTGCGTCCGGCCTCGGTGAGGACGCGGTGGACGGCGGGCAGCAGCAGTTCCCCGTGCCGGCGGGCGTCGACCTGACTGGACTGGGCGACGACGGTCTCACCGTCGTGGAGGGCGACGGTGACGGCGGGTGTGGCGGTATCAACGGCGAGCAGGAGCACGCGAACAGCCTACGGCTCCGCGGCCCCAGGCACGCCGCCCCGCCCCTGTCGGCCCCGGCTGCTACCGTCACCACGGGTACAAACGTCTGAGAGGTGGACACCGTGGCAAGGAGCAGCTCGGGATTCGTGGCCGGGCTCACCGCGGCGGCGATCGCGGCGGTCACCTTCCTCGCCTACCAGGCGTCGGCCACCGTGCCGGCGGATCTGTCGGCGAAGCCGATGACCCCGGCGGCCCCGCCCGCCCCGTCGGCCGGCGGACCGCGCAAGCCGGTCAAGGATCCGCTGGCGATCCCCGCGAAGTCGGGCTCCGGCCAGCGTGTGGTCTACGGCCTCGCCGACCGCCGGGTGTGGCTGGTGGACGGCGCCAACCGCGCGACGCGGGCGTTCAGTGTCATGCCGAGCACGGTCAACCCGAAGCCGGGGACGTACGCGGTGACCTCCCGGTCCGGGCTGGTGCGCGGGTCGGACGGCGTGCGGGTCGAGCACGTCGTGCGGTTCACCACCGTCGGCGAGGTGCCGATCGGCTTCAGCGCGGCCGTGGACGGCACGCTGGCCAAGCCGGATCCCAACCGCCGCACCGGCGGCGTGCGGATGAAGCGGGCCGACGGCGACGCGCTGTGGTCGTTCGCGACGATCGGCTCGAAGGTGGTCGTGGTCCCGTAGGACCCCTCCGGTGGTTGAGGTCCCGTAGGACCTCTCCTCAATGGGGTGCGGTCCCCGGACCACTTCCCCCGATCGGGCTACGCGGCGTCGCGCCGCGGCTCATGCTCCTCGGTGACATCGTCGGGCTCGGTCTTCCGTGGCGGTGTCGACACCGCGCTGGCCGCCGCGCAGGACGCCAGCAGATCCGTCATGGACACCGCGGACTCCGGCCGCGGGGACGTGCGCGTGCGCGTTTCACGTTCACGCTCGGATGCCGGCATGGATGCCTCCTGAGGCTCCGGGGGCAGGCGTGGTTAGGTAGACCTAACCCGCTCGTAGGACCATGTCACCACGCTTGGTACGACCGGCGCAACATCTTGCCGACGTCTTGTCGGAACGTACACAGCTCCCCGGGAGCCTCGGAACTACACCAGCGTGAGGTCCTCGGTGGACCAGCGGCTGCCCAGGCCGCGCAGGGTCACCGTGCGCCGGTCGTCGTCGGTGTCGCCCACCACGCGGTGGATCAGCACGTGCAGCCGCTCCTCGGACAGGTCCTCGACCTTGCCGTCGCCCCACTCCACGACCACCACCGACTCGGGCAGCGAGACGTCCAGGTCGAGGTCCTCCATCTCGTCCAGACCCCCGCCGAGGCGGTACGCGTCGACGTGGACGAGGGCCGGGCCGCCGGTCAGGGAGGGGTGGACCCGGGCGATGACGAAGGTCGGCGAGGTGACCGCGCCCCGCACGCCGAGACCTTCGCCGAGGCCGCGGGTGAGGGTCGTCTTCCCGGCGCCGAGCTCGCCGGTGAGCATCACGAGATCGCCCGGGCGGAGCAGTTTCGCGAGACGCCGTCCGGTCTCCTGCATCTGCTCGGGCGAGTCGACGGCGAAGGTGGCCTCAGTGGTGGCCTGGCTCTGCGGTGCTTCCATACGAGCCAACGTTAGTCGCTGCCGGTACGGCCCCGACCCGCACGAGCAGGTCCGCGAGCCGGTCGGTCACCGCCTCCGGGTGCTCCAGCATCACCAGATGGCCGCCGTCGGGGACGATGACCAGCTCGGCGTCGGGCAGCAGATCGGCGATGGCCTCGGTGTGCGAGCTCGGCGTGACCAGGTCGCGGTCGCCGGCCAGGGCGAGCGCGGGCACCTCCTGGAAGATGTCCAGGGCCTCGGCCTTGTCGTGCTCGGTGAAGGCCGGGTAGAACTCCGCGACCACGTCGATCGGGGTCGACTCGATCATCCGCTCGGCGAACCGCGCGATGGCCGGGTCCACGTCCCGGGACGAGAACGAGTACCTCTTGATCAGCCCGGCGAACAGGTCGGCGGTGGCGCGGCGGCCCTTCTCGACCAGCTCCGCCTGCGAGCCGAGGGCCCGCAGCACACCGGGCAGGACGCGGCGTACGGCGTTGACCCCGGCGACCGGCAGACCGTAGTTGACCTCGCCGAGCCGTCCGCAGGAGGTGCCGACGAAGGCGACGCCGACGACCCGGTCCCGGATCAGCTCGGGGTGCTGGTCGGCAAGGGCCATCATCGTCATGCCGCCCATCGAATGGCCGACCAGGACGAGCGGGCCGGTGGGCGCGGCGGCGTCGATGACCGCCTTCAGGTCGAGGCCGAGCGAGTCGATGGAGACCGGCACCCCGGCCGGGCCCTGCTGCGCCACGCCGCGGGCCGAGCGGCCATGGCTGCGCTGGTCCCAGTGGACGGTACGGACCAGGCCGCGCAGGGCGGCGCGCTGGAAGTGCCAGGAGTCCTGGTTGAGGCAGTAGCCGTGGCTGAAGACGACGGTGACGGCGGCGGGCGCCTTGCGCCCGAACAGCCGGCGCCGGCGCGGGCCGGGGACCTCCGCCTCGACCTCGTCGACCTCGTAGTACAGCTCGGTGCCGTCCTCGGCGACGGCCCGGCCGGGCGTGCCCCGCAGGGTGCCGTACGGTCCCGCCGCATCGAGGGCGAGCCGGGCCTTGCGGCGGATCCCCCGGCCGACGGTCATCCGCTCCAGGGCGACGCCCGCGGCGGCCCCGGCGGCGATCACACCTATCGCGGCGCCCGCGAGGCCCGCGCGGCGCCAGTTGTCGGTGGCGGCGGCGACGATCTCCCCCGTACTGGTCTCGCTCACTCCCGCTCCCTACTGGTCCAGGACCTCATTCGCTTCGTCGAGCTCATTCAGGTAAACACGCGGAACCCTCGAACCGATCCTGGTGACGATCTCGTACGCGATGGTGTCGGCGGCCCGCGCCCAGTCCTCGGCCGTCGGCTCGCCCCGGTCCCCCGGCCCGAACAGCAGGGCTTCGGCGCCCGGCGCGGGCGTGTCGCCGCCGAGGTCGACCACGAACTGGTCCATGGCGACACGCCCGGCGACCGTACGGATCTTGTCGCCGACCAGGACGGGGCCGCGCCCGGAGGCGTGCCGGGGGATGCCGTCCGCGTAGCCGACGGGCACCAGACCGAGCGTGGTCTCGCGCTCGGTGACGTAGTGATGCCCGTAACTGACGCCGTGACCCGCGGGAGCGTGCTTCACCAGCGCGACGCTCGCGGCGAGGGTCATGACCGGGCGCAGGCCGAAGTCGGCCGGGGTGCCGATCTCGGGGCTGGGCGAGACGCCGTACATGGCGATACCGGGCCGTACCAGGTCGAAATGGGTCTCGGGGAGGGTGAGCGTCGCCGGGGAGTTGGCGAGGTGCCGCACCTCCGGCTCGATGCCCTCCTTCTCCGCGTACGCCAGCATCGTGCGGAAGACCTCGAGCTGCGCGGCGATGGAGGGGTGCCCGGGCTCGTCGGCACAGGCGAGGTGCGACCAGACGCCGGTGACCTGGACGAGGCCGTCCTGCTGCGCCTTCAGCGCCTCGCCGACGAGCTCGGCCCAGTCGGCGGGCTGACAGCCGTTGCGGCCGAGGCCGGTGTCGGCCTTGAGCTGGATCCGGGCGCGCCTGCCGACGGCGCGGGCGGCCTCGGTGACTTCGCTCAGCGCCCACAGGCCGCTGACGGTCATGTCGAGGTCGGCCTCGATCCCGGCGCCCCAGGGATCGCCGGGGGTCCACAGCCAGCACAGAATCCGCACGTCCCGCAGCCCGGCGGCCCGCAGGGCGAGCGCCTCGTGCGGCGTTGCCGTCCCGAGCCAGGTCGCCCCCGCCTGCAGCGCGGCCCGGGCACACCGAACGGCCCCGTGCCCGTACGCGTCCGCCTTGACGACGGCCATCACCTGGGTGCGTGGCGCGACCCGGGCGCGCAGCGTGCGAACGTTGGCACGCAGCGCCCCGAGGTCGATCTCGGCGCGGGCTCGCGGGGGCGGCGGTGTCTCAGTCATCGCGCCCAGTGTCTCAGGTGGCCGGTTCGGCCGGGGCGAGGGCCGGGGCGGGGGGTGTTGGGGTGGAGCGGGGTGGGGCGGGGCCGCGGCCGTTCCCCGCCGGGGCGGGGCGTGCGACCGGGCCCGGGGTGGGGCTGTCCGGCCGACGCGGGCCGGGACCGTGTGGCTGAGCCGGGCCGGGGCCGGGGGCTATCCCGCCAGGCCCGGGGCATCGGGGCGTCCGGCCAGCAGGGCCGAGGTCGCTCCGCCGGGCTCGGCCGGGGCCGCCCAGCCGGGGCCCAAGGCCGTGCAGGCGCGACTACGGCGGGGCCTCCGGTCAAGGCCGCGGCCGGGCCTGGCCGTGCGGCCGCGCCGGCCTGCCGGGGGGCGAGGCCGTGCGGGCGCGACTACGGCGGGGCCTCCGGTCAAGGCCGCGGCCGGGCCTGGCGGTGCGGCCGCGCCGGCCTGCCGGGGGGCGAGGCCGTGCGGGCGCAACCGAGGCGTGACCGCCGGCAGGAGCCAGCGCCGCGGCCAAGCCCCCAGCGTGCGGCCCGTGCGACCCGGACCAGAGTGGGGCCGTCCAGCCCGATCGC
>NZ_BMQQ01000038.1:49532-58744 GCF_014648195.1 Streptomyces purpureus
AGCCAGCCGGGGGGCGAGGCCGTGCGGGCGCAACCGAGGCGTGACCGCCGGCAAGAGCCAGCGCCGCGGCCAAGCCCCCAGCGTGCGGCCCGTGCGACCCGGACCAGAGTGGGGCCGTCCAGCCCGATCGCGGCCGTGCGGCCGCGCCGGCCCGCCGGGGGGCGAGGCCCTCCGGGCGCAACCGAGGCCTGGCCGCCGGCAAGAGCCAGCGCCGCGGCCCGGGGCCGTGCGGGCGGGGCCGTCCGGCCGGACCCGCCGGGGCGTCCGGCCTGAGCCAGGGCCGAGGCCGTGCGGCACCGAGGGGGCGGGGGCAGGGACCGGCCAGGGCTGTCCGCCGACGCGGGGCGGGGCCGTCCCACCTGTGCCCTACGACACCACGTCCCGCCACGCGGCCGGGAGCGTTGCCGCCACGTCCTGGGCCGACACGGGCGCGCCCGGGGAGGCCCGGCGGGCCGCGAGGCCGTGGAGGTAGGCGGCGGAGGAGGCCGCGTCCGCCGGGTGCAGGCCTGCCGCGAGGAGGGAGCCGGCGAGGCCGGAGAGGACGTCGCCGGAGCCGGCCGTCGCCAGCCAGTGCGTGCCGGTGGGGTTCGCCCGTACCGCCACCCCGCCCTCCGGGGACGCCACCAGCGTCGTCGAGCCCTTGAGCAGCACCGTCGCGCCGAACCGCGCCGCCAGCTCCCGTACCGCCCGCAGCCGCCCCGCCTCCACCTCGTCCCGTGACACCCCGAGCAGCGCCGCCGCCTCCCCCGCGTGCGGGGTGAGCACGGTGGGGGCGGTACGGGCCCGTACGACCGCGGCGTCCAGGTCCCGCAGCCCGTCGGCGTCCACCAGTACCGGCACGTCCGAGGCCAGTACGTCCGCCACGCCCGGCCCGTCGCCGAGCCCCGGACCGACCACCCACGCCTGGACCCGGCCCGCCTTCGACGGCGGCCCGTCGTGGACCAGGGTCTCCGGGAAGCGCCCGATCACCGCCTCCCCGGCCGGGCCCACGTACCGCACGGCTCCCGCCCCGCCCCGCAGCGCCCCGGCCACGGCGAGGACGGCGGCGCCGGGGTAGCGGGCGGAGCCGGCGACGACACCGACCACCCCGCGCCGGTACTTGTCGCTCGACGCCGTCGGCACCGGCAGCATCCGGGCCACGTCCTCGTGCTGGAGCGCCTCGACGTCCGGCACGGACGGCAGATGGTCGTCGAGCCCGATGTCGACGAGCCGTACCGCCCCCGCGTACTCCCGCGCCGGATCGATCAGCAGCCCCGGCTTGTACGTGCCGAAGGTGACCGTCGCGTCCGCCCGCAGCGCCTCCCCCGTCACCTCCCCCGTGTCCACGTCCACGCCGCTCGGCAGGTCGACGGCGACCACGAACGCGTTGGAGCCGCGCGCCGCCCGCGCCACCGGCACGGCGTCGGGGCGCAGCCCGCCGCGGCCGCCGATGCCGGTGATCCCGTCGAGGACGAGGTCCGCGGTCGCCAGCACCTCGAAGGGGTCGTCGGTGACCCGTCCGCCGGCCCGGCGCAGCGCGGCCAGTCCGCCCTCGTGGGCGCGGGAGCCGAGCAGGACCGCCTGAACCCCGGCGCCACGCCGGGCGAGCCGCGCCCCGGCGTACAGCGCGTCGCCGCCGTTGTCGCCGCTGCCGGCGAGGACGACGATCCGGGCGCCGTACACCCGCCCCCGGCCGAGCAGCGCGCAGCACGCCGCGGCGAGCCCGGCGGCCGCCCGCTGCATCGGCGTGCCCTCCGGCAGCTTCGCCATGAGTTCGGCCTCTGCGGCCCGTACGGTCTCGACGCGGTGAGCGGTGCGCATGGGCCGAGTCTGCCGCAGAAACGACCAGTTGACGATCACGCGGACACGCTTGGGCCCTCGCCCGGTTCACGCCCCGGCGGCACCTCCGTACCGGCCGTGGATCAGGCGGGCGGGCTTGCGCCCGCGCCCGTTGCACGCCCCGGCGGCCGACGGCGTACGCCTGTGCGCGGCCGTCGGCGGCGGCCTGCCGCACCGCCGGGCCGGCCGTGGATCACGCCGGCACGCCAACGCCCGCTGCGCTCACGCTGTAGCGCGCAGGCCGTACCGCCGGATCGGCCCGGACCACGGCGGCGCGCCAACCCCCGCTGCGCGCGCGCCGTACCACGTACGCCGAACCGCCGTACCGGCCACGGACCACGCCGACGCGCCAACACCCATGGCGCGCACGCCATCCGCGTACCCAGCGCCCCCGTACCTGCGCCCCGCGCACAGGCTCCGCGCCCGCTCACTCCCCCGCGCAGCCTCCCGCCCGCTCACGCCTCCGCGATCACGACCGCGGACGCCACCCCCGCGTCATGGCTGAGCGACACATGCCAGTTCCGTACGCCAAGCTCTTCGGCCCGCGCCGCCACCGAGCCGCGTACCCGCAGCCGGGGCTGGCCCGACTCCTCGACGTACACCTCCGCGTCCGTCCAGTGCAGCCCGGGCGGGGCGCCCAGCGCCTTCGCCAGGGCCTCCTTCGCCGCGAAACGCACCGCGAGCGACGCCGGTCCGCGGCGCTCGCCGCTCGGCAGGAGCAACTCGCTCTCCACGAAGAGCCGTTGCACCAGACCCGGCGTACGCTCCAGCGACGCGGCGAAGCGGTCCACCTCGGCCACGTCGATTCCCACCCCGATGATCATTCGTCCCCTGCTCCACTCACTCCACGGTCACGGATTTCGCCAGGTTGCGCGGCTGGTCCACCTCGTTGCCACGGGCGGTCGCCAGTTCGCAGGCGAAGACCTGCAACGGCACCGTAGCGACCAGGGGCTGGAGCAGCGTCGGCGTGGCCGGGATCCGGATGAGGTGATCGGCGTACGGCTCGACCGAGGTGTCGCCCTCCTCCGCGATGACGATGGTCCGCGCCCCGCGCGCCCTGATCTCCTGGATGTTGGAGACGATCTTGTCGTGGAGTACGGACCGGCCGCGCGGGGACGGGACGACCACGACCACCGGCAGGTCCCGCTCGATCAGCGCGATCGGACCGTGCTTGAGCTCGCCCGCCGCGAACCCCTCCGCGTGCATGTAGGCGAGCTCCTTGAGCTTGAGCGCGCCCTCCAGGGCGACGGGGTGGCCGACGTGCCGGCCGAGGAAGAGGACGGTGTTCTTGTCGGCGAGGGAGCGGGCCAGGGCCCGTACCGGCTCCATCGTCTCCAGGACCCGTTCCACCTCGTCGGAGATCTTCGCGAGGTCGCGGATGACGGCGTGGATCTCGTCGCCCCACTGGGTGCCCCGGACCTGACCGAGATAGAGCGCGACGAGGTAGCAGGCCACGAGCTGGGTGAGGAACGCCTTGGTCGAGGCGACCGCGACCTCCGGTCCGGCGTGCGTGTAGAGCACCGCGTCGGACTCGCGCGGAATGGTCGAGCCGTTGGTGTTGCAGATGGCGAGCACCTTCGCGCCCTGTTCGCGGGCGTGCCGCAGCGCCATCAGGGTGTCCATGGTCTCGCCGGACTGGGAGATGGCGACCACGAGGGTGCGCCCGCCGAGGATCGGGTCCCGGTAGCGGAACTCGCTGGCGAGCTCCACCTCGCAAGGGACACGGGTCCAGTGCTCGATGGCGTACTTGGCGATCAGCCCGGCGTGGAAGGCGGTGCCGCACGCCACGATCACGACCTTGTCCGTCTCGCGCAGCACCGCGTCGGGAATGCGCAGCTCGTCCAGGCTGAGCCGGCCGCTCGCGTCGATCCGGCCGAGGAGGGTGTCGGCGACCGCCTTGGGCTGCTCGGCGATCTCCTTGAGCATGAAGTAGTCGTAGCCGCCCTTCTCGGCGGCCGAGGCGTCCCAGTCGACGTGGTACGAGCGGATGTCGGCGGCCGCGCCGTCGAAGTCGGTGACGGTGACACCGTCCCGGCGCAGCTCGACGACCTGGTCCTGGCCCAGTTCGATCGCGCTGCGGGTGTGGGCGATGAACGCGGCGACGTCGGAGGCGAGGAAGTACTCGCCCTCGCCGACCCCGACGACGAGGGGGGAGTTGCGGCGGGCGCCGACCACCACGTCGGGGTCGTCGGCGTGTACGGCGACGAGCGTGAAGGCGCCATGGAGCTGCCGGCAGACCAGCCGCATCGCCTCCGCGAGGTCCCCGCAGGACGAGAACGACTCGGCGAGCAGATGCGAGACGACCTCGGTGTCGGTCTCGGAGGCGAGGGTGTGGCCGCGCTCCTCGAGCTCGGCGCGGAGCGCGGCGAAGTTCTCGATGATGCCGTTGTGGACGACGGCGACGCGGCCGGCGTTGTCGAGGTGCGGGTGCGCGTTGATGTCCGTCGGGCCGCCGTGGGTGGCCCAGCGGGTGTGCCCGATGCCGGTGGACCCGCTCGGCAGGGGCCGGTCCACCAGCTCCTTCTCCAGGTTGACGAGCTTGCCCGCCTTCTTCGCCGCGGCCAGCCCGCCGTCGGCGAGCACCGCGACCCCGGCCGAGTCGTAGCCCCGGTACTCGAGCCGCTTGAGACCCGCGATCACCACATCGAGCGCCGACTGCCCGCCGACGTACCCCACGATTCCGCACATGCCCGGCAGCCTACGACCCGACGGCCCGGGCTCCCCTGAGCTTGGCGGTCTGCGCGTCGAGGACGTCCAGGGGCTCGGCGACCGGCCCGCCGGCGGGGCTGACCGTGGAAAAGGTGGCGAGGTGGTTGCGGACGTACGCCGCCATGACCTTAGAGATCACCGGCTCGCCGGCCACCTCGCTCGTAACCGTCCAGGCGAGCGTCGCTTTGCCCGGCATGGCCACCGGCTCCACTGCGAGGACCTTCGTCGTCTCACCCATCAAGGTGAGCGTGAACCCGCCGGCGCACGCCCCGGTGGAGGTACGCAACGCCCGGAAGGCGTCCTGGGCGCCGGTGCCGTCGTACGAGGCGAGCCCGACAGAAGTCACCGGCGCGTCGAGCGCCGCGCGGGCGGCGGCGTCGGGCGAGGCCGCGGGCTTGGTGGCGGGCATCTCGGCGACCTTGACCCGCGCGGTGGCGCCGGGCTTGCCGATGGCGACCATGGCCATGGCGTGGGCGAGCGGCTTGCACGCGGCCTTGTCCGTGACGACACCACTCCCCGGCACGACGTCCGCGGCCCCACCCTTCCGCACGGTGAACCTGGCCGGCAGATCCCCCGACACCAGGGCCCGCTCCTCCAACTCGCCCCCACTCAACGCCCTGACCCCGCCGGGGCCCTTGCCCTTGGCGTCCCCGTTTTCGGCGCCCTGGCCCGTACAGGCGGTGACGGGAAGGACGAGGCAGACGGCGGCGGCGGAGAGGGCGGCACGACGGACGAGGGAGGTGCTCATCGGGGGGTTCCTCGGTTTCCGTGGCAGGACACGTGGCGGAGTCAGTTGATCACGCATCACAGGAGAAACCGGTTGATAACGCACATCACGTCGAGTGCGTCGCACGCGCGGGGTGTACGCCACGTGACCGAGCACACGACCCACATCCGCCACTGGGTAACGCCGTCATCAGAACCGCCCGCAGCCCCCGTCAGGCACGCTCAGCGCCCGGCAGCCATTCGTACGAAAGCGGCAGGAGAGGTAGTCCAACTGGTGTAATCGCTGTCAGTGCCACCGCGATGATGCGCCTCATGAGTTGCATCTCGACCTCGCGGCCTGGCGATTCCTTCCACTGCATCATCAAATGCGGGGTTTGGGGTCACCTTGCGCAGTTACTTCCGAAACGCCGCCATAGACGGTTCGGCCGCCATCGCAGTTACGGACCAGGACCGGCGTGGCCCCCGCCAGCGCATAGTACGTGTGCTACGCACTCCACCCCCACCTGCGTTTTCGCAGGTCACCGGCGGATTCGTACTCCGCTGGCGTCCGTGGCTGTGCCCTGGTTCCGTGGTTGTTGCCGTCAGCGCTGCCGTCAGAGGCGCAGACCACCACGAAGCTGCGAGGCCGCCTGGCAACTCCTGGGCCGACGGCGGCTGCGGACCTTACACTGAGCGCGTGACCGTACGCGAGGAAGCACACCGGCTGCTCGACGCGGTGCCGGAGGACCGGCTGCCCGACGCCATAGAGCTGCTGCGGCAGTGGGCGGAAGTGGAGCGCGGCGAGCGCCCCCGCCGCCGGTTCCGCACGACCGGCGTCTTCGACGGCGAACCCGACCTCGCGGTCCGCTCCAAGGAGATCGTCCGCGACGCCTGGACCAGTGAGGAGCCCCGGAGCGCGTGATCGTCATCGACACGGGCCCCGTGGTCGCGGCCGCCAACCGCAAGGACGACTTCACCTGCAGTGCGTCGACCTGCTCCAGAATTTCCCCGGCCCGCTCCTGCTGCCCGCCCCACTGCTGACCGAGATCGGTTACATGCTCGCCAGTCGTGCCGGGGCCAAGGCGGAGGCCGATTTCCTGCGCGACGTCGCGGACGGCGTCTACGAGCTGGTGCCCGTGACCTCCTCTGAGGTCAGCCGGGCCGCCGACCTGGTCGAGCAGTACGCGAGCCTGCCCCTGGGCGCCGCTGACGCCTTCGTCGTCGCGGTCGCCGAGAAGCACCGCGCGGTCAACATCGCCACCCTGGACCGCCGCCACTTCAGCGTGGTGCGCCCGAGTCACCTCCCGGCATTCACTCTGCTGCCGTAGCCAGACCGTCGCGCTGACGTGCCCGATCGCGCAGGGGTCGGCAGGGTCTTGGACCGGTGTCCTGTCCGGCACTCCCTGCACCGGCGCGGTGTTGTGGAACGCCCACGCCCCGGCGCTGTGGGCCGCTCCATGCTCCACCAGCGCCGCACCATCGCCGCCGCAGCGGGTATCGCCCAGGGCCTGCTCTCCAGGGTCGTCCGGGTCTCGTACACCAAGGTCGCCGAGTACCAGCAGCGCGGACTGATCCACTTCCACGCCGTGATCCGCCTCGACGGCCCCGCAGGCCCCTACACCCCACAACCCGCCTGGGCACACCCCCGAACTCCACGCCGACGCCATGCGGCTCGCGGCCCCCCGCGCCCACATCGACGGGCCCGAGGCCAACG
Organism: Streptomyces purpureus; assembly: GCF_014648195.1. GTDB lineage: Bacteria > Actinomycetota > Actinomycetes > Streptomycetales > Streptomycetaceae > Streptomyces > Streptomyces purpureus. The sequence continues at coordinate 56,479 of NZ_BMQQ01000038.1, forward strand.
GCCGCGCCCGCTCCTTCGCCTTCGGCGAGCAGATCGACACCAGGATCATCCGGTCCTCCGCCTTCCAGGGCGGAACCACGATCACCGAGGGCAAGGTCGCCGGATACGCCGCCAAGTACGCCACCAAGGGCACCGAAGCCACCATCGGCACTCTCGACCACCGGCTGAAGAGGATCACCGATCTCTGGTTCAAGTCAGTACCCGAGCACGCCGCCCGCATGATCCGCACCGCCTGGGCCCTCGGCGCCCGCGACGACCTCAAGCACCTGAACCTGCGCAACTGGGCCCACATGCTCGGCTTCCGCGGCCACTTCTCCACCAAGACCCGCGCCTACTCCACCACTCTCGGCTCCACGCGCTGTACGAACTCGCCCTGAGAACCGGCTCCGCAAGGGCGAACTCCTCGGCCTTCACTGGGAAGACCTCGACCTCACCACCGGAACGGCCACCATCCGCCGCTCACTCCAGCGCACCCGCACCGGCGACCTCACCCACCTACCCACCAAGACCCGGGCATCCGAACGCCGCATCGCCCTCCCCACCGAATGCCTCCACTCCCTCAAGGAGCACAGGGGACGGCAGGACAAGGCGCAAGAGACAGCAGGATCGACAGCGGGCTCGGATTCACCACGCCCACCCGGCGGCCTCTCGACCCGCCAACCTCACCCGCCGCTTCCGCAGCTTCCTCACCCGGGCCGGCCTCCGCCGCATCCGCTTCCACGACCTCCGCCACTCGACCGCGACCCTGCTCCTGGAACAAGGCGTCGACCTCGTCGTGATCAAGGAACTCCTCGGCCACGCCCACATCGGCGTCACCGCCGGCGTCTACGCGCACGTCAGGCTCCGGCTCCAGCGCGACGCCATAGACACCCTCAGCAACGCACTCGGCGAAGCCATCGACGGCAACGACGACCCATCAGCCGCAGCCGTCGTCCGCTGACGTTGCGGTCAGCATTGCCGCCATCGGGACTGGAGCCTGTCAGGCACGTTCCGCACCCTTTGGCCATTCAAAGGACTGAGGTGGCGCCACCAAAGCCGCGAGAACACCCTCCACACTTTCGTCGGTAAGAGCGATCAAGCTCCACCCGCCCCCCCCGGACGGTGAATAGGCCAACCGGAGGGCCATCTTCGTCGAGAACTGCAAAGAAGTCCCGCCATCCAAATCTATTCTTCCGGAACTCATCCAGTGTGGAATACCGGTCTCGATACGTGCCTCGAAGTGTGGACCTCGGCCCAACTCCAACGCGGATCAAACCGGATACCTCCTCAAGGATTTCCGATACAACGGGAGACGGCAGCAAAACCAACGACTGACATTTGGCCCTTCGAAGCAGCTCCGCAATCTTCAAAGTGGGCACTTCTTGCAAACTCGCCAAGATGACTCCATCGAGAACGCTGGCGGGCGGTACCCGCAGGTACCGCCCGCCAGAGCTTCATTATCAGAACCCGAGATCCTCTAGCCGCGCACCGGGCCATGCCGCCCTGGCTCGACCTTGCATGACCCCTTGGATGATCACTTCAGCCTCGCCGCGAAGGTCATCTTCGACCCATGGCTGATCGTTTACATGGACGCGGAAACGTCCGCTGGGGATGGTGGCTCTAATGACAACTCCACTACCTCCATCTCGGGTAGCCGCTCGAATAGCAGCAGCGGGACTAGTGGTCCAGCTGGTGTAGTCACTATCGGTCATACCGAGATGATGCATCTCAGGCGTCGAGTCCCCGCCCCGCGGCCTTGCAATTCCTTCCACCGCATCATCACAGGCGGGGTTGGGGCCGCCGGTCTCGCCGCTCACTTCCGCAACTCCCCGATAGACCGTGGTGCCGCCACCGCAATTGTGCACAAGTACCGGCGTGGCCCCAGCCAGCACATAGTACCTGTGCTCGCTGGACAGTCGTCACCTGCATTTTCGCTGGTCAGCGAATTATGGCCCGTCCGTGGAAGTACGTGGAAGTCCCCTGCTGTTCGCCCCTGTTGCCGTCAGCGTTGCCGTCAGACGCTCACGCGCGTGAGGGCGGTGGAGTGGGCTTTGGCCGGTGTCCTGCCCGGGTTGGGGTCGGGCATGGTCAGGGGGCCGTACGCTGGCCCGGCAACTCGGGCAGGCTTTGGACCTGCCCGGAATTTGAACGAGTGGCCCCCTGGCCTTGCCCGACGCGGGCCCCGACCCGGGGAGGTGGGGCCTTGACCTCGAATCCTGGACACGGGTTATGCGGCTGGTGTCAGCGTAGTTGATGTTGCTCTGGACGCTGTCTCGTAGGCGATCGG
>NZ_BMQQ01000039.1:0-12598 GCF_014648195.1 Streptomyces purpureus
GAACGCGTCCTTCAGCCGCGAGAACAGGCCCTGCTGGCCGGGCTGGAACTGACCCAGCGGCCGTTCCTCGCCGCGGAGCTTCGCCAGCTCGCGCAGCAGCCGCTCCTGCTCGGGGTCGAGCTTCGACGGCGTCTGGACCTCGACGTGGACGATGAGGTCGCCGCGTCCGTTGCCGCGCAGGTGCGTGACGCCGCGGCCGTGCAGGGGGATCGACTGGCCGGACTGCGTACCGGGCCGGATGTCGACCTCCTCCACGCCGTCCAGGGTCTCCAGCGGCACCTTCGTGCCGAGCGCGCCCGCCGTCATCGGGATCGTGACCGTGCAGTGCAGATCGTCGCCCCGGCGCTGGAAGACCGAGTGCGGCAGCTCGTGGATCTCGACGTACAGGTCGCCGGCGGGGCCGCCGCCCGGGCCGACCTCGCCCTCGCCCGCGAGCTGGATGCGGGTGCCATTGTCGACACCGGCCGGGATCTTGACCGTGAGCGTCCGGCGGGAGCGCACGCGCCCGTCGCCCGCGCACTCGGGGCACGGGGTCGGCACGACCGTGCCGAAGCCCTGGCACTGGGGGCAGGGGCGGGAGGTCATGACCTGGCCCAGGAAGGACCGGGTGACCTGGGAGACCTCACCGCGGCCGCGGCACATGTCACACGTCTGCGCCGACGTACCGGGCGCCGCGCCCTCGCCGGAGCAGGTCGTACAGACGACGGCCGTGTCGACCTGGATGTCCTTCGTCGTACCGAAGGCGGCCTCGTTGAGCTCGATCTCCAGACGGATCATGGCGTCCTGGCCGCGGCGCGTCCGCGAGCGCGGCCCGCGCTGCGACGCCGTGCCGAAGAAGGCGTCCATGATGTCGGAGAAGTTGCCGAAGCCACCGGCCCCGAAGCCGCCCGCACCGCCACCGGCGCCGCCGGACGCGGAGAGCGGGTCCCCGCCGAGGTCGTAGACCTGCTTCTTCTGCGGGTCCGAGAGGACCTCGTACGCGGCGTTGATCTCCTTGAACCGCTCCTGCGTCTTCGGGTCCGGATTCACATCCGGGTGAAGCTCGCGGGCGAGGCGCCGGAACGCCTTCTTGATCTCGTCCTGCGATGCGTCGCGGCGTACGCCGAGCACGGCGTAGTAGTCCGTGGCCACTTACGACTCCGCCAGGATCTGTCCGACGTAACGTGCCACTGCGCGTACCGCTCCCATCGTTCCGGGGTAGTCCATGCGGGTCGGTCCGACCACGCCGAGTTTGGCGACTGCCTCGTCGCCCGAACCGTAGCCGACCGCGACGACGGACGTGGACGTGAGGCCCTCATGGGCGTTCTCGTGCCCGATCCGTACGGTCATGCCCGAGTCCTTGGCCTCGCCGAGCAGCTTCAGCAGCACCACCTGCTCCTCCAACGCCTCCAGCACCGGCCGGATCGTCAGCGGGAAGTCGTGTCCGAAGCGGGTGAGATTGGCGGTGCCGCCGATCATCAGCCGCTCCTCGTGCTCCTCGACGAGGGTTTCCAGCAGGGTGGCCAGCACGGCCGAGACCGTACCGCGGTCCTCCGTCTCGAAGGACTCGGGCAGGTCCTGCACCAGCTGCGGCACGTCCGCGAAGCGGCGCCCGACAACCCTGCTGTTGAGCCGGGCCCGCAGATCGGCGAGGGAGGTCTCGCCGAACGGGGCCGGGCAGTCGATCATGCGCTGCTCGACCCGTCCCGTGTCGGTGATCAGGACGAGCATCAGCCGGGCGGGGGCGAGCGAGAGGAGTTCCACGTGCCGCACGGTCGAGCGGGTCAGCGAGGGGTACTGCACCACCGCGACCTGCCGGGTCAGCTGCGCGAGCAGCCGGACCGTACGTCCGACGACGTCGTCGAGGTCGACGGCGCCGTCGAGGAAGTTGTGGATCGCCCGGCGCTCGGGCGTCGACAGCGGCTTGACGCCGGCGAGCCGGTCGACGAAGAGGCGGTAGCCCTTGTCGGTGGGGATCCGCCCGGCGCTGGTGTGCGGCTGGGCGATGTATCCCTCGTCCTCCAGGACGGCCATGTCGTTGCGGACCGTGGCCGGGGAGACGCCCAGGGCGTGGCGCTCGGTGAGCGCCTTGGAGCCGACGGGCTCCTCGGTACCGACATAGTCCTGGACGATGGCGCGGAGCACTTCGAGTCTGCGTTCGCTGAGCATCGCGCTCACCTCCAGCTGCGGTTTCCGGTCGTTCCAGTCGTTCGCCTGGCACTCACCCTGTCCGAGTGCCAGCATCCCCCGGTCAGTGTACGGCGGGGGGCGGCGCTCCTGGCAAGGAGACCGGCGGCATGGTCGACCGGTCACGGGGCGCGGTTCGTCGTGACGGTGTTGCCGATAGCGTCTCGGTATGGACATCGGTTGGGAAGAGTTCGGGTGGGAGCGGCTGGCCGACGGGGTGGGCCGCAGGCGCCTTCCGGTCTGGGACGCGACGGTCGGACTGGTCGTCGGCGAGGAAGGGGTGCTCTTGTACGACACGGGCTCCACGCTCCGCGAGGGCGCCGAGCTGCGGTCCCAGATCCAGGCGATGACCGGTCGGCGAGTGACGCACATCGCACTGAGTCACCCCCACTTCGATCATGTCCTGGGCTCGGCGGTGTTCTCCGGGGCGCGGGTGTACGGAGCCGTGGGCGTCGACGGGGTGCTGCGGGCCGACCGTGAGGGGCTGCGGCTGGACGCGGTACGGCAGGGGGTGTCGGAGCACGACGCGGTCGAGGCGGTGGACGTGCTGGTGTTGCCTCACCATCTCGTGTCCGGGGAGTGGACCTTGGACCTGGGGGGCCGGCAGGTGCTGCTTGCCAACGTCGGCCCGGGGCACACGGGCCACGATCTGGCGGTGCTGGTCCCCGGCTCCCCCGAGGTCGTCTTCTGCGGTGACCTGGTCGAGGAGTCCGGCGAGCCGCAGGCGGGCCCGGACGCGATCCCGTCGCGCTGGCCGGCCGCGCTGGACCGGCTGATGGCGCTGGGCGGCGAGGAGGCGGTGTACGTCCCCGGGCACGGCGCGGTCGTCGACGCGGCGTTCGTACGGACGCAGCGCGATGAGCTGGCGAGGCGCTTCGCGGTGTCGTAGCGTCGGCGAAATGCGCAGCTACAGCCCTGATCTGACGCCCCCTTGGAAGAGGCCGTCGGCCGTTCCCGAAGTGTCCGCCGAGGTCGATCTGGTGGTGGAGGAGGTGGGGACGGGCTTCTGCGGGGCGGTCATCCGTACGGAGAAGACGGCGCAGGGTCCGACGGTGACCTTGGAGGACCGGTTCGGCAAGCGGCGGGTGTTCCCGATGGAGCCGCGCGGTTTCCTGTTGGAGGGCAAGGTCGTCACGCTGGTGCGCCCTTCGGCGGCGGTGCCGGCGCGTCCGGCCCGTACGGCGTCCGGTTCGATCGCGGTTCCGGGGGCACGCGCGCGTGTCGCCCGTGCGGGCCGCATCTATGTGGAGGGCCGGCACGACGCGGAGCTGGTCGAGAAGGTGTGGGGCGACGACCTGCGGATCGAGGGCGTGGTCGTCGAGTACCTGGAGGGCATCGACGACCTCCCCGCGATCGTCGCCGACTTCGCCCCGGGCCCGGACGCGCGCCTGGGGGTGCTGGTGGACCATCTGGTGCCTGGCTCGAAGGAGTCCCGCCTGGCGGCCGCGGTGACGGGCGAGCACGTGCTGGTGGTGGGCCACCCGTACATCGACGTGTGGGAGGCGGTGAAGCCGTCGTCCCTGGGCATCGAGGCGTGGCCCCGGGTCCCGCGGGGCCAGGACTGGAAGACGGGCGTCTGCCGCGCTCTGGGCTGGCCGGAGAACACGGGCGCGGCCTGGCAGCACATCCTGTCGCGGGTGCGGAGCTACAAGGACCTGGAGCCGGAGCTGCTGGGGCGGGTGGAGGAGCTGATCGACTTCGTCACGGATAGCGGTGAGGCCTGACGCCCGCGTACGTCCCGAATTCGCTGGTGTCCACTTCGAGGCCGAGGATTTCCAGCGGCAGCGAGTCGCCGAACTTGGTGATCTCCTGGCTCAGATAGTCGGCGTCCTCACCGTCACCCGCGGGCCTCGTCAGCAGCACGCTGTGCGCCATGACGGGGTCGATGACGAGGTAGGCGGGCACCCTTCCCGCCGCGTAGATCGACCGCTTGACCACGTAGTCCTGGTGGACGCTGGACTTGGACACCACCTCGACGACCATCGTGATCAGCGGGGACGGCAAGGGGCCTGAGGTCGGCACGTCATCGCGCGCGACAACCACCAGGTCCGGTACGGGCTCGCTGGCCTCGCCGACGATGTCGACGTCCTGAGTCTGGAGTCGAGCCCACCGACTGCGGGGAAGCTGGTCCACCAGGCCTTCCATGATCATGTTGTGCACAAGGTCAGGCGCCGCCATCATCACGATGACCCCCCGGAGAAGCTCGACCTTGACGCCATCGGGCGGCTCGAACCCCTCGAAGTACTTGGTCATCCCACGCTCATCCACAGCGGTCATCTCCGTGGCCCTCCGCATCCGCCGCGTCCTGTCCGCGGCAGCCTACGAGCCAGGTTAGGCACCGAACCGGCGTTCCGCACCGATTCACCCGCCCGAGGGGTCAGTCCACCAGGTCCCGTACCACCGCGTCCGCCAGCAGCCGCCCGCGAAGGGTCAGGACGGCGCGCCCCGTGGCGTACGCCTCCGGGTCGAGCAGCCCGTCCGCGAGGGCCCGGCGGGCCGCTTCCAGGCCCCCGGGGCGCAGGATCCCCAGCTCCACGCCCTCGCGGAGCCGGAGCTCCAGCAGGACCCGCTCCACCCTCCGGTCCTCGTCCGTCAGGACCTCGCGGCCCGCGCCGGGCGACTTACCGGACGCCAGCGCCGCCGCGTACGCGCCGGGGTGCTTGACGTTCCACCAGCGCACGCCGCCGACGTGGCTGTGCGCCCCCGGGCCCGCGCCCCACCAGTCCGCGCCGCGCCAGTAGAGCTCGTTGTGCAGGCAGCGGCCGGCCTCGGAGGTGGCCCAGTTGGACACCTCGTACCAGTCGAAGCCCGCCCCGGACAGCACGTCCTCGGCGATCAGGTACCGGTCCGCGTGGACGTCGTCGTCCGTCATCGGGACCTCGCCGCGCCGGATCCGCCGCGCGAGCTGCGTGCCCTCCTCGACGATCAGCGCGTACGCGCTGACATGGTCCGGGTCCGCGCCGATCGCGGCGTCGAGCGAGGCGCGCCAGTCCTCGTCGGACTCCCCCGGCGTGCCGTAGATCAGGTCGAGGTTGACGTGCTCGAAGCCCGCCGCGCGCGCCTCGGCGACGCACGCCTCGGGCCGGCCGGGGGTGTGCGTCCGGTCGAGGATCTTCAGGACGTGCTGCTTCGCGCTCTGCATCCCGAAGGAGATCCGGTTGAAGCCGCCCGCCCGCAGCTCCTCCAGATACGCGGGGTTCACGGACTCCGGGTTCGCCTCGGTGGTCACCTCCGCGTCGTCGGCGAGCCCGAACTCGTCGCGGACGGCGTCCAGCATCCGTACGAGGTCGCCGGCGGCGAGCAGCGTCGGGGTGCCGCCCCCGACGAAGACGGTCCGCACGGGGCGGGGGTCGTCGCCGAGGGTCTTGCGGGCGAGCCGGATCTCCTCGACGACCTGGCCCGCGTAGTTGTCGCGGGAGGCGAGCACCCCTCCGCTGCCGCGCAGCTCGCTCGCGGTGTAGGTGTTGAAGTCGCAGTAGCCGCAGCGCGTCGCGCAGTACGGCACGTGCAGATAGAACCCGAGGGGACGCGACGCCGCACCCTCCAGGGCGGACGCGGGCAGCGCCCCGTCCTCGGGCATGGGCTCACCATCGGGCAGTACGGAAGGCATACCGCCCATTGTCCGTCACCGGCGACGGTCTCCGGTTCGTGCCGCCCAGGAGGGCGCCCTCCCCCACTCACCCGGCGACCGTCTCCGCTCGCCCACCCTCGCCGCGCTACCCCTCGCCCGGCCGCCGCGCCTGGAGCACCAGCAGGGCCAGGTCGTCGCCGACGGGCGCGTCCCCGAAGGCGTGGACGGCCTGCCGGATCCGGTCCGCGGTCTGCTCCGCGGTGAGGCCGGCGCAGTCGGCGAGCGCCCGCTCCAGGCCGTCGCCGTCGTCGAACATCCGGCCGCCGGAGCGCCGCTCGGTCACCCCGTCGGTGACGCAGAGCAGGGTGTCGCCGGGCTTCATGTCGAAGGTGTGGCTCTCGTAGGCGACGTCCCCGACGACGCCGAGGAGGATCTGCGGCTCGGCGACCTGCCGTACGGTCCCGTCGGGCCGGAGCAGCAGGGGCAGCGGGTGCCCGGCGCAGGCCACGGTGCAGCGAGCGCCGCCGTCCGCGCCCAGCGGGGTGATCTCGCCGTACAGCAGGGACAGGAAGCGGGGCTGGGGCCGGTCGGGGACGTCCTGGCCGCCGGCCGCGGCGGCCATCAGCGCGGCGGCCTCGGCGGCCTCCGTGGCGTCGTCGAGGAGGAGGCCGTTGAGGCGGTCGAGCACCTCGCCGACCTGGTGTTCCTCGCGGGCGAGCAGCCGGAGCCAGGGGCGGGCGAGGCCGGTGACGACGGCGGCTTCGGGGCCGCTGCCCTGGACGTCGCCGAGCATGAAGCCCCAGCGGTCGCCGGTGCCGCCGGCCGGGAAGATGTCGTAGAAGTCGCCGCCGGCGACGGAGTCGTCGCTGGGCTCGTAGACGACGTGGCTGTCCACGCCGGGGATCCGGGCGACCTGGCTGGGCAGCAGGCCGCGCTGGAGGACCCGGCTGATGGTGGCCTGACGGGCGTAGCGGCGGGCGGCGCCGATGGCGAGGGCGACGCGGCGGGCGAAGTCCTCGACGAGGGTGGTGACGCCGGAGGGGACCGGGTGCGGTCCGCGCCGTCCGATCATGAGGGTGCCGAGTCCGCGGCCGCCCGCGACGAGCGGGTAGGCGAGGGCGCTGCCGGTCTCCGTGTCGGCGTCGTACGGCCAGGGGACGGGCACGGCCCCGGTCCGGGTGGGGTCGGGTACCTGGGGCGCTTCCTTGCTCAGGGCGTTGCGGAGGCGTTCGGTGGCGGATTCGTCGATGTGCCAGACGCCGCCGGGGCGCGGTCCGGTGCCTGCGACCGGTCCGGTGCCTTCGGGGTCCAGCCATAACGCGGACCAGTGGGCCACGCGCGGGACGAGGAGCTGCCCGGCGAGTGCGGCGACCATGTCCTCGTCGAGCTGGCCGGCGAGGAGTTCGGACGACTCGGCGAGGAAGGACAGGGCGCTGCGGCCGTCCCAGTCGCGGTCGGTGTCGGTGTCGTCCTCGTCGTACGGGTGGCCGACGGCGGCCTCGGCGGTGGAGTCCGGGGCGAAGGGGACGACGGGCCGCCGGCCGGGCTGGCCGGGCGGGTGGTGGGGGCCCGGCCCACGGCCGTCCAGGGGGACACGCGCCCAGACCGTCTTCAGGCCGGGGCGGTAGGTGACACCCCAGCACTCGCAGACCGCGGCGACGAGGTGGAGGCCGCCGCCGTGGGCGGTGCCGGCCGGGTCGCGGCCGGCGACCGTACGGGTCGGGTGGTGGTCGGAGACCTCCACGACGACGGCCGCCGGAGCGTCCTCGGCGTCCTCGGCGAGCCGTACGACGAGCTCGACGGCGGTGCCGGCATGGACGACGGCGTTGGTGACGAGCTCGCTGACGACCAGCACGGCGTCGTCGGCGACGGTCAAGTCGAGCGGGACGGTGTCGGCCCACTCGTCGAGCGCGGCCCGGGCGAAGCGCCGGGCGGCGGCCGGGGTGAACGGATCGCCGGGCAGCCCGGTACGGACCACCGAGGACACGGCGGGGCGAGCGGTCTCCCGGTGCATCAGCCGCGACGGTTGCGCGGACTGCGAGGGAATGGACCTCACTGTGCTGCTCCTGGTCGGCTGTGGCGTTGCGCCGCTTGGACACCGACAGAGTGACAGACAGAGCCCGCCCATAAGCGCCGAGTCATCGAACTCGGCGGAGACAGGTCACGGGGACGGGCGCCCCCGCCCGTCCCCGTGACCGGTGCCGCTACGACTCGCGCGACCCGGCGTACATCTCGTCGATCAGGCCCTTGTACGTGCGCTCGACCACCGGGCGCTTCAGCTTGAGGCTGGGCGTCAGCTCGCCGTGCTCGATGTCGAGGTCGCGCGGCAGGAGCCGGAACTTCTTGATGGTCTGCCAGCGCTGCAGGCCTTCGTTGAGCCGGTCGACGTAGCCCTGGATGAGCCGCTGGGTCTGCGGGGCGGCGACCACATCGGCGTAGGACTTGCCGCCGAGGCCGTTGTCGGCGGCCCAGCCGAGGATGGCGGGCTCGTCGAGGGCGATCAGGGCGGTGCAGAAGTTCCGGTCGGCGCCGTGGACCAGGATGTTGGAGACGAACGGGCAGACGGCCTTGAACTGGCCCTCGACCTCGGCGGGGGCGATGTACTTGCCGCCGGACGTCTTGATCAGGTCCTTCTTGCGGTCGGTGATCCGCAGGTAGCCGTCGGGCGAGAGCTCGCCGATGTCGCCGGTGTGGAACCAGCCGTCGGCCTCCAGGACCTCGGTCGTCTTCTCAGGCAGGCCGTGGTAGCCCTCCATGATGCCGGGGCCGCGCAGCAGGATCTCGCCGTCGTCGGCGATGCGGACCTCGGTGCCGGGCAGCGGCTTGCCGACGGTGCCGGTGCGGTAGGCCTCGCCGGGGTTGACGAAGGAGGCGGCGCTGGACTCGGTGAGGCCGTAGCCCTCCAGGATGTGGATGCCGGCGCCGGAGAAGAAGTAGCCGATCTCGGGGGCGAGCGCGGCGGAGCCGGAGACGGCGGCGCGCAGGTTGCCGCCGAAGGCCTCGCGGAGCTTCTTGTAGACGAGGGCGTCGGCGACCTTGTGCTTGGCGGTGAGGCCGAAGGGGGCGGAGGCGGTGCCGGTGCGGCGGAAGTTGTCCTGGCTGACCTTGGCGTACTCGCGGGCGACACCCGCGGCCCACTGGAAGATCTTGTACTTGGCGCCGCCGCCGGCCCGGGCCTTGGCGGCGACCCCGTTGTAGACCTTCTCGAAGATCCGGGGCACGGCCGCCATGTAGGTCGGCTGGACGACCGGCAGATTCTCGATGATCTTGTCTACGCGGCCGTCGACGGCGGTGACGTGGCCGACCTCGATCTGGCCGGAGGTCAGCACCTTGCCGAAGACGTGCGCGAGGGGCAGCCAGAGGTACTGGACGTCCTCGCCGGTGACCAGCCCGGTCGCGGCGATCGCCTTGGCCATGTACGACCAGTTGTCGTGCGGGAGCCGTACGCCCTTGGGGCGACCGGTGGTGCCGGAGGTGTAGATGAGGGTGGCGAGCTGGGTGGGGGTGATGGCCTCCACGCGCTCCTTGACCGCCTCGGGGTGCTTCTCCAGGTACGCCTTTCCGCGCGTCTCCAGCTCGGCGAGGCTGAGCGCCCAGCCCTCGGGGTCGCCCTCGGCGCCCTCTTCGATGCCGGTCGGGTCGATGACGACGACATGGGCGAGGTGGCCGAGGTCGGCGCGGCGCTCACGGGCCTTGGCGAGCTGGGCGGCGTCCTCGGCGATCAGGACCCGGCTCTCGGAGTCGGCGAGGATGTAGGCGGACTCCTCGGCGTTGGTCTGGGGGTAGACCGTGGTGGTGGCGCCGCCGGCGCACATGACGCCGAGATCGGCGAGGATCCACTCGACGCGGGTGGCGGAGGCGAGCGCGACGCGCTCCTCGGGACGTACTCCCAGGTCGATCAGACCGGCCGCGATGGCGTAGACCCGCTCGGCGGCCTGTTCCCAGCTGAGGGACTTCCAGTCGTCGGGGCCCTGGCCGGTGGCCGAGGGAACCGGGTAGCGATAGGCCTCCGCGTCGGGGGTCTTCGCCACGCGCTCCAGGAAGAGGGTCGCCACGGAGGGCGGTCGGTTCTCGATCAGGTTCTGTGTGTCGCTCACGACGTCCTCCGGGCGGCTTGCGGCAGGGCTGCACGACGGGATGATTGTTTAACTGGCGAGTAACCCTCGGGCGGGATCAGGTTAGAGCGCGGGGGTCCGCCGCGTAAGGGGCTGCGGCCCGGCGGTTCATACCCGCTTCATAACGACTCTGCGGCACCCGCGCGTGATCGTGGTACGCAAAAGCGCCCGTCCGTGAACCGAACGGGCGCTTCGCGCGCGTACGCGCCGGTGAACCACTTCACGCGCCGGTGAACTGCTCCACGGGCCGGTGAACTACTTCTTGGTCTTGCCGCCGGCCGAGTCGTCGCTGGAGAGGACGGCGATGAAGGCCTCCTGCGGGACCTCCACCGAGCCGACCATCTTCATGCGCTTCTTGCCTTCCTTCTGCTTCTCCAGCAGCTTCCGCTTACGGGAGATGTCACCGCCGTAGCACTTGGCGAGGACGTCCTTGCGGATGGCGCGGATGGTCTCGCGGGCGATGACCCGGGAGCCGATGGCCGCCTGGATGGGCACCTCGAACGCCTGCCGCGGGATGAGCTCACGCAGCTTGGCGACGAGCCGTACGCCATACGCGTAGGCCGCGTCCTTGTGGGTGATGGCGGAGAAGGCGTCGACCTTGTCGCCGTGGAGCAGGATGTCGACCTTGACCAGGGAGCTGCTCTGCTCGCCGGTGGGCTCGTAGTCGAGGGAGGCGTAGCCGCGGGTCTTGGACTTCAGCTGGTCGAAGAAGTCGAAGACGATCTCGGCGAGCGGGAGGGTGTAGCGGATCTCGACCCGGTCCTCCGAGAGGTAGTCCATGCCGAGCAGGGTGCCGCGGCGGGTCTGGCAGAGCTCCATGATCGCGCCGATGAACTCGCTCGGGGCGAGGATCGTGGCGCGGACCACAGGCTCGTACACGTCCGCGATCTTGCCCTCGGGGAACTCGCTCGGGTTGGTGACCGTGTGCTCCGTTCCGTCCTCCATGACCACGCGGTAGACCACGTTGGGGGCGGTGGCGATCAGGTCGAGCCCGAACTCGCGCTCCAGCCGCTCACGGATGACGTCGAGGTGGAGCAGGCCGAGGAAGCCGACGCGGAAGCCGAAGCCCAGCGCGGCGGAGGTCTCCGGCTCGTAGACCAGCGCGGCGTCGTTGAGCTGGAGCTTGTCGAGGGCGTCACGCAGCTCGGGGTAGTCCGAGCCGTCCAGCGGGTACAGGCCGGAGAACACCATCGGCTTGGGGTCCTTGTAACCGCCCAGCGCCTCGGTGGCGCCCTTGCTCAGGGTGGTGATGGTGTCACCGACCTTGGACTGGCGGACGTCCTTCACACCGGTGATGAGGTAGCCCACCTCGCCGACGCCCAGGCCGTCGGCCGGCAGCATCTCCGGGGAGTTGGTGCCGATCTCCAGCAGCTCGTGCGTGGCGCCGGTGGACATCATCCGGATGCGCTCGCGCTTGTTGAGCTGGCCGTCGACGACACGGACGTAGGTGACGACACCGCGGTAGGAGTCGTAGACCGAGTCGAAGATCATCGCGCGGGCCGGGGCGTCCTTGACGCCGACCGGGGCCGGCACGTCCTTGACGACCCGGTTGAGCAGCACGTCGACGCCGACACCGGTCTTGGCGGAGACCTTGAGCACGTCCTCGGGCTGGCAGCCGATGAGGTTGGCGAGCTCCTCGGAGAACTTCTCCGGCTGCGCGGCGGGCAGGTCGATCTTGTTGAGCACCGGGACGATGGTGAGGTCGTTCTCCATCGCCAGGTAGAGGTTGGCGAGCGTCTGCGCCTCGATGCCCTGGGCGGCGTCGACGAGCAGGATCGTGCCCTCGCAGGCTGCCAGGGAGCGGGAGACCTCGTAGGTGAAGTCGACGTGGCCTGGGGTGTCGATCATGTTCAGGATGTGGGTGGTGCCCACGTCCGGCCCCTCGGTGGGCGCCCACGGAAGACGCACGGCCTGGGACTTGATCGTGATGCCGCGCTCGCGCTCGATGTCCATCCGGTCGAGATACTGGGCGCGCATCTGCCGCTGGTCGACCACGCCGGTCAGCTGGAGCATCCGGTCGGCAAGGGTGGACTTGCCGTGGTCGATGTGCGCGATGATGCAGAAATTGCGGATCAGCGCCGGGTCGGTACGGCTCGGCTCAGGCACGTTGGTAGGAGTCGCGGGCACGCAAGGTCTCGTCTCGGGGCGATGGTCGGATCGATACGTAGGTTCCATGGTCCCACGGACCGGGACCAGGGCCCGGTTTGGGCGGCCCGTACGGGGGCTGGTAACGTGGACAGCTGTGTCTCGTGCCCTCTCAGTGCGGGACGCACTTCAAGATCAAAGATCATCGAACCTGCAAAGGCTCTTTCGTGGCGAACATCAAGTCCCAGATCAAGCGGAACAAGACCAACGAGAAGGCGCGCCTGCGTAACAAGGCCGTCAAGTCGTCGCTCAAGACCGCGATCCGCAAGGCCCGTGAGGCTGTCGCCGCCGGCGACCTCGAGAAGGCCACTGTGGCCACTCGCGCCGCCTCTCGTCAGCTCGACAAGGCTGTCTCGAAGGGTGTCATCCACAAGAACGCCGCCGCCAACAAGAAGTCGGCGCTGGCGTCGAAGGTTGCCTCCCTCCAGGGCTGAGCACTTTCAGCTGTACTCCGGTCGGCCGCGTGAGTGGCTGACGACCGGATGACTTGATCGCCGGAAGGGACCCAGCGGGCCCTCTCTTCCGCTCCCGTCCGGCACCCCGGACCGCACACGATCTGCGTTCGCCACGCGGGTGCGGCCCACAGCTTCGCGAAGCCCCG
>NZ_BMQQ01000039.1:12625-25744 GCF_014648195.1 Streptomyces purpureus
GCTCCCCGTCCTTCCCCAGGACGAGGGCCGGGGCTTTCGCGTGCCGCGTACGCAATGGGAGTGGGTGCGGGTACGGGGTACGGGGTAACCGGGGCTTCGCCGTACCCGTACGGGAGGGCGGGCCTCAGCAGCGCAGGCGCGCCGCGCTGGGACCGCCGTAACCGCACGGGAAGGCCGGCCTCAGCGGCGCAGGCGCGCCGCGCGGGTCCGCCGTAACCGCACGGGAAGGCGGGCCTCAGCGGCGCAGGCGCGCCGCGCGGGCGACCGTCACGACCGCGCGCTCCAGGGCGTACTCGGGGTCGTCGCCGCCGCCCTTCACCCCCGCGTCCGCCTCCGCGATGGCGCGGAGCGCCATGGCCACCCCGTCCGGGGTCCAGCCCCGCATCTGCTGCCGTACGCGGTCGATCTTCCAGGGCGGCATACCCAGCTCGCGGGCGAGATCGGCCGGGCGGCCGCCGCGCGCGGAGGACAGCTTGCCGATCGCTCGGACGCCCTGGGCCAGGGCGCTGGTGATCAGGACGGGCGCGACGCCCGTGGAGAGGGACCAGCGCAGGGCCTCCAGGGCCTCCGCCGCCCGGCCTTCAACAGCGCGGTCGGCGACGTTGAAGCTGGATGCCTCCGCCCGGCCTGTGTAGTACCGGCCGACGACGGCCTCGTCGATCGTGCCCTCGACGTCCGCGACCAGCTGGGACACCGCGCTCGCCAGCTCCCGGAGGTCGCTGCCGATCGCGTCGACGAGCGCCTGGCACGCCTCGGGCGTCGCCGACCTGCCCAGGGCGCGGAACTCACCCCGGACGAACGTCAGCCGCTCCGCCGGCTTCGTCGTCTTCGGGCAGGCGACCTCCCGCGCTCCCGCCTTGCGGGCCGCGTCGAGGAGCCCCTTGCCCTTCGCGCCGCCCGCGTGCAGCAGGACGAGCGAGATGTCCTCGACCGGTGCGTCGACGTACGCCTTGACGTCCTTGATCGTGTCGGCGGAGAGGTCCTGCGCGTTCCGCACGACCAGCACCTTCCGCTCGGCGAAGAGCGAGGGGCTGGTCAGCTCCGCGAGGGTCCCGGGCTGGAGCTGCTCGGAGCTGAGGTCGCGGACGTCCGTGTCGGCGTCGGCGGCCCGGGCGGCCGCCACCACCTGCTGGACGGCACGGTCGAGGAGCAGGTCCTCCTGGCCCACCGCGAGCGTGACGGGGGCGAGAAGGTCGTCGGTCGAATTCTTTCTGGTGGCCATCGCGCTCCAGCATCCCACGGGCCACTGACACTCCCGCGCGTGCCGGAAAACGCGTGCCGGACAATGAACGGGTGAGCGAACGACACGTACTGGTACTGCCCGACCGCGACTCCGCCGAGGAGGTGGCCGAAGAGCTCGGCGAGCGGTTCGGGACCGGCGAGACGCCCCAGCTCGTACGGGACGCCCTGGCCGGCGAGGACGACGCCGAGGACGCCCAGTGGCTCGTGGTCGTGGAGGACCCGGAGGCCCGGCTGGACCCGGCGGCGCTGGACGCCTTCGCCGCGGAGTACGAGGGCTGGCTGGAGGCCCCCTGATTTGAGTGCCGCGGGCCGTTCCCGGGGCCGCCGGTCCTGGCCCCTCCCCGTCCTCGGTCCTAGGTCCGCCGCCCGACGACACCGACGGTGCGCCCGGCTAGCGTGCCGCGCATGACGACGTACGCACCCGCACGCAGCCGGGAACAGCGCATTCAGGACGTACTGGCCCGGCTGGAGAAGGACAAGGACGTGTGGGTCGCCACCGCCTCGGCGGGCGGCGAGCCGTATCTGACGCCGCTGTCGTTCGTCTGGGACCAGGACAGTCTGCTCATGGCCACCAAGCGCGTGAACGCCACCGTCCAGAACATCGCCGCCTCGGGCGAGATCCGGCTCAGCCTCGGCCACACCCGGGACGTCGTCCTCATCGAGGCGACGGCCCGCCTGGAGGGAGGCACCGAGCTGGCACCCGCCTCGGCCGACGCGTTCGCCGCGAAGTTCGACTGGGACCCGCGTGACCGGGAGGCCTGGGTGTACATCCGGGCCACCCCGCGCACGGTACGGGCCTGGCGCGAGGTGAATGAGCTGGCCGGCCGGCTGCTGATGCGCGACGGCCGGTGGCTGCCGGTCTCCCGGCCGGAGCGCTGAGCCCGCCGTCGCCACTAGGGCGGCGCCTTCAGGGACACCCCGGCCGGTACCGCCCTGAGCCGCGGCCCGGGGCCGGCCACCGCCACCGCGCCGTCCCGGTCCGTACGGAGGACCACCGCTCCCCGGTCCCGTAGCGCGGCGAGCGTCCGGGGTGAGGGGTGCCCGTACGGGTTGTCGGGGCCCGCCGACACCAGCGCGAGCCGTGGTCCGGCCCGGCGCAGCAGCTCCGGGTCCTGGTGGGCCGAGCCGTGATGGGCGACCTTGAGGACGTCCACCTCGGGGAGCCACGGATGCGCCCGCAGCAGCCCCTGCTGGGCCGGCGGTTCGAGATCCCCGAGGAGCAGCAGGACAAGGCCTCCGGCGGTGCGGACGAGGAGGGTGACGCTGGCGTCGTTGGCTCCGCCCGCGGCCTCGGCCGGCGGTGCCCGTTCCGTCGGCGCGGGCGGCCACAGCACCTGCCAGTTCAGCGGCCCGATACGCCGCCGCTCCCCCGCTCTCGCCCGGACGACCGGCACCCCCGCCTCGGCAGCGGTGCGGTGGACGAACGCCGCCTGCTCCGGCGGCTCCTGGAGGCCCGTCGTCTGGACCGCCCCCACGCTCCGGCCGCGCAGCACACCCGGCAGACCGGCGACATGGTCCGCGTGGAAATGGGTGAGGAGGAGCAGGGCGACGCGGCGGACGCCCAGATCGCGCAGGCAGTCGTCGACGAGACCGGGATCGGGTCCGGCATCGACCACGACGGCGGTGTCGCCGCCTGCCGCGAGGACGGTCGCGTCGCCCTGGCCGACCTCGCACATCGCCAGCACCCAGCCGGGCGGCGGCCAGCCGGTGACGATCCGGGTGAGGGGCGCCGGCCGGGCGATCGCCAGCAGCAGGGCCACGGCGCAGCCGGCCGCTACCCAGGGGCGGTGGGGAACTCTGCGGGCCGCGAGGAGCACCAGCGCCGTGGCGGCGGCCAGCAGCAGCCCGCCTCTCCAGCCGCCCGGCCAGTCCGCCTTCGCCCCGGGCAGGGCGGCCCCGGCCCGGGCCACCGCCGCGATCCATCCGGCGGGCCATCCGGCGAGCGTGGCGAGCAGTTCGGCCACCGGTAGGGCCACCGGAGCCGCGGCCAGGGCCGCGAAGCCGAGCACGGTGGCCGGGGCCACGGCCAGTTCGGCGAGGAGGTTGCAGGGGACCGCGACGAGGCTGACCCGGGCGGCGAACATCACCACCACGGGCGCGCAGACGGCCTGCGCGGCGGCGGACGCCGCCAGCGCCTCGGCGATACGCGGTGGGACGCGTCGGCGCTGAAGCGCGGCGCTCCACGGGGGCGCGATCGTGAGCAGGGCGCCCGTGGCCAGGACGGAGAGCAGGAAGCCGTAGCTCCGGGTCAGCCAGGGGTCGACGAGGACGAGCAGCAGGACGGCGGCGGCCAGGGCCGGGATCAGCGATCGGCGCCGGCCGGTGCCGATGGCGAGCAGCGTGATCAGTCCGCAGGCCGCCGCCCGCAGCACGCTGGGGTCCGGACGGCAGACGATCACGAAGGCGAGGGTGAGGCCGCCGCCGAGGAGGGCGGTCGTGCGCAGCGAGATACCGAGCAGGGGCGCGAGGCCGCCGCGTTCGGCGCGCTGGGCCGTGCCCACGGGACCGATCAGCAGGAGGAGGACGATGGTGAGGTTGCTTCCCGACACGGCGAGCAGGTGGGAGAGGTCGGTCGCCTCGAAGGCGTCTCGCAGGTCGGGCGGGATACGAGAGGTGTCCCCGACGACCAGCCCGGGCAGCAGTGCGCGGGCGTCCGGCGGGAGCCCGTCGGTGGCGCGGTGCAGTCCGGCGCGGAGTTCTCCGGCCGTACGCTGCAGGAGGCTCGGCCCTCTGACGACCGCCGGCTCCCCGGCGCCGCGGACCCGCAGCACCGCCGCATATGGATCGCCCTCACGGTGCGGGGGTGCCAGGCGGGCGGCGAGCCGCAGCCGCGTCGAGGGCAGCAGCGTCAGCCACTCCTGCCCGGCTCCGGGCGGTGCGAACACGAGGACCGGCGTACGGGTCCGGGTGACGGCCCCGCCGGGCGCCGTGACCTGGGTCGCCTCCGCGTCCAGGACGACCGAGCCCGCCGTCGTACGGACCCCGTGGACGGGGGGCCGGGTGCGGCGCGGGTCGGAGGTGACGGTCACCTCGGCGGTGACGTGCGCGTACTCCCGGGCGAGTCCGGGCAGCGGCCCTCGCCGCAGGTCGGCCGCGTGCAGACCGGCCGCAGCCGCCCCGGCCGCCGTGCACAACAGCACGGCCGCGCAGGCACCCACCCGAAGCCCTCGCCCCGGGCGCCGACCGGGCCCACGCGCCTGCCCGACGGGCGACGGCGAGGGCGGGGGCCGGCCTGCCCATGGCGCCCATGCCGCGCCGGCCGCCCGTACGGATCGGGACCGAGCGGCCCTGGCCACCGTCGGAGCGAGCAGCGCCAGCCCGGCAACCGCACAGACCAGGACGGCTGTCAGCGTCGCCCAGCCGGAGGCGCCCAGCGCGAGGGCTCCCGCGCCCCAGGCCGCCAGGGCAGGGGGCACCAGGCGTAGATCCGTCGGACCCTCGCGCGGCAGGCCCGCGCGCCCCACGCCGCCCCGGGAGGAGGGCGCCTCTGCCCGGGTCGTCATGGCCGCACCAGCGGCTTGAGGTCGGCGAAGCGCCGGTCGCCGATGCCCGTGACCTCACGGAGCTGGTCCACGGACTGGAAGCCTCCGCGCTCGGTCCTGAAATCCACGATGTGCTGCGCGAGAACGGGCCCGACGCCGGGCAGGGTGTCCAGCTGCTCCACCGTCGCCGTGTTGAGGCTCACCGGCCCGGCCGAAGGGCCCGGCCCGGTGGTCAGGGGTAACCCCGGCCCGCCCGCGGCCGCCGGTACTCCCACCGCCACCTGCTCGCCGTCCATGAGCACCCGGGCCCGGTTGAGGCCGGTGAGATCCGTCCCCGGCCGCACACCGCCCGCGGCGCGCAGGGCGTCGGCGACCCGGGAACCCGCCGGCAGCGTGAGCACGCCCGGCCGCCGGACCTTTCCGCTCACATCGATCACGAGAGGCGAGGGCGACGGACCGGCCGCGTGGTCCGGTCCCTTCGACGGGGTCGGCCCGTCGGGCGGTGGCTCGACCCGGACCACGGCGGGCGCGCTGACGGATTCGGGGCGGCCGGTCCAGAAGTGGCGGGCTGCCAGCCCGGCGGCGACCACGAGGACGACCGCCAGCGCGGCCAGCGACTTCGGTTCGAGCCCGCATCTGAGCCTGACCCAGAGCGGCAGCCGCTCCCGCAGCGCCAGCCGTACCCGCTCCTGGCGCCCTGCGCGCTCCCGCTCCCCGACGCGTGCTCCTGCCTGCCCGCCTGGCGCGCCGACCGGAACTTCGGGCCCGCGGGGGACGACCGGAGCAGTGGTGACCGTCGGTGTGCCGGCCGCGGCAGGCGTACGGACCTGGCTCGCGAACAACGCCTCCGCCCGCCTGCGCGACACCTCGGCAGCGACCCCGGCCCGGCGCCCGGGGACGCGACGGGACCCACGGCCGATGCCACGGGCGGGACCGCGCCCACGGTCGCGCGCCGCACCCCGGCCGGGTCCGGGACCTCTGCCCGGGCCGTGCGCGCCGGTGCGCCTACGGGTGTCGGAGCCCGGTGCGCGACCGGGGCCACTGGTTGCGGAAGGTGTGCGAAGAGCCATGCCTCAGCACGGTAGGCACATCCGCCCGAACCCGCCGAGCAGCCTCAATTTCCGTGGATAACCGACCGGTTGTGGATAACTCCACCACCCGTACGAGTGAGTGACCGGGCGGCGCGAGCCGCTAGCGCGGTGAGACGACGACGGCCAGCAGACCCGGTCCGGTGTGCGCGCCGATCACCGCGCCCACCTCGCTGACGTGCAGTTCCTCGATCCCCGGCACCTGCGCGCGCAGCCGCTCGGCCAGCGCGGCGGCCTTCTCCGGCGCGGCGAGATGGTGCACGGCGATGTCGACACGGCTCGCGCCCGCGCACTCGGCCGCGAGCTCCTCCAGGCGGGCGATCGCCTTCGACGCCGTGCGCACCTTCTCGCGCAACTCGATCCGGCCGCCGTCGAGTTCAAGCAGCGGCTTCACGGCGAGCGCGGACCCGAGCAGCGCCTGCGCGGCGCCGATGCGTCCGCCCCGGCGGAGGTAGTCGAGGGTGTCGACGTAGAAGTACGCGGAGGTCCCCGCGGCCTTTTTCTCGGCGGCCGCGACCGCCTCGTCGAGGGTGCCGCCGGCGTCGACGGTCTCGGCCGCCGCGAGCGCGCAGAAGCCGAGCGCCATCGCGACCATGCCGGTGTCCACGACCCGTACGGGCACGGGGGCGTCCTTCGCCGCGAGCACCGCCGCGTCGTAGGTCCCGGAGAATTCGGCGGAGAGGTGGAGGGAGATGATCCCGGCGGCTCCGGCCTCGGCCGCCGCCCGGTAGGTCTCGGCGAAGACCTCGGGGCCCGGCCGTGAGGTGGTCACCGACCGGCGCTTCTGCAGCGCCTGCGCCAGTGAGCGGGCCGAGATCTCGGTGCCTTCCTCCAGCGCCTGGTCGCCGATGACGACGGTCAGCGGCACCGCGGTGATGCCGTGCCTTGCCATCGTCTGCGGCGGCAGGTAGGCCGTGGAATCGGTGACGATCGCGACATGGCGGGACATGATCGGGAGGGTACCCGTCATGACGGCGCTACGGCAGCCCGGCTCCGCCACGAGCCCACCCGCAGGTCAGTTCGCGCCCCATCGGAGCGCCCGCCCCGACTCGGTTTCGGCCCACCCGCCAGGCCTGCCCGCCGGTCAGTCCCGCCCAACCCGCCAGGTCGGTTCCGGGCCCGCGCGCCAGCGCACACGCGCCCGCCCCACCCACAGACGCCCGCGTCAGTTCGTCGTCTCGGGCCGGGCCGACTTCTGCCAGGGATAGGCCGTCTGCTGCCGGGGGTCGCGGGCGGTGATCGCCTGGGGCTGGGCCTCGCCGGTCTGCGTTCCCGCGCCCTGCGTGCGCTCCGGCTCCTCGGGCCACACCTGCCCCTGGTCGGCGCCCGGCGCGCCACCGGCCTGCGGCCACGACGGGCTCGCGGTCGCCGGCTCCTCGCGCCCGTCGCCGTCCCAGTGGCGCAGCGCGCCCGCCTCCAGGTCGATCTGCGCGCTCAGGGAGGCGAGATCGTCCTCGGCGAACTTCCGCGCCCGGTCCCGGGCGGCCCAGCGCAGCGAGTCGGCCGAGTGCGTGATCCGCTCCGTGCGCTCGCGCAGGTCGGGCAGTTGGGCGGCCACCCTCGACCGGTCCGGCTCCCGCTCCAGGCGCTTGAGCTCCTCGTCCAGTTCGAGACCGTGCGCGCTCAGCCTCTGGAAGAGTCCGAGGGTCTCCTTCAGCGAGACGTCCTCCGCCGCGCCGGCGTTCAGCGCGTCCTGGGTCGCCCGCATCGACGTACGCAGCGAGAGCCTCAACTGCGCCAGCTCGCCCGCGACACCGGTCTGGCCGAAGCTCTTCGCCCGCAGGGTGGTGTCCTCGACCGTGCGGCGGGCCTGGGTGATCGTCCGGTCGACGCCACGCTTGGTGGCCTGGACGGCCTTGACCGTCGCGTACACCCCCAGCGCCACCAAGGCGACGAAGAGCAACGCCATGATCGTGATCGCGGCTGTCATGTACGCCCTCCAGCGTGGTGTGTGTTCCTCCACCGTAAACGGAACGGGCAGGCCGTGGGTTCCATCGGAACCCCCAACCTGCCCGTAGGGGAAAACCCCTGGTGAGCCGTGGGACCGTCAGCCGGCGACGATGTTGACCAGCTTCGGTGCGCGGACGATCACCTTGCGGATCGGTGCTCCGCCCAGCGCGGCCACGACGCCGGCGTCGGCCAGGGCCAGCGCCTCCAGCTCCGCGTCGGTGATCGACGGGGAGACCTCCAGGCGGGCCTTGACCTTGCCCTTGATCTGCACGACGCAGGTCACGGTCTCGTCGACGACGTACGCCGGGTCGGCGACCGGGAAGTCCTGGTGGACGACCGAGTCGGTGTGGCCCAGCCTGCGCCACAGCTCCTCGGCGATGTGCGGGGCCAGCGGCGCGACCAGCAGCACCAGACGCTCGGCGACGGACCGGGAGACCGGGCCGCCCGTCTTGGTCAGGTGGTTGTTCAGCTCGGTGATCTTGGCGATGGCGGTGTTGAAACGCATCGCCGCCATGTCCTGGGAGACCCCGTCGACGGCCTTGTGCAGGGCACGCAGGGTGTCCTCGTCCGGCTCGGCGTCGGTGACGGTGACCTCGCCGGTCGACTCGTCGACGATGTTGCGCCACAGACGCTGCAGCAGGCGGTACTGCCCGACCACCGCGCGCGTGTCCCAGGGCCGCGAGACGTCCAGCGGGCCCATCGCCATCTCGTACAGGCGCAGGGTGTCGGCGCCGTACTCGGCGCAGATCTCGTCCGGAGTCACGGCGTTCTTCAGGGACTTGCCCATCTTGCCCAGGACGCGGCTGACCTTCTCATCCTGGTAGTAGAAGGCGCCGTCCCGCTCCTCGACCTCGGCGGCCGGCACGGCGATACCGCGCGCGTCCCGGTAGACGTAGGCCTGGATCATGCCCTGGTTGAACAGCTTGTGGAACGGCTCGGCCGAGGAGACGTGGCCCAGGTCGAACAGCACCTTCGACCAGAAGCGCGCGTACAGCAGGTGCAGTACGGCGTGCTCGGCGCCGCCCACGTACAGGTCGACGCCGCCGTGCGGCTGCCCCTCGCGCGGGCCCATCCAGTACTGCTCGATGGCGGGGTCGACCAGCTGCTGGGAGTTGCGCGGGTCCAGGTAGCGCAGCTCGTACCAGCAGGAACCGGCCCAGTTGGGCATGGTGTTGGTCTCGCGCCGGTACCGCTTGGGGCCGTCTCCCAGGTCCAGGGTGACGTTGACCCACTCCTCGTTCCGGGACAGCGGCGTCTCGGGCTGGGTGTCGGCGTCGTCCGCGTCGAAGGTGCGCGGCGCGTAGTCCTCGACCTCCGGCAGCTCCAGGGGCAGCATCGACTCGGGCAGCGGGTGCGCGATGCCGTCCTCGTCGTAGACGATCGGGAAGGGCTCGCCCCAGTACCGCTGGCGGCTGAACAGCCAGTCCCGCAGCCGGAAGTTGACCGTGCCCTCGCCGATGCCGCGGGCCGCCAGCCACTCGGTGATCTTCGCCTTGGCGTCGGCGACGCCCAGGCCGTCCAGCGAGATCTCCTCGCTCGCGGAGTTGACCAGCTTGGCGTCGTACGAGGCGAAGGCGTCGTCCCAGGTGGCGGGGTCGGTGCCGCGGCCGTCCGAGGGCTCGACGACACAGCGCATCGGCAGCTCGAAGGCGCGCGCGAAGGCGAAGTCGCGGCTGTCGTGCGCCGGGACGGCCATGATCGCGCCGGTGCCGTAGCCCATCAGGACGTAGTCCGCGATGAAGACGGGGACCTTCTCGCCGCTGACGGGGTTGACGGCGTACTCGCCGGTGAAGACACCGGTCTTGTCCTTGGCCTCGGCCTGGCGCTCGACGTCGGACTTGGAGGCGGCCTGCTTGCGGTAGGCGGCGACGGCCTCGGCCGGGGTCGCGTAGCCCCCGGTCCACACGTCGTGGGTGCCCTCGGGCCAGGCCTCCGGGATGAACTTCTCGACCAGGGGGTGCTCGGGCGCCAGCACCATGTACGTGGCGCCGAACAGGGTGTCCTGGCGGGTGGTGAAGACGGTGATCGCCTCGTCGCCCAGCGGGAAGTCGACGCGGGCGCCCTCGGAGCGGCCGATCCAGTTGCGCTGCTGCAGCTTGATGGCGTCCGGCCAGTCCAGCGCGTCCAGGTCGTTCAGCAGGCGGTCCGCGTAGGCGGTGATGCGCATGTTCCACTGGCGCAGCTTCGCCTTGAAGACGGGGAAGTTGCCGCGCTCGGAGCGTCCGTCGGCGGTGACCTCCTCGTTGGCCAGCACGGTGCCCAGGCCGGGGCACCAGTTGACGGGGGCGTCGGAGGCGTAGGCCAGGCGGTACTCGCCCAGGACGTCGGCGCGGTCGGCCGCGCTCAGCGCGGCCCAGTCACGGCCTCCGGGCACCTCGCGCGCGCCGCTCTCGAACTGGGCGACCAGCTCGTCGATCGGGCGGGCCTTGCCGGCCTCGTCGTCGTACCAGGAGTTGAAGATCTGCAGGAAGATCCACTGGGTCCACTTGTAGTACTCCGGGTCGATCGTGGCGAACGACCGGCGCTTGTCGTGGCCCAGGCCCAGCCGGCGCAGCTGGACCTTCATGTTGTCCATGTTGGCCTCGGTGGACACGCGCGGGTGCGTGCCCGTCTGCACGGCGTACTGCTCGGCCGGCAGGCCGAAGGCGTCGAAGCCCAGGGTGTGCAGGACGTTGTGGCCGGTCATGCGCTGGTGGCGGGCGAAGACGTCGGTGGCGATGTAGCCCAGCGGGTGGCCGACGTGCAGGCCCGCACCCGAGGGGTACGGGAACATGTCCATGATGAACTTCTTGGGCCGCGCGACCACGGCCGGGTCGCCGGCCAGGTCGCCGGCCGGGTTCGGCGCCTCGTACGTGCCCTCGGCGTCCCAGAAGTCCTGCCAGCGTGCCTCGATGTCGGCGGCCATGGTCGCCGTGTAACGATGCGGGGCTGCTGCCTCAGCAGCCGAATTCATCTCGCTCATGATCCTTAAAGCTCCATCGATCGTCTCTGCCCAGCGGCCCGCTGATTCACGTGATTCACGAAATGAAAAATCCCCTCGCACAGGAGGGGACGCCGCGCCGATTCCGACCGGATCTTTCATCCGTCGGGACTGATCAGCGCGGCTCGCTAAGCAGAAGGCGTACGGCACGCATGGCGTCAGGGTACCGCAGGCCCCGTACGGCCCGCATCGACCTTCCACAGAGCGGGCGCACGCGCGCGTTGACCCCCCGTACACGCCCGGTGACTACCGGATGGGCCGGGGTTACCCCGCGTACCGACCCTATCCGGGGCAACCCCAGAGTCAGTTGGCTCTCGTCACGTCCTTTAACGAGCAAACCCCGTACCAGCCGGTATGGAGCGACTTAGCATGCGGCAACGGGACCGCTTATCCGCACATTCGGAGTCGCCCCCATGAACCCTCGTCGCAAGAACCGTTCCACCCCCGCTCTGGACACCGGCTTGAGCAAGCCGGTCAGGGCCGGACTTTCCGCGGCAGTGCTGATCCTCATTCCGCTGCTCGCCATCGCCGGAAGCGACAGCTTCCGCGCCGCGCTCGACTTCACCACCGGCGTTCTGTCGCTGGTGTCGCTGACGGCATCGGTCGCCTGGGGGCTCATAGCCACCGACCGGCTGCTGCTGTCTCCCCGCCACCGGCTGCTCGCGCAGGGCATCCACCGGGCCACCGCCGTCGCCGCGCTGGGCTTCCTGCTGCTGCACGGCACCGTGAAGGTCTCCCTGGGGCATGTGGAGCTGCTGGGTGCGCTGATCCCGTTCGGGCTCGGCGTCACCGGCACGTCCGGCCTGATCGGCTTCGGATCGCTCGCCGGACTCCTCATGGTGGTCGCCGCCTCCACCGGAGCGTTGCGCTCGTCCCTCGCCGGCCGCGGCAGCATCGCGGGCCGCTGGCGGACGCTGCACATGCTGGCCTACCCGGCCTGGTGCGCGGCGCTCGTCCACGGCCTGTACGCGGGCCGGCCGGCGGCCACCTGGGTCGTGGTCATGTACAGCCTGGCGCTCATCGGCGTCGCCGGCGCGGTCTCCCTCAGGGTGCTGCCGGGGCCCGTACGGAACCGGCTCGCCGCCCGGCTGCTGCTCCTGATCGGCCCCGGCGCGGCCCCCCGTCCCGCCGGCGCCGACCCGGACCGGCGCGACGCGTCGACGACGCCCCTGCCCGGAGCCGGCATCCCGCCGCGCCCCCGGTACGAGCCGTCCTCCCGGTCGTCCGCACCGGCCGAGCCCCTGGAGCGCCCCCGCGCCGAACCCCGGCCGCTCACCCCGCCGTCCCAGCAGCTGTACGAGGCGCCGAGCGCCGGGATATCGGCCGGATACCGCACGGTCTCGTCGCTGGGCACCATCGGCGGCAACCCCACGATCCGGATCTCCCGGGCCGACCGGGACACGGCCGCCGAGACCGGCGAGATCCCGCTCGCCGAACGGGTCCCGATGACCGAGGAGCTGCCCGTCATCCCCGACCCGGGCCCCCGCCCGGGCCCCTGGCCCGCCCCGTCCCCGCCGACGCCCACGCCGTCGTACGGCGGCCCCTCGGCGTTCTACGACCCCTCACCGTCGTACGCCCCCTCCCCCGGGTACGAGACGGCGTCCTCCCCGTACCCGTACGACCCGGCCCCTGCCGGGCCCCCCACCGATCCCGCTCCCGGCCTGCTCGGCAGTCCCCCGGCCGGAGAACCATGGTCCGCACCCGCAGGAGACCGCTCTTGAACGCCCCGCTCCCCGATGTCCCCGAAGTCCGCGTCGTCGGCCTCCCCCAGCTCACCCAGGGCTTCGACCTGGTCGAGCGGCTGGATCTCGCCATGCACCTCAAGGTGCACGGCCCGCTGGAGCCGGTGGGCGGCGAGCAGCTCGCCCAGCTCGCCGACGACATATCCCTGCGGGGCCGCGGCGGCGCCGGCTTCCCGTTCGGCCGCAAGCTCCGGGCGGTCGCGCAGGCCGCGATCCGCCGCGGGATACGGCCGGTGGTGGTGATCAACGGCAGCGAGGGCGAGCCCGCCTGCCGCAAGGACACCGTGCTGCTCGCCCGCGCCCCGCACCTCATCCTGGACGGCGCCCTGCTGGCCGCCGAGGCCCTGGGCGCGCGCACGCTGATCGTGGCGGTGACCCGCAACTCCACGGAGATCTCGATCCGGGCGGCGCTCGCCGAGCGCGGTCTGAGCGACCGGCGCGGACAGCAGCTCCGCGCGCGCGTGATCCGTACGCCCGAGCGCATGGTCTCCGGGGAGGCCTCGTCCGTGATCCGGGCGGCGGGCGGCGGTCCCGCCCTGCCGGCGGGCCGGCGCGAGCGCGCCTCGGACTCCGGCGTGGGAGGCGCGCCGACGCTGCTGTCCAACGCCGAGACCTTCGCCCAGCTCGCCGTGGCG
>NZ_BMQQ01000039.1:25959-56306 GCF_014648195.1 Streptomyces purpureus
GCCGCTCCCCCAGGGCGTGCTGACGGGCGGCTACCACGGCAACTGGATCGACGCGACGGCCGTGCACAACGCCGTCGTCTCGCGCGAGTCCCTGGCCGCCGTGGGCGGGTCCCTGGGCGCCGGCGCGATCCTGCCCATCGGCCCCGAGACCTGCCCGCTCGGTGAGGCCCTGCGGGTCGCGAACTGGCTGGCGGCCGAGACGGCCGGCCAGTGCGGGCCCTGCCGGCTCGGTCTGCCCGCGGCGGCCGGCGGCCTGTCGGACGTGCTGAACGGCGGCGGGCCGGCCGCCCTGGAGGCCCTGAGAGCGGTCACACAGGCTGTGAAGGGCCGGGGTGCCTGCAAGCACCCGGACGGTTCGGCCCGGTTCTTCGCGTCGACGCTGTCCGCGTTCACCGACGATCTCGCCGCCCATGTCCTGGACGGCGGCTGCGGCCGGGAGACGACCGGTGTGCTGCCGCTGCCCGCGCCCGGCTACCAGGACGCGGAGGAGTCGATTCCGAGCGGCGAGAAGCTGGCGGTCGACTGGACCCTGTGCCAGGGGCACGGTCTGTGCGCGGACATCGTGCCGGAGCTGATCCGTCTGGGCCCCGACGGCTACCCGGCGCTCGCCGACGCCTCCGTCCCCGTACATCTGCGGGGCCGGGCCCAGCGGGCCGTGGGCCGCTGCCCCGCGCTGGCGCTGCGTATCGAGCAGGCGCCGCAGGAGCGCCCCGCGCTGCCCGCCCCGTCCCGTAAGGCCCTCGGCAGCGGCCGGAGTTGAGAAAGCCGAGAGGGCGGGGCATCCGATCCGGATGACCCGCCCTCTTCGATCTGTGGAGCTAAGGAGAATTGAACTCCTGACCTCCTGCATGCCATGCAGGCGCTCTACCAACTGAGCTATAGCCCCTTGCGTTCCGCCGCCCCGTTTCGGGTTTCCCCCGCGGCGACAGACAGAACATTACACGGTCACCCCCGTGCATCACCAAATCGGTTCCCGTCGGCCCCGGAGGGGCTGTCGGAGCGGGCCGGTAGGGTCCGTCAGCGTGACCGTGTCCGTGATCGCCAAGTTCCGTGTCCGCCGGCGGCCCCTCGCCGCCGCGGCGGCCGCCTGTCTGCTGTCGTTCGCCGGTTTCTGGCTGGCGCAGCGCGCGGCCCATGTCTCGATGCTCGACCTGATGGTCTACCGCGCGGAGGGCGAGACCGTGCGGGCCGGCGGCGACCTCTACGCGATGCGCGCCACGTCGGCGAACCTCGCGATGACCTACCCGCCCTTCGCCGGGCTGCTGTTCACCCCGCTCACCCTGCTCGGCGTGCCGGAGATGCGGACGCTGGCCACGGCGGGGAACCTGCTGCTGGTGGTGGCGCTGGTCCATCTCTCGCTGCGGCTGGTGGGCCGGGACCGGCTCGAGACGACGCTCTGGGCGGCCGCCGTCCTGGTCTGGTGCGAGCCGGTGTGGACGACGCTGCGGTACGGCCAGATCAATCTGCTGATCGCGGTCGCGGTGCTGTGGGACCTGACCCGTCGTGACACGAACCGGTGGGCGGGTGTCGGCATCGGGCTCGCGACCACGGTGAAACTCACACCGGGACTGTTCGCGTTCTACCTGCTGGTCGTGGGCGTGATCCGGCTGCGCCGGGGAGAGGGCTGGAACAGCTGGCTGCGGCAGTTCGCGGTGGCTTCGGCCACCTTCCTCGGGGCCACGGCCGCGAGCGCGCTGATCCTGCCGTACGACTCCCGCCGCTTCTGGACCGAGACGCTCTTCGAGACGGGCCGGGTCGGCTTCGCCGAGGAGACCGCGAACCAGTCGCTGCGCGGAGTGCTGGCCCGGCTCATGCACACGGACGATCCGGGCATGTGGTGGGCGGTGGCCGCGGCGCTGTTCGCGGTCGCCGGGCTGGTGCTGGCGGTACGGGCGGCGCTGCGCGGGGACCGGGCGGTGGCCGTGGTCGCGGTCGCCGTGACGGCCCTGATGATCAGCCCGATCTCCTGGTCGCACCACTGGGTGTGGTGCGTGCCGGTCCTGGTGCTGCTCGTGGACCGCGCCGCCGGGTGGGCGTGGACGGCGCCCGTGGCGTTCGCGTTCTACTCGTTCGCGCTGTGGTGGGTGCCGCACGACCCGGGCCGTCCCGAACTGGACCAGAACGCCGGACAGATGGTGCTGTCGGCGGTCTATCCGCTGGCGGCGGGGGCCGTGATGTGGCTGCTCGCGTTCCGGTTGCCGCGTGGCGCCGGCCCCGGGATCGAGGACGGGGCCGCACCCGCGGAGAAGACCGGGGCCGCGGCTCAGGCGGTCGCGAAGGAGTAGAAGCGTTTCAGGGTGCAGTGCTCGTCGAGGAGCCGTCCGTAGATCGGCTCGCCCTCCAGCTCCCGGTAGGTCTCGATGGGGTCGCCTTTTATGATCAGCGCCCGGGCGCATTCCTCGCACCAGTACTGGAACTCGGGGTTGATCGGGTCCATGTCGCGAACGATCGGCGTACCGCTGCCGCACCAGTCACATTTCCGCCTGTGCGCACCCATCACTCAGCTCCAGCTGTGGCCGCAGGCCGTGCACACATAGGACACTCCCCCGTTGTCGCCGAGTACTTGGGCGACATGGGCGGAACCGCACGTGGGGCAGGTGAGGCGGGCAAGGACCTCTGCCCCGGCAGGGTGAGCACCGGCCCCCTCGAAACTGCCAGCGGCCATCGCACATTCCCTCCCGTCCGGACCGTCGTCCCCCTCCGGCGGTCCGATTCTGCCATGGCCTCGCAAGGGGGTCAGCGGGATCGGCGCACCGTACCGGCCACCGCACCCAAGATCGACGCCGTGGACAGTGCCCCTGCACATACCCACCAGGCCTCCGCTGAAGCATGTGCCACGGGCGATGTCAGCAGGGTGAAGAGGAACCCGGCGTTGACGCCCATGACGACGGCGATCCTCAGCAGCCGGCGACGACCAACTGGAGCCCCGCGCCGGATGCGTTGAGGTCGGTACGGAGATCCCGCGGCGGCTTCCGCGGGCCGGGCAGGTGTCCGGGGAAAGCACGAATCCCGCCCCCTGATGGGGACGGGATCCGGATTGTGGAGCTAAGGAGAATTGAACTCCTGACCTCCTGCATGCCATGCAGGCGCTCTACCAACTGAGCTATAGCCCCTCGTGTTCTTCGCGCTCCGCGCTGCGAACAAGAAGAACTTTAGCCTGTGACCTGCCGGAAAGTGAAATCCGGGTCGGCGGAGGTCTCAGTCGTCGTCGCCGAGCACCGGTTCGGGCAGCGTTCCGGCGTTGTGCTCCAGGAGCCGCCAGCCGCGGGCGCCCTCGCCGAGGACGGACCAGCAGCAGTTGGAGAGGCCGCCCAGGCTCTCCCAGTTGTGCGCCTCCAGGCCGAGCAGACGGCCGATGGTGGTGCGGATCGTGCCGCCGTGGCTGACGACGACGAGGGTGCCGTCCTCGGGGAGGTTCTCGACGTGCCGCAGCACGAAGGGGGCCGCCCGGTCGGCGACCTCGGTCTCCAGCTCGCCGCCACCGCGGCGCACGGGCTCCCCGCGCTTCCAGGCGGCGTACTGCTCGCCGTGGCGCTCGACGATCTCGTTGTGGGTCAGGCCCTGCCACGCCCCTGCGTAGGTCTCCCGCAGGGCGGGGTCGTGCGTGACCTGATGGCCGGTGATCGCCGCCAGCTCCTTGGCGGTGGCCGCCGCCCGCTTCAGGTCGGAGGCGACGATCGCGTCCGGCTTCAGCGAGGCGAGCAGCCGGGCGGCCCGGCGCGCCTGGGCGAGACCGGTGTCGGTGAGCTCGATGTCCGTGGAGCCCTGGAAGCGGCGCTCCAGGTTCCACGAGGTCTGGCCGTGGCGCCACAGGACGATACGGCGGCCGCTGCCGCCCTTGGTGCCGTTCAGCTCAGCTCACCGTCCGTGGCGCCCGTCAGCCGGGCGTGCTCCTCGGCCTTGCCCTTGGTCTTCAGGGCGTCCTCGGGCAGGGGCAGCTCGGGGCAGTCCTTCCACAGCCGCTCCAGGGCGTAGAAGACCCGCTCCTCGCTGTGCTGGACGTGGACGACGATGTCGACGTAGTCCAGCAGGATCCAGCGGGCGTCGCGGTCGCCCTCACGGCGGACCGGCTTGGCGCCGAGGTCCTTGTTGAGCCGCTCCTCGATCTCGTCGACGATCGACTTGACCTGGCGGTCGTTGGGGGCGGAGGCGAGCAGGAAGGCATCGGTGATCGACAGTACGTCGCTGACGTCGTACGCGATGATGTCGTGCGCGAGCCGGTCGGCGGCCGCCTGAGCGGCGGCGTTGACGAGCTCGATGGAGCGGTCCGTGGCGGTCACAAGCAGGCTTTCGTCGGCGGTCAGAGACTTCAAGGGTCTCACGGACCGCCGACAGCCCCGCAAACGATTAGTCGCCCGCCTGCCCGTCCTGTCCGCCGGAGCGACGGATCTTGTAGTCCTGGCCGAGGACGACCGTGACATCGGCGTTCGTGGCGGCCTTGCCCTGCTGGACGGCGCCGGCCGGCAGCCCGAGGGTCTTTGCGACCTCGTCGGCCTTCGGCTTCTGGGCCGCGTCACCATAGATGACCTGCGACTTCGCCTCCTTGTCCGCCTTGCCGCTGTCGATGAAGGCATAGCCGCCATTGACCAGCACGATCCGCGCGGCCTCGGTGGCGTCCCCGTTCCCGGTGGCGTTGCGGACGCCCACGCGTACCGCCGCGCCCTGCTCGGGAGCGCTGATCTTGCCGCCGAGGATGTCCTTCACCACACTGCCGGTCGCCTCCTCGCCGAGCGTCCCGTCGGGCTCCACAGGGAGGACCGCCGTCTTGTAGTCGCCGCCCTTGGCGTGCTCGGCGAGCTTGGCGAGGGAGGCGCCGAGGTCCTTCTCGGGCAGGGACGGGTCAAGGATCTGGACCAGGGTGGCCACGGTCTCCGTGGCGCTCTTCGGGTCGCTGGAGATCTTCCGCAGCACCCCGTACATGACCGCGCCGAAACGCTGGAGCTGCTTGGCCTCGGGCTCGCCGGGACCGCGGTGGGTGGCGTACGCGACGGCGGCTGGGCCGCTCAGCGTCTGGTTCTCACCCTTCTTCACCAGCGGGTCCTCGCCGGGCTTGGCGGCGGGCACATCGGTGTCGGTGGTGATGTCGATGTTGCCGACGATCTCGACGAGGTTCTCCAGGAACGGGGTGTCGAGCCGCCAGGTTCCGGTGATCTTGGTGCCGAGGAGGGTGCCGATCGCCTCACGGGTCCCGCTGGCGCCGTCGTCCTCGACCGACTTGCCGAGCGTGGTGGTGGTGCCGTCGTCGTTGGCGACGGCGAGCGCGTTGGGGAGCAGGACCGTGGTGCCCTGGCCGGTGGTGGTGTTGTCGACCAGGAGCGCGGTGGAGGTGCCGCCCTGCTTGGTGTTGTGCAGGTGGACGACGATCACGTCCCGCTTCTGCGGGCCGGTGGCGGTGTTCTTCCGCTGCTCGGGGTCCGAGGTGCCCGGGAGCATGCCGGCGGACCAGAGGTAGCCGACGCCGCCGACGACCGCGAGCGCGAGGACGACGATCAGCGCGACGACCCGGTTGCGGCCGCGCCGCCGGGCCTCCTCGCGCCGCTCGGAGCGGCTCTCGGTGAACTTGAGCCAGTCGATGACGTCCTCGGAGTCCTCGTTCGGCTCCTCGATGAACGAGAACTGCTCGGTGCGGTAGGTGGGCTCCTCGTCGGGGGCGGGGCGCCGGGGACCGGGCACGGCGGAGGGCTGCGGCTGGGCGGGCGGCTCGGGAGCCTGGACCGGGGCCGGGGCGGCGGCCTGCGCCTGCTGCTCGTACTGCTGCTGCGGGGGAACGTTCCACTGCTGGGTGGTGTCCACGGCCGCCTGCTGCCCGGTCTGGTCGTAGGCGGGCGGGTAGCCGTAGCCCTGCTGCTGGCCGTAGGCGTCGTAGCCGTACGCCTGCTGCTGCGGCCCGCCACCCGCCGCGTACGGGTCGTAGTCGTAGCCGTACCCCTGCTCGGCGGCGGGCTGCTGTGGCTGCTGTGGCTGCTGTGGCTGCTGGGCGTACGGATCGTAGGTGTGCCCGGGCTGCTGGGCCTGCTGCTGGTACACCGGCTGCCCGTACGCGTCGTAGCCGATGATCTGCGGCTGCGGCTGGTACGGGTCGTACGGGTGCTGCTGGTCGTTCACCGGTGCCCCTCTCCGTGGCTCACTCGCCGCGGTACAACTGGCGCTTGTCGATGTAGCGCACCACGCCGTCCGGCACCAGGTACCAGACGGGGTCGCCCTGCGCGACCCGTGCCCGGCAGTCCGTGGAGGAGATCGCCAGCGCGGGCACCTCGACCAGGGACACACCGCCCTCGGGCAGGCCGTCGTCGGTCAGGTCGTGTCCGGGGCGGGTGACTCCGATGAAGTGGGCGAGGCCGAAGAGCTCCTCGGCGTCCCGCCAGGTGAGGATCTGCGCGAGCGCGTCGGCCCCGGTGATGAAGAAGAGGTCGGCGTCGCTGTTCAGGGAGCGCAGGTCCCGCAGGGTGTCGATGGTGTACGTCGGTCCGCCGCGGTCGATGTCGATGCGGCTGACCGAGAACTGCGGGTTGGAGGCCGTGGCGATGACCGTCATCAGATAGCGGTCCTCGGCCGGTGTCACGGCCTTGTGGCTCTTCTGCCACGGCTGCCCGGTCGGCACGAACACCACCTCTTCGAGGTGGAACAGGGCGGCCACCTCGCTGGCGGCCACCAGGTGTCCGTGGTGGATCGGGTCGAACGTCCCGCCCATCACGCCGAGTCGGCGCTTGCCGGGGCCAGTAGGCACTTCCTGCTCTCCCATGCGTGCAGAGCCTACTGGCACGGCGGAGCACCCGGTCCCGGCGGTCGCCGGCTCAGCGGTCGCGGTTGAAGAGCGTGGTGATCCACAGCAGCAGGAGCAGCGCGAGCAGGGCCCCGCCACCGGTGATGTACGGGTTCAGGCTGGCGTGGTTGCCACCGTGTTCGGCGCCCTCGGCGAGCGTGACCAGGTTGGCGGCGGCGCTGGGGAGACTCATCTTCGGCAGGACCTATCGATCGTGGGTGGGAGCGGAGACTTCGCGCACATCGTATGCGGGCGGTCCGGGCACGCTCACGCCGACTCAGTCGTTGGAGTCCTGGTTGCCGTATCCACGCAGCAGGAACCACGCCAGCAGGGCGCAGCCGACGATCGAGACGATCAGCACGATGCGCAGAGTGTTACCGGGTCCGTGCTGACCGGAGGCGGCGACGAGCAGTGCGGTGGTGTCCGGCATGGCAGGTGTGCTCCTCAGTTGTCCACAGGGCCCCAGTTGTCCTCAGGGCCTGAGTTGTCCACAGGCTCCGGCACACCGTAGCCCCAGCGCCTAGGCTGGGGTCCGTCAGGGGGACGAGCCGAGACTCGTAGAACAGGGGGCATCCATGACCGACAGCAGCCATGAGAACGTGCCGAGCAGGCAGCGCAAGCGCTTCCCCGGTATTTCCTCGCGTGCGTACGAACATCCCGCGGACCGCTCCGCGCTGGTCGCCCTGCGCAGGCTCAGCGGCTTCGACACCGTCTTCAAGGCGCTGAGCGGGCTGCTGCCCGAGCGCAGTCTGCGCCTGCTGTTCCTCTCCGACTCGGTGCGGGTGAGCGACGCCCAGTTCGCCCATCTCAACGCCATGCTGAGGGACGCGTGCTACATCCTGGACCTGGAGAAGGTCCCGCCGATGTATGTGACGCAGGACCCGAAGCCCAATGCCATGTGCATCGGCCTGGACGAGCCGATCATCGTGGTCACCACGGGGCTGGTGGAGCTGCTCGACGAGGAGGAGATGCGGGCCGTCGTCGGCCACGAGGTGGGGCACGCGCTGTCCGGCCACTCGGTCTACCGGACGGTACTGCTCTTCCTCACCAGCCTTGCGCTGAAGATCGCCTGGATCCCGCTCGGCAATGTCGCGATCATGGCGATCGTGACGGCGCTGCGGGAGTGGTTCCGCAAGTCGGAGCTGTCGGCGGACCGGGCGGGGCTGCTGGTCGGACAGGATCTGCAGGCGTCGATGCGTGGCCTGATGAAGATCGCCGGTGGCAACCACCTTCATGAGATGAATGTCGACGCGTTCCTGGCGCAGGCCGAGGAGTACGAGGCGGGCGGTGACCTGCGCGACTCCGTGCTGAAGATCATGAACGTGCTGCCCCGCTCGCACCCGTTCACCACCGTGCGCGCGGCCGAGCTGAAGAAGTGGGCCGAGACCCGCGACTACCAGCGGATCATGGACGGTCACTACCCGAAGCGCGACGAGGACAAGGACACCTCGGTGAGCGACTCCTTCCGGGAGTCGGCCTCGCACTACGCGGAGTCGGTGCGCACCAGCAAGGATCCGCTGATGAAGCTGGTCGGCGACATAGCGGGCGGCGCGGGCGACCTCGGCGGGAAGCTGCGCGAGCGGTTCACCGGCGGTGGTACGTCCGGCTCGGGCGGCCGGGACACGGGGACGGGTCAGGGCGAGGGCTGAGCCTTCGGCGCCAGGGCCCCGCAGACGGGGGCGGTGCCCTGGCCGTCGGCGTACGGGTCGGTGCCCGCGGGTCCGGGGCCGGTGGCCCGCTGGCCGGCCAGGAGCGGCCGCAGGGAGCCGGTGGTCTCGGAGGCCGCGCAGTCCTGGGGTCCGGCCTGGACGGTGCTGGTCACCAGCTCGGCCCGGTGCATCCGCAGGTCCTCGCGGTCGAAGCGGAAGTGCAGCTCGCGCCGGACGGTGAAGAGCGACGCCTCCCCCGGAGGGCCTGAGCCGGCCGGGCGCACCGCGTAGGCGAAGGTGTGGTCCGAGACGACGTCGAGGACGTCGGTGTCCGTCTCGCTGAACCGGAACGTGCCGTGGACCCGCACGTCGTGGTCGGCGACGGCGACCTTCGCCGGGTCGAAGCGCACCAGCCAGCCCGCCGCCGCGTGGCGTCCGTCGTCCTTCGGGGATTCCATGCTCCGGTCGAACTGGGCCAGCTGGTCCGGGTCGAGCAGGAGCCGCACCGGGCGGTCGGTGGCGCCGGCGAGGACGTCCGGGTCGAGCGAGGACTTGACCAGGTAGTCCTTGGCGATGGTCATCGCGGTGACGACCTGGCCCTCGGAGAAGTGGGCGGTGCGCTTGGCGACGGGGAGGTTGATGCCCGCGGCGGCGGGCCGGTACTGGGCGGCGGGGCTGTGCGCGTACAGCTCGGCGGGCGTGCCTCCGGGGACGGTGCCGGGGGGCTCCAGCGGGATCACGGTGCTGCGCAGGGGCTCGGCGCGCTGGTCGGGGGGTGGCAGATAGGGGTTGCGTACGCCGAGGTAGATGGCGGTTCCGAAGGCGAGGAGGATCAGCAGGACCAGCAGGAGCGCCTGGCGGGAGCCGGATCCGGACAGCCGGCCGGGGCGGCTGCGGACGGCCTGGGCGTGTTCGCCCATCCGCTCCTGGGCGGAGAACTCCTGGAGGCGGGCAGCGCGGACGAACGACTCGTCGAAGACGACGGATCGGTACTCGTCCTCACCACCGCCGGGGCCCCCTTCCGGTGGCCCCTCAGGCGGGTCGCCACGCCCTGCCATACCTTCAGAGTAGGTCCGCGCGGGCTTCGGTAAACGCCCAGGTACACGACAACTTCGGACGACTTCGGACGCCTTTGGGCAGCGGCGCCCGCCGCCCGTCGGGGCCCTTCTCCGGGCGCCGCCGGTCAGGGGGTGCGGGGCACGGCCGGGACCGGCGGGGCGGAGTATTCGGCGGACGCCGAGGGTCGGGTGGCCGAGGGGACACCGGGGACGGTGGCGCCGGGGGTGTCGATGCCGGTGGTCGCCGGGGCGGGGATCCGGTCCTGGCGGTTGCCCGCGGCGCCCCGGTAGGCGGCGGAGAAGGCGAGGGCGACCATGCCCACGCCCATCAGGACGGCCAGCACCCAGGCGACCGGGCGGTGCCAGCGGGTCGCGCCGCGGTAGGGGCGCAGGGCGCCGCCGTGGGGGCCGTACGGTCCGCTCTCGTCGTAGTCGTCGAAGTCGTCGAGGACGCCCTCGTCGTAGCCGCGTTCGCGGGTGCGGTCGTCGTGGCCGTAGTGGTCGTCGTAGAGCTCGTCCTCGGGGCCCGTACGGCCGGATCTGGCCCGGGCGGCCTCGGCCTCGGCGCGTGCCTGGGCGGCGGCGAGGAGGCGCTCGACGGCGGTGGGTTCATGGATCTCGGCGGCCCGTACGAAGTCCTCGTCGAACACCACGGAGGCGAAGTCCTCGTCGGCGCCTCCGCGGTCGACAGATTCCTCGGGGTCCCCGCCGTCCGGGAACGGCCTGCCCCCCACGTCGTCCGGCACGGGTTCAGCGTAGCCCCGGGCGGGCGTTTTGGGCAGGGAGTGTCCGACATTCCGGTGGCCCGGACGGGCCACCGGAAGTCTCGCCGCGGTCGGGACGCCTATCGGACGTGGCCGTCGCCGGTGACGATGTACTTCGTGGAGGTGAGCTCCGGGAGGCCCATGGGGCCGCGGGCGTGGAGCTTCTGGGTGGAGATGCCGATCTCGGCGCCGAAGCCGAACTGGCCTCCGTCTGTGAAGCGGGTGGACGCGTTCACCGCGACGGTCGTCGAGTCGACCAACTGGGTGAAGCGGCGGGCGGCGGCCTGCGAGGTGGTGACGATCGCCTCGGTGTGGCCGGAGGACCAGAGCCGGATGTGGCCGACGGCGGCGTCCAGCGAGTCGACGACGGCGGCGGCGATGTCGTAGGAGAGGTACTCGGCCTCCCAGTCCTCGGGCGTGGCCGCCACGACGGTGGCCTTGGAGCCCTCGGCGTGCGCGAGGACGCGCTCGTCGCCGTGGACGGTCACACCGGCCTCGGCGAGGGCCGCCAGGGCGCGCGGCAGGAACGCCTCGGCGATGTCCTGGTGGACCAGGAGCGTCTCGGCGGCGTTGCAGACGCTGACCCGCTGGGCCTTGGAGTTGACCAGGATGTCGACGGCCATGTCGAGGTCGGCCTGGGCGTCGACGTAGACGTGGCAGTTGCCGGTGCCGGTCTCGATGACCGGGACGGTGGACTCCTCGACGACCGTGCGGATGAGGGAGGCGCCGCCGCGCGGGATGAGGACGTCGACCAGGCCGCGGGCGCGCATCAGCTCCCGTACCGAGTCGCGGGACTCGCCCGGGACCAGCTGGATCGCGTCGGCGGGCAGGCCGGCGCCGCCCACGGCGTCGCGCAGGACCTTCACCAGGGCGGTGTTGGAGGAGTAGGCGGAGGAGGAGCCGCGCAGCAGGACGGCGTTGCCGGACTTCAGGCAGAGGGCGGCGGCGTCGACGGTGACGTTCGGGCGGGCCTCGTAGATGATGCCGACGACGCCGAGGGGCACCCGGACCTGGCGCAGGTCGATGCCGTTGGGGAGGGTCGAGCCGCGGACCACCTCGCCGACCGGGTCGGGCAGCGCGGCCACGTCCCGGACGTCGGCGGCGATGGCGCGGACCCGCTCCGGGGTGAGCGTGAGCCGGTCGATGATCGCCTCGCTGGTGCCGACCTCCCGGGCGCGGGCGATGTCCTCGGCGTTGGCCTCGACGATTTCGGCCGTACGGACCTCGAGGGCGTCCGCGATCGCCAGCAGGGCGTCGTCCTTGGCCGAGCGCGGGAGTGGCGCGATGTCGGCGGCGGCGGTGCGGGCCCGGTAGGCGGCCTGGGTGACCGGGGTCATGTTGTCGTAGGGCGAAAGCGAGGTCGAGGTCATGTTCGCAGGGTACTGCGGTTGGCGGCGCGGCCCGGACGGCGTTCCTCCGCCGTCCCGCACTCCGAGACGGCGGCCCGCACACCGGCCGGCCGCGGCCGGATCCGGCCGCCCTCGTCGCCCCGGGAAACCGCCGTAGCCCTCGGCGATCCGCGCCCCGGGCCCGGCCGCCCTCCGCCGGCCCCGCCGCCCCGGAAGCGCGGGCTCAGAACGGGTGCACGCCCACCGGCGCGGCCGGCGGCGGGCCGTAGCCCTCGGCGATCCGCTGGTGGTAGGTCTCGCGGTCGATGACCTCGAGCCCGACGATCTCCCAGGGCGGCAGCTTGGCGGTCTGCCGGTGCTCGCCCCACAGCCGCAGGGCGACGGCCGCCGCGTCGTGCAGGTCGCGGGCCTCTTCCCAGTAGCGGATCTCGGCGTGGTCGTTGGCGTACCGGCTGGTCAGCAGGAAGGGATGGTCGTGGGCGAGCTGCTCGAGGCCGCGTCTGACGTCCTTCAGCGGGGCCTCGGGGCCCGACGCGCTGAGGGTGATGTGCCAGAGCTTGGACAGCTGCCGGTCCTCGCCACGGCCGTCCGCGGCGCGGTGGGTGTCCGCGGACGTGTCCCGCCGCGCCTCCCGGTCCTCGTCGGTGTCGTCGAAGTCGGCCCCTGCCTCGACACTGGTCAGGGCGCGTTCGGCCGTCCCTCGGGGCAGAGCCCCCGGGCGCGCTCGTCTCACCGGCGGCCTCCTGTGTGATGCGTTGTGGTGCTGGCTGAACCCCGCCTTACCCCCGAGACAAAGTTGACCAGCCCGGCGCCGGGGATGGGGCGGTTTTCAGGAAGGTGTCTGCCGGAGGGCCGGAGTTTCAGCCGTTTCAGGAACGCGTTCAGGACTGCACGACGACGAGGTCGTCCCTGTGTACGACCTCCCTCTCATATGCCGGACCGAGTTCCTTGGCGAGCTCACGGGTGGAGCGGCCGAGGAGCTGGGGGATCTCCTTGGCGTCGAAGTTGACCAGCCCCCGGGCGACGGCCCGGCCCTCGGTGTCCCTGAGCTCGACCGGGTCGCCCGCGACGAAGTCGCCCTCGACCGCGGCGATACCTGCCGGGAGCAGCGACTTCTTGCCCTCGACCACGGCCCGTACAGCGCCGTCGTCCAGGGTCAGGGCGCCCTGCGGGGTGGAGGCGTGGGCGAGCCACAGGAGCCGGTCGGCGGAGCGGCGGCCGGTGCGGCGGAAGTACGTGCCGGTGTCGCGGCCGGCGAGCGCGTCGGCCGCGCGGCTGGCGGAGGTGAGCACCACGGGGACGCCGGCGGCGGCGGCGATCCGGGCGGCCTCGACCTTGGTGACCATGCCGCCGGTGCCGACGCCCGCCTTGCCGGCCGAGCCGATCTCGACGTGGGCGATGTCCTGGGGGCCTGTGACCTCGGCGATGCGGGTGGTGCCGGGCTTGGCCGGGTCGCCGTCATAGAGGCCGTCGACGTCGGAGAGGAGGACCAGCAGGTCGGCGCGGACGAGATGGGCGACGAGGGCGGCGAGCCGGTCGTTGTCGCCGAAGCGGATCTCGTCGGTGGCGACGGTGTCGTTCTCGTTGACCACGGGCACGGCGCCCATGGCGAGGAGCTGGTCGAGGGTGCGGTAGGCGTTGCGGTAGTGGGCGCGGCGGCTGGTGTCGTCGGTGGTGAGCAGGACCTGGCCGACCCGGACGCCGTAGCGGGCGAAGGAGGCGGTGTAGCGGGCGACGAGGAGGCCCTGTCCGACGCTGGCGGCGGCCTGCTGGCGGGCCAGGTCCTTGGGGCGGCGGGCGAGCCCGAGCGGTGCGAGGCCGGCGGCGATGGCGCCGGAGGAGACGAGGACGATCTCCTTCTCGCCGCCGCTGCGTACCTTCGCGAGTACGTCGACCAGGGCGTCGACGCGGTCGGCGTCGAGCCCTCCGGACGCGGTGGTCAGGGAGGACGACCCGACCTTGACGACGATCCTGCGCGCTTCCGTCACGAACTGCCTTGCCACTGTCACATCGACGAATCTATGTCAGGCGCGGCGGGCGCCGCTCCTTCATTTCAGCCGCTGGACAGCGGCTGAACAGTTGTTGGACAGCCCTCGGGGAGCTGTCGGGCACCTGTCGGGCGACGGGTGCGTAAACCTGGCCCGACGTGGCGGGTCGATTCAGGTGAACTTCTCCTCCTTCCCGGGGAGTCGGCCAGGATGGCTCGTTTGGCACCTTGTCCGGTCCCGCTCGTCCCGTGGAGCCCCCGTGCCAAGAGTCCGACCCGCTGCCCGGCATATTCTCCGACGACTCGGCGCCACCCTGCGGCGGCTGGGGCCCTTGGCGGCGCTGGGGGCCGCCTTCGCGGGGCAGGTCGCCGGTGCCGTACACCCGGACGCGCTGGTGCTCACCGTGTTCACCGCGGCCGGTCTGGCCCTGGAGCTGCTGCTGTACCGGCGTCACCGGGGGCTGAGCCGGGTCCTTTCCAAGGCGCGGTTCGACGTGCCGGTGCGGCATCTGCTGCGGGATCTGCTGCTGGTGGCCGGGCTGATGAATCTGGAGCCGTACGGGCCGGGGCTGCTGTATCTGCCGCTGTGCTATGGGCTGTTGCTCTGCTACGCGCTGTACTTCGCATGCCTGGGCGCGGCGGCCAAGGTGCGCAGGACGCGCACTCTGCCGGTGCTGACCCGGAACATCGACGCCTCGGAGCTGCGGCTCTCGACGGCCCCGCCCGCGCTGCTGACCCGCCATCCGGGTATCCGGCTGCTGACCTGCGGGTTTCCCGTTACGGCCGGTCTGGTGGCGGCGGGGCTGACGGGGGACGGGGTGTGGGCGGGGGCCGGTGTGGTGCTGTCGGTGCTGCTGTCCGGGGGCTGTTTCGCGGTGCTGCTCATGTGGCTGCTGCCCGGGCGGCGGCCGGCGGGCGAGGCGGAGGTGCTCGCCTGGTTCGACCGATGGCTGGCGGAGTACCGGCCGACGGTCGGGATGTACTTCTCCGGCGGGACCAGCTCGGCGTACCAGGCCAACATGTGGCTGGAACCGCTCGCCGGGCTCGGGGGCCGTCCGGTGATCGTGCTGCGGGAGCGCTTCATGCTGCAGAAGATCGGCGCGACGGATGTGCCGATCATCTGTGTGCCGAAGGTGGCCCATCTGATGCGGCTGGAGCACTCGACCCTCAACGTGCTCATCCACCCCGCGAACTCGGGCAAGACCTCGCAGGTGCTGCGGATCCCCAGCATCAAGCACGCCTTCGTGAACCACGGCGAGAGCGACAAGCTGTCCAGCTGCAATCCGTACGCCAAGGCGTACGACGAGGTGTGGGTGGCCGGGCCGGCGGCGCGGGAGCGGTACGCGCTGGCGGAGGTCGGCGTGGACGACCGGGACGTGGTGGAGATCGGGCGGCCGCAGCTGGCTCCCGTCCTGCCGTACGCGGGCCCGCCGGCCGGTCCGTTCATGACCGTGCTGTACGCGCCGACCTGGGAGGGCTGGACGGAGGACCCGGGGAACACGTCGGTGATCCTGGCCGGGGAGAACCTGGTGCGGGCGCTGCTCGCCGATCCGGGGGTCCGGCTGCTGTACAAGCCGCATCCGATGACCGGGTCGGTGGATCCGCGGGCGGCTGCCGCGAACGCCCGGATCAAGCAGCTGGTGCGGGAGGCGGCCGCGCGGCGGGTCGGGGGCGTGGCGGAGTCCGAGCCGTGCGGGCGGGAGCTGGCGCGGACGGCCGACGCGGAGTTCCCGGCGCGGGCGGACGGCGTGGAGCGGATGCTGCGGCAGGGCGCTCCGGCGCCGGGCCGGGCGGCGGAGGTGGCGCGGGCGACGGCGCGCTGGGAGGAGGCGTACTGGGCGTCGTCGGCGCCGGGTGAGCACCGGGTGGTGACGGGGACGCAGCCGAGTCTGTACTCCTGCTTCAACCAGGCCGATCTGCTGATCAGCGATGTGTCGTCGGTGGTGAGCGACTTCCTGGCGAGCGGCAAGCCGTACGCGGTGGTCAACACGGGCGGGCTGTCGGAGGAGGAGTTCCGGGCGGTGTTCCCGACCGTACGGGCGGCGACGGTGCTGACGCCGGACGGGCGGGGGGTGCCGGCGCTGCTGGAGGCGGTGCGGGATCCGTCGAAGGACGCGCTGCGCGGGGTGCGGGCGGCGCTCAAGGAGCAGCTGCTCGGGCCGGCGGACCCGCCGTCGCCGGTGCGGTTCGCCGCGGCGGTGTCCGCGCTGGCGGCCCATGCGGCGCACCGCCGCTCCCCCGTCCCGGCACCCCGCCCCGCCCAGGAGGCACCGGCGCAGGGTCCGCTTCAGCGTCCGCTGGGCTGACGACGCGCGAAGGGCCCGTACGCACCATGGCGTACGGGCCCTTCGCTGTGT
Source organism: Streptomyces purpureus (assembly GCF_014648195.1). Lineage (GTDB taxonomy): Bacteria > Actinomycetota > Actinomycetes > Streptomycetales > Streptomycetaceae > Streptomyces > Streptomyces purpureus. The sequence goes on from NZ_BMQQ01000039.1 coordinate 41,887, forward strand.
CCGGGGCCGTCAGCGGCGCAGGGTCCGCTTCAGCTTGCGGACGACGCGGCGGGCGAACGACGGCTTGGGGCGGGCGGCCGTCGGCAGGGTGGGGGCGAGCCGCTGGTCGCCGACCTGTTCGGTGATGCGCATCGCGTACAGCTCGTCGGGGAAGCCGTCCAGGCCCGCCCCGAAGTGGGGGTAGGCGAGATGGCGGCGGCCGTCGCGTACGGTCACCTCGGGCGGGGTGCCGGCCTTCTGGAAGGTCAGCACGTCCATGATCAGGTCGAGCCGGCCGAGGGCGGCCGCGGTGAGCCGGAGGCGTTCGTCGACCTTGAGGCGGCGGCCGATGCCTTCGGTCCAGTACGCGGCCAGCATGGGGGCGGCGAGGTCGAGGGTGCGCTGCCGCTCCTCGGGCGACTGGCCGAGCATGATCGGGCCGAGCAGGGGCAGCAGGGTGCTCGCGAAGGGGCGGATCATCAGCAGGTCGCGCCGGTCGCCGGCGGGGACGTGCGCGGCGATCAGGTCGGCGAGGAGGTGGCCGGATTCGATCCGGGCGGGGATGGTGGTGCCCTTGCGGACGTGGTTGCCGTCCTCGCGGCCGACCAGGTAGTAGCAGGTGTAGTCGGCGAGTACGGAGACGCCGTCGGCCCGTAAGTAGGCCTCCATGGTGAACGGCGCGTCCTCGCCGAAGCGCATGGAGGTGTCGAAGCGCAGGCCGTGGCGGACGAGCAGGTCGCGGCGGAAGAGCTTCTGGGCGCTGAGGGTGAACTTGATGTTGGACGAGAAGACGTCGGTGCGTTCCAGGGTGGTGCGGTAGACCGATCCGCCGCCGCCGCGGTTGACGCCCTCGACCCGGCCGAGGGCCACGTCGGTGCCGTTGCGGTCGGCCATCGCGACGAGACGTTCCAGCGCCTCGTCGCCGAGGAAGTCGTCCGCGTCGAGGAAGAAGACGAACCGGCCGCGGGCCAGGCCGAGGCCCGTGTTGCGGGGGCCGCCGGGCGCACCGGAGTTGGCCTGGTGGACGACCCGGGTGGGGATCTTGGTCCGGGCGGCGAACTCGTCGAGGTGGTCGCCGGTGCCGTCGGTGGAGCCGTCGTCGACGGCGACGATCTCGATCCGTTCGGCGCCGATGGTCTGGGCCTCGACGGACTCCAGGCAGCGGACCAGATACGGCATCGCGTTGTAGGCGCCGATGACGACGGTCACATCGGGCGCCGGGTCGTCGGCTCTGCTGTCGCCCATCAGTTGGTCTCCGGCTCCTCGTCGAGTTCGCCGATGCTCTGTCCGGCCAGGCGCTGTTCGACGCCGGCGTTGCGGGCCTCGGCCTGGGCGGCGAGGGCCTGGACGGCCGCGTTGAACCGCTCCTGGGAGGACGGCTCGTCGGGGCCGAGGAGGTACTCCTTGAGCGCGCGCCGGTCCTCGGCCAGCTTGTCCGCGGCCGGGTCGGCGACGGCCTCCAGCAACTGGCCGATGTCCTCGGCGGTGTTGGTGAGGACGACGGCGGCGCGTACGGCGGTGTTCTGCCGCTTGAACTCCTCGGCGCCGATCTCGGCGGAGTCGGTGACGGCGTACGGCTTGCCGCTCGCGATGAAGTCGGAGACCACGCTGGAGATGTCCGAGACCATGGCGTCGGCCTCGTTGAAGCAGTCGTACAGGCGGGGCTGGACGCCGGTCACGGAGGTGTGCTCCCACCAGCCGAAGGAGCGCCAGTAGGCGTCGTTCCACTCGGCGCGCAGCCGCTTGGTCTCGGCGAGCCGCTCGGGGTCGGCGAGGGAGACGCGGGACTCCTCGGCCTCGTCGCCGTCCTTGCGGACCTGGCTGGTCTCCAGCTGGGCGAGCCGGGCCTCGATACGGGCCAGTTCGGCGCGGGCGGCGGCCTGGCCGGCCTGTGCGGAGGCGGCCTCCTCGATCCAGCGCGGCTCGGTGGCGCGCCGGGCGGCGGCCGTCTCGATCATCTTGCGGATGCGGGCGTCGACCGCCTTGGCCTTGCGGTTGACCAGCCCGGTGAAGGGGTGCGGCTTGTAGACGAGCCGGACGGGCTGCTCGGCGTCGAGGAGGCGGCGCACGATGTTCTCGCCGGCCAGCAGGAGGGAGGTGTTGCCGGGGTTGTCGTCCCAGCCCTCCCAGGTGGGGGCGTAGAGGATCGTGGGGATGGGGTTCTTGGGGGTGCCGGTCCAGCGCTTGATCGGGGCCAGCTGGGGGCGGCCGACCTCGACGATGTCCTCGTCACGGACGCCGACGTCGGCGAGGGCGTAGCGGTCGCGGCCGGCCCGGCCGGCGGTCCACACCTCGTCGTAGACCTTGGAGAAGGGGTTGACGCTGGCGAGCTTGTCGCTGTCGCCGTGGCCGATGAAGGCGTGCTTCATGGTGGGCACGCGCAGGATGTGGATGTTCTTGCCGACGTTGGCGGCGTAGAGCGCGACCCGGACCGTGGAGAGGTCGAGCTGCATCAGGTGGGTGCCGCCGGGCACGCAGATGATGGGGACGCGGGTGGCGGCGAGCTTGGGGACGAGGGTCCGCTCGCGCATGACGATCAGCGGGCGCCCGTCGATCTGCTCCATCGTCTCCAGCCACATGTTGACCTGGTACGCGGACTCGTCGGAGCCGGAGAAGTACAGGACGACGGTGGGCCGGTACTCGCGCAGCCACTTGTGGACGGTCTTCATCACGGCGGGCGTGGACGGCACGGCGCTGCGGCGCAGGTACGGGATGAGCAGGAGGGTGTAGAGCAGGCCGAGGCCGGCGGTGACGCCGACGCCGGTGTAGGCGGCGAGGTCCGTGCCGGTGCCCGCCGCGTAGATCACTCCGGCCATGGCCGGGATGTCGAGGTGGAGCATCTTCTCGGCGGACCGGTTCAGCAGCGCCTTCGGCGGGGCGTCCGGGATGCGTACGCCGTGCAGGTCGACGTTGCGGGTGACGACCGGCAGGGTGCGGCGCATCCGGATGAGGGTGGCGAGGGCGCCCTGGGGGGCCTGGAGGGCGTAGAAGCCGAGGAAGCCGGCCACCGCCGCGTAGAACAGGGGCTGTTCGGCGAGGTTCTCCCGCGCGAGGAGCAGGATCAGCAGCAACTGCCGTACGAGGAACCGGATCGGGAGGCCGGCGCGGACCTTGCCGAGCCGGTTGATCAGGTAACTGTCCTTCTGGTGCAGGTACCAGTCGGCGACGTACGTCACGGCACCGGCCACCGCGAAGAACCAGAGGTTCGGGATGAGCGCGGCGAGCATGACGCATGGGTAGCCCAGTCCCATCAGGACTGCTGCGGCCAGCTCGGACCCGCTGCCCACGCGTGCCAGGCGGATGGCGGTCGAAATCACGAAGAACCTGCTCCAGAGGGGGGTGCCGGTTTATTCACATTGCGGTAAGGGCCGTGAAGAGCGAGCTTCACGAACTCGGGCCTCTGCATTCGCGTATTGGCGATGCAGAGGCCCGATTAAGCACATCTAGCGAGTATTACACATCTTCCTGACGATCCAGGACAGAGGCCAGAGCCTGCTCAAATCCGGACGCCTCGGACGCCTCGCGGGTCGGGTCCTGCTGCCGAACGTCGATGACGTGTCCGGTCATTTCGGAGAGCAGCACGTCCAGCGAGGTCCGGGCCACGGCCTCGGAGGACAGCAGCGAGCCCGAGGGCTCCTGACCGAATGCCTTCGTACGCATCGGGGTCGCGGTGCGTTCCGGGTTGACGCAATTCACACGGATTCCGTCACTTGCCCATTCGTCGGCGAGGGCCTGGGTGAGATTCACCATCGCCGCCTTGGTGGACGAGTAAAGGCTGTACTCCGCGCGGCCGCGAGTGTAGCTGGAGGAGGTGTACAGCAGGAGCTGGCCCTTGGTCTCGGCCAGGTATTTGTACGAGGCGCGGGCGATCTGCACGGGCGCCAGGTAATTGACGTTCAGCGCTTCCTGGATGGTCGCGTTGTCGGTCTCGGCGAGCTTGCCGATGCGCAGCACGCCGGCGGTGTTGATGACGTAGTCGATCCGGCCGCTCTCGGCGTACGCCTTGGACAGGGCGTCGTCGACGTGCTCGGGGTTCTCCACGTGGGTGCCGGTGGTGGAGCGGCCCAGGGCGTAGACCTTGGCGCCGTACGTCTCGGCGAGCTCGGCGATGTCGGAGCCGATGCCGTACGAACCGCCGAAGACGACCAGGGTCTTGCCGGCGAGCAGTTCGCGGTAGCCGGCCTCGTCGGCCTGGCGCGGGGCGGCGGTGGAGGCGAGCTGGAAGAGCTTGTCGGCGATGAAGACGTCGACCGGCTGGGTCACCTTCATGTTGTACTCGTCGCCCGCGACGACGTGGATCGGCACGTCGGGCAGGTACTTGAGCACGACGCTGCAGTCGTCGGTGGCCTGGAAGTTGGGGTCGCCGGCCGCGATCTCGTACGCCCTGCGGATCGTGGAGAGCTTGAAGGCCTGCGGGGTCTGGCCGCGGCGCAGCCGGGACCGGTCGGGGACGTCGGTGATGAACTCGCCGTCCTCGCCGTGGGTGCGGGTCACGATGATGGTGTCCGCGGAGGGGATGGCGACGTCGACGGCCTGGTAGCGGTCGAGGGCGTCGACACAGTCCTTGATCACGCGCTGTGACAGAAGCGGACGCACCGCGTCATGGAAGAGGACGTTGCGGTCCTCACCCTCCGCGAGGCCTTCGCCGAGGGCCGCGATGGCGCGCTCGGTGGTCTCGTTGCGGGTCGCGCCGCCCTCGATGATCCGGGTGACCTTGGTGAGCCCCGCCTTGGCGACGATCTTCTCCACGTCGGACACGTACCCCGGCGCCATCAGCACGATCACGTCGTCGACGGAGTCGGCCTGCTGGAAGATCGACAGGGTGTGCTCGATGACGGCCTTGCCCGCGATCTTCAGCAGCTGCTTGGGGATCGCGAGCCCCACGCGCTGTCCGGTACCCCCGGCGAGCACGACTGCGGTGGTGCGGGGCTTGCCTTCATACGGCACAGACACGGAACGACCTACCTTGGTATGGCTGGGGAACGATGTGATGTTCGCACTCTCCGTGACCGTCTCGCAAGGCGGACCTCGGCTGCTCCACACCGTCCCGACACGGACAGTTCACCCTGTGGCCAGGGAGGTTTACGGGGCCGCGGCGGGGCGCCGGAGTGACCGACTCCACAGCCGCGGGCCAGGGGCCGGTCCCGGCGCGGCTCACCCGCGCCGGCCGGCCCCTCGGACGCCTACTTGTCGAGGACATGGAGGACGAGTCCGTTGTCGGGGTCGTAGGCGAGCTTGACCCGGACGAGGAGCTGCGGCCTGCGCAGCAGCTTGCGCAGCACCCGGCGGACCAGCAGCAGCGGGCGCGGCTGCTGGAGCAGCGGCTCGGGGTAGACGAAGACTCCGCCCTTGAGGACGACGTCGTCGAGGACACGTCCGACACGGACCGGCTCCTGACCGGGTGCGGGGCGCAGCCAGAGGTCCCAGGCGTCCTTCTCGGTGCGCCGCTCGGCGACCACGGCGGCGGCGGGAACGGTGACCTCGAAGCCGCGCTCGCCCCGGCGGGTGCCGGGCAGGACCAGCTCCTGGGCGTCGCGCTCGCCGCGGCGGCGCAGCAGCAGTTCGGGGCGCTCCCCCAGGGTGGCCGGGCCGATGAGCCGGCCGTGCACGGTCAGCTTGCGCTCACGGAGGCTGACGTCGACGTTCCCCGCCTCGGCGTGGACGTCGCGTACCCAGGAGCGCAGCACGAGGTGGTGCTTGGGGGCGCGGCGGAAGGGGACGAGGTGGCGGAAGCCCGCCGACGGGTCGATCCGGTCGGCGACGCGGAGCGAGCCGCGCTGGTCGACCGCGCGGGCCAGGATGCCGACGCGGCGGCCGGAGGCCGGGTGGTCGGCGTGGCACATCCAGTTACCCTCGGCGAAGTCCTCGCCGGCCGGGATCGTGGCCGTACCGTCCGCGCGGAAGGGGTACACCCGTTCCTGGGCGTCTCCCTCGAACGGGGTGCAGACCAGACGCAGGCCCTCGTACTTCGCCACCGCCGCCTCGGGGGCGACCATCGTGACGGTGAGCGAGCCGTCCTCGTGCGCGACACAGTCGGCCATTGGTATGAAGGGGGCCGTCGCCGGGTCGAAGGGGGCCTCGGCGGCCGGGGCGGCGGGGGTGGCCCGCTGGGTGGAGCCGGCGCCGAGCTCGGCGAACAGGTCGGCGTACTGCTTGGTGACCGAACTGGGGTCGTAACGGCGGGAGTTGGTGATCGCCGCAGCGCCCATGCGGTGGCGCAGGTCCTTGTCGTCGATCAGCTTCAGGAGCGCGTCGGCGACGGCGTCGGCGTCCCCGACGGGGACCAGGAAGCCGTCCTCGCCGTCCTTGATGATCTCGCGGGGGCCGTAGTCGCAGTCGGTGCTGACCACCGGCAGGCCGCAGCGCATCGCCTCGACCAGGGTCATGCCGAAGGACTCGTGGCGGGAGGTGGAGGCGGCGATGGCGCCCTTGACCCACTCCGGCTCGATCGGGGAGCGCGGGCCCATGAGGTGGACGCTGTTGTTGAGGCCGTGCTTCTGGACGGTGGCGGCAAGCCGCTCCTTGTCCGGGCCCCAGCCGCAGATCCGCAGGGTCCATTCGGGACGGACGGCGACGACCTTCTTGAAGGCCCGGATCAGTACGTCGTACTGCTTGCCGCGGTCGAGGCGGCCGGCCGCGACGATGGTGGTGCCCGACAGGTCGGAGGGGGTGACCGTGGGCTCGGGGACGCTGTTGGGGATGGACAGGATCCGGGTGCCGGGCAGATCCATGTGCTCCCGCCACACCGCCGCGTCACCTTCGGAGACGGTCACGAAGGCGTCGATGGCGTCGAGGTGCGGTCGCATCTCCTCGCGCAGCGCCGGCTTGTGGTGGTTGTGCGTCATGTGCTCCTGGCCGATGAGCACCGCGCCCTTGGGCGAGAACTGGGCGACGTAGGCGACCAGACCGGGCCGGGTGCCGATGACCACGTCGGCGTCGGAGGAGGCGTAGTGGGCGCGCGCCCGCTCGTCGGTGAGCTTGCTGTACTCCTTGAACCGGGCCTCGTTGCGGGGGAAGAACTCCGCCGGGGTCAGGTGGCCGGGGTGCTCCTTCTCGCAGGTCGGCGCGAGGGGGCGGGTGTCGAGCAGCGGTACGACGGTGATGCGCGGGTCGATCGTGAAGAGCGGGATGTCGCGGTGCTGGAAGACCGAGACGATCTCCACCTCGTGGTGGTCGGCGAGCTCCTCCGCGAGATTCAGCGTCGTGCGGATCGTGCCGCCGATGCCGTAAATCGTGTGGATGAGGAAGGAGATCTTCATCAACGCTCCGTTCATGGGGTGGGCGCTGCGCCTCACCCCCGGTAACAAGACGGGCGTCCGGGGCGGGAGGTTGCACAGCTCCCCAGGGCATTTTCCCCCGCTGTACGCGTCGGCGCCCACCTGGCGCCACCTCTCCGCCACCGGCCGTTCGGGGAAACGGGTCGGAACAGGTCGGAAACCGGCGCGGCGCCGGACCGGGACGATCCGGTCCGGCGCCGCGCTCGGGGTGCTGCCGGTCGGCTCCCGCGAGCGGGGCCCGGCCGGCGGCGGTAGGGCCTAGAACGGGTCGAAGTCGTCGAAGGCGCGCTGCGCCTCGTCGCGCTCGGCGTCCCGGTCCTTGCGGCGCTGGGCCGCGGGCCGCGGGGCCTCCAGGCGGTGGTCCTCGCCACGGCGGCCGAGCATCTCGGCACCGGCCATCATGGTCGGCTCCCAGTCGAAGACGACCGCGTCCTCCTCGGGGCCGATGGCGACGCCGTCGCCCGCGCGGGCACCGGCCTTCATCAGCTCCTCCTCGACACCGAGGCGGTTGAGGCGGTCGGCGAGGTAGCCCACGGCCTCGTCGTTGTTGAAGTCGGTCTGGCGAACCCAGCGCTCCGGCTTCTCGCCGCGGACGCGGTAGAGACCGTCCTCCTCCAGGGTGACGGTGAAGCCCGCGTCGTCGACCGCCTTGGGGCGGATGACGATCCGGGTCGCCTCTTCCTTCGGCTTGGCCGCGCGGGCCTGGGCGACGATCTCGGCCAGGGCGAAGGAGAGCTCCTTCAGGCCGGTACGGGCCACGGCGGAGACCTCGAAGACCTGGTAGCCGCGCTCTTCGAGGTCCGGGCGGATCATCTCGGCGAGGTCGAGGCCGTCCGGGATGTCGATCTTGTTGAGGACGACGATCCGGGGCCGGTCGTCCAGGCCGCCGTACTGCTTCAGCTCCTCCTCGATGACATCGAGGTCGGAGACCGGGTCGCGGTCGGATTCGAGGGTGGCCGTGTCCAGGACGTGCACGAGGACCGAGCAGCGCTCGACGTGGCGCAGGAACTCCAGACCGAGGCCGCGGCCCTGGCTGGCGCCCGGGATGAGTCCGGGCACGTCGGCGATGGTGTAGACGGTGGAGCCGGCGGTGACCACGCCCAGGTTCGGCACCAGCGTGGTGAAGGGGTAGTCCGCGATCTTCGGCTTGGCGGCCGACAGGACGGAGATCAGCGAGGACTTTCCGGCGCTCGGGTAGCCGACCAGGGCCACGTCGGCGACGGTCTTGAGCTCCAGGACGATGTCGCCGGTGCGGCCGGGCTCACCGAGCAGCGCGAAGCCGGGGGCCTTGCGGCGGGCGGAGGCGAGCGCGGCGTTGCCGAGACCGCCGCGGCCGCCCTCGGCGGCGACGTAGCGGGTGCCCTCGCCGACCAGGTCCGCGAGGACCTCGCCGTTCTTGTCGAGGACGACGGTGCCGTCCGGCACGGGCAGGACCAGGTCCTGGCCGTCCTTGCCGGAGCGGTTGCCGCCTTCGCCGGGCTTGCCGTTGGTGGCCTTGCGGTGCGGGGAGTGGTGGTACTCGAGAAGCGTGGTCACGGACTGGTCGACGACGAGGATGACGTCGCCGCCCCGGCCGCCGTTGCCGCCGTCAGGGCCGCCGAGCGGCTTGAACTTCTCGCGGTGGACGGAGGCACAGCCGTGACCTCCGTTACCCGCGGCGACATGCAGCTCGACGCGGTCCACGAAGGTGGTCATGTTCTGTGCCTCCAGTAAACAAATGGGGTGTCTCTAGCCCTTCGCGCTTTACGCGCGAAAGCTCTTTTACGCTTAACACGCGAAAGGCGGACCTGCTTCCCGTACTTCCGTACGAGAAGGAGGTCCGCCTCCGCGAAAGAAAACCGTTCTAAGGGGCCTGGATCAGGCGACCGGAACGATGTTCACGACCTTGCGGCCGCGGAAGGTGCCGAACTGCACAGCACCGGCGTTCAGCGCGAACAGCGTGTCGTCGCCGCCACGGCCGACGCCCGCACCCGGGTGGAAGTGGGTGCCACGCTGGCGGACCAGGATCTCACCGGCGTTGACGACCTGACCGCCGAAGCGCTTCACGCCGAGCCGCTGAGCGTTGGAGTCGCGACCGTTCCGAGTGGACGATGCGCCCTTCTTGTGTGCCATCTCTCCTCAGTCCCTTACTTCGCAGCCGTGGGGATGCCGGTGACCTTGATCGCCGTGTACTGCTGACGGTGACCCTGGCGACGGCGGTAGCCGGTCTTGTTCTTGTAGCGCAGGATGTCGATCTTGGCGCCCTTGTGGTGGTCCACGACCTCGGCCTGGACCTTGATGCCCGCCAGGACCCACGGGTCGCTGGTCACGGAGTCGCCGTCGACAACGAGCAGGGTCGAGAGCTCGACCGTGTCGCCAACCTTGGCAGTGGAAATCTTGTCAACCTCAACGATGTCGCCGACAGCAACCTTGTGCTGGCGACCACCGCTGCGCACGATGGCGTACACGCGGATCTCTCTCTCGCTCGAACGGGAACTCCTGATGCCAGCCGCTCGCACGGGCCTGGGGCCCGCGGCTCTCCGGATGGGGTGAGCGGCCTCTCCAGGCCGTAGCCGGAGGGAGGTGCTCAGGAGCTGACGCGTATGGAAACACGCCGACGGTCAAGGTTACGGGGCCGCCTGCGGGGGGTCAAACCGGGCCCCGCGAGCCCTACCGGCGCACGGCGCCATGTCAGCGCAAGATAAGGCCACGTCCCCACGCCAGGACGGTCGACGGTAGTGTCGGGAAGGGGTTCCACTCGGGTCCGATTAACCGTACGGTCCGTGTTCCTTGCCTCGATCGTGGAGCTGCAGTCTTGCCGACACCTGAGTTTTCCGATGAACGTCTGACGAATATCGCACGCTGGGCCATATCCCGTATGTCCCGGTCGGAGCGCGCCCTCGTCGCGGAGCGGACACTCGGATACGCGGCTCAGAACATCCAGGATCCCCGACTGCGCACCGAGCTGCTGGTCGAGGCCGCCGAGGCACGGCTCGCCAAGGGGCACGTACCCCGTCATCTCTTCAAGGCGTACGCCGCGCAGCTGGAGCTCGCCGACGAGGAGCACGAGGCGGGCCGCTGGGCGACCGCGTCGAGCGCCGCCGCCAAGGCGCTGCTGCTCGCCTTCCACCGCGCGCTGCACGTCGACGGGCTCAGCTCGCCGCTGGCCGACAACCCGGCCCGCTACACCGCCCCCCTGCGCGAGAGCCGTACCGCCATCGCCCTGCGCAGCCCCCGCGGCCGTAAGCGGGCCGCCGCCGCGCCGCCCGGCGACCGGCCGCTGCGACTGCTGGTGGCGCACCACGGCAACGACAACTTCCTGCGTCCCGTCCTCGCCCACTACGCCGAGCACGCGGACGTCGAGCTGAAGGTCCTCGACACCGCCGCCGACCCCACGCTCGCCCCGCTGGCCAAGGGTGTGGGGCGGATGATCCAGCGGGCGCTGGGCAGCCAGGCCGCGTACGGGCGCCGTATCGAGGAGGCGCTGCGTCCGCACCTGGACTGGGCCGACGTCGTCTTCATCGACTGGTGCGCGGTGGCCGCCGCGTTCTTCACGCTCGTGGATCCGGGTCCGGCCCGTATCGTCGTGCGGCTGCACAGTTACGAGGCGTTCAGCCACTGGCCGCACATCATCGACTTCTCCCGCGTCGACGACCTGGTCTTCGTCAGTGAGCACCTGCGCGACTTCTGCGTCTCGGCGATCCCCCGCCTGAAGGAGCGGAAGGCGCCCCGGCTCCATGTGATCGACAACGCCGTCCAGCTGGAGCGCTTCGTGCTGCCCAAGCGGCCAGGGGCCCGCTTCACCCTCGGGATGGTGGGGGTGAGCCAGGTCGCCAAGGACCCGGGCTGGGCGCTGGAGGTCCTGAACATGCTGCGGGAGAAGGACGAGCGCTACACGCTCCATCTCATAGGGAGTCCGCTGCGTCCGGACGCCGGTCCGGCCGCCGCCCGCTACTACCGGACCTACCAGCGCGAGCTGCTGCGCCTGGAGGCGGCCGGGGCCGTACGCCAGGTGGGGCAGACGGACGACGTGCCCGGCGCGCTCACCGAGGTGGGGGTGATCCTCAGCAGCTCGGTGCGCGAGAGCTGGCACCTGGGGCTGGTGGAGGGCGCGGCGAGCGGGGCGGTGCCGGTCGTGCGCGACTGGCCGTTCTTCGCGAAGCGGCCGCACGGGGCCCGGGCGCTGTTCCCGGCGCCCTGGGTGGTGGACGACCCGGCCGAGGCGGCCGAGCGGGTGCTGCGGGTGACCGCCACCGAGGAGGGCTGGGAGAAGTACGGGCACGAGGCGTCGGAGCACGCGATGCTGGCCTGGGACTGGGCCCATGTGAAGGGCCATTTCGACCGGCTGCTGCTGGGGTCGGGGCCGGGGTCCGGCCGGTGAGTCCGCCTCTTGGCCGCGACGTATGCTCATGCGGCGAACACGCCCGACGTGCCAACGACGCCCTCGGAAAGGCAGCAGCACAGTGAACTACAGGGTCCAGCCCACCGCCCAGGTCGCGGAGAGCGCCGAGATCGGCGCGGGCAGCAGCGTCTGGGAGCTCGCCCAGATCCGTGAGGACGCCCGCCTCGGCGAGGGCTGTGTGATCGGCCGCGGCGCCTACGTCGGTACGGGCGTCCGGATGGGCGACAACTGCAAGCTGCAGAACTACGCGCTGGTCTACGAGCCGGCCGAGCTCGGCAACGGTGTCTTCATCGGCCCGGCGGTCGTCCTCACCAACGACCACAACCCGCGCTCGGTGGACGCCGAGTTCAAGCAGAAGCGCGGCGGTGACTGGGAGGCCGTGGGCGTCAAGATCGCCGACGGCGCCTCGATCGGCGCCCGCTCGGTCTGCGTGGCCCCGATCACCATCGGCCGCTGGGCGATGATCGCGGCCGGCGCGGTCGTCACCAAGGACGTCCCGGACTTCGCCCTGGTCGTCGGCGTCCCGGCCCGCCAGATCGGCTGGGTCGGCCACGAGGGCGTCCGCCTGGCGGAGCGCGACGGCGAGCCGGGCATGTGGGAGTGCCCGAAGTCGGGGCGGCTGTACGCGGAGAAGGACGGCGTGCTGTCGGAGGCGTGAGCGCCGACGGCTGATTTCCGGAGGGGACCTCGCGGGGCGGGGTCCCCTCCGGCGTACGGCATTCCGCGCTCATACCTCCGGGAATTTGAGGTCCTCATCGAAGGCACGCAGCAACGCCTGGGCCGCTTCGGCCACATCCGGCTGGACCGCATCGGAGAGACCCTCGATAACTGGTCGCCCAGCGAGCACGGCTGCCCGCGAAGCCACCTCCCAACCAGGCTGGTCCTTGTAGCCCTTTCGCCGGGGACCTCCGGCAGCGGCAGCGGCTACGTGCCATTGATCAGTCCGATAGATGCTCTCCAGCAGGTCCAACAGCTCAGCCTTGCACGGCACGCCAGGGGCACCGGCCAGTTCAATCAGGAATGGAACAGTCGGAGCCGTTGCGTCCCCTAGGACAAAGCCCAGGGCGCACACGCATTCGGACAGTTCGTCAATCGCCATCCTTGCTACAGTCTCGTCGCCGTACGCGATCCTGGACAGCAAGCCCGGGATGTCGCGGGCTGAGCCTTGAGCCCCGCCAAGGTCCCCCCAAGGAACCCGAGTCATCCCCTTCAGCAAACTACCCACAGGTCACCCCTCCCCGCTATAAGTGTCAGTGATCTTCAGCCTAGACATGACCTGCTGACAACTGCCGCATCCAGGCAAGAGATCTCTGTAGCGGTCGTGATCGAACGGCTTGCGCAGCATGGCGAGACTCTGACTGCCGCGGATCTGTTCTCCAGCCTCCAACGCCTGAGCGATGCAGCCGATTTCCGCGCATCCGCCATGATGCTCAGTCTGCTGCACGACTCTGCGCAGCACCAAAGGAAGATTCATTTTCTCCATGTCTGTCCTTCGCCGGCTTACGTCGAAGTAGACATTGCCCGAAGGCGTCCACAGAGCACTGGCGGCACCTTCGTTCTTTCCTGGGCCCATACGCCTCAGATCGGTGTAGGCGCTGAGCGGACAGTAGAGCGGATTCTTCCGCGAATTCTCGTTGTGGACGAGGACGGATGTCGCACCCGCCGCCACGTAATACGTATGCGCCGTGTCGACCGTCAGGTTGTAGACCGCCGCGTGCTGCGTCCACGCGCTGACTGCCTCGACCTGGACCCAGGTGCCGCTGCCCGTCTGGAGCCATTGGCCCGGTTTCAGCTCGCCGGCCTTCAGCCACTTCTTCAGAGAAGGGGACCAGAAGGGGTGGCCCTGGGTCGCCGTGATGTCGTCCGTGGCCGAGCCCGCCGGGCCGTCCGTGTCGACCGTCAGGCGGACGAGTTGCTTCTCGCCTTCGCCGACGATCGTGGCGGTGACCTTCTGCTTGGTCGTACGGCCCGTCGTCGGGTCGGTCGCCAGGACCTCGTCGCCCTCTTCGACCTTCTCGATCGGCTTTCGGGTGCCGTCCGCCATGACGACCTCCGTGCCCGCGACGAAGCTGTTGCCGCTGGCCAGTGAGGCGACCTCCGCAGCCGTGGACACGCACTGGGCCGCGCTCTCGACCCTGTCGACCGTGTTCTCGATCTTGTTCGCGACCTTGGCGACATCGTCCGTGTACTTGGCCGCCTTCGAGACCATCCGCCCCGCCCGCGCCGCGCGGACGAAGCCGGCCCCGACACCGCCCAGGGCCAGGCCCGCCACCGTGGCGACGGCCCAGGCGCAGGATTCCATGTCGCCCTCGGTGACACAGCGCTTGATGTCGTTGAAGCCGGTGACCTCGCCGACGAAGTTGCCGACCGTCTTCACGCCTTCCCAGACGTCGTCCCAGCCCACGTTCTTCACGGTCTCGACGACACTTCCGACCGAATCCACGACCGCCTTGCGGATGGCATCGACGTTCTGGGCCACGTCAACGATGACGTTCGAGGCCACTGAGACGACCATCGCCGGCAGATTGGCACTGGCCGTGACGATCGCCACGCCCACCGCCATCAGCGGTTTCACCGCCGCCTTGATGTGCGGGATCGGGTTGTACTTCGCGGCGCGTTCGATCAGCGCCCTTGTCTGGCGGGTGATCTGCCGTTTGGCCTCCATGACCTGGCGGGCGGTCTCCCTGGCTCTCTCCCTGACCCAGTTGTGAGCTGCCCCGAGTTTCGTAGAGTCCGATCTTGATTGGTTCAGGCGGACAGCGGGGTTTGCTCCTGGCTGCGCC
>NZ_BMQQ01000040.1 GCF_014648195.1 Streptomyces purpureus
CGCGGCATGCGCCGCGCCGGAGTCCGCTCCGTCCAACCCGGCATCGAATCCCTCTCCACCGAAGGACTCCGCCTCCTGAAAAAGGGCGCCACCGCCTACCAGAACGTACGCTTCCTCCTCGGCTGCGCCGAGTTCGGTGTGCTCCCGGTGTGGAACATCCTGACCGACTATCCGAACGAGACGCCCGAGTCGATGCTCACCCAGATCGATCTGGTGCCGTCGCTCAGCCATCTCGAACCACCGGACAACGACATCCTGACGGTGCACTTCGACCGTTTCAGCCCGTATGTGGAGTACCCGGATTCGTACGGCCTGTCCCTGTCCCGCCCGCTGCCGGGATACCGCCATGTGTATCCGCAGCTCTCCGACGAGGACCTGTGGAACATCGCCTACCACTTCGAGGGCGAATTCCCGCAGGACGAGCGCAACGCCGGGATCCGCCGGCTTCTCGCGGCCCGGGTGAGCCTGTGGCGGGCGCATCACGACGAGGCCCGGTTCAGCTACCGGCTCGGCTTCGACTCGGTCGCGCTCCACGACCACCGCCCCGGACTTCCGACCCGCGACACCGTCCTGACCGGCGACGACGCACGGCTCTTCCGGGTGCTCATCGGCGGCGCCCGGCACCGGGACATCCAGTCCCGGGGCTGGGCCGGGGAGCGCTGGGAGGACGCGCTACGCCGTCTTGAGCAGTGGCGGCGCGACCGGTGGGTGTTCGCCGAGGGGACGAAGGTCATCGCCCTGGCGGTGCGGGAACAGCCCTCCGCCTACCGCCGACCGCCGGCCAAGGGCACCCCGAAACGGGCCCGTACGCCGGTGTCGGTGACGCTCATCGCCCGGCCGCCGGCGCCGTCCGAGCGTGCTGGCTGAAACGTAGCGGTTCGCCATAAACCACTTTCAATCACCCCCCTGGGTCGCGGTACTTGTAGGGGGCGTCCCGAACCCCGAACGGAAGCTGGACACCATGAACACGCCCCCCACCGAGGACCATCCGCCCTCCTGCCGCGACCTCGTCGGCCTCCTCGCCCAGACCGACCGGCGCGCCGCCTACGCGGCTCTCGCGCTGGGTGCGACGACGGTGGCCGAGGTCGCCGAGCGGGCGGGGCTCCGCCAGCCTGCCGCCGCCGTGGCGCTGCAGAAGCTGGCGGACGGGAAGGTCGCCGCCTTCGACGCCGAACGCCGTACGTACACGCTGCTGGACGACACCTTCCGGCTCGCCGTGCAGGCCGAGGTCCGGGTCTCCGGCCGGGGCGGCGGAGACGGCGCCGGCTCGTACTTCCGGCGCGGCCGACTGACCTCCATCCCCGGCAAGGCGGAGGTCCGCGGCCGCGTGCTGGCCGTCGTGGCCGACTCCTTCGAGCCCGGGGTGACGTACTCGGAGGCGAAGGTCAACGCGATCTGCGGCGAATGGCTGGACGACTGGGTGAGTCTGCGGCGCGCCCTGGTGGACGAGGGGCTGCTGCGCAGGAACGGGGCCGGTACGACCTACGAGCGCGTCTGACGGGTCGGCCGGATGGCGCCCGTCTCGGCCGGTGACGACCGTACGCCCGCGGACGTCACCGCCCGCCCCTGGTACGCGGGCACGCCCGCGAGCGTGTTCTGCCGTCGCCGCGGGTTCGTCGCCCGGCCCGGGCAGGTCGTCGCCGAGCCGTCGTCGGACGGCCGCTCGGTGGTCCTGAACGTCGGTCTCGGCCCGGCCGGTTCGGCGACGGCGGCCACGTTCCGGCGCGCGGCGGCGGCGGCCGTACGGGCGGTGGGACCGGCGCGTACCCTCCGGCTCGATCTCGCCCTGGCGCAGGGCGGGTCCATGCCCACAGCCGACCGGGTCCGCGCCGTGACGGAGGGCGCGGCGCTCGCCTCGTACCGCTTCGACGCGTACCGCTCGAAGAGACCCGGCCCCCCGCCGCCCGAGGTGATCGTGGCGACCTCCGGCTCCCCGGCCGAGCCCCTGGCCCTCGCCGAGGCGCTCGCCGTCGCCGACGGCACCTGCCTGGCCCGGGATTTCGTCAACTGCCCGCCGGGGGTGCTGACACCGACCCGGTTCGCGCAGCGGATCGAGCACCTCGCCCGCTCGGCCGGGCTGAGCTGCACGGTCCACGAGGGGCGCGGCCTGGCCCGGCTCGGCCTCGCCGGTCTTGCGGCGGTGGCCCGGGGCTCCCATGAACCGGCCCGGTACGTGGAGCTGGCGTACACGCCGCCCGGCGGGTCGTCGGCGCCCCCGCTCACCCTGGTCGGCAAGGGTGTGACGTTCGACTCGGGCGGGCTCTCCCTCAAGCCGCCGGGCCAGATGCACGCGATGAAGTCCGACATGGGCGGCGCCGCCGCGGTCGTCGGCGCGCTCGCCGCGCTGCCCCGGCTCGCCCTGCCGGTGCCCGTCCGGGCCTGTCTGCCGCTGGTGGAGAACATGCCGGGCGGCGGGGCGCTGCGGGTGGGCGATGTCGTACGGCACCTCGACGGTACGACCACGGAGATCACCCACACCGACAACGAAGGCCGGCTGGTCCTGGCCGACGTCCTGGTCCGGGCGGCGCGGGAGGGCCGTGGCGGTCCGGTGATCGACGTGGCCACCCTCACCTCTGCGGCCGTCCACACACTCGGCACCCGCACCGGCGTCCTGTTCGCCTCCGACACCGCGCTGGCCGAGCGGCTCCTCTCGGCCGCCGAGCGCGCGGGCGAGTCCCTCTGCCGGCTCCCGCTGCTGGCGCACGAGCGCCGCCACCTGCACTCGCCGGTGGCCGACCGCGTCAACTGCTCCCACCGCCACGGCGACACGGTCCAGGCGGCGCTCTTCCTCCAGGACTTCGTCCCGGCGGGCACCGCCTGGGCACATCTCGACATCGGCGGCCCGGCCTACAACGACGAGGGCCCCTACGACGAAGTCCCGCACGGCGGCACGGGCTTCGGGGTCCGAACGCTCCTCGAGACGCTCCGCGGCCGGTGAGGTTCAGGCGAGCGCGGCGTCGACCAGCCGTCCGACGGCCTCGGCGTCCACGTCCTCGCCGCCCGCGACCAGCCGTTCGAAGACCAGCCCGTCGACGCAGGCCAGCAGGGTCACCGTACGCCCCTCCGCGTCGGGGACGCCCTGTCCGGCCAGGAAGTCCCGTACGACCGCCCGGCCGCGGTTCTCGCGCGGCGCCATGATCTCCCGCAGCACCGGCTGGTGCACGCTCTCCACGGCGCAGGCGTAGCGCGCCAGCGACCGCCGCCGCCCCTCCCCCACCAGCCGCGCGCGGCTGAAGGCGACGAGCGCCGCGGTGAGTTCGGCGGCGTCCGCGGGGGCGGGCGCCTGACTTCCGGCGGCCTCCAGCTCCGCCTGGTCCCGCTCCACCAGGCGCCGTACGAGCGCGGTCAGCAGCGCCGCGCGGGTGCGGAAGTAGGCGGAGGTGGTCCCGGCGGGCAATCCGGCGGCGGCGTCGACGGCGCGGTGGGTGAGAGCCCGGAGCCCGCCGTCGGCGAGGACCTCGACGGCGGCGTCGGCGAGGACGGTACGGCGATCCTTGGTCACCCCACCTTTCTACACCTGTAGGCGGCGGGAGTAGCCTTTCTACATCCGTAGAAGACATTGCGGCCGTCGGGCCGTGGATCGGAGGAGACCGTGCACCCCGGAACAGCGGTGGTCGTCGGCGGCGGCATCGGCGGACTCGCGGCGGCCCTCGGGCTCCTGCGGGTCGGCTGGCGGGTCACCGTCGTCGAGCGCGCGCCGGTCCTCGACGACGCGGGCGCGGGCATCTCGCTCGCCGCCAACGGCCTGCGGGCCCTGGACGCCCTCGGCGCCGGTCCGCAGATCCGCGCGGCCGCACACCGCCAGCTCACCGGCGCCACCCGCACCCCCTCGGGCCGCCTGCTGGCCCGGATGGACGGCGAGGCCCTCGAACGCGCCCTGGGCTCCCCGATCGTGGGCATCCCCCGCGCCACGCTCCACCGCCAGCTGCGCGCGCCCCTGCCCGAAGGAACCCTGCGCATCGCCGAGGTCCTCTCCGTCGACGCCGCCTCCGGCCGGGTGACCACCACCGAAGGCACTCTGGACGCCGAGCTGGTCGTCGCGGCCGACGGCATCGGCAGCCGGGTCCGTACGGCCCTCCTCCCCGATGCCCCCGGCCCGTCCCACAGCGGCTCCACCGTCCTGCGCGCGATCACGCGCGACGCCGTCCCGGCGGCCGGCGACTTCGAACTGACCTGGGGCCGGGGCGAGGAGTTCGGCCACATCAGGTTCGCGGACGGCCGCGCCGAGTGGCACGCGGTCCTCAACTCCCCGGCCGGGGTGCGCTTCCCCGACCCGCTGGCCGAGCTCCACCGCCGCTTCAGCGGCTGGCACCCCCCGATCCCGCAGCTCCTGGCGGCGACCGACCCGGCCGCCGTCCTCCACCACGACGTGGCCGAACTGGCCACTCCCTTGCCTACGTTCACCGGCGGCCGGGTCGCCCTGCTCGGCGACGCCGCCCATGCGATGACCCCGCATCTGGGGCAGGGCGCCTGCCAGGCCCTGGAGGATGCGGCGACCCTGGCGGCCGTCGTGGCCGCCGCACCCGACTGCCGTACCGCGCTTGCCTGTTACGACGCCGCCCGCCGACCGCGCAGCCAGGCGGTGGCCCTCGCGGCGCGCCGGGCGGGCCGGATGGGCCAGCAGCTCGCGCATCCGCTGGGCGTGGCCCTGCGGAACACGGCGATGCGCCTGACCCCGTCGGGCGTGGCCGTCCGCGCGATCCTGCGCCATGCGGACTGGACGCCACCCACCTTGCACACAGCCGCGAGTTGAAGAGTGTTCGTTGACAGGGGGAGCGAGGGCTGGTTCTAATGATCCGCGTGCCGCGTGGCGCCGATCAAAGAGAAGTGGGCAGATCGGCAGCCGGGCGAGCACCTTCACTCAGGGACCACGTCATGAGTTCACACATCACGGGCTGAGCCCGACCTCGGCGCGCCCCCGCGTACGCACAGCTCATAGGCAGCTCGTACCCCGGCGCGCGCGCACTCTCTTCCCTTCCTTTTCTTTTGAGCGGCCTCCTGCGCCGCTCCGCGTCCGGAGAGACAGCACACCCGTGCCCACTTCGTTCAATCAGTCCGTGATCGACGAGTTCCGCGCCAACGGCGGCAAGGTCGGCGGCCCCTTCGAGGGCGGCGATCTGCTCCTGCTGACCACGACCGGCGCCCGCTCGGGCCGCGAGCACACCACTCCCCTCGGCTACGTCCGCCATGAGGGCCTGCTCCTGATCGTCGCCTCGGCGGCCGGCGCCCCGCACCACCCCGCCTGGTACCACAACCTCCTCGCCCACCCCGTGGTGCGCGTGGAGCTCGGCACCGAGGGGTTCGAGGCGGTCGCCGTCCCCGCCGAAGGCGACCGCCGTACCGAGCTGTTCGCCCATGTCGTCCGCGCCGAACCGGGCTACGGCGAGTACCAGCGGAACACCACCCGCCCACTGCCGGTCGTCGTCCTGGAGCGCTCCGACCCTCCTGCGGACGCCCCGCGCGAGATCAGGACCGTGGCCGACAAGCTCCTTGAGGTGCACGCCTGGCTGCGCGCCCAGCTCGACCACGTACGCGCCGAGGCCACGGCCCACTTCGCCGCCCGCTCCGCCCACACCGGCCCGGGCACACCCCCGGCCCCCGGCCTCGGCCTCCAGCTCCGCCAGCACTGCCTGGCGTTCTGCGAGTCACTGGAGTTCCACCACATCAGCGAGGACACCCACGTGTTCCCGGCCCTCGCCGAGCGCCACCCGCACCTGGCCGACGCCTTCGCCCGCCTGCGCGCCGAACACGCCACGGTCACCCGCGTCAACGGCGAGCTCCTCACCCTCCTCGCCGACCTCGCCACGGCGGACCCCGCCCACTTCCTCACCGAACTGGACCGCATGACCGAGGAACTGCGCGCCCACCTCGCCTTCGAGGAGCAGACGATCCTGCCCCTCCTCGCCGAGATCCGCCTGCCCACCGCCCCATGAGACGCGAACCGGCCCCACCCGGGGCCGGAAACGCGAGATCCCGCCCGATCGTGATGATCGGACGGGATCTCGTCGTGCGCTGGTGGACCTGTGGGGATTTGAACCCCAGACCCCCTCGATGCGAACGAGGTGCGCTACCAGACTGCGCCACAGGCCCTTGCGACGTGTGAAACATTAGCATCCCGATCGGGGTGGTCGGAAATCCGTACCCCGCCGGTCAGGCGCTGGGCCTCATTCGTTGGCCGCGCGCGGCCTGTCGTCGTCCTCGTACTGGTCGAAGAGCGGCGTGCGGCCGTGGTCGCGGGCGCGGCGCGGCGGCGGGGTCTGGCGCGCCGGGGGCGGCGTCGGGGCCGGGGTCGGGTCGGCCGTGGAGGAGCGGGCCGAGCTCCAGGTCTCCGGGTCCGTCACATCCACCCCACCGGTCGCCCGGGGCGCCACGGGGGCGGTGACGTACGTGGGCAGCGGGACCGGCACCGGGTCCCAGCTGTCGCCGCGGGCCGGGCCGCGCTCGCGCTGCTGGTCGACCCACTCGGCGTGGTCGGTCTGCTCGACCAGCGCACGGCGGCCGGCCTCCTGCGGGGAGACCACGGGGGCGGGCTCGGGCTCCGGGTGGGCCGTCTCCTCGTCCGGCTCCGCGGCGTCGGCCGGACGGCGCGGGCGGCGGCTCTCACGCAGTCGCTGGGCGGCCACCTCGGCGCGGCGGCGGTCCATCACGTACACGAAGCGGCGCCGCTCCTGGCCGCGCAGATGCACGATGTACGCGCTCAGCAGCACGGCCGGGATCGCGGGCGCCCACAGGAAGGCGAGCCCGCCGACCGCGGCGACGATCGCGCCGAGCGTGAAGGCGAGGAAGAGCACGACCGTGGTGCGCCGGCGGCGGGCCAGGACCTTGCCGCGCCGGGCCCGTTCGGCCGCGGCCCGGTTCGGGCGGGGGCGGCGGGCCGGCGCGGGCGCCGGGAGCTCGATCCGCGCCTCCGTGTGGTCCGGAGGCGCGGAAAAGGCCCGGACGTCGACGGAGTCCAAACGGTCCGTCACGGCGTCCGGGTCCACGGCTGGAACCGACTCGGCGTCGCGCTCCCGCAGCTCCTTGGCGTACCGGCGCTCCATGCCCGCCCGTCCGGACAGCAGCCGGATGGCGGTGCTGAAGCGTTCCGTCGGACGAGCCTCGTTGAGCTCGTCCTGCCTGCGGAGCCACATCGGCACCAAGTAGGCGGCCCAGGCCCCGACGATGACTGCGTAGATGAGGCCGCTGCTGCTCACGCCTCACACCGTAGAGGGGTTCGCGTAGGGGCATCGGCCAATTGAGCCGGTGTGTCGCACGATCTGGCTGATATCACTGACTTTTTTTATGACTCTTCAGATCACTTGATGGTCGACCGAGGAATTAATTCGAACGTTTATGTCATTCCTGGTCTATCGCGGGGTTCCAGGTCGGGCCCGGTGCCAGCGGCGCAGCAGCCCCTCGGGGACCTCCTCCGCCGTCAGCGCGTAGACCAGATGGTCACGCCACGCGCCGTCGATGTGGAGGTAGCGGGGGCGCAGGCCTTCCTCGCGGAATCCCAATTTCTCCACAACGCGCCGGCTGGGAACGTTCTCCGGGCGAATGCAGACTTCCATCCGGTGCAGCCCGACCGTGCGGAAGCAGTGGTCGACGGCGAGCGCCACCGCCGTCGGCATCACGCCCCGGCCCGCGACCTCCTGGTCGACCCAGTAGCCGACGTGGCCCGAGCACATCGAGCCCCACGTGATGCCCGCCACAGTGATCTGGCCGACGAGCCGGCCCTGGTACTCGATCACGAACGGCAGCATCCGGCCCGCGTTGGCCTCGGCCCGCAGATGACGGACCATCTGCCGGTACGTGGGCCGCTGGGCGACCGGGCCGCCCGGGGCGGGCGGCGGGATGGTCGCCTCCCAGGGGCGCAGCCAGTCGCGGTTGCGGCGGTTCACCTCGCGCCAGGCCCGCTGGTCGCGCGGCTTTATCGGCCGCAGCACGACGTCACCGTCCGCCAGGACCACGGGCCAGGACGGGATCATGACGGTCTGGGGTGGTCGCCGCCGCGCAGCTGGTCGGCCGCGTGGACCAGCAGCGGCTCCAGTACGGCGAGACCGTCGCGCACGCCGCCGGGCGAGCCCGGCAGGTTGACGATCAGGGTGCGGCCGGCGACTCCGGCGAGGCCCCGGGAGAGCGCGGCGGTGGGGATCTTCTCCCGGCCGTGGGCGCGGATCGCCTCGGGGATGCCGGGGATCTCGTAGTCGAGGACGCGGCGGGTGACGTCGGGGGTGGCGTCGGTGGGCGAGATGCCCGTACCGCCGGTGGTGACCACCACGTCGTACGCGGCGTCCACCGCGGCCCGCAGCGCCGCCTCGACCGGGTCGCCGTCGGGGACCACCTGCGGCCCGTCGACGACGAACCCGAGCGCGGCGAGCCCCTCGGCGAGGACCGGGCCGCCCTTGTCCTCGTACACCCCGGCCGCGGCCCGGTTGGAGGCGGTGACGACGAGCGCGCGGTAGGGGGCGGAGTCCTCGCCCTCCGGGCGCTCCCCGTTGGTGGCGTGAGCGGTGTGGGCGGTGTGCCTCGCCTGGGCGGCGTGGCCTCCGTGGGCCGCGTGCGTCTCGTGGCCTTGATGCGCCGCATGGGTCCCGTGCGGCGACTGGCTCTCGTGCGCCGCGTGGCTCCCGCGGCTGTCGTGCGCCCCGTGCGTCGGCTGCGCCCCGTACGCCGCGTGCGTCGGATCCGCCCCGTGGGCCGACTGCGCCGCGTGCGGCTCGCCGGGCTGTCCGGGGTTCACCCGCGGCTCCAGTCGCCCGACTTTCCGCCTGTCTTCTCCTCGACCCGCACGTCCGAGATCACCGCGGCCTTGTCGACCGCCTTCACCATGTCCACCACCGTCAGCGCGGCGACCGAGACGGCCGTCAGCGCCTCCATCTCGACGCCGGTACGGTCCGTCGTCTTCACCGTCGCGGTGATCTCCACCGCGTCGTCGGCGACCGTGAGGTCCAGGGTCACCCCGGAGACGGCGAGCGGGTGGCAGAGCGGGATCAGGTCCGGGGTCCGCTTGGCACCCATGATCCCGGCGATCCGGGCGGTGGCGAGGGCGTCGCCCTTGGGGACCCCCTCGCCGCGCAGCAGCTCGATCACGCGCGGCGAGACCAGGACCCGGCCGCTGGCCCGCGCGGTGCGGGCGGTGACGTCCTTGCCGGAGACGTCGACCATACGGGCCGCCCCGGCGTCGTCGATGTGGGTCAGCCTGCCTTGCGTACTCAACTGGACTCCGCCTCGCGTTCTGGCGCCGGTTCCCCGCACGGCCTGCTCGGCGGCGGAGGTCCGGGGGACGTTCCCCGGAAGGCACAGCGCCAGACACCGTACCGCCACCGGCCCCCTCTCAGCCGATCAGGACCACGTCCAGCTCGTCGCCCGGCTTCACCGATGTGGTGTCCTCCGGGACCACGAGCAGCGCGTCGGCGTGCGCGAGGGCGGCGATCAGATGGGAGCCGGTGCCGCCCACCGGAGTGACCGTGCCGCTCCGCGCGTCGTACGTCCCGCGCAGGAACTGACGCTTGCCGGCCGGGGAGCTGAGCGCCGACTCGGCCTTGAGGACGGCACGCGCGCGGGGCCGGTGCAGATCCTCGCGGCCCATCAGGGCGCGGATCGCGGGGCGCACGAACAGCTCGAAGGAGACGTACGAGGAGACGGGGTTGCCGGGCAGGGCAAGGAGAGGGGTGTGGTCGCGGCCGATCGAGCCGAAGCCCTGGGGCTTGCCGGGCTGCATGGCGAGCTTGCGGAAGTCGACGCCGCCGCCGGGCTCGTCCTCGTCGCCGACGGAGGACAGAGCCTCCTTGACGACGTCGTACGCGCCGACGCTGACCCCGCCGGTGGTGACCAGGAGGTCGGCGCGGAGCAGCTGGTCCTCGATGGCGGCGCGCAGGGTCTCGGCGTCGTCGGTGACGGCGCCGACCCGGTAGGCGATGGCTCCGGCGTCCCGGGCGGCGGCGGCCAGCGCGAAGCTGTTGGAGTCGTAGATCTGCCCCTGGGCCAGTTCGTCGCCCGGCTGCACCAGTTCGCTGCCGGTGGAGATGACCACGACGCGGGGGCGCGGGCGGACTCGCACCGTGCCGCGGCCGATCGCGGCGAGCAGCCCGATCTGGGGCGGCCCGAGGACCGTGCCGGCCGTCAGCGCCAGGTCGCCGGCCTGGACGTCGCTGCCGCGCGCGCGGACGTGGGCGCGGGCCTCGACCGGGCGGTGGACCCGGACCTCGCCGCTCGCCCCCTCGGGGGCGGCCCCGGCCGGGCGCATGGTGGTGGCCACTCCCCCGCCGGTGCCGCCGTCGGTCCACTCGACCGGGACGACGGCCTCGGCGCCGGGCGGCAGCGGCGCGCCGGTCATGATGCGGGCCGCCTGTCCGGGGCCGACGGCGAGCTGCCCGTCGCTGCCGGCGGCCACGTCGCCGACGACGGTGAGGACGGCCGGGTACTCCTCGGTGGCGCCGGCGACGTCGGCGACCCGGACCGCGTACCCGTCCATGGAGCTGTTGTCGAAGGGCGGCAGCGCGACCGGCACCGTGACGTCCTCGACGAGGACGCAGCCCTGGGCCTCGGGCAGCTGAAGCTCGATGGGGTCGAGCGGCTTGACCGTGGCGAGGATGTCGTCCAGGTGCTCGTCGACCGACCAGAGGCCGGCGGACGGCGATGCTGCCGTGCTGCTCAAGGTGCTACATCTCCTCGGTGACATAACTGCGAAGCCAGGCCCGGAACTCCGGGCCCAGGTCTTCACGTTCGCACGCGAGTCTGACAATGGCACGCAGATAGTCGCCACGGTCACCGGTGTCATAACGGCGGCCCTTGAAGACGACGCCGTGCACCGGACCGCCGACCTTCTCGTCCATGGCGAGTTTCTGCAGCGCGTCGGTGAGCTGGATCTCGCCGCCGCGGCCCGGCTCGGTCTCCCGCAGTATCGCGAAGACCGCCGGATCCAGGACGTACCGGCCGATGATGGCGTAGTTGCTGGGCGCCTCACCCGGCTCCGGCTTCTCCACCAGGTTCGTCACCTTGACCACGTCGGAGTCGACTGTGGCCTCGACGGCGGCGCAGCCGTAGAGCCCGATCTGGGCGGGTTCGACCTCCATCAGGGCGATGACGCTGCCGCCCTCGCGCTCCTGGACCTCGACCATGCGGGAGAGCAGGGGGTCGCGCGGGTCGATCAGGTCGTCGCCGAGGAGGACCGCGAAGGGCTGGTCACCGACGTGCGGGGCGGCGCACAGGACGGCGTGGCCGAGGCCGCGGGGGTCGCCCTGGCGCACGTAGTGCATGGTGGCGAGGTCGCTGGACTGCTGGACCTTGGCGAGCCGGTCCTGGTCGCCCTTCTTGAGAAGGGCCTCCTCCAGCTCGTAGTTGCGGTCGAAGTGGTCCTCCAGCGGCCGCTTGTTGCGCCCGGTGACCATGAGGACGTCGGTGAGTCCTGCGCCGACGGCCTCCTCGACCACGTACTGGATCGCGGGCTTGTCGACGACAGGCAGCATCTCTTTGGGAGTGGCCTTGGTAGCCGGCAGGAACCGGGTTCCGAGGCCGGCGGCCGGGATGACAGCCTTGCTGATCCTGAAGGGCGACTGAGTCATGCGGTGCACCCTATCCGGTCGGAATGTGGTGAACCTGAGGCTGCGGTTAACTTCCTTCTCTTATAGATACATACGAGAGGTTTGTGACTTCTTCATGACAGGCGACATGTCCGACAAGGCCGCTCTGCGGGGCCAACTCCTCGCCGCACGCGCCGCGCTGACCGGCGATGACGTCTCCGACGCCGCGGAGGAGCTGGCGCGTACGGCCCTGGAGCTCGACGAGCTGGCGGACGCCCGGACCGTGGCCGCCTATGTGTCGGTGGGCCGGGAACCGGGCACGCGCGCGTTGCTGGAGACCCTGCGCAGGCGCGGCATCCGGGTCCTGCTGCCCGTACTGCTGCCGGACAACGACCTCGACTGGGGTGTGTACGAAGGCCCGGAGCGGCTGGCGAAGGCCACCCGCGGCCTGCTGGAGCCGCTCGGCCCCCGGCTCGGCCCGGACGCCGTCCTGCGGGCCGACGCGGTGCTCCTGCCCGGCCTCGCGGTGGACGAGGAGGGCGTGCGGCTCGGCCGGGGCGGCGGCTCGTACGACCGGGTCCTCCACCGGCTCGCCCGGGCCGGCGTCGTCCCCGAGCTGATCGTGCTGCTGTACGCGAACGAGGTGGTCACGCGGATCCCGAAGGAGCCGCACGACCACCCCGTGCACGCGGTGGTGACACCCGAGGGCGTCCGCCGGTTCGAACCGCCTACTTCCGCGGTGTGAGCTGGAGGCTGTCCTTCGTGGCGGCCTCCACCGCCCGCGAGCTGTAGGCCCAGTCGAGCAGCTCGCCGCGCGCCCACAGGTCCGTCTGGTCGGTGTAGTTGGGGTGGTAGGCGTGGCCCGAGGCGCCGCTCAGGTTGATCCAGCGGGACTTGTCCCAGTCGCCGACGTTCACGACCATCCGCATCGACGGCACCCAGATCACCCCGTAGCCGCCGGCCGCGTTCCAGCCGGTGGCGTTGACCGCGGCCTCGCCGCCGCCCAGGTTCCAGGGGCCGCGGTTGAGCATGGACCGGAGCACGCTCGGGCCCTCCTTGCCGAGGGTCTGGTTGTCCAGGTTCAGCTGGTGAAGCCGGCCCCAGCTCCAGGTGGAGACGTCCTTGCCGAGCTTGGCCGTCAGCTCCCAGCGGGCGTCCTCCATGGCGCGCTTCAGCAGCTGGTCACGGGTCTCGGAGCCCGCGTCCCGGCGGCTGGGCGCGGTCTTCCACCACTCGCTCTTCTCGTTCTTCAGCAGCGGGCGGACCACCTCGTACCACCGGTCGCCGCCGTCGGGCTGCGCGGTGTCGGGGTCGCGCTCACCGCACTCCCGTACCAGCTTGTTCTGCTCGTCGACCGGACCGGTCGAGTCGGCCGGACGCACGTTGATGCAGTCGCCCTCGACCCGCAGCTCCTTGGGCAGCTTGTCGCCGAAGGCGAGCTTGAGGACGTTGCGCCAGACCGCGTTGAAGTACGCGGCGGCGGCCGAGTCGGGCTCCTGGGTGTAGTCCCAGCCCTCAAGCAGTTTCTGCGCCTCGCGGACGTACGGGTCCGAGATGTCGATCTTCAGCAGGAGCGGGTTCAGCAGGGTGGCGATCTCGCTGCGGTTGTCCATCTGCATGGTCCGCATGTCGTCCGGCGAGATCTTGCCGCCGTCCTTGGTCTTGGACTCGATCAGGTCGTTGATGCGCTGGCTGCGCGAGCCGTAGCCCCAGTCCTTTGTAATGAGGTACGGGTACTTCTCCGCGTCGATCACGGCCTGGTTGGCGGTGACGATGTAGCCGCGCTGCGGGTCCTGCTCGTAGGGCAGCTCCTCGAAGGGGATCATGCCCTTCCAGGTGTACGCGGGGTCCCAGCCCGGCGCCGGCATGGTGCCGTCGTGGCCGGCGGCGCGGACCGGGATACGGCCCGGGGCCTGGTAGCCGATGTGGCCCTCGGCGCCCTTGGCGTCGGCGTAGATCAGGTTCTGCGAGGGGACCTCGAAGTCCTTGGCGGCGGCCCGGAACTCGGCGAAGTTCGTCGCCCGGTTGAGCGCGAAGACCGCGTCCATCGACTTGCCCGGGTCCAGCGCCGTCCAGCGCAGGGCGACCGCGTAGCCCTCGCCGCGGTCCGGGGCGGAGTTCGTGACGGGGGCCTTCTCGCCGACCTTCTCCAGCTCGCTGCTGCGGTCGGAGACCAGGGGGCCGTTGTTGGTCGACCGGACGGTGATGGTGCGCGGGGTGCTTCCTGCGACCTTGATGACCTCGTCACGGATGGTGAAGGGCACCTCCTTGCCGCCGTACTGGTAGCCGCGGTCGGAGACCTTCTGCAGGTACAGGTCGGTGACGTCGGCGCCGAGGTTGGTCAGCCCCCACGCGATGTCCTGGTTGTGCCCGATGATCACACCGGGCATGCCGGAGAAGGTGTAGCCGGCGACGTCGTAGCCGCAGGTGGCCGTGCGCTCCCGGCAGTGCAGGCCCATCTGGTACCAGAGCGAGGGCAGCTGGGGCGCCAGGTGCGGGTCGTTGGCGAGCAGCGGCTTGCCGGAGGTCGTGTACTTGCCGGAGACGACCCAGGAGTTGGACCCGATGCCGTTGCCGCTGGGGCCGAGCAGGGCCGGGATCTTGTCGAGGCTCTCGGAGAGCGCCGACAGCTGGGTCCGCACGCCCTGCGCGGCGCCGTCCGGGGTGTTCGACCGGCCGCCGCGGGCGGCGGAGCCGGAGGAGTCGGCGTCCGAGGAGCCGGTGCGCTCGGGGTCGAACTCTCCCTTGTCCTTGTCGACCCCGCCCTTGTCGAGGATCGGCTTGTGCAGCCCGCTCGGGTAGGTCGGGTAGAGCTGCTTGATCTGCGCGTCGCTCAGCCGGCTCGTCATGAGCGACCGGTCGATCTCTTCCTCCATGTTGCCGCGCAGGTCCCAGGCCATCGCCTTGAGCCAGGCCACGGAGTCGACCGGCGTCCAGGGCTCGATCTTGTAGTCGTTGGCGAAGGCGAGGGCGGCGTACTCGACGGAGACGTCCCGCCCTTCCTTGCCTTCCAGATAGGCGTTGACGCCGGCCGCGTACGCCTGGAGGTACTTCTTCGTCTGCGGCGACAGCTTGGTGTCGTATTCGCGCTGGGCGACCTGGCGCCAGCCAAGGGTGCGCAGGAAGGCGTCCGTGTCGACCTGTTCCTTGCCGAACATCTCGGAGAGCCGGCCCGAGGTCATGTGGCGGCGGACGTCCATCTCCCAGAACCGGTCCTGCGCCTGGACGTAGCCCTGCGCGCGGAAGAGGTCCTCGTCCGTGGAGGCGTAGATCTGCGGGACGCCGTGGGCGTCGCGCTTCACGTCGACCGGGGCCGAGAGGCCGGGCAGCTCGAGCGTGCCGGTGGTCTGCGGATAGGCGGCCCGCACCGTGCTGACACCCCAGAAGGTGCCGTAGCCGATGCCCGCGACCAGCGCCAGCACCAGAACGATGACGATCAGGCGGGCGCGTCGCCCCTTCTTCTTGGCGGAGGGGGCGGTCGTGTTGGAGGGCATCGCTGTCCTTCGAGGGGCAGGGTGGTCCTGGAGTGCTGGAGCAACCATAGGCGCAGCGCTCCACCGGCCCGGACGCGGAGTCAGTAAGGAGCACGCTTGCGTACTTTCGCTCGGTTTCCGATCGATTGATCGCTCGCGTCAAGAGAACGTTAAAGATTAGGTAAGGTAACGAAGTACCGGCTGCTGGGCGAAAGGATCCGGCCGCACGAGGAGAAGGGATCGGCCACTGACTGTCCACCAGCTCAATGAACTCCTGCTCATCTGCTCGCTCGTGCTGCTCGTCGCCGTCGCCGCGGTGCGCATCTCGTCCCGCAGTGGGCTCCCCAGCCTTCTGCTGTACCTCGGGATCGGGGTCGCCATTGGGCAGGACGGCATCGGCAACGTCGCCTTCGACAACGCCGAGCTGACGCAGGTGATCGGCTATGCCGCGCTTGTGGTGATCCTGGCCGAGGGTGGCCTGGGCACCAAGTGGAAGGAGATCAAACCCGCGTTGCCCGCGGCGGTCGTGCTGTCGACCGTCGGCGTCGCGGTGAGCGTGGGCATCACCGCCGCCGCGGCCCACTATCTCGTCGGCCTGGAGTGGCGGCAGGCGCTGATCATCGGCGCGGTCGTCTCCTCCACGGACGCGGCGGCCGTCTTCTCCGTACTGCGCAAGGTGCCGCTGCCGCCCCGGGTCACCGGTGTCCTGGAGGCCGAGTCCGGTTTCAACGACGCCCCCGTCGTGATCCTGGTCGTCGCCTTCTCCACGGTCGGACCGGTCGACGAGTGGTACCTCCTGGTCGGCAAGATCGCGCTGGAGCTGGCGATCGGGGCGGGCATCGGCCTCGCGGTCGGCTTCCTCGGCGCCTTCGGACTGCGGCATGTGGCGCTGCCCGCCTCCGGCCTGTACCCGATCGCCGTCATGGCCATCGCCGTGGTCGCGTACGCGGCCGGCGCGCTGGCCCACGGCTCCGGCTTCCTCGCCGTCTACCTGGCCGCGATGGTGCTCGGCAACGCCAAGCTGCCGCACTCCCCCGCCAACCGCGGCTTCGCCGAGGGACTCGGCTGGATCGCCCAGATCGGCATGTTCGTCCTGCTCGGCCTGCTCGTCACGCCGTCCAAGCTGATCGGCGACTTCTGGCCGGCGGTGATCATCGGCCTGGTCCTGACGGTCGTGGCGCGCCCCATGGAGGTCCTGGTCAGCCTGCTGCCGTTCCGCGTCCCCTGGCAGGAGCAGGCCCTGATGTCCTGGGCCGGCCTGCGCGGAGCCGTGCCCATCATCCTGGCCACGATCCCGATGGTGTCCGGGATCGAGGGCAGCCAGCGGGTCTTCAACATCGTCTTCGTGCTGGTCGTCGTCTACACCCTGGTCCAGGGGCCGACCCTGCCCTGGCTCGCCAAGGCCCTCCGGCTCGGCGACCCGTCCGAGGCCGCCGACCTCGGCGTCGAATCGGCGCCCCTGGAGCGGCTGCGCGGACATCTGCTGTCCGTCGCGATCCCGGAGAAGTCCAAGATGCACGGCGTGGAGGTGGCCGAGCTGCGGCTCCCGGCCGGGTCCGCGGTCACCCTGGTCGTACGGGACGGCAAGAGCTTCGTACCGTCGCCCGCCACCGTGCTGCGGCGCGGTGACGAGCTCCTGGTCGTCGCGACCGACCCGGTCCGGGACGCCGCCGAGCGGCGGCTGCGGGCGGTCGGACAGGGCGGCAAGCTCGCCGGCTGGCTGGGGACCGGCGGCGCGAGCGCCGCGAGCGGGAGGGAGCACGCGCGCGTGAAGGGGCCCAAGGCCCTCCACGACCTCTGGGACGGGATTACCGGAAGGCGAACGTCCGGTTAATCACAGGTACACAAGGGGAGGGGTTGGCGTTTTCCCAGGCGGATCAGCGCCACCCCCTGTACCATGAAGGCACACTGATCGACCAACTCTGCCTGACGCAGAGCTGGCGCGACCGTATGGCGGCCGTGGCACCCTCGCAGTGGGGCCTGGTATCTACCGCAGTTCCGCGCAAGAGGACAGCTCTCGGCGGCTCCCGACACCCAGGGGAGCGCTACCAGGCGGCAGAAAGGCAAGGACCGTGGCATCCACGGTCACCACGTCCGCTGCGAAGCGCCCCGGGTACGGACAACTCCTGCGCACCCCCGGCGCCCTCTCTTTCCTGCTGCCCGGCTTCCTGGCCCGGCAGCCGTTCGCGATGCTGACCATCGGCATCGTCCTGCTCGTCCAGCACACCACCGGCTCCTACGGCAGCGCGGGCGCCGTCGCCGCCGCGACCGGTGTCTCCATGGCACTGTTCGCCCCGCAGAGCGGCAAGCTCGCCGACCGCTTCGGCCAGCGCGCCGTGCTCCTCCCGGGCGTCCTCATCCACACCGTCGCGGTCTCCGCGCTGGTGGCCCTGGCCCTCGCGGACGCCCCCATGTGGGCCCTGTTCGCCGCCGCCGTGCCCACCGGTGCGTCCGTCCCGCAGATCGGCCCCATGGTGCGGGCCCGCTGGGCGGCCAAGCTGGAGCGCTCCCCCCTGATGCCGACCGCGGCCGCCTGGGAGTCGGTCACGGACGAGTTCACCTTCGTCGTCGGACCGGTCCTGGCCACCGCCCTGTGCACCGGCGTCCACCCGGCGGCCGGCCTGATCGCAGAGGCGGCGCTCACCCTGGTCGGCGGTCTGTTCTTCGCCGCCCAGCGCGCCACCCAGCCCGCTCACGGCCTGGTCGCCGCGGCCGCCGCCGAACGGAACTCCTCCGCCCTGTCCATCCCCGGCGTCCGCGTCCTGATCGTCGCCTTCCTCGGCATCGGCTCGGTCTTCGGCGGTATGCAGGTCTCCCTGACCGCCTTCACCGAGGAGATCGGCAACCCCGGCGCCAACGGACTGCTGTACGGCATCTTCGCGGCGGGCAACATGCTCGCCGGCATCGCGTGCGGCACCATCGCCTGGAAGATCGGCCCCCGCCGCCGTCTGATCCTCGGCTACGCCGGCCTGACCGTGGCCGCCTCGCTGCTCTGGTCCGTCCACTCGGTGCTGCTGCTCGGCGCGCTGGGCCTGGTCGTCGGCCTGTGCATCGCACCGGCCCTGATCACCGGCTACACCCTGGTCGAGTCGCTGGTGCCGTCCTCCGCCCGTACCGAGGCCTTCACCTGGCTCACCGGCGCGGTGGCCCTGGGCCAGGCGGCGGCCGTGACCGTCGCCGGACGGCTGGCCGACGCCCACGGCGCCAGCACCGGATTCCTGGTCCCCCTGGTCGGCACCGCGCTGGCGCTGGCCACCCTCCTGGCGCTGCGTTCGCGCCTCGCCCCGGCTCCGGCCGGGCGGGCCACCGGACGGATCGCGGCACGTGGTGTCGGTCACCGCGTCCCTGTGACGGTGGACTGATTCACAGGAATACGTCAGTATGGACAGTCGTTAGCACTCATCGAGTCAGAGTGCCAGGAGGAAGACAAGTGCCGACCTACCAGTACCAGTGCACCGAGTGCGGCGAGGGCCTCGAGGCGGTGCAGAAGTTCACCGATGACGCCCTCACGGAGTGCCCGAGCTGCCAGGGACGCCTGAAGAAGGTGTTCTCCGCGGTCGGCATTGTCTTCAAGGGCTCCGGCTTCTACCGCAACGACAGCCGCGGCTCGTCGTCGAGCAGCTCGCCGGCGTCGTCGTCGAAGTCGTCCACGACCTCCTCGGACTCCAGCTCGTCGTCGTCCTCGTCCGGCTCGAAGCCGGCCGCCTCGTCCTCCTCGACGTCGGCGTCCACGGGCTCCAGCTCGGCCGCCTGAGCGACTCCACGGACTCATCCGGACCCCGCCGTTGCGTAACGGCGGGGTCTTCGGCGTACGGCCCGTCGGTTCCGGCCCGTTGTTAGGGTGACTGGCATGGCGACAGACGCGCAGGTGTACGCGGGCATAGGCGTAATCGGGGGTTCGGGCTTCTACTCCTTCCTGGAGGACGTGACGGAGGTGTCCGTGGACACCCCGTACGGCAGCCCGAGCGACTCGCTGTTCATCGGGGAAGTCGCCGGCCGGCAGGTCGCGTTCCTGCCCCGGCACGGGCGGAGCCACACGCTCCCCCCGCACAAGATCAACTACCGGGCCAATCTGTGGGCCCTGCGGTCCGTCGGCGTACGGCAGGTGCTCGGGCCGTGTGCGGTGGGCGGCCTCCAGGCGGAGTACGGGCCCGGCACGCTGCTCGTCCCCGACCAGCTCGTGGACCGTACGAAGTCCCGGGCGCAGACCTTCTTCGACGGGGAGCCGCTGCCGGACGGAACCGTCCCGAACGTCGTCCACACCACCTTCGCCGACCCCTACTGCCCCGACGGGCGGCGCGTCGCGCTGAAGGCGGCCCGGGGACGCGGCTGGGACGCCGTCGACGGCGGCACGATGGTCGTCATCGAGGGCCCGCGGTTCTCCACCCGCGCCGAGTCCCGCTGGCACGCTGCGGCGGGCTGGTCGGTGGTCGGCATGACCGGGCACCCCGAGGCCGTCCTCGCGCGTGAGCTGGGGCTCTGCTACACCTCGATGGCGCTGGTGACGGACCTGGACGCGGGCGCCGAGACCGGCGAGGGCGTCTCGCACACCGAGGTCCTGAAGGTGTTCGGCGCGAACGTCGGGCGGCTGCGTGAGGTGCTCTTCGACGCGGTGGGCGCGCTGCCCGAGACCGTGGACCGGGACTGCCTGTGCACCCATGCGCACGACGGCTGGGACCTGGGGATCGAACTGCCGTAGAGGTCGGCGACTGCCCGCTCCCTCACCTGCGTGGGTGAGGGAGTTTTCCACAACTGGTCGGTAGTCCACAGGCTGGAGCGGGATCGGGTGGGGTGCGGGATCGTCGAGGGGCGGTGACCGGAAAGGCCGGGAACCCCTTTCGACAGGCGGTGTTCGCGATGACGTCCTGCACTCCCTCCCCCTCTTCTCCCTCTCCTTCCTCTCCCTCCGCCGGCTCCTCTTCTTCCCTCTCCTCTCCCCCTTCCTCCGTACCCGGGCTGCGGGGCGTCCCCGCGTTTCCGCCCGTCCGCGTGCGTCGCGGGGCTCAGCGGCTGCGGCTGCGGCGGGCCATGCGGCGCAGGCGCAGGTCACTGGCGGCGGGGCTGGCGATGACCGCGGCCGCGCTGGCGGCCATGGGGCAGGGTCTGCCGGGCGGTTCGGCCGCCGCGGGGCCGCCCACGGCGAGCGCCTCCGCCGCGGCCTCCGGTGATCCGGCGCCCCGGCCGGTGCGGATGGTGGCGGCGCCGGTACGGATCGCGGACGCCGCGACCGTACGGCTGTTGCGGCCCGGCGACCGGGTCGATGTGATCGCCGCCGCCAACTCGCCCACGGGGGAGGCGGGTGAGCCGCGCGTCGTGGCGACGGGGGCTCGGGTGGCCCGAGTTCCGCAGTCGCGCGAGACTTCTCCGGACGGCGGGGCTCTGGTCGTCCTGTCGGTGCCGCGCTCCACGGCGACGGCGCTGGCCGGTGCGGGGGCGTCCTCACGACTGGCGGTGACCTTGTGCTGATTCGCACTGACGGTCAGTCAAGTCGTTGGTCCGTGTGTACCGATTGGACTGCCCCACGCCGTACGCGGCCTAATGGCTCAGCCAACTGCACGCGCGACGAAAGGCTCCCTGGTGACCCCGAAGAAGGAAAGCGTGATGGCAGGCTTCAAAGCCTTCCTGATGCGCGGGAACGTGATCGATCTCGCGGTGGCCGTCGTCATCGGTGCCGCGTTCACCAACATCGTGAACTCGGTGGTGAAGGGCGTCATCAACCCGCTGGTCGGCGCCTTCGGCACCAAGGACCTGGAGAGCTACCAGTCCTGCCTCAAGGGGCCCTGCGAGGTGAACGACGCCGGGGAGGTGGTCTCCGGTATCCCGATCATGTGGGGCCTGGTCCTCAGCGCGGTCCTCAGCTTCCTGATCACCGCGGCCGTCGTCTACTTCCTGATGGTCCTGCCCATGGCGAAGTACCTGGCCCGGCGGGCGGCGATGGACAGGGCGAAGCAGGGCGTCCAGGAGACCCTGGAGATCAGCGAGCTCGAGGTGCTGAAGGAGATCCGCGACCTGCTGGCCCAGCAGCGGCAGCCCGGCGCGGGCGGTACGGGCGGGGCCGGTGGCGGCGGGGGCACCACCCCCTAGCCGGCGTCGGCCGGCATCAGAGGTGGTGCGGCGGCTTCTCGTCGAGGAAGCGCGCCAGATCGGCGGCGCTGTCGCCGCCCGGAGGCCGCTCGCCCCACCCACGGTCCGTATCGTCCGCGGATTGCTGGTCCAGCGGATCGTCGAAGATCAGCTTCGGCTGGGGCTTCGGCTGCTTCGCGTCTCGCGGTCCGGGAGCGGGGGCGGTACTCATACGACAAGGGTACGCCGGGGGTTCGTCGCCCCCCTGGGCCGACCGGTTCGGCCGGGGCTGGGCGCTGCCGGCGGTGGGCCGGAGCGGGGGCAGGGGTTCGGGGTGGACCGGGTCGATCATGTCGGGTCCTTCCGCTGGGCCGTGCCGGGCACCGACGCGGTGGGGGACGCCGCCCCCGGGCCGGTCACCCGGTCATCGTAAGACGGTCCCATCCGTTTCAGCCCGTTTTGGGCGATGGTGGGGTGAGGTGGTCCCTCGGATGACGCGCCGCGCGTCTGACGGCCGGGGCGTTCCGGCTCTGCTGTTCTGGGCGTATGACGCACACGCCCGACGGAACCTGGCCCGGTGCCTCATCAGGGCAGGGCCCCCACCACCATCGCCGTCCCGCATCGCCGCCCCACCCGCTGCGGCCACTGGTCTCCCGCAGCCGCACCGAGGAGCACCGGCCCGCCACACCGCTGGAGCTCTTCTTCGACCTCTGCTTCGTCGTGGCCGTCGCCCAGGCCGGGGCGCAGCTGGTGCACGCGGTCGCCGAGCGGCACACGGGCGAGGGGATCGCCAACTACGCGATGGTGTTCTTCGCGATCTGGTGGGCGTGGATGAACTTCACGTGGTTCGCCTCGGCGTACGACAACGACGACGCGCTCTACCGGGTCGTCACCCTCGTCCAGATCGCCGGTGTGCTCATCCTCGCCGCCGGGGTGTCGCGGGCCTTCGAGGACCACGACTTCCTGATCGTGTGGCTGGGCTATGTGGTGATGCGGCTCGCGCTGGTCTTCCAGTGGCTGCGCGCCGCGCGGCACGCCTCCGGCGGGGAGCGGAAGACGGCGCTGCGGTACGCGGGCGGGGTGATGCTGTGCCAGGTGGGCTGGACGGCGCTGCTGTATACGCCTGAGGGCGCGCGTCCGTGGGTCTTCCTGGGCATGGCGGTGGCCGAGATGGCCGTGCCGGTGTTCGCGGAGAAGGACGTGACCACGCAGTGGCATCCGCACCACATCGCCGAGCGCTACGGACTGTTCACGATCATCGTGCTCGGCGAGACGATCGCCGCGGCGACGGTGGCGGTGAAGTCCGGGATCGACGAGAACGACGCCCTCGACGATCTGCTGCCGATCGCCGCGGGCGGACTGCTGATCGTCTTCGCGGCGTGGTGGGTCTACTTCGTGGTGCCCGCGCACGACCGGCTCGCCTCGAACAAGCAGGGCTTCCTCTGGGGCTACGGCCACTATCTGATCTTCACCGCGGCGGCGGCGATCGGCGCGGGCATCGAGATCGCGGTGGAGCAGACCGTCGGCAAGGCACACGTCTCGACGCTGGCGGCGGCGAGCGCGGTGACGGTGCCGACGGCGATCTATCTGCTGACGGTGTGGGTGCTGCACGCCCGGTACTTCAAGGTGGGCATCGCCCAGCAGATGGTGCTGCCGGTCTCCGCGCTGGCGGTGCTGTGCTGTTCGTTCGCGGGCCGCTGGGCCGTCTTCGCGGCCGGACTGGTGGCGGCCGCGACGGTCGCCACCGGGGTGACCCTGACGGCCCGGATGCGACGGCGGGAAGAAGCGGCGACGGTGTGAGAGAGCCCAAGTGGCGGGTGCCGCCCGCGTGATACGCAGGTGGCATGACCAACAACGACGCACTGACGGACGTGGCCGGTCTTCGGGTCGGCCACGCGCGCGTGGCGGGTCCGGGCGCGCTCAGCGGTACGACCGTCGTCCTCGCGCCACCGGGCGGGGTGATCGCCGCCGTCGACGTACGCGGCGGCGGGCCCGGCACCCGGGAGACGGACGCGCTCGATCCGCGGAATCTGGTGCAGCGCGTGGAGGCGGTGACGCTGACCGGCGGCAGCGCGTACGGCCTGGAGGCGGCGGCCGGGGTGATGGCCTGGCTGGAGGAGCGGGGGCGGGGGGTCAGGGTCGGTCCGGACCCGTCGCAGGTCGTGCCCGTCGTCCCGGCGGCGTGCCTGTTCGACCTCGGGCGGGGCGGCGAGTGGCGGGCCCGGCCGGACGCGTCGACGGGCCGCGCGGCGGTGGCGGCCGCGGCGGCCACGCAGATCGGCGCGCCGGTGCCGACGGGCGCCGTCGGGGCGGGGACCGGCGCGGTCGTCGGCGGGCTGAAGGGCGGTGTGGGGACCGCGTCCACGGTCCTGGAGTCCGGTGTGACGGTCGGGGCGCTGGTGGTGGCCAACGCGGTGGGTTCGGCGGTCGATCCGGAGACGGGCGTGCTGTACGGGCGGTACTTCGACGGCCGCCCGGAGTACCCGGCGCGCGAGGTCCACGCGGCGGCCCGGCGGCGGCTGGCGGAGGCGGCGGAGCGGAACGGGGCGCAGCCGCTGAACACGACACTCGCGGTCGTCGCCACCGACGCGGACCTCACCCGCGCACAGGCGCACAAGCTGGCGGGGACGGCGCACGACGGTATCGCGCGCGCCGTGCGCCCGGTGCACCTGCTCAACGACGGTGACACGGTGTTCGCACTGGCGACGGGCGAACGGCCGCTGGGGGTCGGCCCCTTGGCGCTGAACGCGGTTCTGGCCGCGGGTGCGGACCTGGTGACCAGGGCGATCGTACGGGCGGTCCTGGCGGCGGACAGTGTCGAGGGGATGGGCGGGACATTCCCCTCGTACCGCGACCTCTACCACCTCGACTGACGTACGGTTACGGCGAGTTGGGGGCGCACGGGAACTTCCCGAGCGCCCCCTTCGTTTTGCCGAACCCCGGACGCGATGTCAGAGCAAGGGACTACGTTAAGCAAGCACCAAGTGACATGTGGCGACGGCCTGGAGACCCCTTGAACCATCCGAACGCTCCGTACGATCCGGCAGATCCGTACGAGACGACTGAGACGCACCTTGAGCGACTCCTCGGGCGGGCGCTCAACTCCTTCGACCTGCCCGACACCACGGTCGAGCGCCTGGAGTCCGCGCTGGCGCACTCCAGTTCGCTGCATGCCTCGCACCACAGTGCGGCGCGGCACCGCACGACGTACAAGCACTCGTATCTGCTCCTGGACGGGACGACGCTGACGCTCTGGGAGCTGGTCCACAACAGCGGGCGCGACGGCGCCGAGCGGCACGAGCTCTACACGGACGAGTCGGAGGCCGCCCTCGCCGCGTCCCGGCTGCCGCTCGCCGGCGGGGGCCCGGGCCGTGGAAAGCCCGTCGACCGGGGCCAGGACCAGATCCGGGACGAGGACCAGGGCTTGGACCTGGACGGCGATCTGCGGCTGCTGGCCCGGCTGATGGCGAAGCCGATCCCGACGCGGCCGCGGATGTACGTGCCGGACAATTCGGCGGACCACGCGCGCCGGGTGCTGCGGCGCGCGGAGAACGCGGACCGGCCGGGCGAGGAGACCGCCGCCCGGCTGCGGTCCGCCTTCGCGCACCACATCACGCAGGCGTTCGGCCGCCACTGCGGGGTAGGGGGAGGCAGCCCGCGGGCCGGCTTCACGCTCTACGAGCACGCGTTCCTGCTGCTGGACGGCAGCGAGCTGAGCCTGTGGGAGGTCGAACACACGGCGACACCGGACGGCCGTCACATGTGCGAGGTGTACGTGGACGAGCGCGCGGCCCGCGAGGCGATGGAGCACCGCTCCCGCGTCCGCTGACCCGCCCCGCGGGACGGGAGAACGGGCGGAAGCCGCCTCCCCTTCCGGGGAGACGGCTTCCGTTCCTGCGCAGGGCCCCCTCCGGAGCCGTCGCGTCCGTTGGTCCCGGCCGTCCGGCCTCAGTGGGTGAGCGCCGGTTCGCGGTCTCCGGCCGGGGCGAGAGCCCCGGACTCCGTGGTCCCCGACTCCACGGTCTCCGCCTCCACCGCCTCGGCCTCCGCGTGCTGCTTCGGCCGCGCGGGGAGCGCGAACATCACCACGAAGATCAGACCGAGCACCGCCACGACCCACCACAGCGAGCTCTGGAAGGCGTCCGTGAAGCCGGCCGTCATCGCGGCCCGGCCGCCCTCGGGCCGGATGTCGTCGACGACCGAGAAGAAGACCACCGACACCAGCCCCAGGCCCAGCGCATTGCCCATCTGACCCACGGTGTTGATCAGTCCGGACGCCGAGCCGGCGTGCTCGCGTGGCACCTCCGAGAGCACCGCGTCCGTCAGCGGGGCCACGATCAGGCCCATACCCAGACCCATCACGACCAGCGGCAGGCTCATCTGCCACGGCGCGATC
The DNA here is from genome assembly GCF_014648195.1 of Streptomyces purpureus. Classification (GTDB taxonomy): domain Bacteria; phylum Actinomycetota; class Actinomycetes; order Streptomycetales; family Streptomycetaceae; genus Streptomyces; species Streptomyces purpureus. The sequence goes on from NZ_BMQQ01000040.1 coordinate 25,437, forward strand.
GAGGCGCCGTACCGGCCGGCCTCCCAGATGTAGAGCAGCAGCCCGCCCGCGAGCGTCAGCGCACCCGCCTGCAGCACCTTGCGCCCGAACCGCGGCACCAGCTTCTGCACCGACATGCCCGCCGCGACCGACACCGCCAGGGAGAACGGCACCCCGGTCAGACCGGCCTTCAGCGCGGTCCAGCCCAGGCCGATCTGCATGTACAGCGTCCAGACCAGGAAGAAGATGCCCATCACGACGCCGAAGGTCAGCTGCACCGCGATACCGCCCGCGAAGCTCTTCACCTTGAACAGCGACAGCTCGACGAGCGGCGAGCCGTCCTTCCTCGTCTTGTACTTCTCGTACGCGACGAAGGCGGCGAAGACGAGGACGCTGCCGGCCATGCACAGGTGGCCCCAGAGCGGCCAGCCCAGCTCACGGCCGCGGGTGAGGGGGTAGATCAGCATCAGCAGGGCGAGCGTGATCAGGACGACGCCGACCAGGTCGAGCCGGAGCGCCTTCGGGGCGCGGGACTCGATGATGAACTTCCGGCCCAGGATCAGACCGGCGATGCCCACCGGCAGGTTGATCAGGAAGATCGGGCGCCATTCGAGGCCGAAGAGGTTCCACTGGGTGAGCAGCGCGCCGAGCAGCGGTCCCGAGACCGCGCCCAGGCCGACGATCGCGCCGAAGAGCCCGAAGACCTTGCCGCGCTCATGGGCGGGGAAGGTGACGTGGACGATGGCAAGGACCTGCGGAACCATCATCGCCGCCATCGCGCCCTGGAGGAGACGGGAGGCGACCAGCATCTCCGGGTTCGCGGCGAAGCCGCACAGCGCGGAGGCGAGGGTGAAGCCCGCTATACCGACGAGGAAGAGGCGCTTGCGGCCGTAGATGTCACCGAGGCGACCGCCGGTGATCAGGCCCGCGGCGAAGGCGAGCGCGTATCCGGCGGTGATCCACTGGATCGCGCCGAAGGAGGCGCCGAGGTTCCGCTCGATGCTGGGGATCGCGATGTTGACGATCGTGACGTCGACCAGGTCCATGAAGGCGGCGGTCATCACGATTGCGAGGGCGAGCCAGCGGCGCCGGTCCGCGGCCGGCGCGTCGGGCGCGGCGGCCGCGGCGGGTTCCTTGGACGGGGCGTCCTGGATGGGAGTGGAGGAGGTCATGAGGAAGAAAGTAGAGGGGATATAGGCCAGGGACTGTCCTAGATCCCAGTGCATCCTGGAGAACATGACGGACACCCCGGCACGACTCCTGAATCTGCTCTCCCTCCTCCAGACCCCGCGCGAGTGGCCGGGCAGCGAGCTCGCCGAGCGGCTCGCGGTCAGCCCGCGCACGATCCGCAGGGACATCGACCGGCTGCGCGAACTCGGCTACCCGGTCGAGGCCACGAAGGGCGCCGTCGGCGGGTACCGGCTGGTCGCGGGCACGGCGATGCCGCCGCTGGTCCTTGACGACGAGGAGGCGGTCGCGATCGCTGTCGGCCTGCGCGCCGGCGCGGGCCACGCCATCGAGGGCATCGAGGAGGCATCCGTACGGGCCCTGGCGAAGCTGGAGCAGGTGCTGCCGTCGCGGCTGCGGCACCGGGTCTCGACGCTCCAGGCCGCGACGATCCCGCTGACCCGGGGCGACGGCGCGACGGTCGATCCGCACACGCTGACGGCGATCGCGGCGACGGTGACGGGCCGGGAGCGGCTGCGGTTCGGCTACCGGGCCGGGGACGGCACGGAGTCCAAGCGGCAGGTCGAGCCGTACCGGCTGGTGTCGACCGGGCGGCGGTGGTACCTCGTGGCGTACGACATGGGGCGGGAGGACTGGCGTACGTTCCGGCTGGACCGGGTGAGCGAGCCGTTCGCGACGGGGGCGAGGTTCACCCCGCGGGAGCTGCCGAAGGGGGACGCGGCGCGCTTCCTGCAGCACTCGATGTCCCGGCTCCAGCCGCAGCTCGACCTCGACGTCACCTTCCACGCCTCCGAGGAGTTCGTCGCCGCCCGCCTCCCGGCCCATCTGCGCCCGGAGCCTCGATCCGCGACCACCTGCCGCCTGCGGGTGCGCTCCTCGGAGTCGGTGGAGTGGCTGGCGGTGCGGCTGGCCATGGTGGACTGCCCCTTCACGGTCCACGCCCCGGAGTCGCTGATCACGTACGTGAGCGGCCTGGCAGACCGCCTGGCGCACGCCGTGCGGTAGCGGCCGGTACGGGAAAGGGCCTGGGCTCCCCCGAGGGAGCCCAGGCCCGGACGTGGGGCGGCCGACGGCGGCCGGCGTCACGCCACGGCGTCGAAGCCGGTGTCGCGGGCCATCTTCTTCAGTTCGAGGAGCGCGTGCTTCTCGATCTGGCGGATGCGCTCGCGCGTGAGGCCGTGCTCCTTGCCGACCTCCGTCAGCGTGCGCTCGCGGCCGTCCTCGATGCCGTAGCGCATGCGGATGATCGAGGCCGTGCGGTGGTCGAGCTTGCCGATCAGGTCGTCGAGCTCCTCGCTGCGCAGCAGCGTGAGGACCGACTGCTCGGGCGAGATCGCCGAGGTGTCCTCCAGCAGGTCGCCGAACTGCGTCTCGCCGGCGTCGTCGACGGACATGTTCAGCGACACCGGGTCGCGCGCCCAGTCCAGGACGTCCAGGACCCTCTCCGGAGTCGTACCGAGCTCCTTGGCGACCTCCGCCGGCTCCGGCTCGCGGCCGTTCTCGCGGTTGAACTCGCGCTGGACGCGGCGGATGCGGCCCAGCTCCTCCACGAGGTGGACGGGGAGCCGGATCGTGCGGGACTGGTCGGCTATGGAGCGGGTGATGGCCTGGCGGATCCACCAGGTCGCGTACGTGGAGAACTTGAAGCCCTTGGCGTAGTCGAACTTCTCCACCGCGCGCACCAGGCCGGCGTTGCCCTCCTGGATGAGGTCGAGCAGGGGCAGGCCGCTGCGCGGGTAGCGCCGGGCGACGGCGACGACGAGCCGCAGGTTGGAGCGGATGAAGACGTCCTTCGCGCGCTCCCCCTCGGCGGCGAGTGCCTCAAGCTCTTCCCGGCTGGCCCCGCCCGCGACGCTGTCGACCTCCTTGTCGAGGATCTGCTGGGCGTAGACACCGGCCTCGATGGTCTGCGAGAGCTCGACCTCCTTGGCGGCGTCGAGCAGGGGCGTGCGCGCGATCTCGTCGAGGTACATGCCGACCAGGTCGCGGTCGGCGATCTCCCCGCCCACGGCGCGAACGCTGCTTGCCCGGCTGGTCCCATCGGTGGCGGTGGACTGGCGGGCGACGGCACGGGTTGCCATGCGTGCTCCCTTGCTGAGTAGGTCGCGACACCCTTCGGGTGCCCTGCATCCGACGGAAACAACGACTGGAATCAGGACAGAATTCCCAAGCCGCCCATCGATTTTCGTGATCATGCAGTACCCTGTGCCGCCGCCAGGGGCGGACGGGTGCTGCGGAGGCCCGTAGAAGTGCAGGTCAGGCAGGAAGCGGGGGCGATCCGGGGCCCCGCGCGGAACCCCTCGACGACGATCCGCTTCCCACCCGGAAGACGTCCGGCATCACCGTACGGTTGCTCGCGGTGTCCGAATTGTCGATTCGGTGGATCCGATCTACGAGACCGGTCCGGGGGGCCCGGAAACCGACGCGCGGGGCCTCGGCCCTAGGTCCCGGGCCGGGCGCGCCTAGGTCCACAGCCCGTTACGGGCCGCCCGGCCCCGCTCCTACAGTCCCCACATGGACACGACAGGCATCCTCGACGAGGCGCTGGAGCGGCTGCACGCCGCCGGGCCGGAGCGGAACGGCTGGCTCAGCAACCACGGCCCCATGGCCGTCGAAGCGCTGGTACGGCACGGCCAGGCGCCGGTCGTCCACCGCTGGCTGGATCACTACCGCACCAAGCTGGAGGACATGCCGCCCCTCAACACCCCCATCACCGAGGCCACTTGGCGCGAGGCGCTCGGCGACCCGGCCCGGATCGCCGACTGGGCGCGCTACTTCGAGCGGGAGACCTCCGAGCGGCCCTGGCGCGAGGTGCTGGCGCGGTGGTGGCCGCGGCTGCTGCCCGGTATCGCGGGCGGGGCCACGCATCCGGTGATCCGTACGGGCCATGCCGTACGCACGCTCCTGGACGGTGAGGAGACCGCGCCCCGGGTCGTCGAGCTGGCCCACGCGCTCGGCTACTGGGCCGCACGCCACCAGCCGCTGGCGGACCTCGCGACCTTCGCCCCGGCGCCGGACGCGGCCACCGCCCTGGACGCCGTACGGCCCGTACCCCTCCAGGAGGGCGGGATCAGGGACCGGCTCGACCAGCTGACCGGGTTCCCGCTCTGGGGCCTCGCCCCCGGACCGGAGGAGGCGCGGGAGCGGCTGACGGAACTCGTCGCGGCGGCGACCCACCGCTACGCGACCCATGGTCATGGCGAGCCGATCATGCTGGTGCACGCGGCCACCGCCCCCAACGCCGTCCTGCGGACCCTGCCGGCGCTCCCCCGCGAGCTGTGGGCGGCGAGCCTGGCGGCGGCGTGGACGGCGAGCGCGGCGGTCACGGCGGCGTACGCGCCCGACAGGCCGGCGCCCTACAAGGCCACCTGCCTCACCGCCGAGGAGGTCTTCGAGCAGGCCGCGGCGCACGGCGACGACCACACGATCAAGTTCACCGACACCGCGCTGGACGTGGGTGACCGGCTCGCGCTGGCCGCCGCGGCCCGCTCGATCGCCCTCAATCCCCCGGTGTTCCAGCGCTGATCACCCCTCGGGGGGATCAGGCCGCGCCGAACTGGACGGAGCGCTTGGCCAGGCCCATCCAGAAACCGTCGATGACGCTGCGGCCGGCGTCCAGCTCCCCGGCCGCGTCCGCCGCGCCCAGGGTCACGAAGAGTGGCGCGAAGTGTTCGGTACGCGGGTGGGCGAGGGCGCCCGCCGGGGACTTGTGCGCGAAGTCGAGGAGCGCGTCGACATCGGCGGCCTCCAGCGCGCGCCGCCCCCAGTCGTCGAACTCCGCCGACCAGCCGGGCACTCCCGGGCCGGTGTGCCGCAGCGCGGCGAGGTTGTGGGTGAAGAATCCGCTGCCCACGATCAGGACGCCCTCGTCCCGCAGCGGCGCGAGCCGGCGGCCGATCTCCATCAGCCGGCCCGGGTCGAGGGTCGGCATCGAGATCTGGAGGACCGGGATGTCGGCGGCGGGGAACATCTCCACCAGCGGGACGTACGCGCCATGGTCGAGGCCCCGGGCCGGGATGTCCTGGACCGGAGTGCCGGGGGCGCGCAGCAGCTTGCGTACGGAATCGGCGAGCGCGGGCGCGCCGGGCGCCGCGTACCGGACCCGGTAGTAGTGCTCGGGGAAGCCCCAGAAGTCGTACACCAGCGGGACGGTCTCGGTGGCGCCGAGGGCGAGCGGGGCCTCTTCCCAGTGGGCGGAGACCATCAGGATCGCCGTGGGGCGGGGCAGGCCCGCGGACCAGGCGGCGAGCTGGCCGGGCCAGACGGGGTCGTCGGCGAGCGGCGGGGCGCCGTGGGAGAGATAGAGGGCGGGCATCCGCGGGGGAGTACTCATCACAGAGTCCTTGAATCAGCCCTGAGGACCATAGTTGAAACTTCAAGCTCATCGGACATGACGAGCCTAGGACCATCTTGTTCAACTTTCAAGAATGGTCCGTAAACTTGGACGCATGACCACCGCATCCCATGGCACGCCCCGCTGGCTCAGCGACGAGGAGCAGCGGGTCTGGCGCGCCTACCTCCATGCCACCACCCTCCTGGAGGACCACCTCGACCGCCAGTTGCAGCGCGACGCGGGGATGCCGCACATCTACTACGGACTGCTGGTCCAGCTCTCCCAGGCCCCCCGCCGCCGGATGCGGATGACCGAGCTGGCCAGGGAAACCAAGATCACCCGCTCCCGGCTCTCGCACGCCGTGGCGCGGCTGGAGAAGAACGGCTGGGTCCGCCGCGAGGACTGCGCATCCGACAAGCGCGGCCAGAACGCCTGCCTCACGGAGGAGGGGTTCGAGGTGCTGCGGCGCACGGCGCCGGGCCATGTCGAAGCCGTACGGCAGGCGATGTTCGACCGGCTCAGCCCCGAGCAGGTGGGGCAGCTCGGCGAGATCATGCGGGTCATGGCCGAGGCGCTCCAGCCCACGGACCCGAACGCGGACCTGCCCTGGCTCCGCTGACCTCACGGAACCAGGGCAGGGCACAGGGCCTGGCGGCTCAGTGCACGACGACGGGGATCTTCACCGCGTCCTCGGACTGATCACCCGAGCCCGCCACCACACCGCCGCCGGGGCGCCCGGTGTTGATGAAGGTGACCGCGATCGCGGCGGAGACCGCCAGGATGCCGACCGCCCACCAGATCGCGGCCGCGTAGCCCTCGACCATGCCCTGGAGCTGGAGCAGCTTCTGGGCGGCGGGGGTGGTCGCGGCGGCCGCGTGGTCGGTGAGGTACGCGGTGGTCGCCGACGCGGCGATCGTGTTCAGCAGGGCCGTCCCGATCGCGCCGCCGACCTGCTGCGAGGTGTTCACCATCGCGGAGGCGACACCGGCGTCCTGCGGGTCCACGCCGTGCGTGGACAGCGACATCGCCGGCATGAACGCCGTACCCATGCCCAGGCCGAGCAGCAGCTGCGCCGGCAGGATCAGGCCGGTGTACGAGGAGCCGACCTCCAGCTGCGTCAGCAGCAGCATGCCGACCGCGGCGGTCAGGAAGCCGGGGCCCATGAGCCAGCGGGGCGGGACGCGGGTCATCAGCCGTGTGCCGATCTGGGTGGAGCCCACGATCATGCCCGCGATCATCGGCAGGAAGGCGAAGCCCGTCTTGACCGGCGAGTACCCCTTCACGACCTGGAGGTAGTACGTCAGGAAGAGGAACAGGCCGAACATCGCGATGATCGCGAGACCCAGGGAGAGGTAGACGCCGCCGCGGTTGCGGTCGGTGAGCACGCGCAGCGGCAGCAGCGGCGACCTGACCTTCGCCTCGGTGACGACGAACCCGGCGAGCAGCACGACCGACGCGACGAAGAGCCCGATCGTCATCCGGTCCGACCAGCCGTCGGACTCGGCGCGGGTGAAGCCGTAGACCAGCGCGACCAGACCGAGGGTGGAGAGGACCACGCCGGGGATGTCGAGCGGGGCGCGGTTGCGGCCGCCGGCCGGCTCACGGATCACGAAGTACGCGCCGAGGGCGGCGACCACGGCGAAGGGGATGTTGACGAAGAAGGTCCAGCGCCAGTCCATGTACTCGGTGAGGACACCTCCGAGGATCAGACCGACGGCGCCACCGCCACCGGCGATCGCGCCGTAGATGCCGAACGCCTTGGCCCGCTCACGCGCGTCGGTGAACATGACGGCGAGCAGGGAGAGCGCGGCCGGGGCGAGCAGCGCGCCGAAGGCGCCCTGGAGGGCGCGGGCACCGAGCATCGTCGCCTCGCCGGTGGCGGCACCGCCGAGCGCGGACGCGGCGGCGAAGCCGATCAGACCGACCACGAAGGTGCGCTTACGGCCCCAGAGGTCGGCTATCCGGCCGCCGAAGAGCAGCAGCCCGCCGAAGGCGAGTGCGTAGGCGGTGATGACCCACTGCCGGTTGCCGTCGGAGATCCCGAGGTCCTGCTGGGCGGAGGGCAGCGCGATGTTCACGATCGTCGCGTCGAGCACGACCATCAGCTGGGCGAGGGCGATGAAGACGAGCGCTTTCCAGCGACTCGGGTCGGCGACGGGGGTCGCGGCGATTTTTGACATGGGGGTAGCCACCTAGCGGTACGGAGTGGGGAAAAACGGGCGTACGGAAAAGAGGGCGGAGGTCGGCGGTATGGGTCGGCCGGACGTGACGGAGGGCCGAGACAGAGGCCGTATCAAGGACTGAGAGGACTAAGGGGACTATGAGGGCTGCCGCAGGTCTTCCAAGGTCGCGGCGGTGCCCGGGAGTACGGACCGGGCCGGCGTTTCGAGCCCGTCCAGGAAGAGCTGGAGATGCCGGTGGACGAAGCGGTCCATGACGAGGCAGCCGGTGCCCGGCAGCGGGCGGGTCAGCTGCGAGAGGGCCACGAGCAGATCCCCCACGGCGACGTCGGCGCGGAGTCGGCCCGCCTGCTGCGCCCGGTCGAAGAGGCCCTGGACGGCCTCCTCCAACCGCGCGCGTTCGACGAGGAGTTCCGGGTGGTCGAGGTCGAAGACGCCGGCGAGCATCGGGCACAGGGCGCCGATCCGCTCGTCGGCCGCTCCATGGGCGAAGCGGCGCACCGCGTCAAAGGTGTCGGACTCCTCCTCCGCCGCCTCGCGCGCCAGCTCGGTGGTGCGGGACATCACCGAGAGGACGACCTCGTGGACGAGGGCGGCTCGCTCGGGGAAGTGGCGGTAGAGGGTGGCGTTGCCGACCCCGGCCCGGCGGGCGATCTCGTCGAAGGGCACGTCGGGGCCGAACTCGACGAACATCTCCCGCGCCGCGCCGACGATCCGCTCCCGGTTGCGCAGGGCGTCCGCCCTCGGCCGGGGAACGCGCCGGGCGCCGCACACGCCGTTCGCCGTCTCGCCCACGATTCCGCCTTTCCGAAGCCATCCGCCCCTGCCGGGGCCCCCAACCGGGGAGTATTTCCCCGTTTCCCGGGGACACAGGTGTAAACGGGGACTCCCTCCCCGGTTATTTCCAGAACTGGACGTGACCTGAATCACTCCCCCGCAGCGAGGAAAGCCCACGATCGGGCCACCCGGCGCGCGCGCCCGCACCACCCGGCACAGGGTGATCCCAGTGAGCGCAGTCCGGACCCGGCCGGCTGCCGCGGACCGAAGGCGACCGCATGCAGCCACCTCGCCGCCGGATACGCAGACCCCTCGCGATCGGCGCCGCCACCGCCCTGGCGATCGCCGCGCTGGCCACCGCCAGCACCTTCCCCGGGCCCACCAAGGCCTCGGCCGGGCCGACCTCGTCCCCCTCGGGCCACACCTCGCTCGGCCCCTGCCGGATCGCCCCCACCCTCGGCGTGCAGATGTCGGAAGGGATCCCCACACCCCCCGGCTACACCCGATCCACCGGCAGCATCCGGGCCCTCAACCTCATGGTCGACTTCCCCGACGCCCCGGGCGAGGGCACCGCGATGGGGCGGTTCGACGAATTCTTCCCACAGACCACCGAGTGGTTCCGGACCAGCTCGTACGGCCGGCTCAGCTACCTCCCCGAGGCGCCCCTGCGGGACTGGCTGCGGATGCCGATGCCGTTCGCCGCGTACGGCATAGAGCGCGGCTCACCGTACGAACCGGGCTACCGCAGGCTCGTCCAGGACCTGGTCAAGGCCGCCGACCCGAAAGTGGACTTCAGCGCGTACGACCTGGTCAACGTGCTGGTCACCCCCAACGCCGGCCCCTCGGCGCTGGACACCGTGCTGTCCGTGACCTTCTCCGGCAACGACGACGCCCCCTACGCGGACGGGGTGCCGCTCGCCAACACCTCGTTCGTCTACAGCCGCCAGGACGACGGCTCCGGCTCGTACGCGGAGACCGGATACCGCGTCCTGCCGCACGAGAACGGCCATGTCTTCGGGCTGCCCGACCTCTACACCATGGACGGCGGCGGGACCGTCGGGCACTGGGACATCATGTCCGAGGACTGGGGGGCCAACAACGATCTGCTCGGCTGGCACAAGTGGAAGCTCGGCTGGATCGACGACGAGCAGGTGAGCTGCGCGGCCGAGTCCGGCGTCAGCGAGCACACCCTCACCCCGCTCGCCGAGAAGGGCGGCCCCAAGCTGGCGGTCGTCCCGCTGTCGGACCGGGCCGGGTACGCGGTCGAGGTCCGCACCCGGGACGGCAACGACGAGGCGGTGTGCGAGCCCGGGGTCCTGATCTACCGCGTGGAGTCCGACGTGGACACCGGCCACGGGCCGATCACCGTCTCGGACAGCGACGTCGACAGCGGCGGCTGCACCCGCCGCCCCAACATCCACGCGGAGCTGTCGGACGCGGCCTACCAGCCGGGCGAGACCTTCACCGACCGGGAGAACGGCATCCGGATCGCGGTCCTGGACGGGGACGGCTCGGGCCGCTACCGGGTCCGGGTCACCCGGATCTGACCGGGCCGGACACCTCGCCCTCGCCGACCAGACTGTCGCGCAGCTCCCGCTTGAGGATCTTCCCGGTGAGGTTCCGGGGCAGCGGCTCCTCCTGCACACGGACCTGGGCGGGCACCTTGAACGCGGCGAGCCGCTCCCCCACGTGCGCCCGCAGCTCCGGCACGCCGGCCCGCGCGCCCGGCCGCAGCCGCACGACGGCGGCGACCTCCTCGCCGAGGACGGGGTGCGGCACACCGAGCACCGCCGCGTCGACGACGTCCGGGTGGTCGTGCAGGGCGGCCTCGACCTCGACGCAGTACACGTTCTCGCCGCCGCGGATCACCATGTCCTTGATCCGGTCGACGACGCTGACCCGCCCGTCGACGAGGGTGGCGAGGTCACCGGTACGGAACCAGCCGTCGTCGGTGAAGGCCCGCCGGGTCGCCTCCTCATCACGCCAGTAGCCCCGCACCAGCGACTGGCCGCGCAGCAGCAGCTCTCCGACCTCGCCGTCGGCGCCGCCGCCGGGAGCGTCGATCCGGAGCTCGGTGACGGGCGTGGGGCGTCCGGCGCTGCCGGGGTGGTCGCGGTACTCCTGCCCGAAGTTGGCCGTCACGCCGCCGCAGGTCTCCGTAAGGCCGTAGCCGTTTCGCGGCTCGACCCGGTCACCGAAGAGCCGGGTGACCTGCGCGACGAGCCGGGCGGGGGCGGGGGCGCCGCCGGTGTTGAGGTGGCTGAGGGTCTCCAGCCGCTCCCCGCGCGCCTCGACGGTGTCGAGCAGCTGAAGGGCGGTGGTGGGCACTCCGGCGTAGTGCGTGACGCCGTGCTTCCTGATCAGCTCGACGGCCTCCTCCGCATCCCATTTGCGCATCAGGACGAGGCTGCCGCCGGCCGCCATCACGGCGTAGAAGGAGGTGAAGGCGGCGACGTGGAAGAAGGGGAACGTCGTCAGGGAGACCGGGTCGGGACCGAGGCCCGGCACCTTCCCGCGCCGCAGCGCGGACACGGCGGCCTGGAAACGCGGGTTCATCGCGGCCCCGGCCTGCGCGAGATGGGTGGCGACGGCGCCCTTGGGCCGGCCGGTCGTGCCGGAGGTGTAGATGATCGTGGCGTCGTCCTCGGGCCGTACGTCCACATCGGGCGGCCCGAGGGCGGGATCGGCCGGCCCCAGCTCGTCGTACGCCTCGAACCCGGGCTCGGCCTCCCCGTGGAAGACGACGCCGGGGACCTCGGCCCGCGCCGCCCAGCGCCGTACGCGCGCCACCCGCTCCCCGTCGACGAGGAGGATCCCGGGCCGGCAGTCGTCGAGGGCGTAACAGAACTCGTCCTCGGCCCACCAGGCGTTGAGCGGCACCGCCACCAGGCCCGCCAGCTGGGCCGCCCAGAAGGCGATCTGCCACTCGGGGTGGTTGCGCATCGCGACGACGGCCCGGTCGCCCGGGCGCAGCCCGTGGACCTCGGCGAACCTGCGGGCGAGCGCACAGGCCCGGGCGAAGAAGTCGCCGTAGCTCATGGTCCCGTCCCGCGAGACGAGGAAGGGCCGCTCGCCGTACGCCCAGGTCGCCTCCACGAACTCGCGCAGCGTGCGCGGCCCCTCGGCATAGACGCCGTCCGTGACGGCGAAGGGCGCGCCGGGCGCGGTCAGCTTCCGAACGATCTCCACGGCCCCCACCTTTCCGCGGCGACGCTATGCGCCCGCCCTGCCCCCGTCAAGATCGGTGTACGGACCATCGAGCGCCGCGGACGGGCACGGCCCACGGGTCAGAACATGCCGTGGTCGTGGGCGGTCGTCTCCGGGATCGGCTGGATGACGTCCCAGTGCTCGACGATCCTGCCGTCCTCCACCCGGAAGAGGTCGTAGAAGACGCTCGGGGCCGGGCCGACCGCCCCGTCGGCGAGGGTCAGGACGAAGTTGCCCTGCGCGACGGTCTTGTGCAGCGCGCGGTAGGCGATCCGCTGCCCGCGCCCGGCGAACGTGACGAGCCCGGCCCGCAGCCCCTCGAGGCCGTCGCCGAAGTGGGGATCGTGCTGGTGGTACCGGTGGGCGTCGATGAACTCGGTGACGTCCCGGCCGCCGCCCATGAGCACCCCCTCCACGAAGCCGGTCACCAGCGCCCGGTTGGCCTCCGTCCGGTCCAGGTCGACGACCTCGGTGGGCCCGTCGGTCTCGCTCCGGCCGCTGACGCTCTCCCCTGTGAGCGGCTGCAGGGCGTCCCAGTGCTCGGCGATCCGCCCGTCCTCCACCCGGAACACGTCGAACGCGACCATGGGGCCGGGCCCGAACCCTTCGTACGTGACGTGGAGGGCGACATGATCCCCGTCCTCCAGGACCCGGTGCACCTCGTACCGGAAGTCGTCTCCCAGCATCCCGAGCATCGCCCTGAGCCCCTGGCGCCCGTCCGCGACGGTCGGATCGTGCTGGACGAACCCCTCCGAGAACCACTTGTCGACGACCCGCGCGTCCAGCGCCCCGAACAGCTCACCCCCGGCGGCGAGCACGATCTCCTTGGCGCTGCGACCGGCCCCGGACCCCGGGCTGCTGCTCATACGACGACTCCTCCACCACGGTCACCGGGCCGCCCACCTGGCCACCCACCGGATCGTTCCCCCACCCCCGCCCCGACGCGGACCGACGAACCCTCACGACACCCGGTCGGCCCAGGGACGCCATCCGCTACGCTAGTCGCGCCGCCTTCGTAGCTCAGGGGATAGAGCACCGCTCTCCTAAAGCGGGTGTCGCAGGTTCGAATCCTGCCGGGGGCACCATGCATCACACCGCCGACCTGGGGGCTCCTCCCCAGGGAGGCACCCCGCTCGGCCTCGGACTCCTCGTCCGGGGCCGTTCTGCGTGAGCCGACGGGGCAGTGTTTTTCCGGAAAACGGCTCCGTGATCGGTGAGTTTTCGGGGCCCCGCATCAAAAAATTACGTGACACGCGGTGAGGGTGTCTCACTCAAGTGGCACAGTCGGATTTCTCTTCCCAGCGGGGCCGAACCCACCGTGCTACTGTCGACGCGGTTGCAGTTGTGGTTCCCAAAAACGTATTTCCGGATTAATTCTCCGGGCGGGGCAATCATCGCGGCGACACGGAGCCCGCACAGTGTGGGCTCCGGGCATTGCCCCCAGAAGGAGATTTGACATGGCATCCGGCACCGTGAAGTGGTTCAACGCGGAAAAGGGCTTCGGCTTCATCGAGCAGGACGGCGGCGGCCCCGACGTCTTCGCCCACTACTCGAACATCGCCGCTCAGGGCTTCCGTGAGCTGCTCGAAGGCCAGAAGGTGACCTTCGACATCGCGCAGGGCCAGAAGGGCCCGACGGCGGAGAACATCGTCGCCGCCTGACGCTGACGCGTAAAAGAGCCGGGACCGCACCGAAAAGTGCGGGCCCGGCTTTTTCGTGTGCGTCAGCCGGTCAGCGGAGTTCCTCCGGGCAGGTCGTGCCGCGCGGGAAGATCTTGTACGGGGCCGCGAGCCGGTAGACGCCCGCCTTCGGCGCCAGGAGCTCGGTCCACTCGTCGCCTTCCGCGTCCTCCTCGGCCTTCAGCAGACAGCCGTGCTCGTTGGTGAAGGACTTCGGCAGCTCGTCGTCCGTGCGGGCCTTCGACTCCTCAGTCTCCTGCGGGGGTTCCAGCTTCTTGCCGTTCTCGTCGACCAGGGCGAGCCACGGGGAGTACGGCACACGGATCAGGATCCGGCCCGGCGCGTCCAGGCGGAGCGTGACCTCGTTCGCACCCGCCCGGTCCACCTTGGCCGGCGGCGCCGCGAGCGGGGTGGGGTCGGCGACCTCGAACAGCCGCCAGTTGGCGTCCGACCAGATCTGCCGCAGATACGGCAGGCCCTCCGCGACGAGCTTCGCCTCCTGCTCGGCGCCCGAGTCCGGGGCGCCCGTCGGCAGCACGACGTAGTGCACGGCCCAGCGGGCCAGCCACTCCTGGTAGGCGGCGGCGCTGAGCGTGTCGTCGTAGAAGACCGGGTTGCGCTCCATGTCCGCCTGCCGGTTCCAGCCGCGGGCGAGGTTGATGTACGGGGCCAGGGCCGAGGCCTCGCGGTGGCTGCGCGCCGGGACCACCTCCACCCGCGCCTTCTCCGCGCCGCGCACCTGGAGCTGGTTGATCAGCGGCGCCGCCTCACGCGCCCAGGACGCGTCCGGCGCGGTCCGCACCACGTCGTCGACGCTCTTGAAGCCGATCCAGAAGGTGAGCCCGGCGAAGGCCAGCACCAGCGCGTACCACCTGCGCGAGCGCGGCACGGCGTACGGCAGGGCGGCGAGCAGCACCACGCCCGCGAACAGCATCGCCATCCGCGACACGTTCGACCCGATCTGCGAGTCGACCACCCAGGTCAGCAGGGTGCCGGCCGCGTAGACGGCCGCGGCGGTGCGGACCGTATGCCACTGCTTGGGCACGAGCACGGCGACCAGCACGCCGAAGACGAACGGCAGGCTCGTCGACATCAGCGACATCGGCTGCGTCCCGGAGAAGGGGAACAGCCACGCCGAGAGCGCCACCACCACGACCGGGGCCAGCCCGAGCGCGTACGCCCCCGGGCGCCGCTTGTGCAGGAACAGCGCGGCGGCGACCACCCCGAGGAACAGCCCCGCGACCGGGCTCGCGGCCGTGGCCAGACCGGCAAGCGGCGCGGCGACGGCGGCCTTCGCCCAGCGCTTGTGCCGCCAGCGGTAGGGCCAGCAGAACACGGCGGCGACGGCGCCCAGCGCGAACATCATGCCCAGGCCGAAGGTGACCCGACCGGACAGCGCGTTGCACAGCAGCGCGAACACCCCGGCGAGCGCGCAGGCCAGCGGATTGCGGACGGCCCGCACCCGGACCAGGATCAGCGCCACCAGCCCGGCCGAGACCGTGCCGGCGACCATCATCGTCGTGCGGACACCGAGGACGGACATCACGTACGGCGACACCACGCTGTACGAGACCGGGTGCATGCCGCCATACCAGGCGAGGTTGTACGCCGAGTCGGGGTGCCGGCCGACGAACTCCGCCCAGGCGTCCTGGGCGGCGAGGTCACCGCCGCTGTTGGCGAAGACGTAGAACCACAGGACGTGCGTCAGCGCGGCGGCCGCGGTCGCGACGGCGACCGGGAAGCGACGGCGCCGGTGGAACGGCCTCGGGCGGGCCGCCGGACGGGGGCCCTGGCCGCGCGGCGCCGGGTTCCTGGGGGCCGGAAGCTGTATTCGCGGCGGGGCCGGCGCCCGGCCCTGGCCCCCTCCCGGCTCGGCGCGTGGCGGGTCAACAGTCGTCACTGCGGCTCTCTCCGTGTAGTCCCCGACCCCTGCGCTGCACCCCTCGCACCCCCGTCGCCGGCCCGGAATCAACAAACGCCGGAAGCAGGAAACGCTAACAGCTGGGCGCCCCGGTGACCGGGGCGCCCAGCCGCGTCAGCCGAGGCGCGTCAGCTTCTTGCCGAAGCCGGGCTCGACCAGATCGCTCTTGAGGGCGACCGGCGAGCTGACCTTGCCGGTCCCCGTGCCGATCGAGATCTCCCCGATCACCGTGCCGGCCTTGGCCTCGTGCGGGACGGCCTTGCCGCCGTTGTCCAGCGTCAGCTCCACCTTCAGACCGGGCCAGCCGACGGCCTTGACGTCCTTGGTGGCGATGACCGGGGTCAGCCCACCCATGCCGTCGTCGATGTGACCGACGACCTGACCCTTCTTCACCACGGAGGCGGAGGTGACGTCCTTCTGGGCCGTCTGGATCAGCTTGAGGCTGTTGTCGATGGCCAGCTGGAGCTTCTCGTGCAGGACGCCGGCGTTCTGGGCGCCCATCACGACGCCGAGGATCCGGCGCTTCTTGCCGTCGACGACCGTGTCGGCGGCCCAGAGGAGATTGCCGCCGGCCGGGGTGGACGAGCCGGTCTTGATGCCGCTGACACCCGGCTCCAGCAGGATGTTGTTGTTGTTCTCGATCTGGGTGTCGATGCCGGGGACCCGGAGGTTCGGCATGTTCACGATCTCCCGGAACACGTCGTACTGCATGACCGCCTTGCCCAGCTTCAGCTGGTCCTGCGGGGTGGAGACGGTCGTCTTCTCCAGACCGCTGGGGTCCGTGTACGTCGAGCCGGTCATACCCAGCTCCTTGGCGGCCGCGTTCATCTTCTCGACGAACTTCGCCTCGCTGCCGGCGTCCCAGCGGGCAAGGAGACGGGCCACGTTGTTGCCGGACGGGATCATCAGCAGCTGGAGGAGCTGCTTCTGGGTGTACTTCTGCCCCTCCTTGATCGGGGCCGTCGACTCCGAGGGGCGCTTGGCCTCGTCACCGGCCTTGGCGTCGACCTCGATCTCGGGACCGGACGCCTTCCCCTTGATCGGGTGGTCGCGCAGGATCACGTACGCCGTCATGGTCTTGGCGACGCTGGCGATCGGCGCGGGCTTCTGGGCGCCGTACGTGCCCATGCTGCCGACGCCCTCGACCTCGACCGCGCCCTGGCCCTCGTCCGGCCACGGCATCTTCAGCTCGCCGCCCCCGAAGGTGAACGTGGGGGCGGCGGTGAGGGTCAGCTTGGGGACGGGCAGCGGCCGGACGGCCTGTGCGACCGCGAACACGATCAGCAGCAGGACGACGAGGGGCGTCCAGATCTTGAACCGCCGCACCACGGTCCGGATCGGGGTCTGCGGCGGGGGCGGGGTGTTGGTCAGCTCGGCCAGCAGGTCGAGCGGCGGCTGCGGCGGCAGCGGCTGCTGCTTGGTCCGCTCGGCCTCACTGAGCGAGGCGGGTACGCGGGCCGCGGGCGCCGCGGGGGCCTCCGCGGGTGCCGGCGCCGAGATCCGTACGGGGGACGGGCCGGCGGGCGGCTTGGGAGCGGGCGGCTTGGGGGCATCGTCCGTCCGCAGCGGGACGAACGTGCTGGGGCGGGGCTCGGCGGGGGTCTTGCGGGCCGCCGCCTCGTCCGGCGTGACGATCTTGAGCGCGGTGGTCGGCTGGTCGACGACGGGCGGCTTGATCGCCTTGAAGACGGTGGTGGGCTGGTCGACCGGCTCGTCGTCGGCCGCTCGCTTCTCGCTCGGCTTCTCGCTCGGCTTCTCGTTCGACTTCTGGGGCGTCTCGTCCTTGGCGGGAGCCTTCGGCTCGGCCTTGGGCTTGTCCTTCGCGGCCCAGGAGGGTGCGTCAGGACCCTTGGCGGGGGCCGGGACGGCCGCGACGGGCGTCTCGACCGTCACAGAGGACTCAGGCGCCTCGCCGGCCTCCGAAGACCCCTCGGACTGCTCGGGCTCCTCGGCCTCCTCGGTGACGGCACGATCCTGCACTGCCTCACCAGCGCTTTCACCGGCGGGCTCGGCGGGCTCGGCGGCATCGGCAGGCTCGCCGGCCTTGTCCTCCGCCGTCTTCACCCACGCGGCGACCGCCTGGCGCAGCCGTGTGTCACCTTCGGCGGCGGCCTCCGGCTTGTCGTCGCCCCTGGTCTGGGTCTCGGGCTCAGCTTCGACCTCGACCTCGGGCTCGGCCTTGGCCGCCGGCTCGGACTCCGGCTCCGGCTCCGGTGCGCGCGGGGCCACCGCCTTGAAGACGGCCGTGGGCTGGTCGACCTGAACCGCGGTCGTGGACACGGCCGGGGAGGAATTTGAGTCGCGGAACACCGAGACCCGCGGGTCCCGTCCGCCCGGAGTCGTCTCCCCCGACGACTTCTGCTGCTCCGACTTGTCGGGGGACTCGCCCGCCACCGTGCCTCCTTCATGCGTCATCAATTCGCTGCGGCCGGAGTCGACTCCGGCCGCGCTGTCCGAACCATCTCTCAGTGTCCTGTGTGAGCGCTTGGCCCCCGTGCTAGACGAGAACGACATAGCTGACGGTTCCCGTACAAAGCACCCAGGCGCTCTCGACAGACCAATGTGAGAGGGGTCACCCTGTCATTCATCCACGCGGGGAGGCATGGATGGGCAGGAGCCGCAGAACAATTCCGGAGGAGCTTCTGCTGCTCGCTCTGGACCCGGCCACGGGTACCACAGCGCAGCCGCAGTCGCTCGACCTCGGCCTGGCCGGAGCACAGCTAGTGGAGCTGGCTCTGGCAGGACGGATAGCCCCTGACGGGGATCGTATCGCCGTGGTGATGCCACGGCCGACCGGAGATCCGACTCTGGACTCCGCACTGGAACTGCTGCGCAGGCGCGGCAGCCCGGTACGGGCCGTCCACTGGATCGGTGGACCCCGACTGGGGCTCCGCCAGATTTACCTCGCTCATCTGGAGCGGTGCGGCATGGTGCATGCCGTGGCGGGCCAGATGTGCGGAGTGCTGCCGACGACTCGCTACCAGGCGACGGACACGGCCATCAGCCGGGACATCAGGGCCCGGCTGGACAGTGCGATCCGCACCGGCGTACCGCCGGACCCGCGGACCGCGGCGCTCGCCGCGCTGGCCCACGCGGTCGGTCTCGGCAAGCACCTGTATCCCGGGAACGAGGGACGCTCGTCGCGCTCCCGCCTCCGGGATCTGATCAGGCACGACCCCATGGGCGGTCTCGTGGCGCACGCCGTGATGGACGTCCAGAACGGTGTGGCCGCGCAGCCGCGCCGTAACCAGGCTTCGACCGGTAGCCGTCAGGCGGCCGTGCCGATGCCGTCCCAGTCGCGTCACGGCTCGATGGCCCGGGTCGCCGCGCACTGACAGCACCACACACCCCAGCAAGCCGGCACACCGCACCGCCGTACCGTCCGTCGTCCCCAAGACCCGGTCCGGAAGCCGCACAGGCGCGCGGGGCAGCCACACAGGCTGCCCCGCGCGCCCGCGCGTGTGGCCATTTCCCAGCGCGCCCCACACCTTTGGTGGCAGTCTGCTGAGACGTAGATACGCAGAGCTACGCCAGTGTCAGCAGTAGCCAGCAGCCGGAGGTGCAGTTTCCGTGGCGTCCAATGTCAATCCCACCGTCAGGCGACGCCGTTTGGGCCAGGAGTTGCGCCGGCTTCGCGAGCTCAAGGGCATGACGGCGGAGGAGGTGGCCGAGCGTCTGCTGGTCTCCCAGTCGAAGATCAGCCGCCTGGAGAACGGCCGCCGCTCCATCAGCCAGCGCGACGTACGCGATCTGTGCGGGGTGTACGACGTCGAGGACCACCGCATCGTCGATTCGCTGATGCAGATGGCGAAGGACTCCCGCCAGCAGGGCTGGTGGCACGCCTTCGGCGACATCCCGTACAGCGTCTACATCGGCCTGGAGACGGACGCGGCCTCCCTGCGGGTGTACGAGCCGCAGATCGTGCCCGGCCTGCTCCAGACCCGGCGCTACTCGGAAGCCCTCATCAGCGGCGCGTTGCCGGAGACCTCGCCCGGCGACATCGAGAAACGGGTGAACGTACGGGCCCGCCGCCAGGAGCGGATCAAGGACGGTGAGGCCCCGCTGCGGCTCTGGGCGGTGATCGACGAGGGCGCGCTGCGCCGGATCGTCGGCGACAAGCAGCTGATGATCGAGCAGCTCGACCATCTCATCGAGCAGTCCCACGAGCCCCATGTGACCGTGCAGGTGCTGCCGTTCGACATGGGCGCGCATCCGGGCATCAGCGGGCACTACGCGATCCTGGAGTTCCCGGACGCCTCGGACTCCAGCGTCGTCTACATCGAGGGCGTGACGAGCGACCTCTATCTGGAGAAGGCGAACGACGTGCAGAAGTACAGCGTGATGTACGAGCACCTGCGCGCCCAGGCCCTGAACGCGGACCAGACGCGGCGGTTCATCTCCGAGATCGCCAAGGACTTCGCCCGCTGAAAAGCCCGTATCGTACACCCTCACCCCGGCTCGGCGGAAGGCACACAGCGAATGTGCCATCCGGTCGAGTGAACGCCTGGCCCGCGCACCGAAGTCGACCAGTAGCGTCGATCACGCCAACTTGGCGCGACACCACCGGCAGAAATCGGAGCGAAGATCATGGCGATCATTCAGGGCGCGACGGACCACTGGACCAAGTCCTCCTACTCCGGGGGCAACGGCGCGTGCGTCGAGGTCAAGTCCCCCGTCGTCGCGGCGATCGACGTCCGCGACTCGAAGGCGCCGGAGGGCCCGTCGCTCACTTTCGGACACGGCACGTGGAACGCGTTCGTGACCGAAGTGAGCACGGGCACCCTCTGAGTCGCCGCTTCACCCGCACCACACGGAGCCCTCTCGACCGGTCCGCCGTCCTGGCCGAGGGGGCTCGGCTATGCCCGCAGACGGTCGACGTGGCGGTCCGTGCCCGGCACCGTCGGGATGAACGGCGCCACCAGTTCCACCCGGCCGCGCTCCCCCACGGACAGGCCCGTGAAGCGCGCCTCCCAGCAGGCGCGCGGATCGCTCTCCAGGAACCAGAGCAGGGTGAGCCGGGTGTCCACCCCCTCCACCTGCTTCACATAGGTCATCCGGTCGCCGGGCAGCGGGGTCGGGCGGAAGAGGGTCACCATCGCGGCCGGTGAGCCGGCCAGCAGCCGCGGCAGCTCGTGCGAGCGCAGCCACTCCAGGAGCTCCGCCCGCCGCCCGGCGTCCTCCGCGTCGACGACCTGGAGGACCAGGCCCGCGTACGGATGGTCCAGCGCGTGGATGTCGCGGGGACCGGCCGCGCCGTCGCGGTAGACGGTGGCCTCGTGGTCCTGGAAGGCGGTGAAGACATGGGTACGGGCCTGGTGGACCCGGCCGTCGCGGTTGAGGCGCTTGTTGATGCCGACGGTCCACTTCATGTGCTCGTCGTAGCGGCCCTCGGTGATCCAGTACGTGGAGAGGTAGCAGCCGGCGGTGACCGGCTGGGCGATGGCGGACTTCTCGGGGTAGCGCAGCTCCTGGAGGTCGCGGGTGGCGACCCAGCGGCGGCCGGCGAACATCCAGGGCATGGCCATCGCGCCCGCGTAGTAGTGGTCGTCCTCGTACCAGCGGTTGTAGGCGTACTCCTGGCCCGGATGCGGTTCGACCATGGTGATCAGGGCGTGGCCGGGGCGGACCCCGTACGGGCCGACCGCCGCCAGCTCCGCGTACACCTCACTGCGCGTGTCCTCGGTCATGGCCGCTCATTCCCTTCCCATGTGGGTGACGGAGACCTACTCTGACGGGCCGTCAGATAGTTGGCCAGAGTCGGGAGGCGCCGGGATGCCGCTGCAGGGGAAGACCGTCGTCGTGTCGGGGGTCGGCGCCGGGCTCGGCCATCAGGTCGCGGCGACGGTGGTGCGGGACGGGGGCAACGCGGTCCTCGGCGCGCGTACCGAGGCCAATCTCGTGAAGGCCGCCCACGAGATCGACCCGGAGGGGCGCCGCACGGCCCATCTGGCCACCGACATCACGGACGAGGGGCAGTGCGCGGCGCTGGCCGCGCTCGCCGTCGAACGGTTCGGCGGGATCGACGCGGTGGTCCATGTCGCCGCCTGGGACTCGTACTTCGGGGGGATCGAGGACGCGGACCTCGCCACCTGGCAGGGGGTGCTCGACGTCAACCTGCTGGGGACGCTGCGGATGACCCGGGCCTGTCTGCCGGCGCTCAAGGAGCGGGGCGGTTCGGTGGTCATCATCGGCACGCAGTCGGCGGTGGCCGCGCCCTCGCAGGTACGGCAGGCGGCGTACGCGGCGTCGAAGGGCGCGCTGACCTCTGCGATGTACTCGATGGCCCGGGAGTTCGGCTCCCACCGGATCCGGGTCAACACCGTGCTCCCGGGCTGGATGTGGGGACCGCCGGTCCAGGCGTACGTACGGTTCACCGCGCACACCGAGGGTGTCCCGGAGGCGGAGGTGCTGGGGCGGCTCACCGAGCGGATGGCCCTGCCGGAGCTGGCGACCGACGGGGACGTGGCGGAGGCGGCGGCCTTCCTCGCCTCGGACCGGGCCCGCGCGATCACGGGCCAGTCGCTGCTGGTGAACGCCGGAGAGCTGATGCGCTGATTCTCCGGCGGCCACTGGTGTTCTCCTAGAACACCTCCTTCATGAGCCTCTGCGTCGCCTCCTGGAACGGCACGGCCAGGGACAGCGCGGCGTCGTCGACATAGTTCACCGCGGCGGTCAGGGTCTTGCTGCCGTCGGGCGTGCTGTACATCAGCGCCGCGTGGCCTGCCATGCCGCCGTTGTGCGTGATGACGGTGGAGCCGTTCTCACCGACGGCCTGCACCATCACCCCCAGGCCGTAACCGGCCTTGGGATGCGGCGTGCACATCTCGGCCAGCAGCGGGGCCGGCAGGAGCTTGCCCCCCATCAGCCCGGAGATGAACGTGTGGAGGTCCCGCGTAGTCGAGATCATGTCGCCGCCGGTGGCGATCCAGGAGGGGTTCTGGCGGGTGACGTCGACCGTCTCCTCCCGGCCGGCGGCCTCGTACCGGTAGTAGGCGTGGGCGTGCGGCTCGGGGACTTCCTGCCGGGTCTCCGGCATCATGGTGCCCGACAGCTCGAGGGGCCCCAGGATCAGCCGCCGCATCTCCTCGGCGAGCGAGTGACCGGTGACCTTCTCGATGAGCAGCCTGGCCAGCACGTAGTTGGTGTTGGAGTAGCTCCAGTCGCTCCCCGGCTCGAACCGCGCCGGCTTGGACAGCGCCAGCCGTACCAGCTCCTCCGGCCGGTAGGTCCTGAACCGGTTGTCCACCCACTCCCGGCCCGAGGTCGTGGCGGGGATCCCCGGCGCGAACGTCCCGTCGTCGTAGTACTCGCCGGTGAAGTTGAACACCCCACTGGTGTGCTGGAGCAGCATCCGCACCGTGGTCTTCGGGTCCAGCTCGAACTCGGGCAGGTGGCCGGCCACCGGATCGTCCAGCGTGAACGCGCCCTCGTCCACCAGCTGCAGCGCCACGGTCGCGGCGAAGGTTTTGGTGACGCTGCCTATCCGGACGTGCCCGTTCATCGGCGGCTTGGCGGTCTCGCCCAGCTTGCGCACACCGGCGCTGCCGACCCACTCGCCCCGCTCGTCGTGCACGCGCAGCTGCACGCCGGTGAAACCGGACTCGACGATCTCCTCGATGGCCTTCTGCAATTCCGGGCGGTCCTGCTGGGACATGGCTTGCACTCCTTGTGGGTTGAGGGGCTCGTCAGAGGCTGCGGGCGGTGATGTTGCCGTAGGAGGTGGTGGCGTTGATGTTGAGGGCGGCGTTGGTGCCGTGGGTGT
>NZ_BMQQ01000041.1 GCF_014648195.1 Streptomyces purpureus
CAGTTGTTGATCGCGTTCGGGTTACCGCTGGACTCCCGCATGATGTTGCGGTGGATGCCCTCGTAGCTGCCCGGGATGTTGTGCTGCTTCATGATGTCGAGGGACTCGCGGATCCAGCCGTCGAGGTTGTTGGCGTAGACCGCCTTCGCCGGCGCCGCCTTGGCGGCCGGGGCGGGCGCGGCCAGAGCGGTGGGGCGCGCCGAGCGGTCCGCGCGCTCGGTGGCGGCCGCGCGGGGGGCGGCCTCCTTGGCGATGGTGAGCTTCATGCCCGGCCGGATGAGCGCCGGGTTCTTGCCCACGACGGCGCGGTTGTCCTTGTAGAGCTGCTTCCAGCCGCCCTTCACCGAGTGCTTCTCGGCGATCTTCGAGAGCGAGTCACCGGCGACCACGGAATACGTCACCTTGCCGGACTTCGCGGCCGCCTTGACCGCAGCCGTGAGCGATCCCTTTTCAACTGCGACGGAATGTGCGGCCTGCGGCGTCGCCGCTCCGGCGGTGGTGGCGCCGATCACCGGCAGCACGAGTGCGGCGCCGCCGGTGCCGACGGCGGCGAGACGGCGAGCGAGCGGGTTGTCCTTGGGTCGGCGGTGCTTTCCGTGTCCACGCATGGCGAGTTCCTCTCCTTCGCCTGCGAGGTGAGCTGTCGGGTTCGGGCAGGAGATGCCCGGCCGCGGCGCACGCGGCTTCACCCCGAGCCGCTCCGGAGACCGGACCGGCGGCAAACCTGGGTCCCCCGCTCCTGCCGGACGTGTGGGTGGGTTCGATGCCCGGACGGCGGCAGGATTCGGCGGTCCATCCGGATGGAGGTGACCGTAAGCGAAGGAAAGCGACAAGAACAAGGCCGCGATTCATCAATGCAAATGAATCTGGCGTAAGAAAAGAAAAGGATCAACCCTACGCCCGCCACGCTTTGACCCAACTATTCTGCCGGGCTTCACATCTGACTCCGCGCCAGCATCACAGGGGGCGGAATTGGAGGTGACCCACATCACTGGCGGCGACCACCGATTCACCATTTATTAGAAAACGGAATTGGCGTCACCCATCACCCGAAACAAGAACCTACGGGCATACTTTCTCGAAGTATCAATAAAGGTGCCTAAACGGACATCGCTTTGGTGCCGGCCTCTACGACGATCACCGCCACAGCTGGCGGCGGACCAGTTCGTGGAACAGGCCGTCCGTGTCCGCGAGCAGTTCCGCCGGGGAGCCCAGCTGGACGACACGGCCGTCCGACATGGCGATCACCCGGTCGGCGTCCATGATCGTGGACAGTCTGTGCGCGATCACGATGCGGGTCGCGCGCAGGGCGCGGGTGGATTGGATCACCACGCGCTGGGCTTCGTTGTCCAGCGCGCTGGTGGCCTCGTCGAAGAAGAGGATCCGGGGCCGGCGGATGAGGGCCTGAGCGATCATGAGCCGCTGGCGCTGGCCGCCCGAGATGGTGCCGCCGCCGTCGGAGAGCATGGTGTGCATGCCCATCGGCATGGCCTTGATGTCCTCGGCCAGCCCGGCCATCGCAGCGGCCTCCCACGCCTCCTCCAGCGAGAACGCTTCCGCTCCCCGGATGCAGTCGAGGATGGAGCCGGTGAAGGGCTGGGCGTTCTGCAGGACGACGCCGCACTGGCGGCGCACCGCCGCCTGGTCGAGCGCCGCCAGATCCTGGCCGTCGAAGAGCACACTGCCTGAGGTGGGCTTGTCGAAGCCGATGAGCAGCCGCAGCAGGGTCGACTTTCCGCAGCCGCTCGCTCCGACGATCGCGACGAACTCGCCGGGGCGGACCTGGAAGTCCACGCCGTCGAGGACGAGCGGACCGTCCTCGGTGTAGCGGTAGGACAGCTGCCGGGCCTCCACGGCTCCGCTCAGCACGCCCGGCTGGGTGGCGGCGCCGCGTACCTCCGGCTCGGCCCGCAGGATCGGCGCGACCTCCTCGAAGAGAGGCTGCACGGCGGCGGCGGACAGGAGCGCTCCGGTCAGCTGTGTCACCGAGGAGAGCATCATCGTCACGGCGGTGCTGAAGGTGAGGAACTCCGCGGCCGACATCGTGCCGCGGGCCGGTCCGGCCAGCAGCATGAACATCACGAGCGTGCACAGCGGCAGGCAGACGGCGTTGAGGACCGTGACGAGGTTCTGCAGCCTGCCGACGCGCTGCTGCAGCACCCGCGTGCCCGCGAACTCGCGCGCCCAGGCCGCGTAGGCGAAGCTCTCGGCGGCGGCGACGCGCAGCTTGGGCAGACCGCGCAGCGTCTGGAAGGCGCGGTTGTCGAGCCGGTGGCTGATCTTGATCAGGCGACGCTGGTAGCGCAGCTGCCAGAGCCCCAGCCCGGTGAAGACCGCCGCGATCACCAGCAGCATGGCGAGCGCGACCAGCGCCAGCGGCACGCTGTAGACCAGCAGCAGCACCAGGTTCATCGTGCCGACCGTGCTCGCCTGCACGCAGACCGTGCCGATGCCGGACAGGGTGCGGCGGATGGCGCTGATGCCCATGGCCGCGCCGGCCAGCTCCCCCGTCGAGCGTCCCGCGAAGAAGTTCGTCGGCAGCCGCAGCAGCCGGTCCCACACCGCGGGCTGCAGCGTGGCCTCTATCCGGCCCTCCAGCCGAAGGATGGACATGTTCTGCAGCAGCATGAAGGCGGCCGCGACCACGCCGGCCGCGATGAGCGCGACGGCGGTCTGCACGATCAGGCCGGCTTCGGCCGCCGGTACGTACTGGCCGAGCACCTTGCCGGTGGCCACGGGCACCAGCGCCCCCAGCACCACCGCGACCAGCCCGCCGAGGACGATGGCCCGCAGCTCCTGGCGGGTGCCCCGCAGGCTGAAGCGCAGCAGGGACAGCAGCCCCGGCTTTCCGTCGGGCAGCGGGCGGTAGAACATCACGGCGTGCCGTTCGAAGCCGGCCTCACCGGTCTTGGTGATCCGCTCGCGCGTTCCGTCCGCGGGGTCGACCGCCACGTACCCGCCGCGCCGCCACAGCAGGGCGACCGGCGTCGCGTCCTCCTCGCGCCGGCCCACCAGAGGCCCGCTGTTCTCCCGCCACCAGCGCCCTTCGAGCCGGACCGTGCGCGTACGGAGCCGGGAGGCGAGCGCGACCCGCTCGACGGGGTCCATCCGCTCGGCTCCCGCCCCCGCGTCAGCCGGTTCGGACAGGGTGATGCGCGCCTCTTCGGCGACCAGACGGCAGGCGGCGAAGGTCGCGTCCACGCTGGCGGTGGGGCGGGCGCCCCTGCCGGAGCGGCCGATGGAGGCCAGCAGCGCCTGGTCGGCCTCGGTACGTGCCGCGCGGCCGGCTTCCAGGCCGGCCGCCGTACGGTCCTCGTGGTCGCGCTCGCGCTGTTCGATCCAGCGGTCCAGCGCGTAGAGCAGCCGGTACTGCTGCTCGACCATGCCCTGCCACATGGCCGGGTCGACGAGGAGGACGCCGGCCGCCTCGGCCTCGTAGGCGGCGCCGTACTGCACGCTGCCGGGGGTGAGCCGCATCCACACGATGTCGTCGTCGGCCGCGCCCGGCTCGCTGTCGGCCCGGCCGTCCAGCGGCGCCTGGTAGAGCACCCTCAGACCGCGGCCGACGCCGAGCGCGAAGGCGTTCTCGAGGGGGCTGAGACCGCTGTGGGCGTGTCCGTACCCGCCGGGGCCGTACCCCCCCTGGCCTTCGTACCCGTGCGCGTCGTACCCCTGCCCGGTGCTCCACTGCCCGGTGTTCCACTGGGTCGCGTCCCACTGGTTCGTGTCCCACCCGTTGCCGTGCTCCGGGCGGTACAGCTCCCGCAGCTCGATGCGGCGCAGGTGGCAGTCGCGCGAGGGCCGGCCGATCAGGGTGTGCTGGGGGCCCTCCGCGGGGCCCAGCAACAGCGCGCCCGCTTCGAGGCGGCCCAGGAAGTGCCAGTGGCCGAGCAGCGCGGCGTCGACGGCGAACAGGTCCAGCGCGCCGTGAACGACGAGCCAGAGTACGGACGGGCCCTCCAGTGCCAGGCTGCGCAGGTCCGTGCAGTCGACCGGTGTGCCCAGTGCGCCCAGGGCGGCCGCGACCGGGTCCGGCGCCATGGGAGTGTGGGCGGCGGTGACCGGGGCGGGGTGCGGAGAGGTCACCTCAGTGCTCCTTGACCAGTTCGGCGTACGGGCCCCCGGTGGCCAGCAGGTACTCGTGCCGTCCTCGTTCGACGACGGTGCCGCGGTCGAGCACCAGGATCTCGTCGCTGTCGCGCACGGTGCTGAGCCGGTGGGCGATGACCACGCAGGCGCAGCCGCGGCGGCGCAGGTTGTCGATGACGAGCCGTTCGGTCACCGCGTCCAGGGCGCTGGTCACTTCGTCGAGCACCATCACGCTGGGGTCGCGGACGAGGGCCCGGGCGATCTCCAGGCGCTGACGCTGGCCTCCGGAGAAGTTGCGGCCGTCCTGCTCGACGCGGCTGCGTATCCCGCCGGGGCGGCGGGAGACCACGTCGAGGACGGCGGCGTCCTGGAGCGCGGCGACGACGGCCTCGTCCGGGATGGAGGGGTCCCACAGCGTCACGTTGTCGCGGACGGTGCCCTCGAAGAGGAAGACGTCCTGGTCGACGAAGGAGACGGAGGCGGACAGCGCGCCGCGCGGGATGTCCTCCAGCCGCATCGCGTCGATACGGATGGCGCCTTCCCAGGGTGCGTAGAGTCCCGCGATCAGCCGGGAGACGGTGGATTTGCCGCTGCCGGAGCCGCCGACGAGCGCGACCTGCTGCCCCGGGCCGACGGACAGCGAGAAGTCCTTGAGCAGCGGGGCGTCCAGCGGGCTGTAGCCGAAGGTGACGCCGTCCAGCTCCACGCGGCCGGTGAGGCGGCGGGCGGTGGCGGGTTCGCGGCGGGTGTGGATCGGGTCGACGGGGAAGTTCTCGACGTCCTTGAGCCGGGCGACGTCGGCGGCGAAGTCCTGGATCCGTCCGGCGACGCCGTTGAGACGGGTGATCGGCGCGGTGAAGCTGGTCACCAGGGCCTGGAAGGCGACGAGCAGACCGACGGTGAGATGTCCCTCGACCGCCCGCAGGCCGCCGATCATCAGGATCAGGGCGCTGTTGAGCGCGGCCAGGGTGGGTGCGACGATCGCCAGCCACGCGCTGGGCACGCCGAGGCGCTGCTGCACGTCGAGGGTGACGGCGTGCTGGCCGGCCCAGCGGCGGAAGAATCCGTTCTCGCCGCCGGTGGCCTTCATGGTCTCGATGAGCTGGAGGCCGCTGTAGGACGTGTTGGTGAGCCGTGCGCTCTCGGCGCGGAGTTTCCGGGTGCCGGTCGCCCGTACGTGGATCGCGATCCGCATGGCCACCACGTTGAGCAGCGCGATGCCGATGCCGACGACGGTGAGTTGGGGGTCGTACGTCCACAGCAGCACGGCGTAGAGCACGACGACGACGGCGTCCACGCCCGCGGCGGACAGGTCACGGGCGAGCGTTTCGGCGACCGCGTCGTTGGACCGCAGCCGCTGGACCAGGTCGGCCGGGCTCCGCTGGGCGTAGAAGGTGACGGGCAGCCTGAGCAGGTGCCGCAGGAACCGGGCGCTGCCGAGGGTCGAGGAGATGATGCGCCCGCGCAGCAGGTTGGCCTGCTGGAGCGCGGTGAGCACCGCGGCGAGCACCAGTGCGGACGCCATCGCCGTGAAGAGCACACCGAGCAGGGACGTCTGCCCTCCGATGAGGAACATGTCGATGTACGTGCGGCTCAGGGCGGGTACGGCGGCGCCGACGGCGACCAGCAGGAGGCTGGAGATCACGGCGGCGGCCATGGTGCCCGAAGTGCCGCGCAGGCGGGCCGGCATGGCGGCGAGGACGCCGGGGCGGCGGCCGCTGCGGCGGAAGCCGGGGCCGGGCTCGAAGGTGAGCACGATGCCGGTGAAACTGGTGTCGAACTCGTCCATGGGTACGAACCGGCGGCCCTTGCCGGGGTCGTTGACGTACACGCCC
The DNA here is from genome assembly GCF_014648195.1 of Streptomyces purpureus. Classification (GTDB taxonomy): domain Bacteria; phylum Actinomycetota; class Actinomycetes; order Streptomycetales; family Streptomycetaceae; genus Streptomyces; species Streptomyces purpureus. The sequence goes on from NZ_BMQQ01000041.1 coordinate 5,925, forward strand.
ATGCGTCCGAAGCGGCGTGCCATACCGTCGTAGACGACGTAGTGGTTGAACTCCCAGAACAGGATGGCCGGGGCGGCGACCTCGGCGAGCGCCGCCAGGTCCATCTGCATGCCCTTGGCCTGCAGTCCGTAACCGCGCGCCGCCTTGAGGAGGTTGCTCGCGCGTGAGCCGTCGCGGGAGACACCGCAGGCGATCCGGAGCTCTTCCAGGGGGACGAAACGGCCGTAGTGGCCAAGCACCATGGCGAGGGCGGCGGCGCCGCACTCGACCGCCTCCATCTGCAGCACGGTGGGGGTGCGTACGGCGCGGGGGCGGCGGCCCTTGGGGGCGGGGCGACGGCGTCGGCGGCCGGCGGGCTGGAGCCGGCGGGAACTCGGCCCGGACCGGGCCGGGGCCCCGTCTCGGTCGTTGTCGCGAGCGCGGTCGTCGGTGGAGGTCACGGGAGCAGCCAGTCGATGGGGCGTTCGGCGGAGAGGTGGACGGCGGCGGTGACCGGCGTCCCGGAGTCGACGGGGTGCGGGGGGCCGTCCGCGGAGGACCAGGCGTAACCGGACGGGCCGGAGGAGCGCTTCAGTTTCACGAGTACCGCGACCGGGTTGCCCTGGCGGGCGAACTGCGCCGCGCGGGCGCTGTCGCCGAGGAAGTTGCCGATCTGCGCCTGCGTCTGGGGCGCGCGGCCCACCGCCGCGACGCGACCGCGCAGCACGCCGAACCGCTCCCGGGGCACGGTCTGGACCGCCAGGTCGACCGAGGCGCCCACCTGGATCGTCGAGGCGCTGCCGCCCGGTACGTACACCATGGCCACCAGCGGCTCGTCCGAATCCGTCACGCGCTCGACGGTCGCCACGTCCGCGCCGGTGGTGACGACCGAACCGGTGGTGGCGAAGAGGGTGGTCACCCGACCGCCGGCCACCGCGCGCACGGGCCGGTCACCCTGTTCGGTCCGCACGACGAGGAGGGGCGTGCCGGATGAGACCGTCCGGCCTTCTTCGACGAGGACGTCGGTGACCTGTCCGGCGACAGGACTCTGCAGGAGGTAACTGCCCCCGGCGTGGGTGAGGATGCCGGGCGCGCTGAGCTTGGAGGACACCGTGCCGGTGAAGGCCCAGAAGCACGCGGCGGCCATGACGACGACCGTGACCGCCAGGACGAGTCGTCCCTGCGGGCGCGCGAAGCGTACGGGAAGATCGAGTTCTTCGGGTGACTGCAGCTTGGAAAGCGCCTTTTGGCGGAACTGCACGGACTATTCCTTCGGCTGCATTTGTTTCGGGTCGGGCGCGGTGGTGCACCATGAACCCCGGAACGGGGAAGTTCCGGGGTTCATGGTGAAATCCGCTCAGAGACCGGCGAGACCGGTGACGCCGGCGGCGTTGACCGAAACGCCGGCGACGCCCGAGGCCAGGCCGGGGACGCCGGAGGCGAGGCTCTGGACACCCTGGACGGTCTGGAGCGAGCCGACGACGCCGAGGACGTTGGTGACGTCGCCCGTCGCGGCACCGGCGAGACCACCGGAGACGGTCACCAGACCGCCGGAGACGGCGTCCAGCTCGGTGTCGGCGATCTCACGGGTCTCAAGGTCGTTACGCATGTGCGCACCCTTCGTTCTTTTTCGGGGGGAATCCATATCTGCGGCAGCCGGACGGCCTTACGGGCCCGTAAGTCGGCCGTTGTTCGCAACCGCCGCAGCGCGCCTGATCAAAGCACGGGAACGGGTGACGCTGCCAATTGAGTTGACGCGCTCTCAGAGGCGGATGTGTACCTCGAATGACGTGCGTCAAGCTAGTTTCACCGAATGGCGACATCTTCTCCTCAGAACCGAGTAACACTTATCGCGACCTCGTCATGCGAGGGGTATGAATGGGGCAGAGTTCGACATAGCGGCGTGGTTGGTGAGGCGGATCAGGTGACCGGTGGCTACGGGAAACTCTCGACAGACACACAATGTGGAGGTTCTCGTCGGGTCTCATCCAGGATCGGCGATGCCGTGGTCAGGGACGGTGTGAACGTGATCAGCGACCGACGGCCCAGGCGAGTGCGTAACCGGTGCTGTTGAGCGCGAAGTGCAGCGCGACGGGCGGGATCAGACTTCCGGACCTGCGGCGCAGCTCGCACAGGAGCACTCCGGCGAGAGCGGTGGCGACGACCGCCGCCGCCACGGACAGTGCGACCGCGGTCCGACCGGACCCGAAGAGCGACTCGGCCGCGGCGTTCGACCGGGTGAGGCCGCGTGAGGGCGGTACGTGCCAGAGTCCGAAGAGCAGCGAGGAGACCGCGGTCGCCCAGGTGGTCCCCCACCGGCGTGCGACGAGCGCCCACAACACCCCGCGGAAGGCGACCTCCTCCAGCAGCACCGTGCCGAACGGCACACGCACCAGTACGCGATACACGAGCTCCCCACCGGACAGTCCGGCCGCCCGCTCGTCGGTGAACGCCTCCCGGGTGAAGGGCAGCGCGAGCCCCACCAGACACACCACCACCACAGTGCCGGCCAGCACGAGCCCCCAGCGCCCTCCTCGGCGTAGCGACTTCCGCCCGAGCCCGAGCTCATCCCAGGTGAGCCCGGCCAGCCGAGCGATCAACAACAGGAGCCCGGCGGCGCCCACACAGACCGGCACGTACCACTCGGGCACGAGCACGTTGTTGAGCGTGCTTGCGCCCGCGAGCACCACAAGGGTCAGGAACAGCATCGCCATCGCGGCCCAGGATGACCGATCCCGCGCCGGCGACGGCCGCAACGCGCCGCGCTGTCCGCGCCGGGCCCCGGGTCGCAGCAGCCTTCGTCAGCCGCCCGCTTCGACGTACGACGCCAAGTTGGCCAGTGAGGAGGCGATCCCGGCCTCGTGGGCCGCTGGGTCGATGCCCGGTGGCACGTCCGTGGCGGTGACGGTGACCAGGGTTCCGTCCGGGGCGGGGGCAAGGTGCCAGGTCATGGTCATGGTGCCTGCGAAGGCCGGGTCGTCGGACTCGAACACCGCCCGTTGTACGACGCGCTCCGGGGGCGCCAGGTCGACGATCTCGATGTCGACGACGTCCGTCGCGTCCGACGTCTTGCCCGGGGCGCCGGTGGCGTCGAGGTAGCTGAGGATCATCCGGAATCCGCCGCCGGGGCGGGGATCCCACCGCTCGATCCGGCCGCGCATGCCGTCCGGCGGCAGCCAGGCCTCGAGGGCGACCCGGTCGAGAAGGGCGCCGTAGACAGTCGCTGGGGGTGCCGCGATCAGCCGGCTGGCGCGGTCGGTCCTGTCCATGGCCGGATTCTAGGACGGTCAGGCGACCGCGCTGAGGGTGTCCGCCAGTCTGCGGCGGGCCGCGCGGGCGGCCGGGACGATGGTCAGGGCCAGGGCTCCGAGGACCGCGGCCACGGCGAGAGTCAGCAGCTGGAGCAGCGGCGGGGCGTGGGCGATGCCCGCGCCGATGCCGCTGGAGTGGCCCTCGCGGTCGATCAGCCAGTTGGCCACGGGGACTCCGAGCGCCGTGCCTGCGACCGCGGCGGCGAGGGATGTGCAGCCGATGGCGGTCACGGTGACCGCGGTGATCTGGCGGGGTGAGAGGCCGATGGCCTTCAGGGCCAGGAGATCCCGTTCGCCGTCGCGGACGCAGCCTCCGATCGCGGTGGACAGTTCGGTGAGGCCGATGAGGGCGAGGACGGCGATCAGGCCGGCCACCACGCCGCGCAGGGCGGACAGGCGGTCCGCGGGGCTGGTGACCTCGTGGACGTCGAGCCGCCCGGCGGAGGCGTCGGCGAGTTCGGCGCGTACGGTCCCCGGGTCCGCGCCGGGGTGGAGCTGGAGCTGGTAGAGGGTGGGGCGCAGCGCCGGGTCGTTCTCGCGGAGGGTGTCCAGCGAGGTGGAGATGACCCGGCCGGCGTTCTCCGGTTCGATGCTGCGGCCGACGATGTGCAGCACCTGCGGGTGGCCGCCGACGGTGATCCGTACCCAGTCCCCCACGCGGACGCCGAGCAGGTCGAGCAGGCCCTGTCCGGCGACCGCCTCGTCGGGGCCGTGGGCCGGGCGGCCCTCGGCGACCGTGTAGGGGTAGGGCTTGTCGCGGGTGCCGAGGCCGCGCAGGGCGATGGTGCCGGTCTGGCCGGGGACGAGGGCGGCCACTTCCAGTCCGGGGTGGGCGGCCGCGATGTGAGCGTTGCCTTCGAGGAGGGTCTGGGCCTGGCGGTCGCCCAGGCGCTCGTCGGCGCGTGCGGTGAGGGCGGCGGCCAGGCCGACCTGTTCGGGCCGGCTGTCGAAGCGTTCGATGGTGGTCCAGGCGCCGAGAGCCACGGTGATCAGCAGCAGGGGCAGCGCGAGGCGGACGATGGTGGCGGGCGCCCGGCGGCCGCGGCCGAAGGCCCGGTGCCAGCCGAGGACCAGCGGCGCGGGCACCCGCAGCCCGAGCGCCTTCCTGGCCGGGCCGGACAGTCCTCCCCCGCCCGCCGCCGCCGGGGCGAGCGGTACCGGTACGGGCTCCACCCGCCCGGCGCGCCAGGCGGCCAGGCAGGTGGTGGCCCCGATGAACAGCACGGCCGCCACGGGCACCCCGAGCAGCGCCGCGGTGTGGCCGGGCAGGCCCTGCCAGACGCCGACGGCGTCGCCGAGCCTGCCGGGCAGACGGCTGCCGAGGAACTGGATGAGGACGGCGGCGAGGGCCGCGCCGAGCACCGCGAACGCCAGGTGCTGGACGAGGAAGACGCGGACCACCTGGCCGGGGGTGAAGCCGATGGCCTTCAGTACGGAGATGTCGCGCAGGTGTCCGCGGACCCGGGTGCTGATGGCGCCGAACACGGCGAGCGCGGCGGCGAGCAGCGCGCCGAGGCCGAAGACGCCGAGGATCTGGCCGAGGAGTTTGGTGTCGCCCTGGGCGTCGGCCCGGGCCTGCTCCCAGGTGGAGACGTCGGTGACGGCGCCGGCCCCGAGCGCGGTGACGGCGCGCTGCACGGCGTAGTCGGTGTCGCCCTGGTCGGCCAGGAGCAGTCCGACGACCTGCCCGGAGTGCTCGCCGGCGAGAGCCCGGGGCAGGGCCCAGACGGTGCCGGGGTGTTCGCCGGGCCGGTAGCGGGGCTCGGCGCTCTCGGCGACGCCGAGGACGGTGAGGGTGCGCGGGCTGCCGCCGGGGAGGGTGAGGAGGTCGCCCGGTTCGGCCCACAGCGCGCGGGCGAGGGAGCTTTCGAGGACGACGCCGTCGGGGACTGCGGGGTCGAGCCAGCGGCCGGAGGTCAGGAGCGGGCGCCCGGTGGTGGGCGGCTGTTCGCCGGCGGCCCGCAGCTCGACGCCCGCGCGGGCGCCGCGGGACTCGAGGGTGGCCGATGCCGTGCGGTACGGGCCGGAGACGTCCGTGACGCCGTCGAGTCCGGCGAGCCGGCCGGCGTCGGCGGCGGCGCCGGTGTGGATCCAGACGTGCGCCCCGCGGGACTGGGCGAAGACCCGCTGCCAGGGGTTGGTGGCGTAGCCGAACAGCGCCGTCGCGAGGAGCAGGGAGGCGACGATTCCGGCGGTGGCGCAGACGAGGAACAGCCCCTCGCCGCGGTGGGTGCGCAGGTCGGCGTGTGCCCAGCGCAGCATGGCCCGCACGGTCAGCCCTTCAGTTCGAGCACGCCGGACAGGCCGGTGCCGCGCCGTGGTGCTCGGTCCAGCTCGGCGTCGTCGGCTATCCGGCCGTCGAAGAAGCTGATCGCCCGGTCCGCGGCGCTGGCGAGCCGGGCGTCGTGGGTGACGAGCACGATCGTCTGGCCGCGCTGGTGGAAGCGGGAGAGCAGCCGCATGACCTCGCGGGTGCCCTTGCTGTCGAGGCTGCCGGCCGGTTCGTCGGCGAGGAGGAGGCGGGGCTGGTTGACCAGGGCGCGGGCGAGGGCGACGCGCTGCTGTTCGCCGCCGGAGAGCTCGCCGGGCATGCTGCGTGCCTTGTTCTCCAGGCCGAGCTCGGCGAGGAGTGTCTCGCGTTCGGCGCGGGCCTGCCGCGCCGAGGTGCCGGCGAGCAGGGCGGGGAGTTCGACGTTGTCGGCGACGGTCAGGTTGGAGACCAGGTTGAAGAACTGGAAGACGATGCCGATCCGGCGGCGCCGCTCGACCGCCCAGCGTGCCTCGCTGTAGGCGTCGGTGCACTCGCCGTCGAGCCAGAGGGAGCCGCTGTCGGGGCGCTGGAGGCCGCCGAGCAGATGGAGCAGTGTGGACTTCCCGGCGCCGGAGGGTCCGGTGACGGCGACGAACTCGCCGTGCCGTACGGACAGGTCCACTCCCCGGACGGCGTGGGCGGGGGCGCCCTCGCCGTGGTGGGTCTTGACGAGGCCCTCGGCCCGCAGCAGTGGGCTGCCGGTGTCCGGGCGTACGGAGTCGTCGGCGCCTGTGCGTATGGAGTCGTCGGCGGGGTCGCTCATTCCAACTCCTCCAGTTCCTCCTGGCAGCGCTCCAGCCAGTCGAGGTCGGCCTGCAGATGCAGCATGGCGCCCTCGATGAGCAGCTGGGAGATGCGGTTGTCGCGGTCTTCGGCGGCTGCCAGCTTGGAAAGGTTGCGCATGGTGATGAGGTACTCGCGTCGCTGTTTGTTGATCAGAGCGATCTGGTCGGCGAGCCCGGTGCGCGGGGCGAGGGCGAGTTTCATGAAGAATTCGTCCCGGACTCTGGGTTCGTCGGCCGTCTCCTCGAACCAGGCACGCAGCGCCTCCTGCCCGGAATCGGTGAGGCGGTAGATCTTTTTGTTGGGCCGGCTCTCCTGGGCGATCTCCTCGCCCTCGATGAGTCCCGACTTCTCCAGCCGGCCGAGGGTGACATAGATCTGGCCGACGTTGGTTGGAGGGTACGCGGCGCCCAGCAGTTGCTCAAGGTCCTGCTTGAGCTCGTAGCCGTGGGCGGGGCCTTTGGCGAGGAGGGCGAGGAGGGGCAGGCGCACTCGTGCTGTCCTCCTCCGTAGGCTGTTGTGCGATGCGGGCTCTAGTATCGCCCATGCCTAACGGGTATACATGCCCGTGTCGCCGGACGCGGGTGTCCGGCGCCGGTGCACTGGGAGGAACCTATGCGGTGGATACGTGCCGCGGGTAGGGGTCTCCTGGTCGCGATGGTCGTCATGGCCGGGTACGTGGCGTCCGGCACCCCCACCGGCACGGAGCGCGACGGTGGGCGCGGCCCCATGACGCTTGCCACGGCGGGCGATCTCACCGGCTATCTCGGCCCGGTGCTGGAGGGCTGGAACCGGGATCATCCGGCGGAGAAGGTGACGCTCGTCGAGCTGCCGGACTCCGCCGACGAGACCCGCTCCCAGATGATCACGGATCTGCGGTCGGGCGGGGGCCGGTTCGACGTCCTCAACATCGACGTGGCGTGGACCTCGGAGTTCGCCGCCGCGGGATGGATCGCGCCGCTGGAGCGGGACCGTTTCGCGCTGGAGAGCTTCCTGCCGCGCGTGACGGACACGGCGACGTACGACGGCAGGCTGTACGCGGTCCCGTACGTGACGAACGCCGGGATGCTCTTCTACCGCAAGGACGTGCTCGACCGCGAGGGCGAACGGCCCCCGCGGACCTGGGCCGAGCTGGAGCGGCAGGCGCGGACCATCGCGCCCAAGTACGGCCTGGGCGGATACGCGGGCCAGTTCCTGCCGTACGAGGGCCTGACGGTGAACGCCGCCGAGGCGGTGTATTCGGCGGGCGGCACGATCCTCGGCGACGACGGGGAGCGGGTCACCGTCGATTCGGCCGCGGCGCGCTCGGGGATCGGCTTCCTGGCGCGCGGCGTGCGGGACGGCTGGATCCCCCGGGAAGCGCTGACCTACAAGGAGGAGGAGTCCCGGCAGGCGTTCCAGGACGGCCGGCTGCTCTTCCTGCGCAACTGGCCGTACACCTGGGCGGGCGCCTCCGGCAAGGACTCCGAGGTCGCGGGGAAGTTCGGGGCGGTGCCTCTGCCGGGCCCCGACGGGCCGGGTACGAGCGTGCTGGGCGGCGCCAATCTGGCGGTGAGCTCCCATGCGCGGCATCCGGAGTCGGCGCGCGATCTGATCGCGTACCTCACCAGTGAGCCGGTGCAGCGCCGGGTGCTCACGGAGGGCGCCCTGCCGCCCGTACGGGCCGCGCTGTACGAGGACCCGGCGCTGGTGAGCCGCTTCCCGTACCTGCCGGCGCTGCGTACGAGCGTGCTGTCGGCCGCGCCACGCCCGAAGAGTCCGCATTACGAGCAGGTCAGTCTGGCCGTGCAGGCCGTGGTGCATGACGCGTTGGCGCAGCACCAGACGCCCGAGGCCGCCGTGCGCCGGCTGGCGGACGAGCTCGCGGCGATCACCCGCCGCCGCTGACTCCTGCCCGGCCATCTTCCCCCTTCTGGATAACCTCCTAGATACCTGTTAGGTATCTCTTCGGTCGCTTCCCTGACCCTTAAACCGGGATATACACCCCCAACCTCCGCCGCTTTCTGCGCAATCGTTGACACCCTCTCGTCACCCCTACTTAACATGCATGCATAACCGCTACCCGCTCTGGGTGGCGTGCACCCCTTCACGAAGAAACAAGGTCAACGGGTGATGCTCACAGCCCCGGCCGGCGACGGCCTCTCGCAGCGCACCGACCACCACTGGTGGCGCGACGCGGTGATCTATCAGGTGTACGTCCGCAGCTTCCTGGACAGCACCGGGGACGGAATCGGCGACCTCGCCGGGGTCCGCGCCGGTCTGCCGTACCTCAAGAAGCTCGGCGTCGACGGCATCTGGCTGAGCCCCTTCTACCCGTCACCGCAGGCCGACCACGGCTACGACGTCGCCGACTACCGCGACGTGGACCCCGTCTTCGGCGACCTCGACGAGTTCGGCCGGCTGGTCGCCGACGCGCACCGGCTCGGCATCAAGGTCCTGCTCGACATCGTCCCCAACCACTGCTCCAGCGAGCACCTCTGGTTCCGCGAGGCGCTCGGCGCGGCCGCCGGCAGCGCCGCCCGCTCCCGCTTCCACTTCGCCGAGGGCCGGGGCGCGGACGGCGAGCTGCCGCCCAACAACTGGCACGCGATGTTCGGCGGTCCCGCCTGGAGCCGGATCACCGAGCCGGACGGCACGCCCGGCCAGTGGTACCTGCACATGTTCACGCCCGAGCAGCCGGACCTGAACTGGCGCAACCCCGAGGTCGGCGCCCACTTCGACGAGGTGCTGCGGTTCTGGCTGGACCGGGGCGTCGACGGTTTCCGTATCGACGTGGCCGCCGGTCTCTTCAAGCACCCCGAGCTGCCGGACTCCCCCGACCCGGAGGCGGACGCCCGTACCCGCGACTCGGTCAACCCGCTCGCCTGGAACCAGCCCGAGGTGCACGACGTGTGGCGCCACTGGCGCTCGGTCTGCGAGGAGTACACGGCCCGCGACGGCCGCGAGCGGCTGCTGGTCGGCGAGGTGTCCGTGCCGACCGCCCGCGAGCACGCCATGTACGTCCGCCCCGACGAGCTGCACCAGGCGTTCTTCTTCGACCTGCTGGGCGCGCCCTGGGACGCCGACACCTTCCGCAAGGTGATCACCGAGGCGATGCGGGACATCGCCGGCACCGGCTCCACGGTCACCTGGGTGCTCAACAACCACGACCAGGTCCGCAGCGTCACCCGCTACGGAGAGTCCGGCACCGAGGGCAGCGGGCTGGGCGCCGCCCGCGCCCGGGCCGCCGCCATGCTGATGCTCGCGCTGCCCGGCGCCGCGTACATCTACCAGGGCGAGGAGCTCGGCCTGCCGGAGGTCGACGACCTGCCCGACGAGGTGCTCACAGACCCGATATTCCGCCGCACCGGAAGCCGGGCCCGCATCCGCGACGGCTGCCGGGTGCCGCTGCCGTGGTCGGGGCACGCCTCGCCGTTCGGCTTCAGCACCGGCGCCGAGAGCGCCAAGCCGTGGCTGCCGCAGCCGGGCTGGTTCGCCGAGCACGCCACCGACCGGGCGCTCGCCGACACCCGCTCGTTCTGGCACCTGTACCGCGAGGGCCTGCAGCTCCGTAAGGGCCTGCCCCAGCTGGGCGAGGGCACCATGCGGTGGCTGGAGTCGCCGCCCGGCGTCCTCGCCTTCACCCGCGGCGAAGGCCTGGTCTGCGCCGTCAACTTCTCCCCCGTGCCGGTGCCGGCCCCGGTCGCCGGCGCCCCTCTGCTCGCCAGCGGGCCGTGCCCGGCCGGCGTACTGCCCGGATCCACCGCCGCCTGGTGGATCAGCGACGACCACATCACCCACCCCTGACCCGGAGGTACGGCAATCATGATGCGACGACGGACAGCGACGCTCAGCTGCGCGGCACTCACCCTGGCGCTCGGCGCGACCGCCTGCGGCGGCCCGGTGGCCGCGGGCGGCGGGCAGAAGGAACTCGGCGGCCAGACCCTCACCGTCGCCGGTGTCTGGTCCGGTGCCGAGCAGAAGAACTTCCAGAAGGTGCTGGACGCCTTCACGGAGAAGACCGGGGCCAAGACCCAGTTCGTCTCCACCGGTGACAACGTCTCCACAGTCGTCGGCAGCAAGATCGAGGGCGGCAACGCCCCCGACGTGGTGATGGTCCCGCAGGTCGGCGTGTTGCAGCAGTTCGCGAAGAACAACTGGCTCAAGCCGCTCTCCGACACGACGCGCAAGTCCGTCGACGCCAACTACGCGACAGTCTGGAAGTCCTACGGAACCGTCGACGGATCGCTGTACGGCCTGTACTTCAAGGCGGCCCACAAGTCGACCGTCTGGTACAGCCCCGCGGCCTTCGAGCAGGCGGGTGTCAAGCCGCCGAAGACGTACGAGGAGATGCTCACCACCGGGCAGGCCGTGTCCGACTCGGGCCTGCCGGCCTTCGCGGTCGCCGGTGAGGACGGGTGGACGCTCACCGACTGGTTCGAGAACATCTACCTCTCCCAGGCCGGCCCCACGATGTACGACCGCCTGGCCAGGCACGAGGTCAAGTGGACCGACCCGACCGTGGTCAAGGCTCTGACCACCCTCGGCAAGCTGCTCTCCGACAAGAAGCTGATCGCGGGCGGCCAGAAGGGCGCGCTGGGCACCGACTTCCCCGGCTCGGTCGAGAAGGTCTTCGGCCCCGACCCGGAGGCCGGGATGGTGTACGAGGGCGACTTCGTCGCCGGCATCGCCAAGGACCAGTTCGGCAAGAAGATCGGCGAGGAAGCCGCCTTCTTCCCCTTCCCCGCGGTCACCGGCGGCCAGGCCCCGGTGGTCAGCGGCGGTGACGCCGCGGTCGTCCTGAAGGACGGCAAGAACCAGAAGGCCGCGATGGCGTTCCTGGAGTACCTGTCGACCCCCGAGGCGGCCGCCGTGTGGGCGAAGGCGGGCGGATTCCTCTCCCCCAACAAGAAGCTGGACCTCGCCTCGTACGGCGACGACACGCTGCGCGAGACCGCCAAGTCGCTGATCAACGCCGGGGACTCGGTCCGCTTCGACATGTCCGACCAGGCTCCGGCGGCCTTCGGCGGCACCAAGGGCACCGGCGAGTGGAAACTGCTCCAGGACTTCCTGCGCGACCCGTCGAACCCGGCCGGCACCGCGGCACAGCTGGAGACCGCCGCGGCCAAGGCGTACAGGAACTGAGGCGGACGTCATGACCACAGTCACCGCACCCGCACCGCCGCGGCGGGCCGCCGGCCCGCCCGGCGGCCCCGGGGCCACCACCCCCCGGGCCCGCGCCCGCCGCCGGCGCCGCATCATCGCCGTGGCGTTCGTCCTGCCGGCGCTCCTGCTGCTGGGCGCGCTGGTGGTGTACCCCGTGCTGTTCTCCGTCGGCCGCAGCTTCTTCGACGCGTCCGGTACGCGCTTCGTCGGCGGCGGCAACTACGCGGAGATGTTCCGCGACCCGGCCACGCTCAAGGCCATCCGCAACAGCGCGATCTGGGTGGTCGTCGCCCCGACGCTGCTGACCGGGCTCGGTCTGATCCTCGCCGTCCTGGTCGAGAAGATCCGCTGGGCCACCGCCTTCAAACTCCTGCTGTTCATGCCGATGGCGGTCTCCTTCCTCGCCGCGGGCATCATCTTCCGCCTCGCGTACGAGGAGGATCCCGACAAGGGCGTGCTCAACGCCGCCGTGGTCGGGGTGCACGACACCTTCAGCGAATCGTCCTCGTACCCGGCGGCCCGTGCCCGGGAGGGCCACGGCCTGGCCAGGGCGGCCGACGGTTCGTACGCCACGGCCGGAACGGCCGCCCCGGGCAGCAGCGTGAGTCTCGCGTTCGTCGGCGTCCCCCCGAAGGAGATACCGGCCGAGGCGAAGCCCGCCGCAGAGGCGGCCGCCGCCGGCGCCGCCACGCGCGAGATACGCGGTGTCGTCTACCTGGACTTCACCCCCGGAGGCGGCGGCAAGCCCGGCGTGGTCGACAAGGCCGAGCGCGGACTGCCGGGCATGACGGTGGAGGCGGTGCGGGACGGCAAGGCGGTCGCCAAGGCCACCACCGCGGCCGACGGCTCTTTCCGCTTCGGTGACCTGGCCGACGGTACGTACACGGTGCGGCTGCCCGCGGCGAACTTCTCGCCGCCGTACGAGGGTGTCTCGTGGCTCGGCCCGGCCCTTGTCACACCGGCGATCATCGGGGCCTATCTGTGGATCTGGACCGGGTTCGCCATGGTCCTGATCGGCGCGGGCCTCTCCGCCCTGCCCCGCGACACCTTGGAGGCGGCGCGGATGGACGGCGCCAACGAGTGGCAGGTGTTCCGCAGGATCACCGTGCCGCTGCTGGCGCCCGTCCTGACGGTCGTCTTCGTGACCCTGGTCATCAACGTGATGAAGGTCTTCGACCTGATCTACATCATCGCGCCGGGTCCGGTGCAGGAGGACGCCACCGTGCTGGCCACCCAGATGTGGCTGGTCTCCTTCGGCGGCGGCAACAACCAGGGCCTGGGCAGCGCGCTCGGCGTCCTGCTCCTGCTGCTGGTCATCCCCGCCATGGTGTTCAACGTCCGCCGTTTCCGCAGGAGCCAGTCATGAGCACGATGACATCGACGACGGGCGGCGGCCGGCTGCGCCGCTGGCTGGGCAACGGCCTGGTCCAGGCGTTCCTGGTGGTCGTGGGACTGGTCTGGGTCACGCCGGTCGCCGGGCTCCTGCTGTCCTCGCTGCGCTCGGCCAACGACAACGCGGCGAGCGGCTGGTGGACCGCCCTGACCAGCCCCGGGCAGCTGTCCCTGGACAACTACACGGCGCTGCTCGGCAATGCCGGCATCACCCAGGCGTTCTGGAACACCGTGCTGATCTCGGTGCCGACGACCGTTCTGGTCGTCGTCCTCGCGGCGCTCGCCGGATACGCCTTCGCCTGGCTGGAGTTCCCGGGCCGGGACTGGATCTTCCTGCTGGTGGTGGCGCTGCTGGTGGTGCCCGTGCAGGTGGGTCTGCTGCCGGTGGCGAAGCTGTTCGGGCAGCTGGGGCTGTTCGGCACGATCCCGGGCGTGGTGCTGTTCCATGTCGCGTACGGGCTGCCGTTCGCCATCTTCCTGCTGCGGAACTACTTCGCCGAGATGCCGCGCGAGATGCTGGAGGCAGCCCGGATGGACGGCGGCGGCGAATGGCGGATCTTCACCCGGCTCGTACTCCCGGTGGGCCGGCCCGCCATCGCCAGTCTCGCCATCTTCCAGTTCCTGTGGGTGTGGAACGACATGCTGGTGGCACTGCTCTTCGCGGACAGCACCTCGCAGCCACTCACGGTGGAACTCCAGTCGCAGGTGAGGCAGTTCGGCAGCAACATCGATGTGCTGGCGCCCGGCGCCTTCCTGTCACTGATCGTGCCGGTGGTCGTCTTCTTCGCCTTCCAGCGGCACTTCGTGCAGGGGGTGATGGCGGGCTCGGTCAAGTGAGCCCGCCGTGGGGGTCAGTGGGCGCGCCCCGTCGTGGAGGCGAAGCCGAGCCAGGTGTGGCGATTGTTCCACCAACACCAGCCGACCTTGGGGGCGTTGCGCCGCTCACGGCCGTCGCGCCCCGTGCCGTTGCTGATCCAGATCGCCGGCGTACGGGCGTCCAGGGTGCCGTTCGCCTTACGCAGCCGGGAGCCGATGGTCATGAAGCAGCGGTTGCGCTCCAGGGCCGCCGGCTGCTGGAGCACCCAGTGGATGCCTTCGGTGAGGATCAGGGGGGTGCGGTCCTCCTTGGTGAGGGCGGGCAGCGCCTCGTCCGGGCTCCAGTTGGCCATGTGGTCGCCGCGGTCCACGCCTTTCACGAGGTAGAGCGGGGCGTCCGGAACCTCGACGGCGCAGGGGGTGAAGAGGTCGACGTCGGGCATGTCGACGACGACGAAGCCGGCCTTGTCGTCGCGGCGGAGCAGCGGCGCCAGCGCGGAGGCCGGCACCCGGTCGGGGTGGACGGCGAGCAGGGCGTCGCCGTGTCCGCTGTCGGCCTCCTCGGCGAAGGTCCGTACGGCGTCGGCCGGCAGCCCGGCGAGCTCGTGCACGCCGAGCTCGATCAGGCGCTCCGCCTGCGCGGCGAGCGGCGGGAGAGGGGGAACGGCTTCGGTGGACGGGGTGTCGGGCAAGGTACTCCTCGTTCGCGGTACGGGCGGTCGACTTGTGATCAACGGCGCGGCCGACGGGAATGTTCCCGCCGCGACCGGGCCCCGCGGGGCGGACTGTTCGCTCGGATGACGGTGCGGTCGCCGCCGGCGCCTAGAGGGTCACGAGGATCTTGCCGGTGTGCGTGTTGGACTCCATCAGCCGGTGCGCGTCGGCGACGCGGTCCAGCCCGTCGAAGGTCTCGGCGATCACGGGCGCCAGCGTGCCGTCGGCCAGGCCCGAGCCGATGTACGCGGCAGCACGCTGCCGGAGGTCCGAACGCTCCACGAGTGTGCCGTTGTTGTACATGTGCACCGTCTGAGGCCAGTTGAGGCCGAGCTGCGCCGGGCGCGGGTCGAGCCAGCCGTACAGCACCGCCGTACCGCCCGGGGCGAGGGCGTCGCCGAGTGCGGCGAAGCCGGGCCCGCCGATCGCGTCGAAGACGACGTCGGCGCCGTGGCCTGAGGTGATGCGGCGGACCTCCGCGACCAGGTCCTCGGAGTCCGTCGCGATCACATGGGCCGCGCCGAGCTCCAGGAGCCGCTGCCGCTTCCCCGGCCCGCGCGTGGTGGCGATGGGGATCGCGCCGTGCCGCAGGACCGTCTGGATCGCGGCCGTGCCGACCCCGCTCGACGCGCCGGTGATCACCACATGGTCGCCGGGGTTCATCCCGGCCGTCTCCACCAGCCCGCCGTACGCCGTCGTGTACGTCAGCCACGCCGCCGCCGAGGTCACGGCGTCGGCGCCGGCGGGACGGCGCACCACCGACTCCTGCGGCAGCACGACCCGTTCGGCGTACACGCCGTGGACGCCGAAGTCGAAGTTGGCCGCGGCCATCACCGGGTCGCCGGGCGCGAAGCCGGTCACACCGTCGCCGACCGCCTCGACGACACCGGCGGCCTCGTAGCCGAGCCGGGAGCCGGGCAGCGTGGGCGGGTAGTAGTAGGTGCCCGCGCGGAAGAGGGCGTCGGCGCGGTTGAGGCCGATCGCGTCCACGCGGAAGAGCACCTCGCCAGGGCCGGGCGGGCCGAGCGGCACGTCCTCGACGCGCAGGACTTCGGGACCGCCGATTTCATGGAAGAGAACTGCCTTGGTGTAAGGGGTAGTTGCCATGCGGACGACGCTATGCATCAGCGGTGCGACGATCCATGCCGCCATGTCTTCCCTTACTGTCCGATCGTCTCGCGAACCGTGGGCCGGCGTACGGTCGGGGCATGGATGTCCTCAGCGACGCCGTCACCGCCATGCGCGCGGGACGGCCGCACTCCTCCCGTACGGCACAGAACGCTCCGTGGGGCGTGCGGTTCCCCGACTCGGACGGTGCCGGATTCCACGTCGTACTCCGGGGCGCGGCCTGGCTGCTGCGCCCGGGGGAAGCCGCGCCGGTGCACCTCGGCCCCGGCGACGTGGTCTTCCTGGCGCACGGCTACGGGCACGCTCTCGCCGACCATCCGGACACTCCCCTGGAGGACTTCGCGCTGGGGCCGGACGGCTCCTGGCCGGTGGCCCCGGATCCCGGCCCGGCTCCGGACGCGGACACGCTGCTGCTTTGCGGCGCCTACCAGTTGAACCGGTCGCGTGCACACCCGCTGCTCTCGGAGCTGCCTCCCGTCGTCCACGTACGGGCCGGGGTGGGGACACACCACGGCCTCCGGTCGGCCCTGGACCTGCTGGGCGCGGAGCTGACGGAGCCGCACCCCGGCTCCGACGCGATCATCTCCGGCCTCCTGGACACGCTGTTGGTGTACCTGTTGCGCACCTGGTGGCTGCGGAAGTCCCCGGAAGGGCAGGAGGCGACAGGCTGGGCGGCAGCCCTGCGGGACCCCGCGGTGAGCGCCGCACTGCGGGCGATGCACTCCGACCCGACCCGCCGATGGACGGTGGAGGGACTCGCCTCCCACGGCGGCCTGTCCAGGGCCGCCTTCGCCCGCCGCTTCAACACGCTGGTGGGCAGGCCGCCCCTGACCTACCTGACCTGGCTCCGCATGACGACGGCGGCCCGCCTGCTGCGCTCGGGCGACACGCCGCTGCGCATCGTCGCGGAACGCGCGGGCTACACCTCCGAGTTCGCCTTCGCCAAGGCGTTCAAGCGCGAGTACGGCGTCCCGCCGGGGCAGTGGCGGCGGCGTCACCCGGCGGCCGCCGGTCGCTAGATGGCTGAGCTCCCCGAGGTGATCATCCGCCCGAAGTCGCCGGAGGGGTCACGGACTCCTCGTCCAAGCGCAGGCCGGCGCTGCGTGAGCGACCTGGGCTCCTCGCCCGGGCGGCGGGAGACGCAGGTCACATCCGTCCATGTCACAGGGCGCGGGGCTGTCTCGTCTCAGGGTCGTAGCCAATG
Source organism: Streptomyces purpureus (assembly GCF_014648195.1). Classification (GTDB taxonomy): domain Bacteria; phylum Actinomycetota; class Actinomycetes; order Streptomycetales; family Streptomycetaceae; genus Streptomyces; species Streptomyces purpureus. Next base: position 22,708 of record NZ_BMQQ01000041.1, read on the forward strand.
ACAACCACGGAGGAGCACACCATGGACACGCGACTGAACTACTTCGCCAGCCCGACCGCCGGCAAGGCCTTCAAGCACTTCATGGCGGCCGGCAAGGCGATCAAGGACTCGACCCTGCCGGCCGCCACACAGGAACTGGTGTCGCTGCGCGTGAGCCAGATCAACGGCTGCGCGGTCTGCGTCGACAACCAAGGAGGCAGCCGCTGCCGGGGAGACCTCGGTGCGGCTGCACCTGGTGGCGGCGTGGCGGGAGGCCACGGTCTTCACCGACGCCGAGCGCGCCGCGCTGGAGTTCGCCGAGCAGGGCACCCGGATCGCGGACGCGGCCGGCGGGGTCAGTGACGAGGTGTGGGTCACCCCGTGGTGGCCACTCGGTCGCGCCACCAGTCCACCGTCTCCTTGACCTGCTCGTCGATCGGGGTGGCCCGTACCGTGAACGCGGCTTCGTAGGCGCTGGAGTCGAGGACGAACGACCGGTCGAACTGGTAGCGGATCTCCTTCAGTTCGCGGATCAGCGGGGAGAAGAGCGACGCCACCCCGAGCGCGGCGGGCGAGATCCTGCGTACCGCGACCGGGCCCGTGCCCGACCCCTCGGAGAGGCGGGCGACCATCTCGCGGGTGGAGAGCGGCGGTTCCGTCGGGACGTGCCAGGTCTGGCCCCAGGCCCGCTCCTCCCCCACCACCTCGACCAAGGCCCTGGCCACATCAGGGAGATAGCTCCAGCTGTGCGGGGCGTCCGGGTCCCCGAGCGTGGAGACCGGCTTGCCGCGCAGCAGCCGTGGCATGACGTGCGCGGCAAGGTGGCCGCCGTCGGTCACGCCGGGGCCGAAGAAGTCCGAGGCCCGTACCTCGACGGCCTTGATACGTCCCTGGTCGTGCAGGGTCCGCGCCCGCTCCCAGACGGCGGCCCGCACCCGTCCCTTGGGGCCGGTCGCCGCGAGCGGCAGCTTCTCGGTCATGGGCCCGTCCACCGGGCCGTATCCGTAGAGGTTGCCCAGCATCACCAGGACCGCCCCGGTCGCCTCCGCCGCCGCGCAGAGCGACGAGGCCAGCGCCGGCCACTCGGCCACCCAGCGGTGGTAGGGCGGCGCGGCGCAGCTGAATATGGCGGCCGCGCCCTGGGACGCCTCGATCAGTCGTTCACTGTCCGCCGCGTCCAGCGCCATATGTTCGATACCGGGCTCCGGGGGCCGGCCCGAGCGGGTCACGACCCGGACCGCATGCCCCTGCTCGGCCAGCAGCCGAGCGGTGGCCGCACCGGCGGCCCCGAATCCCACGACGATGTAAAGGCTCACATCCGCACACTAGCGCGAACGACTGACAGAGCTTCAGGGACGTGGTTCCGTCGTGAGGTCCTCCACTCGGGGAGCGATGCGGCCGAACAGGTCGCCGATGGTGGCCAGGGCCGCGCTGTGGAGGGTGGCCGCGGGCAGGGCGGCTCCGGTTCCGGTTCCGTCAGGGGTGGCGAGTGAGCGGGTCGCGGTGGCTTCTGCCACGACGGTGGGCCGGTAGCCGAGGTTGAAGGCGCCCTGGGCGGTGAAGCTGACGCACATGTGTGTCATGAATCCGGCCAGCACCAGCTCCGGGCCCGCGCCCAGTTCGCGCAGCGTCTTCTCCAGATCCGTGTCGTGGAAGGCGTTGGGGAATTGCTTGACCACCACCGGCTCCCCTTCGACCGGGGCGACCTCGGGGCTGATGGCGCCGATCTCGGTACGGATGTCGTACGGGGTGCCGTCGCCGCCGTCGTTGACGATGTGCACGACGTGCGCGCCCTGGGCGCGGGCGGCGGAGAGCAGCCGCGCGCCGGCGGCCAGGGCCGGCTCGGCCCCCTCCAGCGCCATGACTCCGGTGCGGTACGTGTTCTGGAAGTCGATCATGAGGAGGGTGGTGTCGGCGAGCCTGGGGAGCTGGTTGTCCAGACCGATCAGGTCGCGGAGTGTGGTGGAAACGGGCATGGCTGATCTCCTCTCGTGCCGGTGGGCACCGGCAAGGTGGGTACAGGGGTCGCGCGTCCGGACGTACGGGGAGGGTGCAGTCGGCGGTGAGCTGTGGCCGGGGCTGCGAGTCGTCAGGCCGTGGTGGTACGGAAGCGGCGCCGGTAGGCGCCCGGGCTCGTGGCGATCTGCCGCCGGAAGGCGCGGTGAAGGGTCTCCACCGAGCGGAGCCCGGCGGCCTGGGCGATGTGGTCCAGGGGCTGGTCGGTGCTCTCCAGCAGGCGGCGGGCGGCCTCGACCCGCAGGGCCTCGACGTACGCGGCGGGTGTGGTTCCGGTCTCCTGCGTGAAGACGCGGGCGAAGTGCCGCTCGCTCAGGCACATGCGGGAGGCCAGCGTGGCCGCCGAGAGGTCGGCGTCGAGGTGGTCGGCGATGTAGAGGCGCAGCTCGTCGATGTCCCTGCGGGATGCCGGAGGGCGGCTGATCGGGACACTGAACTGGCTCTGGCCGCCTTGGCGTTTGAGGTAGACGACCAGGTGCCGGGCGACCGTGAGGGCGAGGTCCTCGCCGTGGTCTTCGGCGACGAGGGCGAGGGCCAGGTCGAGGCAGGCGCTGATGCCCGCGCCGGTCCATACCCGGCCGGAGCGGACGAAGATCGGGTCGGGGTCGACGGTGACGGCGGGGTGGTCGGCGGCGAGCTGGTCGGCGGTGGACCAGTGCGTGGTCGCGGTCCTGCCGTCCAGCAGACCGGCCGCCGCGAGCAGGTGGGCCCCCACGCACACCGAGGCGATCCGCCGCGTGTGGGGCGCGGTGTCCTTGATCCAGTCGACGACGTGCGGGTCGATCCTTGGCCGGGGCCCGTCGGCGTACGCGTCCACCGCGCCCGGCACGAGGAGGGTGTCCACCCCGGCGCCGACGTCGGCGAAACCGAGGTCGGTGACCACCCGCACGCCGGCCGAGGTGGCCACGGCCTCCCCCGCCCGCCCGGGACCGGCCAGCTGGACGCGGTAGCGGGCCCGGCCACCGGCCTCCCGGTTGGCCAGCGTGAACACCTCGGCCGGCCCGGTGACGTCGAGCAGATCGACATCGGGGAAGACCGCGATCACAACGCGGTGACTGATCTCGGACATGCCCCCATCGTCGGGCCCCGCCCGGCGCGACGGCAATGACGGGCTGATGTCACATCCGGACATCCAGGTCGAGCATCAGTGCCACGGGCTCAGACCGGCGGCCCCGCCGAGAGCGAGGCGCCCTTGGAGGAGGTCTTCAGCGACGGCACCGTCTGCTTCCGGACGCCGGAAGAGAGGAACGGCGATACCGGCCGGCGCTCCACTCCCCGGGACAAGGCCGTGGGCCGCGCCGGTGCCGCCCAAGGATGCCCAGGCCATGGCCGCCGAATCCGTCGGAGGCCCGCTCACGGGCTGAATCGGCATCCGGCCGCCGGTTGAGGACGAAATATCGGCGCCCGGGAGCGGTGGGGCCGCTCCCGGGCACGACAGACCAGCCCGGCGAACCGGTTCTCAGTAGGCGATGCGGTCGGACTTGGCCAGCCACGCGTCGAACGGCGCCGTACGGTTCGGCAGGTCCAGCTGCTCGACCGACATCGGCCACCTCGACGCGGGCTGCTTCTCGAACAGGTCGTAGAACCTGCGGTCGTCGAATCCGGCCATCGCGGCGTCGTCACGGTCGGCGGCGTAGATGAACCGGTCGACGCGCGCCCACAGCGCGGAGGAAAGACACATCGGACACGGCTCGCACGAGGTGATCAGCACACAGCCCTCGAGCGAGAAGGTGCCCAGTTCCTTGCAGGCGGCCCGGATCGCGCTCACCTCGGCATGCGCCGTCGGGTCCAGGTTCGCGGTGACCTGATTGTTACCTATCGCGACAACCTCGCCCGCCTTGGCCACCAGCGCGCCGAACGGACCGCCGCCGTTCGCCACGCTGTTCGTGGCCAGCCTGATCGCCTCGTCCAGCCAGGTCCGCTCCAGCTCGTGGCTGCTCGTCTCTTGGGTGTGCGCGGTCATGGTTGCTCCTTCTTGGAAACGGTGAGGATTCCCCCGGATGCTCTGCCGCGCTTCCGCCCATGTGAGGGGGTCGGAGTACTGGGTCGGAGTACTCCACGACACTCATCCTTGCTTCGTTGGAATGCGTGTAAGGAGTACACAGCCAACCGACCGGAAACAGTCAGAGGTTGAAGACATGAAACGTCGGCAAACAGAGGCCCGACCTTTCGTAGCTTGCTACAAGGGTCGGCGCCTCGGACCCACGCGCCAGGCCCGGTCCTGCCGACGCTCAACCTGATTGGGGCGCGTATGAGCCCTCTTGTCCCCTGATCACGTCCGGGCACGTCCGGGGGTGAGACGTCCCCGCGTTCAGGATGAAACCTTCGGGTGGGCCTCGAAGAACTCCCAGATGAGATCGGTCGCGTTCACGCCGGTCGCCGGGTGGCCCCTGGTCTGGTCCTTACTGCCTGGCCAGCTGTGGCCCATGTCCGGGAGACGGTACGTCGTGAACGCCGATTTGTCGCGACATGTCGCCGATGTGCGCGTACTCTTGCCCTCGATCTTTCCGGGACTCCCCGCCTTGCAATCGAGGCGTTCCGTCCAGGCCTTTATGCCCTGTTCGAAATCCCTGTAGTATTTCTCCAGACCGCCGACAAAAGTGACCACCGACACCGGTTTTTTCGGCATATACGTGGTTTTCTGCGCGGCCGTGCCGATATAGCCGCCGCTGACCGGGGCAATCGCGGCGAACGTGCCCGGTATTTCTATCACGAGTTTGAAGGACATGTCCGCGCCGTTGGAAATACCGGTGGCGTAGATGCGCCGGGGATCGGCCTTCCATGCGTCGACGAGCCGTTTCGTCATCGCGCCGATGAAACCGACGTCGTCCTCGCTGCCGCAGCAGATGAGGGCGTTGTACCCCTGATCGACTCCATTCGGATAGGCGACGAGAAAGCGTTCCTTGTCGGCCTTGGCATTGAAACCGGTCAGTTTGGCGGCGTACGCACCGTTGGCCGGGTAGGGGTGCATGACGACGACCAGGGGGAGTCGTTCAGCCGGCGTGTAGCCGTGCGTGGACCGCGTAGACGCGCTGCTCGCCCTTCCAGGTCATGGTGACCGTCTGATCGCCGGGGCGTGGCGTCTCCTTCGCCGGCGGCGTTGTCGACGGCGTTGTCGACTGCGTCGTCGGAGGCCTCGTGGGCTTCGCTCTTCCGCTGCCGTCGTCATCGGTGTTCGCACCGCAGCTGACCAGGGGGAACAGCAGGGCCAGAGCGGCGATCCGTAAGAGGGGTGTCCGCATTGGAGCATGGTGGCAGCGGCGTGAGGGACGATCCAGAGGAATGGAGGATTCTGAGCGCGAAGGAGTTCAGACGCCGATTCCGTAATTCGTTTCGTGCCGTGCGGCGGGCGTCGTACCGTGGCGCGGTGGCGACTCAGGTGATCATTCTCAACGGTGGTTCCAGCTCGGGTAAATCCGCGATCGTACGGTGCCTGCAGGCAGTACTGCCGGAGCCATGGCTGGCGTTCGGCTGCGACTCGTTCGTCGACGCCTTGCCGGCGAAGATGCAGGAGTCGGACGACGGGATCGTGTTCGCGGCGGATGGCGAGGTGAGCGTCGGTGCGGACTTCCGGGCGCTGGAGGCGGCCTGGATGGAGGGCGTCGCGGCGATGGTCCGTGCAGGCGCGAGGGTCGTCATCGACGACGTCTTCCTCGGCACAGCGGCGTCCCAGGAGCGGTGGCGGAAGGCCCTGTACGGACTGGACGTGCTGTGGGTCGGCGTCAGGTGTGACAGTACGGTCGCCGCGGGTCGTGAGGGAGCGCGGGGAGATCGCATCCGGGGGATGGCCGCGTCGCAGGCCGACGTGGTTCACGAGGGAGTCACCTACGACTTGGAGGTGGACACGACACACACCGAGTCACTGACGTGTGCGCGCACCATCGCCGCGCAGGTCAGCCGCTGATCACGGGATCGGTTCCCGGCTCACGGGCCGCCGTGACAGTCGCTCCCTCCTGCCGCCGCGTATTTCGAAGGCGGCCACGCTCCTCGGCCGCCTAGCCTCCCCCCATGCCGACCACAGAACTCCAGCGGATCAACTCCTTCCTGACGGCCTTCGCCCGCCGTCAGGCCGTGCGCGTCGTCGACGTCCAGGGCGGGTTCGCCGTGTACGACGACGTTTTCGCGCATTCCCACGCGAACAACCAGGTCGTCATCGACACCGCCGTGGACCCCGGAGCACTGCCCGCCATCGCGGAGGAGGCACTGGCGCATCTGCCGCACCGACTGGTCTCCGTCCTGGACGACGAAGTCGGCATGGCGTGTGCAGAGCCCATGACCCGGGCCGGATACACCCACTCCACCTATCTGGTCATGCTGCACACCGGCCCGGTGCCCGCCGGTGGAGCCGCGGAGGAGGTCGGCCTCGACGCGCTACGTGCCCCACACACCCTGCGCTGGCAGGGTCTCCTCCCGGACGTCGACGACGAGGTCGTACGCCACCTCGTCGAACGGCGCGAGGTCCGCCACCGCGGAGCCGACGTCGTTCGCTTCGTCGGCGCACGTACGGAGGAGGGCGAGGTCGCCTCCTGGGCCGACCTCTATCTGGAGCCGGCCACCGGCATCGCCCAGATCGAGGAGCTGATCACCGCGGAGGCCCAACTCGGTCGCGGCTATGCCGACGCCGTCCTGACCACCGCCCTGCGCATGGCTGCCGACAAGGGCTGCGGTACCCGTTTCCTGACCGCTGATGCGGCGGACTGGCCACGACACTGGTACGAGCGCCGCGGCTTCTCCGTCATTGGCCGCTCCCACTGCTTCGAACGGAGCTGAGTCGGTGTTGAGGCGGCGGCGGTCGGCGGCCTCCGTGCGGCGGTGTCTCGGACAGTAGGGTGAATCAACGTACGACCTGACGTGAAGGACGAGGCAGCACCAGGCAGGGGGACGTGGCAGTGGACACAGCGGGGATGGTGGAGATCACCTCGGAGGAGGAGCTGCGCGAGCTGCTGGGCGTGCCGACGCCGGTCGCTCTGGCGAAGGAGCGGTCCGCTCTACACGAGCTCGACCGGGAGTGGCTCGCGCACGCGTCCCTCTGCCTGATCGCCACCGCGGACGCGAACGGGTGGTGCGACGTGTCTCCCAAGGGTGATCCGGCCGGCTTCACGAAGGTCCTGGACGACACCACCATCGCGATCCCGGAACGCCCCGGGAACCGACGTGCCGACAGCTTCCACAACGTCCTGGCCAACCCACGTGTGGGCCTGCTCTTCCTGGTGCCGGGACGGGGCGACACCCTGCGTATCAACGGCCGGGCGCGTCTGGTGCGGGAAGCTCCGTTCTTCGACGAGATGACGGTCAAGGGTCATCGGCCCCGACTCGCGATGGTCGTCGAGACCGAGGAGATCTTCTTCCACTGCTCGAAGGCGTTCCTCCGCTCCGACCTGTGGAAGCCGGAGACCTGGACGCCGGAAGCCGTACCCTCACGTGCGCGGATCTCCAAGAGCCTGGAGCGCACGGACCAGTCGCTGGAGGACCTGGAGCGCTACTACGGCCCCCGGTACGCGGAGGGCATGTACCGCTGATCCCAACGGGCCCGTAGGGCCGCGCCCTCAGCCGAGGACGGCGAGGACGCGGTCCGGGGTCAGGGGCAGTTCGCGCAGGCGCCGGCCCGTCGCATGGCAGAAGGCGTTGCCGACGGCCGCCGCCGTGCCCACGATGCCGATTTCGCCGATGCCCTTGCCGCCGGCCGGGTTGAGGTGTTTGTCGTCCTCCTCGATCCAGTGCGCCTCGATGTCGCCTACGTCCGCGTGGACCGGTACGTGATACGAGGCCAGGTCGCTCTCCGGGAAGTCCCCGAACGCCGGGTCCGTCGTGCTGTGTTCCGTCAGGGCCATGCCCAGCCCCATGATCATGCCGCCCACGAACTGGGAGCGTGCGGTGAGGGGGTTGAGGATGCGGCCCGCGGCGAACACGCCCAGCAGGCGCCGCGCCCGCACCTCTCCGGTGACCGTGTCGACCTGCACCTCGGCGAACTGGGCGCCGAAGGCGTGCCGAGCGTACGGCGAGCGCTGCTTGGCGTGCGCCCTCGTGTCGGCGGAGGCGGAGAGTCCGCCGTCGGGCACCGGCCCTTCGTGGCGGTCGAGGCGGGCGATCAGGGCTGTGCACGCGTCATGGACGGCCCAGCCCCAGGACGCCGTGCCCGAGGAACCGCCGGCCAGCGGGGCCTCGGGGAGCGTCGTGTGGCCGATCGCCGTCGTGACCCTGTCGAGCGGCACGCCGAGGGCGTCGGCCGCGATCTGCGCCAGTACGGTACGGGCGCCGGTGCCGATGTCGGTGGCGTTGACCTCGACGACGTACGTGCCGTCCGGGAGCGCATGAGCCCGCGCCGTGCAGGGCGAGACCAGTACGGGGTAGGTGGCGGCCGCCACGCCCGTACCGATCAGCAAGGGCCCGTCCCGCCGAGAGGCGCGGTGCGCGGACCAGCCGAACCGTGTGGCGCCCTCACGCAGGCAGTCGACCACATGACGGCTGCTGAAGGGGTGGCCGCTTTCGGGTTCGGTGGCGGGCTCGTTGCGGATCCGTAGTTCGACGGGGTCGAGGCCGAGGGCGTCGGCCAGTTCGTCCATGGCCGATTCGAGCGCGTACATGCCGGGGCACTCCCCCGGGGCGCGCATCCAGGAGGGCGTGGGGACGTCGAGCGCGACGACCCGGTGGGTGGTGAGGTGGGCGGGCGCGGCGTACATGACGCGGGCGGGGACGGCGGCCTGCTCGACGAACTCGCTGACGCGGGAGGTGTACGTCGTCACCTCGTGGGCGAGGGCGGTCAGGACGCCGTCCTCTCGGGCTGCGAGTCTCACGTGGTGCAGGGTGGGGGCGCGGTGGCCGACGACGGCCGGCATGTGGCGCCGTGGCAGGGCGAGTTTGACGGGCCGGCCCGTGTGGCGGGCGGCCATCACGGCCAGGACGACGTGCGGCCGCGGGGTGCCTTTGGACCCGAATCCCCCGCCGACGTGCTCGGAGATGACGGTGATGCTGTCCTCGGGCAGGTCGAAGAGACTGGCCAGCGCTGTCCGTACGGGTCCCGCTCCCTGGCTCGAGTCGTGGACGGTGAGCCGGCCGGTGCCGCCGTCCCAATGGGCGGTGGCGGCGTGCGGTTCCATGGGGTGGTTGTGCAGCGGCGGGACCTTGTACGTGCACTCGACGCGTACGGGCGAGGCGGCGAAGGAGGTGGCGGCGTCGCCCTGTTCGAGGTGTGCGGGGTATCCGCCGTTGGCCTTCTCGGGCGTGTAGACGCCTGGGTGGTCGACGGTGAGGACCACGTCGTGCGGGGTGTCGGGGTCGGTTTCGTAGGTGACGCGTACGGCCTGCGCCGCTTCCCGGGCGGCCTCCAGCGTGTCGGCCACCGCCAGGGCGACGTACCAGCCGTGGTGGGGCACCACGGTGTCCTGGAGCACGTGCAGCTGCGGATCGTCGGTGGGGCCGAGGCGAGGCGCGTCGAAGGGGGTGAGGACCGCGATGACTCCGGGCAGGGCCAGGGCCGCCGTCGTGTCGACGGCGGTGACGCGGCCGCGGGCGACGGTGGCGGGGACGGGCCAGGCGTGGGCGCAGCGCGGCGGGGTGTGCTCGGCGGCGTAGCGGGCGGTGCCGGTGACCTTCTCCCAGCCCTCCCGGCGGGTGGTGGGCGTGCCCAGTGCGGTGCCGACGACGGCGACGCTGGTGGAGTTCATGGTGCCTACTCGTTCGTCCGGGGTCGGGTGCGGGGGGGTGGGCGGAGAGGTCAGGCGGACGCTGAGCGTACGAGTGTGTCCAGCACGTCGCAGGCGAGGTTCTTCGCCAGTCCGACCTTGTAGCCGTTGTCGCGCAGCGGCTGGGCCTGGAGGAGTTCGGCTTCGACCGCCTGCCGTACGGCCTCCTGCGTCGGTACGGCGCCGCGCAGGCGCTCCTCGGTGATCGTGGCGCGCCAGGGGCGGTGGGCGAGCCCGCCGAAGCAGACCGCGACATGGCGGACGCGCCCCGCGTCGAGGTCGAGCACGGCGGCGACGGAGGCGAGCGCGAAGGAGTACGAGGCGCGGTCCCTGACCTTGCGGTAGCGCGACGGGAGCCCGGCCGGGCCCGGCGGGAGGAGGACGGCGGTGACGATGTCGCCGGGGACCACGACCGTGTCCTGCTCCGGGCTGTCGCCGGGGAGCCGGTGGAACGTGGTGGCGGGGACCGTACGGAGTCCCTGCGGGCCCCGCAGTTCGATCTGGGCGTCGACGGCGGCCAGTGCCACCGCCAGATCCGAGGGCTGGGTGGCGATGCAGTGCGCGGAGTGGCCGAGGACGGCGTGGTCGCGGTGGACCCCGTCGCGGGCGCCGCAGCCGCTGCCCGGCTCGCGCTTGTTGCAGGGTTTGGAGATGTCCTGGAAGTACGAGCAGCGGGTGCGCTGCAGCAGGTTGCCGCCGGTCGTGGCGGCGTTGCGCAGCTGCCCCGAGGCGCCGGCCAGCAGCGCCTGCGAGACGACCGGGTAGCGGGCGGCGACGAGAGGATGGGCGGCGAAGTCGCTGTTGCGTACGCCAGAGCCGACCCGCAGTCCGCCGTCCCCCGTCTCCTCGATCGCGTCGAGGGGCAGCCGGGTGAGGTCGACGAGGGTGTCGGGGCGTTCCACGCCGAGTTTCATGAGGTCCACGAGGTTGGTGCCGCCACCGAGATAGCGGGAGCCGGGGCGGCCTCCGTGGGCGTCGACGGCTTCGGCGAGGCTACCTGCGGCCACGTAGGCGAACGGCTTCACGCGATCACGTCCAGGACCGCGTCCACGATGCGCGGATAGGCGCCGCAGCGGCAGAGGTTCCCGCTCATGCGCTCGGCGACCTCGTCACGGGTGAGGGCGGAGCGACGTGCGGAGGTGGTGGGGTCGGATCCGGCCTCCGCCGTGACTTCGGCGAGCATCCCCACGGCGGAGCAGAGCTGGCCGGGGGTGCAGTAACCGCACTGGTAGGCGTCCCGTTCCACGAAGGCGGCCTGGAGGGGGTGCGGTGTCGCGGCGTCGCCGAGCCCTTCCACGGTGGTGACCGAGGTGCCCTGCTGTGCGACGGCGAGCAGCAGGCAGCTGTTGACGCGCCGGCCGTCGACCAGAACGGTGCAGGCGCCGCACTGGCCGTGGTCGCATCCCTTCTTCGCACCGATCAGGTCGAGGTGCTCGCGGAGGGCGTCGAGGAGAGTGACCCTGTGGTCCAGGGTGAGCGTGTACTCCTCGCCGTTCACCCGCAACGTGATGCGGGAGCTGGTCTGCCCGGAATGGCCGGAATGGTTCGCCACGGCTGCCCCTCCTGTCGGCGATGTGCCCGTCGCCTGTGACACCTACCGTGGCCGCGCCGCAGGGGACGCCGGACGGGCACGGCTGTCCCTCGGACGGCGGTGGCCGCTCCCCCGGCCGGGGGCGGAACCAACCCGGTGCGGTCTCGCCCGGCTCACGAAACTCACAGACCTCACGGACCTCACGGATGGGGGTCCTGCTTGCCGGCGGGGTCCTCGGGGGTCGTCCAGCTCTCCCGCCTGGCCTGCGCGGCGGGGGGCTGGGCCATGCCGGCGGCTCGCCGACGGCGGGCGGCACGCCGGCTTCCCCACCAGAACGCGAAGATCAGTATCCCGGCCACCACCACTCCCACCAGGATCAGCAGGAGCGAAGGCGAGCCGGAAGCCGCGAGGACGGGCGGGGCGGACGGCGTGACGGCCGTGGAAGACAGCGTGGAGAGCATGGGTGCCCTTCTTCTCGATCTGGGGCTGGGGTCGGGGACGGGGCGGAGTCGTACGGTGCGGGGCCGGGAGGGCCCTGGGGGCCGGTGGAGGACCGGGGGAGGAAGGCCCCGGCGGCCGGTGGTGGACCGGAAAAGGCCCCGGCGGCGAGCTGAATCCTCGAGCCCGCCGCCGGGACCCCGTATGCCTTCTCCCGCACGTACCCCGTCACACTCCGACTCGGCCCTCTGAGCCGGTCACCGGCCGCTGGTGTCAGCCATGCCGCATGTCATCGGGGTCGGGGGGCAGGGTCCTGCCGGTGGATCCCCTCATTCCGGGGCCGGGCGTCTCCCGGATGGGCGCGTCGGTGGGGGTCATCCCGGCCTGGCCGCCGGACGGCATGCCGCCGCCCTGCGCGTCCGTCGGGCTGATCCGGCCACGCCAGCCGCGGCTTTCGCCGCTCTCCTCGATGAAGCCCTTGAAGCGCTTCAGGTCTCCCTTGACGCGCCGGTCGACGACGCCGAGGGCGTCACCCATCTTCTCGGGCATCCCCTCGGGCTCGAAGTCCATGGCGAGGCTCACGCGTGTGTGGGCCTCGTCGAGGGGCTGGAACGTGACGACGCCCTTCTGCTTGACGTCGCCGCCCACGGTGCGCCAGGAGATGCGCTCGTCGGGCAGCTGGTCGACGATCTCGGTGTCGAATTCCCGCTCGACCCCGGCGACCTTGGTCCGCCAGTGGCAGTGCTGGTCGTCGAGTTGCCTGACGTCCTCCACTCCCTCCATGAACCTTGGGAACTCCTCGAACTGAGTCCACTGGTTGTAGGCCATGCGCAGCGGAACATCCACGTCGATGGACTGCTTCACCATGCTCACGGTTTTTCCCTCCGTCCATCAGGACAATTGGGTTCATTTCACCGCGTACCCCGACCTGACCAACTCATTCCCTCGACCTGTATGCCACCGGGCCTCCTCCCGCGCCTGCCCAGACTCGGCGGAATATTGCCTTCCGATCGGCAGCTGGGCCGCACGCCAGGCGTAGCGGCCGGTAGCGGTGCGTACCGGTGGAGCGGAGCTCAGCAGAGCTCGTAGATGCAGTAATGCTCACTGCTCTCCACGAAGCAGTAGGTCGTGCCGTCCTCCTCGACTTCGACGTCGTTGCATCCGGGATCCGCGCGAAACTGCGGCGATGCGTGGCCGCCGCAGGGACCGCACGGCCCACCCCCGCGCCGGGCGCCGGAAGAGACGCGCTGGGGACCGCCCTCCCGGCGTCGGATGATGAAGGGCGGGGCTCCGGTGCCGCGGGCATGCGTCGACTTCCTGGCTCCCGAGAGTTCGGATGCTTTGACGCTACGGAAGGACTCGATGACCACCTGCGCGTCGGCGTCGATGGCGAACTCGCGGATCTCGTCGCCCGCAGTGGTCCGCCGGCCTGTGCCGGTGCTGTCGCGCAGAGCCTCTTCGCCCACCCAGACGATCGGGCCGTCGGCGCACGGGCACGGGTCGGTCACGCACACGCACAGCTGGAATGGCTGATTGCCGGCCCGCCGGAGCGGATGGTCCCCGGAAACGTCCAGCGGCACGCCGGTGACTGTCGTTGTCGTGGCTCTGGCGAATTTGTTCGCCCTCGCCTCTTCATAAGTGGCCATAGCAACTCCGTACCTGGATCCGGAAGACCGCCTCAGTATTGATCCGGCCCGGTCAAGCCATGCCTCGACACGCTGCCGATACGCCTGATACGACGCCGTCGTCTCAGGAGAGGCTCCGGTACGGAGAAGTGACGGCCCACGGCAGTTGCCCGCGCCCGCCGCGCTCTGCGGGACGCGCTGCTCCCCTGCGAGACGGACGGACGGTCAGGCTCGCAGCGACGCCTGGCTGGTGGCGGCGACCTTCTGACCGGCCGGTCCTCCGCGTCGGCGGGGGCGGCGAAGGTGATCTGCGAAAAACCGGTGGCGGAATCCGGCCGTCGCACACGACCATGCGCGCATGAGTAGTCAACCCGCGCGATGGACCCAGGCGACCGTCTACCCCGACATGTGGGCCGACCCGGACGACGACCCTCGAGAGAAGGACGGTGCCAGTCCGGAGGGCGAGCTTGCCACGCTGCAGGACTTCCTGGAGGGCTACCGCTTGACCCTGCGGATGAAGTGCGACGGTCTGAACGCGGAGCAGCTGGCCCGTCGGTCGGTTCCGCCGTCGACGATGTCGCTGCTCGGCCTGGTTCGGCACCTCGCCGAGGTGGAACGGGACTGGCACAACTGGATCCGTGACGGCGACCCGCTGCCGAAGCTGTACGGGAAGCGTGACGCGGACTTCGAGGGAGCTGTCGCCGACCAGACCGTGGTCGACGCCGCGTACGCCGATCTGGAGCGCGAGCAGGCCGCGACCGACGCCGCGCTGGCCGCGACCGAGGACCTGGGCGCGCGCGTGGGCAAGGAGGGGATCGCGGTTCGAGAGCTGATGGTGCACCGGATCGAGGAGTACGCCCGTCACTGCGGGCATGCCGACCTGCTGCGCGAGTGCGTCGACGGCCGGGTGGGCCAGTAACGCGGGCGGCCCCGCCCTGGGTCCGCGTCCCGGACGCGGACCCGGCAGGCCGAGTTCATCCCGGGCTGACAGGGCACGACCCCTTGACCTCAAGTGAACTTGAGATTTTACGGTGACCTTGTTCAGCCGATCACCAGCTCAGGGGGCACACCATGGAGACCGCGACGTACTCGGACCAGGAGCTCGCCGCTCAGCCGGTCGCCTACTGGACCGGGATGGCCTATGAGGAGATCATCGGGTTCATTCGTGGCCGACAGGCCGAACTCGGCTTCACCCAGCCGCAGTACTGGATCCTCAGGCACCTGTCGAAGAACGACATCTCGGTCGACGGTCACGGCATGACCGTCGCCGAACTCGTCGAAACCATGAGAACGTACCTGCGGTCCGAGGACGATCTCGCCGCGGAAGCCCTGACCATGCTGGACCGCGGATGGGTGACGCGGGACAGTGAGGGGCGGCTGTGGATCACCGACGCCGGGGACGCCGCGCGGGCGGACCTCAAGGCCCACGCACCCGCCTGGCGTGAGCAGATGCACGCGGGCATCGACGACGCCGATTACGTGACGACGCTGAGGGTGCTCCAGCGCATGATGCGCAACGTGGCGGCGAGTTGAGCCGTGGGGGAGCGGCGCGGCGGCGCAGACTTGGTGCGGTTCGAGCTGAAGGGGCCGCCGACGGTCGCGGCACCGCTCCCGCTCCCCTCACCCTCACCCTCAAGTTGCCTCGCATCGGCGGCCGATCGCCCCTGCCACCTGTCATAAGGTCATGCGCATGATCACGACCTTCAGCGACCCGTTCCTCCGCCTCACCGAGCGGCACTCCGCCTGGGGTGCCGAACAGCTCGAGACCTTCAACGAGTTCATACCCATGGGCGAGTGGAGCGCCGACCTCGGGCAGTGCCTGTACCGCCAGTCCGGGCGCGAGCTGCGCATCTCCCTGCTCGGTACGTTCGACACCGACGATCAGTCGTGGCTGTGGGCCTGGGCCAACCCCGGCTTCGAGGGGTCGCCGGTGGTCGAGGCCGCGGGGAAGGCACGGCGGTACGGGCAGGAGCACGGTCTGCCGGAGTTCACGAACGAGCTGATCCACCTCGCCGGCCACGAGGACCCCCGGCGGGCCGCCGAGACCCTGGCCTTCACGGCGATGGGGGTTCTCGGCGCCGCGGGGTACATCGGCGTCCAGGCCAACCCGAGCGCCCGTGCGTACATGGTGCCCGACGACCCGCAGGTGCCCCGCGCCGAGCCGAACGCGATCACTCTCCCTCGCGTGCTGATGTCCGGCGCCGCCCTGCTCGGCGGCTCCGCCCGGGAGGTCGTGGACGGCTACTTCGCCCACCATGAACTCCCCCGCCGCGCCGGGGCCGACCGCATCAGCGCCGGCCTCCCCGACGGCGGCACGGTGGACGTGCTCTTCGACGACCTGGACCGCATCGCGTCGGTGCACGTCAACACCGGCTCCCCGTCGGCCGTCTGACCAATGGCCGGCTCAGGGCGGTACACGGCACAATCCTCGGCCGTGGAGATCACCTCGCGCGCACTCAACAGGGCGACTCTCAGCCGCCAGCTGCTGCTACGGCGGGAGTCGCTCGACGTCGTCGACGCGGTCCGTCGCCTGGTGGCGCTGCAGGCGCAGCACGCGGCTTCGCCGTATCTCGCGCTGTGGAACCGGCTCGAAGGCTTCGCACCGGCCGATCTGGACGCCGCCTTCACGGACCGTACGGTCGTCAAGGCGACCTTGATGCGGATCACGCTGCACGCGGTTCTCGCCGATGACTACGAGGTCTTCCGTGCGGCGATGAGGCCGACGCTGTACGCCTCCCGCCTCGGTCACCGTTTCGCCGCCGCGGGACTCACGCCCGCGGACGCGGAGGAGTTGGTGCCGGGGCTGCTGGCGTTCGCCGACCGGCCGCGAACCATCGCCGAGATGGAGGCGTGGCTGGAGGAACGGCTCGGTACGGAGAAGAAGGCCGGGGCGTGGTGGGGTCTACGGGCGTACGCACCGCTGCTGCACGTCCCCACGGGCGGACCATGGTCCTTCGGTTACCGTCCGTCGTACGTGGGTCTTGAGCCCGCGCAGGGGGCCGAGGTGGATGCCTCGGAGGCGCTGCGGACCCTCGTCCTGCGCTACCTGGAAGGGTTCGGTCCCGCGTCGGTGGCGGACGTGGCGCAGTTCGCGATGGTGCAGCGCAGCCGCGTCCGCCAGGCGTTGCGGGCGCTCGACGGTGCCGTGGAGCAGATCGACGGACCTGACGGCGCTGTCCTGTTCGACCTTCCCGGTGCCGCGCGCCCGTCGGCCGGCACACCGGCACCGCCCCGGCTGATGGGGATGTGGGACAACGTCCTGCTGGCTTACGCCGACCGCAGCCGCCTGATCCCGCCGGCCTACCGCCCGCTGGTGATCCGTATCAACGGGGACGTACTGCCCACGCTGCTGGTCGACGGCTACGTCGCCGGTGTCTGGCGACCGGTCGAAGGGGGGATCGAGGCGACGGCGTTCCACGATCTCCCCCGCGGCGTGTGGGACGGGCTCGCCGAGGAGGCCGCGTCCCTGACGGCGTTGCTGGCCGACCGCGATCCCCGGGTCTACAGCCGCCACCACCACTGGTGGGCCAAGCTCCCCGATGCGCGGGTGCGAACGCTGCCGGGCTAGGGCGAACAGGCAGGCTCACCGGGGGGCCGCGGCGATGAGGCGTCGTAGGGCGGCCTGGGCGGGTGGGCCCCAGGTGGGTTTGCCGCCGGGGCGGCCGTGAACTCCGGCCTCTCCGACGAAGATGCCGCCGAGGGCACGCCACACCGCCCAGCCGCGGGCCCGGCGCAGGGTCGCGGCGTCCGGGGCCGGCTGGTAGGCGCGGTAGAAGCGGTCGGCGGCGCCGTCCGGCAGCAGCGCCCACGCGGCGGCGAGGTCACAGGCCGGATCGCCCGCGCAGAGGTCGCCGAAGTCGATCACGCCGCAGAAGGTGCCGTCCGCGGTGAGGACGTTGGCCGGATGCAGGTCGGCGTGGAGCCAGAGTGCGGGACCTGTCCATTCGGGTGCGGCAAGGGCGTCTTCCCATACCGCGCGGACGCCGTCCGGATCGGGGAGCAGTCCCCGCTCGGTGGCGGAGGCGAGCCCTTCGGCCACCTGCTCGGCGTGGTCGGCCAGCGGGCCTCCGCGGCCACGGCCGACCGGCGCCCCGTCGGGAGCGGGCCGGTGAAGAGCCGTCAGGAAGGCGGCCAAGCTGTCGGCCGCGTCCGCGGCGCGCGTGGCGGGGGCACGGTCGGCAGGCGAGCCCGGCACCCAGGTGGTGACGATCCAGGGCCGCGGGAACCGCTCGGAAGGCTGCCCAAGGCGCTGTGGGACGGGGACCCGCAGAGGGAGGCGCGGGGCGAGTTCAGGCAGCCAGGCGTGCTCCTTGAGCAGCAGTTCGTCGGCGGAGAGCGTTGCCCAGGGCAGCCGGACAGCAAGGTCGTCGCCAAGCCGCCACAGTTGGTTGTCCCAGCCACGCGCACCGAGCCGTAAAGGGCGATCGGCCAGGTCGGGATGCTGGTCGCGCAGCAGATCCCGGACCAACTTCGGGGTGATCTCGATCTCGGCGTACGTCATACGGAGCAACCGTAGTCGCCCCGCCGGCCCGCCTGTCCCCCTTTCCGGCACGGGGCCTTCGGGGGGCGCCGTGTCCGACCGGCAGACCATGACTTCACGCATGCGATGAACAGAACCCCTCCCGTCGTACGTATGAGAGGCCGGACGCGTCCCCCCAGGTCGCCCTCTCGGCGACCGCAGTCCGTACCCTCGCAGGAGGCGAAGAGTTGAGTCACAGGCGAATACCCAAGCGGAAGGCGATTTTCGCGGGGGCCGGGGCGGTGGGTGTCGCCGCGGCGGCGATCCTGCTGCCGCAGGCGAATGCCTCGCAGGACGGCGCCGGGGAGCAGGCGGGCTCGCCGAGAAAGCTGAGTGCCGCCGCGGCCGCGGAGGTCCTTCAGCAGCTGGGCAAGCAGCTCGGCGACTCCTACGGCGGCGCGTACTACGAGGCGGACAAGCAGCAGCTCGTCGTCAACGTCGCGGGAGGCGGCGACCGGGCCCAGGCCGAGGTGGAGAAGGCCGGTGCCGTTGCGCGCGGGGTGCGCAACAGCGTGCCGACGCTCACCTCCGCCATGGGCTCGCTGAGCGACAAGGCGTCGGTCCCCGGCACCGCGTGGGCCGTCGACCCACGGACGAACCAGATCCTGGTCACCGCCGACCGTACGGTCACCGGCGAGCGTTGGGACAAGGTTGAGCGCGCGGTCCGTTCGCTGGGCGACGGTGTCGCCCGCATCCAGAAGTCCAAAGGCGAGTTCAAGCCGTTCATCGAGGGCGGCGACGCCATCTTCGGCGGCGGCGCGCGCTGTTCGCTCGGCTTCAACGTCACCACCCAGGACGGCCAGTCCGGCTTCCTCACGGCGGGGCACTGCGGTGTCGCCACCGAGCGGTGGTCGGAGCAGCAGAACGGCCAACCCATTGGAACCGTACAGGAAGCCGTCTTCCCCGGGGCGGGCGACTTCGCACTCGTGACGTACGACGACCCCAACATTGAGGCTCCGAGCGCCGTCGACACCGGCGACGGCCGGACCGTGGAGATCAAGCAGGCGGCCGACGCGGCGGTCGGTCAGCAGGTGTTCCGGATGGGCAGCACGACCGGCCTGCGGGACGGCCAGGTGACCGGACTGGACGCCACCGTGAACTACCCCGAGGGCACGGTCTCGGGACTCATCCAGACCAACGTCTGCGCGGAGCCCGGCGACAGTGGCGGCGCCCTGTTCACCCGGGACGGAGACGCCGTCGGCCTCACCTCGGGCGGCAGCGGCGACTGCACCTCGGGCGGCGAGACGTTCTTCCAGCCGGTGACCACAGCCCTGGACGCCGTCGGCGCCCAGATCGGCGCGGGTGGTGCCGGTGATGGCGCCGGTAACGACAACGGCAACGGCAACGGAGGTGGCGCCGGTAACGGAGACAGCAATGACGACGGTGGCGCGGGTGACGGAGAGGGAGGTGACGGGGGCAACGGCGGTGCCCACAGCGGGGGCATCGAGGACGGCGGCCGAGGGAACGGCATCGGCTGACGCCTAGGCACGACAGCGGCCCTGGACATCGACCATGTCCAGGGCCGCAGCCGTGTCGACGGCTCTGGTCGTGATGCTCGCCGTCGGCCGTCAGTCCGTGCGCAACGCCTCGAGCAATTGCCTCAACGCCTCCCGCGTGTGTTCCAGGTCCCCGGGGTCGCGGGAGGCCGCCAGCCAGAGTGCGGCCTCGTTCATCGCCCCCGACAGCAGGTGGACCAGAGGCGCGACCGGCCGGGGCGCGATGATGCCCGCGTCGACGAGGGAGGTCAGCGCGTCGGCGAGGTGTCGGCCTGACGCGGCTTCGTCCATCGCGCGCCACTCGGCCCACCCCAGCACAGCGGGCCCGTCGATCAGCATGATCCGCTGGATGTCCGGATCGGTGGCTGCGGTCAGGAACTCCTGGCAGCCCGCGGCGAATTGGCCCCAGGGATCGTCCTGGCCGTCGGCGACCGCGGCCACGCGCCGTCCCACCTCCTGCTGCACCTCCTCCAAGACGGCATGGAAAAGCTCCGGTTTGCCGGCGAAATGGTGGTAGAGCGCCCCCTTGGTCACCCCGGCGGCGAGGACGATCTCCGCCAGGCTGACCGCGGCGTAGCCACGGTCGGAGAACAGACGCCTGCCCTCCCGCAGCAGCGCCTGCCTGGTCTGTTCCCGCTGCTGCACCCGGACGCCACGCTCTGACATCGCTCTCCTTCTCTCCGAACTTCTCTCCGAGACACCCTTTGACATACCAACGGTACGCGAATACTTTTCACATACCAACGGTACGCGAAAGAGGTTTCCGGTATGCAAATAACCAGCTTCTATCCGGTGATCGGCACGGCAAGGCTGGAGGAGTCCCACGACTTCTACACCCGGCTGCTGGGGTTCAAGACGACGTTCGCGACGGACTGGTACGTCAGCCTGCGCCACGACGGGGAGCCCGGCTACGAACTCGCCCTCCTCGACCACACCCACCCCACCATCCCGGACGGCCACCGCGTCCCCGCCCAGGGGCTGCTCCTCAACTTCGAGGTGGCGGACGTCGACGCGGAGTGGGACCGGCTCGTCGTGCGCGAAGGGCTGCGGCCCCTCCTTGAGTTGCGCAGCGAAGACTTCGGGCAGCGGCACTTCATCGTGGCCGACCCGAACGACGTCCTGATCGACGTCATCACGCCCATCCCACCCGCGCCGGAGTACGCCGCGCAGTATGTCGATCAATCGTGAGCCTGTAGGGCCGCGACAGAGTCACGCGGCCCGTCGGGGCCCCCGCCAGGCCTTCATCGGGCCTCGGCGTGGGCCGACCAGTCACGTTTGATCGTGCGCATGAGCGCCGGCAGCACGATGAGTGAGCGGAACGGCTTGATCGCGGCCATGTACGCGGCTCCGAGCAGGCCGTTCGGCTTGATCAGGACCGTCATCTGGCCGCGGTACGCGCCGGATTCGTCCTGGACCCAGGCGACGTGCATGACGGAGTGGACGGTCCGGTTGGCCATCTCCGACGCCCATTCGTCGGGGAGCAGGTAGATCGAGGTGAGCGGGACGTCTGTGAAGTCCGGACCCCGGGGCGCCTCTTGCAGATCGCTGGGAAGGTTGTCCCGCAGTGAGATCACGCGGGAGCCGACACCGGCGTTCTTGTTGTCCCAGCCGAGCAGGGCACCCAGCTTCTCCCGGACCCTCCAGAGGAACCGGACCACGACATTGGCGCCGTCAGGAAAGCTGCTGTCCGAGTCCGAGACCATGGTCGACACCAGCCGGGGGAAGTCGTCGGGGCCGCCCGGCGTCGGCAGTGCCCAGACGTCCTCCACCTGGAAGCCGTCGGCGACCTCGTGTATGCGCCAAGGGCGCCTGGTGTGGGCCGAGTTGGGGAGCTTCATGTCAGGTCCTCCGTAACAAGTGCGTGGGCAGTGGGTCGCGGGCAGGAACGGTCATGCGGTCGGGGGAGCGCTCGACGGCTCGGGTGCGACGGGTGTGACGGGTGTGACGGGTGTGACGGGCGTGGCGGGTGGCAGGCCGAGCAGGCCTCGGACGGCGCGGGTGGCGAGTTCGGTGTCGTGGGGTGCGTGGCCGGCGAGCTCGATGCCGAGCGCCTCCACCACGCCGAGGTACGCCGATGCCATGACCGCCGCCGGCGGCCCGGGCGGGATGGCGCCGCTGCTGCGCGCGGCGGAGATGAGAGCGGCGCAGTCGGCTTCGAGCCGGCCGACGATCTCCGTGATTGCCCGGCCGACCGGATGGTCCTGGCCGGCGAACTCGACCCTCAGGGTCATCATGACGTTGGCCACGTCCCGGCGGCAGTAGACCGCATGCGCAGGCGCTGCCACGCGGCCGTGCCGAGGGTGATGCCCCATATGAGGAAGAGGCCGTACCAGAAGAGGCCCCATGCGGCCTGCGGGTGGGCGTCCTTGGCGGCGAAGGCCGGGGAGGAGACGACGCGCTCGGCGGCGAGGAGGTACTGCATCGCGAAGTAGGTGAAGCCCCAGAGGGACATGCCGACGGCGGCGATCAGCGCCGGCACCGCGATGAGACGGTCCGGGAGGCGCCGGCCCCAGGGGTGGACGAGGGCGACGGCGAGCAGTGCCCCGAAGACGGACACCGCGCCCATCACCCAGTAGCCGATCGCCGCCTCCATGGTGCCGTGCGGGGCGGTGGCGAAGTCGCCGGGGAAGGTCGCTCCGACGCCGGCTCCCCACCAGAAGTGCGGTGCCGCGTAGGCAAGTGCTGCCGCCGCGGCCGTGTAGGCGGCCCAGGTGGACTGCCGACCCGGCAGAGAGATCGCGGTCACGGCGGTCATGAGGTCCTCCAGAAGTCTCGGCTTCCGGGCGGCCTCTTCGTCCCCCGCCCGGCACCAACTCTCCGCGAGCAGACCCCCCTCGCGGATCGTGCACCCGAACGATCACCGTCTCCCCCGCACGGGGGAGACGTCTCGTCAGACGGTGATGGCGACCTTCGCCCGGGCGTGCTCCCCTTCGACGTACCGGATGGCGTCGGGTATTTCGGCCAGTGGGTACGTCCGGTCGAGGACCGGGGCGACCTTTCCGGCCTCGACCCATTCCCTCAGCGTCGCCAGGTTCTGCTTGCTCGGTGTCGCCGTGAGGACGAGCAGCCGGTGGCCGACGAAGCGGGACAGGGTCTGGCCTTTGATGATGAGGCCCATCGGCCCGATCAGACTGCCCCCTTCGAACACGCCGCCGCCGGAGAGGACGAGCGTGCCGGTGGGGGTCAGTGCGCGCCGGCAGTCTGCCAGTGAGCGGTTCCCGACCAGGTCGAGGACGACGTCGTAGCGCCGTCCGCCGGTGGTGAAGTCTTCCTGGGTGTAGTCGATGACATGATCCGCGCCGAGCCAGCGGACCAGGTCCACATTGCGCGTACTGCACACACCGGTGACGTCTGCCCCGAGCGCCTTGGCGATCTGTACGGCGAAGGTCCCCACCCCACCCGACGCACCGTTGATCAGAACCTGCTGCCCGGGTCCGACCCGCCCCAGATCGCGCAGGCCCATCAGGGCGGTGTTCCCCGCGAGGGGCAGCGCCGCCGCCTGTTCGTACGTGAGGTTGGTCGGCATCCGCTCCACGACCTCCTGCGAGGCGGACACGTACTCGGCGAATGCCCCGTCGGCCTCGCCGAACACGTCGTGACCGGGACGCAGCCGGTGCACGTCCTTGCCCACCGCTTCCACCCGCCCCGCGAAGTCCGTGCCCCGGATCCTCACCTTCGGTCTGCCAAGGCCGAGGGCAAGGCGTGCGACGTACGGGTCGCCCCGCATGAGATGCCAGTCGCGCGCGTTGACCGCGGCCGCGTGGACCCGTACCAGCACCTCGTGGTCACCGATGGTTGGCTTCTCGACCTCGCCGCACTCCAGTACGTCCGGTGAGCCGTACCGGTCCTGCACGATCGCCTTCATGCCGCCTCCGTGACGTCCCGCGTTTCGCTGAAGCCGGTCCGCCTGACCGGAAGATCAGCCCCGCTCGTCACGGTACGTGAGCGGCGCCGGCGCAGGCATCGGGGACAGCCCCTAGTAGTGCTTTGTTAGGCGGTGTCGTAGGACTGCCACGGGGTGGGTTGTCGGCAGGTGGGGCAGTGGCCGGTCC
>NZ_BMQQ01000042.1:0-3076 GCF_014648195.1 Streptomyces purpureus
TTCTTCGCCTCGGGGGCCTCGATCCGCAGGACGCCGTCGCCGCAGGTGACCTTCATCTGCTCGGCGGCCTTCACGTCACGGCTCTTGGAGGCGTCGGCGGGGCGGATCTCGACGGTGGTGTCGGTGCGGTCGGCGGCGATGAACTGGATACGCCCCGAGGGGATGTCGAGGACGGTGGAGAGGGGGGCGGGGGTGGCGAACGTCTGCATGGTGTTTCTCCTTCATCGGTGCTGCGGGCCCCTTCGGCCCGCTGCTTTCTGACAGGAGAAACGCTACGTTGCATTCGCAGGTCCGACAACGACCTTGTTGCGCGCGATCGACATAACAGCAGGTCAAGTCCTTGAAATCGTTGCAGTGTTGATGACACTTAACGCAACAACACCACCCCGTTCGTTGCAATGGATTGGGGGTGAACGCTATTGTGGGGAGACGTCAGCACCGAACACGAAGGAGACCGCGATGCCGGGAGGCAGGCTCACCCAGCCCGAACGCCAGCAGATCGCGCTGGGACTGGCCGACGGCCTCGCCTACGCGGAGATCGCCAGACGCCTCGAACGCCCGACGTCGACCATCACGCGCGAGGTGATGCGCAACGGCGGCCCCACCGCCTACCGCGCCGACCTCGCCCACCGCGCCACCGAACGCCGCGCCCACCGCCGCAGGCAGGCCGCCCCCCGCGGGCCGGGGGCGCTCCCTCAGGAGCACGGGCGCGACGCGGAGGCGGTGCGCGAGTACGAGGAGACGTTCGCCACCGTCCTCATGGCCTCCGGCATGCCCAAGATGATGGCGCGCGTGATGGCCTGCCTCTACATCACCGACAACGGCACCCTCACCGCCTCCGAACTCGCCCAGCGTCTCCAGGTCAGCCCGGCATCGGTCTCCAAGGCGATCGCGTTCCTCGAAGAGCAGGGCCTTGTCCGCCGGGAACGCGACGAACGCCGCCGCGAGCGGTACATCGTCGACGACGACGTCTGGTACCAGTCGATGATGGCCAGCGCCCGCTCAACCGCCCAGCTCGTCGACACCGCCCGGCAGGGCGTCGGCGTCCTCGGCCCCCACACCCCGGCCGGCGATCGCCTGGAGAACATCGCCCGCTTCCTCGACTTCGTCTCCGAGAGCATCGTCCGCGCCGCCGAGCAGGCCCGCGACATCCTCTCCTCGCCACCCCGGACGACCTCGGACGCCAGCGCCGGGCCGGCGCCGGACCGCGGATAGCGAGCCGTCCGGGCGGCCGGCGGCCCTGGATGAAGCCGGCAGGGCGACGGCGGGGTCGCCCGGTGCGCTGTCAGGGCCCGGGCGTGCCGGCGCGCTGGTAGATGTCGGGGATGCCGTCCTGGTCGGCGTCCCGTTCCTCCTCCTCGTACAGGCGCCGGTAGATCCCGTTGCGGCGCTTGACGAGGAGGGCCGCGAGAGCAGCGGCGATGAGCGAGCCCACCAGGACGGCCGCCTTGATCTGTTCGGCGGCGGCGTCGGAGGGGAACGCCAGCTCGCCGATGAGCAGGGCGACGGTGAAGCCGATACCGGCCAGGACAGCGAGGGCGAGGACGTCGGCCCAGGCGAGGTCGGGATTGAGCCGGGCCCGGGTGAAGCGGGCGGCGAGGTAGGTGCCGGCGAAGATGCCGATGGTCTTGCCCGCGACCAGGCCCAGGACGACGCCCAGGGGCTCCGGCTCGGTGAACACCTGGCCCAGGGAGGTGGCCGTGATGGTGACCCCGGAGGCGAAGAGGGCGAAGAGGGGCACCGCGAGGCCCGCGGAGAGGGGGTGCAGGAGGTGGGAGGTGCGTTCGGCGGGCGATGCGGCCTCGTTCTTGTCGCGGGTGGTGCGCAGGATCAGGCCCATGGCCACGCCGGCGACGGTGGCGTGGACGCCGCCGTTGTACATCAGGGCCCAGATCGCGACGGCGAGCGGGACGTACCACCACCAGCCGCGGACACGGAAGCGCTGGAGGGCGTAGAAGACGATCAGGCCGGCGAAGGCGCCGCCGAGGGCGGCGAGGTTCAGGTCGCTGGTGAAGAAGATCGCGATGACGAGGATGCCGCCGAGGTCGTCGACGACGGCGAGGGTGAGCAGGAACGCGCGCAGTGCGGCGGGCAGATGCGTGCTCAGGACGGCGAGGACCGCCAGCGCGAAGGCGATGTCGGTGGCCATCGGCACGGCCCAGCCGCCCAGGCTGCCGCCTCCCGCCGCGGCGGTCACGGCGTAGAACGCGGCGGGGACGGCCATTCCGCAGACGGCGGCGATGACCGGCAGGGCGGCGGTGGCGGGGGTGCGCAGTTCACCGACGACGAGTTCGCGTTTGAGCTCGATGCCGGCGACGAGGAAGAAGACGGTCAGCAGTCCGTCGGCGGTCCAGTGGCCGACCGAGAGGTCCAGGCCGAGCGCCGGTATGCCGAAGTGGAAGTCGCGTATCTGCTCGTAGGTGTCACCCCACGGGGTGTTCACCCAGACCAGTGCCACCAGGGCCGCGGCCAGCAGCACCAGTCCGCCGACCGTTTCCGTCCGCAGGGCCTGCGCCACCGCGTTGCGCTCCGGCAGGGGCAGCACACCGAGGAAGGGGGAAC
This sequence comes from Streptomyces purpureus, assembly GCF_014648195.1. Lineage (GTDB taxonomy): Bacteria > Actinomycetota > Actinomycetes > Streptomycetales > Streptomycetaceae > Streptomyces > Streptomyces purpureus. Next base: position 2,563 of record NZ_BMQQ01000042.1, read on the forward strand.
GCTCGCGCGGCGTGGCAGCCATCGGGGAGACCTCCGGGGGATCGGCTTGAGGGCATACGAGCCCCTGGGACGCCGACCAGACTTCCCGGCACACCGCGCGTCCGAAGTGACCGCTCCGAGCGGGTCATTGACGCGTTCTTTACACCCTAACCGTCTTCCGGGGATCTCGCCATAGCCCATTTCACCTGCGGAAACTCTGTCTTGGGGCATGGTGAGAGGGCCCGTCCACACCAAGGCGCGAGGTGTGTACGGGCCCTCTCGGGAGCCGGGCCGCGGGGGCGGTCAGACGGTGGTCTTCACCGGCTCCTGGTCGTCGCCGGACTCGTCGTCCCCGGTGATCTCACCGGCGTCGCGCTTCTTCACGAAATCCAGGAAGGAGTTCAGTTCGCGCTTGACGACGGGGGCCAGGAGGTAGAGGCCGATGATGTTGATGACGGCGAGCATGAACAGCACGGCGTCGGCCATGTCGATCAGGGTCTGCAGGGTCAGCAGCGAACCGGCGACGGCGAACAGC
>NZ_BMQQ01000042.1:3310-45332 GCF_014648195.1 Streptomyces purpureus
TGGTGACACCGCCGATGGAGTCTCCGCCCTTACGGACCTCGACGTAGCTGGCCGGGTTGGCGATGACGATGGTCAGCGCGGTCATCGTGCAGATGACGACCGTGTCGATGAACGGCTCCAGCAGGGCGACCAGGCCCTCGCTGGCGGGGTGCTTGGTCTTGACCGCGGAGTGGGCGATCGGCGCGGAGCCGAGGCCGGCCTCGTTGGAGAACGCGGCCCGCTTGAAGCCGATGATCAGCGCGCCGAGGACACCGCCGACGACACCCTGCGGGTTGAACGCGCCCTCGATGATCGTGGCGATCGCGGCCGGGACGGCGGTGACGTGCACCAGGATCACGACCAGGCAGGCCGCGATGTAGATGCCGGCCATGGCGGGCACGAGCTTGCTGGTGACGTTGGCGATGGAGCGGATGCCGCCGAGCAGCACGATGCCGACGAGCGCGGCGATGAGGATGCCGAAGAAGACCGCGCCGGCGGAGGAGCCCATCAGGCCGTCCTCGCCGCCGGTGACGGAGACCAGCTGCGCGTAGGACTGGTTGACCTGGAAGAGGTTGCCGCCGAAGAGACCGAAGAACAGCACGAAGACCGAGGCCAGGATCGCCAGGACCTTGCCGAGGGTCTTGCCGTTCTTGCCGAAGCGCTCGGCCAGGCCCTTGGGCAGGTAGTGCATGGGGCCGCCGGAGACGGTGCCGTCGGCGTGCACCTCGCGGTACTTCACACCGAGGGTGACCTCGACGAACTTGGTGGCCATGCCCAGCAGGCCGCACAGGATCATCCAGAACGTGGCGCCGGGGCCACCGATGGAGACGGCGACCGCCACACCGGCGATGTTGCCCAGACCCACCGTGCCGGAGACGGCGGCGGTCAGCGCCTGGAAGTGGTTGACCTCGCCGGTCGACCCCTTCTCGTCGTACTTGCCCCGCACCACGTTCACGGCGAGCTTGAACTTGCGCAGCTGCACGAAGCCGAACCAGCCGGTGAAGACCAGACCGGCGACGACGAGCCAGGCCACGATGAGGGGAAGCTCCGTACCCCCGACGGGAACGGAGTAGAAGACGACCTCGCCCAGCCATTTGGCTATGGGTTCGAAGAAACCGCTGACGGCTTCGTCGACGGACGTGGTGATGGAGTCGAGTGACACTGTGGCTACCTCGATGGCGCAGGACCGTGGCACGGGAGGAGTGCCGGCGGTTGATGTGCGGTCTTAGAGCGAACGCCGTTGTCCGATCGGCGACCCTGGGCGAACGTGTCCCGCGGACTCGGAACGTGATCACCCTGGTCGTGCGGCCGGTGCGTGCCGGCGGCTCCACGCGGCGGCGAGGGGTGGTGCCACCTGCGGAGTTGCGCAGTTCTACCACGGTCTTTACGGAACCTTTAGTGATGTAGATCACATAACCATCAGTAATCTTCGAAAAGCCCAGCTATCGAAACCGGACCGTTATTCAGAGACATAGATCCGTTCATCGGACACATATGTCTCAGTGCGTGGGCGCCGTGAGAAGAATCCGCCCGCGCGGGAGCGGGCGGCCCGGCCACGCGCCCTGTCCCGCGGCCCGGGCGTGCGCCATAGTTCGGGCCATGGCGTACGGCATCCCCGCCCCCGCACGGGCTCTCGCCTTCGACCTCGCCGCGCGCGCGTACGCCGCGCACCGGCCGCACTACCCCGCGGCGGTCTTCGCCACCGTGGAGGCCTTCAGCGGGCAGCCACTGGCCGGAGCCAGGGTCGCCGACGTCGGCACCGGCACCGGAATCGCCGCCCGCGCCCTGCGCGAGCGCGGGGCCCGCGTGGTGGGCGTGGAGCCCGGCGCCGGGATGGCGGCGCAGTTCCGGCGCGACCTGCCCGGAGTCCCGCTCGTGCGCGGCGACGGCAACCGGCTGCCGCTGGCCGCCGGCTCGCTCGACCTCGTCACCTACGCCCAGTCCTGGCACTGGGCGGACCCCGCACAGGCCCTCCCCTCCGCCCTGCGGGCCCTGCGCCCCGAAGGCGCCCTGGCGTTGTGGTGGAACGACCCGGACCCCTCCGTGCGCTGGGTGGCCGAACAGGAAGCACGGATCGACAAGCGCCTGGGCCCCGGCTGCTACATCTCCAACGTGGACACCCCGGCCGCACTGCCCTGGCGAACCCGCACGCTGCGCTGGTCACGCCGCATCTCCATCGACGGCCACCTCGCCAAGCTCGCCACGCATTCAGCCCTCATCCTGCTCGGCGAACACGAGGCCTCGGCCTTCCTCGCGGCCGAGCGCCGGCACCTGGCGCGGCACTTCCCCGGCGGGGAGCTGGACGAGCCGTACGTGACGACGGTGGCGGTGGCCCTCCGCCCCGCCTAGCCGACCGCGGACGGACCTGCCGCGGCCGTTCTGGCCCCGGGGGTCAGTACGTCACGGTGATGCGCCGTGCCGGCCCGTCGACCCGGACCAGGCACCCGTAGGGGATGACCAGCTGGGGATCGGTGTGCCCGAGGTCGACGTCGAAGACCGCCATGGTCCGCGGGGCGTAGGCCGCCAGCGCCCGCAGCACCGCCTCACGCTGCTCGGTGACGTAAACCGCTTTGGCCTCGGGGCCGAGAGGCTGCTCGAAGGACCAGGCCTTGGCGCGGCCCACCAGCACGGCGGGAAAGCGGGCCGGCAGGCCCCGCTCGCCGGTCCGCTCGGGCTGGTGCCAGATCCAGCCGCCGGCGGGCTGCGAGTCCGGTTCCGCCTCGAAGGTGGCCGGGTCCGCCCAGTCGCGGTCGGTGTCTAGGGTTGAGTCCCTCGACAACTCCGGGGGAGTACGCCGTGGAGATCACCGTCCAGTGGATACGGACGTCGTGGACGAAGGAGTCCCGGGGAGGGCAGGCCGCCTCGCGCAGGAACGCGGCCCCGGTCGGCTTCGTTCTTCCGCCCGCCGAGACCCCCGCCTCCGCACACGTGATCCGCCTGCGCGAGCGTGACGGCTTCGCGCCCTACGACACCCAGGAAGACCGCGGCACGGTCGATGTCCAGCTCCGGGAAGCCGACGGACGACTGAGGGTCTTTCCCCGGGTCCAGCCCTTGTTCGCCCTGCCGCCCCGGCCGCGACGGCCCCCGGCGGTGCGACTCGCCCCCGGCCAGTGGGTGCGCTGGCAGCTCAACTACCGCTTCAGCAGCGCCATGGGGATCCGGGGCTGGTCGTACTGGCTGGATACGTTCAACATCGCCTACGGCCCGGTGAAGGCCGATGTGTTCCTGTCCACGCCCACCGTGTTCATCGACGAACAAGGACCGCTCCGCTAGCCCTGCCCTGAACGTCGACCACGGTCCCCGGTCACGAGGACACAACCTGCCTCCCCGGCTTCGCCCCCCGCCTCGAAAAGCGGGGCCTACCGGCCCGCCCCGTACGGACGGTCCCGGCGCGCGTCACGCAGCACGGACCCCCACCACACCAGCTGGTCGAGCATGACCTTGGCCGCGCCTTCGGGCTCCTCCGGCTGCAGCAGCGTGCCGTCGGGGGAGAAGAGAAGGTAGTAGCGGGGGAAGGAGACGTAGTCCCGGACGGTGTGGGCGTGCAGCTCGTTGAAGACCTGCCGCAGCTGCTCGATCGCCAGCAGGCCGCCGCTGGCCCCGCTGTAGCCGACGAAGCCGACCGGCTTGGCCTGCCACTCCGTGTAGTGCCAGTCGATGGCGGCCTTCAGCGAGGCCGGGAAGCTGCGGTTGTAGTCGGGCGTCACGACCACGACCGCGTCGGCCGCCTTCAGCCGCCGGGTCAGCTCGCCCATCCCCGAAGGACGCGCCAACTCCGGCTCCATCGCGGGCGGCACGGCAGGCAGTTCGAGCGGGAGGTCGACATCCGCCAGGTCGATCACGTCGACCGCGAACTCACCGTGCCGCTCGGCCTGCGCGGCGAACCAGTTCGCCACCACAGGCCCGAAACGCCCTTCCCGGACACTGCCGACGATCACGGCGAGATTCAGTCGCTCACTGGACATGGTGGTACTCCTCGAAAACGGTGACGGACCGGCGGCCCCCGCTCGGGGGGCCGTGCATCCCAACCTGTCAGCCACGCACGCCCGCAGGGAGGCCGCGCGGAGAGTGGTAGTGGCAGGGCCACGATCCGCCTCTGCGGCGGGTGTTACGTTCGGGCAGGTGAGCGACAACGAGTTGGGACTCTTCCTGCGCCTGCGGCGCGAGGCCGTCACACCGGCCGAGGTGGGGCTGCCCGCCGGCCCGCGCCGCCGCACCCCCGGCCTGCGGCGCTCCGAACTGGCCACGCTCGCCGGCGTCAGCGTCGAATACGTCACCAGGCTCGAGCAGGGACGCGACCGCCGGCCCTCGCCGCAGGTGCTGACCGCCCTGGCGGACGCGCTACGGCTCACCACCGCCGAACGCGTCCACCTCCACCGCCTGTCCAAGGGCGCCACCCCCGGCTTCAGCTGTACGGGCGAGGCCGGCCCGAACAGGCACGTGCGGCCCACCGTGCACGCGCTGCTCGACCGGCTGGAGCCGACACCCGCGCTGGTGGTCAACCGGCTGGGCGAGATCCTGGCCTGCACCGACAGCTACCGGCGCCTGGCCGAGCCGATCGGCCTCCTGGACGGCACCCGGCCCAGCCTCGCCCGCTTCGCCTTCACCGACCCCCGGGCCCGTACCGCCTACCCCGACTGGAACCGCGTCGCCGACGAACTGGTCGCAGCCCTCAAACAGGGCTCGGGACAGTCCCAGGCCCATGTCGCGGCCCTGATGGAGGAACTGACCCTCTCCTGCGGGGCCGAGTTCACCGGACGGCTCGCCACCCTGACGGGCCTGCCGAAGCCGACGGGAATCCTGCGGCTGGTCCACCCGCACACCGGTGAACTGCGCCTGACGTACGAGACCCTCGACCTGCCGGCCGACGACGACCAGCAGCTCATCGCCTACCTCCCGGCCGACGCCGAAACCTCGGCAGCGCTGGACCAGCTCACCCACCGCCGCCCCGGGGCCCTGCGCGCGATCTGAGCCATGGGCCGGCCGGGGCCGGCCGTGCACAGCGACGAGTCCCCCGCTCCACCGTCGTACGGGGAGCGGGGGACTCGCGCGCGCGGGCCCGTGCCCGAGGACCAGGGCCTGGTGTCAGTTACGGCCCTGGGTGTCCTGGGCGACGATGAAGTACCGGCCGCAGTCGCCGCCGAACGCCCACGTGCCACGGCCGACCCACTTGCCGTAGACGGTCTTGCCGTTGCTGCAGTCGGTCACCGCACGGGCCTGACCGCTGCGGACGGTGCAGCTCGCCGTCCACTTGTTGACCTTCGACTTCCAGTTGGTGCAGCTGTAGTTGCCGCCGGCGGCCGAGGCCGGGGCGGCCACGGTCATGCCTCCGGCGAGGAACGACGCGGTGGCTATGGCCACGGCGGCGCGGCGCAGCATGGTGTGCTTCAAGGTTTCTCCCCCTTGAAATGCCCTGACGGGCGGACGTGCATGGGTCATGAACACCCCGAGAGTGTTCATGATCATTTTACGTCGCCGCGCTCTCGCCCTCACGCACCCCCCAAGGCACCTCCGCGACTACGCCCCGAAGCCACCGATACCCCAGGGCGGCCGGCCCGGCGGTCGGCGCATGAGACGGCCGTGAGGGGAGACCCGCCCCCTGTGACACGCACACCGAAACCACAGCCCGGTGACCGCGAGCCCCTTGCCTCCGGCCGGGACGACCACGCGGGCCCGGACGAGCAGGTGCGGGAACGGGCGCCCGACCAGCTCTCGGAGCTGCCCAAACGGTCATGGATGGCCGTGCTGCGCGGCACCCTGAAGGAGTTCAAGGACGACGAGCTGGCCGACCGGGCCGCGGGACTGACCCACTACGGCGTCCTGGCTCTCTTCCCCGCCCTGCTGGTACTGGTCTCCCTCCTGGGGGTCGCCGGCGAGTCGGCGACCCGGCAGGTGCTGGACAACCTCCAGAAGCTGACCCCGGGCCCGGCCCGCGACGTGGTGACAGGCGCGGTCCAGCAGCTCCAGAACAACGCCGGCATCGGCTCCCTCCTCGCCGTCGCCGGCCTCGCCGTCGCGATCTGGTCCGCCTCCGGCTACGTCGCCGCGTTCATCCGCGCCTCCAACGCCGTCTACGACATGCCGGAAGGACGTCCGGTGTGGAAACTGCTGCCGCTGCGGCTGGGCCTGACGGTCACACTGATGATCCTTGCCGTCGTCAGCGCCCTGATCGTGGTCTTCACCGGCGGCCTGGCCCGTCAGACCGGCTCCGCCCTCGGTCTCGGTGACACGGCGATGACGGTGTGGTCGATCGCGAAGTGGCCGGTCCTGGTCCTGCTCGTCACACTCATGATCGCGATCCTGTACTGGGCCGCGCCCAACGCCAGGGGCCGCGGCTTCAGGTGGGTCACACCGGGAAGTGTCCTGGCCCTGGTGATCTGGATGATCGCCTCGGCCGGCTTCGCGCTCTACGTGGCGAACTTCGCCTCGTACAACAAGACGTACGGCACCCTCGCCGCGGTGATCATCTTCCTGGTGTGGCTGTGGATCACCAACCTCGCCATCCTCCTGGGCCTGGAATTCGACGCCGAGCTGGTCCGCCAGCGCGCCATCGCGGGCGGCCACCCGGAGGACGAGGAGCCCTACGTCGAACCCCGGGACACCACCAAGTGGACCGAGGAGGACCGTCGCCGCCTCGACTGAGACGCCCGCGTCCCGAATCTGCCCTGCCCTCCCCGCCGCTCTCTCCTGTGGCGCGCATCACATCCGCCCCATGTCACGTCCAGGCCGCCTGCTCCCATCTGGTGGGTGTCAGCAAGCGAGCCGAGGAGGACGGAACGATGAACGCACAGCAGAAGACCGGCACGACCACCGGCACGGCGACCGCGCACCGCGTGGTGATCCTGGGGGCGGGATACGCGGGCATGGCCGCGGCCATCCAGCTCGCGGCCCGGGTGAAGGGGCGCGACGGGGTGGACGTGACCCTGGTGAACGCGCAGGAGCGGTTCACCGAGCGCCTGCGCCTGCACATGACGGCGACCGGGCAGCAGACCGCCGAGCTGAGCATCCCCCAGCTGCTGGAAGGCACGGGCACGCGGTTCGTGCGCGGCTGGGTGACGGCGGTGGACGCCGAGGCGAAGACCGTACGGATCGACGACGACCGGGTCCTGCCCTACGACACCCTGGTGTACGGCCTGGGCGGCGTCGCCGACACCTCGGCGGTGCCGGGCGCCGAGGACCACGCGTACACCCTGAGCAGCGCCCAGGACGCCGAGCTGCTGGCCGGCCGGCTGGAGCGGCTCGCCGGCGGAACGGTCGTGGTCGCCGGCAGCGGCCTGACCGGCATCGAGTCGGCCGCGGAGATCGCCGAGCGGCACCCCCGCCTGAGCGTGGTGCTGCTGGGCCGGCAGGAGCCCGGGGCGACCATGAACCCGAAGGCCAAGGCGTATCTGCACGCCGCGCTCGACCGGCTGGGCGTTCAGGTGCGTAACCGCGCAGAGGTGGTGAAGGTGCTGCCCGACACGGTGGAGCTGGCGGGCGGGGAGAGCATCGCCGCCGACGCGGTCCTGTGGACCAGCGGCACGCGGACCTCGCCGCTGGCGGCCGCAGCCGGGCTGAGCGTCGATGACCGCGGACGCATCGTCACCGACGCCACGCTGCGCTCGGTCTCGCACCCCGACGTGTACGCGATCGGCGACGCGGCCGCCATCCGCCAGGGGTACGGCGTCATGCACGGCACCTGCCAGGGAGGCATGCCCACCGGCGTGCACGCCGCGCTGTCGATCGACCGGGCGCTGCGCGGCAAGCAGCCCAAGCCGTTCCGTTTCGGCTACTACCACACACCGGTGAGCCTGGGACGCGGTGACGCGGTGGTGCAGTTCACGCGCCCCGACGACACCCCGCGCCGGATCTGCCTGACAGGCCGGACGGCCGTCCGGTACAAGGAGACGGTGACCGCCTCGCCCTGGCCGACGTACGGCCGTATGAAGAAGATGCCCGCCTCGGGCGCGTTCTGGCCCCGCGGGGGCCGCTTCACCCGGCTGAAGGGAACCAAGTGACCGGCCTGCCCGCCGACCCCGACCAGCAGGTCTTCCACGAGCACCGCAGGCTGCTGTTCTCCGTGGCCTACCGCCTCCTCGGCAGCGCGGCCGACGCCGAGGACGCGGTCCAGGACGCCTGGATCAAGTGGTCCGCCGCCGACCGCTCACAGGTGGCCGACCCCAAGGCGTACCTGACGCGCATCGTCTCCAACCTGGCGCTGGAACGGCTGCGTTCCGCCCGGCACAAACGCGAGACGTACGTGGGGCCGTGGCTGCCGGAGCCCATTCTCACCGGCCCCGACGCCTCCGAGACCGTCACGGACGCCGAGTCGGTGTCGATGGCCATGCTGGTGGTGATGGAGACCCTCAGCCCGCTGGAACGCGCGGTGTTCGTGCTGAAGGAGGTCTTCGGCTTCAGCCACGCCGAGATCGCCGAGGCGGTGGAACGCTCCGAAGCCGCGGTGCGGCAGGCCGCCCACCGAGCCCGCGAGCACGTGCGGGCCCGGCGGCCCCGCTTCGCCGCCGACCGGTCGCGGCAGCGCCAGGCCACCGAACAGTTCTTCGCCGCCGCGACCGGCGGAGACGTCAACGCCCTGATGGAACTGCTCTCCCCGGACGTCACCTTGTGGACCGACGGCGGCGGCAAGGTCCGCCAGGCCCTGCGCCCGGTGGTCGGCGCGTCCACGGTGGCCGCCTGGTTCGCGGCGATCGGCACCGTCACCTACCAGGGCATCGAACCCGCCGACATGAAGGCCGAACTCGTCGAGATCAACGGCGGGCCCGGCATGGTCTTCAGCGGGCCGGGACGCGTGATCGCCACCGTCACCTTCGACTTCGACGCCGAGGGCCGTATCACCGCCATCCACAACGTGGCCAACCCCGACAAACTCCAGGCCGTCGCCGAAGGCACCGCGTACGACATCGGGACGCGGTGAGCGCCGTCGCCGCCCGCGTCCGGGGAAGTTTCTTCGGCCGGAGGTGAATCCTTTCCGGGCCTGCCCGCCTCTTGTCCGTGTACCGGCCGAACGGGCCGGCGGAACCGGGAGGAAGCACCGATGTGGGTCACCAGCCTCGTAGTCGTCGCAGCCCTGCTCGTGGGCGCGTGCAGCTGGCACCTGATGCGGCGCTACAAGAGCCGCGGCTGACCAGCACCTGCCCGCGCCCGCGCGGGCACCTTCCGGAAACGAGGAGCAGATGAACCCACGCTTCCCCTGGCCGGACGAGCGGCTGATCAAGGCCGCCCAGGACGGCGACGTCACATCCCTCACCACCGTCGTCATGGAATCGCAGCCCCATGTACGCAAGTTCGCCCTGTCGCTGTGCGCCTCGCCGCAGGACGCCGAGGACGCGGCGCAGGAGGCGCTGATCACCCTCTACCGGAAGATCGGCACCCTGCGGGCCACCGGCGCGCTCGCCTCATGGATGTTCCGGATCGTGCGCAACGAATGCCTCCGGCAGGTACGGCTCCTCCTTTCGCGCGGGAACGAGGCGCCGGCCGAACCGGAGGCGGGGGCAGGGGAGTTCGCGCAACCGTCCGCCGAGGACGCGGTGCTGCACCGCCTGGAGGCGGAGCGGATCGCGGCCGCGGTCGGTGCCCTTCCCCTCGACCAGCGCCAGGTCCTGATCATGCGGGACGTACAGGGCCTGCCCGGCAGGACCGTCGCCGACGCGCTCGGTCTGAGCAACGCCGCGATGAAGTCACGGCTGCACAGAGCGCGCGCAGCCCTGCGCGACTCACTGACCGCACCCGCCGACCCTCTCGTCGCAGGAGACACACGACCATGAACACCGTGAACGCGATGAAACCCGCGCAGGGCGCGATGACCCGGGCCGCCGCAGAGCCCGCAGAGCCCGCAGAGCCCGCGGCGCCCGCGGCGAACTTCGCCAGTACGTCCCTCCCGCGCCATCTGGCGCGCGGCGCCATCGGCTTCGGGCTGATCGTCGGCTCGATCGCCCTGGTGCCCGTCGCCGGCCCGGCCGCCCTGCTGGCGGCCCCGCTGGCCGTGATCGCCTTCCGCGGCTGCCCCACCTGCTGGATGGTCGGCCTGGCGCAGACCATCTCCCGCGGCCGCCTGGAGCGCCGGTGCGCGGACGGCGTCTGCACCCTCACCGCGGCGCACCCGGCGGCGCGGGCCGCGGGCCCGTCACGCTGACCGAGGTCAGCGCCCTGAGCAGGGGTGGGGGAGGGGGCGTGGGGCGGCACGGTTGGCCTGCCAGGCCGCCAGGGCCTCCTGCCTGGTGCCGGCCGGATGGGCGGTGTGCCAGGCGCGCAGGAAGCGGTTGAACTCGAACTGCGCGCCGATCTCCTGCGGCCGCGCCCCGGCGGCGCGGGTGGCGTGCCAGTGGGCGACCGCCTCGTGCAGGGTGCGGCCCGGGTTCTTTGCGATGTAGCCGCGCATGGCGGCGTCGAAGTGGAAGCCGGGGCCGATCGCCCGGTGGAAGAACTCCCGCAGGACCTGGCTGCACCGCTGCCCTTCGGGGATCACCGTGGTGCCGTCCACCGGTGCGCTGAGCTGCCGGGCGGCCGGGCTCCGGCGGCCCGCGGCCGTGACCGCGGGCAGCGGCTTCCCGTCCAGCACGGCCCGCAGGCGCTCGGTGAGCTGCGCCTTGCCGCCACCGCGCGGTACGCCGAGCTGCCGGGCGAGGCCGGTCAGCTCCGCCAGCGTCCAGTACCAGCGGGCCAGTTCGTCGCCGCTGAGGGCAGGAGTGAGGGGCGGCCGCTCCCCGGAAGCGACCACACGCTGAACCGAATACATGTTCCCATCCTAGGGCTCTCGCCGGGCTCAACTTCTCCGGCCGGCACCGGGGCCGACCGGGGTGCGGCCGCGCGGTGCCTTCCCGTCCTTACGGCGTCCCTGGCGGAGGGTTCCAAGGCGGCGTCAGTTCATCAGCAGCAGCCGCGTGTTGGGCAGCAGCTTCCGGTTCACGCTGGTGCTCTGCACGAAGATCGTGAAGTCGTCGTTGTGGTCCGGCTTGACGCGGACTTCCACGTCCGGCAGGCCGAGCAGCGCCCTGGCCTCCGGACCCGCGTACACCCGGTCGGTCTTCTTCTCCAGCACCGCGATCTGTTTCCGTGCCTGGACCTTCTCCGACTTGCTCAGCTGATAGAACGCGCCACCGGTACGGTATTCGTGGCCGCATTCGATGACCCAAGCCTTGATCGCCGTGTCGCGGTCCACCCCGATCAGCTGATACCGCGAGGGATCCACCGGGGTGAGACCGGCCGCCTTGATGGTTTCCTGGTTGACCGCATCCGCGCCCGTGGAGAACACCGCCCGCGATCCCCGGATGCCCTTGGTGCGGCCCACCATGAATTTCTCGGTGGCCTCCTGAATGACCTGCCCGGCCTCCTCCAGGCCTTGGGTGCTCGTGGCGTCCCATATGGCGATGTTGTCCTTCGGGAAGCCGTACTGCATGGCCTCGCGCTTGCCCATCTGGTCCGGCACCAGCACGGCCAGCGTCCAGTTGTCGTCCTGCGTCTCGATCATCTCGGCGACGGCCCGCACCAGTTCACGCTGATCCCGGGCGGGGGCATCGGGGCAGCGGTGGCTTGCGTTCTCCTGCCCGTCGGTCAGGACGAACGTCAGGAAGCTGTGGTCGCCGTAGAGTTGAGCGGTCTGCGCCAGCTCCCGCTGCGATGTGAGCGTGGCCGCCAGCAGCGCCGTCATTCCGCCGACCCGGTAGAGCTGCTTCAGGGACGGCATGCGCAGCACGTCCTTGTCGTAAATGACGCACTGCACCTTGTCCGCGAAGACATACACCGTGACGCGGGTTTCCTGGTCCAGTTCCTTCGACCGGCGGGCCAGATAGGCGATCTGCTGGTCGGCGACTTCGACGACCTTGCGGCTCAGGTTCGACATGGACGAACTGGCATCGAGCACAAGAGCAACGTGATTGATGTAGTTCTGGATTCCGGGCATGGCGGTTCCCCCTTTTTTCCTTGCCGACTTGATGCTTCGATCCTCTCACCCACCACTGACAATCGATCTTGGACCGGCGGGGGCATCCGCCCGGGGAGCAAGCTGACGTACGAGGCGTCGGTGAACCGGCCCGGCCGGCTCAGCGCGGCCGGTTGTGGGCGCGAGCCTCGGCGGCGGACTTCAGCTCGCGCAACCACGCCTCAAGCCCCTCCCGCAGAAGCTCGGTCGCGGTGGGGACATCGGCTTCGACCTGGGGGCCGGTGTGGGTTTCCTCCGTACGCACGCGCACGCCGCCCTTGACCTTGATGAAGCTCCACACGTGAACACCGTCGATGCGCAGTCCTTCGCCGATCGCCGGGCCGGTCCAGCGGATGCACGCGTGGTGCTTGAGCTGCCGGACGGTGGAGGTGATTTCCAGGTCGGTTGCGGGAGTTGAGGGGTTGGGCGGTATCGGCATCGTCCACCGGAACGCCGAACCGGTGCGGAAGCGGCCGTGGTCGAGGCGTTCCACGGTCTCGACCGGGCTCTGCCAGGACGGCCAGCGCTCCACGTCGGTCTGCAGCTTCCAGACGGTGGACAGCGGGGCGTTGATCGTGATCTCGGTCCGGTGGCGGACGAGAGCGTCGGGGTCGACGCCTTCGCCGCGGCAGGTGACGGACGTGGCGGGGTGGGGGCTGTGGGGGCCGGCGGCCCCGGCGGGGGTGGCGGCGCTCCCAAGGAGGCCTGAAACGACGGCCCGGCCTTCGTCGGCGTCGCTCAGCTGTGTGACGAGATCCCGGAAGCGTTCCTGCCTCGGAAGGCCACACCGGCGGCGGCGCACGCCGGCCCCGGTTCAGTCATGCGCTCTGCCCCGGGTGCCCGGGCTTCTTGAGGACTTCCGTCAGGGCCGCGATGCTGTGCTCGCCGTGGCCCGCTTCGGCCGCTCGCCTGAGCAGGTCGTGGAAGGGCTCGTGCCACCGCGTGTCGAGGTTCGCTTCCCTGCCCAGTTCCTCGTCAGCGGCGGCGCCGGCCAGGAACACGTTCACCGAGGACGCGGGCTTGCTGTAGTCGCCGCGGTCGATCTCCTCGGCGAACACCGGCAGTATCGAGTTGATCATCTCGAACCACTTGACGGTGAACGGAACCATCGAGGCGGCCGTGAGGCCACGGGCCTGCAGAGCTGCCGCTCCCTGGAAGAAGCCGACGAGCGCGGGCAGCAGGGTGCCGCCCACCGCCATCTCGTACAGCGCGGCGAGGTCCGCGTCGGCGCCGAGGTGGACGGTGTCGCCGCCCAGCACCCGCAGCGTCGGTGCGAACTCCTCGAAGACGCCGCGCTCGCCGCTGTAGTACAGCAGGGTGTCATCGGCGCCCACCGCGGACGGTACGTTCTTGACGGCCCCGGCGAGGTAGCGTGCGCCGTGCCCCCGCGCCCATGCGGCCATCTGACGGGCCCCGGCCGGTGAACCGCTGTTGAGGGTCACCAGGGCCCGCCCCTTCAGTGCGGCGGCGGCCGGTTCCAGGGCCTCGATGGTGCTCTCGTACGTGGTCAGGCAGGCAACGACCAGCCCACTGGCAGCAACCGCCTCGTCGACCATACCCGCGGCGACCGCACCCCTGGCCACGAGCGGCGCCGCCTTCGACGAAGTCCGGTTCCAGACGGTGGTCGGGTGCCCTGCCTCGATGAATGCCTCGGCCAGCGCGCTGCCCATGGAGCCCAGCCCGACGACGGTCACGGGAATGCGGTGGTGCCGGTGGTGCCTGTTCATATGTCGCTCCTTGCCTGATGGTGACGGGCCCGGCCCCGGAAAGGGCCAAAACACGGCACCGCACGGCGAGTTGAGGCTCGGTGCGATGCCTTCTCCATGCTGCGAGCGACACCGATGCGTCGGCAAGTACCTACAATTTTGTCTGGTACCCACCTTTTGGTAAGGGAGAAGTGCTGGTGAGGAGGCGGAGCCGTACCTGCGGGCTGAACGCCTCGAAACGCTCCCGTAAGCCCGGCCGGCCCCGGCCTGCTGCTACAGGCGCTGTCACCCCCCAGGGGTAGCCTCAACGGGCATGACGCCCACACCACGCGGGACCGCGCCCCACACGGTGACGAACTGGCTGGCCCGGAACGCCGTACAACTCAGCACCGTGACCGCAGGGAGCCGCACCACCGACCTTCAGCCGCTGAAGAGCGTTCTCGACGGCGTGCGGATCATCGGCATGGGGGAGGCCACCCACGGAACACGCGAGTTCTTCCGTCTCAAGCACCGTCTGCTGGAGTTCCTGGTGACAGAGCTGGGCTTCTGCGCTCTCGCCATGGAAGCAAGCGCGTCGGCAGCACCCGCTGTCGACGCCTACGTCCGCCATGGCGTCGGCAACGCCGCCAAAGCCCTGACCGGGCTCGGGTTTTGGACCTGGCGCACCCATGAGGTGCTGGCGATGATCGAGTGGATGCGGGCCTACAACCGAGGCCGCCCCGAAGCCCACCAGGTGCGCTTCGCAGGCATCGATCCCCAAAAGTGCGGCCCCTCCCTCACGGCGCTCGACGCCGTACTGCGCCGCGCGGCACCCGAGCACGCGGCCGAACTCCTTTCCCCGCTGCGCGTGCTCGCCGACGCCTACCCGGGATCACACCCCGACCCCCAACAGCGCCTGCTCCACCACGCCGAGGCGCTGCGCAGATTCCTCCACGACATCCCCGAAGCCGGCACCGGCGTGCTGCGGCACGCCCGGATCCTCACCCGCGCCGCCGACCTGGCGACCCGCTCGCCACGGCACCCGGAGGCCGCGCAGACCGCCTCGGCAGCCCGCGACCGGTACATGGCCGACGCGGTCGATGAACTCCTCACCGATCCGTCCGCGCGCATCGCCCTGTGGGCTCACAACGGCCACATCACCACCAGCCGTCACAGCGGAGCCGGACCGGCCATGGGGCACCACCTGCGAAAGCGGCACGGCGATGCCTACTACGCACTCGGTCTGCTCTTCGGCCAAGGCTCCTTCCGCGCCCGCCGCAGATGGCCGGGCCCGTGGGCACGGCCCCGCGCCGGAGGCGTCGCCGTCAACCGGACAGGCCCTGCCCGCGCCGCCTCGGTGGAGGCCCAGCTGGCCGCGGCCAACCCCGGCGACCACGTCGTGGATCTCCGCAGCGCGGCCGGCGCGCCGCCGGCCGTACAGCGGTGGCTCCACGAGCGCCACCTCACGCGCGGGTTCGGCGCCATGGTGCCGCGCTGGACCTACCGGTTCCAGCACCGTCCCCTCACCCCGGCCGACGCCTACGACGGACTGGCCTATATCGCGCTCTCCACCAGTTCCCAGCCTCTCTCGCCCCCATGAGCGGTCGTCCCGGAACCAAGCGCACCGCCTGCCTCGCACAACGCGTACATGGCTTAGTTCACGAGAACCGAGAACCGACAGCAGATGTTCACCACTTGGGAAGTCACCTGGGTGAGCCCCGAAATCGAACTGCTTGAGCCTCGTGACATCGTTGTGACGCCTTCGCGGCAGGCGTCACAACACGTCGGGTGCACTCTCGGCGGGATCCTTGGATACCGGGTGATCTGGACCGCCGGCCGGGGCGGCGGCACGCAGCGCCGCTTCGACCCGGCGGTTGCTGGTCATGGATGCCGTGACGGCCGTCATCGCCAGGAGGAGGACGGCGGCGGCGTAGAGCGGGGTGCGGATGTCGTAGGTGGTGGCCAGCCAGCCGCCGAGGAAGGCCCCGATGGGGGCGGCGCACATGGCCAGCATGCGGGAGGTGGAGGCGACCCGGCCCATCAAGTGGGCGGGGACGATCGCCTGCCGAAGGGATGGCCCGAGCACCATCGTGGCGCCCATGCCGGCCCCGCAGACGGCGAGCGCCAGCCCCGCCACGTACGGGTTCGGGGCAGCGGCCAGGCCCAGAATGGCAAGCCCTTCGACGGCGGCAGTGCAGGTCAGCGCGGTGCCGAGCCGGCGGCCAAGGTAGGAGGCGATGCCTGCACCGAGCAGGCCTCCGGCAGCCTCCGCTGTGAGGAGCAGGCCGAAGCCGTAGGTGTCGATGCCCAGGCGGTCGTGCGCGAAGAGGGCGAGGACCGCGTCTCGCGCCAGGCCAACCCGCACGACTGCAACGACAACGGCTCCACGGACGTCCTGGCCCGGGACGCCTCCGGTGCCCTGTGGCGGGACGACCTCTTCGACTGGCCCTCGGGCAGCCAGATCACCACCGCCAAGCGGACGAAGATCGGTACCGGCTGGCAGGTCTACAGCCAGATCGAGGCCGCGGGGAACCTCGTCGGCACCCCGGCCGGCGACCTCGTCGCCCGCGACACCGCCGGCGTCCTGTGGCTCTACCAGGGCACCGGCACGGGCACCTTCACCTCCCGCGTCAAGATCGGCACCGGCTGGAGCGGCTTCACCCACCTCGTCGGCGCCGGCGACGCCACCGGCGACGGCCGCCCCGACCTGATCGCCTACGGCCCCAACGGCACGTCCGTCTACCGCTTGACCGGCACGACGACGGCCCCCCTCACCCGGCAGACGGCCCCCCTCACCCGGCAGACGACCACCCTGTACGCGGGCGAAGGAAGCAAGTTCAACACCGTCGCCCAGAAGCAGGCGCCCCGAGCCACCCGTGCCGCGGCCCCCCGCCGGCACACCTCCTGCAGGACAGGCAGAGCAGGGCAGGGCCGCGGCGCGTGCCTGACCCGCAAGAGATGCGTGCGAACCTGAGTTCCGGGGTGGCGAGGAACAGGCCTGCCGACAACGGGTGAACCCACGCGTGGAACTCACCTGCCGCGGCTGGTTTCTGTGCAGGGTGCGGGTGACGCCCGCGATGACGGCGGAGGCTGTCGTTGGACCCATACCGGCCCGTGCGCCGACCCAGACCGCCGATGGGGATCAAGAGGCCGAGTGTGCAGACGAGGGACTGGAACGGGGCGCCTTCGCCTCGTTCGACCGGGGTGGGGGAGTGGGTGCCACGACACCAAGGCGCCCCCCGGGAGAGACAGAGGCCGCCGCCTGCGCGCCCCGCTTCGTAGCCGAGCGAGCGGTAAGCCTGTCGCGCTTGATCGCGCACAGTCGCAGCAGGTCTACTCTGTGTAATGGCGCTGCCTGCTGATGGCGCCCAACCCCCACAAGGAGATCCCTGATGCCTACCGCACTTGTGCCTGTGCTCGCGCCGGTTGCGTCGCAGACAGAAGAGACCGCCCTCACCGCCCTGCTGACCGAGGGTGAGGCGCCGGTCAGCGACGCCCCGCAGCACTGCCCGCCCGCCGCCAGTCTCATCCTCATCCTCCTAAGCCCGAAGGAGCCCAAGGAGACGGGCCGCTGACACCCCCGCTCATCGCCGCCGTCCGCCGCTGCTCACCCCGTCGGGAGAAGGTTCACCAGGCATGTCAGTAACCGATGCGACACTGCGGGCCAAGTACGGCAACGCCGTGGAGCGGATGGCGGGCCTCGCTCTCGCCGCCCTGCGGGGTGGCGAGAGCGTGTGCGACTCCTTGCAGCCCCTGACCACAGCGGATCTGGCCGCCGTACGGATCATGGGCCCGGACATGTTCGCCGCCCAGACCTTCGGCACGTCCGCCGGTTCGGGCCAGGGCCAGGGACAGGACGCGGCGACCGCGGTCGCCCAGGCGCACCGCGTCTTCCCCCAGGCCGGTGACGGCGACGTGGTCGTGGCCTGGCACGACTGGGCCACCGCAGAGCTCGCCTCCCGCACCGGGCCGGCCCAACCACCCCAGCTCCCGGACCGGTTGCCCTCCGCCACCGGCTGGCGGGACTGGTCCCTGGCGATGGCCCGGCTCGCCCCGCTGGCACTGCCCACCCTCGACAGCCCCCTGCACGACCGCGCCCGCTCCCAGCCCGTACCGCTGGCCCGGGGGACTGTACGGGCCATGCTGCGCCGCGACCACCGGACCGCGGCACGCCTGGTGCGCTGGCTGGCGTGGCTGCACCAGGCCCGCGTACCGGTCCCCCTGGAGGTCCCGCCGCTGATCACCCGCCTCAGGCAGGTCGGTGCCGGCAGTGCCCGTACCGTCCTCGACCTGACCGTAGCCGAACGCCTCCTGGGAACGAACGACCGATGAGCGACACCGAAGACCTCACCGCCGGCCCCGCCCCGGAGCACCTGGACTTGAGCACGGTCCAGCGCTGGTCCTCCCAGGCCCTCAACTGGCTGCACACCAGCCACAGCGAAGGCCACGGCCGGCTCGGCGCCGACGCCACCATCGACCTCACCGACCCCGACAACGCCTACAAGCCACTGGGCGAAGCCGCCCTGGCCGCCTCCCTGGTCCTGCGCGACGGCGTCGCCGGAGCCCACGACACCCGCCTCGCACACGAACTGATCGACTCCTGCTGGCACCGGCTGCACGAGGGCGACCTGCTCTACGAGCGGCAGCTGCGCCACCTGACACTCACCGACCCGCTGGAGCTCTACGCCCACTTCGCCCGCGCCGGATACCGCCACCAGCCGCTGGAGGACCTGCTCACCGCCTACGCCGGCCTGCGCGCCCCGGACGCCGTGGAGATCGTTCCCAACCGCCGGCTGGCCGTGGCCAACGCCCGCCGCATCATCGGTGCCGGCCGCGAACCCGACTGGCGGCAGCTGGCCGCCGCCACCTGGCTGGGCGTCACCCCCGAGCCGTGGGCGCTGGAGTGGAGCACCGTCTACGACATCACCCACACCGTCTTCCACCTCACCGACTGGGGCGCCCGCCCCCACGGCCTGCCCCCGCACATGGCCGCTTACCTCAGCACCTGGCTGCCCGTGTGGGTCGACGTCTGGCTGGAAGTCGGCGCATGGGACCTCGTCGGGGAACTGCTGATCGTGGACGCCTGCATGGGCGAGCCCGCCTGCGGCGCGGAGCCCTGGCGGCACCTGGCCGCGGCGCAACATCCCGACGGCCTCACGCCCCGCGACCGTGAACCCGTCGCAGACGACCCCCACCGGGCCTTCAAGGACAACGAGCACACCGCCGTCGTCGCCGTCATCGCCGGCACCGTCACCCTCGCCCGCATGCTCGGCACCAGCCACACGCCCGTTCCGGCATGACAACCGCCGACCTGACCCGCCTGACACAGGCGGCCCCAGGCGCGACCGCCGTCACCCTCGCCGTCCTCCACGGCGGCCAACGCCACGTGTGGTGCCACGGCACCCCCGCCGCCGGCGCACGCCCCACCACACCCGCAACCGCCTACGAGATCGGCTCCGTCACCAAAACCTTCACCGCGCTCCTCCTGGCCCAACTCGCCGCACAGGGCCGCGTCAACCTGCACGACCCCATCGACGCCCACCTGCCCCGCCACCACCGCCCGCGCACGCCGGGCGGCGCCGCGATCACCCTGCTGCACCTGGCCACCCACACCTCCGGCCTGCCCCGCCTGCCCCCCGGCCTGCTCACCCGCGCCCTGCCGGCCTACTTCACCAACCCCTACGCCGCCTACAGCGAAGAGGAATTCCACCGCTGCCTGCCCCGCACCCGCGTACGCCACCGCCCAGGCACCCGCCTGACCTACTCCAACTACGGCATGGCGCTACTGGGCCACACCCTGGCCCACGCCACCGCAACCCCCTACCCCGCCCTGCTCACCGAGACCGTCTGCCGCCCCCTCGGCCTCACCGCCACCCACTGCGGCCCCCCGCCCACCGGCCAGGCCACCGGCCACCGCGCAGGCAGACCCCTGCCCCCCTTCGCCCTGCCCGCCCTGCCCGCGGCAGGCGCCCTGCGCACCACCGCCGAAGACCTCCTCACCTACCTCCACGCCCTCCTCCACCCCCACACCACCCCCCTCACCCACGCCCTGCTCGCCGTACAAAAGCCCCGCCTGCGCGCCCCCCGCTCCCGCGACCACCTGTGCCTGGCCTGGAACCTGCGCCACGTCGACGGCCACACCCTCCTCTTCCACTCCGGCGCCACCCGCGGCTTCACGGTCTTCGCCGGCTTCGCCCCCCGCACCGGCACCGCCCTGGCCGCCCTGGCCAACACCGGCCCCCGCCTCGGCGGACGCTTCGTCCAGTGCGCCTACACCACCCTCAAACGCCTCTGCGGCAGTTGATGACCGGCAAGCGGCTCTCCCGCCCGGGGGTGATCCTCGGGTTCCACGAGCTGCGCCTGGTACGGGAGGAACGGCAAGTGGTTCATCTCGCGAGCCCCAAGGGCCAGGCCTCCACGTCGCGGTAGCGGATCGGCCCGGGCCCGCGGCCGTAGTTGCTGCCCACCAGATGCAGACGCCCGGCCTGCCACGTACGCCCGGCGAACCCGGAAAGACCCGCGGCCGCCCGCACCACGCTGGAGGTGTCGTCACGGCGGGAACGGGCCAGCGTCAGGTGGGGGTTGAGCGGCCGGTCCGCGAAGGGGACGCCGGCTTCCTTCACCAGCGCCCGTACCTCCCCGGCCAGCAGCCGCAGCCCCTGGAGGTCTCCGCCGATCCCGCTCCACAGCACACGCTCGTCGAAGTGCCCGCTGCCCCGCAGAGCCAGCCGCAGGGGCTGACGGCTCGCCGCCAGTTCCGCGAGCGGCGGCATCAGGAGCGACACAGCCGGCTGCGGCAGCTCACCGAGGAACGCCAGCGTGATGTGCCAGTCCTCGATACGGTTCCACCGCATGCCCGGGTAGGCGTCATAGGCCGGCCGCAGCGCCTGCGCCAGCTCCTCCTTGGCGTCATCCGGCGGAGCAAGGGCTATGAAGACGCGGACGGTCGCGGCCTGGATCTGTTCGTTCACGACCAACTTCGTACACCACCGGCTCCGGCCGCTGCGATGCGCGGTGCGCCGCCGCCCGACGGTGGGGGAGCGGCAGCTTCCCCGGGCCACACCTGGCCGTGCCCGCCGCATACGCGTCAGCTCTCCGGCGGTGCCGCCCCGGCGGTGCGGGAGGGCGCGAGGAGTCGGCGTCCTCCCGCACGTCCTCACACCATCCTCCGGTCCCGGCCCTCGCATGATCTGGGCCGGGATCCGGGGACCGTGTGCGTCACCTGCCGGGCACCTTGGGGGCCGACGGGGGGATGGGCGCCGTCGGCACCGTACCGACGCCGCCTGCCCGCCCTGCGCCGGCTGACGCCCTACGGCACCCTGCTGACGGCGTTCGCCGTGCTGACGGTCGGAGTGGGACTGACCCTGCGCAGCCTGACGCCTCTGTGAGAGCCGCGAACGCGCCTAGGCGTGGCGGGCGCGGTCCCGGCGCAGAGCGGTGTGGACGCTGGTGACGACCACGGCGATCAGGCACAGGGCGATGACGGTCTCGGCCCACAGGAAGGCGAACCAGTCGATCACACAGCCGATCGGGGGCTGGCCGGGGGCGGTGTTACGGAACGCCGCAAGGGCGAACAGGGTCGCGGCCATCCAGGCGAGGGCGGGCCAGACCAGGCCCTCACCGCGTGTCGTCAGGTACCAGGCCCCCATGAGCACGGACGCGGCCAGCGCCCACATGACCACCATCATGAAGACCGCGAAGACCAGCAGGCTGCCCGACCGGGAGAGCCCCAGCCCCACCTCGGCGCCCTGCCCGGACGGCGTCGGGGTCGCGGAGATCGAAAAGAGGGTGTCGTTGCTGGAGAACATCACCCTGACCGGCACCTCCTTGCCGCCCAGCGCCGCCCAGAACCCGATGTCGGTCTCATAGGTGTCGAACGGATAGTCGCTGACCGATCCGCCCGCGATCGCGACCTGCACGTCGGTGGTCACGAGCCGTTCATGCGCCGTGAACTCCAGGTCGCCCAAGGTGGCCGCGGAGGTCTGGAGACTGAGGTCGGCGACGGGGGCGGCCCCCTCCTGTTCGCCGAAGGCCCCGCGCGGGACGACCCGCACCCGCAGCACCAGCTCTCTGGCCGCGGCATCGACATGCTGGACGGTGGCCTGCACATCCACCCGGTCGGCGGCGTCGGATCCGACCGTGTGAACGGTGTCGATCGCCTGCCGCTCGGTGAACTGCAGCCACGATCCCACCGACACCGCCACCAGGATCAGGACCGCGATGGGAATCAGAACCGGCACGATCGACGCCCCGAAGCGGCGGCGTGGGGGAGGCGAGTTGGAAGGTGGGGCCATGGTGACTCCGACGAGAGGGAGGGACGGGCTTCTCCGGCCCGGCACCGCAACCGGACCTCGCACCCGCGGCGCGGCCCGATTCCAGGAATACGCCTTCGCCTTGCGGACGACCGCCTCCCGCCGGACCCGGGCCGATGACTGCAACGCGATCCTCCCCGACCAGGCCGACGGCCCACCGCATCCGCACGGCGCGTGTCGGCGCGCCGGGCCCCAGGCCTCACGCCGCCGGAAGAGGGGGCGAAAACGGCCCTGGCATGTAGTTGAACGGTTGAGCAAGGCCGGTGTCGAGGCGGCCGCGGCTTCGGCAGACCTGCGATCCACGCTCCATTGCCTTCGCCCGGTGCCGTTCGCAAGCCGCTCGACGCGGCGCTCGCGCCTTCCAGGGGCCCTCGCGGAGCGCTTCCGTGCCTGCTCAGAGGGGGTTAGCGCGCGGGATGCGTGGTGTCGCTCCACCCTGGAAGAGCTACGCCCGATCGGGTGCTCAGTGCCGGTCATCGTGCGAGGGCAGGAGAGGCCATGAGCGAGCGTGAGATGGGGCCGAAGGACATAGCCAAGGAGCCGGAGACCACCAGGGACGCGCCGAAGCGCGGAACCTGCTGCATCTGCGGCGAGACCATCGCAGGCACCTCCGCGGCATACGCGATGTGCGCCACGTGCCGCAGCGAGTATCCGTAAGAACTCCACGTCCGACGCCTCACCCGGTCCGCCGCCTCCCGGCGGGGCCGGGTGAGGGCAGTCAGGGTGCCCCGCACTTTGCCCGGGGCACCCTGACGTCGCGGGACATCGTGCCCACGGCCGGTGCGTCGATCTGCCCGAGCGTCTCGACATCGGTGCGCGGCTCGCGGGTGGTCGGTCTCGGCCTGGGCCAGGCACAGTGCCGGCACCAGAAGGGGGGCGCCGCCGGCGGTGAGGTTCACCGCGAGCGCGTAGGAGTGCCCCATGCCCCGATGCCTGTGCGGTCACGGCACTGGTGTCGACGGTGACGACGCGGCGTCCCTGCCGGGCATGGCCCGAGCTTCTCCGCCGCGATCCGCCGCAGGCTGCCCAGCACATCGAGGCAGGCGAACTCGCTGATCTCGACGCCGATCACCTCACGCGCATGGGCGCGGGCCGCGACGACCTGCTCGGCCCGCTGCGCGGCGGTGGGCCGCGCGGCCACGAGGGCGGCGACGAGCCGGCCGATGCTGAACCCGCGTTCCTCGGCGAGCACGGCGAGGTGGGGTCTGCTTCGTGACCCGGATCGTCGTATTGGCCATCGAGTGATCGTAGCGTCCCCGTAGCCGCGGGCTGGTGCGCTTCCGCGTCCGCGGCAGCCCCCGCCGCTCCCAAGGGGAAACGCTGCCAACGCCGGTACGTCGAGCAGCCGCAGGCGGACGTGATGCGCACCGTGCCGGCGCGGCGGCAACCGGGTCTGGACGCTTGCCCGGCCCGGGCATGGCGGGCCCGCAGACCTCCGCCACCTGGCCTTCGGAGCTGGCCCTCACCCCTGCCTGGGCCAGTACCTGGCCACGCCCGAACTGGCCGCCGCCTTCGACACGCTGTTCACCCGCTTCCCCACCCTGCGCATGCACGCCCCGGCCACCGGCGGCGACGGCCGGCCTCTCGCCAGAGCGGCTGGTAGACGGAATCACTGAAGACGCCGCCGCCGAACGTCTCGTAGAGCTCCTTGTAGTCCTCCGGCAGCGGAACCCCGAGCCTGGCCGCTCGGGAGCTCGCCGGGCTACGGCCAGGCGGTGCCTCGGCGGTCCGCCGCGACGTGCGGGGGGAGATCCCCCAGCTGATGACCGAGCACCCTCGACGGAGATCCGCTGAGACGGTCACCGGCTCGGCGGCCGGCCGACAGCACAGCTCCGCCGCAGGATTCCGCCGCCGGGCGGTGCCATCACGCCAATGCCCGACAAATCGGCGCTGTTTCGCGGTACTTCTGCGTCCTTCGTCCCGTTGTCCCCGGCGACGATCACCGCCCGCCCCGTTCCCGGTGCGGGCGGTGCCATGCGCCAAGAAGGGACACCACCGCCGCCATGAGCACGCCCCACCTCGGCCGGGCAGCCGCCGTACTGGCCGCCGCCCTCGCCCTGGCCACGGCCACCACCGGGCCCACCGCGTACGCCGCCGCCTTCGACACGACGGGCAAGCACACCACCGCCATGCGCGGCGGTGACAGGGGCGGGCAGTGCGAGGCCGGCCCGGACGGCTGGACGCGCGAGGGACTGTGCCTGAGCGCCGCGGACAACCGCAAGGTCGACGCGTACCTGGCCCGCGCCCGCGCGGCGGAGCCGTCGATCAGCCGCGACGTACGGGCTGCCGCCGCCCTCAGCCAGGCCGAGCTCGTCGGCTTCGACCACCGGCTCAAGTCCCCCGACTCTCTCAAGCGGAAGGTCGCAACAGACCTCAAGGAGCATCCGGAGCGCAACGCCGACGACGTCCTGGCGCGCCTGAGTGACGCCGTTCGCTACACCCTCCAGTGGCCCGACGGCCGCTACACAGCCGGCGTCACCATCGCCGCGGAAGTGCTCTCCCACTGGGGCAGCGACACCATGAAGTGGTCCAACACCTGGGGCCGCGAGAAGGGCTACAAGGGACTCAACACGGGCTGGCGCGCGCCCGGTTCGCTGCAGCTGTTCGAGGTGCAGTTCCACACCCCGGCGAGCAAGTACGCCCAGGAGGAGACGCACAAGCTGTACGAGGAGCAGCGGCTGCCGTCGACCAGCCCCGAGCGCAAGAAGGAACTGCAGGCCCAGCAGGACGCGATCTTCGCCGCAGTACCCGTCCCGTACGGCGCTCCCACCCTCGCTCCACCCGCCCCTCGTCTGGCGCCGGCCGCCTGACACCCACCGCGGCAGCCCCGCCCGCCTGCCGCGGGGCTGCCCTCGTACCGCCGCGCGGGCTTGGCGGCGGGCCGCGGCGCGGCGGGTTCGGATTCGTTCCCGGCGAGGACGGGATGCCGTTGGCTGCGCAGTGATGTCCTGTGCAAGCGCCCTGTCAGGCCAGGCCGGCGAGAGGCCGCCGAGCCGGACTCCCGCGGCCGGTTGTCCGGGTGCTGCTCCGAGGAGCCGCATCCGGCCAGGGCGAGTCCCGCGGCGATCGCCGCCGCAGCCGTTTTCCTCTTCCGTGCGCTCATGTCCGCCGGTTCCCCGTGAGGATCTCAGGCCACTTGCCCGATCTCCGGCCGCGCTCACGGAGCTGGACCGCTGTGGTGCCGACGGTGGGTTCGCCGGTCTCGTCGGGTTCGATGCCGAGGCCGGCGAGTTCGACGACCTGGTTGGCGATGGCTTTGGCTTCGACGTCGTCGCAGATCTGCCCCGGAGCCTCGTTCCTCCGTCCGAGCCCTTGTCCCATCTATCGAAATTCGATAGATTCCCATCGTAAGTCGATGGAAGGCTGGGTTATGGGAAAGCTGGCAGTGGGTGCGCTGCGCGCCGTCCTGGTGGTGGTGTTCACCGGCACCGTGTTCGTTCAGGCCTTGATGGTGTGGGCGCTGGCCACCGACCCGGAGGACGGGTCGCTCCCGCTGACCCCGCTGCGCGTGATCACGATCCTGGGCATGATGTCGGCCCAGGTCGCCCTGGTCTGCGTGTGGCAGTTGGCGGCGATGGTGCGACACGGAACCGTGTTCTCCCACGCCGCCTTCCGGTACGTGGACGGCGTCATCGGCGCGATCGTCGCGGCTGCCCTCATCTGGTTCGCGGTCACGGCCCTCAACGCGCCGGGCCAGCGGGAGGACCCGGGCGTCACCGTCATCATGGGCGGTGTCGGCGTGGCCATCCTGGGCGTCGCGCTCATCGTGCTCCTGCTGCGGCTGCTGCTCGCCCAGGCTGTCGCGCGCGACGTCGAAGCGGCGCAGATGCAGGCCGAGTTGGACGAGGTGATCTGACTGCCGATCGCCGCCGACATCGACGCTGTGGACGATCGCGCATTTCCCCAGCGCCAATAGGAGCAGTCGGGTGGTTCGCGTCGGCCCGACGGCCGGTCCGCGACGGCTGGTGGTTATGACAGCCCGATGGGCGTTGCCCTCAGCGGATGACCGTTGAGCTCCTCGCAGCCTTCTTCGTCCCACCCAGAGCTCACCTTGAGTGGTGAGGTAGGGATGCAGCCCGCGCACGTCACCGCCATGCAGGTCTGCCAACGGTCCACGATGCCGCTCACCGTGAGCGTGACTGCTCCGGCAGGAAGGTCACTCAGGCGCTCACCCCGTTGTGGCATTGCAGAGACTCAGCGAGATCACCGGGCAGCGGGGTGCCAAGAAGCAGCTCCGCCTGCTGGATGTCGTCCCGTGTCGCGGGAGGATTGAGCAGTGCGAAGTCAGACGCCGCGTCCGCCTGCCGTCGGCTGCGTGCTGAGGCGTTCCTCCCCCCGAGCAGCCCGCGGGCAGCCACACCTGCGAGGCCCGTCGTCCCTGACGGCGGGCCTCGCAGGCTCCCGTCGTCATGCCACGCTCAACGACCGGACCGTCATCGATGCTGTCGCTGACCCTTGTGACGGTGGGCTTGCGCGGGCGCACACCAACAGGCGGTGCTCTGTCAGATCCTGGCGATAGCGTCCTCTCATGGGCTTCACGGGCGCCTGGGCCATCACCAGCCATACAGACAACGTCATCGCCGTCCTGGCACCACGGCTGCTGCCGGCCATGCGAGCGGACCGCGCCCGGCCAGATGCCCAACGCCGCTGGCAGGAGTGGCGCCGAGCACCCCTCCCGGCCTACGAGACCTGGTACGCCTCTGAGAACAGCCCGCATGGCCCGGCGGCCGACAGCGCTGCGGTCGAATCGTTCCGCGAGCTCACCGCCCCGGGCCCTCACGTTGACGAAGTCTGTGACGGCACCGCCGACCCGGCCTTCTACGTCGTCGACGATGTCTGGGATGGGCAGAGCGACGCGGGGATGTTCATCTCCGTCCACTCCAAGGAATACGCGGTCTCGGCCCTCTTCCATGCTGTCGGTCCCGACAGGGCGGCTCTCCTGCCGGGCTGGTGCGGCAACTTCCTCCTTACTTCGGCCCAAGTAGCCGCGTTCCTTCCGCACGTGGAACGCGCCCTGTCCTTCAGCGCCGCGGAGCGCACCCTCGCAGACAGCCAGGACTGGCTGTCCTACTCCAAGGGCGAGGAGAGCGTTCTCGACGGGCCCCTGCGGGTCTGGCGCGCCGCCGCGCACAGCGGGCACGGCCTGTGCGGGGTGGCACTTCACCTGTCCTGACTCCGCCTGACGACATGACTCGGCCAGCGGATCACAAGACAGCGACAGAGCCCGTTCATCCGGACTCACGTGGACCCTGTGGCCCGTACGGTGAAGGACGAGCGGACGGACCCCGCGCCCCGGACCGGCGCCCGCCGACACCAGGCAGAGGCGCAGGCAGGCCGTCCGGCTGCAGCTCGTCCTCAGCCCAGGCCACAGGCGTGCACCGTGATATCGGAAGCGGCGCCGGCCGCCGCCGCGTTCGGATGGATCCCTCGATTGCGGCCTGATCCTCGGTGAGCTTCGGCCCGCACCCGCCTACCCGGCCGCGGGCCCGCGCGAAGGCGAGACGGTCATGGGCGGCTCACCGTACGGGTCACACCCGCGACGATCGTCGTCGCCAGGATCCAGCCGGTGACGATCAGGGCGTACGACAGCCACTGGTACCAGCCGGCAGGGGCGAAAGCCGACTCCTGGCCGAAGCTGACGATCGGCAGGAGCAGGTCGAGGGTGTAGAAGACGGGGTTGAAGGCAGGCGCCTCACCCGCCTTGACGGGGCGTGGGTGGTCCAGGCCGTACGCGATCGACCCGACGGCCGTGAGCGACAGCAGCCACAGGGCCGCGCGCAACGGGCGGAAGCCGTAGCCGACGGTGCCGTCCTGGAGGTACCCCCACACCCGTCCGTACCAGGTGAGCGTGGTGCGCCGGCGGCGCTGCTTGGCGAGTTGGACGTACCGGGCCCCTTCGTCGTCACCGACGTGGCGGTAGGCCGCCGTCAACTGCTCGTAGCCGTACGGCTCGTAACGCTCGCCGTCGCGCTCCAGCATCGGAAGGCGCCGCTCGGCGGGCTCGTGCGGGGTGAGGGCGGTGTAGGTGAGATTGCCGAGATGCACCTGGTCCGGCAGCATCTCCGGCTCGAGGTTCATGATCTCTATTCGAGACCGCCGCAGATTCAGGGCGCCCTCGATACGATCGCCGCCGTGCAGCCAGAGTTCACCGATGACACAGCTGCTGGCCCGCAGCGCCGTGCCGCCCGGATGCGACAGGCGGGCGTGGAGCAGGTCGAGGCGCCCTGATATACGCGAGCCCCGCAGCTCGACCCCGCCCCGTGTACGTATGCGCCGCGCCCGCACATGGGCCCCCACGGTGAGGTTCTGTGCGTCCAGCGCGGTGCCACCGGGCTGGTGGAACTCTGCGTCCTGGACGTTGATCCGCCCGGCGACGGAGGCCCCGGTGAGTCGTACCTGGCCGTGCGCGCGCATCTCCGGCGCCCACAGGTCGGCACCGATCACGGCCTGGTTGAGCTGCAGCACCGGCTCGGAGTCGTCCGGCGCCGTGAACCGCGCCTGCTCCATGAACAACGCCCCGGAGATCTGCACCCCGCCCAGCCGCACCGGCCCCCGCACACGGCAGCCCGTCATCCGCACAACCCCCTCGACCCTCAAGGTCGCCGAGGTCAGGCCCGGCAGAACCGACCCGCTCAGATTGAGCTGGCGCAACTGGGCACCGTACAGCTCGGGAACGCCGTCGAAGTGACAGTGGCTCAGCCGGATCGCGGCATCGATCCGGGCGTGCTTCAAGTCCAGTACGCCGGTGATCCGCGCCCCCGTGATCTTGAGCGCGGCGATCTCCCCTTCCTCCTGCGGAGCCTTGACCAGCAGCGCCCGCAGCACACTCGCCCGTACGGTCCGCTCAGCGCCCCAGGCGTCGCCGAGCGCCGGATCCTCGTCCTGGGCGGCGCGGAAGTCCACCGACTCGCCTCGCGGAAAGGCCCGCCATATACGCGCTTCCGCCGGCGTCAGACCGTCACTCTCGCTCACGCCGGGACTCCGGCATACCGCGTTCGAGCCGTCAACTGCCGCACAGAGCACGCCATGCTGTTCGAATCCCCCGCCCCGCACCGCACCGCCGCCCCGCACCGCACCGCCGCGCCGCGTCCCGCACCGCCGCGCCGCGTCCCGGCCGGCGCCGAGCCCGGCCCCAGTTCATCAACCGCGCGTTCATCACGATCGTCACCCAGCACCGGGGCCACGTCGCTCCAGGCGCCCGTCATCGTCATGCGGGCACCCCGGCCTCGTCCATGACCGCGGCCATCTCGCCCGGGGGAAGGGCCGGGTTGGCACCCGCGCTGGAGGCCAGGTCGGGCAGGGCGAGGGCCTCCAGGAGCCGGGGGAGCGGCAGGCGCGGGTCGCGGGTCGCGGGTCGCCGCCTGACGCGTCCGGACGTCCGGGTCGTGGCTGAGCCGCTCGATCATGCCGGGGCCGGCGGCGGGGTCGCGGACTGCCAGTTGCCGGTAGATCGCCTCCGGATGGTCGGCGTAGCGGGCGGCGAGCCCCTCGCGGGGGAAGCGGGGGTGGCCGGTCGCCATCCAGGCGGAGAACGTCCCACCGAGCCGTGCGTACACGCTCATCAGGACCTCCTCGGGGGTGTCGGGGTGATGGATGGCCAGGTGGGTGCGGACGACGGGGTCCGGGTCCTGGCTCAGAAGCCGCAAGAGGCCGGGCGGTAGATGGGGGCTGCGGGCCGCGGCGCGGCGCAGCAGGGGATGGGTGGAGGTCGCGGCCTGGTGCAGCACGCCCTGATCGGCGATACCGGCCGCCACCCAGTCCACCTCACCCCGTGCGTGCGGGGCCACCGTGAAGTCGATCGCGGCCCGGCGGGCTTCGGTCAGTTCGGGCCGCAGGGAGACGGCGAGCCGCACCCCCTCGTCGGGGTCGACGGCGAGCCGGTTCACGAGGTCGGCCGGCAGGGACGGATTGCCGGCGAGTTCGGCCAGGTGGACGCCCTCGGCGAGGAAACGCTCGGCGTCCGCGCGGCTGACAAGCCCCCGGCGCAGAGTCTCGGGCAGGGCGGCGGGGTCGCGCAGCAGCGCCGCGGTGAGCCGTGCGTCGTAGGGGCACGCCAGCAGCGCGGCAGAGCGTCGTACCTCGGGGTCGGGGTCCTCAAGCAGCGTGGCGCGCCCGTCCGCCGTCAGTTCGTTCCAGACGCGCAGGGCGGCACGTCGTGCGGCCGGATCGGGATGCCGGACCAGGGAGGCGAGGAAGGACGGCGCCACGTGGGGCGAGTCCAACAGGGCGCTGCGTACGGAAGGTTCGGGGTCGTCGAGGAGACGCCCGCATACGGCGTCGGGCAGCGGACGGACCTTCGTCCGGGGATCGTGGGTCCATTCGGGTCCGTAGGCGACGGCGGCTCGCACCGTGGGCGAGAGGTCGTCCGCGAGCCGGGCGCGCTGCTCGGGCTCTGCCTGGCCGCTCATGGCGAACTGGACTCGCGTGCCCACAACCGGGTGGGTGAGGACGGCCGCCACGGCCTGCTCGGGCAGCCCGGGCCGGTGGAGGGCTTGGAAGGGCGGGCCGGGGCCCCCGGCGTCGAAGGCGATCAGCCGCAGCAGCAGCGGCGTGGGGAGGGCCGGGTTGGCGGCGACTCCCTCCAGCGCGCAGGAGTAGACAGCGACCATCCCTCAACTCCCCGACCCCTCGCTTCGCGCGCAGCCCCTTCAGGCCGCCTGCGCAGCCCCTTCAGGCCGCCTGCGCGGCGCCGGCCTCCCGGTCGACGGCCGTCATCCTGACACGGACCAGGCTGCCACCGCACGTGACCAACGCCGGCCCCCACCACACCAGGCAGATATCGTCGCCCCACGCCAGAGCCACGACGCGGCAGGCGCAAGAACCCCGCCCGGGGACACGCGGGCGAAACCGCGCCGCACTCCCTGCGAGTCGCCGGATTTCACCCCGCTCACCGCGCCACGCTCTCCCGGCCTTCGCCTGCCCCTTGAAGGGACGGTGGGGGAGGAGCCGGGGTCAGGGGACGAGGACGAGGCCTGTCACGGCCATCGCGCACGCCGTGGAGCCCGAGACCATCATCCACACGGCATGGCGGACGTACCTCTCACGGTCCCCGCGCTCCTTGCGCACCGCGGCCATCGTGCCCATGTGGACCTTGTTCGCCACGCGCGGCAGCCGCACCAGCGAGTACGTCTCGCCCACGACGTGCAGGGGATTGGGGCCGACGCCCGTGACGTGCCGGGCGTGTGAGCCGCCCGCCGTCGGATACTCGTAGCAGGCGCGCAGGGTGTCGGTGCGGACCAGCGGCTCCAGCGCGACCAGGACCGCGGGGACCTCGACGCCCGTCTCCTGCAGTTCCCTCGCCTCACTGAGCGCGCGCCTTTCGCCGCTGAAGCACATCAGGCCGAAGAGAAGCAGGCAGCCGCCCGCCAGGAGGAACGCGCTGAGTACCAGGATGACCATGTCCACAGCGGTGACCGTACGTCTTCGGGATACCTTTCGGGAATCCCCACCCCTTACGATCGCGCGCATGTCGATCATCTCGTCCATACCCGTCCTCCTGGGTGACCGGGGCGCCGAGCTCCGTGCCGACAGCGGCGGACTGCTCCTGCGCCGCCCCCATGAGGAGGTCCGCATCCCCTTCGCCGCCGTCGCGCACGTGCACGCCGACGGGCGGGTGGTGGCCGTGGAACTGACGGCCCCGGCCGGGATGGAGCCGACCGTGTACCGGATCGACGGCGTGAGCCGCGCTTCGGCCACCGTCTTCCAGGAGGCGGTGAACAGCTCGCTGCCCCAACGCCCCGCCGACCAGGACCCGGTGGACGGCTCGACGCTCGTGACGCTCACGCCCCGGGACGACGTGGACGCCGGCCGGGAGGCAGACGACGAGGAGGAGGACACGGAGCCGCTGCAGCCTGCCGAGTTCGTCATCCGCTGCACGATGGCCGCGGTCGGCCTCGGACTCCTCGCCCTCGCCGCGGGCGTGGTGATCGCCGGGGACCATGTGAGCCGCGCGCTGGCGGTGCTGCTGCTCGGCGGCAGCGGCCTGGCGATCGGCCGGGCAGCAATCCGTACGGTGGCGATCCTGTGGAACGAGTGGTACCTGCCCCGCCACGGCATCACGGTCGAGGCGCAGCCCCTCCTCATCCACGGCGAGGTCGCCTACGGCTACACCGCCACCGACGGCAAACTCCGCCCCGCCCCCGGCTCCGGCGGCGTACGCGGCGAGACGTACCACGTCGCCTACCACCTCAAGCACCCCGCACGCGTGGTCGCGTGCAAGAGCCTGGGTGCCGTCTTCACGTGGCTGCCGATGCCGTTGATCCTTGTGACCGTCACCGTCCTCATCGGCTGGGGCACTCTCGCCCTCGCCCTCCCCGCCTTCCGCTGAAGCGCCCAGGAGCGACCACGGCACCAGCAGGGCAGGGCGCAGCGCACGGCCAGGCCGTACGTGAGCGGCAAGCCCACCAACCGCGCCGGCCCCACCAGCCACCCTGCGGGGTTCTCGGCCGGGCCGGTGACCGGCCCCGGGACCTGGCAGACCCGCATGCTCGACAGCCGTGTGTTCGCCGTGGCCGTCGGTCGACCGTCCCCCTGCTGTCGGTGCTCTGCGCCATGATGACCGGCGTGAACACCAGGATGCTGATAGACGTCTGGCAGCGGCTTCTCGCCGACCCTCGCAAGTCGTGGGTGCTGTTCGAGCATGGCACGTGTGTCGTGCTGACCGCTCCGGAAGGAGAGCTTGCCGAACAGGCAACCGACCTCCTGAAGGAGTTCGGCCCGGTGCATGCCGGATCCTCGGCAGGAGACTTCGGGGTGATCGACCTCAAGGACGTCGAGGGATGGGTCGTCACCGGGCATCACAACGACGTCCTCACCTATGTCGGCCCTGATGAGCCTCAAGATCAGTCGGAGATCGCTGTCGGGCTGCTCGGACGTTCCAAGCGCCACCGGGACGGCACCGAACTGCACGTCGTCCACGTCCAGGACCGGCGTGGCCCCGCGGATCCGGCGGGTCCCGCGGGTCCCGCGTAAAGGAGTAGCTGGTCCGCATCGCCGGTGATCGCGGGGGCACTTTCCCTGACGAGACGCGTGGTGGTCTTGTCGCCAGCCAAGGACCCGGGCAACACCGGGACCAGGGGGGCCCGCCCCGACGGCGTCCTCGTCTCCTGAAGCGCCGACGCGCTCATCAGACCGACGATCGCCGCGCAGCCTCCGACCCCGGTGTCCGCACCCGCCTCACCATCACCCGCCTCACCATCACCGGCATCAGCAGCGCGCTGGGTCCTGGCCGCTCTCCATGCGCCCGCCCGCGCGGCCCGCCAGGCCAGTCAGCCTGCCGCCGCCCGTCCCCGACGAGGCCCAGGAGGGGCAGGCTTCCGCAGGACCTCGCGCACGACCTCGCCCTACGGAACCCGCCCGAGGAGCACTGAGGCCGCGCGTCCATCCCGCCCGCCGCGGCACCCGCCCGCGCGGCACGGACTCACGACTCCTCGACCACGGCGTCACCGCCGGAGGGGGCCGCCGCCCTTCTTCTGCGGTACACCACCACCCCGCACACCGCGAGGAGGAGGACGGCCACGGCGCACACCCCAAGGGCCGTCCGCTCGGCGAAGAGCCTTCCCAGCACTTCGAGGACGCCGAGCCCCGCGGTCGCGTAGATCAGCGCCCAGGCCGCTCCGCCCACGAACAGGGCGGGGAGGTAGCGCGGCAACGGCATGCGCATGCTGCCCGCGAGGAAGTTGGCGGCGGTCTGGAAGCCGACGGTCAGGAAGGAGACGGCCACCACTGGCGCGCCCCACCGCTGGATCGCCCCCTCGGCGCGGCGGAACTTCGCCGAGGAGATCCGCCCGCCGAACCTGCTGCGCCGGGCACCGGCACCGGCGAGCCACCCGACGGCGAACGTCCCACCGGCACGGAGCAGGACAATGACATACAGGGCTCCGGCCGTGAGCGCGATCCTACCCACGACGCCTCGCCCCGAGCTCCGGGCCACAACCAGGGACGCCCCTCACCCGCATGGGCACGCCCCAGCGGGCACACGACGCGCACAAGCCCGGTCACCGTCTCTCATCTGCGCCCTGCCTCTGCCCGTTGTGTCCTCTGGGTTGCCACCTGCGGCACCGGAACCCCACTGCACCCCGCACGCCAGGCAAGGTCAGCCTAACCGAACGCGCATGCGGGGGGTACGGGGCGCCGGGCCACCGGAGGAACGACAGGCGAGGTCAGCGAATCCGGTCGGCTCACCCACGGCCGTAGGCCCCCGCCGGCGGGGGCAGGAGCCTCGCCCTGGCTGATCGCCCCTCGCCGGGAACCGTTCCGACCGGCGCCTTCGTCGGTTACGGATGTGACTGAAGTGACGCCGACGCTGCCTGCCGACCATCGCGAACTGATATCCGACCTGTCCGGGATTGTCAGCGACTACCCCTATGCGGATCCCGAATCGACCCTCGCCGTCCTCGCCGGCGACGCGGCGGAGGCGCTCGGCCGCGAGGCCACCCCGCAGGGCGGCCGGGAGCGGACCGGGTACACGATCCTCCTCCATGCCACTTGCTGGTACGTCTCCGCACGCATCTTCAGCAAGTCGCTGTTCGCCTCCTACACACGGGTCCTGGAGGGGTTCCGTGCGCAGCTGGACCGGGCCTCCTGCACCTGCCCGGCCGGCGCCCACCCCGCGGAGCTGGACTCGGAGTACGAGGTCGAGGCCGGGGTGAGCATGCTGACCGAGACCGGACGGGCCGCATTCGCCGAGGACTACGGTCTCGACCCGGAGGAGTCGGCCGTGTTCGACTGCGAGGGGTTCCTCGCCGGCCTCGCCGATGAGGCCCTGGACCGCTTGCACGAGGCACACCAGGAGCTCTTCGGCGGCATCGACGTCTCCCATCTGGACGCGCAGTTCGTCCGGGACGACGGCCGCATCGACGTCGTCGCCATGCAGGAGGCGATCAGCCGCAGCTGGGAGGACAACACCGGCCCGGTCGCCCTGTGGTCCGCCCGCCGCTGGCTCACCGGGCAGGTGCGGGACGAGGAGCGGATCGGCGTGTTCCTGTGCCTGTGGATGGGCATCGCCCAGTCATACGGGGGTCTGCCGCCCTCGTACGCGCGCGACCTGGCCGCCGCGCTCGCCACCATCGACCTGGACGTCACCTGCGAGCACCGGCAGCACCCCTGGTCCACCGCCGACTCCACCGTGCAGTCCCGGTACCGCGCGGTGGTCCACCTCTACGCGCCGGACGACCACCCCGAGACCCCCGTGCCCGCCGAGCTCTCGGCCCGCGAGCTGTGGGAGTGCCCGGTGCACTACGCCCGGTTGGCACAGGAGGCGTTGAAAGACCTTCAGGGATGGCGCACCATGCGCGGCGGTGACGACGAGGACTGGGAGGACTGAGCGGTACGGGGCCGCTGCGGTGCTCGTCCTGCTCCCAGTCCAGCAGGTACCGCTGGTGGCGTACGCATCCTCACCTGGCCAGGGGGCGGGTGAGGTGGGCGGGGTGACCGTGCGGCCGGTGTGGCGCTGTCCGGAGGCAGCCCGGAGGGAGGGCGTACCCCAGGCCGCACGACGCGTCTCTCACCGCGTACTTGGCTCGCTGGGGACCGCACCTCCAGCTGCGCAGGGCGCGCCCGCTCTCCCCGGGCCCCGTATCCGGCACACCGCGACGAGCAGTACTTCGCAGTCCGCCGACGCTCCACGTCTCGGCGGGCTCCATCTGCACCTGGTAGCCGGCCAGGGCAGGGCCCGGGGGCGGGGCTCGCCAGGATCAGGTCCTGGCGCCCGGGCACATCGCCGTCGCCGAACGCGGCCGTCGCCACCGCCTCCTGCCCGAATCGGCTGCTGTCGTCGACGAACCCGGCGCGGGCGAGCAGTTCGACCGCTTCCCGGTCGGAGACCGGCTCCTGGCCGGGCAAGAGCAGGTTTGACCAGCCCATGACGTGGGGGTAGCGCGTACGGTCCGCGCCCTCGGCATCGACCCGTGGCTGCGACGTGCCGAAGCTTGATGGCTTCTGCGCCAGTTCGACCAGTGCAGGAGTGCGTTCAGGGCTGTGATCGGCGGGCTGAACAGTGCGCCGATCAGGCGGCGGATCTCCGGGATGGTCAGGTCGACCGGGTCTCCGCTTCGGGCCGGGCGGCTCGGATCCGCACATCTGGTCGGCCTCGCGGCGTCGACCGCCGCGGCACGTGCGCGTCGCGGCGGCGTTGCTCCGTTGGCTGTTGCGTCTGGCGCCTGTATCACACCAGTGCCGCGCCGCCGTCTATCGCGAGCGTGGTGCCGGTGACGTAGGCGTTGGCCAAGACGAAGAGATAGGCCGCCGCGGCTTCCTCGGCAGTGCCGACACGCCGCGTGAGCAGCTCGGACCCGGCGCCCTGGAGGAAAGCCTCCGGGTCCGGGACACTGCCGTCCCACAGCTCGGTGCGGATCACACCGGGCTGGATCACGTTGACGCGCACAGGGGCGAGTTCGACGGCGAGTGCCCGGGACAGGGCCTCGATGCCGCCGGTGATACCTGCCGTGAGCGCGGTTCCGGACAGGGGGCGGATCGCGAGGACGCCGGAGCTGAAAGTGATCGAGCCGCCGTCGCGCAGTCGCGGTGCAGCGTACTTGGCGGAGAGGAACGCGCCCCAGAACCGGCGCTCGAAGACGGCCCTGGCCTCCTGCGGGGTGGTGTGGGCCAACGGCTTGATCAGCAGAGATTCGCCCGCGGTGTAGACGAGGTGGTCGAACTCCCCGACCTGCTCGAAGAACGCGGCGATGGCGTTGCCGTCGGCGACGTCCAGCAGGCGGCCTTCGGCCGGCTCGCCCAACCGCTTCGTCGCGGCGTCCACGCGGTCCTGACTGCTGGAGGCGACCACGACGTACGCGCCGGCCGCCACGGCCTGTCGGGCTACCGCGAAGCCGATGCCGGAGGTTCCACCGATGATCACGATCTTCTTGCCGGCCAGAGACATGGGACCCATTCCTTCGTCGATGCAGTGCCGGGGTTCGGCAACCGCCACGGCAAGAACGTACGCCTCCACATCGAGACGGTGAATGACTAAAGATCTCGATTCCCTGTCATATCGTCTCGCCCTGCAGGCGCTAGGGTGGCGCCATGGACATCCTGAGCGACACCCTCGAAGTCCTGCGCACGGGACGCCCGATGGTGACTCGCACCGACGCGCACGCCCCGTGGGCCCTGAAGTTCCAACCCATCTCAGGAGCCGGATTCCACGTGGTCGTGGAAGGCCACTGCCACCTCCTGCCACCGCACGACCAACCGCTCGCCCTTGGACCCGGCGACATCGTGTTCCTGCAGCGCGGCAGCGGACACACCCTGTGCGACGTGCCGGGCCGCGATCCGGTCGACTTCGTACCGGAGCGCGTGGACCGTTCCTCCCCGATCGGACAGGTCACCGTGGACGGACCGGGGCCGCACACGGTGCTGGTGTGCGGCGCGTACGCGATCGACGTCGATCGCCCGCATCCGCTGTTCAGCGATCTACCCGAAGTCATCCACCTCCCCGCGGTTCCCGGCCGCCACCCAGTACTGCGCTCAGCGGTCGATCAACTGTGCGCCGAGTTCCACGCGCCGCAGCCGGGCTCGGACGCGGTCGTCACGGCGCTCATCGATCTGCTGCTGCTGTACATCCTCCGGTCGTGGTACGCCGAACTACCCAAGGAGCGGACCCGGGGTTGGGCGGCCGCGCTGACCGACCCGGCCGTCGCCCCGGCCCTGAAGGCGATCCACGACGATCCCGGCCATCCCTGGACCGTGGAGTCGCTGGGCACCCGCGCCGGACTGTCCCGCGCGGCGTTCGCCCGCCGCTTCGCCTCCGTGGTCGGCGAGCCGCCGCTGACCTACCTGACCAACTGGCGGATGGCCACCGCGGCGCGGTTGCTGCACCAATCGCCGGCCCCGCTGAGCACCATCGCGCAGCACACGGGGTACACGTCGGAGTTCGCCTTCGCCAAAGCTTTCAAACGACACTTCGGATCGCCGCCGGGGGCCTACCGCAAGCAGGCCACGACGGCAGGCGACGAACCACGCGGATACAACTGAACGGTGAGGGCCAGGACATCACCGCAGCGGATGGGGAAGCCGCGGTCGCCGCCGATCCCGGCCTCGCGGTCGCCCCGATCTGGTGGAGCGCCGGGCGGATCGTGTCCAAGAACCCGAGCGATGCGTGATCGCGGCGATGCCCGAAGTGGCGGATGTCCTGGAGGCGAAGGCCCAGAGTGACGATGGCGAGTACGACGACGCCTGATGCGTGCGGCCACCGCGAGATGATCAAGGGTTTGGTTGTGGACTCTTGAAGATCGTGCGATGGCCGCGGGCCGAAGCCTGCTCGATGGCAGGCGTTGCTCGACCAGGCAGACGCCAACCTGGCTGTGATCGGTTCATCGGAAGCGGCTGCTCTGGTCAGCGGGGCATGCGGCGTCCCAACTCCCGTGCCTTCTCGCGCAGACCCGCAGCCCAGGCTGCGGCGTCCGCAGGGGCGGACATCCCAGTGACGGTGGAAACCTGCACGTCTTCCAGTGGGGCTTCCGGGGCGGCTCCGTGCCGTTCCCAGTCCACCTTGATCGCGGCGCGTTCTGCAAGAACGAGCACGGTGGCAATGAAGCCCTCGCAGAGCGCGAGCCAGATGGCGTGGCTCGTTCTTCGGTGCTTCGCCAGGAGGGCGTTGACGAAGGTTTCGAAGGTGTCGGGGCTGATCTGGCACTCGTCGTTCTCCATCGGCCCAATGCCCGAGGGGAGTTCCAGCTCCGCTTCGAAGACCGCCACCTGGCGCCGGAACATGCGGGAAGCTCCATTGGACGGGTTCCACAGTGTCTCGTCGCCGAGGCCGAAGTACTGGCTCATCGCGGCACCTTCAGCTGGTCATGACAGACCAGCGTATCCAGCCGGATCATTGCCGTCGTCGGTGTTACGTCTTGACCGACGCCGGTGGCAGATGAGGGCCGCGGCCATACCGACGAAGGCCAGGAAGTGTTCGGGCTCGCGTTCCTACCGGCGGTGCAGCCGACGGCAGCCGGCCAGCCAGGACACGGCCCTCTCAACTACCCATCGGTGGCGGCCGAGCCGCTGCGAGGACTCGATTCCTCTGCGGGCGATGCGGTGCCGGATGCCGCGCGTGCGGAGCCATCCGCGCGATACTGCCGGAACTCCAGTCCATGGTGAGGCCGGCGAGACACACCGGGACGGCCTGCCGTCGGGCAAGGGCCGACGGACCACAACCGGCGACGTCCCAGCCCCGGCACGAACCGTCTCCGGGACGGGAGACCGT
Organism: Streptomyces purpureus; assembly: GCF_014648195.1. GTDB lineage: Bacteria > Actinomycetota > Actinomycetes > Streptomycetales > Streptomycetaceae > Streptomyces > Streptomyces purpureus. The sequence goes on from NZ_BMQQ01000042.1 coordinate 42,401, forward strand.
ACCGCTGGAAACCCTGCTGAGCCGGGCCGCCGTCACCCGGATCGAGGTCGGCCGCCGACCGCTGCCGGTCTATCACGAGCCGACCGGCACCCGTCCCTTCACACCCATCCGAGCACAAGATCGACAACCTTGCCGACATCCTCGTCGCCAAGGAAGGCCCGGGCATTCTCAGCTGGCTCATCGACGGCGCGCGCCGCTACCTCGGCGGAGAGACCTCACCGGCCCCGACAAGGTCCGCATCGCCACCACCGCGTACGCCAAGACAGAAGACCACACCGGCAAGCCGGCCTACTTCCGCGACGGCCGCATGGTCGGCTACGCCATTCTCGGCCCCAAGCAAAGGCATCCCGCGCATCTGGAACCTTCCGGCGGAGGGTCTTCTGGCTCCTGCCCCACGACCGCGACACCGTCCCCGAGGGCCTGCACGCCACCGGCGCCCCAGCCGAGGCCGTCGACCCCCGCACGCTCGAAGCCGGCAGCCGAGGACGCAAGACCGAACGCTCATTCACCATCTCCCAGGGCCCACGCTCTGAGCCGTCACGAGCTCGGCGTCCTCATCGCCAGGCGTGACGGTCTCGACGCCTCCCGGCTGACCACGGGCCTGCGAGCCGAGAGCACGCTTCCCGGCGCGCTCGACATACGTCTCGACAGCCGGTCGGCCCAGCGGAGTCTGCGCACCACACTGCGCGGTGCTCGTCAGCTTCTGCGCGCACCGGCATAACCGCCCTATGTGTAGGTCCATGAGCGAGCGGCCAGGCCCCCACGGGGCCCTGGCCGCTCCGCTGTTTGCGCAGGGGCGGCAGGATTCGAACCTGCGGCGTACGGGTTTGGAGTCCGCTGCTCTGGCCGGGCTGAGCTACGCCCCTTCGGTGGGTGGAGCTTGGCATCGCAGCGCCTCGACGCGCCACACGATTTCACGGCAGGCCGGCTGCGCGCGTGTGGCCGCCAGAGCGAGGGAATGCTCCGGCAATGCCGTTCACCGCTCAGCACGCCGAGCACGGGAGGCTGGACGCCACCCAGCCCGATCTGGGATGCGGAGTGAGCTGGGAGACGATCCACCGGGCCCGGGCCCCGCTGCACTGCCCGGCCTGTGACGGGCGGATGGTCGCCCGAGTCTCGGTGCTGGGACTACCACACTTCGCCCACCGCCGCCGCACGCCCGACTGCCCCCTTGCAGGGGAGAGCGCGGGGCACCTGCTGCTGAAGTCCGACCTTGCCGCGGCAGCACGCGCGGCCGGATGGGACGCACTCCTCGAGGCCGCTGCGCCCCACGGCGCCTGGTGGGCCGACGTCCTGGCCTTGGCCCCGGACGGCCGCCGGTTCGCGCTGGAGGCCCAGCTCTCGCCGATCACCGAGGCTGGTGTCCGCGACCGCACCCAGCGGTACGCGGCGGACGAGGTGCAGGTGTGCTGGTTCGACGATCGGGAGCGCCCACGGCCGTGGATGGCGGCGGTCCCGTCGCTGCATCTGACGGAGTCGGCAGGGGGGCCTCGGGCGGTACGCGGTGTGGTCGCCCGGTACACGGCCGACGACGGCTGGACCGCGGCCGAGGGCATACCCCTGCACGACGCGGTGACCTGGATCCTCGAGGGACGCCTGGTTCAGCACGAGGAGCGGTACGTCTACGGCGCGGGCGACTCCGGCGATGCATACCGGGGCCCGTTCTGGACCGCACCTCATTACGCGGCCGCGGCCGGGGCGGAGTCGGCCCGCCGGCAGGCGCTGCGGGACGCGGAGACCGCCCGTCATCAGCGGGAGCGGGGGCGCGGCAGGCGCGGGCGGCGGCGTACGAAATATTGCTGAAGGGCACGACCCGGACTCGGAAGGTGCCTGTGCGGTTCTGCTGGGTGGCGACCTCGGCCCGGTGCTCCGGGCACAAGGGATTGCCGCCGACCCCGTAGCGGTGGCAGGGGGCCTGGCACCTTGCGCAGCTGCCGAGGAGATGAGGCCTGGCGACCACGGCCGTGACATGGCCGCGGCGCTGACCGGCGCCGGTGTCGCGAGCTTCACGTCGGGCAGCATGCCCGTGGCCAGCACGGTCACCGGGCACCGTCCCGGCCGGCGCGGAGGCGCAGCAGGTGCTCGTGCATGACGCGGTTGTACCTGGCATCGGCCAGGGCGTGGTGCTCGCCCGAGGCCTGCGCCGGCATGGGAGGGTTCCCAGCGTCGACGATGAGGCCCTGGAGCTCGGTGAACCACTGCGGGATGAACTACGGCATCACGGCCCGGCTGTGGTCCCAGAGCATGTGAAGCCGGCCGATGTCCTGCCCGCCGTAGTACGAGTACAGCCGGGGTTCCGAAGCGTCGGTGTGGGCGAAGTAGGCGGCGAGGCCTGTCTGACAAATGATCTTGCGGCTGGAACAGGCAAGGGGACACTCTGTTCGGGCGGCCGCCTCAAAGGGCCGCGCCACATGTCCTGACCTCCAGGTGAACGGAGAAGTTCGTTGGAAGCCGAACCTGTTGGATCGCAAGGAACGCTCCTCTGGTCCGGGCAGCTCGGTCGCCAGCGGGCGGAGCTCTGCCAAGTCGGCGACCGCCAAATGCTCATCATCGGCGAGCGGCGGATCGTGTTGAAGCCCGATGCGGTGGTGCAGCACCGCTTGGGCTGGCTGGGACAACGGCTCACCATCGAGCAGCCCGGCGAGGCGTCCTTCACCCATCGCTACCGGCTGCCGTGGGCCTCCCAGCTCGCCCCGCTGTGGGAGGCGACCTACGACCGCTGGTCCGCAGAGGCCGACGACCCCGGACTCGTCCTGACCGAGCTGCTCGGTGGCATCGACGGCTGGCGGCAGGCCCCGGCCGATAATTGATCCCGTGGCGGAGCGAGGAGAGCTAGGGCCTGTTGTGAAAGTGCTGGTCACAGCCATTCGTTGATGGCTGCGACCAGCACTGTCGCTTCGTAGCGGACGGCGAGTTTGTCGTACCTGGTGGC
>NZ_BMQQ01000043.1 GCF_014648195.1 Streptomyces purpureus
GGCCTCGGTCACGTTCTCACTAGTCATCGGTGCATCCTCCATGATCGGGAGTTACACCGAACGATTTACAGTCCCGGAGACGCCGACGACACCGTTGACGTTGGGGCAAGGGGCCGGGTAGGCCCAGGCGATGTCGCTCCAGAGGTCGGGCTCGGCAACGACGGTCATGGTGGTGGTGTCCGCGATCAGCGTCTTGATCCATGGTTGTGGGCGGGTGGCGTTGGGAAGCGCGTTCCACATGAAGCCGACCCGGTTGCCGGTGACCCAGCCGGCCGGCCGGGAGTGCTGCTTGCGCAGCCAGTTGGTGGCCCCGTTCGGGCAGATCGAGATGTAGTCACCCTGCCTCAGGCTGCCGGTCCAAGGAAGCGTGGTCGAGATGTCGAACTGCGACATCGCGGACCCGGGCGCGTCGGGCCAGCGGAAGATCCGTACGGGATTGCCGACCTCGGCACCCATCATGTACATGTCCGTGGTCGCGCCGTGCGTCAGACATACGGAACTCCGCTGCCCGAAGTTGGCGTCGAGCGTGTAGTACTCGAGGTCCAACGCCGCATGGGCCTCCAGGTCGGCCAGCGGGATCCTCATGACGACGGTCGCCAGCCAGTTCTCCCGGAAGACGTTCATGGTCATGAAGAGATGGCGGGAGCTCGTCGCGATGTCCGGCCGGTCGAGTTGGGTGCCCGTCTGCCACGCGGAGTCGAAGTCCTGGGGAGCGAAGTCGTACGTGGTCCACGAGCCCGGAGCCGGAGTGCCGTTGGTCGAGACGGCGAGCCGGACGATGTTGGGGGCTCCGCCCGGCCCGGTGTCGTACTGCAACACCCGGAACCACAGGTTGCGCCCGCGGTGATGGATCACGATCTGGTCGCAGCAGAACCCGCCGGCCGCATGGGGGAACTCGGTGAACGGGTCGAGGTGCGTCCAGCTCGCGCCTCCGTCAACGGAGTGGCTGGCGAAGGTGTTGCCGGTCATGAGCACGTGATCCAGGAACCGGGCAACCGTGGGCTCGTTCGTCGCCGACGTCGTGTCGGCTCCTGTCGCCAGGTCGTCCAGGGTGACGTTCTGGAGCAGCTGCACGGAGGACATCGCTGCCACCTTCCTCGGTCGCGTTCACGCACCGGGCTCCGGCGTGGGCGTGGGCGGCACATCCGCCTCAGGGGCGGGGGCAATTGCGTCCTCGTACGGCTTCGGCTCCCGCGGCGGCCCCATGACCTTGTTGTGCGGCCCCTTGTGTTTGCGCTCACGCTCCTGGAGCTCGGCCATGGTCAGCTTTCGACGAGGCTGCTTCGCGAGCTCCTCAGGACTCGTCGGCTCGATACGGGGTCCGGCCTTCGGGTAGCCAAGTTCCTTGCCGGCCATCTGAGGCCTCCAGGTTGAACGGGACAACGAGAGTTCGTCTTCGAGTCCGTCTCCGTCGACTGGCACGTCGACACCCCTGAGACCAACGTAGGCCGACCCGACGGGCGCCGCCATTCGGGGGAGCGCGCCACCACGGGACGGCCTGTCCCCCACGCCGCGTACCAGCCGTGGGGGCGGGCCCCCTCGGACGGGTCGAACGACTGTTGGAGCCCCAACACCGAGGCCAACATGTGGTCGGCGTCGAGGCCAGTACTTCGGCGAGGCCTTCGACCGCCCTTCCGCCGAACCGCTGCCTCGGTGGCAGGAGAGATATGCCCGGCGGAGCCTGATCGAGCCTCCGCCGGGCGGCAGATCCCTACGACGAGACCCTCATGGCGTCGTGGCCTTCATCCGGTGCGGCGGACGTGACCTTCACCGGATTGGTGTCGGGTGCGCTGTGTCGCTCGGCCCAGGTCTCCAGTGCCGTGCGGCAGGCGTGGTCGAGGTGGTGCAGCCCGGACAGGTCCACCTCGATCGGCCGGTCCTGCGGAAGCGCCTCCAGGCTGTCGAGGATCTTCGGCAGCCGCAGGAACGTCGCGTTGCCCGACAGGTACACCTGGATCGGCCCGGCGCCCTTGTCTATGACCTCCGTCTTCAGGTGCGATGCCTCCCAGGCGGTCTTGGCCACCGCCAGAGCCAGGCCGATGAGCACGCCTTCGAACATGTTCACCGCGACGATCGACACGGCGGTGACGATGAGGATCAGCGCCTCACCCTTGTGCCCCCGCCACAACTCCGCGACCTGGCGGAACGGGATGAGTTTCCAGCCCGCGTGCACCAGGATGCCGGCGAGGGCGGGCAACGGGATCAGCGCCAGTGCGGAGGGCAGCGCGGCGGCGAACAGCAGCAGCCACACACCGTGCAGCACACGCGACGCCTTCGTCTTGGCGCCCGCCTGGACGTTCGCGGAGCTGCGCACGATCACCGCGGTCATCGGCAGCGCGCCGAGCAGACCGCATAGCGTGTTGCCCGCGCCCTGGGCGATCATCTCCTTGTTGTACTCGGTGCGCGGGCCGTCGTGCAGCCGGTCCACGGCTGCCGCGCTGAACAGCGACTCGGCGGAGGCGATCAGTGCGAACGCGATGATGGTGCCCCAGATGGCCGGGCTGGCCAGCTCACCGAAAGCCTCGGCGCCGGGCGGCTGGATGACGCCGAGCAGGCCCTCCACCTCGACGGTGGCGACCGGCAGGCTGAAGGCGAGCGAAGCGAGAGTGGCCAGCATCACCGCCGCGAGGGCGCCGGGCACGGCCTGCACCTTCTTCGGCAGCTTCTTCCACAGCACGATGACGGCGATGGTGCCCGCGCCGATCGCGAGGGAGGTCAGGGCCTCGGTGCTGCCGAGGGCGTCGGCGAAAGCCCCGGGCAGGCCCACGAGCTTGCCGATGCCGGTTTCCGGGGCTTTCAGGCCCGCCGCCGCGTAGATCTGGCCTGCGATGATCACCAGGCCGATGCCGCAGAGCATGCCTTCGACGACGGCGACGGATATCGCACGGAACCAGCGGCCGATCCGGAGGAAGCCCATGGCGAGCTGGAGCAGCCCGGCGATCAGTACGATCACGCCGAGCGCGGCCACTCCGAACTCGCTGACGGCCTCGAAGACCAGCACGGTCAGGCCTGCGGCCGGGCCGGACACTTGAAGGCTGCTGCCGCGCATGAGCCCGGTGATGAGGCCGCCCACGATGCCGGTGACCAGGCCCAGCTCCGCGGGGACCCCGGAGGCGACCGCCACGCCGACGCACAGCGGCACGGCAACCAGGAAGACGACGATGGACGCGGCGAAATCCTGCCGCAGGTAAGGGAACCTCGACATCACAGTCATGGTGTCCCTCACAGCGCCTCGAACGCGTCGGTCTCCGCGCGGTGTTCGCGCACGGCTCCGGTGTGTACCTCGTAGTACCAGCCGTGCAGGCTGAGTTGGTCCGCCTGCAGGCGCTTGTCGATGCAGGGGTAGGAGCGCAGTCGCAGCAGCTGTGTCAGGACGTGGTGCTGAACCGCCTCGGCGACCGTCGGGTCGGCGGGGTCGGAGCACTTGGGCTCGTCCGCGGCGTGCGCGAGCCAGTCACGCACGGCGGGTACGGCGTCCAGGTCGTCGCCGCGCACCACAGCGCCCACGGCGCCGCAGTGGGAGTGGCCGCAGACCACGATGTGCTGGACGCCGAGAACCTCAACGGCGTACTCGATGGTGGCCGCCTCGCTGGTGGGGTGCTCCAAGGCGTACGGGGGGACGATGTTGCCCGCGGTGCGCAGCTCGAAGAGCTCCCCGGGGCGGGCGCCCGTGATCAGGGCCGGGACGACCCGGGAGTCGGCGCAGGTGATGAACAGGACCTCGGGCGACTGGCCTTCAGCGAGGCCGGCGAACTCCTCAGGGCGCTGTCCGAACATGCGGGCGTTGTCGATGAGGGGTTGCATGATGTGGTGATCCTCCTGGCGCGCCGTAGCGGCGCGTCGGACGGGCAAGGACAGGTGAGTGTGGGGGGCTGCTCTGCTGCTCAGCAGCGGAACATCTGAAGTGCCGCCGGACAGTGGGCTGTCGAGGATCTCGACGGCCGGTGGGGCGCGGTACGGGGTGTGCCCGGCCCGCCCGCTGTCGAGGCCCCCTGCCTCAGGTGCGGACGGTCGGGTGTCCCGGGTGCGCAGTCGGCGGCAGTGCGGTGCCGGTCGCGGGTGCCCAGGGGACCGATCGGCTCCCCGTGGCGGCCGGCGTCCCGGCAGGTGGCGATCTCGTCCCATAGAGCCTTCCCGGAGGGCTTGATCCCGGGCTGACTCTTGGCCACGGCATGACGGGCCATGTGCGCGGATGCGAAGGCTGCGGTAGACGCGAAGACCTGAAGGCCGAGCAGGACGGCGGCAACGAGCGACACCACGGTCCGGACCGTCACACCTCGGAACATGAGCCTCCCTCCAGGTAGTTCACGGCTCTAGCGCATGCCAACGCTTGGTCAACGATCAGCCAAGAAAAACAATAACCCGGCAAAATCCTTTGCAGAGTTAACGCAAGGTTTCGACCTGAAGAGAGCCTGAAGGCCGCGCGTGGCCTCACCGGGTTCGGGGTCGTTCAAGGGACTGCGAAGCCTTTCGGCCGCCGGGTCGGACGGGACCTACCGTCGCGGGACATTGAGGAACGGGCCCGAGTCAGAGCCGCGCCTCTTGCGCAGCTCTGACCGCAGACACCCGCGAACAAAAGGACCGTCCGGACTGTCGCGTGGGACCCGCCCCCCACTCGGAGTGAGGGCGGCCCCACCAGAAGCTCACGGTCCCGGATCACCGCGACCGGCTCAGGTGAGCAGAGCCGAGGTTAGGGTGCGGGGCAGGGGGACGCTCGCGCGGCAGGGGGGATCATGACCGAGCATCTGGGGCCGCTGGAACTGGTTGGGGATCGGTGGGTCATCGGAGACCCGAAGCGAGAGGGCGGCTCGTGCCTGGTCCTGACCGCCGGCGGTATGGAGCATCACAAGTCCGGAGTCCCCGAACCGCAGCTCGTCATTCCATGGTCGCGGTTCATGGACATGAGGGTGAACGCCACCACGCGGGCGTGGCTGGCCACCCGCACCATGGGCGTGCTGCAAGCGGTCAGCGGTACCGGCCCGCAGGTCGGCGGTCGTAGTGCCTGCTCAGTGTCCGGACTTCTACGCCATCCGTACGAATACTGGTCGTTGAACTACACCCACCACCAGCGCCCCTACACGCAGCCCCACATCTTCTGGGTCGGACATCTGTTCCGGAAGACGGTCGAGGCGAAGGCGGCACGCCGTCTGGGCGATCCGGAGTGGCTGGGGAATGCGGTCGCCAAGCTGGCGACCGCACGCCCGGTTTACGGCCTCTCGTCGAACCGGCGCGCGTCAGAGGTCATCGAGGCCCTTGGCCTCTGACGAGACGAGGTCAGAGCGCGCCCTCGGCTGCCCCGCCCACGAACGCCTCGAAGGCGGAGGGGGTGACCGTGAAGGCGGGGCCCTCCGGGTTCTTGGAGTCCCGCACCCCGACGAGGCAGGACTGGGCGGCGACCTCGACGCACTCGCCGCCGGTGTTGCCGCTGTATGAGGACGTACGCCAGGCGGCGGCGCCGAGCGGTGCGCACTCGATGCACTCGCCGCCGTTGGTGCTGCTGTATGACGACTTACGCCACTGTGCGCGCGTCAGGTCGCGGATCGTGCCCATAACGTTCCTCCATTACGCGAGCGATCAGCGCCGCCGATTCCTCGGGGGAGAGGGCAGCTGCCTGAAGTCGAGCGTATCCGACCGAACGCTCCCTGATGAGTTCCGGGTTGGCCGTCATATGAGGCTGGTCGTAGCTCTCGCTGTAGAAGATGTCAGGGTCGTCCTCGAAGCGAAGAAGGGTGAACGTGCCGACCATCCCTGTGTGTTGGCCCGCCGAGAAGGGGAGCACCTGGATGTTCACCCACGGGCGCTCCAGGAACGTCAGCAGGTGGGCCAGCTGCTCCCGCATGGTCTCGCGGCTGCCAACCTCCCGGTGGAGCACTGCCTCGTCCAGCACCACCCACAGCACTGGTGGGTTCTCGCGCTCAAGGATGCGCTGGCGCTCCAGCCTGCCCGCCCACATCTCGTCCACCCGGTCCGGGTAGTCGACGCTCAGCAGCGCCCGCCCGTACACCTCCGTCTGCAACAGGCCGTAAATCACCTGCGCCTGGTACGTCGAGATGTACGTCGCCTTCGCTTCCATGTCCGCATACGCCTGGAACCACGTCGGCGGCTGGCTCTTCAGCACCAGCCCAATCAGCCGCTCGAACACACCCCCCGTCTCCAGCGCCACATCCAGCCTCAACGAGAACTTCCGCGTCGGTACCTTCCGAGCATTCTCGATCTGGCCGATCAGCGATGCCGTGCAGAAGACGCACGCCCCCAACTGCGCCTGGTTCAGTCCCGCCGCCTCTCTCAAGCGGCGGAGTTCTGAGCCGTAGTAGTCCAGCGGTGAGGCGCTGGGATCCAGGCTGCGGATGTTGACCACGAGCGACGGTCACTTCCAAGTCGGGACGGACGATCCGTCGCTGAGCGTAACCACCCCACTCCACACAGGTGACCCGAATCACACAACTGGCGTGGGTTCGCCACTTGTTGGAGCCTGCGGCATATGCCGAAGTTGCTCGGCATTCCGGCTCATGACCAGCCGGGGTCGCCGTCCTGGCGGAAGTTGGAGTTCCAGCAGTCGTTCAAGGAGCCAAAGCAACCAAAGGGGCCATAGGTGTCGACCAGCAGCGTGCGCACAGGAGTTCCGCTTTCCTTCTTCTTCGAACCGGAGGATCTCCCTCAGCCTCGCCCGACTCGCCAGTAGCCGGAAGGTGGTCCGGGAACACCGCACAGGGGCTCTCGCGGTGGTCGTGTCACACACCGCCGACGCCCGGGAACGAAGTGGCCGAGGTCACCGTTGACCCTTACTCGGGGGCAAACTAGTTTCGGCCAGCGGTTTGGGATTTTCTGACTTTTTTTACACAACGGGGGTTGGGACCATGACGTGGGAAGGAGCGGATACCGGCGGCGCCTCAGCACTCACCGTGCTTGAACTACTCGCCCAGCAAGCTCCGCCGCACCGGTTCGAGGAACTGCTCCGTCAGGCCCGCCGGAGCGGCGCGTCCGCCGCGGAACTGGCCGAGCTGGAGCGGGCCGTGGAGCTCGCCGGCGGCATCCACTCGTCGTTCAGCCGCCGTGAGCAGCGCGAGGCGGGGCTCGCCGCGCTTGTCGACACCGCCCGTGACTTGACGTTCCCGTACGACCTGGACAGTCTGCTGCGGGTCATCACCCAACGCGCCCGCCGGCTGCTCGACTTCGACATGGCGTACGTGAGTCTGCGCGGCGGCAGCGGCGCGTCGTACATCCACAGCACCGAGGGTTCGAAGACCGGTCTCAGCACCGGGCTCCGGGTCCTGGACGGGCGGGGGCTCGGCGGGGAGGCGCAGGCCGGGGACGCTCCGGCGTGGACCTCGGACTACCTCAACGACGACCGCTTTCCGCACTGTGAGGCCATCGACGAGGTCGTACGGTTGGAGGGGCTGCACGCGGTCATGGCCGTGCCGCTGCGGAACGGCGACGCCTCGGTCGGGGCGTTGTACGGCGCCGACCGGCGGATCCGTCACTACACCCCCGACGAGCTTGGGCTGATGTGCTCGCTCGCCGATCTCGCCGCCGTCGCGATAGAGAAGGCGGGCCTGCTGGATCAGACCCGGGCCGAGGTGACCGAGCTGGAGCTGGACAGCTCCCGGGCCCGTACGACCCTCACCCGGATGCGGCACGTCAGCGAGGCCCACAGCCGGATCATGAATCTCGTCCTCGCGGGCGGGGACTTGTGCAACGTGGCCAAGGCGGCGGGGGACGCCCTCGACGGCGCGGTGATGATCCGTGATCCGGGCGGGCGTTCGCTGGCGTCGTCCCTTCCCACCGGTGGGGAGCTGCCAGGGCTCGACGAGGAGGCGGTGGCGAAGGCGTCCCTCGACGCGCATGCCGGCCGCCGTCCGGTGGTGACCGGTGACAACACCTGGGTCGCCCCGGTCATCGCCGGCTCGGAGGATCTGGGCGTGCTGGTGACCCGCCCCACGACCGGGCTGACCGCCGAGGACGAACGGCTCCTCGAACTGGCTGCGCAGTCCGTCGCGTTCCTGCTGCTGATGCAGCGTTCCACCGCCGTCGCCGAGGGGCCCGTGCGTGACGAGCTCCTCGACGATCTGCTGGCCGATCCGCAGCATTCTCCGCACCAGATCGTGCAGCGCGCCCGTCGGCTTGGCATCGATCTGCGCAAGCCGCATGTGCTCGTGGTCGCCCGCCCGGAGGGCGGTGAGCAGGGCCGGGCCGTCGTGTGGGCCTCCTCGTACGCGTACCGCATGTCCGGGCTCAAGACCGTGCAGGGCGGCTGCATCGTGCTGCTGCTGCCCGGCCTCGACGCGTCGGCGGCGGCCCGCGCGGTCTCCGGCGAGCTCTCGCCGCTGCTGGGCCATCCCGTCTCGGTCGGCTCGGCGGGGCCGGGCTGGAGCCCGGACAGCGCGGGGCGGATGTACCGCGAGGCGACCCGCTGCCTGGACGCGATGAGCGCGCTGGGTGCCGGTGGCTCCGCGGCCTCCGTGCAGGACTTGGGCTTTCTCGGTCTGCTGCTCTCCGACGACCACGACGTGGACGGGTTCATCGAGTCCGCGATCGGGCCGGTGCTCGACTACGACGCCGAGCGGTTCACCGACCTCACCCGCACCCTGGAGGCGTACTTCGCCTCCGGCGGAAGCCCCACCAACGCCGCCGAGGCGCTCCACGTCCACCCCAACACGGTCTCCCGCCGGCTGGAGCGGATCGGGGAACTCCTCGGCGCCGAGTGGCAGAAGCCGGGCCAGGTCCTCGAGGTCCAGCTCGCCCTGCGGCTGCAGCGGACCCGCGACGTCCTGGCCCAGCAGCGGGGCCTGGAGCACGCCCGTCAGCCGGTGGACCGTACGGCCTCGTAGGTGGCGTCCCAGCCGGCACTGAGCACCGTGGCCGCGTGGGCCGCGGAGGCGAGCGTGATGTGGCGGTGCCAGCCGCGGAACGAGCGGCCGACGAAGTCGCGCAGGCCCGCGCCCTCGCCGACCTGGGCGAAGTCGCGCTCGACCCGCCGGGTCAGCTTGGTCAGCCGCAGCAGCTGTCCCACGTGCGCTCCGGTCAGGTCGGTGATCCACAGCCGAGCCAGCGGCCGCCGCGGGTCGTCCCACTCGCCCATCAGCAGCAGCTGTCGTTCGTTGCCCGACGTGGTCGGCAGCATGACCCGGACGGCTGTGGTCAGGGACGTCCGGGAGACCGGCCGGCCGGTGGCTGTGTCCAGCCAGCCCACCGGCCGACGCAGGCCCTTGAGCGATTCCAGGATCTGCTGGGCGGGCAGCGGGCCCGCGCCGTACCCGGGCAGGGCCCGGTCCGCGACGGTGAGGCGGCAGGTCGCGCCGATACGGGCGATGACCGGCACCCCGGCCGAGGTCAGCCGGCACAGCGCGGCCCGGGCTGCGCCGCCCCGGATGTCGACGAGCAGCGGCTTGCGGGTGATGTCCTGCCAGGCGGCGGTGTCCAGGGCGGCGGCGACCGCGCACTCCTCCAGGGTCTCCTCGCCGGCCTCCTCGGGAACTTCCGCCCGGTCCCGGCGCGTACGGTCCTTCACCCACGGATCGGGCAGGAACAGGCGCCAGTTGACCGGCACGCTCAGCTCCTCGGAGGCCAGCCACACACCGAACGCCTGCTGGCCACGGAAGACCTGGCCGCGCTCGGGGTCGAACCTGCGGTCCACGCCCACCGAGTGCTCGCCGGCCTTCGGTATCGGCATGGAGCGTACGACCCAGGCCTGCGGGCAGCTGTTCTGCTCGACGTAGCCGGCGAGCGCGGCCCGCATCGGCCGCCAGTCCCATGTGGAACTGGATATGAAGTGGTGCAGGCTCTGCTCGGCGGCCGGGCCGCCGATCTGCGCTGCGATGTTACGGATGGACTTGCGTCCCTGCGCGGTGAGAAGCCCCCTCAGATACTGCCCGGCCTTCACCCGCTGGTCCCGCCGGGGGAATCTGGCGAAGAGCGTGGCACAGAGCTCGTCGACGACGTCGTCCGCCACCACGCTGCCGCGGAACACGGTCCGCTCCAGCCGGTGGATCCCCCGTGGTTCGAGAACAGTCCTGCGTTTACTTGCGGATGTACTCACGACACTCCTGCCCGACGGTTTTGCAGCTCCCTCCAGCTGCCCTTCAACAGTCGTGCCTGGCGGGGCGGGACACGAGGTGTAGCCGTCACCCCCCTGGGGCGGCGGATGGTGGCCGGACCACCGGTCGGGGCGTCGTCGCAGGCCAGAGGGGGTGTGGTCGGTCTCGATGGGCGGAAAGGAGTGTGGCCGGACGACCTGGGGGGTGCGGTCCGGCCACCGATGTACGTGTGGTGTGCAAGCGATCTGACAGAGTCGTCCGCGCGGCTTTGCGCGCAGGTCGGCGGGGGCGGAACATCGCCCTCACGAGGCGGCACGGGCCAGTCTCCGGTTAATGCCCCAGGCCGGACACCGACCCGTGCGCCTTGTTCCTTCTCTAGGAGGCCGGGACACCCTTCGCGGTGTGCTCGGCCTCTTCCTGTTCCCGGGCCTTCCGGGCGACCAGCGCCGCGTGGGTGGGGCCGTCGGGGACCCCGGGGGCCCGTCGGCTCGCCATCTCCTTGCGCAGGACGGGCAGGACCTCCTCGCCGAGGATGTCGAGCTGTTCCAGCACGGTCTTCAGCGGCAGGCCGCCGCTGTCGACCAGAAACAGCTGACGCTGGTAGTCGCCGACGTACTCGCGGAAGGAGAGCGTGCGGTCGATGACCTGCTGCGGGGAGCCGACCGTCATCGGGGTCATCTCGGCGAACTCCTCCAGGGAGGGGCCGTGGCCGTAGACGGGCGCGTTGTCGAAGTAGGGCCGGAACTCCCTTACGGCGTCCTGGGAGTTCTTCCGCATGAAGACATGGCCGCCGAGGCCGACGATCGCCTGCTCGGGGGTGCCGTGGCCGTAGTGGGCGAACCGGTGGCGGTAGAGACCGACCATCTTGGCCGTGTGTTCCTTGGGCCAGAAGATGTGGTTGGCGAAGAAGCCGTCGCCGTAGTACGCGGCCTGCTCGGCGATCTCCGGAGAGCGGATGGAGCCGTGCCAGACGAACGGCGGTACGCCGTCCAGCGGGCGAGGCGTTGAGGTGAAGCCCTGCAGCGCCGTACGGAAACGGCCTTCCCAGTTCACCACGTCCTCGCGCCACAGCTGATGGAGCAGGGCGTAGTTCTCGATGGCGAGCGGGATGCCCTGGCGGATGTCCTGCCCGAACCACGGGTAGACCGGGCCGGTGTTGCCGCGGCCCGTCATCAGGTCGACCCGTCCGTCGGCGAGGTGCTGAAGCATCGCGAAGTCCTCGGCGATCTTCACCGGGTCGTTGGTGGTGATCAGCGTCGTGGACGTGGAGAGGATCAACCGCTCGGTCCTGGCCGCGATATGGCCCAGCAGGGTCGTCGGTGACGACGGCACGAAGGGCGGGTTGTGGTGCTCGCCCGTGGCGAAGACGTCCAGGCCCACCTCCTCCGCCTTGACCGCGATGGCGACCATCGCCTTGATCCGCTCGTACTCGCCCGGTGTGGTGCCCTTGGTCGGGTCCGTGGTCCTGTCCCCGACGGTGAAGATTCCGAACTGCACAGCAAGCTCCATCCCGCCCCAGGAAGAAACGGAAAGTTATCCGTTAAGGTCCACGGTAGCGGGAAGACGCGGGATCCGCATGGTGACGAAGTCGCCGCCGGTCCTTTGACCGGGCCGACCCGGGTCGACCACGCTCATTTGTCCGGACGGCCGCCGGGCCGCCTGAAGGGAGCACCCCATGACCGCCGCACCCGCCTCCGAGCAGCCGATCATCACCTTCTGGTCCGACATCGGCTGCCCCTGGGCCACGCTCGCCCTGCACACGCTGCACGCCGCCGCCGACGCGCGCGGCCAGGAGCTCCTGATCGACCACCGCGCCTTCCCGTTGGAGCTGTTCAACAGCCAGCCCACCCCCAAGCTCATCGTCGACGCCGAGGTCGTGATGCTGGGGGCGCACCGCCCCGAACTCGGCTGGCGGCTGTGGGCGGGACACGAGTGGGAGTACCCGTCGAGCATCCTGCCGGCGCTGGAGGCCGTCCAGGCCGCCAAGGCCCCCGAGGTGGGCGGCCTGCGCGGCTCCGACCAGCTCGACACCGCCCTGCGCCGCGCCTTCTACGTCGACCACCGGTGCATCAGCATCCACTCCGTGATCCTCGACATCGCCGAGGGCTGCGCACACGTGGACGCCAAGGCGCTGGAGGCCGCCCTCGCCCGGGGGGCCGGGCGCCGCGAGGTCTACGAGCAGTGGCATCAGGCGCAGGGGCCGGAGATCCAGGGCAGCCCGCACCTCTTCGCGCCCGGCGGCTGGGCCGTACACAATCCGGGTGCCCACTACACGTACAACGGCTCCCCGGAGACGGGCGGTTTCCCGCGGCTCGACCGCTACGACGCCGGCTGGGCGGACGAGTTGCTGGACTCCCTCGCACGTCAGGCCGGTTGAGGGGGCGCGCGGAGGGGGCGCCCGGTTTTGGCGATTACCGGCCAATTGTTGCTCCAGCCTAGTTAAAAAACCGGGGGGTTGGTTTCATTGAATACATCTTCATGATGTGTCGACCAGCTCAGGGACCCCCCATGACCAAGCAGGATCGTGCTGTGCGGACGCGCCGCGCTCTGATCGTCGCCGCCGCCGAAGCCTTCGAGGGCGGTGGTTACGCCGAGGCCAAGGTGGGCCGGATCGCGGCCGCCGCCGGAGTCAGTCCGGGAGCCCTGCACTTCCACTTCGAGAACAAGAACACGCTGGCGGACGCGGTCGTGGCGCAGGCCGCGGACCGGCTGGGCGCGGCGGCGCGCGAGGTCCACGCCCGCCGGGGCACCCCCTTGCAGACGCTGGCCGATCTCACCCACAGCTTCGCCGCGCTGTTCCGTACGGACGTGGTGGTACGGGCCGGGTTCCGGCTCAACAGCGACGGCGACGCCGAACTCGCCCTGGGGCTGCGCGACGAGTGGCACCACAAGGTCGCGGCTCTGATCGGGCGGGCCTCGGCGGCGGGGGAGCTGACGACCGGGCTGCCGCACTCGGCGGCCGTCACGTTCGTCGCGGCGGCGACCGCGGGGCTGGAAATGCTGGGCCGCGGTGACGAGAAGTGGCTCTCGCACGCGACCCTCACCGAGTTCTGGCGCGCCGCGCTCTCCATGCTGGCCACCCCTGAGGCGGCGCGAGCCGTGCGGCCGGAGGGTGTCGCGGTCCTCCTGGGGGGCGGGCACGACGAGACCCCGCGCGGTGTACCGGCGTAGCGGTACCGCGTCGGGGCCGTCGTCTCGTGCTCGTTAATCCCGGATCGTGAAGCCTTCGACCACGCAGCGGAAGGCCATGCTGTCCCGCTGGAGGCCGATGACCTCGACCGCCGCCGGGATGCCGGCTCGGGCGGGGAGCGCGTGGGCCTCGATCCAGCACGGCGCGTCGAACTCGACGTACCGGCTGGCGTACATGGCCTGCCCCGTCGGGTTGAAGTGGGGGGCGCCCGCGAAGGCGTACGCGGCCTGGTGGGCGGCTTCGAGCAGGACGAGGCCGGGGACGTGGTCGACGGCGTGGTCGATCAGCGCCATGTGGCCGGTGCCCCAGCGCAGCTGCCAGCGGTGCGGGCGGCCGCCGGGTGCGAGCAGGACCTCGTTGTCGGCGATCCGGCCGACCAGCGGCGCGGCGACCGGCTCGGCGGAGTCGCCGGGAAGCGCGGTCAGGTAGTCGCCGCGCATCCGGCCGTACACCCGGGGCGGCACCCAGGAGAAGAGGTTGTCGCTGGTGGCGAAGGTCGCGCCGCGCTGACGCAGGGCGAGCTTGACCCGCATGCAGCGCCGGCCCTCCCAGGAGTACTCCGCCTCCACCCGGACGGGGTCGGTCAGGGTCGTGGGGTGGTGCGGGTCGACCGCGTAGGTCAGCTCGTTCATCAGGAACTTGTCCGAGGTGGGGATCTCGAACGCGGCGTGCGCGAGGGAGAGCGTCACCTGCCGGATCGTCTGGGCGATCAGCATGTGGTGGTGGACGCTGCCCGGGGCCGGGGCGAAGAAGCAGTGGTCTCTCGCCCAGTTGATGTCGACGGAGAAGGCCATCTCGTCCCGGCGGGTCCAGCCGGTTATCAGGACGTCCCGGTCCAGGTCGCGGTGGGCGAAGGAGGCGGTGGGTGCGTGGGGTACGGGCCGCGGCGTGCGGGCTGCGGCGCCGGTACCGGCCTGGGTGGCGGTACGGGCGTGGGTGACGGTCTTGTTCTGGGCCACGGTCGTGATGTGCATGTCGATCCCCCCATAGGAATGCGCGACGACTCGGGTGAGGAGCGGGGAAGCCCCGTCCATGGCCAGTAAGATACGGACCGCACGGTTTCTTTTTCAAGACCCGACGCGAGTATGTCAGGTTCCCGGTCGGTGGATCCCTGGTGGCACGCCCATGGAGGGCCGGTGGAGCCGGGGTGGCAGAGGAGGTGAGGGGGCAGATAAGATACGGACCGTTTGGTTTTTTGGGGGGACGCAAAGAACCGCAGATCGACCCGGAGGTTGGCATTGGCACGGCAAGAGCGGGCCATCCGCACGCGCAGGGCAGTACTGGAAGCCGCGGCGGAGGTCTTCGCCGAGTTCGGTTACGAGGCAGCGACCATCACGATGATCCTCGACCGGGCCGGAGTGAAGAAGGGAGCGCTCTACTTCCACTTCGCCTCCAAGGAAGAACTGGCACTCGGCGTCCTGGAGCACGCGGTCACCGAGCCGCCGCCGGAGCAGCTGCTGAAGCTGCAGACGGCGGTCGACATGGGGCTGGTGCTGGCCTACCGGCTGCCCCGGGAACCCCTGCTGCGCGCCTCGGCCCGCCTCGCGGCGGACCAGAACGCGCGGCACTTCTTCGGTGAGCCCTGGAACGAATGGGTGCGGGTGATGACCACCCAGCTCACCGAGGCCAAGGAACGCGGCGAGGTCCTGCCGTACGTCGACGCCACCGCCACCGCCGAGATGCTCGTCGGATCCTTCAACGGCATCCAGATGCTGTCGCAGGCGGTCTGTCAGATGGCGGACCTGGAGACCCGGATCTCCCGGATGTACGACCTGACCCTGCCGGCGATCGCCGCCCCGGCGATCCTCGGCCAGATCGACACCTCGCCCGCCCGTGGCCTGGCTCTCTACGAGCAGCAGCGGAAGGAGCTCGCGGAGAGCCCGGACTCGAACGACTCGGAGGACGGCGAGGACGCACAGGACCGGCTCTCGGCCTGACCGGCACCGACGACACGACAGGGGGCCGGTCGCGGGTGCGCGTGTCCGGGAGAGACACGCGGCCCCGGCCGCGGCCCTCGGGGGGAGGGCGGCATGAGAGCCGTTCGTTTCGACCGCTTCGGCGGACCCGACGTACTGGACTACGTCGACCTGCCCGAACCCACGCCGGGTCCGGGCCAGTTGAGGATCACCGTCGAGGCGGCCGGCGTCAACTACGCCGACACCCACCAGACCGACGGTTCCTATCTCGCCGCCGACCAGCTGCCGTTCGTACCCGGCAGCGAGGTCGTCGGCCGCACCGACGACGGCACCCGGGTCCTCGCCCGGGTCCGGGGCGGCTACGCCGAGCAGGTCGTCGCGGACGCCGGGACGGTCGTCCCGATCCCCGAGGACCTGCCCGCCGCCCACGCCCTCGCCCTGCTGATGCAGGGGCTCACCGCCTGGCACCTGCTCACCACCGCGGCCCGCCTCGCGTCCGGCGAGACCGTCGTCGTGCACGCCGCCGCCGGCGGTGTCGGCTCCCTCGCCGTCCAGCTCGCCCGCCACATGGGCGCGGGCCGGATCCTCGCCCAGGCCTCCACCGACGCCAAGCGCGCCCTCGCCCTCGACCTCGGGGCCGACGCCGTCGCCACGTACCCGCTGGAGAACCCCGCCGACGTGATCCTCGACGGCACCGGCGGCGCCCTTTTCGACGACGCCCTCGGCTCCCTCGGCACCCTCGGCCGGATCGTCACCTACGGCAGCGCCGCCCGTACCCCCGCCGCCCCCGTCGACCCCCAGCGCCTCGCCCGGCTCGGCGCCTCCGTCGTCGGCTTCTGGCTCCGGCCCGTCCTGGCCCGGCCCGATGCGGTCACCGGCCCCCTGCGCGAACTGCTCGCCCTCACCGCCGCCGGCGCCCTCCGCCCGCTCGCCGGCCCCAGCTACCCGCTCGCCGACGTCCGCCGCGCCCACCAGGACCTGCTGGCCCGCCGTACCACCGGCAAGGTCACGCTCGTCCCCTGACCCGCAGCGCGGCCCCACCTTCCACCACCCGAACCGAGGCCCCCCGTATGTCCGACGACGCCCGCCACCAGCAGCCGAGAATCACCGGAACCACCCGGCTCTACGCCGTCCTGGGCGACCCTGTCGCCCAGGTCCAGGCGCCCACCATGGTCAACCCGCTCCTCGCCCGGCTCTCCCGGGACGCCGTCCTCGTCCCCGTCCACGTCCGCCACGACCAGCTCGCCGCCGTCGTCACCGGCCTCAAGGCCGTGGAGAACCTCGACGGCCTCCTGGTGACCGTGCCCCACAAGGTCGCCGTCCGCCGCTTCGCCGACCTGGAGAGCCCCGCCGTCCAGCTCTCCGGAAGCGCCAACGTCCTGCGCCGCGAACCCGACGGCCGCTGGCACGCCGACAACTTCGACGGAGCCGGCTTCGTCGCCGGACTCGAAGCCGCCGGCCACCGGCCCGCCGGCAGCCGCGTCACCCTCGTCGGCACCGGCGGCGCCGGCTGCGCCATCGCGCCCGCCCTGCTCGCGGCCGGTGTCGACCACCTCGTCCTGTGCGACCTCGACCCGGCAAGGACCGCGGCGCTCGCCGCCCGGCTCGACACCCGCTGGCCCGGCCGCACCACCCACGCCACCCGCCCCGACGTCGACGGCGCCGACCTCGTCGTCAACGCCACCCCGCTCGGGCTGCGCGAGAGCGACCCCCTGCCGTTCGACCCGGCCGGCCTCGCCCCCGGCACCCTCGTCGCCGACATCATCATGAAGCCGCGCGAGACCCGGCTGCTGCGCACGGCCCTCGCCCACGGACTGCCCGTGCACTACGGTGCGCCCATGCTGGAGAGCCAAGTCGCCCTCTACCGCGAGTACTTCTCACTCGACTTCCCCCAAGGTCAGTGATTCGAAGGCGTCATGGCGCCCTGACCTTGCGATTACCGGCAGATGGGCGGGGAGTTGGTACACAAAACCTAGCCTGGCGGCATGCAGCCGACCATCGCAGCACGGACCGACACGGCCGTGCCTCCTCAGCCGTCCACGACCGCCGGCTCGCTCGACGCCCGGATAGCCGAGGCGCTGTCCCGCCCCGCGGCACAGCAGCCGCAGTGGCCCGACCCCGTCTCGGCGCTTTCCGCCGTCGCCACGCTGGAGACCATGCCTCCGCTCGTGGTGCCGCAGGAGGTCGACCGTCTCCAGTCCAGGCTGGCCGAGGTCGCCCGAGGCCGGGCCTTCCTGCTGCAGGGCGGCGACTGCGCCGAGACCTTCGCCGGGAACACCGAATCCCATGTCCGCGCCAATCTGCGCACCCTCGTGCAGATGGCCGTCGTGCTGACCTACGCGGCCAGCATGCCCGTGGTCAAGGTCGGCCGGATCGCGGGCCAGTACGCCAAGCCCCGCTCCAACAGCACCGACCAGCTCGGCCTGCCCGTCTACCGCGGCGACATCGTCAACGGCTTCGACCCGGTCCCCGAGGCCCGGGTCGCCGACCCGGCCCGGATGCTCCAGGCGTACGCCCACTCCGGCGCCGCCCTCAACCTCACCCGCGCCTACGCCGGTTCCGGCTTCGCCGACCTGCACCGCGTCCACGAGTGGAACCGCGACTTCCTGCGCACTTCACCGGTCGGCGAGCGCTACGAGGCGCTCGCCACGGAGATCGACCGCGGCCTCGACTTCATGTCCGCCTGCCGCGTCGACCACGGCGCCCTGCACAGCACCGAGCTGTGGGCGAGCCACGAGGCGCTGCTCCTGGAGTACGAGCGCGGTCTGCTGCGCCGCGAGACCGGCGCCGACGGCACCGAGAAGCTGTACGGCCTCTCCTCCCACTTCCTGTGGATCGGCGAGCGCACCCGCCAGCTCGACGGCGCCCACATCGCCCTCGCCTCGCTGCTCGCCAACCCCATCGGCCTCAAGATCGGGCCGAGCACCACCCCGGAACAGGCCGCCGAGTACGTCGAGCGGCTCGACCCCCACAACGTCCCCGGCCGGCTGACCCTCATCAGCCGGATGGGCTGCGGCAAGATCCGCGACGTTCTCCCCGCCATAGTGGAGCGCGTCACCGCCACCGGCCACCAGGTCGTCTGGCAGTGCGACCCGATGCACGGCAACACCCACGAGGCCGCCAGCGGCTACAAGACCCGCGACTTCGGCCGCATCATCAACGAGGTCGAGGGCTTCTTCGAGGTCCACCGCGCGCTCGGCACCCACCCCGGCGGCCTGCACATCGAACTGACCGGAGACAACGTCACCGAATGCGTGGGCGGCGCCCAGGCCATCGACGACTCCGGTCTCGCGGAGCGGTACGACACGTACTGCGACCCCCGCCTCAACCCCCAGCAGTCGATGGAACTCGCGTTCCTCGTGGCCGAGATGCTGCGCGGCTGACCACCGTTCCCACCCACCCCTTACCGCTCTTCTGGAGGAAAGATTTCCATGGGCACCACGCCTGCGGCGACCGCGTCGCGCTGGCTGGCCCTCGCAGTGCTCTGCGCCGGCCAGCTGATGATCATCCTTGATCAGAACATCGTCAACGTCGCCCTCCCCGCGGTCCAGACCGACCTCGGCTTCACCGCCACCAACCTGGTCTGGATCGTCAACGCCTATGTGATTCCCTTCGGTGGTCTGCTGCTCCTCGCCGGCCGCCTCGGCGACCTGCTCGGCCGCAAGCAGGTCTTCATCACGGGTCTCACGCTCTTCACCGTCGCCTCGCTCTTCTGCGGCCTGGCCACCGGCCAGGAGATGCTGATCGTCGCCCGCTTCGTGCAGGGTGTCGGCGGCGCCATCACCTCGGCCGGCATCCTCGGCATGATCGTCACGCTCTTCACCGAGCCCAAGGAGACCGCCAAGGCGATCGGCGCCTTCAGCTTCGCCTCCGCGGGCGGCGGCGCCATCGGCCCCCTGGTCGGCGGCATCCTCACCGACTCGGTCGACTGGAGCTGGATCTTCTACATCAACATCCCGATCGGCATCGTGGTCGTCGCCCTCGCCCTGCGCACCCTGCAGACCGAGCGCGGCCCCGGCCTCGGCTCCAGCGCCGACTTCCTCGGCGCCGTCCTGGTCACCGCCGGTCTGATGCTCCTCGTCTACACCATCGTCGGCATCGAGAAGGAAGGCTGGGCCTCCACCCACACCCTCGGCTACGCCGCGCTCGCCGTCGTCCTGCTCGTCGGCTTCCTCATCCGCGAGTCCAAGGCCGCGTCCCCACTGCTGCCGCTGCGGCTCTTCCGCTCCAGCAACGTCTCCGGCGCCAACCTGATCCAGCTCCTGATGATCGGCGCCATGTTCGGCTTCCTGTACTTCGGGACGCTCTACCTCCAGCGGGTCCTCGGCTACGACCCGCTGCAGACCGGTCTCGGCTTCATCCCGGTCGCCGTGGCGATCGCCGGTGTCTCGCTGGGCCTGTCCGCCAAGCTGATCACCAAGTTCGGGGCCCGCGCCGTCCTCATCACCGGCCTCGTCCTCATCGGTCTGGGCTTCGTCCTCTTCGCGCAGCTCCCGGTCGACGGCACGTACCTGGCCAACTTCCTGCCGGCCAACCTGCTGCTCGGTGTCGGCTTCGGTGCGGCCATGCCCGCGCTGATGATGCTCGGGCTGTCGGGCGCGACCCCGGAGGACTCCGGTGTCATCTCCGGTCTGTTCAACACCTCGCAGCAGATCGGTGGTGCCGTCGGCCTGGCGCTGCTGAACACCTTCGCCACCGCGGAGTCCGGCGCCAACCCGACCCCGGCCGCCCTCACGGCCGGCTACAACCTGGCCTTCACCATCGCCATCGGCTTCATCGCCGCCGGCCTGGTCCTGGCCGTGATCATGCTCAAGGCCGCGCCGGCGGCCCAGGGCGCGGGCCAGGAGGGTGACGCCAAGACGGACACCCCGGCCGCCCCGGCCGTCCTGTAAGGCGGTCCACGGCGGGTCCCACACGGAGGGGGTGGTGCGCGAAAGCGCACCACCCCCTCCAGGCGTTCCCCGCTTGCCACCGCACGCGCCACATGCCGAAGGGGGCCGGTGCGCTTTCGCGCACCGGCCCCCTGGGCTTGGTCGGACCGCGTCAGCTGCCGATGCTGCGCGGGTGGCGGAAGAAGTTGTCCGGGTCGTAGGCGAACTTCACGTAGCGGAGCTTGTTGTAGTTGCCGCCGTAGTACTTGGTCTGCCAGTCGGTCAGCTCGGTGCTGGTGAAGTTGACGTACGCACCGCTCGACATCGGGTCCAGGACCCGGCCGCCGTTGCCCGCCCAGGCGGTCGCGGCCTGGACGTCCGTCGCGGACGGGTTGGCGCCCAGCTGGTTGACGAAACCGGCGACGAAGGTGGCGTCCCGGTGCCAGAACGCCGTCGACGTACGGCTGATCCGGTTGGCGGCGCCGCCCAGACCCATCACGTGCAGCACCCGCGTGTGGCCCGCGGCGCGGTTGGCGTCGTAGGCCGCGAGGACCTTCTCGATCTCGGTGGCCGTCATCTCGCGGTTGAAGACGCGGTAGCTCTCGCGCTGGAAGCCGGTGCGCGGGAGCTGCGCGTCCGGGGTGGTGCCGGCGCGCTGGCACTGGGCGACGGTGAGCTGGTCGCAGTGGTACGTACGCTTCATCGCCTCGGCGTACGTGAGGTCGGCGACCACCTTGCTCAGCGGGGCGGTCTTCGCCAGCGAGTTGAGCTGCGCGAGCGCCGTCTCCAGCTCGGACTGCGGGCCGAGGTAGGCGCCGGTGGTCAGCACCATCGGCTTGGCGCCGGGGGCCGCGTCCGGGGTGACCAGGACGAACTGACCGGCGAGGTCGTCGGAGCCGTTGGCCATCCAGGCCTGCCAGGCCGCGAAGATCGCCGGCGCCTGGTCGTAGTCCCACCACTGCTCGTACCAGACCATCCGCGGCTGGTCGACCGGACGGACCTCCCAGTCCACGACCACACCGAAGTTGCCGCCGCCACCGCCGCGCAGACCCCACAGCAGGCTGGAGTCGTAGGAGGAGGAGGCGCGCACGATGCTGCCGTCGGCGAGGACGACCGTCGCCGCGGTCACCCGGTCGCTGCCCGTGCCGAACTTCCGCGTCTGGTAGCCGATGCCGCCGCCGGAGAAGAAGCCGCCGGGGCAGACCGTCGGGCAGGTGCCGGTGGCGATCTGCTTGTTGTACGGCGTGAGGGCCTCGATGGCACGGATCGACGAGGCGCCCGGGCCGACCTTGAGCGTGCTGCCGTTGACCTTGGCGTGCTGGATCCGGGAGACGTCGACCACCAGGCCCTCGCCCGTGGACCAGCCCGAGTAGTTGTGGCCACCGCTGCGGGTGCGCACCGCGATGCCCTCGCTGCTGGCGAACTGGATCGCCTTGGCGACGTCCTGCGGGGTCTCGCAGTAGGCGATGGCCTGCGGGCTGACCGCGTCGTACTGCGCTATCTGGAGCTGCTTCGCCAGGTCGTAGCCGCTGTCCGTGGGCAGCAGCAGATCACCCTGGAGGCCGGCCCGGAGCCTCTCGTACGAGCCCGTGGCACCGAACGACACGGACGGCACGGCACCGGCCAGCGCGCCGGCGGCCGCGACACCGCCGCTCGCCCGCAGAAAGTTCCGCCGATTCAACAATGTAATCTCCTCCGTTTGTCACCGACTCGGCGCCGGGGACAGATCATTGAAGTCAAACAGAATCTAGAGTGAGAACATCGATGCGAACACCCCTATTCGACCCCCCTCCCCAAACACCTTGAGAAACTCAAGGGTGCACATGCAGGGGGGTATTAGGGGGGTCCTCTGGGCGCAGACAATGCACCCTGGACGCGGTTATGGTGCGGCCTGTACGTGTGCCGTTATCACGCGAATCCCGGAAGCTGCCGAAAGAGGAGATCCATCATGCTCGACGTCGAGGCATACGCCGCCCACCTGGGACTCTCCGGCCCTCTTGAGCCGACTCTGGAGACGCTGCGGGCCCTGCACAAGCGCCATCTGATGACGGTGCCGTTCGACAACTCCCGCCATGTCCACAAGGGCGCCGCGGTATGGGACGAAGCGGCCGACGCCGACCCGCAGGAACTCTTCCGGCACCTCGTCACCGAGGCGAACGGCGGCGTCTGCCACGAACTCAACGGCCTTTTCCGCACGCTGCTGCGCCAGATCGGATTCGACGTCGTCATCCTTTCCGCCGGAATTCGCGGCGCGGACCAGCAGTTCGGCCCCGACCTCGACCACATGCTGAACGGCGTCACCATCGACGGCGAGCTCTACCTCGCCGATGTCGGCTACGTCGGCCCGTCCTTCACCGAGCCCCTGCACGTCGGCCCCGGGATCCAGGAGCAGAACGGCTTCCGCTTCCGCGTCGTGGAGGAGGACGGCTACCAGATCGTCCAGCGCCAGGGCGCCACCGGCGACTGGATCGCGGTCTTCCGCTTCCGTCCCGAGGCCCGCGAGCTCACCGCCTGGGTCGGCTACGCCGAGTCCCTCACCAGCCGCGACGAATGGGAGTGGGAGGGCCAGCAGCTCAGCTCCACCACCGTCATCCGCGGCCGCGCCTTCGAGACCGGCCAGAAGATTCTCATCGGACGCCGCTACGTCGTCTCCGAGAACGGCGCCGAGACCTTCCGAGCCATCATCGACAAGGGCGAGTACGCCGCCATCGTCAAGGACATCGTCGGCGAAGCCGCCTGACGCGCACATCGCCCAACGACGAAGGGGGCCGCCCGGCTGGTGCCGGGCGGCCCCCCTTCTTCGGCGGTCGTCGATCACACCGCGGCGAGCACTCCCAGTCCCTCCCGCAACTGCCCCAGCACCGAAGCCAGTTCGGCGCGGTCCGCCGCCGGCCCGTACACGTAGAAGTCCGGGCGTACCAGCACCGCACGCGTCCGCGACTCGGCCAGGTACGTCAGGTACACACCGTCGGTGTCCACGACCTCGCCCGGACCCGCCTGCGTACCCACCGGCACCACCCGCACCACCCGCGCGCCGAGACCGTCCAGGAACGCCCGGTCCTCGTCGCCGAGGAGCCCGGCCGGGTCGTCCGCGGTCAGCAGGACGAAGCCAAGGCCCACGACCTCGTCGAACAGCCCGGTCAGACCGTCGCGCTCCACCCGGCCCTGCGGCATCAGATCACCGGCCGGCCGGCGCGGCGCCCGGCCCGCCGAACGCCGGTACAGCAGGCCGTCCTTCAGCGGCTGCACCGCACCCTTCGGCTGGGCGGTGCCCACCCCGCGCTCGCGGGCGGCCAGCATCACCGCGTCCCGCTCGGCGGCCGCCACCGGATCGTCCTGGCAGATCACCTTCCCCAGGTTCACCGACATCCCGATCGCGTGCTGCACATGCTGGCGCCGCTCCACCGTGTAGCTGTCCAGGACCGCCTCCGACGCGCGGCCCGACAGCACCAGATCCAGCTTCCACGCAAGGTTCGCCGCGTCCCTGAACCCCGAGCACATGCCCTGCGCCGCGAACGGCGGCATCAGATGCGCCGCGTCACCCGCCAGCAGCATCCGGCCCGTACGCCACTCGTCCGTGCAGCGCGCGTTGAACGTGTACAGCGCGTGCCGCTCCATGACCGCGTCGTCCGGTGTGATGCCCTGCTCGGCCAGCAGCTCCCACGCCCGCTCCTCGGTGTTCAGCTCCTCCACCGTCTCGCCGGGCACCCGCATGAACTCCCAGCGGCGGTGCCCCGGCCCGGCCGACACATGCGTACGGGGCCGTGCCGGGTCGCAGACCTGGAGGTTGTTCGGCTCGTAGACGCGCCGCTCGTGCGGGGCCACGTCACAGATCAGCCAGTCGTGCGAGAAGCCCTGGTCGGTCTGGCCGACGCCCATCACACCCCGTACGAACGAGTTCGCGCCGTCGCAGCCGACGATCCAGGACGCCGTGAGCACCCGCTCGCCGTCGCCGCCTTCGGTGGGCCGCACCGTCAGCCGCACCCGGTCGCCGGTGACGTCCAGGGCGACCCCCTCAAGACCGCGCAGGACGGTCAGCCGCGGCAGCTGCGCACCCCGCGCCGCCAGAGCCGCCTCAAGTCCCGGCTGGTACATGGCGGTCGAGTCCGGCCAGCCGCAGCGGCCCTCCTCGGTCGCCTCGATCCGCAGCAGCGTCCGGCCCTCCGCGTTCAGCCACTCGTAGGCGCCGGACGGCTCGGAGAACGACGGGATCTGCTCGGCCAGACCGGCCGCGGCGAGGATCCGCGCCGACTCGCTGTCGAAGTTCACCGCGCGGGGCATCGCGTACGCCTTCGGCCACCGCTCCACGACGGTGACCCGGTGGCCGCGCTGTGCCAGCAGGACGGACAGGGTCTGCCCGACCGGGCCGTAGCCGACGACCAGGACCTCGCTGTCGCCGCCCGGCTCCGCATGCGTGTCGTACATGGTGCTTCCACTCCTCGATCAGGATCAGTTCAGGGGACGGACGGCGCGGGGGCGGGAGGACCCCGAAGGACCCGCCCGCCCCCGCGCGCACGGTCAGGCGTTCGCCGGGACCCCGGCCGGCAGCAGCGGCTCCAGGAACTCGGCGACCATGCCCGGGGTCGGCTGGTCGAACAGCAGCATCGCGGGCAGCGCGAGACCGGTCGCCTCCGAGATCCGGTTGCGCAGCTCCACCGCGGTCAGCGAGGTGAAGCCGATGTCGAAGAAGCCGCTGTTCTCCTCGATCTCCTCCAGATCGTCGTGGCCGAGGACGGCCGCTGCCTCGGTGCGCACCACATCGGTGAGCACGTCGATCCGCTCGTCGGGGGAGAGGCCGTCGAGCCGCGCCGCGAGCAGCTGCGCGGGCTCCTCCGTGGTCTCCTCGACGAGGTTGTTCTGCGCGGCGGTCTCGCCGTTGCCGATCACGATGGAAGCCTCCAGCCAGTAGCGACGGTGTTGGAATGCGTAGGTGGGAAGGTCGATGCGGCGGGCGCCGGTGCCCTCGAGGACGCGGCCGAGGTCCACCGGCACGCCCCGCACATGGAGCTGGGCGAGCGAGGTGAGGAACGTGGCGTGGCCGCCTTCGTTCCGGCGCAGCGACCCGGTGACCACGGCGCCGGCCGCGGCGGACTCCAGCAGCTGCTGGAGCGCCGGCACGAGGACCGCGTGCGGGCTGGACTCCACCCACACCTGGTAGCCCTGGTCGCGCAGTGCGGCCGCGGCGTCCGCGAAGCGCACCGTGCGGCGCAGGTTCTCGTACCAGTACTTCGCGTCGGTGTCGCCCGCGCCGATCCACTCGCCGGTGACGGTCGACAGCATCGGCACCCGCGGCTTGAGCGCGACGATCGGCGCCAGGACGTCGTACAGGTCGGTGCGGATGTCCTCCACGTGCGGGGAGTGCGAGGCGTAGTCCACGGGGATACGGCGCACCCGCACCCCGTCGGCCTCCAGGCTCGCCGAGAAGGCGTCCAGGGCCTCGATACCGCCCGCGACGACGGTGAACCCGGGGCCGTTGACCGCCGCGACCGCCAGGTCCGCGCTCCACGGCTCCAGCCGCCGCGCGGTCTCCTCCGCGGGCAGGAACACGGTCGCCATGGCGCCCTTGCCGGTGATCGCGCCGATCGCCCGCGACCGCAGCGTCACCACCCGGGCCGCGTCCGCCAGGGACAGCGCCCCGCATACCGCGGCGGCCGCGATCTCGCCCTGCGAGTGGCCGACGACGGCGTCCGGCTCGACGCCGTACGAACGCCACAGCTCCGCCAGCGCCACCATCATCGCGAAGGAGACCGGCTGGACGACGTCCACCCGCTCCAGCGACGCGGCGCCCGGCGCCTGCCGCAGCACATCGGTCAGGGACCAGTCGACGAACGGCGCGAACGCCTCCTCGATCTCGGCGATCCTCGTCGCGAACACCGGCGACTCGTCAAGCAGCTGACCGCCCATGCCGACCCACTGCGAACCCTGTCCGGGGAAGACGAACACGGTCTTGCCGTCGGCGTCGGCGGTGCCCCGCACCACCTGCGCGGGGGTTTCCCCGGCCGCCAGGTCCGCCAGCGCCGTCAGCGCCTGGGCGCGGTCGGTGGCCACCACCACGGCCCGCCGCTCCAGGCCCTCACGGGTCGTCAGCAGCGAGTGGCCGATGTCGGTGAGTTCGAGCTCCGGGCGGGCGGTGACATGGTCGTGCAGCCGCAGCGCCTGGTCCTTCAGCGCGGCCGCCGAGCGGGCGGACAGCACCCACGGCACGGCCGGCGGGGCCGTACGGGGCTCCTCCGTCTCCTCCTCGGCCGGTGCCTGCTCCAGGATGACGTGGCTGTTGGTGCCGGAGACACCGAACGAGGAGACCGCGGCCCGGCGGGGCCGGCCCAGGTCCGGCCACGGCCGGTTCTCGGTCAGCAGCTCCACCCCGCCGGTCCACTCCACCTTCGGCGACGGCGCGTCGACGTGCAGCGTCTTGGGCAGCACGCCGTGCCGGATCGCCTCCACCATCTTGATCACACCGGCCACACCGGCCGCCGACTGCGAGTGGCCGATGTTCGACTTCAGCGACCCCAGCCACAGCGGCTCGACGCCCCGCGCCGACCGGGGCCGGTCCTCGCCGTAGGTGGCCAGCAGCGCCTGCGCCTCGATCGGGTCGCCGAGGGTGGTGCCGGTGCCGTGCGCCTCGACGGCGTCGACGTCCCGGGCGGTCAGGCCCGCGTTGGCGAGGGCCTGCTTGATGACCCGCTGCTGGGACGGGCCGTTGGGGGCGGTCAGACCGTTGGAGGCACCGTCCTGGTTGACGGCGCTGCCCCGGACCACCGCCAGGACCTTGTGGCCGTTGCGTCGGGCGTCCGACAGGCGCTCCAGCAGGATCAGACCCGCGCCCTCCGACCAGCCGGTGCCGTCGGCGCCGGCCGCGAACGCCTTGCAGCGGCCGTCGGTGGCGAGCCCGCGCTGCCGGGAGAACTCCACGAACACACCCGGCGTCGACATCACGGCGACACCGCCCGCCAGCGCCATCGAGCACTCGCCGGAGCGCAGCGCCTGCGCCGCGAGATGGATCGCCACCAGCGACGAGGAGCAGGCGGTGTCCAGGGTGAGCGAGGGGCCCTCGAACCCGAAGGTGTACGAGATACGGCCGGAGGCGACACTGCCGGAGTTCCCGATCCCGAGCAGCCCCTCCACCTCCTTCGGAACGTCCTGGAGGCGGCCGGCGTAGTCGTGGTACATGTGCCCGGCGTAGACGCCGACGCTGCCGCCGCGCAGGCTGCTCGGCGCGATCCCGGCCCGCTCGAACGCCTCCCACGCCGTCTCGAGGAGAAGCCGCTGCTGCGGGTCGGTGGCGAGCGCCTCCCGCGGGGCTATCCCGAAGAACCCGGCGTCAAAGTCGGCTGCGTCGTGCAGGAACCCGCCCTCGCGGACGTACGTACGGCCCGACTTCTCCGGGTCCTCGTCGTACAGGTCGTCGGTGTTCCAGCCACGGTCGGCCGGGAACTCGCTGATCGCGTCGGTGCCGTCGGCGACCAGCCGCCACAGCTCCTCCGGCGTGGTGACCCCGCCCGGCAGCCGGCACGCCATACCGACGATGGCGATGGGCTCCTTGGCGGCCGCGGCCGCCGCGGCCTGCTCCCGCTTGAGCCGCTCGTTCTCGATGAGCGAGGCCCGCAGCGCCTCGACGAGCTTGGCGGCGTTGTCCTCTGTTGCGGTCATTGCTTCCTCCGTAAAGGGGCTCGGTCGATGGGCCTGGCTCAGCGGGCTTCGCTGCCCAGCGCGAGCTCCAGCAGACTGTCGACGCTCATGTCGCTGATCCGTTCGGAGGCGACGGCATCGTCGGCGCCGCTCTCGACGGGGAGTTCGAGGGATTCGAGGGTGACGGTGTCCAGGTGCGGCAGCACCCGGTCCAGGACCCCCAGGGTGGCGAGCCGGTCCAGGGGCACCGTGGCCAGGAACCGGCGGATGTCCGCCTCACGGCCGGCCGGGTCGGCGGCCTGGCCGCCGGCCGCCGGGGCGAGCTGGGCCAGCAGGTGCTCGGCGAGCACCGCCGGCGTCGGATAGTCGAAGACGAGCGTCGCGGGCAGCTTGATCCCGGTCGCCGCGGTGAGCCGGTTACGCAGCTCCACCGCCGCCAGCGAGTCGAAGCCGACCTCCTTGAACGCCTGCCCGGCCTTGATCGCGTCACCGCCCGAGTGACCCAGC
The DNA here is from genome assembly GCF_014648195.1 of Streptomyces purpureus. Classification (GTDB taxonomy): domain Bacteria; phylum Actinomycetota; class Actinomycetes; order Streptomycetales; family Streptomycetaceae; genus Streptomyces; species Streptomyces purpureus. The sequence goes on from NZ_BMQQ01000043.1 coordinate 28,148, forward strand.
GCCGCGGCCGCCTCGGCCCGCACCAGCGTCAGCACCTCGCGCTGCCGCTCGGCCTCGGGCAGCGCCGCCAGCCGGACCGCCAGGGTGTCCCCGCCGGCCACGGCCACCGCGGCCTGCTTACGGGCCGGGCGCACCAGCCCGTGCAGCAGCGCCGGTACGGGCTGACGCCGGGCGTACGCCGCCAGGTCCAGCTTCGCCGGCACGAGCGCGGCCTCCTCGGCGGCCAGGGCCGCGTCGAACAGCGCGAGCCCCTCCGCCTCGCCGATCGCCCGCATCCCGCCCTTGGCGGCCCGCGCCTCGACCGTGGCGGCCATGCCGCCGCTCTGCTCCCACAGGCCCCAGGCCAGCGATGTCGCCGGCAGGCCCAGACCGTGCCGCAGCCGGGCCAGCTCGTCCAGGAAGCCGTTCGCGGCACCGTAGTTGGCCTGACCGGGGTTGCCCAGGACGCCGGTCACCGACGAGAACAGCACGAACGCGTCGAGATCCCGGCCGGCGGTCAGCTCGTGCAGATGCCAGGCGCCGTCCGCCTTCGGGGCGAGGACGGTGTCCAGCCGTTCGGGGGTGAGCGAGCCGAGGATGCCGTCGTCCAGGACACCGGCCGTGTGGATGACGGCCGTCACCGGATAGCGCGCCAGCAGCGCCGCCACGGACTCGCGGTCGGCGACGTCGCACGCCTCCACCGCCACACAGGCCGCACCCAGCTCGAACAGCTCGTCGACGAGCTCCTCCACGCCGTCCGCGGCCCGGCCTCGCCGGCTGGTCAGGACCAGGTTGCGCACCGCGTACTCCGACACCAGGTGCCGGGCCAGCAACGCGCCGAGCGAGCCCGTACCACCCGTGATCAGGACCCTGCCGTCGTCCCGCAGCACGCCGTGGTCGGCCGGGGCCACCGTGGCGCGCACCAGCCTCGGCACGCTCAACGCGCCCTCGGTGAGCGCGAACTGCGACTCGCCCGCCGCCACCGCCGCGGCCAGGGCCTGCCGCGAGGCGTCCGTGCCGTCCAGCTCGGCGAGGACCAGCCGGTCCGGGTACTCCAGCTGCGCCGAGCGCAGCAGACCGCGCACGGCCGCCGCGGCCGGGTCGCCGGAGCGGACCGTGACCACCAGCGGACCCGCGGCCGGGTCGCCGTCCTCCACATGCTCCTGGACGGCCGCGAGAACCCGGCCGGTCAGGGCCCGCACCCGCTCCGGCAGCGAACCGCCGTCCCCGGAGGTGGCGTCCAGCTCGGTCCAGCCCCCGGCGACGGACGCCGTGTCGAGGGCGGCCGGGACCCACTCCACCTGGAACAGCGCGTCCCGCAGCGGATCGTCACCGCCACCGGCCAGCTGCTCCGCCGCCACCGGCCGCGTCACCATCGACCCGACCGTGGCCAGCGGCGCGCCCGACGCGTCCGCCAGATCCAGCGACACCCCGGACCCGGAGGCCACCGCACGCACCCGCAGCGCCGCGGCGCCCGCCGCGTGCAGGGTCACGCCGTTCCACGCGAACGGCAGCCGTACGCCGTCCTCCTCGCCGTCCTCCACGGCAACGTCGAGGAACGTGCTGGCCTGCAGCGCCGCGTCCAGCAGAGCCGGATGCAGCCCGAACCGCTCGGCGGCGCCGGTCTCCTGCTCGTCCAGGGCGACCTCGGCGAACACCTCCTCCCCGCGGGTCCACACCTTCCGCAGCCCGCGGAAGACCGGGCCGTAGCCCAGGCCCGCCGCCTCCTGCCGCTCGTAGAACCCGGCCAGGTCCACCGCCTCGGCACCGGCCGGCGGCCACACCGCCAGCGCCGCACCGGCCGCCGACGGCGCCTCGGTCAGGAACCCGGACGCGTGCCGCGTCCACGGCGTGCCCGCCAGGGCGTCCTCGGGCCGCGAATGGACCGTCACCGGACGGCGGCCCGTGGCGTCGGGACCCGCGACCCCGATCCGCAGCTGCACGGCGCCGTGCGCGGGCAGCGTCAGCGGCGCCTCCACCACCAGCTCGTCCAGCGTCCCCGCGCCCGCCTCGTCACCGGCCCGTACGGCCAGCTCCACCAGCGCCGCGCCGGGGACGACCACCACACCGCCGACGGTGTGGTCGGCGAGCCACGGATGCGTCGACACCGACAGCCGACTCGTCCCCCACAGGCCCTCCTCGCCCGGCAGGCCGAGGACCGCGCCGAGCAGCGGATGCCCGGCACCGGCCAGACCGGCCGCCGTCACATCACCCGCGCCCGCGCCGCCCGCGAGCCAGTACCGCTCACGCTGGAAGGCATACGTCGGAAGCTCCACCCGGCGCGCGCCGGTGCCCTCGAAGTAGGCGGGCCAGTCCACGATCCGGCCGGCCGACCACACCCGGCCCACCGACTCCACCAGGACCGGCGCCTCGGCGTGCCCGCGCCGCAGCGCCGGCACGACCACCGCGTCGCCGTCGCCGTCCAGGCACTCCGTCGCCATCGCGGTGAGCACCGCGTCCGGCCCCAGCTCCAGGAACGTCGTCGTCCCCAGCGCGGCCAGCGCCCGGACCCCGTCCGAGAACCGCACGGCCTCCCGGACGTGCCGCACCCAGTACTCCGGCGTCCGCAGCTCCTCCCCGGCGAGCGCACCGGTCAGCGTCGACACCACCGGGATCTTCGGCGCCGCGAACGAAAGCCCCGACACCACCGCGCGGAAGTCGGCCAGCATCGGCTCCATCAGCGGCGAGTGGAATGCGTGCGACACCGTCAGCCGCTTGGTGCGGTGCCCGGCCGCCTTCACCTGCTCGGCGACCGCGAGGACCGCGGCCTCCTCACCCGATATCACCACCGACGACGGCCCGTTGACCGCCGCGATCGACACCGCCCCGGCCAGCAGCGGAGCCACCTCGGCCTCCGGCACACCCAGCGCCACCATCGCCCCGCCCGAAGGCAGGGCCTGCATCAGCCGGCCACGAGCCGCGACGAGCGCACTCGCGTCCGCAAGCGTGAGTACGCCCGCCACATGCGCCGCTGCAATTTCACCGATCGAGTGTCCCGCCACATGGTCGGGCCGCACCCCCCAAGATTCCACGAGCCGGTAGAGGGCGACCTCCAGGGCGAAGAGCGCGGGCTGCGTGAACCCCGTCTCGTCCAGGCCGTCACCAAACGCGATCACCTCGGCCAGCGGCCGGTCGAGGTGCTGGTCCAACTCCGCGCAGACCGCGTCGAACGCCTCCGCGAACACCGGGAACGACTCGTACAGCTCCCGTCCCATCCCGGCCCGCTGCGCGCCCTGACCGGTGAACAGCAGCGCCAGCTTCCCCGGCGCCCGCTCACCCTCGGCCACGCCCGCCGGACGCTCACCGCGCGCCAGCGCCGCGACCGCGTCCAGCAGCTCCTGCCGCTCCGAGGCCACGACCACCGCACGGTGCTCGAAGGCCGTACGGGTCGTCACCAGCGCATGGCCCACGTCGACCGGGTCCAGCTCGGGGTCGGCCGACAGCAGCGCGTGCAGCCGCCCGGCCTGGGCGCCCAGCGCCTCCGGCGTACGGGCCGACAGCACCAGCGGCACCACCGGCACCTCCCGGCGCTCCGCCTCGTCCGCCGCGGGCTCCTCCGACGGGGCCTGCTCGATCACGACATGGCTGTTGGTGCCGCTCACCCCGAAGGACGACACACCGGCCCGGCGCGGGCGGCCCGTCTCCGGCCACGGACGCGCCTCGGTCAGCAGCTCCACTTCACCGGCCGACCAGTCCACGTGCGGCGTCGGCTCGTCCACGTGCAGCGTCTTCGGCAGCACGCCGTGCCGGATCGCCTCCACCATCTTGATCACACCGGCCACACCGGCCGCCGACTGCGAGTGGCCGATGTTCGACTTCAGCGACCCCAGCCACAGCGGCTGTCCCTCCGGGCGGCCCTGCCCGTAGGTGGCGATCAGCGCCTGCGCCTCGATCGGGTCACCCAGCTTCGTACCCGTGCCGTGCGCCTCCACGACGTCCACGTCCTGCGGGGACAGACCCGCGTTGGACAGGGCCTGCTTGATGACCCGCTGCTGCGCCGGACCGTTCGGCGCGGTCAGACCGTTCGACGCGCCGTCCTGGTTGACGGCCGTGCCACGGATCACCGCGAGGACCGGGTGACCGTTGCGTCGGGCGTCCGACAGGCGCTCCAGCAGGATCAGACCCGCGCCCTCCGACCAGCCGGTGCCGTCCGCGGCACCCGCGAACGCCTTGCACCGGCCATCGGGGGACAGGCCCTGCTGCCGCGAGAACTCCACGAACGTGTCCGGCGTCGCCATCACGGCCACCCCGCCGGCCAGCGCCATCGTGCACTCGCCGGAGCGCAGCGCGTGCGCCGCCAGATGGATACCGACCAGCGACGACGAGCACGCCGTCTCCACCGTCACCGCCGGACCCTCCAGGCCCAGCGTGTACGACACCCGGCCCGAGGTGGCGCTGCCCGAGTTGCCGATCGACAGCATCCCCTCGACCTCACGCGGCACATCGGTCAGACCGACCGCGTAGTCGTGGTACATCACCCCGGCGTACACGCCGACGCTGGCGCCGCCGAGCGTCGTCGGATCGATCCCGGCCCGCTCGAACGTCTCCCACGCCGTCTCAAGCAGCAGCCGCTGCTGCGGGTTCATGGACAGCGCCTCACGCGGCGAGATCCCGAAGAACCGGGCGTCGAACTCGTCCGCGTCGTGCAGGAATCCGCCCTCGCGGACGTACGACTTCCCGGACTTCTCCGGATCGGGGTCGTACAGGTCGTCGGTGTTCCAGCCCCGGTTGACCGGGAACTCGCTCACCGCGTCCCGGCCCTCGTCGACCAGCCGCCACAGCTCCTCGGGCGTGGACACCCCGCCCGGCAGCCGGCACGCCATGCCGACGATCGCGATCGGCTCGCACTTCACCGACTCGATCTCGCGCAGCCGTCCCTGCGTCTGCTTCAACTCGGCGACCACACGCTTCAGATAGTCGCGGAGCTTCTCATCATTGGTCATGACAAGTCTGTTCCTTTGTGTGAAAGAGGTGAGGTCCACCGGTCAGGACAGCCCGAGTTCGCTGTCGATGAGGTCGAAGAGTTCGTCGTCGCTCGCGGAGTCCAGATCGATCCCCGAGTCGTCCCCGCCGCCCAGCGGGGCCTTGCCGCCCCACTGCGCCGCCAGGGTCTGCAGCCGCAGCGCCAGCTCCGACTGCCGCCCGTCGTCCAGGACGGTCGCGGCCAGCGCCCGCTCCAGGCGCTCCAGCTCGGCCAGCACCTCCGACGCGGTCGCCCCCTGGGCGGCGGCCGGGGCCAGCTGCTCCTGGAGCTGACGGGCCAGCGCCAGCGGCGTCGGATAGTCGAAGACCAGCGTCGCCGGCAGCCGGATCCCGGTCGTGGCGGTCAGCCGGTTACGCAGCTCCACCGCCGCCAGCGAGTCGAACCCGAGGTTCTTGAACGCCTGCTCCGGCTGGACCGCGTCGGCACCGGAGTGCCCCAGCGCGATCGCCGCCTCGGTCCGTACGAGCTCCAGGACCGCGGCCTCCCGCTCCCGCTCGTCCAGCTTCGCCAGCCGGTCCGCGAACGACTCCGCCGACTGCTCGGCCGCCGCCGCGACCGCCTGCTTACGGGCCGGCCGCACCAGCCCCTGCAACAGGGCGGGGACGGGCTGCTGACGGGCGTACGCCGCCAGATCCAGCTTCGCCGGGACGAGCGCGGCCTCCTCCGAGCGCAGCGCCGCGTCCAGCAGCGCCAGCCCCTCCGCCTGGCCGATCGCCCGCATGCCGTCCCGCGCGGCCCGGCGCTGCTCGCCGGCCTCCAGCGTGGACGCCATACCGCCGACCTGCTCCCACAGGCCCCAGGCGAGCGAGGTCGCCGGGAGGCCCGCGGCCCGCCGCAGCGCGGCCAGACCGTCAAGGAAGGCGTTGGCGGAGGCGTAGTTGGCCTGACCCCGGTTGCCGAGCGTGCCCGACACCGACGAGAAGAGCACGAACGCCTCCAGCTCCCGGTCCACGGTCAGCTCATGCAGGTTCCAGGCTCCGTCCGCCTTCGGCGTCAGGACCGTGTCGAACCGCTCCGGTGTCAGCGACGCCAGCGAGCCGTCGTCCAGGACACCGGCCGTGTGCACGACCGCCGTCACCGGATGCCGCTCCAGCAGGGCCCGTACGGCGTCCCGGTCGGCGGCGTCGCACGCCTCGACCGCCACGTCCGTGGCACCCAGCTCCGTCAGTTCGGCGACCAGTCCGTCGACCCCGTCCGCGGCCCGGCCCCGCCTGCTGGTCAGCACCAGCCGCGTCACGCCGTACGCCGAGACCAGGTGCCGGGCCACCAGCGCGCCCAGCGAACCCGTGCCGCCCGTGATCAGGACGACGCTGTCCGCCCCGAGCGGGGCCTCCGTCCCGACCGGCACGTTCCGCGCCAGCCGAGGAGCCGTCGCCACGCCGCCGGTCAGAGCGAGATGAGACTCGCCCGTCGCCACGGCCGCCGCCAGCGCGGTGCGGGAGGCGTCCGTACCGTCGAGTTCGACGAGGACGATCCGGCCCGGGTACTCCAGCCGCGCGGTGCGCAGCAGACCCCGTACCGCCGTCGACGCCGGATCGCCCGCGTCCACGGTCACCACGAGGGACGTGCCGTCCTTCGCCGGGTCCTCCACGAACTCCTGCACGGCGGCGAGGACCTGCCCGGTCAGCGCCCGCACCCTGGCCGGGACCGGCAGCGCCGGATCGGCCGAGGCCGCGAGCAGCGACCAGCCCGGATCCCCGGCCGCGGCACCCAGCGGCACCTCGGTCCACTCCGTACGGAACAGCGCGTCCCGCACGGCCGCTTCCGCGCCGCCGCCCAGCTGCTCGGCGGCCACCTCCCGGTAGACCAGCGAGCGCACCGCCGCCACCGGAGCACCGGTCGCGTCCGCCGCCGTCACCGAGAACCCGTCCGCACCGGCCGGGGCGATCCGCACCCGCAGCGCGGTCGCACCCGACGCGTACAGGGTGACGCCGTTCCACGCGAACGGCAGCCGCGTCCGCTCGTCACCGGCCCGCGACGGTGCGAACGCCGCCGCGTGCAGCGCCGAGTCCAGCAGCCCGGGATGGATCCCGAACCGGTCGGCGGCCCCCAGGTCGTCCAGCGTGACCTCGGCGAACACCTCCTCGCCGCGCGTCCACACCCGGCCGAGCCCCTGGAACAGCGGACCGAACGCGAAACCGCCCTCGGCGAGCCGCTCGTAGAAGCCGTCCGTCCCGGCGGGCTCCGCCCCCGCCGGCGGCCAGACCGTCAGGTCCGCCTCCGGCGCGGCCGCACCGGCCGCGGTGAGCGAGCCGCTCGCGTGCCGGGTCCACGGCAGGTCCGCCGCCGCGTCGTCCGCACGGGACCAGATCCCGACGGTACGACGGCCCGAGGCGTCCTCGCCGGAGGCGACGACCTGGACGTGGACCCCGCCCTTGGCCGGGATCACCAGCGGCGCCTCGACGATCATCTCCTCCAGATGCGGGCTGCCCGCCTCGTCACCGGTCCGCACCGCCAGCTCCACGAGCGCGGTGCCAGGCAGCAGCACGGTCCCCGCGATCGTGTGCTCGGCCAGCCACGGCTGGGTGGCCAGCGACAGCCGGCCCGAGGCCAGCACACCACCCGAGTCGGGGAGCACGATCACCGCGCCGAGGAGCGGATGGTCCGGCTCGCCGAGACCGACCGAACCGACGTCCCCGGAGGGCGCCGCCGGGTCCAGCCAGTACCGCTCGCGCTGGAAGGCGTACGTCGGCAGCAGCAGCCGCTCGTCGGGCCGTTCGGCGTCGACGGCGTGCAGGGCCGCCCGGTCCGTCGGCACACCACGGGTGTGCAGCGTGCCCCACGCGAGGACGGCGGCCCGGACCTCGTCATGGCCCCGCCGCAGCGCGGGCACGGTCAGGGAGCCTTCGCCGTCCAGCGTCTCCGCCGCCATGGCGGTGAGGACGGCGTCGGGGCCGAGCTCCAGGAAGGTGGTGACGCCGAGTTCGCCCAGCGCCCGCACCCCGTCCGCGAAGCGGACGGCCTCGCGGACGTGGTCGACCCAGTAGTCGGGGGTGAGAATCTCGTCCCCGGCCGGCTTGCCGGTGAGGGTGGACACGATCGGGACATTCGGCGCCTCGAACGTCAGCCCGGCGACAACCTGGCGGAAGTCGTCGAGCATCGGGTCCATGAGCGGCGAGTGGAAGGCGTGGGAGACGGTGAGCTGCTTGGCCCGGCCGCCCTGTTCCTTGACCTTCGCCACGATCTCCAGGACGACCTCTTCAGCGCCCGAGATGACCACCGAGGCCGGCCCGTTGACGGCGGCGATCGACACCCGGTCGGTGCGGCCGTCGATGAGGGCGAGAGCCTCGTTCTCGGTGAGGTTGAGTGCGGCCATGGTTCCGCCCGCGGGAAGGGCCTGCATGAGGCGCCCGCGTGCGGTCACCAGCTTGGCCGCGTCCTGAAGGGAGAGGACGCCGGCGACATGAGCGGCGGCGATCTCGCCGACCGAATGCCCGGCGAGGTGGTCGGGGCGTACGCCCCAGGACTCGTAGAGCCGGAAGAGCGCGACCTCGATGGCGAAGAGGGCGGGCTGGGTCCAGCCCGTGTCGTCCAGACCGTCACCTGTTTCAATGACTTCGGCGAGTGATCCGTCGAGGTACTGGTCGAGTTCGGCGCAGACGGTGTCGAAGGCGTCGGCGAACGCGGGGAACACGGCGTACAGTTCACGGCCCATCCCGGCCCGCTGCGCACCCTGACCCGTGAACAGGAAGGCCACCTTGCCCGGCACCGGAGACCCGGTGACCACCTGCGCCGACGCCGTACCGGCCGCCAGCGACTCCAGACCCGCGAGCAATTCATCGCGGTCCGCGCCGACGACCACCGCACGGCGGTCGAGCGCCGGACGCCGGGCGAGCGCACGGCCCACCGCACGGGCGTCCCGGCCACGGGCGAAGTCCAGCAGCCGCCCGGCCTGCGCCCGCAGCGCCTCCTCCGTCGCCCCAGCCAACTGCCAGTCGACGACAGGAAGTTCGGTCTCGTCGGCGCTCTCCACCGGCTCCTCGGCCGGCGGCTGCTCGATGATGACGTGCGCGTTCGTCCCGCTCACACCGAACGACGACACACCCGCCCGGCGCGGACGGCCGGTCTCCGGCCACGGCCGCGCCTCCGTCAGCAGCTCCACGTCACCGGCCGACCAGTCCACGTGCGGCGTCGGCTCGCCCACATGCAGCGTCTTCGGCAGGACACCGTGCCGCATCGCCTGAATCACCTTGATGATTCCGGTGACACCGGCCGCCGCCTGCGAATGGCCCATGTTCGACTTCGACGACCCCAGCCACAGCGGCTGCCCCTCGGGGCGCCCCTGACCGTAGGTCGCGATCAGCGCCTGCGCCTCGATCGGGTCACCCAGCTTCGTACCCGTACCGTGCGCCTCGACCAGATCCACGTCGGCCGGCGCCAGACCCGCGTCCGCCAGCGCCTGGAGGATCACCCGCTGCTGCGCGGGACCGTTCGGCGCGGTCAGACCGTTCGACGCGCCGTCCTGGTTGATGGCGCTGCCCCGCAGCACCGCCAGGACCTGATGGCCGTTGCGGCGCGCGTCCGAAAGCCGCTCGATCAGGAGCAGCCCGGCCGCCTCCGACCAGCCCGTACCGTCCGCGCCCGACGCGAACGCCTTGCACCGGCCGTCCATGGCGAGCCCCCGCTGCCGCGAGAACTCCACGAACCCGTCCGGGCTCGCCAGGATCGTCACACCGCCCGCGAGCGCCAGGTCCACCTCGCCGTTACGGACCGCCTGCGCCGCCAGGTGCAGTGCCACCAGCGACGACGAGCACGCCGTGTCGACCGTGACCGCCGGACCCTCGAAGCCGAAGGTGTACGACACCCGGCCCGACAGCACACTCGGCTGGTTACCGGTCGCCGTGTAGCCGTCGACCTCGTCGTTGTCCGTGCCGACCGCGTATCCGGTGTGGAAGGCGCCCACGAAGACACCCGTCCGGCTGCCCCGCAGCGTGGTGATGTCGATACCACCGCGCTCGAACGTCTCCCACGCCGTCTCCAGGATCACCCGCTGCTGCGGGTCCATCGCCAGCGCCTCACGCGGCGAGATCCCGAAGAACGCCGCGTCGAACCGGTCGGCGCCGCGCAGGAACGCGCCCTTCACCGAGTACGTCTTGCCGGGCGTACCCGGCTCCGGGTCGTACAGGCCGTCGATGTCCCAGCCACGGTCGGTGGGGAAGTCGGCGATCGTGTCCCGGCCCTCGGCCAGCAGACCCCACAGCGCCTCGGGGGAGTCCAGGCCCTCGGGGAACCGCCCGGCCATCGACACGATCGCGATCGGATCGTCGTCCAGGACCGCGCGGGCAGCCACCACCGGGGCGGCGCTCTGCGCACCGATCCCGGCCTCCGCGAGCAGGTGCTCGGCGAGCCGCCGCGGCGTCGGGTGGTCGAAGACCAGGGTGGGGGAGAGCCGCACCCCCGTGCTCGCACCCAGCCGGTTGCGCAGCTCGACCGCCGTCATCGAGTCGAACCCGAGCTCCTTGAACGTCTTCTCCGGCGCGACCGCCGACCCGTTCGCGTACCCGAGCACGGCACCCGCCGCCTCACGCACCACCTCCAGGACCGCGTCCGCACGGCGCCCCTCGGGCAGCGCGGAGATCTTCTGGGCGAACGAACCGCCCCCGCCCGCCGCGGCGGCCGGAACGTCGTCCTCACGCAGCGCCTCGACCACCTCGGGCAGTTCGCCGATCAGCGCGCTCGGCCTGGCCGCCGTGTAGCCCGGCGCGAACCGCGACCACTCCACGTCCGCGACCGACAGCGTCGTCTCGCCCCGCCCGACGGCACGCATCAGCGCCGTCGCGGCCAGCTCTGGTTCCATCGGCGGCACACCCAGCCGGCGCATCCGCTCCGCCGAGCCGTCCTCCGCACCCATCCCGGCCCCGCCCCACGAACCCCACGCGATCGACGTGGCGGTCCGGCCGAGCGCGCGACGCCGCAGGGCGAGCGCGTCGAGATAGGCGTTGGCGGCCGCGTACGAGCTCTGCCCGCCGCCGCCCCACACACCGGCACTGGACGAGATCAGCACGAACGCGTCCAGCGGCCGGTCCGCGAGCAGATCGTCCAGATGCGCCGCACCCAGCACCTTGCCCGCCAGGATCCGCTGCATCTCCTCCGGCCCGGTCTCCGCGACCGAGCCCGTCTGCCCGACACCCGCCGCGTGCACGACGGCCGTCAGCGGCAGCGCGTCCGGCACGGCGTCCAGCACCGCGGCGAGCGAGGCCCGGTCGGTCACGTCGCACGCGGCGACCGTCACCTCGGCCCCCGACTCGGCCAGCTCGGCCGCGAGTTCGGCCACACCTTCGGCGGCCGACCCACGCCGGCTGGTCAGCACCAGATGCTCGGCGCCCGCACGGGCGAGCCTGCGCGCGATCTGCGCGGCCACCCCGCCCGTACCGCCGGTCACCAGAACCGTGCCGCGCGGCGCCCACTCGGTGACCGCGCCACGCTGCGGCGCCCGCACCAGACGGCGGACGAAGACGCCCGACGCGCGGACGGCGAGCTGGTCCTCACCCTCGGCACCGCCTAGGGCCAGCGCCAGGCGCTGCACGGTCCTGCGGTCCAGACCGTCGGAGCCGGGCAGGTCGACCAGACCGCCCCACAGCCGCGGGAACTCCAGGGCCGCGGCCACACCGAAGCCCCACACCAGGGCCTGCGCCGGGTCCTCGACCCGGCCGTCCGGGCCCGCACCCACAGCGCCACGGGTCAGCGACCACACCGGCCCGGAAGCACCGGCCTCGTCCAGCGCGGGCAGCAGCCGGGCGAGCGCGGCAAGACCCCGCGTCAGCGCCGGGTGCTCCGGGTGCGGCCGGGTGTCGAACGCGAGCATCGACAGCACACCGCCCCACTCCCCCCGCCCCGACGCCTCGTCCAGCGCGGCCCGCAGACCATCGCCGTACGCCTCCGCGTCCGTACCGGCCTCGTACACCACGAACTCGGCGCCCTGCGCCCGCAGCCCGTCCAGGACCGCGGCCGTGCTGGGCCCCTCGGCCAGACCGGCCGGCACGACCGCCAGCCAGGTTCCGGACAGCGCGGGACCGGTGTCCTTCGACAGCCGCTTCCAGTGGACGCGGTACGACCACGAGTCCAGGGTCTCCCGCAGCCGTTCGCCGCGCCGCCAGTCGGCGAGGATCGGCAGCGCCGCCCCGAGGGAGGCGCTGTCCCCACTACCGAGCGTCACACCCAGCGCGTCAAGGTCACCGCTCTCGACGACCTCCCAGAACCGCGACTCGGAGCCGCCGCCGCTGCCGTCGGCCACGGCCGGGGCGGCCGGGGCGTCGAGCCAGTAGCGCTGCCGCTGGAAGGCGTAGGTGGGCAGGTCGACCGGGCGGGCGCCCGACCCGACGAAGAACGCCGCCCAGTCGAGCGGGACACCCCGCCCGTGCAGCCGGCCGAGTGCCGACACGACGGCCGGTGCCTCCTCCTGTGCCCGCCGCAGCGACGGTACGAACACCGCGTCGCCGTCGAGGGTTTCGGCGGCCATGGCGGTGAGGACGGCGTCGGGGCCGAGCTCCAGGTAGGTGGTGACGCCGAGTTCGTCCAGTGCCCGTACCGCGTCGGCGAAGCGGACGGCCTCGCGGACGTGGTCGACCCAGTAGTCGGGGGTGAGGATCTCGTCCCCGGCGGGCTTGCCGGTGAGGGTGGAGACGATCGGGATATGGGGTGTGGTGAAGGTGAGCCCGGCGACGACCTGGCGGAAGTCGTCGAGCATCGGGTCCATGAGCGGCGAGTGGAAGGCGTGGGAGACGGTGAGCTGCTTGGCCCG
>NZ_BMQQ01000044.1:0-24233 GCF_014648195.1 Streptomyces purpureus
TTCGACGGCCGTCTCTCCGCAGCCCGTCAGTAACCCCAACCACCCTCGTTACACCGTTCGATTGACAGACCCGCGTCACCACGTCACATCCTCACTGTCAGGCGAGGAGGGTGGGTGTGGCCTTGTCCAGGACCGAGGTGATGCGGGTCCAGGTCTCCATGTCGCGTTCCATTGGTGGGAGTTCGCGGAAGGTCGGTGGCTGCCAGGTGGTGGACAGGGACACCGGGTCCTCGCCGGTGGCGGCCGTGGCGGCGAGGGCGGCGGCGCCGAGGGCGACCGGTTCTTCGGTGGAGGGAAGGATGAGGTGGCGGCCGGAGAGGCGGTGGACCGTGTTGACCCAGGTGCGGCCGCGGGTGCCGCCGCCGATGAGGCGTAGGGGGCGGGTGGCCGCCGTGGTGTGGTCGAGGCCGCAGATGCTCAGGAGGGTGTCGAGGGCGCGGAGGACGGTGACCGTGGCGCCTTCGTAGGCGGCTCCGAGGAGCTGCTGAGGTGTGGTCGTCCGGCGCAGGCCGGTGAGCAGGCCGGAGGCGGTGGGCAGGTCGGGGGTGCGTTCGCCGTCCAGGTAGGGGAGCAGGACGGCTTCTCCGCCGGGGGCCGTGTCGTCGCGGTGCAGGCCGAGGAGGGTGGCGATGGTGTCGACGGCGATTGTGCAGTTGAGGGTGCAGGCCAGGGGGAGGTACGTGCCGTCGGCCGCGGCGAAGCCGGAGACCGCGGGGGAGACGGGGCGGGTGCGGGTGGCGGCGTAGACGGTGCCGGAGGTGCCGAGACTGAGGACCGGGTGGTCGAGGAGGCCGGACGCGCCGAGGCCGAGGCCGACGGCGGCGGCCATGTTGTCGCCGGTGCCGGCGGCGACCGCGACGCCTTCGGGCAGGCCGAGGTCCTCGGCGGCCGTACGGGTGAGCGTGCCGACCCGGGCCCCGGCGGTCGGGGCGACGGCCGGCAGCAGCCCGGCCGGGAGGTCGAGGAGGCGGAGGACGTCGGGGTCGTACGTGGCCGTCCGCGTCGCGTACCAGCCCGTACCCGACGCGTCGCCAGGGTCGGTCGCCGCGGTGCCGGTGAGCCGTTCGGTGAGGAAGTCGTGGGGGAGGCGCACCGCGGCGGCCGACTCGGCGGTGCGGGGCTCGTTCTCCCGCAGCCAGCGCCACTTGGCGGCGGTCACGGCCGCCACCGGGACGGAGCCGGTACGGTCCGCCCAGGCCTCCGGGCCGCCGAGCGCCTCGGTGAGCGCGGCGGCCTGTGGGGCGGAACGGGTGTCGTTCCAGAGCATCGCGGGGCGCAGCGGGCGGCCGGAACGGTCGAGGACGACCAGGCCGTGCTGCTGGCCGGCGACCGCGATACCGCGGACGGCGCCGCCGGGAAGCCCGGACTCCTTGAGGGCCGCCGCCACCGCGTCGCACAGGGCCGTCCACCACTGCTCGGGGTCGCTCTCACGGGCGCCCGCGTCACCGGTCACATGGTGCGTGGCGCGGCCCGTCGCCACGATCCTGCCGGTGGTGATGTCGGCGACGACGGCCTTGGTGGACTGGGTGGAGCTGTCCACGCCCACGACGACCGGGGGCACAGAGTGCGGCGGCATGGCGTACCTCTTCCTCCGGCGGCTTTTGGACGCGCTTCGAACAAACTACGGGATCAGGCATCTGGAAGGGAGGGGTTCTTTTCGAAGGGTGAGCTGTGCATCATTTGGTAACAGAGGAAACAAATGAGGGGCGCCATGCTCTGGGCTGTTCGTAGGACTGCCCTGGCGCGCGACCGGAAGGCGGCACCCATGACCGGATCATTCACCCCCACGCCGGGCGACCGGTTCAGCTTCGGCCTCTGGACCGTCGGCTGGCAGGGCCGCGACCCGTTCGGGGAGGCCACCAGGGCCGCCCTCGACCCCGTCGAGGCCGTCTACCGGCTCGCCGAACTCGGCGCGTACGGTGTCACATTCCACGACGACGACCTCATCCCCTTCGGCGCCTGCGACAGCGAGCGCGAGTCACATGTCAAACGGTTCCGGCAGGCCCTCGACACCACCGGCCTCGTCGTTCCCATGGCCACCACCAACCTCTTCACCCATCCCGTCTTCAAGGACGGCGCCTTCACCGCCAACGACCGTGACGTACGGCGCTACGCGCTGCGCAAGGTGATCCGCAACATCGACCTCGCCGTCGAACTCGGCGCCCGCACCTATGTGGCGTGGGGCGGCCGCGAAGGCGCCGAGTCCGGCGCGGCCAAGGACGTCGCCGCCGCCCTGGACCGGATGAAGGAAGCCTTCGACCTGATCGGTGAACATGTGACACAGCAGGGCTACGACCTGCGCATCGCCATCGAACCCAAGCCCAACGAACCACGCGGCGACATCCTGCTGCCCACCGTCGGCCACGCCCTCGCCTTCATCGAGCGACTCCAGCGCCCCGAGCTGTACGGGGTGAACCCGGAGGTCGGCCACGAGCAGATGGCAGGACTCAACG
The DNA here is from genome assembly GCF_014648195.1 of Streptomyces purpureus. Lineage (GTDB taxonomy): Bacteria > Actinomycetota > Actinomycetes > Streptomycetales > Streptomycetaceae > Streptomyces > Streptomyces purpureus. Next base: position 2,454 of record NZ_BMQQ01000044.1, read on the forward strand.
TCGCGCACGGCGTCGCCCAGGCCCTGTGGGCCGGAAAGCTCTTCCACATCGACCTCAACGGCCAGAGCGGCGTCAAGTACGACCAGGACCTGCGCTTCGGCGCCGGGGACGTACGGGCCGCCTTCTGGCTCGTCGACCTGCTGGAAACCGCCGGTTACGACGGGCCCCGCCAATTCGACTTCAAGCCGCCGCGGACCGAGGACTCGGCCGGGGTGTGGGCGTCGGCGGCCGGCTGCATGCGGACCTACCTCATCCTGCGCGAACGCGCGGCGGCCTTCCGCGCCGACCCGCGCGTCCACGACGCCCTGCGCGCCGCCCGCCTCCACGAACTTTTCCGGCCCACCGCGGAGGACGGCCTCGCCGGCCTGCTCGCCGACCCCCGCGCGTACGAGGAGTTCGACGTCCGCGCCGCCGCCGAGCGCGGCATGGCCTTCGAGCACCTCGACCAGCTGGCGATGGAACATTTGCTGGGGGTGCGTGACGGAGCGGTGTGACATGTCCCGCGACACCGTGGGCCGTGACGCCGTGCGATGTCACACCGCAGCCCGTCGCGCGGTGCGATGTCACATCACCGCACCTCACATCGTCGCGTGCTCCGCGTACTTCAACGGGTCCGCCAGCACCGCCCGCACCACCCTGCTCGCCGCGCCGCGTGCCGCGTCCCCCGCAAGGGACGAAGCGCGCAGCCGGCCGGCCTCAGGGGGCCAGAGGCCCGACACGACCCGCGCGGCCAGCTCCCGGTCGGCACCGGCGGCCAGCCACGGGGTCAGCTCCCGGTAGATGCCGCCGAGCACCACCGCCTCCGGATCCAGCAGGTTCACCGCCCCCGACAGCACCCGGCCGAGCACCGCCCCCGCCTCCTCGATCGCGCCCACAGCCCGCGCGTCGCCCGCCTCCGCCCGCCGACGCAGCTCCTCCACGCCCGTCGCACCCGCGTCGCCGTCGAGCCCGGCGTCCCGCAGCAGCGCCGACTGGCCCGCGTACTGCTCCAGGCAGCCCCGGGCCCCGCAGCGGCAGGCGGGCCCCCGCGGGTCGACGACCGTGTGACCTATCTCCCCCGCGAACCCGTGGGCCCCACGCAGGAGTTCGCCGTCCAGGACCACCGCGCCGCCCACTCCGATCTCACCGGTGAGATAGAGGAAGTCGCGCACCCGGCCGAGGCCGCCGAACCACAGCTCGGCCAGGGCTGCCGCGTTGGCCTCGTTCTCGGCGCTCACCGGCAGCGGCTGCCCGCCGGGCCCCGGCTCCAGCGCGGCGAACGCCCGCCCGAAGACCTCCCGCGCCGGCACTCCCGTCCAGCCCAGGTTGGGTGCCTGGCGCACCGTGCCCACCGACACCAGCCCCGGCAGGGCGAGTTCGACGCCGACCGGTCGTAGCGCCTGTTCGGCCGCCGACCGCGCCGCGCGCGCCGCCACGGCCGCCGCGTGCCCGAGGACGTCCTCAGGCGGCGCGCCCCGGTGATCGCGGTGCTCGGTCAGCCGTACCCGGTCGGTCCCGGCGAGATCGACGACGGACACGGTCACATAGTCCACGTTGATCTCGACGCCGATCCCGGCGGGCCCGGTGCGCGCCACTTTCAGTACGGTGCCGGGGCGGCCGGCCTGCCCGCTGAACGTCTTACCGGACTCGGTGAGGAACCCGCCGCCCAGCAGCTGTTCCACCAGCGACGACACCGCCGCGCGGGTCAGTCCTACGCGTGCGGCGACCCCGGCGCGGGTCACCTCGCCCTCGTCGTGCACCGCGCGCAGGACAAGGCTCAGATTCTGCCGGCGTACCGAGTCCCGGTCGGCCTTCGGTCCCAGCGAGGCGGGCCCGCCCCCTGTCATGACGTCCCCATCGGCCGACGGGCCACGACCAGGCGGCAGTTCGGGCTGCCGTCGGCCCGTACCCCCAGCTCCGGCAGCGGCAGCAGGCGTACTTCGAAACCGGCCGCCGCGAGGCCTTCGCGGACATCGGCGAGGCGGAAGGTGCGGTAGTACATGACGAACCGCGGCCGCCACAGCGCATTGCGCACCCGCATCGCCGCGTCGAAGCCGAGCATGAACCAGTACGCCTTGGAGCCGACCCGGGGTGGCGCCGGGAGCGGGAACACGAACAGCCCGCCGGGCCGCAGTGACGCCCGTACCTGCGCGAACAGGCCAGGCTGCTCGTGCGGCAGGAAGTGGCCGAACGCCCCGAAACTGACCGCCAGATCGAAGCGCGGGCCGAACGGCAGCGCCCGCGCGTCGGCGCGTACCCACGTCGCGGCCGGATGCGCGGCGCGCGCCTGGGCGAGCATGCCCGCCGAGAAGTCGACCCCGGTGACCTGCCCGTCGCACACCCGGCGCAGCAGCCCGACGCCCGCGCCCGTACCGCAGCACACGTCGAGGCCGCGTTCGAAGGGGCCGAGGCGGCCGAGGGCCGACTCCACCGCGTGCAGGATCGGCTGCGGAGTGCGGAACGGGGTCGCGTCGAACTTGGGCGCGAGCAGGTCGTAGCCGTGCTCGATCGAGGACAGCGCCTGAACGGCGAGTTCCCGGAACGTGGGACCCTGTGGCGTGAACATCACCGTCAGCGTAACCGCGGGCGACGCCCCCGGTGCCCGTGCGGTGTCACGTACCGCCCGTGCGGTGTCACATACCCCGCCGTGCGGTGTGACGTACTACCGCGGCTGGGCCACGTCCTACCGCGGCTGCGCCGGGAGGACCGCCCTCGGCCAGGGGCCCGCGGTCGGGCGGGCCCGCCACTCGCGCGGGTAGCCGACCGAGACCTCCTCGAACCGCACCCCGTCGTGCCACGTCGTGCGGGGGATGTGCAGATGCCCGTACACGACGGTCTCGACGGGGAAGCGGAGGTGCCAGTCGGCCGTCAGCTCGGTGCCGCACCACTGGGCGAACTCCGGGTAGCGCAGGATCCTGGTCGGCTCGCGCACCAGCGGATAGTGGTTGACCAGGACGAACCGCTGATCCGGCGCCAACTCGGCCTCGGCGAGGCGCTGTTCGGTGTATGCGACCCGGGCGCGGCACCAGTCGTCGCGGGTCGGCAGCGGATCGGGGTGGAGGAGGTGCTCGTCGCTGCAGACGATTCCGCTGGCGTGCGCGACGGCGAGGGCCTCCTCCTTCGTGTGCGTCCCGTCGGGGCGGAAGGAGTAGTCGTAGAGGACGAACAGCGGCGCCACCGTGATCGGCGGGCCGTCCGGGCGGTGCCACACGGGGTACGGGTCCTCGGGCGTGTGGATGCCGAGCGTGTGGCAGATCTCCACCAGATGGCGGTAGCGGGCCTCGCCGCGCAGCGTGACCGGGTCGCTGGGGTGGGTCCACAGTTCGTGGTTGCCCGGGGCCCAGACGACCGTCTCGAACCGGTCGGCGAGGATGCGCAGGGCCCATTCGATGTCGTCGACGCGTTCGCCGACGTCACCGGCGACGAGCAGCCAGTCGTCGGCCTCGGCGGGCTTCATGGATTCGACGATGCGCCGGTTGTCGGCGTGCACGACGTGAAGATCGCTCACCGCGAGCAGACTGCCCATGCCCGTCCTCCCCGTGATCCGGATCGGCCCTGCGGCCGTGAAGTGTCACAGTATCGGGGCGCGGTCATCGCGCGTCCCTTACCGGACACGGCGTTTCACCGGTCACCTGTCACACAGTGTGCTGTGACATTGCACAGCGTGCCCACAGACTCGGGCCACACGTGCGGGGTGCGCCGTCAGAGGCTGCTGCCCACCGGGGGCACCGACCAGGCCGGAGCGATCCCGGTCAGCTGGCAGATCAGCAGGTAGAGCGGGATCGGCGGGGTGTACGGTGATCCGCCGTCGGGCCGGTGGATCAGACGCGGGCGCCGGTCGGGGACGTAAGCGCCGGGGGCGTAGCAGGCGGGCAGCGGCCAGGCCAGCTCGGTGTCGGAGCCGGCCGGGACGATGCACCACCACCACTCGTCGTCGGCGTACACGCAGCCCTTGGCCGGCAGCCGGGACAGGATCCGCAGGCCGTGGCGTGCGGGCAGCCCCACGGCGTCGCCGCCCAGCGTGGCCGTCAGGTCCGGCGGCAGTCTCAGCTCGGTTCCGCCGAGCGGGATCGGCGCGAGCGCGTCAGGGGCGCCGTCCGGGCTCCAGGCGCGCGGGGGTGAGGGGAGTGGACGTGGGCCGGTCGGGTGACCGGGGCGGCGGTGCCGCTGTGCCAGCAGGCTCGCCATGGACCTCAGCACGGTTCCTCCACGCCGTGGGCCACTTCGGCCCAGACGGTACGGCCCGCCCCGTACCCGCTGTGGTGTGCTCCCCACGCGCTGCACACCGCGTCCACCAGGACCAGTCCGCGGCCGCATTCCTCCTCGCCGCCGCGTCGTATCCGCGGCCCGGGCGCGCCTCCCTCGTCCTGCACGGCTATGCGCAACTGCTCGGCGCCGTACCGCAGTTCGCAGACGACATAGCGGCTCGCCGTGTGGATCACGACGTTGGTGACGAGCTCGGAGACGACCAGGGAGACGGTGTCGCGTACGTCTTCGACGACGCCCCACAGGGAGAGCCGCTCGCACGCGAGATGGCGGGCCCTGGCGACCGAGTCGGCCCGCGCCGGCAGCTCGAAGGCGAAGCGGCGGACGTCGGCCCACCGGTGGTGGTCGCCGTGGCGGGTAAGCCGTGGGTCGATGACCCGGGGGGTGAGGGCATTACCAGAAGCCACGGCCGATTCCTTACGGTGGGGAAGCGGTGCCGAGTCCCGCCTCTCCCGTGGCAGTGCGCGGCAGCGCGTGTACCGGTTCAACGGAACACTCTCCCCCCGTCGCGGACACATGGCAAGAGGCACTTTGAAAATTGCAGAGTGCGGTGTTCTCAGTGGCGCGCGCATGGCAGACTCGTCGAAAACAGCGCGCAGGGGAGGTCTGAAGTGAGCGAGCCGCGGTCCGCCCCCACGGTGGGACAGGTCGTACTCGGCAAGCGACTGCAGGACCTGCGGGAACGCGCCGGCCTCAGGCGGGAGGAGGCCGCGAAGGTCCTGCGCGTGGCCCCCGCCACGATCCGGCGCATGGAGACCGCCGAAGTCGCGCTGAAAATCCCCTACGTACAGATGCTGCTCAAGGCGTACGGCGTCCCCGACGAGGAGGCCGACAGCTTCGTCGCGCTCGCCGAGGACGCCAACAGACCCGGCTGGTGGCAGCGCTTCCACGACGTACTGCCGGGCTGGTTCTCCATGTACGTCAGCCTGGAGGGGGCCGCGAGCCTCATCCGGGCCTACGAACCGCAGTTCGTCCCCGGTCTCCTCCAGACCGAGGACTACGCCCGCGCCATCCTGCGCAGCGGCGCCGTCGGCTCCGCCGGCCGACCCGAGGACATCGAGCGGCACGTGGCCCTGCGCATGGCCCGGCAGTCCCTTCTGACCAGGCCCGAAGCCCCCAGACTCTGGGTGATCATGGACGAGACGGTGCTGCGCCGCCCGGTCGGCCGGCACCCCGACGTCATGCGCGGACAGCTCGACCGGCTCCTCGAAGCCGCCGAACTGTCCCATGTGACGTTGCAGATAGCGGAATTCGCCACCGGACACCACCCCGGCACCTACGGGCCCTTCGTCCTCTTCCGCTTCGCCGTGCCCGAACTCCCGGACATGGTCTACAGCGAGTACCTCACCGGCGCCGTCTACCTCGACTCCCGCCCCGAGGTCGCCTCCCACCTCGAGGTCATGGACCGCATGGCGGCCCAGGCCGCGACTGCACAACGTACGAAGGAGATCCTCAAGGATCTCCGCAAGGAGCTGTGAATGGACCGCATATACAACGGCATGCCCGCCGCGGAGCTCGGCGCCGAGGGCTGGCACAAGCCGTGGAGCGGCGGCAACGGCGGCAACTGCTTCGAAGCCATGAAGCTGGCCGACGGCAGGATCGCGGTACGCCAGTCGGCCGACCCCGACGGTCCCGCGCTCATCTACACCCACGGCGAGATCGCCGCGTTCATCGCGGGGGCGAAATCAGGGCAGGCGGACTTCCTGCTCACCTGACCCTTCCCCCACGCCCCTTCCGTCACGTACGCATCTTCTGGCCCCTACCGCAGACCCTGGAGTGTGAGATGACCGGGCAGGACCCCGCCGTACAGATCGACACCAGCAAGCCCCATCCCGCCCGGATGTACGACTGGTTCCTCGGCGGCAAGGACAACTATCCGGTCGACGAGGAGATGGCCCGCCAGCTCCTCACCCTCGACGCCAGGGGACGTGACATGGCACGGGTGAACCGGGCCTTCATGCACCGCGCGACCCGCTGGCTCGGCGCCAACGGCGTACGCCAGTACCTGGACATCGGCACCGGCATCCCCACCGAGCCGAACCTGCACCAGATAGCCCAGCAGGTCGCCCCCGATTCCCGCATCGTCTACTGCGACAACGACCCGATCGTCCTTGCCCACGCCGCCGCGCTGCTCCGCTCCACCCCCGAAGGCGCCACCGAGTACATCCAGGCCGACGCCCGGGAACCCGAAGCCATCCTCGAACGGGCCGGGAAGGTCCTCGACTTCAGCCGGCCCATCGCCCTGTCGATGCTCGCCCTGCTCCACTTCGTCAGCGACGAGGACGGTGCGTACGAGCTGGTGGAGCGGCTCGTGGAGCAGCTGCCTTCAGGCAGCTACCTCGTACTGTCACATGTCACCGGTGACTTCGACCCCGAGAACGCCGAGAAGGCCGCCGCGATGTACCGCGCCCGCGGCCTGACCCTGCGGCCCCGCTCGCGCGCCGAACTCACCCGCTTCTTCGACGGCCTGGAGCTCGCCGAGCCCGGAGTCTCCCTGACGGCGGAGTGGCATCCGGAGCTCGGCGAGCCGGTCCCGGTCGCCGGCGACGACCCGATCCCGGGCTGGGCAGGCGTGGCCCGCAAGCCGTGACACCCGCACAATCACATGTGACGGTGTACGCGCCGGGCCAGGTCAGCGCGCCGGGGGCACCAGGGTGACGAGGAATTTCTTCGCCGCCCCGACGTTCCCGGCCGCGTCGATCGTCCGGTACTCGACGGTGTGCGTGCCGTAGTCCGGTGTGGCGTCGTCCCAGGGCACAGCCCGCGACGCCCCCAGCTTGCCGTAGACGAGACCGTCGATGACCGTCCCGCCCGGCGAGAAGCGGAACGGCGCCTCCGCGTCGGTCGGCCAGCCGTAGTACGTGTACCAGCCGTCGCCGTCGACCCGGAACTGGCTGACCACGGAGCCCTGCTGATCGTCGCGCGCGGTCAGCCGCATCGTGAACTCGCCGTCATAGACGTACTCGACGGGTCGGCCCGGCCGGTGCACCGTCCGCAGCGGCTGCGACAGCACGTACGAAGCCGTGGCCCGCGTGGCATCCACCGTCCAGGACAGCTCAGCTCGCGTACCCTCGATCCTCGCCGTCAGCCGGTGCGTTCCCGCACTCAGCCGCAGTGACCCCAGGTCCAGATCACGGTCGTTGCCGCCGCGCACCGTGAGCGGCCGGCCATTCAGCGACCAGCGCACCGCGAGCGTCCGGCCGGCCGGATGAGTGGTGTCCGCGTACACGACGGAGTCGGCGCCGACCGGCCTGTCCGTGGCGGTGTGACCGGTGAAAGCCGCCTTGACAGGGGTGTGAGGTGTCCGCAGCGAGGTGTCCACCGTCCAGCTCACCGTGCGCGTCAGCGCCACCGAACCCCGCACCGCCGGATCGCGGACGAACGGCGTCGGATCGGTCACCGTCGCCGTCAGCGTATGCACCCCGGGGCTCAGACCGAGCCGCCGCAGATCGACCGTGCGGGCCTGGCCCACGGACCGCACCGGCTTCCCGTCAACCCGCCACACCACCTTCAGCGGGCCGCCCACCGGATGCAGCGTCTCCACCCACACCGTCCGGTCGGCGCCGATCGGCGCGGCGTTTGCCGTGTGACCTTGTACCAGATTCACCTTGGCCGAGATCGCCTGCACCATCACCTCACGCTCCACCTGGTCGAAGGCGTAGCCGAGGGTCTTCATCAGCGAGTGCTTGCTCGGCCGCCACACCCCCTTGGTGGAGTACATCCCGCCCTCGTACCGGCCGATGACCCCGCCGGCCTCGCTGGGCTCGCCCAGCCAGCGCCACCACTTGGCGCGCCGCTCACGCATCTGCTCCTCTGTGAGCAGGGTGTGATGGACCGAGGCCGGCTCACCGCCGGTGTACGTGCCGCCCGGCACGCCCCGCCCGTAGTAGTCGTACTCGTCCTGGAGCTTGCCCAGCGAGTGCCCGATCTCGTGCGGAGTGATCAGCGACGACAGGGCGTTGCCGCCGGACGCGGTGGCGTAACTGCCGCCCGCGCCACCGTAGGTGGAGCTGTTGGCCAGCGCCACGATCTGCCGGTTGGCCGCGCTCGTACCGGGCACGAGGTCGGCGAGCGCTGCGGCGGACGCGCCGTCGACGGTAAGCAGCCGCTGCACGCTGCCGGGATCGCAGCCGCCCCAGAAGCCCATGTCGAGCGGGGTGTCGCGGCGCGGCGCGTCCAGGGACGGATCGCAGTCGACCCCGGACTGGGGCGAGGGTGTCTCCACGGCCCACACGTTGATGTACGAGCGGTACGAGGCGAACGGCTCGGTACTCCACAGCACATTGAGGTGCTTGTCGACATCCGCGCGGAACGCGTCCTGCTCCTCGGCGGTGTAACCGTCGCCCAGGATCACCAGATTGAAGCGCTTGTCGGCGGGGCCAGTGGTCTGCACGGGAACGACGGTGGCGATGTCGGTCACGTTCTTGCCGGCGGGGGCGCCCACGGCCTGCCGGGAGTCGGCGGAGGCGGGGGAGTACGACCCGAGGAGACCGGCGCTGAACAGGGAGAGAGCGGTGAGGGTGGCCGCCGCTCTTCGTATACGTATTCGGTGATCAGCCATGGGGCCGGAGCGTAGGGCCCGGCCCGCACGCCGTAAAGACGGCCGCGCAAGCCACGCACCGGCCCCGGACGAGCCCGCTTCTATCGGCTGGTCAGGTAGGCGAGGCCGGGATGCTCGGCCCGGTAGCCGTCCAGGAGCCGGCCCGCCACCGTCACCGAATCCACCAGCGGATGCAGCGCGAACGCCTTCACGGCGGCCGACCGCGATCCGCTCTCCGCCGCCGCCATCACCTCCCGCTCGACCGCCTTCACCGCCGTGACGAGCCCGACCGCATGGTGGGGGAGCGGCCGCACCGTGACCGGATGCGCGCCGTTCGCGTCGACCACACAGGGCACCTCGACGACCGCGTCCGCGTCGAGCACCGAAAGGGTGGTGCGATTGCGGACGTTGAGGATGAGCGTGGCGCGTTCGTCGCGTGCAATGGCACGCATCAGTGCCAGCGCCACCTTCTCGTACCCGCCCGACTCCAGATCGTCCTCGTCCCGCTCCCCGACCCCGGCCGCCTCCCGGTTGGCGGCCATGTAGGTCGCCTCGCGGTCGGCGAGCGTACGGTGCCACGCATCGAGCGGGGACGTGCCGGGTCGGGCCATCTCGTCGTAGAAGCCGGCCTGTTGGTCCAGGAGGTAAGCGCCACGGGTCTTGCCCGCCTCGCGGTAGGCCCGTACCGCCTCACGGTTGAAGTAGTAGTAGTGCAGATACTCGTTGGGGACGGCACCGAGCGACCTCAGCCACTCGGCACCGAAGAGCCTGCCCTCCTCGAAGGAGCCCAGCAGCTCCGTGTCGGCGAGCAGCCGTGGCAGCTCGTCGCGCCCACCGACCTTCAGGGCGCGCAGCCAGCCGAGATGGTTCAGGCCCACGTAGTCGATCCACGCCTCGTCCGGGTCGGCGCCCAGCACCCGCGCGACGCGCCGGCCGAGCCCCACCGGCGAGTCGCAGATGCCGATGACACGGTCACCCAGCACACGGGACATCGCCTCGGTGACCAGGCCGGCCGGGTTGGTGAAGTTGATGACCCAGGCGTCCGGCGCGAGCTCGGCCACCCGCTCGGCGATGCGTACCACCACCGGCACGGTCCGCAGCCCGTACGCGATCCCGCCCGCGCCGACCGTCTCCTGCCCGAGGACCCCCTCGGCGAGGGCCACCCGCTCATCGGCGGCCCGACCCGCCAGGCCGCCGACCCGGATCGCCGAGAACACGAAGTCCGCGCCGCGCAGCGCCTCGTCCAGATCGGTCGTGGAGGAGACCACCGGCGCGTCCGCGACGCCGGCCGCCTGCTCGGCGAGGACCCGTACGATCGCCGCGAGCCGCCCCGCGTCGACGTCGTGCAATGTCACATGGGTGACCCTGCCCTCGCGGTGGTCGCCGAGGAGAGCTCCGTACACCAGGGGCACGCGGAATCCGCCGCCGCCGAGAATCGTCAGCTTCATGCCCGTACGCTACTCGGCGCGACCGCCCCCGCTCGGGTGTCACCGTGCACGTACCGGTGTCACCGTGCACGCGGGGGCCCTCACCCCAGGTCGAGTGCGTTGCGCAGTCCGAGGCGGTAGCGGGTGCGGTCGTGGCGCTTGAGGATCTCGAGCTCGGGGGCGCGGAAGAGAGGTGTCACGGTGCACCGCGGCGCCGTCGAACCCGTCCGGTCCAGCAGGGCGTTGACCGCCTGACGGGCCGAGGCGTTCGCGCCCTCCATCGTCGCCAGGTCGATGTCGACCGCCACGTAGTCACCCGCGAGATAGAAGTTGGGGATCTTCGTCTCGGCCTGGGGGCGGTTGTGGAAGGTGCCGACGGGGTGGATGAGCAGCTGGTCGTCGTTGGTCGGGTTCGGGGTGCCCAGGCCGTCCACGCCGGGGTCCAGGAACCACGAGTGGAGCGCACTGTCCTTGAGGACGGCCCTGCCCGTGTCGTTGAAGGCGGCCTTGAGCTGGGCCCACACCTCCCGGGCCACCTCGGGCCGGGTGCACTGCTTGGCCGTCTTGCCGTACAGAATGCCGGGCCGGTCCCACTCGGAGATGTCCACCGACAGGCAGTCCACCGCCACGCCGTCGCCGTAGTCGGCGGGAAAGTCCCGCTCCGGCCAGTGCCGGGCCTGCTGGATGGCCGTCAGGGACCAGGGGGAGTCGATGCAGTTGGCGTGGCCGTTGAGCAGCGGCGCCCGCTCGGTCAGATAGAACTGGATGCCGGTCATCCAGTCCGTCTCCAGCTTGTCGCAGCGCGCCAGCTGAGGATCGGCCGCCCGCAGCCCGGCCCCCCAGGTCCGGCGCGCGTGCTCCACGGGCATCGCGGAGATGTAATGGTCCGCGGTGACATGTGACCGCGCACCCGACGGATCGGTCACCACGACCCCGCTGACCAGCCCGGAGCCGTACTCCACCTCCCGTACGGTCCAGCCGACGCGGAAGTCGACGCCCATGCCTTCCAGATGAGCCACCCACGGGTCGATCCACGCCTCGTTCGTGGGCAGGTCGAGGATCCGGTCGAGGGGGCCGTCGGCGCCGCGGCCCAGCGCGTTGAAGATGAAGGCCTCCAGCAGCGTGGCGACCGTACGGGTGCTGGCCTCCTCCGCCTTCGTCGCCACGATGTTCCGGGTGAGCCCCACGGCCAGGATGCGCTGGTAGTCGTAGCTCATCCGCTGGGCCCTGATGAAGTCCCACCAGGGCGTACGCTCCCACGTCTCGTCGCGCCGCTCGTCGCAGCTGGTGAGGAACACCAGGCCGCGGTTGACGAAGTACGCCGTCTCGTGGAACGGGATGCCCAGGGCGGTGTCCAGGAAGGCGGTGAGGGCGCGGCGGATCTCGTCGAGGGTGAGCTCGGCCGGTTTGTGGCCGGGCCAGGGCAGCGGGATGCGCAGATCCTCCCGGCCGGTGCGGGCGAAGGACATCTCCGGCGGCGCCACGAGGTTGTCCCAGACGCCGTTGGCGTTGCCGGGGAAGGGGATGCGGCGCATCGTGTCGGGGAGGTTGTGGTAGATGCCGGGGATGAACCGGAAGCCGTGCTCGGCCGGCAGCGCCCGGCGCCCGCCGCGCGCGCTGCCGGGGACATCCATGCTGCGGGCCTTGCCGCCGAGTGCGCGGCGTTCGTACACGGTGACGTGATACCCGCGCTCGGCCAGCTCTTGGGTGGCGGTGAGCCCGGCCACGCCGCCGCCGAGCACCGCGACGGACGGCGCCGAACCCCCGGACCGCGCCCCTGACGGTGTCCCGGGCCGCTCCGCCGCCACCGCCCGTGCGCCGGAGACCGCGAGCGCGCCGGTGACGGCCGCCGCGCCCGCGACGAACGTACGCCGCGTACTGCTTGTACCGTCCATGCCAACCCCTTTACCGGCGGTAACTGTCGCGTCCGGCGCAGGAATATACGGATGCCACCGGTACCTCGGAAGCAGCACGCGGGCCCAAAACCACGATGGCTCGATCCCGCCACCCCCCACCCCGCGCCTCGTAGCGCCACCGCGCCTCCCGTACCGCCGCCCGGCCCGCCCCGCCCCGCGCCCCCCGCGCAGGCCCCGGCCCGCCCCGCGCCAGGCCGCCCCCGCGCCCGTACCGCCGCCGTGCACCCGCGACAATGGGCCCATGGCACGCCGCACCAAACGCCCCACCCGCCCTCGAATCCCCGCCGCGCCCCCGGCCGTCACCGCCGACACGCCCTGCCCCTGCGGGCTGGCCGCGCCGTACGGCGAGTGCTGCGGGCGCTTCCACGCCGGGAAGGCGACCGCCCCCACCGCGGAGCTCCTCATGCGCTCCCGTTACACCGCCTTCGTCGTCCACGACGAGGCGTACCTGCTGCGCACTTGGGCGCCCGCGACCCGCCCCGGAGAGGTCGGCTTCGACCCCGCCATGCGCTGGACGGGCCTGGAGATCCTGGACCGCACCGACGGCACCGCCTTCCACCAGCACGGCACCGTCACCTTCGTCGCCCGCTACACCCATGCGGGCGCCCCCGGCTCACTCCACGAGCGCAGCACCTTCGAACGGCACGAAGGCGCCTGGGTCTACCGGGACGGCACGTTCATCGAGCCGTGACCCCGGCGGTCTCCCGGCGGCCGGCCGCCCACGCCTGCGACAGGTCCTCGGCGATCAGCCGCTTCGCGATGGCATCGACCGCCGCCCGCAGCTCCGGCCCGCTCGGCCGGCCCTGCTCCCGCTCGATCTGCGAGGTCAGCCACTCGGCCCACGCCCGGGTGATGACATCGGCCTCGCGGCGGCCGGCCGCGGTGTGCGAGAAGAGATTGCCGTCACGGGTCAGATAGCCCTCCTCGACCATGCGGTCGAAGACCGGCACCAGCACCTCCGGCGGCACCCGGAGCCGGGCCGCCATCAGACCGAGTCCGCCATGCCCGACCAGGCGGGTGAACAGCTCGACCTGCATCACCGCCCACGCGCCCGCCGGGTCGAGGCGGGTGTCGGACGCATCGACGATCCGCCGCGCCGTCTCCAGGTCCGTACGCCGCAGGATCTTGGCGACGGCGAGTTCGAGAAGTTTCGCCGAGTCACCGACGGTGGTCGGTGAGGCGAAGCCCTCGCCCATGTCGGGCGCCGAGGACCGCGCCACGTCCCGCAGCCGCACCTGCTTGAGGAACAGCGCGACCAGGAAGCCGACGACGGCCACCGGCACCGTCCACAGGAAGACCGTGTGCAATGTGTCCGCGTACGCCTGCACGATCGGCCCGGACTGTTCGGCCGGCAGGTCGTGCACCCCCTGCGGGCTCTGCGCCGCCCGGGCGATCTCCTGCTGGGAGGCCGGATCCCGCGCCCCGGCGGCCCGCGCGGCCTCGCCGATGCCTTGGGAGAGGTTGGGGGCGAGGGAGTTGGCGTACAGAGTGCCGAACACCGCGGTGCCGAACGAGCTGCCGAGTGTACGGAAAAATGTGACACCGGACGTGGCGGTGCCCAGGTCCGCGTAGCCCACGGTGTTCTGCACGGCGATCGTCAGGACCTGCATGCACAGGCCGATACCGATGCCGAGGACGAACATGTACAGCGACTCCAGCCAGGCGCCTGTCGCCGTCCCCATCCTCGACAGCAGATAGAGGCCCACGCCCATCACGAGGCATCCGGCGATGGGGAAGACGCGGTACTGGCCGGTCTTGCTGACGACGTTGCCGCTGAAGATCGACGCGATCAGCAGGCCGACCACCATCGGCAGGGTCCGGACGCCGGACACGGTCGCCGAGTCCCCGTCGACGTACTGCAGGTACGTCGGCAGGAACGTCATCGCGCCCAGCATGGCGAAGCCGACGACGAAGCTGAGCACCGAGCAGACCGTGAAGACCGGGTTGGCGAACAGCCGCATCGGCAGCATCGGTTCGGCGGCCCGGGTCTCCACCCAGCAGAACAGCGCGAGCGCCACCAGACCGCCCGTGAAGAGCCCGATGATGACCCCGGAGCCCCACGCGTACTCGTTGCCGCCCCAACTGGTCGCCAGGATCAGGGCGCTGGAACCGGCCGCCACCAGCGCGATGCCGGTGTAGTCGATGACCGGGCGGCCGGCGGCGCGTACGGAGGGGATGGAACGTGCGGCCGCGATGACGACGAGGATCGCGATCGGGACGTTGACGTAGAACGCCCACCGCCAGCTGGCGTGGTCGGTGAACAGGCCGCCCAGCAGCGGCCCGATCACGGTGGACACCCCGAAGACCGCACCGATCGCGCCCTGGTACTTGCCCCGCTCGCGCAGGGGGATGACATCGGCGATCAGCGCCATGGAGGTGACCATGAGCCCGCCGGCGCCGACGCCCTGCAGGGCCCGCCAGGCGATGAGCAATGTCATGTTGCTCGCCAGCCCGCAGAGGAACGAACCGGTGATGAAGATGATCGCCGAGACCTGGAAGATCACCTTGCGGCCGAAGAGATCGCCGAACTTGCCGACGAGGACGGTGGTCACGGTCTCGGCCAGCAGATAGGCGGTGACCACCCACGACATGTGCGCGGCGCCGCCGAGGTCCGACACGATCGTCGGCAGGGCCGTACCGACGATCGTCTGGTCGAGCGCCGCCAGGAGCACGCCGAGCATGATCGTCCCGAAGACGACGTTGCGCCGCCGTGCGTCGAGCACCGGCGGTGCGGCAGGGGCGCTCTGCGGTGCGGCGGGCTGCCCGGCCTCGCTGCTGGTGGTCACTCTCGCACCCTCACACCGGACTGGCACCCCCGCATGCGGAGCCGGTCCGAACAGGGGCAGCGGCGGTACGGGACGTTCAGGTGCTCCCGCAGGGACCGGCGTGACGGGTCGTACGGCCGGTACGGGCGCGCCCGGCCGGGGCCGGCGTCAGCGGCAGTGACGTACCGGCAGGCGCGGGTGGTAGGCGGCCAGCACCTTGTTCGCCCGGGCCAGCGTCGACAGCGCGTGCTCCCGGTCCGCCTGGTCCTCCCCGCACAGCGGCCCCCGGAAGCGCTGGACCTCACGCGCCGCGCACTCCGCGTCGACCTCCGCCTGCAGGATGTGGATCGGCATGCAGGACCCGATCAGTGCGGCCACACGGTCGGGGATCGGTACGGGGACGAGTGAGGAGGCGTACACAGCGGGTCCTTCTCTGCGGTCGGGTGTCTCCCCACCATCCTCGCGGACCGGCGTACCTGTTCCTCCACAGGGATGTCTCCGTCGGGCAACGGCGTGTGGCGCCTGCCGGGGCGCGGACGATCGAACACGCGAGAGCGCCCCGGACCCGGCCGTCGACACCCCGCCGCGTTCCCGCAGGTGTGTGGCCTGCCACGCGATCTCCACCGTGAACCGAGGGCCGGGATCGCTCGCACACGCCCCGAACACCCGGCCGAGTTCGGGCCTTCGGCGCCCCACCGAAAGGCGGCGGGATGTGAAGCATCTCACTCCCGGCCGGGCTCCGGCCGGGGTGTCGTCGAGGGTGGGAAGGGGAAGAAGTCGCCGGACATGTCTCCGCCCCACCGGGCGCTGTACCGGCGGGGCGGGTCCGAGTACGCGCCGCAGCCAGCAAGCGCGAATGGGATGGCACCACCGTAGCGGCGGCCACTGACAACGGGGCCGCGCATGGGTGGCCGTCCGCGCCGGCCGTGCGGCATCGGACCGGCCCTGCCGCATCGGGCCGGGCGTGAACCGTGCCTGGCCCGGGCCGCGGGGGCGGGCTTGCGGGGTGCGGGTCGCGTCAGAGCTTGTGCATGCCCTTGTAGGGGCTGACGATGCGGGTCTGGGTGGCGCCGAAGTCGACGAGCATGGCCGCCGCCTCCGCACCGATGATCTTTCCGAGGCCGTGGCGGTCGTGGGAGACGCGGTCGCCCAGGGCGAAGTCCGCGATCAGAGGTTCCTTGGGAGCGGCGAAGGGACTCGTGGGCAGGTGGCGCCGGGGCGCGGATGCATTTGTCATCGTGGAGTCAGTATGCGCTGTCGACGCCCGTGTGCCATAGGCCTGCGGACTCACCTGTCCCCGGCCGCGCCGACGGCGCCGCCCGTACGCGCCCATGTGAACCCAGCCCGCCGGACCCGTTGCTTTCTGATTACGCGCGAGTAAGTTGACTTCCCGGTAAGCCCGTAGAGACCCGTCAGTCGATCCAGGTAACTCCCGCCCGCCCGCGCGAACAGGAGACCACCATGGGCGTACGCAAGGATCTGAGGCAGGCCAGGAAGCGCGGCGATCTCGCCGAGCGGTACCCGGTCGAGGTCGTCCGGGAGGGTGGCACCGTACGCGAGGCCCGCACCCCGCTCGGGACGCCGGCCGGCGCGAGCACCGCGACCGCCGCCGACATCCCCTTCACCAACGCCGCCGAAGCCCCGCACGCCGTGGTCCTGCGCCGAAAGCAGGGCGGCACCTGGCAGGCCGTCACCTCCGCCGAGTTCGCCCGCGAAGTGACCGCCACCGCCAAGGGGTTGATCGCCGCCGGACTCGAGCCCGGCGGGCGCGTGGCGCTGATGGCCCGTACCAGCTACGAGTGGGCCGTACTCGACTTCGCCATCTGGGCGGCGGGCGGCCTGAGCGTACCTCTCTACGCCACCTCCTCCGCGGAACAGATCGCCTCGATCCTGGAGGATTCGGGCGCCCGTCATCTCGTCGTGGAGACCGCCGAACACGCCGCGACCGCCGCCCGGGCGACAGCCGGCCTTCCCGAACCGCCCCGCACCTGGCAGATCGCGTCCGGTGGACTCGGTGAACTGGTGGCGGCCGGTGAAGGGCTGCCGGACGCGGCCGTGACCGAACGCCGCACCGCACTGACATGTGACACTGTCGCCACACTGTGCTACACCTCCGGCACGACGGGCCGCCCCAAGGGATGCGTCCTCTCCCACGGCAACCTCCTCGCCGAGGCCGTACACACAGTCGACCTGCTGCACCCGGTCTTCCGGGAGGTCACCGGCCAGACCGCGTCGACGCTGCTGTTCCTGCCGCTCGCCCACATCCTGGGCCGCACCATCCAGGTCGCCTGCCTTCTCGCCCGGATCGAGATCGGTCACTGCCCCAGCATCAAGCCCGACGAACTCCGCCCGGAACTACGGTCGTTCAGACCGACGTTCGTCGTCGGCGTGCCCTATCTCTTCGAGAAGATCCATGACACCGGACGCGCCACCGCCGAACGCGTCGGCCGCGGTGCGTCGTTCGACCGCGCCCACCGCACCGCCGTACGCTTCGGCGAAGCCTCCCTCGACCGGTTCCTGGGTACGGGACGCGGGCCCGGCCTCACGCTCCGGCTCGCCTGGGGCCTGTACGAACTGCTCGTCTACCGCCGCATCCGCAAGGAGCTCGGCGGCGCGCTGCGCTACGCGATCAGCGGCGGATCCCCGCTGGGGCGCGAGCTGAGTCTGTTCTTCTACGCCGCCGGGATCCTCGTCTACGAGGGGTACGGGCTGACGGAGACCACCGCGGCCGCCACCCTCACCCCGCCCCTTCGGCCCCGCCCCGGCACGGTCGGCCGGCCCCTGCCCGGCACATCCGTACGCATCGCCGACGACGGCGAGGTCCTCATCAGGGGCGGCATCGTCTTCGGCTCGTACTGGAACAACCCCGCCGCCACCGAAGAGGCGCTGCGGGAGGGTTGGTTGGCCACCGGTGACCTCGGCCGCCTCGACGATGACGGCTATCTCGTCATCACCGGCCGCAAGAAGGACATCCTGGTGACCTCCGGAGGGAAGAACGTCTCCCCGGCCGTCCTGGAAGACCGGCTGCGCAGCCGACCGCCCATCGGCCAGTGTCTCGTCGTCGGCGACAACCGGCACTACGTCGCCGCGCTCGTCACCCTCGAACCCGACGCCGCCCGGCACTGGCTCGCGGTCCGCGGACGGCCCGACGACACGCCCATGGCCGACCTCTGCCAGGACCCGGAGATGGTCGCCGACGTGCAAAAGGCCGTCGACCACGCCAACGAGGCCGTCTCCCGGGCCGAGTCGATCCGGGTCTTCCGGATCGTGCCCGGCGAGTTCGCCGAGGAGAACGGGCTCCTCACGCCGTCGCTCAAGGTCAAGCGGCACGCCGTCGCGCGGGCGTACGCGGACGACATCGAGGCGCTGTACAGATGACACGTGATGTGACATGTGACGGCGTCCATGGTCCGCCGCTCACGACGGAGGAGACAGCACACGTGACAGGTCGTACGACACCGGCTCCTCCAGCTGCCCGTAGCCGCAGCTCTCCGGCTCCCGGTCCGGCCGCCACCGCTTGAACTGGGCCGTGTGCCGGAACCGGTCGCCCTCCATGTGGTCGTAGCCGACCTCGCACACCCGCTCCGGCCGCAGCGCCACCCACGACAGGTCCTTCTTCCCCGACCAGCGGCTCGGGGCCCCGGGCAGCCGGGCGCTCTCGTGCGCCGCCTCCTCGGCCCAGGCGGCCCACGGGTGGGCGTCGGGCGGGTCCATCCGCAGCGGCTCCAGCTCCGCCACCAGCTCCTCGCGCCGCTTGGCCGTGAACGCGGCGCACACCCCGACGTGCTGGAGCCGGCCCCCGGCGTCGTACAGGCCGAGCAGGAGCGAGCCGACGACCGGCCCGCTCTTGTGGAAGCGGTAGCCGGCCACGACGACATCGGCTGTCCGCTCGTGTTTCACCTTGAACATCAGGCGCGCGTCGGGCCGGTACGGCAGATCGAGCGGCTTGGCGATCACGCCGTCGAGGCCCGCGCCCTCGTACTGCTCGAACCACTCGGCTGCGACCACCAGGTCGGTCGTCGCCGGGGCCAGGTGGACCGGCGCCGTGATCCCGCGCAGCGCCTCGGTGAGCAGGACGCGCCGTTCGGCCAGGGGAGTGTCCAGCAGCGCCATGTCACCGAGCGCCAGCAGATCGAAGGCGATGAAACTCGCCGGTGTTCTCTCCGAAAGCAATGTCACACGTGACGCCGCCGGGTGAATCCGCTCGGTCAGCCGGTCGAAGTCCAGCCGCCCCTCGTGCACGATCACGATCTCCCCGTCCACCACGCAGCGCGCCGGCAGCCGCTCCAGGAGCGCGGCGGCCAGCTCGGGGAAGTAGCGGGTGAGCTCCTTGCCCGTACGGCTCCCGATCACGATCTCCGCACCGTCCCGGTGCACGATCGCACGGAACCCGTCCCACTTCGCTTCGTACTGCATCCCGGGCGGGATCTTCTTCACGGCCTTGGCCAGCATCGGCTTCACAGGCGGCATCACCGGCAGATCCATAGGGTGATTGTCCGGTATGCGATGAATGTCGGCGCGGCCTACGCTGGCAGGCATGGCAGGCAAGTCGGGCAAAGCAGACGCGGTGGAGCTGGAAGTCGGCGACCGTACCGTACGTGTGTCCAATCCGGACAAGGTCTACTTCCCCGAGCCCGGCTACACCAAGCTCGACATGGTCACCTACTACCTCGCCGTCGGCGACGGCATCACCCGCGCCCTGCGCAACCGCCCCACCACCCTGGAGCGCTACCCCGACGGAGTGACCGGGGAATCGTTCTTCCAGAAACGCGCCCCCAAGTACCTCCCCGACTGGATCCCCACCGCCCACATCACCTTCCCCAGCGGCCGCAGCGCCGACGAGATGTGCCCCACCGAACCCGCCGCCGTCCTGTGGGCCGCCAACCTCGGCGCCGTCACCTTCCACCCCTGGCCCGTACGCCGCGACGACACCGAACATCCCGACGAACTGCGCATCGACCTCGACCCCCAGCCCGGCACCGACTACGCCGACGCTGTCCACGCCGCCCACGAACTGCGCACCGTCCTCGACGAGAACGGACTGCGCGGCTGGCCCAAGACCTCCGGCGGCCGCGGCCTGCACGTCTTCGTCCCCATCGAACCCCGCTGGACCTTCACCCAGGTCCGCCGCGCCGCCATCGCCTGCGGCCGCGAACTGGAGCGCCGCATGCCCCAGCGGGTGACCATCAAATGGTGGAAGGAGGAACGCGGCGAGCGGATCTTCGTCGACTACAACCAGACCGCCCGCGACCGCACCATCGCCTCCGCCTACTCCGTACGCCCCCGGCCGCACGCCCCGGTCTCGGCGCCCCTGCGCTGGGAGGAGATCGACGACGTCGTCCCCGAGGACTTCGACATCCGCACCATGCCCGGCCGGTACGCCGAAGCCGGCGACGTCCACGCGGACATGGACGACCACCGCTTCAGCCTGGAAACCCTGCTCGAACTGGCCCGCAAGGACGAGGCGGACCACGGCCTCGGCGACCTGCCCTACCCGCCCGAGTACCCGAAGATGCCCGGGGAACCCAAACGCGTGCAGCCCAGCCGCGCCCGCAAGGAGTGACACAGCACCGTACGACGGCCCGGTGCGGTGTGACACCGCACCGGGCCGCCCGTGTCCTCAGAACTCCCTGATCCGGATGTCACGGTACGAGATGACATCGGCGGTGCCGTGGACCTGCAGGCCGATGTAGCCGGAGGCGTACCGGCGGCCGTCGGTACCCGGGTCGTCGGCCCGCGCCGGGTAGAAGTCCTGCCCGCCGGCGTTCTCGAACTCGTTGATCAGTACGCCGTTGCGGTACACGCTGTAGTGCTGGCCCTCCACCCGGATCTCGCAGTCGTTCCACGAGCCCTTCGGAGTGACCCCCGCCCCGCCGAGACCGACCCGGTCGAAGCCGTAGACGGAGCCCGACTTGTACATGTCGCCGTCAGGCCGGTCCAGGACCTGGATCTCGTGGCCGTACTTGATGGCGACCCACTCGGGCCGCGGCTCCTCGGGGTTCTCATGGACGTACGGGAAGCGGACGAAGACCCCGCTGTTGGCGTTGCCGCTGCCGGGCGCGTCGTCGCGCCACCGCAGCTTCAGCGAGAAGTCACCGTACGCGCGCTGCGGGAACCACAGCATCCCGAGCCCGGCCCGGCTGGTGCCGCTCGTCATCGACCCGTCGGCGTTCAGCGCGAACGAACCACCGCCCACGTGCTGCCACTTGGCGAAGGAGGCGGCCGAACCGTCGAAGAGGTTCTTGTACCCGGTCGTCTGCCCCGGTCTGCCGATGCCGGACTGCTTGGCCGCGCGGTAGACCGTCCGGTGTTCGCGGGCGTCGACCACCCCGTCGGCGAGCAGCCGGTCCAGGACGGCGTCGACATGCTTGAGGAACAGTGCGTGCGAGCTCCAGTCCTTCTCGTCCTCGATCAGCTCACCGATCGTGCAGCGGCTGCGTGTCATCCGGTTCGGCACCCCCGAGTCGACCGTGCCGACGATGACCGTCAGCCGTTCGTCGTGCTCGGGGCAGTGCGGTGCCGGGACCCCGCCGCCCTCCGCGACGGTGAAGGTCACCCGCTTCGCCTCGGAGGTGTTGCCCGCCTTGTCCGTGGCGCGGTGCAGCACGGTGTGATGGCCCACGCGGTCGACAAGGAAGGGCGCGGTGTAGGCGAGGTACGGGCCGCCGTCCAGGGAGTACTCCGTCCTCTCCACACCCGACCCGGTGTCGGTGGCGGTGAGCGTCACCTTGGCGCTGGTGATGTACGCCCCGTCGGAGTTCACCGACCCGGTCACCTCGGCCGCCGTGACCGGAGGCGTCCTGTCCGCGGTGGGCGGGGCGACGACGGTGAAGGCGACGGCCTTCTCGGGGGCGGTGTTGCCCGCCTTGTCGGTGGCCCGGTAGCGC
>NZ_BMQQ01000044.1:24274-24541 GCF_014648195.1 Streptomyces purpureus
GCCTGGTGCACCATGACCGGCGCCGTGTACGCCTGCCATGCCCCTGAACCAAGCGCGAACTCCAGCGAGTTGACGCCGGAGCCGGTGTCGGAGGCGGTGACCGTGACCGTCGCCATCCCCACGTACCGGCCCTGCTCGTCCTTCTCACCGCTCACGCTCGCCGAGGTCTCGGGCGGGGTGGTGTCGTCGCTGGGCGGGGCGACGACGGTGAAGGCGACGGCCTTCTCGGGGGCGGTGTTGCCCGCCTTGTCGGTGGCCCGGTAGCGC
>NZ_BMQQ01000044.1:24587-39763 GCF_014648195.1 Streptomyces purpureus
ATCTGGTGCACCATGACCGGCGCCGTGTACGGCTGCCAGGGGCCGGCCGCCCCGAGCGCGTACTCGATGCGCTCCACACCCGATCCGGCGTCGGTGGCGGACAATGTCACATTGGCGTGTCCGACGTAGGCGCCGTCCGCGTTCTTCTCACCCTCCACCTTCGCCGCGGTCTCCGGCGGGGCGGTGTCCTCGCCGCCCGGTTCGGTGACGGTGAGAATGCCCTGCATCTGGCCGTGGCCGGGGATGGTGCAGTAGAAGCGATAGCGGCCGGGCGTGAGCGTCACCTCGGTGGTGTGCCGGCCGCCCTGGTCGTCCGTCGGGTTGGCGAGGATGTTCAGCGGCACGTCATGGTTGTACTCGGGGTCGGACACGTCGAAGGTGAGCGTGTGCGGCATGCCCGAGGTGTTGCCGCTCGCCCTGCTGTTCTCGAAGACGATCGTGGTCCGCCCCGCCACCGCCGTGGTGGGGAAGGAGAGGTACCGGTCGATGGGGTCGCCGGCGGTCCAGGTCAGCACCTGCTGGACGGTCGTACGGTCCTCGCCGCGGCCGTAGGCCGCACCGGACGTCAGGCCGACCACCGTCAGCAGGGCCGCGACGAGCGCGGTCCACAGCCGGAGCGTGTTCGGTGACCGGTGAAATGTCACAGCTGTCACGGCGCCGCCTTTCGCGCGAGCTGAGCGGGGGCCGGGGTCGCCTCACCGCCCTGGTAGGTGACCCGCCACAGCGCGGAGCGCGAGTCGGAGGTGAAGAAGCCGCGGCCGTAGTCCAGGACGTACAGCGATCCGTCCGGCGCGAACTTCCAGTCCATCAGGTTCCGGATGCCGTTCGCCCCGACCGGCACGATCTTCTTCAGCGACTCCGCGTGCACCGGAAGCCCGCCCCTGCCGACGGTCTTCGGGTCGGTCAGCACGGCATGGCGCGGCTGGTCGCCGTCGTAGAAGTCGCCGACGAACCACTTGCCGTCCCAGTACGCCGGCCACTTCACCGCGCTCGTACTCGCCGCGTCGTAGCGGTACACCGGCCCGTTCATCGTCGCCTGACCGCCGCCCTTGAGCCACGGCAGCAGCAGCTTCTGCTCCTCGGCCTTGTAGCTGGGGACGCCGTTCGCGTCCCGGGGGAAGTCGGGGCCGCCGCCCTGGGGCGCGTACCAGATGGTGTTCGGGGTGACCGGCGGCAGGTGCACCAGGCCGTCGTTGTTGGGGGACTCGTTCTTCGGCCGGGCGCAGTCGTACCAGCCGAGCGGCACGGACGGATCGGGCAGATTACGGTCCCGGTAGGGCTGGTTGTTGCCCATGCAGTACGGCCAGCCGTGGTTGCCCGCCTTGGTGATCGCCGCGAAGGTGTCGTACTTCGCCGGACCCCAGGTGGTCGAGGGGGCGCCGGCGTCGGGGCCGACCCAGCCCGCGTAGAGGATGTCGGTCGTCCTGTCGACGAAGATCCGGGCCGGGTTGCGCACGCCCATCACATAGATCTCGCCACGGGTCTTGCCGCCGCCCTCGTCCGGCTCGCGGCCGGTGAACAGATTCCCCTCGGGAAGGGTGTATGTGCCGTCGTCCTCGGGGTGGATCCGCAGGATCTTGCCGTTGAGGTTGTTGGTGTTGCCCGCGGTGCGGCGGGCGTCGGCGAACGACACGCCCTTGAAGTCGGGCTCGGGGTTGTTGCCGGAGTAACCGGCGCTGAAACCCGAGGAGTTGTTGTCACCGGTGGCGATGTACAGATTCTGCCGGGAGTCCCAGGCCATGCCACCGCCGGCGTGGCAGCAGCTGTGGATCTGCACCGGCCACTTCAGCAGCACCTTCTCGCTGGTCGGGTCGAGGGTGTTCGTGGCGAGGTCCAGGGTGAAACGTGACACGTGACGCTCGGCCATGCGCGTGTCACGGTTGATGCGTGAGTGGGGTGTGTAGTGCAGATACACCCAGCCGTTGGAGAGGAAGTCCGGGTCGAGTTCGATACCGAGCAGCCCCTCCTCGTTCTTGATCAGCTCATCTCCGCCGCCCTTGTTGCCGAAGACGGTCAGCGCCCCCGCGAGCGTCACCTTCTTCGTCCTCGGGTCGTAGACGTGGATCTCGCCCCTGCCCTTGCCGATGTCGGGGTTGTTCCAGTCGGTGACGACCGGCTGGGACGAATCGGCGCCGCCACGGCCGATGTAGAGGATCCGTCCGTCCGGCGCTGCGACCAGCCCGTGCGGCTCGCCGATCTGGTCGTTCTTGCCCGGCTGGTTGGGCTGGGTGACCCGGTCGGCCGTGTAGTGGGCGGTGATCGTCGCCTTGCAGTCGGCGCGGGCGATCCGGGTCGTCCAGTGCAGGGCCCCGCGCAGATGCTCGCGGAAGTCGGTCTCGGCGAACGAGTCGACCGTGCCGCCCATGCCGGTGTAGAAGGACCGGCCGCCGTCGTAGTCACGGCACCAGGACACGGGGTGGTCCCAGCCGTTGGCGCCCGCCCCCGGCCGGTAGGTGTTCTCCCTGACCCGGGCCACCGTGTGGACCGAACCGGACGGATTTGCCTGCCAGTTGAGCCACTTGTCGGGCCGCTTCCAGGCCAGCGGGAGCTGCTTGGTCGCCGGGTGGACCCGGTCACCCACCTCTACAGTGGCACGTTGTACGGTCACCGGACCGTTCACCGGGCGTGCGCCGACGAGCCCGGTGAACCAGTCCGAGTACGGTTCGGTGCGCGCCGCGTCATGGATGCCGAGGAAACCGCCGCCGGCCTCCATGTAGGCCTCAAGTCCCGCCTCCTGTGCGGGGTCGAGCACATCGCCGCCGCCGGTGAGGAAGACCACGGCGTTGTACCGGCCCAGCTTGGTGGCGTTGGTGAACACGGCGGGGTCGTCGCTGGCTTCGGTACGGAAACGCTGCGCCGTCGGCCCGGACCGGCCGATCGCCTCGATCGCCTCGATCCCGGCGTCGACGGTCGGCGACTCGGCGGTGGCCGAGGCGTGGAAGACGAGTACGCGTACGTTGGCGCCGCCCGGCGGCGACGGTAACGACAACGTTGTCGAAGGGCGTTCCGGATCCGCGGCCGTGGCGGCGTTGCCGCCCAGCAGGGACGCCGCCAGCGCCCCCGCGGCCACGGCTGCCGCCGCGCTCCGCCGGGATCTTGACCAATGATGTGGTGCACGGTGCATGTGTTCACCGACCCCTCTCAGGCCACAGCAACAAACGACGACGAAGCTAGACCTCTTTCGGCCGGACGCCAAGGGACGAGGCAGCGATTGAGCGAACTTTGTCCTGGGTGTGGATAAACGGTGGACCCGCGGCTACCGTGTGGCCGTCCCCCAGGGTTGCGTACACCCCCTCAATCTCCGACCGCCATACGGGAGTTCGGCATGGACCGACGGAGCTTCAACCGCCGCCTGCTGGCCGGGAGCGCCGCGGCCGCGGCCGGCGCGACATCGTTGTCACTCACGGCCGCCCCGGATGCCGCGTCCGCCGAGAACTCGCCGCCCACCGCGCCCGCCGGGGGGCGTGTGCGCCATATGACGTTGTATGCCGAGAGACTGCCGGACGGTCAGCTCGGCTACGGCGTGGAGAAGGGCAAGGCCTCCATTCCGGGCCCGGTGATCGAACTCGTCGAAGGCGACACCCTCCACATCGAGTTCGAGAACACCCTCGACGTGCCGGTCAGCCTGCACGTCCACGGCGTCGACTTCGACGTGGCCAGCGACGGCACCCGGATGAACCGCAGTCATGTGGAGCCGGGCGGCACCCGCACGTACACCTGGCGCACGCACTCCCCCGGACGGCGCGAGGACGGAACCTGGCGGCCGGGCAGCGCCGGCTACTGGCACTACCACGACCATGTGGTGGGCACGGACCATGGAACCGGCGGGATCCGCAAGGGGCTCTACGGTCCGCTGGTGGTCCGCCGCCAGGGTGACATCCTGCCCGACAAGCAGTTCACCATCGTCTTCAACGACATGACCGTCAACAACCGGCCCGGCCACCAGAGCCCCGAACTCCGGGCGACGGTGGGGGAGCGCGTCGAAATCGTGATGATCACGCACGGCGAGTACTACCACACCTTCCACATGCACGGTCATCGCTGGGCGGACAACCGCACCGGTCTGCTCACCGGCCCCGACGACCCCAGTCGCATCATCGACAACAAGATCACCGGCCCGGCGGACTCCTTCGGCTTCCAGATCATCGCCGGCGAGCACGTGGGAGCCGGGGCGTGGATGTACCACTGCCATGTGCAGAGTCACTCCGACATGGGAATGGCAGGCCTCTTCCTGGTCGCGAAGCCCGACGGCACGATCCCCGGCTACGAGCCGCACCATCCGGCCGCCGGGCGTTCGGCCGGCCCGGAGGGCCACGCCCACTGAACGGGGGCGCCGGCGAGAGGGCCGGGTATCCGCTGCAATGGCTACGCGCAACGTCACCGGTGACTTTGCGACCTCGGGCGCCGCTCCTCAGAAGGTCCTCAAAAGAGCTCCTCAAAACAACACGAACGATCGTGCTAGTTTATTGCTGTACGCATCGGACGACCGAGGAGACCCGTATGTCGGCCAAGGCTTCACTCCTGCGCACCGCCCTCAACGCGACCTCCCTCGTCGCCCCCCGCCTCGCCGGCCGCGCCACCTTCGCGGTCTTCACCCGCCCGCCGGGCCGCGCCCGGCTCCGGCCCGACGAGCGCGGCCTCCTGGCCGAGGCCCGCACCAGCCTGCTCACGGTCAACGGCAAGGAGGTCGTCACGTACGCCTGGGGTGACGGCGCACGCCCCGTACTGCTGGTGCACGGCTGGCAGTCACGCGCCTCACGCCTCTCGGCCTTCGTCACCGCCCTGCGCGAACGGGGCTACAGCCCCGTCGCCTTCGACGCCCCGGCACACGGCGAATCCGACGGCGCGACCACCACCATCATCGAATTCCGCGACATCATCCGTCAGTTGCACGAGCGCCACGCCGCCGCCACCGGATTCGAGGCCGTCGTCGCCCACTCACTCGGGGTGCTCGCATCACTGTTCGCTCTCCAGGACGGGGTGAGCACCCGCAGGTTCGTCGGTATCGGCGGAGTCGCCGACTTCGACTTCGTCATCGACTCGTTCTGCGCCGGGCTCGGACTGCGCGAGCGGATACGCGGCGCACTGAGGGGCCGGATCGAGAACGCGCTCTTCCCCGGCGACCCCGGGACATGGGCCCGCTTCAGCGCGGCCTACCGTCCCCACGAACTCGCCGCACCCGTCCTGCTGTTCCACGACGAAAGCGACGACATGGTCCCGGCGGCCCAGTCCCGGCTGCTCGAGACCGCACACAGGGGGCGCGTACGGCTGGTCCGCACCCAGGGCCTCGGCCACCGCAGGATCCTCGCCGATCCCGCGGTGGTCACCGAGACGGTGGGCTTCGTCACGGCCGCGGTCGACACCGAGACCGTCACCAGTCGGCCCGGCCGCTCCCCAGTCGTACCCCGCAGTTGATCCACCGGATGACCGCGGACACGGTCGTCGTGTCCAGGTCCGACAGCGCGTCGATCGCCGAGGCGTCCCCCAGGCCGGGCGGGATGCCGGCGGCGGTCAGCGCCGCGTGGAGATCGACCCTCCGCTGGTCGGCGGGGGCCAGCGCGTACGGCAGCCGGGTCCGGGCGTCCGGGGCGGGCAGCAGGAAGTCGTCCAGGGCGTCCGTGTGCCGGGTGTCGGCGAATCGGGTGGACGTGGCGCTGTACATCATGAGGACCTCCAGGGGAGTTGATGCCAGCGGAGAGGCGCCGACGGGGCCGGCTGGTTCCAGCCCTGCTCGCACACCACCGGATCGCAGCAATCCTCCGCTTGTCGCACGACCCCGGGCCTGGCGGCGGTTCCGGGGAGGAGGCCGCCGGCTCAGGCCGGGAGGCAGCCCAGGTCAGGAGGTGAGCAGGCGGCTCAGGCCGTGGGAGGTAAGGAGTCGGCTCAGGCCCGACGGTGGAAAGGCGACTCAGGCCGGGGGGCGGGGGAGATGGCTCTGGCCGGGGAGCGGGGGAGGCGGCTCAGGCCGGGAGGCCCTCGATCTCGCCGCGCCCGCGATCCGTCGCATCCGCCAGCAACCGCCGCCGGATACCGCGTTCGGCACGTTCGTACGCGGAGGTGTTCCCGTGCAGCACCGACTGCGCGTTCGCGGCCTCCATCAGCGCGATGACCTCGAAGGCGAGCTGCGGTACGTCGACGTCGTCGGTGAAATCCCCGGCCGCGCGGCCCTCCCGCAACGTCTGCTCCACGTACTCCACCCAGTCTCGCTGGGCCCGGGCGATGGCGTCGTGCACGGGGCCGCCGCGGGCGTCGAACTCGGCCGACACGGCGTAGAAGAAGCAGCCGCCCTCGAAGATCCGGTCGGCGGAGTACGCCAGCCAGTTCCGGGCGAGCGCCCAGGCCCGGGCGGAGCCGGGCGGGAGGTCCCGCAGTGGTGTGACGACGTGCTCGGCGAAGACGGCGATCGCGGCGCGGACCGTCGCGAGCTGAAGCTCCTCCTTGGAGCCGAAGAGGGCGAAGACACCGCTCTTGCTGAGCTTGAGCTCGGTGGCGATCCGCCCGAGCGACAGCCCCTCCAGGCCCTCGACCGATGCGATGTCCATCGTGCGCGCCAGGATCAGGCGCCGGCTCTGGTTGCCGCGCTCGACGCGTCCGTCCGTCTTCGTACCCATCCACCAAGAGTACTGTCCGCACGATCGTGCGGATATCCCTCGCGTGTCGGGTGTACGCGTGAGGCTGGCGTGGACGTAGCGCCTCTACGGGACGTCACGGCCGTACCCGGCGCGCAGTACGCCCGCGTGCGGACCGGGAAGGGCCGGTGCAGACTCGGGAAGGCACGCCGGGGGCCATTCCCGGCCGCACTCTGCCGTCCTCTGCCACCCTCGCCGCCCTCGCCGCCGCACGGTCGGCCCGGAGACTCACGAAGGAGCAGCCATGCTCACCACCCGCTATGTCACCGGCTCCCCGAACTGGCTCGACCTCGCCACGCCCGACATGGAGGCCGCGCAGAGGTTCTACGAGGGGATTTTCGACTGGACGTTTCAGTCGGCCGGTCCTGAGGCCGGCGGTTACGGCATGTTCCAGAGCGAGAACCGGACCGTCGCGGGCGCCATGACCGTACCCCCGGAGCAGGGCCCGCCGTCCTGGACGGTGTACTTCCAAACCCCGGACGCCGAGGCGACCGCGAAAGCGGTCCAGGCGGGTGGCGGATCGGTCGCCGTCGAACCGATGGACGTCTTCGACATGGGCCGTATGGCCGTCTTCACCGACCCGGCCGGGGTCGGCTTCGCGGCCTGGCAGCCCGGCACCAACAAGGGCCTCGACGTCGTCAACGAGGACGGCGCGCTGTTCTGGCTGGAGCTCTACGCCCCGGACACGGACTCCGCGCTGACCTTCTACCGCTCCGTGTTCGGCTGGGAGACCACGAGCCTGCCCATGCCCGGCGACGCCGGCAACTACCTGATGATCAACCCCTCGGGCCAGGGCGCGGACGCCATGTTCGGCGGAATCGTCCCCGTCGACCTCGACCCGGCAGAAGCCGCCGAAGGCCCGTACTGGGCGCCGTACTTCCACGTCGCCGATGTCGACGCGACCGTGGCGAAGGCCGAACAGCTCGGCGGCACGGTACGGATGGCACCGGTCGACCTGGAGGGCGTGGGCCGGATCGCGAAGCTCGCGGACCCCTTCGGGGCGCGGTTCGCGATCATGAAGAGCAGCCCGACGCAGTAGCGCGCGCCGAGGTCCCGGCCGACCCGGGGGCTTTTCGTACATGACGTTGATGGTTCGTTGACGGGCCGTTTATGACCACCGGGCAGCGTGTCCGTCATGCAGACCGACACCATGATGACCATCGACCCCGACCTGTCCTGGCAGGAGGACGCGCTGTGCGCGCAGGCGGGACCCGAATTCTTCTTCCCCGCGCCCGGCGCGTCCACGCGTGAGGCCAAGCAGCTGTGCGGGGCGTGCGAGGGCCGGGTGGCGTGCCTCGAATACGCCCTGGCGCACGACGAGCGCTTCGGTGTGTGGGGCGGGCTCTCGGAGAAGGAGCGGTACCGTCTGCGACGCGACAGCGAGGCGTGAGCGCCCGCCGAGTCCCGCCTGCGCGCTTCAGAGGCTGAGCCGCCGATACCGCCCGCCCTTGGCGAGCCCGGCGCGCTCGGCGAGGGGGGTGGCGGGCGGCAGCGTGCCGTCCTGCCCTCCACCGCGCCCGAGCGACGCCCGCACGACCCGCATCGGATAGTGCCCTCCGACGGGCGAGGCGACCCCACCGCTGTGCACGTCCCCCGCGAACCAGATGACGCCGGGGTGCCGGTTCTTCTTCCGCTCCAGGTCGCACCGGAGAGGCACGGGGTGCACGGCGAGCCGCTCGCCCCCGCCGAGGTCGAGCACGACGAGATGGTCGCGGTGCTCCTGGACGGGGACGTGGGTGCAGGGGTAGGCGCGCCAGGGGTAGTGGCGCAGGACGCGGGCGGCGCGGGTGGAGGAGACGAGAGCGAGGCCGGCGAAGAGCGCGACGAACGGTGCTGTGATGACGGTCATCGCGACCCACGGCATGGCGCCCTCGACATCCTCCGTGAACGCCAGCCAGACCGGAGCGGCGGTGAACGCGGCGATGCCGACGGTGAGCCATCCCCATCGCCAGACGAGGAACCGACGATGAGCCACCCGCGTCGGACAATGGTCCAACGCCGCCTTGACGAGCGGAGGCTGTGGTACGGGAACGGTCACAGGAGGACGTCCAGGAGTCGGCTGGGCCGCGCCGGCAGCTCCTCGGGCTGCGGATCGACGAAGCTGACGGTGTGCCCGATGCCCAACAGGATGTCGGTGTATTCGTCGGCCAGGCTCAGCTCGGTCGTCGTGAGATCGACGACGACCATGCGGGACCCCTGAGGCCGGGCGATGGACAGCCGGGCCTGGAAGACAGCTCGCCCGGCGGTGGACAGCCCAGCGGCTTGCAGGAGCTGCTCGGGTGGCTCTCCCAGGTGATACGTCGCGAGCACGGCCGGCCGAGCGCAAGGAAGGGCGACGAGATTCTTCGTCCGCAGCTCTCCCATCCCGTCCGCTGCCATGCGCAACGCGCAGTGCGCTGCTGCCACGGTGGGGTTGGGCGAGCCCGTATCGATGTCCGTGAACGTGAGCAGGGACAAGCACACGTCGGAGTCGGCGTTGGTATGAACACCGAAGGCCGCGTGCATGGTGCCCTGGTCGCCCAGGCAGCTCAGGACACCGAGAAGAGCCTGCGTCTCGCGCATCCGCTCGGTGCACTGGGCAGCGTCCCCGAACAAGGAAGGCAGCTCCGTGAGGACCCGCGTCCCCCAGTCCTCCAGCTCGGCGACGTCGACATCGACGAACCCCGGTGGCATACGGAACCAGATGTCATCCATGGCAATCCCCTAACGGCCGAGCTGCGCCCAGGTCCGGGCCGCGCTCGAAATGTTCGTGCTCTCCCAGCCCGCGAGACGGGCGGCATCAGTGGCTGTTGCCGCGTTCCGCGCGCGGTCGTCGTCCTCGGAGGCGAGCAAGCCCGTGCCGGAGGCCCCCACGCCTACGGTGGCGACACCGGCGGAGATCGGCCTCTCCGCGCTCACACCCGTACGGCGGGCGGTCCACTCCACCAGCGGCTTCGGAGCCGAGTTGATGTGACGCATGCCCTCTTTCGAGTCACTCGCGAACGTCCGTAAACCACCCCGAACCCCGACGGACACACCTTCCTCCGCAGCGGCCCCGGCCCTGACCGCGCCTGCCACGCCCTTGGCGCCGTGAGCCACGGCCCCGATACCCGGCAACGAGCCGATGGCGTCACCCGCGAGGGTCACCGTCGCGCCCCAGAACTTGCCGTCGAACCGTCCTTCGGTGAACCCGGCAGTGATCGCGGACCGGATCTTGGGGTCGCGCGCATGCACGACCAACGCAGCGAGGCTGAGGCCGGCGGCGATGAACAGGAGCGGGACGATCGCCCCGCCGGTCGCGACGACGGCCGCCAGGCCGACCAGAGCGGACAGCGTGCTGAGTCCGTCGCCCAGGTTCTCGTCGACCCAGTCGAGGACCCGGGACAAGCGCCCCGGCTCCACCGGCGCCAGCCGGTCCGTCGCCTCGTCCAGGGACTTCGCCACCCGCTCCGCCTCCGCGCGGTGCGTCTCCTCCAGCTCGCGGGCCAGCCGGCGGACGTTCGCCAGCGCCGTCCTCGCCTTGGTCACCGCGTCCGTCGCCGCCGCCAGGTCGGCGGCCGGGAGGTTCGGGGTCGTCCGGGCCGTCGACGCCGTCGATTCGGCCTTCCGCAGGGCCGCCGACTCCAGGGCCGCGCGGGTCTCGTAGCGTCGCGCCGTCGCCTGGTAGCCGACCAGGTCGTCGTGCCAGGTGCCCAGGCGGGAAGCCGCCTTCGACAGGGAGCGGTGGGCGTTCTTCAGGTAGCGGGGGAGGTCGCCGTCGAGGGCCGCGCGGAAGGCGTCCGCCGCCTCGCCGCGCCAGTACGCACTCTCGCCCAGGAGCTCGGCGACCAGGCGGTGCGCCGTGCCCAGGGACGTCGCCGACGCCGACAGCTTCGACCGCAGCGCGGCGATCTCCGTGGGGCTGCCGGGGGCCGGGTTCCAGCCCAGATGCGGGTAGGCGGCGTCAGCCACGCGGCGCCACCGCCCGGAACGCCGCCTCCAGGGAGCGGTTCAGCTGGACGTAGCCCTCGTGGCTGAGGTGGACGCCCTCGTGGACCGCCTTGATCCGTACGCCCAGCTGCTCGGCGCCGTACTTCCACCGCTTCTGGAAGCCGTCGCACGCCTCATCGAGCCGGCGCGTGCCCAGCTGGTCCGCCCGGGCGTGCTCCAGCGCCCGTCTCGCCGCGCCGAGCGACGTCAAGGATTCCCCGAGCGCGCGGGAGAATCGGCCCAACTGGTCGGTGTCCACCTGGAGATCACGTTCCATGGCGGACCACCCTTGCAGATCATCGCCAAAGCGGAGAAATGCCGTAACTCTCCCGGGTGGTGCGGGCGCCGGGGGCTGACGCCCCCGCTCAGCCCCCGGCCGTCCCCGGCCGTCAGCGGCGGCCGTCAGCGGCCCCGCGCCTCCATACGGGCCCTGCGCGCCGCCAGCCGCTCGTCGAACTTGCGCGCCTCCGCGTCCAGGCCGCCCATGTACAGCCCCAGCTCCTCCTGCGCCTTCAGACCGTCCGGGCCCAGCCCGTCGATCTCCAGCACCTTCAGGAACCGCAGCACCGGCTGCAGCACGTCGTCGTGGTGGATGCGCATGTTGTAGATCTCGCCGATCGCCATCTGCGCGGCCGCCCGCTCGAACCCCGGCATGCCGTGACCCGGCATACGGAACCCCACCACCACGTCCCGTACCGCCTGCATCGTCAGATCCGGCGCGAGCTCGAACGCCGCGCCCAGCAGGTTCCGGTAGAAGATCATGTGCAGGTTCTCGTCGAGCGCGATCCGCGCCAGCATCCGGTCACAGACCGGGTCACCGGAGTGATGACCGGTGTTGCGGTGCGAGATACGGGTCGCGAGCTCCTGGAAGGCGACGTACGCGACCGAGTGCAGCATCGAGTGCCGGTTGTCCGACTCGAAACCCTCGCTCATGTGCGCCATCCGGAACTGCTCCAGCTTGTCCGGGTCCACCGCCCGCGACGTGAGCAGGTAGTCACGCATCACGATGCCGTGCTTGCCCTCCTCGGCCGTCCAGCGGTGCACCCAGGTGCCCCACGCGCCGTCACGGCCGAAGAGAGT
Organism: Streptomyces purpureus; assembly: GCF_014648195.1. Classification (GTDB taxonomy): domain Bacteria; phylum Actinomycetota; class Actinomycetes; order Streptomycetales; family Streptomycetaceae; genus Streptomyces; species Streptomyces purpureus. The sequence goes on from NZ_BMQQ01000044.1 coordinate 36,245, forward strand.
CGCGATCTCGTGGTGGTAGCTCGGGAGGTTGTCCTCGGTCAGCAGGTTGACCACCAGCGCGATCCGGCCGATGTCGCTGACCTTGGACTGGCCGAGCTCCCACTCCTCGCCGTCCTCGAAGAAGCCGGGGAAGTTCCGGCCGTCGGACCACGGCACGTACTCGTGCGGCATCCAGTCCTTGTAGATCTTGAGATGGCGGTTGAGTTCCTTCTCGACGACCTCTTCCAGCGCGTACAGCAGCCGGGCGTCGGTCCACGCTTCCGAACTGCCGAGGTGGGGAGAGGTGAGCGTCACGGGTACTCCAGGGGACGGGAGAGCATTGCAGATTACCTACGGCTTCGTAGGTTACGAGACCGTAGGTTAAGGGGGCTGTAAGGGGTCGGCCAAGCCCGTCCTGAGCGATGTCCGGTTACGTTCCGTTATGCGTGCAGCTCGCGCAGGCGTACGGAGAGACAGGTCACGCACCCTTCGAGCTTCTCGAACTCCCCGATGTCGACGAGGACCGGCTCGTAGCCCAGACCCGCGAACAGCTCCGCCGACCGTGGGGCGCTCGCGGCCATCAGCAGCTTCCCGCCACCCAGGAGGACCACGTGCGACCCGGCCTCCTCCGGGACCGGCTGGAAGCGCGGGAACAGCGACGGCCGGTCCACCAGCGGCTCATGGCCCACCACCGTGCCGTCGGGCAGCGCGGTCACCGCCGACTTCAGATGCAGCACCCGGCTCACCGGCACCGCCGTCACCCGCGCCCCCAGCGGCTCGAACGCCGCGCGCAGCTGCCGTACGCCCTCCGCGTTCGTCCGGCCGCCCTGTCCCACGTACACCGTGGAGCCGATCTTGAGGACGTCGCCGCCGTCCAGGGTCCCCGGTTCCCGGACCCGCTTCACCGAAGCCCCCAGGCCGACCACAGCCGCCTCGACCGCATCGGTCTCCGGGCGGCGGGAGGCGGCGCCGGGCCGGGCGATCAGCGCCACGTTCCCGAACATCACCACGGCGTCCTCGACGAACACCGCGTCCGGACAGTCGTCCGCCGGCTCCGCCTCCACCGTCTGCCACCCGTGCTCGCGCAATGTCACCGTGTACGCCTCCCACTGCGCGAGCGCACGGTCCGGGTCGACGGGGGAGCGCTCGATATGCGTCACCAGCCCCTCCGCGACACGCGGGCCGGGGCGGCGGACCAGGGCGATGGAGCTGGGCATCACGGTCACTCTCCTTCAAGGCGGGGAGGGTGCGGCCCAGGGTGGGGCACCTGCCCGGGCCCGTGCCCGTACTCGTGCGCGGGCCCGTACTCCTACCCGTGCTCGTGCTCGTGCCGCAGAGCCTCCCAGACCCCATGATCCGCCGCACCCCCGCCGTCCGGCATCACTCCACCCCAGACCCCCCGCCGGCCTCCCGCCCCTCCCGGACCTCCTCCGGCGTCGTCGCCCGCAGCTCCCCGTCGAGCAACAGCCACCGAGTGATCCCCAGCGACTCCAGGAACGTCACATCGTGACTCGCCACGATCAACGCCCCCTCGTACGCCTCCAGGGCGGCCCGCAGCTTCCGCACACTCGCCATGTCCAAGTTGTTCGTCGGCTCGTCCAGCATCAGCAACTGCGGCGCGGGCTCCGCGAGCAGCAACGCCGCCAGCGCCGCCCGGAAGCGCTCCCCGCCCGACAAGGTCCCCGCCGGCTGATCCGCCCGGGCCCCCTTGAACAGGAACCGCGCCAACCGCGCCCGGATCGCATTGCCCGTCGCCTCCGGTGCGTAACGGGCCACGTTCTCCACCACGCTCAGCCCGTCGTCCAGAACATCCAGCCGCTGCGGCAGAAAACGCAGCGGCACATGAGTCACCGCCTCACCCGACACCGGCTCCAACTCCCCGGCGATCGCTCGCAGCAGCGTCGTTTTCCCCGCCCCGTTACGCCCCACCAGCGCGATCCGCTCCGGGCCGCGCAGCTCCAACTCCCCACGCACCCACGCCCCGTAGGGCAGTGCCAGATCCCGCAGCGACAGCACCTCCCGGCCCGGATGCACCGTCGTGTACGGCAGTTCCACCCTGATCTCGTCGTCGTCACGCACCGCCTCGACCGCCTCGTCGAGCCGCTCCCGAGCCTCGGCGAGCCGCTCGGCCTGCACCGCACGGTGTTTCCCGGCCGACACCTGCGCCTCGCTTTTGCGGTTGTTCGCCACGATCTTCGGGACGACCTTGTTCTCGAAACTCTTGCGCGCGTACCGCTTACGGCGCGCCAACTTCATCTGCGTGTCCGACAGTTCGCGCTTCTGCCGCTGTACGTCGGCCTCGGCGACCCGCACCATCCGCTCGGCCGCGTCCTGTTCGGCGGCCAGTGCCCGCTCGTACGCCGAGAAGGAGCCTCCGTACCATGTCACCTCACCGTCACGCAGATCGGCGATCTGGTCCACCAGCTCCAGGAGTTCACGGTCGTGGCTCACCACGACGAGCACACCGGACCACGACTCCACCGCCGCGTACAGCCGCCGACGCGCATACAGGTCAAGGTTGTTGGTCGGTTCGTCGAGCAGCAGCACATCGGGGCGGGCCAGCAGCAGCGCGGCCAGCCGCAGCAGGACCGACTCGCCACCCGACAGCTCCCCGATCGTCCGGTCGAGACCGACATGCCCCAGACCGAGCTGATCGAGCGTGGCCCGGGCCCGCTCCTCCACGTCCCAGTCGTCGCCGACGGCCGCGAAGTTGGCCTCGCTGACGTCTCCCGCCTCGATGGCGTGCAGCGCGGCGCGGGTGACGTCGATACCGAGCGCCCGGTCGACCCGAAGGGCGGTGTCCAGGACCAGGTTCTGCGGCAGATACCCGACCTCGCCGGCCGTACGGATCGTGCCCTCCGACGGGGCCAGTTCCCCGGCGACCAGCTTGAGCAGCGTCGACTTGCCGGAGCCGTTGAGCCCGACCAGCCCGGTGCGGCCCGGGCCGACGGCGACCTTCAGGCCGTCGAACACCTCGGTTCCGTCGGGCCAGGAGAAGGAGACATCGGTGCAGGTGATGAAGGTGGGAACGGTAGACATACGGGCCTCCCGGTTGCGTAAGAGAAAGAAGAGGGGCAACGGGTGAGACACCGGGGCGACCGGTCAGGGCGAAGAGGGGCCCGCAGAGTCAAGGACACCGGACGGGGCCGGAGCTGCGGGGGGACGGCTCGTACGCCGAGGTCGCACGCGGCGCACACAGCGGGCCGAAGACGGCGGGGCTGTGCGGCACGGTGTCTCAGACCTCAGACGAGCAACGTCCTACTCCGATCGACGGCAACAGGGGCATCGACGACAGTACGCGGGGGAGAGGCGGAACGCGAGCGAATTTACGCCGAGGGGCGGGCCGGGGCTCGGGCCGCGGGCTCGGGCGGGGGATCGGGCCGGGGATCGGACCGGGGCTCCGGCGGGGACCGGACCCGGGAGCCGGAACACCCCGGCGGCCGCGCCCAGCCTCGTGAGAGCGGCCTAGTAGTGCTTTGTTAGGCGGTGTCGTAGGACTGCCACGGGGTGGGTTGTCGGCAGGTGGGGCAGTGGCCGGTC
>NZ_BMQQ01000045.1 GCF_014648195.1 Streptomyces purpureus
TTCCCATGGGCCCCGGCCCGTTCCGCAGTACCCGGCCCGTACCCGGAGCACCGGCGTTTCCACGGGCCCCGGCCCGTACCCGCAGTACCGGCGCCCCGAGCCACCCCCGCCCGAACCTCAGAAGCTACGTCGCGCCCCGCCGTCCACCGGGATCATGACGCCCGTCAGGTAGGACGCCGCCGGGGAGAGCAGGAACGCGGCCGTGTTGCCGAACTCCTCCGGGGTGCCGTAGCGGCGCAGCGGGATGCGGGACTCGTTGGCGGCGCGGGACGCGGCCGTGTCGCCGGAGAGGGCGTCGAGTTCGCGGACCCGGTCCGTGTCGATGCGGGCCGGCAGCAGGCCGACCACGCGCACCCCGCGCGGGCCGAGTTCGTCGGCGAGGGACTTGGCGAAACCGGCGAGCCCCGGACGCAGGGCGTTGGAGATCGTCAGCCCCGGGATCGGCTCGTGCACCGAGCCGGACAGCACGAAGCCGATCACACCGCCCTCGGTGAGCGACTCGGCCGCGACGCGGGCCATCCGTACCGCGCCCAGGAACACCGACTCGAACGCCGTCTGCCACTGGTCGTCGGTGTTGTCTCCGGCGAACCCCGGAGCCGGTCCGCCCACGCTCACCAGAATCCCGTCGAAACGGCCGAATTCGGTACGAGCCTTGGTGATCACGCGCTCCGCCGCCGTCGGGTCGGCGTTGTCCGCCGCGACACCGACGGCGTTCGGGCCCAGCTCCGCGGCCGCGTCGGCCACCGACTTCTCGTCCCGGCCGGTGATCACGACCTTCGCGCCGTCGGCGGTCAGCGCCTGCGCCGAGGCGCGGCCCAGTCCCCGGGTGGCTCCGGTGACGACATAGACACGGTCCTTCAGTCCAAGATCCATGGACCTATCCTGCCGTCTCGTCCCCCGCCAGCGCGAGGGCCGTTCCCACCAGACCGATATGGCTGAACGCCTGCGGGAAGTTGCCCAGCTGGCGGCCCGTCACCGGCTCGTACTCCTCGGCGAGCAGCCCCACGTCGTTGCGGAGCGCGAGGAGCCGTGCGAACAGCTCCCGGGCCTCGTCCGCCCGCCCCGTGATCAGCAGCGCGTCCGCCAGCCAGAAGGTGCAGGCGAGGAACGCCCCCTCCTGGCCGGGCAGCCCGTCCACCGGCAGGCCTTCGGTGGAGTAGCGGCGGACCAGCCCGCCGTGGCCCAGCTCTTCCCGTACCGCGTCGATCGTCCCCACCACCCTCGGGTCGTCCGGCGGCAGGAACCCGACCCGGGGGATGAGCAGGGTCGCCGCGTCCAGCTCCCGTGAGCCGTAGAACTGGGTGAAGGTGTTGCGGTCGGGGTCGTACGCCTTCGCGCAGACCTCCCGGTGCACCTCCTCCCGCATCGCCCGCCAGCGGGCCGGGTCGCCCGGGAGCGACGGATCGGCCTCCAGGGTGCGCACGGCACGGTCCGCCGCGACCCAGGCCATCACCTTGGAGTGGGTGAAGTGGCGCCGGGGACCGCGCACCTCCCACAGTCCTTCGTCCGGCTCGCGCCAGGTCGACTCCAGGAACCCCAGCAGGCTGAGCTGGAGACTCCAGGCGTGCGTCTCGGACATCAGGCCGGCCTCGCGCGCCTGGTACATCGAGTCGATGACCTCGCCGTAGACATCGAGCTGGAGCTGGTTCACGGCCGCGTTTCCGATGCGTACGGGAGCCGATCCCGCGTAGCCGCGCAGCCATGGCAGGACCGTCTCGGGCAGCCGGCGTTCCCCGGCGGGCCCGTACATGATCTGCAGGTCGGCCGGGTCGCCGGCGACCGCCCGCAGCAGCCAGTCGCGCCAGGCCCGCGCCTCGTCGGTGTAGCCGGCGGCGAGCAGCGCGTTCAGGGTCAGGGTGGAGTCGCGCAGCCAGCAGTAGCGGTAGTCCCAGTTGCGCACGCCGCCGATCTCCTCCGGCAGGGAAGTGGTCGGTGCGGCGACGATCCCGCCGGTGGGGGCGTAGGTCAGCGCCTTCAAAGTGATCAGGGAGCGCAGCACGGCTTCCCGGTAGGGCCCTTCGTAGCGGCAGCGGCCCGCCCATTCCTTCCAGTCGGCGAGGGAGTGCTCCAGCGCTTCGTACGGGTCGAGCAGCTCGGGGCGCGGCTCGTGCGAGGGATGCCAGGTCAGGACGAACGCCACCTTCTCGCCCGGCTCGACGGTGAAGGACGAGCAGGTGGCGTTCTGCTGCCCCCAGGTCTTCACCTCCGGCTCGCTGCGCAGCCATACGGAGTCGGGGCCGGCGATCGCCACCCGCCGGCCGTCGGTGCGCCGCACCCACGGCACGATGGATCCGTAGTCGAAGCGCAGCCGGAGCACGGAGCTCATCTCCACCCGGCCGCTGACCCCCTCCACGATCCGCATGACATCGGGGGCCACGTCGCGCTGCGGCATGAAGTCGAGGACCCGCACCGTGCCGGTGCGGGTCTCCCAGAGCGACTCCAGGACGAGGGAGTCGCCGACGTAGCCGCGTCGGGTGCAGACGCCGGCGCCCTTGGGGGCGATCCGCCAGTGGCCGTTGTTCTCGTCACCGAGGAGGGCCGCGAAACAGGCGGCCGAGTCGAAGCGCGGCAGACACAGCCAGTCGATCGACCCGTCCTTGCCGACGAGCGCGGCCGTCTGCAGATCCCCGATGAGGGCGTAGTCCTCGATGCGTTGCGTCACGCTCTGGCGTGTTCCCGGTCGGGGCGGGGACTAAGCAGAAGCGTTCTTACGGCGCGGAGGGCGCCGGTTCGGGGGCCTGCGGGGCACGCGGGGCCGCGGCTGCCTCCTCGCGGTCGCGCTTCTCACGCCGGACGAGGATCACCCAGCCGACGGGCACGCCCGCGGCGAACAGCCACCACTGCACTGCGTACGCCATGTGCGCGCCGATGGAGTCGTGGTCGGGCTCGGGGATCAGCTCGGGTGTCTCGGCGGCCGGTTCGGGGGAGGTCTGCTCGATGTATCCGCCGAGGACCTGCCGGCCCAGTGCCTTCGCCTGCTGTCCGCTGCTGATGAGCATGATCTGGCGGGGCGGCAGACCGCGCAGGTCCTTGATGCCGCTGGCGCTGGTGGTCTCGTCGGCCTTGAGGCGGCCGGTGACCGTGACCTCGCCGCGGGGGGCGGGCGGCACCTCCGGGAAGGCCATCTGGTTCGGGGCGGCGGGGATCCAGCCGCGGTTGACCAGGACCGCGCGGCCGTCCTTGAGGAGCAGCGGGGTCAGGACGTGCACGCCGACCTTGTCCGAGGCGGAGGTGCGGCGGCGTACGACGACCTCGTGCGCGGTGTCGAAGGTGCCGGTGGCGGTGACCCGGCGCCAGTAGTCGGCGCGGGGGACGGTGTGGCCGGGAGAGGTGAGTGCGGTGACCGGGACGGGCTCGGCCCGCAGGTTTCCGGCGATCAGCGCGTTCTGCGCGACCCGCTTCTCGTGCCGGTGGAACTGCCAGAAGCCCAGCTCGACCATCGTCGGGATGAGCACGAGGGCGATGAGGGTGAGAATCACCCACTGCCGGGACAACAGGAAGCGGTACACCCCACGACGGTACAACTCGGGTCGCGGGGTGCACGCACGGGGGTTCGGGGGATGTGGCCGGGGGCGGGGGGAAGGCCGCCGGGTGGCGACGGGGGCCGTGAGGGAGGGCCGGCGGGTGTCCTCGGCCCGGCGCCGTCGGGGCCGGCAGGCGTCCTCGGCCGGGCGCCGGGCGCCCGGGTGCCGGCGGGCGTCTTCGGCCTGCGCCGCCGGGTGCCGGCCGATGCTTCAGACGTGGTCGACGATGCCCGCCTTCCCCTCCGCGCGGGCGCAGTGCCCGCCGCAGAACCACTGCCCCTCGACCTCGACGCCCTGGCCGATGATCTGGACGCGACAGTGCTCACAGATGGGCGCCATGCGGTGGATGGCGCAGGAGAAACAGTCGAAGACGTGCACCGCGCCCTGCGCGTGCACCTCGAAGGACATGCCGTAGTCGTTTCCGCAGACCTCGCAACGTGCCATGCGCCACAGGGTGCGATGCCCGGCGGACGAAGGACGGGCGGCACGCCCGGCCGGTCACCCGTCTGCCGGGGCGACGTCCCGCAGCAGCTGGGTGAAGGCGGCCTCGTCGACCACCGGCGTGCCGAACGACCTCGCCTTGAGCGTCTTGGAGGTGGCCGCGTCGGGGTCGTTGGTGACCAGCAGGCTCGTCAGGCGGGAGACGCTGGTGGCGACATGGAGACCCGCCTCGACGGCCCGGTCCTCCAGCAGCTCGCGGTCGATCGAGGTGTCACCCGAAAACGCCACCCGCATGCCCTGTTTGAGCGGTTTGTCCGCTTCGTAGCGCCCGGGGTTGGGGTACGGGCACGGGGGCCGCTTCCGCGAGGGCCGCCAGCTGTTGTGCCGGTACGACGCCTGGTACCCGATCCGGGGCGTGGCCGGGGCCGCCGCCCACTCGGTGAGCGGCCGGCACTCCAGCAGCGGCAGCCTTACGCCCCGCTCGGCCGCCGTGTGCAGGCTCGGCCGGAACGCCTCCGCCAGCACGCGCGCGTCGTCGAGGGCGTTGTGCGCGCGCTGCTGCACGACGCCGAAGTGCGCGGCGAGCGACTCCAGCTTGTGGTTGGGCAGGGGCAGCGCCAGCTCCTTGGAAAGGGCGATCGTGCACAGCCGCTGCCGGGTCGGCGCGGTCCGCTCGGCCCTGGCGTACTCCCGGGCGATCATCGACCAGTCGAAGATGGCGTTGTGGGCGACGAGCACCCGGCCGTCGAGCCGCTCCGAGAACTCGGCGGCGATCTCCCCGAAGAGCGGGGCGTCTTCCAGTACGTCCGTGGTGAGCCCGTGGATCCACACCGGGCCCGGGTCGCGCTCCGGGTTGACCAGCGTGTACCAGTGGTCCTCGACATTGCCCTGGGCGTCGAGCCGGTAGACGGCGGCGGACACTATCCGGTCGTCGCGAGCGAGTCCGGTGGTCTCCACGTCGACGACCGCGTACCCCTGTGGGTAGGCGGCCGGCCACGTCGCTGTCGTCAGGTCGTCGAGCATGGTCACAGAGAATACGGGCCGCCACTGACATCGACGCCCCCGGAGCCCGCCCCGGGCCCGCCGCCCGCCCCCGTGTTGACCCGGTCACCGGCCCGGCGGCGCGCGTGGTAAGGGAGTTGACGCCCGGCCCGGTCGGCACCGACCGGGCCGGGCGCCGGGGTCAGGCCCGGTCAGGGAGCGTCGGCGGTGAGCAGGCCGGCCACGAGCGCCCGGGTCGACCGGGTGAAGAGCCGGTCGGCGTCGACCGGCCCGCCCAGCGAGCGGGCCAGCGCCGGGTCCTGCTCGCCCGTCTCGGCGTCCCACAGATCCTGCTCTCCCGGAGACTGCACCGGCGCCCGTTCCCGGTTGCGCTCCACCAGGACGAAGCCGACGACATGGAACTGCACCGCGCGGACGGCGTCGGCGGCGCGCGCGCCGCGCAGCCCGGCCGCGTGCACCTCGTGCACCAGCGAGCGCTGGACCGGCAGGAACATCCGCTCCGTCAGGCCGCGTTCGTGCACCATCGCGACCAGATGCGGACGCTCGCGCAGATCCCGCCGCAGGCCCCGGGCGACCGAGACGATCCGCTCGGCGGGGGTGCGGCCGCGCGCGGCGACGACGCCCAGATCGGCGACCGTCCGCGCCACGAGCGCGTCGAGGAGCGACTCGCGGTTGCCCACGTGCCAGTAGATCGAGGTGACGGCCGTGCCCAGCTCGGCGGCGAGCTTGCGCATGGTGAGCGCGGCCGGACCGTGCTGCTTCACCAGCGCCGCAGCGGCCTGAAGCACCTCTTCGCGGGTGAGTGCGGCGCGTGCCATGTGTGTCAGCCCCCCAACTCCGGTGCGTGCACGGCTCTTTACCCCTCATCGGTGCCGGTGTAACTGTGTTACAGGCCGTCGATCCCCCTCAATCCCTGAAGGGTGGTACGTCATATGGCACGTGTACGGTACGGGGCGCGCACCGAGGCCGAGATCGCCGCAGCGCGCACCGCGAGCGCCAAGCTCCCCGACATCTGGTCCACCGGTGTCGTCGCGGTCTGGGAGACCGACCCGGACGCCCTCGCGGCGGTCCTCCCGCCGCCGCTCAAGCCCACCGACCGGCCCCTGGTGCGAGCGAACATCAGCAAGGTCGACCTGCCCGGCTATCCGCTCGGCGCCGGATCCGTCGCGGTCGCCGCCGCCCACGGCGACCAGCGGGGCTGGTATCCGCTGGTGATGCCGATGACCCACGAGCGGGCGCTGACCGGCGGCCGAGAGGTCTTCGGCGAGCCGAAGAAACTGGGCGAGGTCACCGTCGAACGCGACGGACTGACCGTACGGGCCGCGCTGGCCCGCCACGGCATCGCCTTCGTCGAGGTGCGCGGCGCGGTCTCCGGGACCCTGCCGCTGCCGGAGCCCACCGAGAAGGTCGACTTCTACTTCAAGTTCCTGCCCGGCGTGGACGGTTCCGGGTTCGACGCCGATCCGGTCCTGGTGCACTGCGTCCGTAACGAGAAGGTGCGCGCGCTCGAAAAGGTCACCGGTGACGTCGTCCTGCGTGAGTCGATGTACGACCCGGTCGCCGATCTGCCCGTACGCCGCCTCGTCGAGATCACCATCGGGGAGAAGACCACCGACCAGAAGGGCAGGGTCGTCGAGCGGGTGAGCGCCCAGGCCCTCCTGCCCTACATCCACCAGCGCTACGACGATCCCCAGCAGATCCTCGACGGACCGCCGCAGGGCAGCGTCCGTGAAGGGCACCGGACGAAGGGCGTCCGATGAAGCTGACCGCGGGGCAGACCGCCGTCGTCACCGGCGCGGCGAGCGGCATCGGCCGCGCCATGGCCCGTCGCTTCGCCGCCGAGGGCCTGAACGTCGTCCTCGCGGACGTCGAGGAGGGCTCCCTGCGCCAGGCCGCGGACGAGCTGGCCGGGGACGGCGCCCAGGTCCTCGCCCGTACGGTCGACGTCTCCGACCGGGACGCGGTCACGGCCCTGGCGGCCGCCGCGTACGACACCTTCGGCGCCGTGCACGTCCTGTGCAACAACGCCGGTGTCGGCTCCGGCGCCGAGGGACGGATGTGGGAACACGAGCCCAACGACTGGAAGTGGGCGTTCTCCGTCAACGTCTGGGGCGTCTTCCACGGCATCCAGGCCTTCGTCCCCCGCATGATCGCGAGCGGCGAGCCGGGCCATGTCGTCAACACCTCCTCCGGCGACGGCGGCATCGCCCCGCTGCCCACCGCCTCCGTCTACGCCGTCACCAAGGCGGCCGTCGTCACCATGACCGAGTCGCTGTACGCGCACCTGAAGGCGGAGCACGCGCGCGTGGGGGCCTCCGTCCTCTTCCCCGGCCCGCACATGCTCCGCACCGGCCTGTGGGAGTCGCACCGCAACAGGCCGGCCCGCTACGCCAAGGAGCGGCCTCGCAGGACCCCGTACCGCAGCCTCGACCAGTGGGAGGCGGCGATGAAGGAGGCCGGGCACGAGGTCGCCTTCACCCCGGTCGAGGAGGTCGCCGAGCACGTCGTCGACGGCATCCGCGCCGACCGCTTCTGGATGCTCCCGGTGAGCGAGCACAGCGACCGCCAGATCAGGGCGCGCTCCCGGTCGATGCTGGAGCGGGCCAACCCGTCGTACCTGGAGAGCTTCATTCTCGACTGAGGGGGCCGTCATGGCCGATCCGAACGACCCGTATCTGATCATCTCCTCCGACTGCCACGCCGGGCTGCCCACCGAGCGGTACCGGCCCTATCTCGACGCCCGCTTCCACCGCGACTTCGACGACTTCCTCGCCGGCCGCGCCGCCCGCCGCGAGGCGATGACCCGGCTCGGCGTACGCAACGAGGCCTTCGCCGAGAAGTGGTTCAGCGACAACGAGGAAGGCCTGCGCGGCGGCTGGGACAGCGCCCAGCGGCTCAAGGAGCTCGACGGCGACGGGGTGGCCGCCGAGGTCGTCTTCCCCGACGCGGACGCCGTCGACAGCCAGACCGCGGCGCCCTTCGGGGTCGGGCTCGGCCTCTCCGGCGACCAGGACCCCGAGCTCGGCATGGCGGGCGCGCAGGCGCACAACCGCTGGCTCGCCGAGTTCGTCGGCGAGCATCCCGAGCGGCACTGCGGGGTCGCCCTGCTGCCCGTCACCGCGGACACCGACAAGGTCGTCGCCGAGATCCACCGGGCCAAGGAGTCCGGGCTCGGGGCGCTGATGATCCCCTCCATGTGGGTGGACAAGGAGCCCTACCACGACCGCCGCTACGACCCGGTGTGGGCGGCCGCCGCCGAGACCGGGATGCCGCTGGTCACCCACTCGGGCGCGGCGCCGCGCGAGGAGTACGGCGACCACCTGGGGATCTACGTCTCCGAGGTGACCTGGTGGCCGGCCCGGCCGCTGTGGTTCCTGCTCTGGTCGGGTGTCTTCGAACGGCACCCCGGGCTGAGGTTCGGTGTCGCCGAGTCCGGCTGCTGGTGGCTGCCCAACCTGCTCTGGTTCATGGACCGGCTCTACCTCGGCGCGCACGGCGGCAAGAAGCTGTCGCCGTTCGCCGAGCTGAAGCGGCCGCCGAGCGAGTACCTGGACCGGCAGGTGTTCATCTGCGCCACCAACACCAAGCGGCGGGAGCTGGCCCAGCGCTACGAGATCGGCGTCGACAACATCCTGTGGGGCAGCGACTTCCCCCACCCCGAGGGCACCTGGCCCAACACGCGCGCGTGGCTGGCGAAAACGTTCCACGACATCCCGGTGGCGGAGACCCGGCGGATGCTGGGCCTCGCCGCCGCGGAGGTCTTCGGCTTCGACACACAGGCTCTGGCCCCGGTCGCCCGCCGGATCGGCCCGACCCCGGCCGACCTCGGCCAGAGCGCGGACCAGACGGCCGTCGAGGCGTCCTGGGCGCGCTCGCGCGAGGTGGGCCGGCACTGGCTGACCGACCACGACTTCCCCGTCCTGGGGGTGACCCCATGAGTGACCGTTACACCGTCATCTCCGCCGACTGCCACGCCGGCGCGGACCTTCTCGACTACAAGCCGTACCTGGAGAAGCGCCACCACGACGACTTCGACGCCTGGGCGGCCACGTACGTCAACCCGTACGAGGATCTGCTCGCCGACACAGCGGACCGCAACTGGAACTCCGAGCGCAGGGTCACCGAGCTCGCCGCGGACGGCATCGTCGCCGAGGTCGTCTTCCCCAACACCATCCCGCCGTTCTTCCCGTCCGCCTCGCTGATGGCCCCGGCGCCCACCCGGGAGGAGTTCGAACAGCGCTGGGCGGGGCTGCGCGCCCACAACCGCTGGCTCGCCGACTTCTGTTCGCTGGCCCCCGGCCGCCGGGCCGGCGTCGCGCAGATCCTCCTCAACGACGTCGACGAGGCGGTGAAGGAGATCCGCCGGGTCAAGGCGGAGGGGCTGACCGGCGGGATCCTGCTGCCTGGCGCCCCGCCCGGCTCCGGTGTGCCCGAGCTCTACTCGGCCTCGTACGACCCGATCTGGGCGGTCTGCGAGGAGCTGGACGTCCCCGTGAACCACCATGGCGGATCGGCGTCACCACCGCTCGGCGACGAACCGGCCGCGCGGGCGGTGTTCATGGTGGAGACGACGTGGTTCTCCCACCGCGCCCTGTGGCACCTGATGTTCGGCGGTGCCTTCCGCCGCCATCCCGGCCTGAAACTTGTCCTGACCGAACAGGGATCGGGCTGGATCCCCGGGGTGGTCGAGATGCTGGACTACTACCACGACCGGCTGGTCGCGGCGGCGACGAAGGCCGTCGGCGCCACGGCGGCCACCGCGGAGTCCAAGTTCGGCGCGGGGCTGGCCGCGTCGATGGGCCGTGGCCCCAGCGAGGTCTGGCGCGACAACTGCTGCGTCGGCGCCAGCTTCATGCGCCCGCACGAGGTGCCGCTGCGGCACCGGATCGGGCTCGACAAGATCATGTGGGGCTGCGACTACCCGCACGACGAGGGCACCACCCCCTACTCCCGCGAAGGCCTCCGCATCGCCTACGCGGGGCTCGCGCGGGAGGAGGTCGCGGCGATGGCCGGGGGCAACGCGGCGCGCGTCTACGGCTTCGACCTGGCCCTCCTGGACCGGCTCGCGGCCGTCCACGGGCCGACGGTCGAGGAGATCGCCGAGCCGCTCAAGGAGGTCCCCGCGGCGGCGACGAGCCCCGCGTTCGCACCGGGCGGGTCGGTCCGTGTCTGGTGAGGGACGGGGTGAGACCCTCCCCGGGTGACTGAACCCACGCACGACGAGGCCCATGGAGGAGCACTCGGCTCACGCCTCAACTGGCTGCGGGCCGCGGTCCTCGGCGCCAACGACGGCGTCGTCTCCACCGCGGGCCTCGTCGTCGGCGTCGCCGGCGCCACCGACGACCGCGCGGCCCTCCTGACGGCGGGCCTGGCCGGACTCCTCGCCGGGTCCATGTCGATGGCGGCGGGGGAGTACGTCTCGGTCTCCACCCAGCGCGACTCGGAGAAGGCCGCCCTGTCCCAGGAGAAGCGAGAACTGCGCGAGCGGCCCGAGGCCGAACTCCAGGAACTCACCGACCTGCTGGCCGCCCGCGGCCTCTCCGCCGACGTCGCCCGCGAGGCCGCGGTCCAACTCACCGAACGCGACGCGCTCCGGGCCCACGCGCGCGTGGAGCTCGGCATCGACCCGGACGAACTCACCAACCCCTGGCACGCGGCCGCCGCCAGCTTCCTCGCCTTCACCGCGGGCGCGCTCCTCCCCCTCCTCGCGATGGTCCTCCCACCCCCCTCCGTCCGCCTCTGGGTCACGGTCCTCTCGGTCCTGGCGGCCCTCGCCCTCACCGGTTGGTACAGCGCCCGCCTGGGCGCGGCCCCACCCGGCCGCGCGGTCCTGCGCAACACGGGCGGCGGGGCGCTGGCGATGGCGGTGACGTACGGGGCGGGGTCACTGCTGGGGGCGGCGGGGGTCTGAGGGGCAGAGCACGGCGTACTGATGACGTCCGTCGTTGGTGGAAGGTGCCAAAAGTTGCTGACAAGTCGTCTCGCATACTTGTTGGTAACAACGTCTAGCGGTGGCCGACGCCCGCCTCTACCGTGCTCGCATGCCGAACCTGCCCGATGTCGTGCTCTGGTCCATACCGGCGTTCGTCCTGCTCACGGTCGTCGAGATCGTCAGCTACCGACTCCATCCCGACGAGGACGCCGCCGGATACGAGGCCAAGGACGCCGCCACCAGCCTCGGTATGGGGATCGGCAGCCTCGTCTTCGACTTCCTCTGGAAGATCCCGGTCGTCGCCATCTACACGGCCGTCTACGAGCTCACGCCGCTGCGCGTGCCCATCCTCTGGTGGACGCTGCCGCTGATGCTGCTCGCCCAGGACTTCTTCTACTACTGGCAGCACCGCGGCCACCACGTCATCCGCATCCTGTGGGCGTGTCATGTGGTGCACCACAGCAGCCGCAAGTTCAACTTCACCACCGCGCTGCGCCAGCCGTGGACCAGCCTGACCTCCTGGCCGTTCTACCTCCCGATGATCGCCCTCGGTGTGCACCCCGCGGCCATCGCCTTCTGCTACTCGGTCAACCTCGTCTACCAGTTCTGGATCCACACCGAGCGGGTCGGGAAGCTGCCCCGGCCCTTCGAGTACGTCCTCAACACCCCCTCCCACCACCGCGTCCACCACGCCTCCCAGGGCGGCTACCTGGACCGTAACTTCGGCGGGATCCTGATCATCTGGGACCGGATGTTCGGGTCCTGGGTGGGCGAGACCGACAAGCCCGTCTTCGGGCTCACCAAGAACATCAACACCTACAACCCCCTGCGCGTCGCCACTCACGAATACGCCGCCATCGCGCGCGACGTGCGTGCCGCGACCACCTGGCGCGAGCGTGCCGGGCGGGTCTTCCGCGGGCCGGGCTGGCAGCCCGCGCCGGGTCCTGACGGCGGGGCCGCCGGGGGTACGCCCGCCGCGGAGCCGGCCGCGTGAGCGCCCGGGCATCCCGGCTGCTCCTGGCCGCCTTCGCGCTCGCCGTCCTCGTCGACCTCGGCTCCCTCGCCGCCGGGGCCGAGCTCGGCCACCGGATCGCCAAGCCGCTGCTCATGCCGCTGCTCGCGGCGTACGCGGCCACCCGCGGGGCGCCCAGGCTGCTGATCGCCGCGCTGCTGTTCGGCTGGGGCGGCGACGTCTTCCTGCTCTCCGGCGCGGAGTGGGCCTTCCTCGTCGGCATGGGGTCCTTCGCCGCCGGACACGTCTGCTACCTCGTTCTCTTCGGCCGCGGCCGGACCTCGCCGGCCCTCGGCCTCGCATACGGCGCCGCGCTCGTCGGCACGGTCGCGCTGCTCTGGCCCGACCTCCCCGCCGAGCTGCGCGTGCCCGTCGCCGGGTACTCGCTGCTCCTCACCGCCATGGCCTACCGCGCGAGCGCCCTCGGGATCACCGCGGGCGCGGGCGGAGCGCTCTTCCTGCTCTCCGACACCCTCATCGCCACCGGGGTCGCGGACTGGCCCCAGCTCCCCGCCCCCGACTTCTGGATCATGCTCACGTACATCGCCGCGCAGGTCCTGCTCACGAACGGTGCGCTCGGCGGCCTCGGACACGCCGCTGCCGGTGGCCAGGCGTACGGTGAAAGACGATCAGCCGTCTGACAGCAAGGACCGCCCGCCATGCGCGCCACCACCATTCACGGCCCGTTCGACATGCGCGTGGAGGACGTGCCCGACCCGGTGGTCCAGGAGGCCACCGACGCCGTGGTGCGCGTGCTGCGCGCCTGCATCTGCGGCAGCGACCTGTGGGCGTACAGGGGTGAATCGGCCCGGCAGCCAGGTCAGCGCATCGGCCACGAGTTCCTCGGCGTCGTCGAGGAGACCGGCTCGGACGTGTCCGGTTTCCGGCCGGGCGACCTGGTCGTCGCGCCGTTCGTCTGGTCCGACGGCAGCTGCGAATACTGCCGGGAGGGCCTGCACACCTCCTGCCCGCGCGGCGGCTTCTGGGGCTCCGTCGGCTCCGACGGCGGCCAGGGCGAGGCCGTCCGGGTGCCCTTCGCCGACGGCACCCTCGTCAGACTGCCGGCCGACGCCGTCTCCGACGACCGGCTGCTGACCGCGCTCCTCGCCCTCTCCGACGTCATGGGCACCGGCCACCACGCCGCGCTCGGCGCCGGGGTCGCCCCCGGCACGACGGTCGCCGTCGTCGGCGACGGCGCCGTCGGCCTGTGCGGCGTCCTCGCCGCGAGGCGCCTGGGCGCCGAGCGGATCATCGCGCTCGGCCGCCACCGCGCGCGTACGGACATCGCCCGCGCCTTCGGCGCCACGGACGTCGTCGCCGAACGCGGCGAGGCCGCCGAGGCCGCCGTCCGCGAGCTCACCGGCGGCCAGGGCGCCCACGCCGTGATCGAGGCCGTCGGCACCGAGCAGTCCATGCGCACCGCCGTCGCCATCACCCGCGACGGCGGCGCCATCGGCTACGTCGGCGTCCCGCACGGCAGCGGCACGGGCCTGGACCTCTCCACGATGTTCGACCGCAACATCGCGCTGCACGGCGGGGTCGCGCCCGTCCGCGCGTACATTCCCGAGCTGCTCACGGACGTCCTCGACGGGACGATCGACCCCTCCCCGGTCTTCGACCTGACGGTCGGCCTCGACTCCGTCCCCTACGGCTACGAGGCGATGGACGGCCGCACGGCCCTGAAGGTCCTCGTCAAGCCGTAGCCCGGCGGCAGGAGCGGCCCCACCGGCCCCACCTGCCCCACCCCCACTCCCTAAACCCACACCGCCTCGTCCCCGCCCGCCACCCCCGGCGGCCGGGCCCACTCCGTCGGTCCGTCCTCGTACCTGACGGGGGAGACGGCGTGGCGGAGGCGGCCGATCGGGCTGGGAGTTTCGCGGAGCCAGTCGCCGGGGTTGTAGCGGGGCATCGACGTGAGCCAGTGGGCCGTCTGAGCCAGGGCGAGGCGGATCAGACGCGTGCCGCCCTGGGCGGACTGCTCCGTCAGGGAGCGGAGGACCGCGGCCGCCAGGAGGTAGCCCGTGCCGTGGTCCAGGGCCTGGGCGGGCAGCGCGCCCGGATGCTCGGAGGTGCCTTCGAGGTCGGCGATGCCGGTCGCGACCTGCACCAGGGAGTCGAAGCCGCGCCGCTCGCCCCACGGGCCGTAGTCGCCCCACGCGGACAGCCGGGCCACGACCAGGCCCGGCCGGACCAGGTCGAACCGCTCCAGCGCTCCCGGGCGATAGCCGGTGACCAGGACGTCCGCTCCGTCGAGCAGTTCCTCGAACGTCCGCCGGTCCGAGGGGCGCTCCAGGTCGAGGGCGACCGTGCGTTTCCCGAAGTCGGTGTCGGCGTGCTGGTCGGGCAGCTCGGGGTTGTCCGGCGGATCGACCCGCAGCACGTCCGCGCCGAGCAGTGCCAGCGTCCGCGTGGCGACCGGGCCGGCGATGACCCGGGTCAGATCCAGCACCCGCAAAGGCCGGCCCGTACGCGCCCTCGGCGCGGCCTCGTCCAGCCGCTCCCGGGTCAGCAGCGGCCGTCCGGCGACCGCCGCACCCTGATCGTGCGCCGCCCACTCCTCGGCCGTGCGCAGGGCGACCGCCAGACCGCCCGCCGCGTACACCGCCCGCTCCACCTCCGCCGCCGTCCGCCCGGCGATCGCCGCCTCCGCCGCCGTGACGTCCTCGGCCGTGCCCAGCGCGGCGAGCAGCGCCGCCCGGTGGTGCGGATAGTTGGCGTGCGTACGGACCCAGCCGTCGGCCGCCCGCCAGAACCGCGACAGCGGCGCGAAGTTGACCGGCTGCCGCCCGTCGACCAGCAGGTGACGCTCGCTCACGAAGGCGGTCGCCACCGCCCCGTCGTCCACCAGGACCCTGCCCGGGCGCCCCGCGTGCTCGGCCGCCGCCAGCGCGCAGACCGCGACGGTGGCCCGGGCCAGGTCCATCACGGGCAGCCGTGCGGGCAGCAGCCCGGACGGTCCTCCGTAGGCCACCCGGTCCAGGAGGGCGGGATCTCCGTCGAGAATCCGCCACAGCTCTTCCGTGCCCCTGCGTGCCGTCGTCTCCATGACCGGCACTATGGCACCCAGTGCCACGCGACGGGGGTCCGGTGTGACCCACCACACCGGACCCCCGCCGTCTGCCTGGCCGGACGCGTTACTTACGCACCGCGTCCAGCGCGTCGATCATGCCGGCGCCGTAGAAGCCGTTGTCGTACTTCCCGCCTTCGCAGACCGCGTCGACCGTGCCGTTGCCGTCGATGTCGTACGGATTGGTGCACGCCTTCGCATCGGCCTGGTCGTACAGCATCTCCTTGACCCGCGCGGGCGAGGCCTTCGGGTGCTTGGACTTGATGAGTGCCACGACACCGGCCGCGTGCGGCGCCGCCATCGACGTACCGGCCTTGTAGCCGTACCCGCCGCCGGGCAGCGTCGAGAGGATCAGACCGTTGACGGCAGGCGCGTCGGGCGTCTGGAAGCGGGTCGAGTCGCCGCCCGGCGCCGCGATGTCGACGACCCCGAGGCCGTAGTTCGAGTACGACGACTTCAGGCCCTTGGCACCCGTGGCGGAGACCGTGACGACACCCGGCAGCATGGCCGGGAAGTCCGGGCACTCCTGCGGGTTGACCACCCGGGTCACCGGGTTCGTGTCGTTCGGGCTGGAGGTGTCCGTGACCTCGTCCGCGGCCAGGTCCGTACGGGAGTTGCCGGCCGCGGCGACGTTGACCGTGCCCTTGCGCTCGGCGTACCGCGACGCCCGGGTGACCGCCTCGACCAGCGCCTTCTGGTCGTCGTCGTTCTTGCAGGCGTACAGCCACGGGTCGGTGTAGTAGCTGTTGTTGGTCACCTCCACACCCTGCTCGGCGGCCCACATGAACCCGCAGACCACGGCCTCGGTGTAGAAGAAGCCGTCGGGGGTCGAGACCTTGATGCCGGAGACCTTCACACCGGGCGCGACGCCCGTGATGCCGACGCCGTTCTTGGCGGCCGCGACCGTACCGGCGACATGCGTGCCGTGGTCGCTCTCATGCGGACCAGGACGCCAGGATCCGGGAGTGGTGTCCGGAGCGCCGGTCACACAGTTGGCGGAAGCGGCGCGGTCGAAGTTCGGCGCGAGGTCGGGGTGGGTGTCGTCCACGCCCGTGTCGATCACCGCGACGGTGACCTTGCCGCTGCCGAGCGACTTCTGGTGGGCCTTGTCCGCCTTGATCGCCGGAAGGTCCCACTGGAGGGGCTCGAAGGGGTCCTGCTCGTCCGAGGCCTTCGCCGCCGCGGCCTTCGCCTCGGCGGAGGTCAGCGGCTGCTCCTGCGCCCCGATCGAGGTGTCACGCTGCACCGACAGCGGCGCGGTGCGCGTCGCACCGGCCGACTCGACCCCCTTGACCTGACGGATCGTCTGGGCGAACTGCGGGTTCTGGGAGTGGACGACGATGACGCCGATCCGGTCGTAGGCGATCACGATCGTGCCGCCCGCCCTGGATATCGCCTTCTTCACGGAAGCGGCGGTCGAGCGACCGCCCTTCACGTTGACGACGTACGACAGCTTCGGGCCGTCCGTAGCGACGGCGGCCGGGGTGTCGTCCACCGGGGCGGCCGAGGCCGCACCCGAGGGAAGGAAGCCGAGCGAGGCCGTGAGCGCCAGACCTGCGGGCAGCGCGAGTACGCGACCGCGTCTGGATCCCAGATGAGCCATGGGTTCTCCACATCATCCGTGTACGAGAGCTGTCCACACGCCCGTTTGCGCGTAGACAGGTGCATGACGAGCGAAGCTATCGCCGATCATCACGGCCCATCAATGAGTTGAGAAACCCCAATGAAGAAAAAAGGCCGAAGATGAACCACTCCGCCGCGCCCTCCGTGCCGTTGCGCAGGGGAGGAGCACCATCAAGGTGGCACTGCCACCCACCCCCTGCGAGGTCCCTTTGTCCATGCCCACCGCACCCGCGTCGCGAGGAGATTCCGTGACCACCGATGCACCGCCGCCCCCGGGCGGTACGGAGACCCGCCCCGAGCAGCCGACGACCGAGTCGTTCGTCGAGGTGCAGGAGAGCGCGGAATTCGGCGAACTGCGCCGTACGTACCGTTCCTTCGCCTTCCCGCTGACCCTGGCCTTCATCGCCTGGTACCTGCTGTACGTCCTGCTCTCCAACTACGCGGGCGACTTCATGGGCACCAAGCTCTTCGGCAACATCAACGTGGCCCTCGTCCTCGGACTCGGCCAGTTCCTCACCACCTTCCTCATCGCCTGGCTCTACTCACGGCACGCGGCCGAGAAGCTCGACCCCAAGGCGGAGGCCATCAAGTCCCGTATGGAGGGCGACGCATGAGCACCCCCGCCACCGTCCTGCTGGCCGCCGGCAGCGCCTCCGAGCACCGGCCGCTGATCATCACCCTCTTCGGCGCCTTCGTCGTCGCGACCCTCTTCATCACCGTCTGGGCCGGCCGCCAGACCAAGAGCGCCGCCGACTTCTACGCCGGCGGACGCCAGTTCACCGGCTTCCAGAACGGCCTGGCCATCTCGGGCGACTACATGTCCGCCGCCTCCTTCCTCGGGATCGCCGGCGCCATCGCCCTCTTCGGCTACGACGGCTTCCTCTACTCGATCGGCTTCCTGGTCGCCTGGCTCGTCGCGCTGCTCCTGGTGGCCGAGCCGCTGCGCAACTCCGGCCGGTTCACCATGGGCGACGTCCTCGCCTACCGGATGCGCCAGCGCCCCGTCCGTACCGCCGCCGGCACCTCCACCATCGTGGTGTCGATCTTCTACCTGCTGGCTCAGATGGCCGGCGCCGGTGTCCTGGTCTCGCTGCTGCTCGGTATCACCAGCGACGGCGGCAAGATCGCCATCGTCGCCCTGGTCGGCGTCCTGATGATCGTGTACGTCACCATCGGCGGTATGAAGGGCACCACCTGGGTGCAGATGGTCAAGGCCGTCCTGCTCATCGCGGGCACCCTCCTCATCACCTTCCTCATCCTGCTGAAGTTCAACTTCAACCTCTCCGACCTGCTCGGCGCCGCCGCCACCAACAGCGGCAAGGGAACCGCCTTCCTGGAGCCCGGACTGAAGTACGGGGTCAGCGGCGTCTCCAAGCTCGACTTCATCTCGCTGGGCATCGCGCTGGTCCTCGGCACCGCCGGTCTGCCGCACATCCTGATCCGCTTCTACACCGTGCCGACCGCCAAGGCAGCCCGGAAGTCCGTCAACTGGGCCATCGGGATCATCGGTGCGTTCTATCTGATGACGATCGTCCTGGGCTTCGGCGCCGCCGCCCTGCTCAAGAACAGCGACATCGTCGCCTCCAACAAGGCGGGCAACACCGCGGCCCCGCTCGCCGCCCTGGAGATCGGCGGAGGCGCCGGCTCCACCGGCGGCGCGATCCTGCTCGCGGTCATCTCCGCGGTCGCCTTCGCCACCATCCTCGCGGTGGTCGCCGGACTGACCCTGGCCTCCTCGTCGTCCTTCGCGCACGACATCTACGCCAACGTCATCCGCCGCGGAAAGGCCACGGAGAAGGAGGAGGTCCGCGCCGCCCGCTGGGCGACCGTCCTCATCGGCGTCGTCTCCATCGCGCTCGGCGCCCTCGCCCGCGACCTCAACGTCGCCGGCCTGGTCGCCCTCGCCTTCGCCGTCGCCGCCTCCGCCAACCTGCCGACCATCCTCTACAGCCTGTTCTGGAAGAGGTTCACCACCCAGGGCGCGCTCTGGTCGATCTACGGCGGCCTGACTGCCTCGGTCGTCCTGGTGCTCTTCTCGCCCGTCGTCTCCTCCAAGCCCAGCTCGATGTTCCCGGGCGTCGACTTCGCCTGGTTCCCGCTGGAGAACCCGGGCCTGGTCTCCATCCCGCTCGGCTTCCTGCTCGGCTGGGTCGGCTCGCTGCTGTCGAAGGAGGAGCCCGACAAGGGCAAGTACGCGGAGTTGGAGGTCAAGTCCCTCACCGGCGTCGGAGCCCACTGACCCCCGACAGCGCACCGACCCCGGAGTGCACCGACTCCGACACCGTACGAAACCGGCCGGCCGGCCCCGTCGTAGAGTTCTACGAACCGGCCGGTCCGGTCCTCGTGGCAATGGGCCTCTGTCGTTGTCGGTGCTCTCACGTAGGCTCGACCTCATACACATTTCCGGTTACCGGGGAGGGGGCACCCAGTGCTCGTCGACACCTACGGCCGCGTGGCCACCGACCTGCGTGTCTCGCTCACCGACCGGTGCAATCTGCGCTGCACGTACTGCATGCCGGAAGAGGGCCTGCAGTGGCTCGCCAAGCCCGACCTGCTCACCGACGACGAGATCGTCCGGCTCATCGGCATCGCCGTCACCGACCTCGGGATCACCGAAGTCCGCTTCACCGGCGGTGAGCCCCTCCTGCGCCCCGGCCTCGTCGGCATCGTCGAGCGCTGCGCCGCGCTCCAGCCGCGCCCCAAGATGTCCCTGACCACCAACGGCATAGGCCTCAAGCGCACCGCCGCCGCCCTCAAGGCCGCCGGCCTTGACCGGGTCAACGTCTCGCTCGACACCCTGCGCCCCGACGTCTTCAAGACCCTGACCCGCCGCGACCGCCACCACGACGTGCTGGACGGTATGGCCGCCGCCCGCGACGCCGGCCTCACCCCGGTCAAGGTCAACGCCGTCCTCATGCCCGGGCTCAACGACGACGAGGCCCCCGACCTGCTCGCCTGGGCCATGGAGCACGGCTACGAACTCCGCTTCATCGAGCAGATGCCGCTCGACGCCCAGCACGGCTGGAAGCGCGACGGCATGATCACCGCCGGGGACATCCTGGAGTCGCTGCGCACCCGCTTCACCCTCAGCGCCGAAGGCGACGACGCCCGCGGCTCGGCCCCCGCCGAGCGCTGGACCGTGGACGGCGGCCCCCACCGCGTCGGCGTCATCGCCTCCGTCACCCGCCCCTTCTGCCGGGCCTGCGACCGGACCCGGCTCACCGCCGACGGCCAGGTGCGTACGTGCCTCTTCGCCACGGAGGAGACCGATCTGCGGGCGGCGCTGCGCTCCGACGCGCCGGACGAGGAGATCGCCCGCATATGGAAGGCCGCGATGTGGGGCAAGAAGGCCGGATCCGGCCTGGACGACCCGAGCTTCCTCCAGCCGGAGCGCCCGATGTCGGCGATCGGAGGCTGACGCCCGACGTCAGCGCTCGGCGGCCGACCCGGAGTCCGTACGGCCCTCCCACTCGGCGAGCGTCACCACGTCCTTGAGGAAGCCCCGCACCCCCAGGAACTGGGAGAGGTGCTCGCGGTGCTCCTCGCAGGCGAGCCAGGTCTTACGGCGCTCGGGAGTGTGCAGCTTCGGATTGTTCCAGGCCAGGACCCACACGGCGGCCGCACGGCAGCCCTTCGCGGAACAGACCGGGGCCTCGTCGGGGTGGCCGGAGCTCGTCTCCGGGGTCTCGTCACTCACCGGATCATTGTCCACACATGGCGACGCCGGGCAGCCACGGGGGGAGCTGCCCGGCGTCGGTCCGTCGCTCCGACGGGGGATGCGGAGCGCGTACGCAGTATGTCACGGCGAACCGGGTGCGGTGCACCGGAACTTCACGATTGATCTGAGCTTTTCTTGAGCTTTGCGGACCGATGGTGATCGTCTCCGACCTTCCCGGCCGCCCCCTGGGGCGGCATCACCGCTGGTTGTGCGCCTCCCGCGGACGCTCCTCGGCCGCGCCTTCGCCGTCGGCCGGGCGGCTCTCGTCCTCCGGTCCGGCACCCAGCATCGGCCGTACCGGCGTCGGTACGAACGTCGAGGGGAGCGACGGCGCGTTCTCCCGGCCGGCGTTCGCGATCACCACGGCGATGTAGGGGAGCAGCACTCCGAGCGCCAGCGCCACGATCGCCACATGGCGCTCGACGTTCCACAGCACGGCGGCCAGCACCACCGAGATTGTCCGCACGGACATCGAGATCACATACCGGCGCTGCCGGCCACGCACATCGTCGGCGAGACCCTGACGGGCTCCGGTGATCCGGAAGACCTCGCTTCCGCCACGCTTGCGCATCGTGCTCCACCACCCGACATCCGCGCCGGACTCTCCCCGTTCCGGACCTTGTTCCACGGTACGCCCGCCGCTCCCGCGCCGACGAGAGGGGGTACGTCCGGCCGGGCGAACGGCCCACGGCGTAGCGCATCCGGAGGTGTCCGACATGCGCGGTACGGCCGCCGGGTCGAGACTGGGCCCACATGCGCACACCGCGCCGCATGAGGAGGCGACATGAGTTGGTTGTGGGCAATCATCGTGGGTCTGGTCCTGGGTCTGATCGCCAAGGCGATCCTCCCGGGCAAGCAGCAGATCCCACTGTGGCTGACGACCGTGTTCGGCATTCTCGGCAGTATTCTCGGCAACGCCGTCGCGACCTGGATCGGAGTCAACGAGACCAAGGGAATCGACTGGACACGGCACCTGCTCCAGCTCATCGGCGCGGTTGCCGTCGTCGGGGTGGGCGACATGCTGTGGGCGTCGATCAGAGGAAACCGCAGACGCACCTGACCCGAGGCCACTGATCCGGCCCGGGTTCCGCCCGAGGAACGGCGGCGACCCGGGTACGCGTCCGGACGCGTACCCGGGCCGCCGCCGTACGGCGGAATCGCTCCCCGGTGAAACCAGGTCAGCCGGTGAACTGGATCGCGGCGAGGTTCTTCTTGCCCCGGCGCAGCACCAGCCAGCGCCCGTGCAGCAGCTCCTCGCGCGCCACCTCGGCGTCCTCGGCGGTCACCTTCGTGTTGTTCACGTAGGCACCGCCCTCCTTCACCGTGCGCCGGGCGGCCGACTTGCTCGGCGCCAGGCCCACCTCGGTGAACAGGTCCACGACCTGACCGAGCTCGGCCACGCGCGCGTGCGGCAGCTCGGAGAGCGCGGCGGCCAGCGTCGCCTCGTCCAGCTCCGCCAGCTCACCCTGGCCGAACAGCGCCTTCGAGGCGTTGATCACAGCCGCGCACTGGTCGGCGCCGTGCACCAGCGTCGTCAGCTCCTCGGCCAGCGCGCGCTGGGCCGCACGGGCCTGCGGACGCTCCTCGGTCTGCCGCTCCAGCTCCTCCAGCTCGGCGACGCTCCGGAAGGAGAGGATGCGCATGTAGGTGGAGATGTCCCGGTCGTCCACGTTCAGCCAGAACTGGTAGAACGCGTACGGCGTCGTCATCTCCGGGTCGAGCCAGACGGCCCCGCCCTCGGTCTTGCCGAACTTGGTGCCGTCCGCCTTGGTCATCAGCGGCGTGGCGATCACATGCGCGGAGGCGTGCGGCTCCAGCCGGTGGATCAGGTCGAGACCCGCGGTGAGGTTGCCCCACTGGTCGCTGCCACCGGTCTGCAGGACGCAGCCGTAGCGCCGGTACAGCTCCAGGAAGTCCATGCCCTGGAGCAGCTGGTAGCTGAACTCGGTGTAGCTGATGCCGGCGTCGGAGTTCAGCCGCCGGGCGACCGAGTCCTTCGTCAGCATCTTGTTCACCCGGAAGTGCTTGCCGATGTCCCGCAGGAACTCGATCGCGGACATCCCCGCGGTCCAGTCCAGGTTGTTCACCATCACCGCGGCGTTCTCGCCCTCGAAGGACAGGAACGGCTCGATCTGCGAGCGCAGCCGGCCCACCCACTGCGCGATGGTCTCCGGGTCGTTCAGCGTGCGCTCGGCCGTGGGCCGCGGGTCGCCGATCTGGCCCGTGGCCCCGCCCACCAGCGCCAGCGGCCGGTGCCCGGCCTGCTGGAGCCGGCGCATGGTGAGCACCTGCACCAGATGCCCGACGTGCAGACTCGCCGCGGTCGGGTCGAAGCCGCAATAGAACGTGACGGGACCGTCCGCGAGAGCCTTGCGCAAAGCGTCCTCATCGGTGGAGAGGGCGAACAGCCCGCGCCACTTCAGCTCGTCGACGATGTCCGTCACGATCTTCGCTCTCCTCGTATGCGTCATGGTGCGCGATGGGCGCGGGGAAAACAGGTGTCCCGGTCAGTCTAGGCGGGTCACACGCCCTGGCTGACCGAGCTCATGTTGAAGTCGGGCACCCGCAGCGCCGGCATCGCGGCCCGGGTGAACCAGTCGCTCCACTCACGCGGCAGCGTCTTCTCCGTACGGCCCGCCTCCGAGGCCCGCGACAGCAGGTCCACCGGCGACTCGTTGAACCGGAAGTTGTTCACCGCGCCGGTCACCTCGCCGTTCTCGACGAGATAGACACCGTCCCGGGTCAGCCCGGTCAGCAGCAGCGTCGCCGGGTCGACCTCGCGGATGTACCACAGGCAGGTGAGCAGCAGGCCCCGCTCGGTCGACGCGACCATCTCCTCCAGCGAGCGCTCCCCGCCGCCGTCCAGGATCAGGTTCCCGATCCCGGGAGCCACCGGCAGCCCGGTCAGGCCGGCGCTGTGCCGGGTCGTGGTCAGACGCTCCAGCTTGCCGCCCTGGACCCACTCGGTCGGCGCCAGCGGCAGACCGTTGTCGAAGACGGACGAGTCGTCGCCCGACGCGTGAGCCACCACGAACGGCGCGCACTCCAGGCCCGGCTCGTGCGGGTCGCTGCGCAGGGTCAGCGGCAGCGGGGAGAGCGTCTCGCCGATCCGGGTGCCGCCGCCGGGCTTGGAGAAGACCGTACGGCCCTCCACCGCGTCCCGGCCCGCCGAGGACCACAGCTGGTAGATCAGCAGGTCCGCCACGGCGGTCGGCGGCAGCAGCGTCTCGTAGCGGCCCGCGGGCAGCTCGACGCGGCGGCCCGCCCAGCCGAGCCGGGTCGCCAGCTCCGCGTCGAGCGCGGCCGGGTCCACGTCCTTGAAGTCACGCGTCGCGCGCCCCGCCCAGGCCGACAGGGACCGGTCGGGGGACTTGGCGTTCAGCTCCAGCGTTCCGTTGGGCTGGTCATGGCGCAGCCGCAGCCCCGCCGACGTACCCACGTACGTCGAGGTCAGCTCGTGGTTCGCGAAGCCGTACAGCTCACGGCCGCCGGCCCGGGCCCGGGCGAAGGCCTCGCCGAGCGCCGGGGCGAAGTCCGTGAAGACGGCGGAGGAGGTCTCGGCCGGCGCGTCCGTGAAGTCGTCCGCCGCCGGGACGCCCGACACCAGCGGCTGTGCGTCCTCGGCGGGACCGGCGGCGCGGGCGGCCGCCTCGGCGGCGCGCACCAGCGTCTCCAGGTCGTCGGCGGTGACGGCCGAGCGCGAGACGACACCGGAGGCGGTGCCCTGGGCGCCGTCGACGGTGGCGACGACGGTGAGCGTACGGCCGCGGGTGACGCCGTTCGTGGTGAGCGCATTGCCCGCCCAGCGCAGGTTGGCGCTGGAGTGCTCGTCCGCGATGACGACACAGCCGTCGGCGGTGGACAGCTCCAGGGCGCGCTCGACGATCTCGTGCGGCTTGGTGGTACGAGAGGTCATCGACCCGCCTCCTGCGTGGTGTTCAAGATGTTGACGCCCCGGAACAGGGCCGACGGGCAGCCGTGCGAGACCGCCGCGACCTGGCCCGGCTGGGCCTTGCCGCAGTTGAAGGCGCCGCCCAGGACGTACGTCTGGGGGCCGCCGACCTTCTCCATCGAGCCCCAGAAGTCCGTCGTCGTCGCCTGGTAGGCGACGTCCCGCAGCTGCCCGGCGAGCTTTCCGTTCTCGATCCGGAAGAACCGCTGACCGGTGAACTGGAAGTTGTAGCGCTGCATGTCGATCGACCACGACCGGTCGCCGACGACGTAGATGCCGCGCTCCACACCGCCGATCAGGTCCTCCGTGGAGAGCCCGCCCGGGTCCGGCTGGAGCGAGACGTTCGCCATCCGCTGCACCGGCACGTGCCCGGGGGAGTCCGCGAACGCGCAGCCGTTGGACCGGCCGAGACCCGTCAGCCGGGCGATCCGCCGGTCCAGCTGGTAGCCGACCAGCGTGCCGTCCTTGACCAGGTCCCAGCTCTGGGCCTGGACGCCCTCGTCGTCGTAGCCGATGGTGGCAAGGCCGTGCTCGGCGGTCCGGTCACCGGTCACGTTCATGATCGGCGAGCCGTACGTGAGCTTCCCGAGCTGGTCGAAGGTGGCGAACGACGTTCCCGCGTACGCCGCCTCGTACCCCAGCGCCCGGTCGAGCTCGGTGGCGTGCCCGATCGACTCGTGGATCGTCAGCCACAGGTTCGACGGGTCGACCACCAGGTCGTACGTCCCCGCCTGCACGCTCGGCGCGCGCATCTTCTCCGCGAGCAGCCCGGGGATCTGCTCCAGCTCGGTGTCCCAGTCCCAGCCCGTACCGGTCAGGTACTCCCAACCCCGGCCGACCGGCGGCGCGATCGTGCGCATCGAGTCGAACTCGCCGGTCGTCGCGTCCACGGCGACCGCGGTCAGCTGCGGATGGAGCCGGACCCGCTGCTGGGTGGTGACGGTGCCCGCCGTGTCGGCGTAGAACTTGTTCTCGTGGACCGTGAGCAGCGAGGCGTCCACGTGCGCCACTCCGTCGGCGCGCAGCAGCCGCTCGCTCCAGTCGGCGAGCAGGGCGCTCTTGTCCGCGTCGGGGACGTCGAACGGATCGATCTCGTACGAGGAGATCCAGGTCTTCTCGGCGTGCACCGGCTCGTCCGCCAGCTCCACCCTCTCGTCGGACCCGGCGGCCGCGATGACCTGGGCGGAGAGTTTGGCCATCGCCACCGCCTGCCCGGCGACCCGCGCGGCCGCGTCCATGGTCAGGTCGACCCCGGACGCGAACCCCCAGGCGCCGCCGTGCACCACCCGCACCGCGTAGCCGAGGTCCGTGGTGTCGGAGGAGCCCGAGGGCTTGGCGTCGCGCAGCCGCCAGGACGCGCTGCGCACGCGCTCCAGGCGGAAGTCCGCGTGCTCGGCGCCGAGCGCGCGCGCCCGCGCGAGCGCCGCGTCGGCGAGCGCCCGCAGCGGCAGCGCCGTGAAGGCTTCGTCGATGGAATGAGGCACGAATGTCTCCTGTCGTGTGAGACCGGTCGCCCTGATCATGTCTCGGCCAGGGCTCCGATAACCAGCTCTTTCCGTTGCCGTACCGCGCTCTTTCTGTAGGGATCCGACAGCGAGTCCCTGACGCCACTGTCAGGGACCGATTCTCCGGATGGCGGACGGGACCGATAGGTTTTCGACGTACCAGACCGTTCATGGAAAGGGTGATCCGTTGAGCCGCTCGGTTCTCGTCACCGGAGGAAACCGGGGCATCGGCCTCGCCATCGCCCGCGCGTTCGCCGAGGCAGGCGACAAGGTCGCGATCACATACCGCTCCGGAGAGCCGCCGGCCGGCTTCCTGGCCGTCAAGTGCGACATCACGGACACCGAGCAGGTGGAGCAGGCCTACAAGGAGATCGAGGAGAAGCACGGTCCGGTGGAGGTGCTGGTGGCCAACGCCGGCGTCACCAAGGACCAGCTGCTGATGCGGATGTCCGAGGAGGACTTCTCCGCCGTACTCGACACCAACCTCACCGGCACCTTCCGGGTCGTCAAGCGCGCCAACCGCGGCATGCTGCGGGCCAAGAAGGGCCGTGTCGTCCTGATCTCGTCGGTCGTGGGGCTGCTCGGCTCCGCGGGCCAGGCGAACTACGCCGCCTCCAAGGCGGGCCTGGTCGGTTTCGCCCGCTCCCTCGCCCGTGAGCTGGGATCGCGCAACATCACGTTCAATGTCGTCGCGCCCGGTTTTGTCGACACCGACATGACCAAGGCGCTGACCGAGGAGCAGCGCACCAGCATCGTGTCGCAGGTGCCGCTCGGCCGCTACGCGCAGCCCGAGGAGATCGCCGCCACGGTGAAGTTCCTCGCCTCCGACGACGCTTCGTACATCACTGGAGCCGTCATCCCGGTTGACGGCGGATTGGGCATGGGGCACTGAGACCTATGACGAACACTGGCGGAATCCTCGAAGGCAAGCGCATCCTCATCACCGGTGTGCTGATGGAGTCCTCCATCGCCTTCCACGCCGCGAAGCTGGCCCAGGAGCAGGGCGCGGAGATCATCCTCACCGCCTGGCCCCGGCCGACGCTGACCGAGCGCATCGCCAAGAAGCTCCCCCACCCCGAGAACGTCAAGGTCCTGGAGCTCGACGTCTCCAACGACGAGCACCTCGCGCGCCTTGAGGGCCAGGTCCGCGAGCACCTGGGCGACCGCCTCGACGGCATCGTCCACTCCATCGGCTTCGCGCCGCAGGACGCGCTCGGCGGCAACTTCCTCAACACGCCGTTCGAGTCGGTGGCCACCGCCATGCACGTCTCGGCCTTCTCGCTGAAGTCCCTGACGATGGCGCTGCTGCCGCTGATGACGGAGGGCGGTTCCGTCGTCGGCCTCACCTTCGACGCGAAGTTCGCCTGGCCGCAGTACGACTGGATGGGCCCGGCCAAGGCCGCCCTTGAGGCGACCAACCGCTACATGGCGCGCGACCTGGGCAAGCAGAACATCCGCTGCAACCTGATCTCGGCGGGCCCGCTCGGTTCCATGGCCGCGAAGTCCATCCCCGGCTTCGGCGAGCTGGCCTCCGTGTGGGACTCCCGCTCCCCGCTGGAGTGGGAGCTGAGCGACCCCGAGCCGGCGGGCCGTGGCATTGTCGCGCTGCTGTCCGACTGGTTCCCGAAGACCACGGGCGAGATCGTCCACGTCGACGGCGGTCTGCACGCCATCGGCGCCTGACCTCTCCGCAAGTCGTGCAAGGGCCGTGCGGCCGTCCGGGGGACGGCCGCACGGCCCTTGTGCGCTCCGGGCTCCGGCCGTTCGAGTCGAAAAGTCCGGAAGGTCCCCGCAGACTGGTCGAAGCGTGTGATGTTCCTGGCCACTGAAGGGGAGGAGGTACGGGCGTGCACGCGATGCCCCGCAGGGCGGCCGTCCTCGCCTCGGCCCTCGCCCTTCTCACCGGTTTCACCGGCGCCGCGGAGGTGAGCGCGGCGGCCCCTGCCACCGCGCCGGCGACGGCCTCCGAAGCTCCCTCCCCGGACGAGTACGCCGCCTCCTGCATCACCACGATCGAGGGCTCTCGGGTCACGGCCAGTTGCCACAACCCCTTCCCCCGCACCGACCGCGTCCGCCTGCATGTGGAGTGCGAGCGCTGGTGGGACATCGACACCGACAGTGCGCCTGTCGACGTCCTCCCGGCCGATCACGTCCAGCTGACCCAGCGCTGCTGGAAAGAGGTCCGCGCGGCCTGGGTCACGCACCTTCCGCAGCCGGGCTCCTGAGGCACATGAACGGATAGCCGGCCGCCTCGGATGCCGCCGCGTCCGCGTCCCCGGTCCGGATCGCCTCCACCAGCCGCCCGTGGTCCATGTGGTTCTCCGGCCGCAGTTCCTGGCCGACGTCGTCGCGCAGCCAGTCGCGCAGCACATCCCCGAGGTCGGCGTAGAGCCCGGCCAGCACCTCGTTGTGCGAGGCGGCCACCACGGCCAGGTGGAAGCTGGCGTCGGCCGTCACGAAGTGCTCGGCGTCGCCCGTCTCCCAGGCCTCCTCGCGTCGGGCCAGCAGGGTGTCCAGCTGCTTGAGGTCCCGCTCGGTGCGGCGCCGGGCGGCCAGCCGGGCGGCCGACGACTCCAGGGTGGAGCGCAGCTCGGCGATGTGCCGGGGGTTGGACCCGGCGAACCGGCGGTGCATCACCCCCGCCAGCTCGCTGGTGGCCAGGACGTACGTGCCCGAGCCCTGCCGGATGTCCAGCAGACCGTTGTGCGCCAGGGCCCGCACGGCCTCACGGACGGTGTTGCGGGCCACCCCCAGCTGTTCGACGAGCTCGGGCTCGGTGGGGATCCGGGAGCCGACCGGCCACTCGCCCGAAGTGATCTGGTTACGCAGCTCGGCGATCACCTGATCGCTGAGTGCGGAACGCCGGGGAGAGGTGAGCGCCATGGTGCTCCTTCAAGCTTGAACAGGGCATGAACGGGACGGTTCAGGATTGGACAACCAATCATCCCATGATTCTATGATGGCTCCATGCCCGACGAGACCAGGACCCTGAGCCACGCCCACAAGGCGACGCCCATGGCGAGCAACGCCCCCGCCACCAACGACTCTCCCGCGGCCGGTCCGGCCGTATGGATCACGCGTCTCGTCGTCGTCGGACTCGTCCTCGCGGCCCTCAACCTGCGCCCGGCCATCACCAGCCTCGGCGCCCTCCTCGAAGAGGTCCGCGACGGGCTGCACATGAGCGGCACCGTCGCCGGTGTCCTCACCTCCGTACCCCCGCTCTGTTTCGCCGTCTTCGGCATCATGGCCCCCCGCCTCGCCCGCCGCTTCGGCCCCACCGCGATCGTCTGCGCCGGCATGGCGGCCGTCTTCGCGGGCCTCGCGATCCGCCCGTTCGCCACCGGCACGGCCGGCTTCCTCGCCGCCAGCGCGCTCGCCCTCATGGGCATCGCCGTCAGCAACGTCCTGATGCCGGTCATCGTCAAGCGGTACTTCCCCGACCGCGTCGGCTCCATGACCGGGCTCTACTCCATGGCCCTGGCCCTCGGCACCTCCGTCGCGGCCGCCGCCACCGTCCCCATGACCGAGTCCCTCGGCGGCTCCTGGCGCACCGGCCTCGGCGTCTGGGCCCTCCTCGCCGCCGTCGCCGTCCTGCCCTGGATCCCGCTGATCCGCGACCGCTCGGCCGCCGCGTCCTCCGCCGCCGGCCCCGCCCGGCCCGAGTCCGGCGCCCCGGCCCAGGACGCCCGCCCGCCGCGGATCACCCGCAGCCGCACCGCCTGGGCGCTCGGCTGCTTCTTCGGCCTCCAGGCCACCGGCGCGTACATCACCATGGGCTGGATGCCGCAGATCTTCCGCGACGCCGGGGTCTCCGCCTCCACCGCCGGAGTGCTGCTCGCCGTGACGATGGTGATGGGCGTCCCGCTCTCCTTCGTCATCCCCCGGCTCGCCACCCGGATGAAGAACCAGGGCCCGATCGCCGTCGCCCTGGGACTGTGCGGACTGGCCGGATACACCGGCCTGTACCTCGCCCCCGCAGGCGGCGCCTGGGCCTGGGCCCTGCTCATCGGCGTCTCCAACTGCGCCTTCCCGCTCGCCCTCACCATGATCGGCATGCGCTCGCGCACCGGCGCCGGAGTGGTCCGGCTCTCCGCCTTCGCCCAGAGCGTCGGCTACCTCATCTCCATCCCTGGCCCCCTCCTCGTCGGCATCCTCTACCAGCACAGCGGCGGCTGGGGCCTGCCGCTCGCGCTGATGGCGGGCCTGATGCTGCCGCAGATGGTGGTCGGCACCCTCGCCGGACGGGACCGGACGATCGAGGACGAATGCTGAGGTGCGAGACTGGCTCCATGCCTGTGCTCGACCCGAACCCCCAGAACGGCCAGAAGAAGCTCCTCCTCGTGCTCGGCGCGATGCTGGGCATCACCGTCCTCATCGCGATCATCGCCACGATCGCCTCACCCTGACCCCTGCGGCGGCCCGCCGTGCCGCCGATGTCCCGACTGCCCCGGTACGGGGTGGGGCCTGCCCCCCATCCCCTAGGGGGCGGGTGTCAGGGTGAAGTGGGTGGGTCACCGGATGGGACCGGGGACCCAAGATCCGTACGTTGGAGTCATCGCACCCCAGCGGCTCACGGACACCCACGGAGGCGGCCATGTCGGCCCGTACGCACACCCGGCCCCGGCCCCTTCCCCGTGCCACCACCGGCGGAGCCGTCACCCGCCTGCCATGGTGGGCCTTCGCCCTCCCGATAGCCGCCTTCGCCGTCCTGCTCCTGCTGATGGCCGGCTCCGGCGAGGCGCACGCCGCGGGCGCCGACCCGGTCCTCGGCCGCTTCCTCGACCACCTCCAGCTGACCCTCTCCCGCTGAGCCCGATGACCCTTTCCCGCTGACCCCCGGGCCCGGCGCGCCCCTCGCGCTCACACCCGCGCCCACGCGCTCACCCGTGCAGGGGAGCGCCTCAACACCCTGCGCCCGCCGGGCTGTTTCATGCGAAGCTGGGGTGCATGAGCGCCGATACACCCCGCAGGATCGTGCTCCTCCGGCATGCGAAGGCTGAGTGGAGCCAGGAGTCCGACCATGAGCGACCGCTCGCCGACCGCGGCCGCCATGACGCCCCCGCAGTCGGCCGGCGGCTCGCCTCCGCCGGTTTCACCTTCGACCTGGCCCTCTGTTCGACCGCGGTCCGCACCCGCGAGACATGGAAGCTGGCCGTTCAGGAACTCCCGGAGCGGCCCAGGACGGTCTACGAGGAGCGGATGTACGAGGCCTCGCCCGGCGAGCTGATCGCCCTGCTGAACGAGATCCCGGACGACGTACATGACGTCGTTCTGATCGGCCACAACCCCGGGATGCACGCGCTCGCCGATGTCCTCGCCGCGGACGCCGAGGGTGACCACCTGGCCCGGATGAACCGCAGCGGCTTCCCGACCTCCGCCTACGCCACCCTCACCTTCAACGGCTCGTGGAAGAGCGTCGAGCCCGGCGCCGGCACGCTGGTCGACTTCTGGGCACCGCACGCCTGATCCCACGCCCGGCCCGCCCGGCCCCGTACACGACCAGGGCCCGGACACCCCACCGGTGTCCGGGCCTCACTGTCCTGCGCGCCCCGCCGGCCGGCAGCCGCCCTGCTCAGGCCTGGACGGTGTCGTCGGCCGCCTCGACCTCTTCGCGGGTGATGCCCAGCAGATAGAGGACGGTGTCCAGGAACGGCACATTGACGGCCGTGTCCGCCGCCCGTCGCACCACCGGCTTGGCGTTGAAGGCGACCCCCAGACCGGCCGCGTTCAGCATGTCCAGGTCGTTGGCGCCGTCGCCGATCGCCACCGTCTGCGACAGCGGCACCCCGGCCTCGGCGGCGAAGCGGCGCAGCAGCCTGGCCTTGCCGGCCCGGTCCACGATCTCCCCGGTCACCCGGCCGGTCAGCTTGCCGTCCACGATCTCCAGGGTGTTGGCGGAGGCGAAGTCAAGGCCGAGGCGCTCCTGCAGATCATCGGTGACCTGGGTGAATCCGCCCGAGACGACACCGACTTGGTAGCCGAGCCGCTTGAGCGTACGGATCAGGGTGCGCGCGCCGGGCGTGAGCCGTACGTCGGTGCGGACCTTGTCCACCACCGACGCGTCGAGCCCTTCGAGCAGCGCCACGCGCGCGTGCAGGGACTGCTCGAAGTCCAGCTCCCCGCGCATCGCCGCGGCCGTCACCTCGGCCACCTTGTCCTCGCAGCCGGCGTGCGCCGCGAACAGCTCGATGACCTCGTCCTGGATCAGCGTCGAGTCCACGTCCATCACCACCAGCCGCTGCGCCCGCCGGTGCAGCCCCGCCGACACCACGGCCACATCGACCCCGATCTCGGCGGCCTCGGTGACCAGCGCGGTGCGCAGCGGCCCGGTCTCCGCGCCGGACACCGCGAACTCGACGGCGGTCACGGGGTACTTCGCGAGCCGGAAGATACGGTCGATGTTGCCGCCGGCCGTGGTGATGGTGGCCGCTATGGCCGCCGTGGACTCCGCGGTAAGCGGGTGGCCCAGCACGGTGACGTGGGAGCGGCCGCTGCCACGCGGACGGTTGTCGCCGGTGCCGGAGATGATCTCGGCCTGCAGCTTCATCGACTCGGCCCAGCTGTGCACGGTGGCCCGCAGCTCGCCCGCGGAGCTCACGGTCGGCTCGGTGACGAGGGCGCACAGGACGATGCGGCCGCGGGTGACGACCTGCTCGATGTCGACCACGTCGACCGAGTAGGCGGCGAGGGTGTCGAAGAGACCGGCGGTGATCCCGGGACGGTCCTTCCCGAAGATCTTGACGAGAAGCGTGGGAACGTCTGAGGTCTGCGATGCGCTCATGGTGTTCCCACCGTATCGGGCACTGCGTGCCACCAGACCCCCCGTCCCGCGTACCGGACACCTGTACGGCGCCCAGCCCCGCCGACGGCGACCCGAGAGCCCCCGCCGCCGGGCCCCTCACCGGAATCCGCGCGGCGTCCCCGGCGGCGGCGGGCCCGTGGGCGGTTCCTCGTCCGGGGGCGCGGGCCGTCGCCGGGCATCGCCGCCCACCGGTCCCGGGGGCCGTGGAGGACGCAAGGGCCGCAGGGGTCCGGCCACCGTCTCGGCCGCGTGCAGCCCGCCCGCCGGGCCCGGGCCGGCCGGCGGGTCCAGATACGGGTTGTGCTCGCCCGCGGGCCGGTACGGCTCCGAGAGGCGGTACGGCCCCGGCGCCACCAGCTCGCCCACGGGCCGAGGAACCGGCGGCAGCACCGCCCGGGTCCCGGCCCTCCCCGCCGCGTACGCGAGGAGCGCCCCGGCGGCGCCCGCGCCGGCTCCCCACACCACCCCGAGCAGCAGCGCCACCCCCAGGTCACCGCGCAGCTCGATCCCCGCCTCGAACGCGTCGACACCGAGCACCGACAGCGACGCCCCCACCGACAGCCCCGACACCGCCACGAGCAGCGGCAGCGCCACCGCCGTCACACCACCGAGCCGGGCGGCGCACCGCCCGGCGAACGCCGCCGGGCCGAGCCCGGCGCGGGGGGTGCGGACCGCCGCGAGCACCCCCGCGCAGAGCATCATCAGCGCGACCGCCACCGGAAGCAGCCACACGCCACGGTCCAGCTCGGCGAGCCGGGCGAGGGTGACAGGTTCGTCGGCGGAGACCCGGAGCAGCTCGTCCACCGGGTCGGGCAGGACGGCGGCCAGTTCGCCCGAGGCCCGCCCCCGCCAGGGCACGAAGAGCCCGAGCGGCACCCCGAGCCCCACTCCGTTCGGGGCGCCGAGCAGCGCCACCCCGGCGATCCGGCCCGGGGAGGCGTCGGTGGCGGCCGCGTAGCCCGCGGCGGCGTACCCGGCGGCCACCGCCACCAGCACCACGGTCGCCAGCGCGGACACGGCGGGCCGGACGATCCGGTGCACCGCGTCCCAGGCCTGCCCGGGTGGCAGCGGCGCCCGGCGTGCCGCGAGCAGCACGAGGGTCACCACCACGAGCACCCAGACCAGCGCCCCCACCAGCGACGGGCCGGCCTCCACCGCGAACCCCACCGACGCCTTCGCGTCCACCAGATCCCCGAGCCGGTCCGGCAGCAGGCCACCGACGTCACCCAGCCCCGGCACCTCCAGACCGCCCTCCCCGCCGGGCACGTCGAGCCCCAGAGCCGCCCCGTCGAAGGTGACGACATCGTGTCCCGCCCACGCGAGCCCGCTTACGACGGCGAGGAAAAGTGCCACCAACGCGCCGACGCGCGCCGCGAGTTCCGCCCCCGTGACGTACCACCCCGCCCCCTTCAACGAGCGCAGGAAGAAGTACGCCAGGAGCAGTGCCCCCACCACGGCGACCCCGAGTGGCGTGATCTCGACGGCCGTCTCGGCCGCCGCGCCTTCCAGGCCGAAGGCGGACACATCACCCGACGGCGTGACCGAACCGCCCACCGCCAGCACCACCACGGCCGCCGTCATCGGACCGATACCGCCCGCCGTATCGGCCCCGACGAGCCGCAGCGCGAGCGCCGCGACTCCGCCCATCCCCACCAGTGCCCAGCTCACCGCCGCGATCGAGGCCAGGATCACATCGCCCCACGGGATCCGCGCGATCCCGGCGTTCCGCTCCATCAGGACCCCCCGATCCGTACAGAGTTGTCCCATGTTGCGGCGTTCGCTCATGATCCGTACGCACTGATGGGCTCTTACCACTCTCCGGGCGTATTTCTGCCCCGTCAACGGG
Organism: Streptomyces purpureus; assembly: GCF_014648195.1. Lineage (GTDB taxonomy): Bacteria > Actinomycetota > Actinomycetes > Streptomycetales > Streptomycetaceae > Streptomyces > Streptomyces purpureus. Next base: position 34,425 of record NZ_BMQQ01000045.1, read on the forward strand.
CCCTTGGCACCGCCCTCCTGACGCTGCACGCACCGGCCTCTGCCGGGTCTTCACACCGCCCGACTTTCGGTTTCCGGACCGGGCCTGAAATAGTTCCCCACGATGTTCGCCATCCCTAGACTCCCTGCGACGGGGGTAACTCGGGGGACAAGTAGTGGGGCATGGAGTGCCAGAACTCGTACTGGAATTGAACGGAAGGACCTGGACTCTCGACACGTCCAGGTCGTACACCCTCGGACGTGATCCGCAGGGCGACCTGGTGATCGAGGACGCCAGGGTTTCGTGGCGACACGCCACCATCAGCTGGGGCGGCCGGAGTTGGGTCATCGAGGACCACGGCTCCACCAACGGCACGTTCGTCCAGGGCCAGCGGATCCACCAGATGGAGATCGGCCCCGGCTCCGCCGTGCACCTCGGCAACGCCACCGACGGGCCGCGGCTCAATCTCGCCGCCGCCCCCGCGGGCGCCTACGCCGCCCCGCAGGGCCAGGCCCAGGCCCATCAGGCCCCGGCCCAGCAGCCGCAGCAGCAGGGCTGGCAGCAGCCGGCCCCGCACCAGGCCGCTCCGCACCAGGCCGCGCAGCCGCACGCCGGCCAGCCCCAGCAGGGCTGGCAGCAGCAGCCGCAGGCCCATGTTCCGCACCAGCAGGGGCCGGCCGGGCAGCCCGCCCCGACCCCGGCCGCCGGCGGTGCCGCGGGGGCCCCGCCGGTCTACGGCGACCGCAGCCCCACGACCTTCCACCAGCTGGCCCTCGGCCGGGTCATGCGCATCGGTCGTGCGCTGGAGAACGAGCTGGTCGTCTCCGACCTCCAGGTCTCGCGCCACCACGCCGAGTTCCACGCGACGCCGGACGGCCGCTTCGAGATCCGCGACCTCGGCTCGCACAACGGCACGTACGTCAACGGTCAGCCGATCGCCAAGGGCGGCTCCGTCCTCATCGGCCCGAACGACATCGTCGGCGTCGGCCACTCCACCTTCCGGATCGTCGGCGGCCAGCTCGAGGAGTTCGTCGACACCGGCGAGGTCTCCTTCTCGGCCCGCCACCTCACCGTCACCGTCGACGGCGGCAAGCAGATCCTCAAGGACGTCTCCTTCGGCGTCCCGGAGAAGTCGCTGATCGGTGTCATCGGCCCGTCCGGCTCCGGCAAGTCCACCCTCCTCAAGGCGCTCACCGGCTACCGGCCCGCCGACCAGGGTGACGTCCTCTACGACAACCGAAGCCTCTACAAGCAGTTCGCCGAGCTGCGCCAGCGCATCGGTCTGGTCCCGCAGGACGACATCCTGCACAAGGAGCTGACCGTCCAGAAGGCGCTGCGGTACGCCGCCAAGCTCCGCTTCCCCGGCGACACCGCGCCCGCCGAGCGCGAGGCCCGGATCGACGAGGTGCTGCGCGAGCTCAAGCTCGACATCCACCGCGAGAAGAAGGTCACCTCCCTCTCCGGCGGCCAGCGCAAGCGCGTCTCGGTCGCCCTTGAGCTGCTCACCAAGCCGTCGCTGATCTTCCTGGACGAGCCCACCTCGGGCCTCGACCCGGGCATGGACCGCGACGTCATGCAGCTGCTGCGCGGCCTCGCCGACGACGGCCGTACGGTCCTCGTGGTGACGCACTCGGTGGCCGAGCTGGGCCTGTGCGACAAGCTCCTGGTCATGGCGCCCGGCGGTTCGGTGGCGTACTTCGGTCCCCCGGAGGAGGCGCTCAACTTCTTCGGCTACAGCACCTGGGCCGACGTCTTCTCCGCCTTCGAGAACTACCGCGACTACGACTGGGCGGGCCGCTGGAAGGGCTCGCAGCACTACCAGATGTACGCCGCGGACATCGACGCGGTCGCGGCCCAGCCGGTGCAGATGCCGCAGCAGGCGATGGCCCGCCCGCCCAAGCCGCAGGGCTGGGGCTCCCAGCTGTGGACCCTGATGCGCCGCTACACCTCGGTCATCGCGTCCGACAAGGGCTTCATGGGTCTGATGGTGATCCTGCCGGCCGTGCTCGGACTGGTCTCGGTGGTCATCCCCGCCGACTTCGGCCTGGCGCCGCCCACGCCGCCGTCCCGGTTCAACGGCGACGCGGGCACGATCATGCTGATCCTCGCGGTCGGCATGTGTTTCTCCGGCGCCGCGAACTCCGTACGAGAGCTGATCAAGGAACGGGTCATCTACGAACGGGAGCGGGCCACCGGCCTGTCCCGCTCGGCGTACCTGATGTCCAAGGTGATCGTCCTCGGTGTCATCACGGCCATCCAGGGCGTGATCATCTGCGCGATCGGCTTCGCCACCCGCGAGCTGCCCGCCGAGGGCCTGATCATGCCGCCGGCCGTCGAGCTGTGCGTGGTGGTCATCGCGCTGGGCTTCACCTCGATGATGTTCGGCCTGGTGATCTCCTCGCTGGTGAAGACCGCCGAGAAGACCATGCCGCTGCTGGTCATGTTCGCGATCGTCCAGGTCGTCTTCACCGGCATCCTCTTCCAGGTGTACGGATCCCCGGGCCTGGAGCAGTTCGCCTGGCTGATGCCGTCCCGCTGGGCCATCGCCGGCGCGGGTTCCACCCTGGACCTCGCCCACCTCATGCCGCCGTGGGACCCGAAGGACCCGACCAACCTCGACCCGCTGTGGGAGCACTCGGCCGGACAGTGGGGGATCAACGTGTCGATCCTGCTGCTGATCGGTATCGCGTGCGGCTTCGCGGTGGCGCGTCTGCTGCGCCGCCACGAGCCCGAGGTCATGCGCAAGTGACCCGCTGACGCGTACGACGCCGAAGGGCGGCACCCCCTGCGGGGTGCCGCCCTTCGGCGTTGCTGTGGCCGGCTCAGTAGGCGCTGTTGACGTTGTCCATGGAGCCGTAGCGGTCGGCCGCGTAGTTGCACGCGGCGACGATGTTGGCGACCGGGTCGTACTGGCTCTTCTTGGTGCCGGGGACGTGGTAGGCGTCGAAGGTCGGCTTGATGACCTGGAGCAGACCGATCGAAGGCACGCCGTT
>NZ_BMQQ01000046.1 GCF_014648195.1 Streptomyces purpureus
GCCTTCAGCACCTCAAAATCCACGATCCCCGCAACTCCCTGAACTTCAGGGTGTTGCGGGGATCAATAGAACCCGCCCCGTGGAACACGGGGCGGCGGCGTTCGCGGCGGCGTTCCTGGCGGACGATCCCCTGGGGCGCCGCGCGCCCGAGGACGTACCGTGGCCTGTCGTGACGGACACGACCACCCCCACCCCCCTCGGCCCCGGCCTCACCCGCGCCCGGGCCTGGCTGCGGGCCCACCCGCTCGCCTTCGACGGGGCCCTCGCGTTCGGCGTGCTCGTGTGCATGGTCGTCGGGTCGTTCGCCGATCCGCACGGGCCGCACGGGCCGACCTTCGGGGCGCGGAGCCCGGAGGGGCGCAGCCTGCTGCTGATGGGGCTCGGCGCCGCCGCGCTCGTCCCCAGGCGCCGGGCGCCGCTGCTCGTACTCGTCCTCACCGGCGTCGTCACCGCCGTCGAGCTGATCGTCGGCGACCCGCCCGCCCCGGTCGCCATGAGCGCGGTCATCGCCCTCTACACCGTCGCCGCCCGCACCGACCGCCCCACCACCTGGCGCGTCGGCCTGGCCACCATGGCCGTGCTCACCGGCGCCGGCATGATCTTCGGCAGCACGCCCTGGTACACCCAGGAGAACCTGGGCATCTTCGCCTGGACCGGTATGGCCGCCGCCGCGGGGGACGCCGTCCGCAGCCGGCGCGCCTTCGTCGACGCCATCCGTGAGCGCGCCGAACGCGCCGAACGCACCCGCGACGAGGAGGCCCGGCGCAGGGTCGCCGAGGAGCGGCTGCGGATCGCCCGGGACCTGCACGACGTCGTCGCCCACCACATCGCCCTGGTCAACGTCCAGGCCGGGGTCGCCGCCCACGTCATGGACAGACGCCCCGACCAGGCCAAGGAGGCCCTCGCCCACGTCCGGGACGCCAGCCGCTCCGCCCTCGGCGAACTCCGCGCCACCGTCGGCCTGCTGCGCCAGTCCGGCGACCCGGAGGCCCCCACCGAGCCGGCCCCGGGCCTCGCCGTCCTCGACGGACTCCTCGACACCTTCCGGCACGCCGGACTCCCCGTGGAACTGGCCCGTACCGACGAGACCCAGCTTCCGGCCGCCGTCGACCTCGCCGCGTACCGGATCATCCAGGAGGCCCTGACCAATGTGCAGAAGCACGCAGGCCAGGGCGCCAAGGCCGAGGTGAGTGTCGTACGGGTCGGCAGGACCGTCGAGATCACCGTCCTCGACAACGGCGCCGCCCCCGCGCCGGCCGCGCCGGACACCGGCGGCCACGGCCTCATCGGCATGCGCGAACGCGTCACCGCCCTCGGCGGCGCCCTCACCGCGGCCCCCCGCTACGGCGGCGGCTTCCGGGTGCAGGCGATACTGCCGGTCACGGCCCATGGGGAGGGGAACGCATGACGATCAGGGTGCTGCTCGCCGACGACCAGGCGCTGCTGCGCAGCGCGTTCAGGGTGCTGGTGGATTCCGAGCCGGACATGGAGGTCGTGGCGGAGGCCGCGGACGGCGCCCAGGCCGTCGCCCTCGCCCGCTCCGAGCGGGCCGACGTCGTCCTCATGGACATCCGGATGCCCGGCACGGACGGCCTCGCGGCGACCCGGATGATCAGCGCGGACCCGGACCTGTCCGGCGTACGGGTGGTCATGCTGACCACCTTCGAGGTCGACGAGTACGTCGTGCAGTCGCTGCGCGCGGGGGCCTCCGGCTTCCTCGGCAAGGGCGCCGAGCCGGAGGAGCTGCTCAACGCCATCCGGATCGCCGCCGCCGGCGAGGCGCTGCTGTCGCCGGTCGCGACGAAAGGGCTGATCGCCAAGTTCCTCGCGCAGAGCGGGGGTTCCGACCTCGACCAGGAGCCGCGGGCCCACTCCGAGCGGCTCGCCGCGCTCACCGTCCGGGAGCGCGAGGTCCTCGTGCTGGTCGCCGGCGGCCACTCCAACGACGAGATCGCCGACCGGCTGGAAGTCAGCCCGCTCACCGTCAAGACCCATGTGAACCGGGCGATGGCCAAACTGGGCGCCCGCGACCGCGCCCAATTGGTCGTCATCGCGTACGAATCGGGCCTGGTACGCCCGAGGGCGGAGTAGACGCGGGCCCGCGCAGTACTCCGAACGCGGTATACGCGGGATAAGGATCCTGGACCTGGGGCCGACGGATTCCCCTCTTCGAATGGCAGATCGTATAGACGGGCCGGAGAACGGCCGCCCGCCCGAGTACGCCACAGAAGAGAGACCCCATGTCCTGGCTGTCCAGATTCAGCCTCGCGCAACGGGCCCTGACAGGGCTGATGTCGATCGTGGCGATCGTCTTCGGGGCGATCGCCATCCCGCAGCTGAAGCAGCAGCTGCTGCCCTCCATCGAACTCCCGATGGTGTCGGTCCTCGCCCCGTACCAGGGCGCGTCCCCCGATGTGGTCGAGAAGCAGGTCGTCGAACCGCTGGAGAACACCCTCAAGGCCGTCGACGGCATCAAGGGCATCACCTCCACGGCGTCCGAGGGCAGCGCCGTGATCATGGCCACCTTCGACTACGGCGACGAGGGCACCAAGCAGCTCGTCGCCGACGTCCAGCAGGCCGTCAACCGCGCCCGCGTCCAGCTCCCGGACACCGTCGACCCGCAGGTCGTCGCCGGTTCGACGGACGACATCCCGACCGTCGTCCTCGCCGTCACCTCCGGCAAGGACCAGCAGGCACTGGCCGACCAGCTGGAGAAGACCGTCGTCCCCGCCCTGGAGGACATCGACGGCGTCGGCCAGGTCTCCATCGACGGCGTCCAGGACCTCCAGGTCTCCGTCACCCCCGACGACGCCAGGCTCGCGGCGGCCGGTCTGAACCCGATGGCGCTCTCCGAGGCCCTGAAGGCGGGCGGCGCCACCATTCCGGCCGGTTCGTTCTCCGAGGCCGGCAAGAGCCGTACGGTCCAGGTCGGCGGCGGCTTCACCTCGCTCCAGCAGATCCAGGACCTGCGGATCGCCCCGCCGGCCGACGGCGAGGGCAAGCCGGTCCGGCTCGGTGACGTCGCCACCGTCAAGCAGCAGGAGTCCCAGCGGGACTCCATCACCCGCACCAACGGCAAGCCCAGCCTCGCCGTCATGGCGACCATGGACAACGACGGCAGCGCCGTCGCCATCTCCGAGGCCGTCAAGGACAAGCTGCCCGAGCTGCGGGCGGACCTCGGCGCGGGCGCGGAGCTGACCGTCGTCTCCGACCAGGGCCCGGCCGTCTCCAAGTCCATATCCGGCCTGACCACGGAGGGCGCGCTCGGCCTCGTCTTCGCGGTCCTGGTGATCCTGGTCTTCCTCGCCTCGCTGCGCTCCACCCTGGTCACGGCGGTCTCCATCCCGCTCTCGGTGGTGCTGGCCCTGATCGTGCTGTGGACGAGGGACCTCTCCCTCAACATGCTCACGCTCGGCGCGCTCACCATCGCCATCGGCCGGGTCGTCGACGACTCGATCGTGGTGCTGGAGAACATCAAGCGGCACCTCGGCTACGGCGAGGAGCGCCAGGCCGCGATCCTCACCGCCGTACGCGAGGTGGCCGGCGCGGTCACCTCCTCCACCCTCACCACGGTCGCGGTGTTCCTGCCGATCGGCCTGGTCGGCGGCATGGTGGGCGAGCTGTTCGGCTCGTTCAGCCTGACGGTGACGGCGGCCCTGCTCGCGTCGCTGCTGGTCTCCCTGACGGTGGTCCCGGTCCTGTCGTACTGGTTCCTGCGCGCCCCCAAGGGCACCTCCACGGACCCGGCGGAGGCCCGCCGCGTCGCGGAGGAGAAGGAGAGCCGCAGCCGCCTCCAGCGGATGTACGTCCCGGTGCTCCGGTTCGCCACCCGGCGCCGGCTCACCAGCGTGGCCCTCGCGGTCGTCGTCCTCATCGGCACGTTCGGCATGGCGCCGCTGCTGAAGACGAACTTCTTCGACCAGGGTGAGCAGGAGGTCATGTCCATCAAGCAGGAGCTGGCCCCCGGCACCAGCCTGGAGGCGGCCGACGCGGCGTCGAAGAAGGTCGAGAAGGTCCTCGGCTCGGTCGACGGCGTCAAGGACTACCAGGTCACCGTCGGTTCGTCCGGCTTCATGGCGGCCTTCGGCGGCGGTACGGGCGCCAACCAGGCCTCGTACCAGATCACCCTCGAGGACGCGGCCTCGTACGAGAAGACCCGCGACGCCATCGACGCCGAGCTGGGCAAGCTCGACGGCATCGGCGAGACCACCATCGCGGCGGGCGACGGCTTCGGCAGCCAGGATCTGAGCGTGGTGGTGAAGGCGGCCGACGCGGCGACGCTGAAGAAGGCGTCCGAGGCGGTCCGCGCGGAGGTGGCCAAGCTCGACGACGTCACCGACGTCCAGAGCGACCTGTCCCAGTCCGTGCCCCGGATCTCCGTCAAGGCCAACGCGAAGGCGGCGGAGGCCGGCTTCAGCGACGCCAAGCTCGGCATGGCCGTCGCCCAGGCCGTCCGCGGTACGCCGGCGGGCAAGGCGATCCTCGACGACACCGAGCGGGACGTCGTCATCACGTCGGCCAAGCCGGCCAAGACCATGGACGAGCTGCGGAACCTTCCGCTCGGCCCGGTGAAGCTTGGCCAGATCGCCGACGTCAAGCTGGTCCCCGGCCCGGTCTCGATGACCCGGATCGACGGCGCGCGGGCGGCCACGATCACGGCCAAGCCGACCGGTGACAACACCGGCGCGGTGAGCGCGGCGCTCCAGTCGAAGATCAACTCGCTGGATCTTCCCGCGGGCGCGACGGCGTCGATCGGCGGTGTCTCCGAGGACCAGAGCGAGGCGTTCCTCCAGCTGGGCCTGGCGATGCTGGCGGCGATCGCGATCGTCTTCATGCTCCTGGTCGCGACCTTCAAGTCGCTGGTGCAACCGCTGATCCTGCTGGTGTCGATCCCGTTCGCGGCGACCGGTGCGATCGGTCTGCTGATCGTGACGGGTACGGCGATGGGTGTTCCGGCGATGATCGGCATGCTGATGCTGATCGGCATCGTGGTCACCAACGCGATCGTGCTGATCGACCTGATCAACCAGTACCGGGCGCAGGGCCTGGGCGTCGTGGAGGCGGTCGTCGAGGGCGGCCGTCACCGACTGCGCCCGATCCTGATGACGGCCCTGGCGACGATCTTCGCGCTGCTGCCGATGGCGCTGGGCATCACGGGCGAGGGCGGCTTCATCGCCCAGCCGCTGGCGGTGGTGGTGATCGGCGGTCTGATCACCTCGACGCTGCTGACGCTGCTGCTGGTCCCGACGCTCTACGCGATGGTGGAGCTCCGCAAGGAGAAGCGCCGCGCGAAGCGCGCCGCGAAGCGCGCGACGAAGTCGGGCGACGCCCCGGCCGCGCCGCAGGCGAAGGAGCCGGCGGCCGTGTAACCGTTGTGCCCACCCGTTCCGCAGGGCGGAACGGGTGGGCACAACCCCGTGCTGGGCGCCCTTGTAAAGGCCCGAGTCACGAACGCCGGAGCGGGGCACCCTCGAGTGAGGGTGCCCCGCTCCTTTGTACAACGCGCAGCGCGAGCGTTACGGCAGCGCCAGCATCCGCTCCAGCGCCAGCTTCGCGAAGCTCTCCGTCTCCTTGTCGACCTGGATCTGGTTGACGAGGTTGCCCTCGGCGAGGGACTCAAGGGCCCAGACCAGGTGCGGCAGGTCGATGCGGTTCATGGTCGAGCAGAAGCAGACCGTCTTGTCGAGGAAGACGACTTCCTTGCCCTCGGCGGCGAATCGATTCGCCAGGCGCTTGACCAGGTTCAGCTCGGTGCCGATGGCCCACTTCGAGCCGGCCGGCGCCGCCTCCAGGGTCTTGATGATGTACTCCGTCGAGCCGACGTAGTCGGCCGCGGCCACCACCTCGTGCTTGCACTCGGGGTGCACCAGCACGTTGACGCCCGGGATCCGCTCGCGCACGTCGTTGACCGAGTCCAGCGAGAAGCGGCCGTGCACCGAGCAGTGGCCGCGCCACAGGATCATCTTGGCGGCCCGCAGCTCCTCGGCGGTCAGGCCGCCGTTCGGCTTGTGCGGGTTGTAGACGACGCAGTCCTCCAGGGACATGCCCATGTCGCGGACGGCGGTGTTGCGGCCCAGGTGCTGGTCCGGCAGGAAGAGCACCTTCTCGCCCTGCTCGAAGGCCCAGTCCAGGGCCCTCTTCGCGTTGGACGAGGTGCAGATCGTGCCGCCGTGCTTACCGGTGAAGGCCTTGATGTCGGCCGAGGAGTTCATGTACGAGACGGGCACCACCTGCTCGGCGATCCCGGCCTCCGTCAGCACGTCCCAGCACTCCGCGACCTGCTCGGCGGTGGCCATGTCGGCCATCGAGCAGCCGGCGGCCAGGTCGGGCAGGACGACCTTCTGGTCGTCCGTGGTCAGGATGTCCGCCGACTCGGCCATGAAGTGCACACCGCAGAAGACGATGTACTCGGCCTCCGGCTTGGCGGCCGCGTCCCGGGCCAGCTTGAAGGAGTCGCCGGTGACGTCCGCGAACTGGATGACCTCGTCGCGCTGGTAGTGGTGTCCCAGCACGAAGACCTTGTCCCCCAGCTTCTCCTTGGCCGCGCGGGCGCGCTCCACCAGGTCCGGGTCGGACGGCGACGGCAGGTCGCCGGGGCACTCGACACCGCGCTCGCTCTTCGGGTCGGCCTCACGGCCGAGCAGCAGCAGGGCGAGGGGCGTCGGCTGGACATCCAGGGGCTGGGCGGTGGTCACGTCACGCACCCTTTCTTCTCTGCAGACTACTTTTCGTCGAATTGACGTTATCTATCATAACTGCTTCACGTCACTTTGACGATGTCCATAGTGTCGATGTGACGAAATTCCCGTCGCCGCTTCGTCCATCGACTTGTCGACGGCGGTGCCCGCTCCCGATCCGGTGTGCGAGCATGAAGGGAAAGACTTGCGCTCCGGCCCGGAATGAATCCGGGACCCTGCCGGTTGCAACGGTCGGCAAGCAGTCTCCGTACAACCCGGGAGAGAAGCAGATGTCCGTATCGGACGAGAAGACCACTGTCAGCGACGGCATCCTCCTGTCCGACGCCGCCGCGGCCAAGGTCAAGGCCCTGCTCGACCAGGAAGGCCGCGACGACCTGGCCCTGCGCGTCGCCGTTCAGCCCGGCGGCTGCTCCGGCCTGCGCTACCAGCTCTTCTTCGACGAGCGTTCGCTCGACGGCGATGTCGTCAAGGACTTCGGCGGCGTCAAGGTCGTCACCGACCGCATGAGCGCCCCGTACCTCGGTGGTGCCTCGATCGACTTCGTCGACACCATCGAGAAGCAGGGCTTCACGATCGACAACCCGAACGCCACGGGCTCCTGCGCCTGCGGCGACTCGTTCAGCTAAGCAGCACCGCACGCCCGGCTGAACGGCGCGTACGACACAAAGGCGGCGGCCCCGGATCTCCGGGGCCGCCGCCTTTCGTCCAGGAGCACCAGGCTCAGTCCGCCCGGGGCACCAGATCACCGCTCGCCGCGTCCACGACCTGCCGGTCGCCCAGCGGCTCCTTCAGTGTCACCGTCTTCGTGACCTCCACGGCGATGGCGATACAGGCCCGGTCCGGGTTCCGCGGCGTCTCGGTGATCGTCACCGTCACCCGCTCCGCGCTCTCCTGCGCGCTCGCCGCGTAGTCACTGCACACCCCGCCCCAGAACGTGACCGTCAGCTTCCGGCCCGTGCTGTCCACGCTGTATGCCTGGAGCTGCCGCGGCGGCGCCGCGTCGTCCGAAGGAACCGGCACCGGGGTCGGCGTCGGGCTCGGGGTGGGCCGCGGCGTCAGGTGCTCCGGCGCCACCGCGGTCTGCGCGATGGTGAACGGCCGTGCCTTCGCGTTCTCGTCCGCCACCTCGAAGAGCCATGCCGGTACGAGCGCCTGCCGGCCCTCCACATGCTGCGCCGCCAGCCCGAACTCCGCCCCGAGGACCGTCATCTCCCGCGGCGGGACCCGGTCGGCCGCCGCCTCGCACGGAGCCTCCGGCCTGGTGTCCGGCTTCCCGCCGGTCTCCGTACCGTGGACGGACGCCGGGGGAGCGGTGGCGCAGCCGCCGATCCCGATCGGCCCGGCGCCCTTGGACGCCTTGTTCAGCTCCGCCAGCGCCTTCTCAGCGCCGACCACCGGATAGCGGTGCCCTTGCTCCGGCTTCTTCAGCTGGCCGCTGCCGCCGACCACCCGGCCGTCCGAACCGACCTGGATGCCGGTCGACCAGCCGTACGTCGGCAGCCCGCCGATCCGGGGAGCGGCGTTGACCACCCGTACCGACCCCATCACCTGCGCCGCGTCCTTGTCCGCGTCCGCCTGCCCGACCGCGGCCAGCACCGGGGCCGCCGCCTTCTTCGCGGCCTCCTCGCCCACCGGGGTCCCGCTCGCGCCCGCCGCGGCCCCGCCCGCGCCACCGGGGCACGGCTTGCCCTTGAGACAGTTGTCACCCTTCGGCGCGCCGTCGTACTGGGAGAACGTCCAGGTGCCCGGGGCCTCCGCGTCGACCTGGAGCAACGGCCCGAAACCGTCCTTCGGTGGCGCGATCTTCCACGCCGACCCGACCAGCTTCGGCGTCCCGGCCACCCCCAGTGCCTTCGCCAGCCGCGCCACCTCGTCCTCGGTGACCGCACCGCGGGCATGGTGGACATGGGCCGCGTCCGGGCCCTCGGGCAGCTTCCCGCGGGCCTTGTACACGGCGCCGGACGGGTCCGGCTCGCCGGGCGCGATCCCCGGGCCGTCGCCGCTCAGGGAATCAAGGCGCAGCGGCGGGGGAGGCCCCTCCGCCGCCGGGGCGGACCGGTCGTCCGCACCACCCCCGGACCCGGCCGTCGAGACATACACCCCGCCCCCGCCGGCGAGCAGCACCGCTGCCGCCACCGAGCCGACGACCAGCGGCGACCAGCGCCGCCGGGATGTGTCCGGGGTGTCCGGGGTGTCCGGTGTGGCCTGCGTGGACTCCGAACCGCTCACCGCATCGCTCCTTCGTATGCCGTATCCCGGGGATGTGTCCCGGGGACGGGAGACACCGATGGGACGGAGCGGAACAGCGGCCGGTTCCCTGCCCGTGCGCGCGGACCTACCCGCCGTACTCGGAAGTGGCCTCGATCAGCCGCGCCGAGGCGTCCGTGACGACGACCCCGTGGATCAGCGACGGCGGCACCGGAGCGGGCGCGTCCGCCGCGGGAACGACCCAGTGCGGGGCCATCCGGGCGCTGTCCCCGCGCAGCTGGGCGAGGCTGATCTCGGACTCCTGCTGCTCATGTGGAGCGGTGTACTTCGCCATAGCCGCACCGTACGCACGCCCGAGCCGATGAAAAAAGGCCTACTGTGGGGTAGTTTCCGCCCTTCATCCGAGGTGCCCCCACCGGGTAGCGTTAACTGTCAACGCCACCCCTCCACAGGAGCGTCCTCGCCGATGCGTATCGCAGTCACCGGCTCCATCGCCACCGACCACCTCATGACCTTCCCCGGACGGTTCGCCGACCAGCTCGTCGCCGATCAGCTCCACACGGTCTCCCTCTCCTTCCTCGTCGACAACCTCGACGTCCGACGGGGCGGTGTCGGTCCGAACATCTGCTTCGGCATGGGCCAGCTGGGCAGCAGCCCGATCCTGGTCGGCGCCGCCGGCTACGACTTCGACGAGTACCGCGCCTGGCTCGACCGGCACGGCGTCGACACCGAGTCCGTCCGGATCTCCGAGGTGCTGCACACTGCGCGCTTCGTGTGCACCACCGACGCCGACCACAACCAGATCGGCTCCTTCTACACCGGCGCCATGAGCGAGGCCCGGCTGATCGAGCTCAAGGCCGTCGCCGACCGGGTCGGCGGCCTCGACCTGGTCCTCATCGGCGCCGACGACCCCGAGGCGATGCTCCGCCACACCGAGGAGTGCCGCACCCGCTCCATCCCCTTCGCCGCCGACTTCTCGCAGCAGATCGCGCGGATGGGGGGCGAGGAGATCCGCACGCTCATGGACGGGGCCACGTACCTCTTCTCCAACGAGTACGAGAAGGGCCTCATCGAGTCCAAGTCCGGCTGGAGCGACGAGGAGATCCTCGCCAAGGTCGGTACCCGCGTCACCACCCTCGGCTCGCGCGGCGTGCGGATCGACCGGTCCGGCGAGGAGCCGATCGTCGTCGGCGTCCCCGAGGAGACCGCCAAGGTCGACCCGACCGGTGTCGGCGACGCCTTCCGCGCCGGCTTCCTCACCGGCCTCGCCTGGGGCGTCGGCCTGGAGCGCGCCGCCCAGGTCGGCTGCATGCTCGCCACCCTCGTGATCGAGACGCTCGGCACCCAGGAGTACACCCTGCGCCGGGCCCACTTCATGGAGCGCTTCACCAAGGCGTACGGCGATGAGGCCGCCGCCGAGGTCCAGAAGCACCTCCCGTAGCCACCGGGCTAGGAGAGCCGGCGGACCACGTACGCCGAACCCCGGTCCGCCGGCTCCTCACCCACGTACTCCTGCCCCCGCATCTCGCACCACGCCGGAATGTCCAGCCGGGCCGCCTCGTCGTCCGCCAGGACCGTCACCGTCCCGCCCACCGGCACCTCCCCGATCACCTTCGCCAGCTCGATCACCGGGATCGGACACCGCTTCCCGAGCGCGTCCACCACGACGGCGTCCCGGGCCGGCCGCGCCACCGCCGCCACGGGTACGCCGAGCCGCTCCCGTACGCCCCCCACCACCCCCGGCAGCACCTCCAGGAACAGCTCCACGTCCTCGGCGGTCGTGCCGAACGGCAGCGACACCCGCACATTGCCCTCGGACAGCACCCCCATGGCCCGCAGCACATGGCTCGGGGTGAGCGTCGAGCTCGTGCACGACGACCCCGACGACACCGAGAACCCGGCCCGGTCCAGCTCGTGCAGGACCGTCTCCCCGTCGACATAGAGACAGGAGAAGGTCACCACGTGCGGCAGGCGCGCCACCGGATCGCCGACCACCTCCACATCCGGCACCAGCTCCGGCACCCGGGCCCGGATCAGCTCCACCAGCGCCCGCAGCCGTGCCGCCTCGGCCGCCGCCTCGGTCCGTACCGCCCGCAGCGAAGCGGCCGCAGCCACGATCGCCGGGATGTTCTCGAAGCCGGGCGACCGCCCCGACTCCCGCTCGTCCACCGGGCCTTGCGCGGCGAACCGCTGCCCCTTGCGTACGGCGAGCAGACCCACCCCGGCCGGACCACCCCATTTGTGGGCACTCGCCGCAAGAAGGGACCAAGCACCCTCGACCGGGCCCCAGGCCAGCGACTGCGCCGCGTCCACCAGCAGCGGCACACCGACCGCCCGGCAGGCCTCGGCGACCTCCGCCACCGGCTGGACGGTGCCCACCTCGTGGTTGGCCGACTGCAGGCAGGCCAGGGCCGTGTCCTCGCGCAGGGCGGCCGCGTACGCCGCCGGCTCCACCGCCCCCCGCCGGTCCACCGGGACTTCGGTCACACTCCCGCCGGCCGTCTCATGGGCCGCCGCCGCGTGCAGGACGGAGGAGTGCTCCACGGCCGAGACGACGAGGTGCCCGCCCACCCGCCGGCGCCCGGCGAGCGCCCCGGCGATCCCGGAGTGAACCGCACGCGTCCCCGAAGGAGTGAACACGAGCTCGTCCGGGCGGCAGCCCACCGCGTCCGCCGCGGCCTCCCGGGCGGCGTCCAGAAGCAGCCGGGCGCGCCGCCCCTCGCGGTAGAGCCGGGCGGGGTCCGCCCAGCCCTCGTCCAGCGACGCCTGCAGGGCCTGGCGGGCGACGGGGTGCAGCGGGGCGGCGGAGGCAGCATCGAAATAGGGCACCCGACCACGCTAGTCCCCCGCGCCCAAGGGGCCGTCAGATGGGCGCCCGAGGGGGCCGATCGGCCCCCGGCGCACACCCCCCGGAAGGATGGAGTCCACCCCTTCGGGGTCCCGGACGGCGCGTTGGGCACCCTCCCCGCGCGACCCCAAATAGCGTCCAGTAGGGTTTGGTCCGCATAAACATCCAAACCCCTGCCCGCGGTCAGGGCGGCGACCGACCAGCGAGACGGCCGTAGCCGACCAGCGCGGGCGAGACTCTCGGGAAGGCGCTACGTGAGTCCCAACGGCTCCGACCTCCCCCGCAGCCAAGGCGCGGGCGGTACCCCCACGTCGCGGCGCCCGATGCGGCGGAAGCTGCCGCAGGTGCTGACTGCGGGCCTGATCCTGGCGACCGCCACCGGTTGCACATACAAGGACTTCCCCCGCCTTGGAATGCCCACCCCGGTAACGGAAGAGGCTCCGCGGATCCTCTCCCTCTGGCAGGGCTCGTGGGCGGCTGCGCTCGCCACGGGCGTGCTGGTCTGGGGCCTGATCCTCTGGGCGGTCATCTTCCACCGGCGCAGCCGGACCAAGGTCGAGGTTCCCTCGCAGACCCGGTACAACATGCCCATCGAGGCGCTGTACACGGTTACCCCGCTCATCATCGTCTCGGTGCTCTTCTACTTCACCGCGCGTGACGAGTCCAGGCTTCTTGCTCTCTCCGACAAGCCCGCCCACACCATCAACGTGGTCGGCTATCAGTGGAGCTGGGGCTTCAACTACGTCGAGAGCGTCCCCGGTTCCAACGGTGACGCGAAGACGGACAAGAACCTCGCGGCCATTCCGGACAAGTACACCAAGGCTTTCCCGGAGAACGCCGGCGGCGTCTACGACGCGGGCATCCCCGGTGACCGCAACCCGCAGAACGGCAACCCGGGTCCGACCCTGTGGCTGCCGAAGGGTGAGAAGGTCCGGTTCGTCCTGACCTCGCGTGACGTGATCCACTCCTTCTGGGTGGTCCCCTTCCTGTTCAAGCAGGACGTCATCCCCGGCCACACCAACGTCTTCGAGGTGACTCCCAACCAGGAGGGCACCTTCATGGGCAAGTGCGCCGAGCTCTGCGGCGTCGACCACTCCCGGATGCTCTTCAACGTCAAGGTGGTCTCCCCGGAGCGCTACCAGCAGCACCTGCAGGAGCTGGCCGAGAAGGGGCAGACCGGCTACATCCCGTCTGGCATTGAGCAGACGGACCCGGCCAGGAATGCGGAGAAGAACCAACTGTGAGCATCCTCAACGAATCCCAGGGTGCCGCCGCGGCTGACGATTCTTACGAGAACGAGCTGCCGGTACGGCGCAAGCAGCCCGGCAATGTCGTGGTGAAGTGGCTGACCACCACCGACCACAAGACGATCGGCACGCTCTACCTGGTCACGTCGTTCGCCTTCTTCTGCATCGGCGGCCTGATGGCGCTCTTCATGCGCGCCGAGCTGGCCCGTCCGGGTACGCAGATCATGTCGAACGAGCAGTTCAACCAGGCGTTCACGATGCACGGCACGATCATGCTGCTGATGTTCGCGACGCCGCTGTTCGCCGGCTTCGCGAACTGGATCATGCCGCTGCAGATCGGCGCGCCCGACGTGGCGTTCCCGCGGCTGAACATGTTCGCGTACTGGCTGTACCTCTTCGGCTCGATCATCGCGGTGGCCGGCTTCCTCACCCCGCAGGGTGCTGCCGACTTCGGCTGGTTCGCCTACTCCCCGCTGTCGGACGCCGTCCGCTCGCCGGGTGTCGGCGCCGACATGTGGATCATGGGTCTGGCCTTCTCCGGCTTCGGCACGATCCTCGGCTCGGTCAACTTCATCACCACGATCATCTGCATGCGCGCTCCGGGCATGACGATGTTCCGTATGCCGATCTTCACCTGGAACGTGCTGCTGACCGGTGTCCTGGTCCTCATCGCGTTCCCGGTCCTCGCGGCCGCGCTGTTCGCCCTGGAGGCGGACCGCAAGTTCGGTGCGCACATCTTCGACGCGGCCAACGGCGGAGCGCTGCTGTGGCAGCACCTCTTCTGGTTCTTCGGCCACCCCGAGGTGTACATCATCGCGCTGCCGTTCTTCGGCATCATTTCCGAGGTCATCCCGGTCTTCAGCCGTAAGCCGATGTTCGGCTACATCGGTCTGGTGGCCGCGACCATCGCGATCGCCGGTCTGTCCGTGACGGTGTGGGCCCACCACATGTACGTCACAGGCGGTGTGCTCCTGCCGTTCTTCGCCTTCATGACGTTCTTGATCGCCGTACCAACAGGCGTGAAGTTCTTCAACTGGATCGGCACGATGTGGAAGGGCTCACTGTCCTTCGAGACACCGATGCTCTGGGCCGTCGGCTTCCTGATCACCTTCACCTTCGGTGGTCTGACCGGCGTCATCCTGGCCTCGCCGCCGATGGACTTCCACGTCTCCGACTCGTACTTCGTCGTCGCGCACTTCCACTACGTCGTCTTCGGCACCGTGGTCTTCGCGATGTTCTCCGGCTTCCACTTCTGGTGGCCGAAGTTCACCGGCAAGATGCTGGACGAGCGGCTCGGCAAGATCACGTTCTGGACGCTGTTCATCGGCTTCCACGGCACGTTCCTGGTGCAGCACTGGCTCGGTGCCGAGGGCATGCCGCGTCGTTACGCGGACTACCTCGCGGCCGACGGCTTCACCGCGCTGAACACCATCTCGACCATCGCGTCGTTCCTGCTCGGTCTGTCGATCCTGCCGTTCTTCTACAACATCTGGAAGACCGCCAAGTACGGCAAGAAGATCGAGGTCGACGACCCCTGGGGCTACGGCCGTTCGCTGGAGTGGGCGACCTCCTGCCCGCCGCCGCGGCACAACTTCCTCACCCTGCCGCGGATCCGTTCCGAATCCCCGGCGTTCGACCTGCACCACCCTGAGATCGCGGCGCTCGACCAGCTCGAGAACCACGGCGAGGGTGACAAGGCCATCGCTGGTGGCAAGGAGGCCGGCAAGTGAAGATCCAGGGCAAGATGTTCATCTGGCTGAGCGTCTTCATCCTCGCCATGGCCATCCTGTATGGCGTGTGGTCGAAGGAGCCGGCCGGTACGACGGCGCTCTTCCTGGCCTTCGGCCTGGCGATCATGATCGGCTACTACCTGGCCTTCACGGCCCGGCGAGTGGACGCCATGGCCCAGGACAACAAGGAGGCCGACGTCGCGGACGAGGCCGGTGAGCTGGGCTTCTTCGCCCCGCACAGCTGGCAGCCGCTGTCGCTGGCCGTCGGTGGCGCCCTCGCCTTCCTGGCGATCGCCATGGGCTGGTGGATCCTGTACTTCTCCGCCCCGCTGATCCTCGTCGGCCTGTTCGGCTGGGTCTTCGAGTTCTACCGCGGCGAGAACCAGAACCAGTAGCACAAGCGGTATACGCAAGGACCCGGACACACCTCAATGGAGTGTCCGGGTCCTTCGTTTGCCCTCACTCCGCGCGCCGTAACGGAGGAATCTTCATACCGTGGCCTCATGAACCACACGCCGCGCTTCCGCACCGTCCTGAGCTGCACTTTGCTGGCGGGCATCGCCTCCGCGAGTGCCACAGCGTGCGGCGAATCCGACCGGCACCCCCTGTCCGTTAAGCCATACGACGCCGCCCAGCAGGTGGCCCTCAACACCCCCAAGGGCCGGGCCAAGGCGAATCCGGACAAGCCCCTCGAAGTCACCGCGAAGGGCAAGGAGAGCCGGATCACCGATGTGACGGCCACCGACGCGGACGGCCACCGGCTCGCCGGCGAGCTCACCGCCGACGGCCGTCGCTGGCGCTCCACGGGCGCGCTCGCGGCCGGCGTCACCTACACCGTGAAGGTCGCCACGGAGGACCGTGACGGCGCTCCTGGCGCCCGTACGGTCACTTTCGAGACCTCACCGGCCAAGCGGGTCCTCAAGGTCGAATTCGGCCCGGAGGCGGGCACGTACGGCGTCGGCCAGCCCATCACCGCGACGCTGAGCCTGCCGGTCAAGGCCAAGGCGGCCCGGGCGGTGGTCGAGCGGGGCCTCACGGTCCGCTCCACCCCCTCCGTGGAGGGCGCCTGGCACTGGGCGGACGACGAGAAGCTGCACTTCCGCCCGAAGGAGTACTGGCCCAGCGGCGCCACCGTCACGGCCTCCAGCAACCTCGCCGGGGTGAAGGTCGCCGACAAGCTCTACGGCGCCCCCGTCAAGCCGCTGAAGCTGACCATCGGCGACCGGATCGAGGCCATCACCGACGCCGCCTCGCACTCCATGACGGTCAAGCGCAACGGAAAGGTGATCAACACCATTCCGGTGACCACCGGGAAGCCGGGATTTTCCACCCGAAACGGCATCAAGGTGGTGCTCGGCAAGGAGTACTTCGTCCGGATGCGCAGCACCACCGTCGGCATCGCCGCCAGCAGCAGCGAGTCGTACGACCTGCCCGTCTACTACGCGACCCGGGTCACCTGGAGTGGTGAATACGTCCACGCCGCGCCGTGGTCCCTCGGCTCACACGGCTACGCCAACGTCAGCCACGGCTGCACGGGCATGTCCACCCGCAACGCCGCCTGGTTCTACGAGACCGTCAAACCCGGCGACCTCGTCACCGTCGTCAACAGCTACGGCGACACCATGGACACCTTCGGCAACGGCTTCGGCGACTGGAACCTGAGCTGGGACAAGTGGCGCCAGGGCAGCGCCCTGCTCGCCGACACCCGCGACGGCAGCAGCCCCACCGACCGGGCGAGACTGCGGCCCGTTGTTCTTTAGGGGCTCGGTCAGACCTGGAGAGCCAGCTTGCGTGTACGGAGCAAGGAGGCCAGCGTGTCCGCGAATTCGACCGGCTCCACCGGAAGGGTCACCGCGGCGTCCGCGCGGCTCCAGGTGGCCAGCCAGGCGTCCTGCGGGCGGCCGATGAGCAGCAGCACGGGAGGGCACTGGAAGATCTCGTCCTTGATCTGCCGGCAGACCCCCATACCGCCCGCGGGCACCGCCTCGCCGTCCAGCACACAGACGTCGACACCGCCCTGGTCCAGGCGCTCCAGGACCGCCGGCAGCGTCGCGCACTCGACGAACTCGACCGGGGGAACGTCGGCGGCGGGCCTGCGCCCCGCGGCCAGCCGCACCTGCTCACGCGTGTTCGCGTCGTCGCTGTAGACCAGGACCGTGGCGCTCGACTGCATCGTTCCTCCGTAAAGGTCATCAACCGATGCGCGGGATGCTACTCCGTCGGACACCGTGTCAACACCGGTTCGGACACCACTTCGATGAGCCGTTCGAGCCCTGCACGACGTGCGGACACACCGAACGGCACCCCCCGGAGTGAGGGCGGGATAAGCGACCGACATAATGTCGGTCGTGGCGACAGCAACGACAGTAGAAACCGGGCACGCGCACCCGTCGGTCAATCGGCCGAACCTCACCAGCGTCGGAACCATCATCTGGCTGAGTTCCGAGCTGATGTTCTTCGCGGCCCTCTTCGCGATGTACTTCACCCTGCGATCCGTGACGGGTGCCGAGTACTGGGCAGAAAAGGCCTCGGCCTTGAACTTCCCGTTCTCGGCGACCAACACCACGATCCTGGTGCTCTCCTCCCTCACCTGCCAGCTCGGCGTCTTCGCCGCGGAGCGGGGCGATGTGAAGAAGCTCCGGGCGTGGTTCGTGGTCACCTTCGTGATGGGTGCGATCTTCATCGGCGGCCAGGTCTTCGAGTACACCGAGCTGGTCAAGCACGAGGGCCTTTCGCTCTCGTCCGACCCGTACGGCTCCGTGTTCTACCTGACGACCGGCTTCCACGGCCTGCACGTGACGGGCGGACTCATCGCCTTCCTGCTGGTCCTCGGCAGGACGTACGCGGCCAAGAGATTCACCCACGAGCAGGCAACCGCCGCCATCGTCGTGTCCTACTACTGGCACTTCGTCGATGTCGTCTGGATCGGCCTCTTCGCCACGATCTACATGATCAAGTAGTCGGTCCCGAAGACCGACTCATCCAGCAAGCATCGACGCAGAAGATCCTGACACCGGGGTAATCCGTGAAAAAGCTCTCCGCACGACGACGCCATCCGCTGGCGGCGGTCGTCGTCCTACTTCTCGCGCTGGCGGCCACTGGGGGGCTGTACGCCGCGTTCGCACCCGCGGGCACGGCGAAGGCCGACGAAACCGCCCAGTCCCTCGCCATCGAGGAGGGCAAGAAGCTCTACACCGTCGGCTGCGCCAGCTGCCACGGAACCGGCGGTCAGGGCACCACTGACGGCCCGTCCCTGGTCGGCGTCGGCTCCGCGGCCGTGGACTTCCAGGTCGGCACGGGCCGTATGCCGGCCCAGCAGCCGGGCGCCCAGGTGCCGAGGAAGAAGGTCATCTACTCGCAGGCCGAGATCGACCAGCTCGCGGCCTACGTGGCCTCCCTCGGTGCCGGTCCGATCACGCCGAAGGCCGGCCAGTACAGCCCCGACGGCGCGGACATCGCCAAGGGTGGCGACCTGTTCCGCAACAACTGCGCCCAGTGCCACAACTTCACCGGTGAGGGCGGCGCCCTGACGCACGGCAAGTACGCCCCGAACCTGGCGAACGTGAGCCCGAAGCACCTCTACGAGGCCATGCAGACCGGCCCGCAGAACATGCCTTCCTTCCCGGACACGACCATGCCGGAGAAGGAGAAGAAGGACATCATCGCCTACGTCCAGGCCGTCAACAGTGACCGGACCGAGACCCCCGGCGGATTCAAGCTCGGTGCCCTCGGCCCCGTCAGTGAGGGTCTGTTCGCGTGGGTGTTCGGCCTGGGCGCACTGATCGCATGTGCCGTTTGGGTCGCGGCCCACACCGCTAAGGCCAAGAAGTCATGAGTACCCAAGAGATTCCAGAAGAGAACCTGCCCGTTGAGCAGGGCACCGCGCACGGCGCGGTGAAGGTCGCCGACGACCCGTTCGCCGACCCGGGCCTCCCGCCCCACAAGCCGCGCATCCAGGACATCGACGAGCGGGCCGCCAAGCGGTCCGAGCGTGCGGTCGCCTTCATGTTCGTGCTGTCGATGCTGGCCACCGTTGCCTTCATCGCCGCGTACGTGATCTTCCCGGTCGACAAGATCGTGTACATCTGGCCCTTCGGCCACGTGAGCGCGCTCAACTTCAGCCTGGGATGGACCCTCGGTCTCGCACTCTTCTTCATCGGCGCGGGCGCGGTCCACTGGGCCCGTACGCTCATGTCCGACGTGGAGATGGCCGACGAGCGGCACCCGATCCAGGCGTCGCCCGAGGTCAAGGCGCAGGTCATGGCCGACTTCGCGGCCGGTGCCGAGGAGTCCGCGCTGGGTCGGCGCAAGCTGATCCGCAACACCATGTTCGGCGCGCTGGCGCTGGTGCCGCTCTCCGGCATCGTCCTGCTGCGTGACATGGGCCCGCTGCCCGAGGACAAGCTCCGCAAGACCCTGTGGGCCAGGGGCAAGCAGCTCATCAACATGAACACGCATGAGCCGCTGCGCCCCGAGGACGTCGCCGTCGGTTCGCTGACCTTCGCGATGCCCGAGGGCCTCTCGGAGCACGACCACGGCTTCCAGACCGAGATCGCCAAGGCCGCCCTGATGATCGTCCGCATCCAGCCGGACGACATCAAGGACAAGCGCGAGCTCGAGTGGTCGCACGAGGGCATCGTCGCCTTCTCGAAGATCTGCACCCACGTGGGCTGCCCGATCTCGCTGTACGAGCAGCAGACGCACCACGTGCTCTGCCCGTGCCACCAGTCCACCTTCGACCTGTCCGACGGCGCCCGGGTCATCTTCGGCCCGGCCGGTCACGCCCTGCCGCAGCTGCGCATCGGCGTGAACGACAAGGGCTTCCTCGAGGCGCTCGGCGACTTCGAAGAGCCCGTCGGTCCTGCCTTCTGGGAGCGCGGATGAGCACCGCAACCGAGACCAAGAACAAGAAGGCACCCGCGGGTGAGCGGGTCGCCGACTGGGCCGACGGTCGGCTGGGGATCTACACCCTGGCCAAGGCCAACATGCGCAAGATCTTCCCGGACCACTGGTCCTTCATGCTCGGTGAGATCGCGCTCTACAGCTTCATCGTCATCATCCTCACGGGTGTGTACCTGACGCTGTTCTTCCACCCGTCGATGAACGAGGTGGAGTACCACGGCAGCTACGTCCCGCTGCAGGGACAGCTGATGTCCGAGGCGTTCAACTCGACCATGCACATCTCCTTCGATGTGCGCGGTGGTCTGCTCATCCGGCAGATCCACCACTGGGGCGCGCTGATCTTCCTCGCGGCGATGTTCGTGCACATGATGCGCGTCTTCTTCACGGGTGCCTTCCGCAAGCCGCGTGAGATCAACTGGCTCTTCGGATTCCTGCTGTTCTTCCTGGGCATGTTCACCGGCTTCACCGGTTACTCGCTCCCGGACGACCTGCTCTCCGGCACCGGTGTCCGCTTCATGCAGGGCGCGATCCTGTCCGTGCCGATCATCGGTACGTACATCTCGATGTTCCTGTTCGGCGGGGAGTTCCCCGGCGGCGACTTCGTGGCCCGGTTCTACTCGGCGCACATCCTGCTGCTGCCCGGCATCATGCTCGGCCTGGTGGTCGCCCACCTGATCCTGGTGGTCGTCCACAAGCACACGCACTACCAGGGCCCGGGCCGGACGAACAACAACGTCGTCGGCATGCCGCTGATGCCGGTCTACATGGCCAAGGCCGGAGGCTTCTTCTTCCTGGTCTTCGGTGTCATCGCCATCGTCGCGGCGGTCGCCACGATCAACCCGATCTGGGCGATCGGCCCGTACCGGCCGGACTACGTGGGCACCGGCGCGCAGCCCGACTGGTACATGGGCTTCGCCGAAGGCCTGATCCGTGTCATGCCGGGCTGGGAGATCAACCTCTGGGGCCACACCCTCGTCCTGGGTGTGTTCATCCCGCTGCTGCTCTTCCCGCTGGTCCTCGGCGCGATCGCGGTCTACCCGTTCATCGAGTCCTGGATCACCGGCGACAAGCGCGAGCACCACATCGCGCAGCGCCCGCGGAACGCCCCGACGCGCACCGCCTTCGGTGTCGCCTGGATCACCGCGTACGGGATCATGCTGGTCGGTGGTGGCAACGACATCTTCGCCACCCACTTCAACCTCTCGATCAACTCGATCACCTGGTTCGTCCGGATCTTCTTCTTCGCCGGACCGGTCATCGCGTTCATCATCACCAAGCGGATCTGCCTGGGTCTGCAGCGGCGCGACCACGACAAGGTGCTGCACGGACGCGAGTCCGGCATCATCAAGCGGCTGCCGCACGGTGAGTTCGTCGAGGTCCACGAGCCGCTCAGCGCGGGCGACCGGTACAAGCTCACGGCTCACGAGCAGTACGAGCCCGCCGAGCTGCCGCCGGCCGTCGACGAGAACGGTGTGGAGCGCAAGATCTCCCGCACCGAGAAGCTCCGGGTCAAGCTCAACAAGAGCTACTACGGCGATGGCAGCCAGATCGCCAAGCCCACCGCCGAGGAGTACAAGGAGATCACCGAGGGCCACGGCCACCACTGATCCCTGACCTGAAGGTCGCCACGGCAGGAGCCCCGTCCACTCGCTGGACGGGGCTCTTTGCCGTCCCTGGGGCTCGATAGGGTGGGAGTCACCTTTTCTTCACACCGACGAACCAGGAGCGACCATGAGCGCTGTGAACCCCGCTGGGGGGTCCCCCAGCGGAGCGTGGGGGAGCGACACCGCGGCGGGCCGCTCCTGGCCCTCCGTCCTGGACGGTCTGCTGAGCGGGCGCGACCTGAGCGCCGAGGACACCGCCTGGGCGATGGACAAGATCCTGCGGGGCGAGGCCACCGACGCCCAGATCGCCGGGTTCGCGGTGGCCCTGCGAGCCAAGGGCGAGACGGTCGAGGAGATCTCCGGTCTCGTACGGACCATGTACGCGCACGCCAACCTCATCGAGGTCCCCGGCCCGTCGGTGGACATCGTCGGCACCGGTGGCGACGGCGCGAAGACGGTCAACATCTCCACCATGTCGGCGATCGTCGTCGCCGGCACGGGTGCCAAGGTCGTCAAGCACGGCAACCGCGCCGCGTCCAGTGCGAGCGGTGCCTCCGACGTCCTGGAGAAGCTCGGCGTCAACCTGCGGCTCACCCCGAAGCGGGTCGCCGAGGTCGCCGAGGAAGCCGGCGTCACCTTCTGTTTCGCGGTGACCTTCCATCCCGCGCTCCGCCATGTCGCCGCGGCCCGCAAGGAACTCGGCATCCGCACCACCTTCAACTTCCTCGGGCCGCTCACCAACCCCGCCCAGGTCAGGGCCCAGGCCACCGGTGTCGCCGACGCCCGGATGGCGCCCATCCTCGCCGGGGTCCTGGCCGAGCGCGGCTCCTCCGCCCTGGTCTTCCGTGGCGACGACGGCCTCGACGAGCTGACGACCACCGCCACCTCACACGTATGGGTGGTCCGGGACGGCAGCGTCCGCGAGGAGAGTTTCGACCCGCGGGACGTCGGCATCGAACTGGTCCCCGTCGAGGCGCTGCGCGGCGCCGACGCCTCCTACAACGCCGATGTGGCCCGTCGGCTGCTCGCCGGCGAGACCGGGCCCGTACGGGACGCGGTACTGCTCAACTCGGCTGCGGCGCTGGTCGCTTTGGCGCCGACGGACGAGCCGCTCGTGGCGCAGATCAGGGCCGGAATGGCGAAGGCGGCCGAGTCCATCGACTCGGGCCAGGCCCGCCGGGCGCTGGAACGCTGGGTGACGGCCAGCAACGCGTGACCCCGCGCGCGACCCCGTTCCGGTATCCGGAACGGGGTTGCGCGTCCACGATCACGTGTCATACGTTCTCTTCAGGTCATGAGTGACAGCCATTAAGGCCCCGGCTGGCTGTCCGGCAACCCTCCGTCCGTGGCGGGGTGCCCCGGGTGAAGACCAGGTCGTGGACAGCAAGGTCCACGGCAAGCGCGGACCCCTGCACGCGTCGAACGTGTGCGGCCCTGGGGTCCTTGGTCCTCAAGGGAGCAGTCTCGTGAGCAAGCGAATGCGCTAGGGCCCGTCGGCCCCATTTTCCCATCCTCCGCACGGTTTCCGTGTGTTGAGGCACCACCCGTACGAGGCACCCCGTTTCGCGCTGCCCTGCGGGCCCTTCGCTGCCCCTCGTCTGCCGGGAGATACCGCCATGTCCGCGTACCCGAACACCGCCACCGCCTCCGCCGCCGAGTCCTGTGCCACCGACTCCGCCGACCCCTGCTGCGGCGCCCCGCTGCCCGTACTCGGCAGCGAGGTCACCGTCCCGCTGGTCACCGGCGGCGAGGTCACCTACGCCGCGCTCGACTACGCCGCCAGCGCCCCGGCCCTGAAGCGGGTGTGGGACGACGTCGCCGCCTACGCCCCGTACTACGGCAGCGTGCACCGCGGCGCCGGGTACCTCTCCCAGCTCTCCACCGACCTCTTCGAGAACAGCCGCGCGACCGTCGCCGAGTTCCTCGACTGCCGCCCCGGCGACCAGGTCGTCTTCACCCGCTCGACCACCGACTCGCTGAACCTGCTGGCCGCCGCGGTTCCCGCCGGCTGCGAGGTCTTCGTCTTCGAGACCGAGCACCACGCCTCGCTGCTGCCCTGGCAGGACGCCCGCGTCACCTACCTCAACGCCCCGCGGACCCCGGGCGAGGCCGTGCGGACGCTGGAGCGGGCGCTCGCCGACCGGGACCCGTACGGCCCCGCGCTGGTCTGTGTCACCGGAGCGAGCAACGTCACCGGTGAACTGTGGCCGGTGAGGGAACTCGCCCAGGCCGCCCACGCCCACGGCGCCCGGATCGTCCTCGACGCCGCCCAGCTGGCGCCCCACCACCCCGTCTCCGTCCGGGAGTTGGACGTCGACTGGGTCGCCTTCTCGGGTCACAAGCTGTACGCGCCGTTCGGCTCCGGAGTCCTCGCCGGACGCGCCGACTGGCTCCAGGACGCCGAACCGTACCTCGCGGGCGGCGGCGCCTCCCGCAAGGTCGCTCGCCGGGCCGACGGTGGTGTGGACGTGGAGTGGCACACCACCGCGGCCCGGCACGAGGCCGGTTCGCCGAACGTCATCGGTGTGTACGCCATCGCCTCCGCCTGCAAGGCGCTGACCGAGGCCGGGTTCGACACCCTCGTCGCGCGTGAGCGGCACCTCATCCGCACGGTCAGGGCAGGCCTCGCGGAGGTCCCCGAGGTGAAGGTCCTCTCCCTGTTCGGCGACGACGCGCCCCGCGTCGGTGTCATCTCGTTCGTCGTCGAGGGCTGGAACAGCTCCCACTTCGCCGCCGCGCTCTCCGCCGAGTACGGCATCGGCGTCCGCGACGGCCTCTTCTGCGCCCACCCGCTCGTCCGTACCCTGCTCGGCAGCGACCCGCAGACCCAGGGCGAGTGCGGAGCGCCGGAGGCGGCGCCCGGCGAGAAGTCGCTCAACGCGATCCGGGTGAGCTTCGGCGCGGGCACCCCGGACGAGCACGTGGAGCGGTTCGTCCACGCCGTCAAGGAGCTCGTACGCAACGGCGCGCAGTGGAAGTACCGCACGGAGGAAGGGCGTTGCGTGCCCGACCGGGGCTGAGCGGGCGGCCCGGAGCCGCCCGCCGGATGGCGTCTTAGGACTCCAGGCCGATCGCGAACGCGGCCTCCAGGTCGTGCTGGGAGTAGGTGCGGAACGCGACATGCGTGTCCGTGGCCTCCACGCCCGGGATCTTGCTGATCATGCCCGGGATGACGTCGGCCAGATCGTCGTGGCGGGCCACCCGCACCATGGCGATCAGGTCGTACGTACCGGTGACGGAGAACACCTCGCTGACGCTGTCCAGCGCCGCGATGGACTCGGCGATCTCGGGGATGCGGTCCACGCTGGTCTTGATGAGCACGATCGCGGTGATCACGGCTGGCTTTCTCCCTCGGTCGCCGCGGCTGGGACCCTCACTCTACGCCGGTGGTAGCGCCCCCAGACGTAGAGGAACCCGGCCCCGAACCCCACCAGGTGCGCGAGATACGCCACGCCAGGCCCCGGCCCCGCGCTGCGGGCCGCCAGCCACTGGAGCACGAACCAGAAGGCCAGCACGATCCAGGCGGGGAAACGCAGCGGCAGGAAGAGCAGGAACGGGTAGAGGCTGGTCACCCGGGCTCGGGGGAAGAGGTACAGGAACGCGCCGAGCACCGCCGAGATCGCCCCGGACGCCCCCACCAGGGTCTGCTCGGAGTGGGCGTGCACCGCCGCGTACACCAGCAGGGCCAGGTAGCCGCAGCCCACGTAGAAGAGGGCGAACTGCACGGCCCCGAGACGCTCCTCCGTCATCGCGCCGAAGACGTAGAGGAAGAGCATGTTGCCGAGCAGATGCAGCCAGTTGCCGTGCACGAACAGCGCGGTGAACGGGGTCGGCAGGGCGTCCCGGTCGCCGGCCGTCAGCTCGGCCGGGATCACGCCCCAGCGCCGGAAGTACGCGTCCTGCGCGGCCAGCAGCTCGTCGCCGGTGCCGTACGACGGATTCAGTCCCGATGCCGGGCCGAGGACGAAGATCAGACAGCAGACGGCGATCACGCCGTAGGTGACGGCCGGCGCGTCTCTCGCGGCCCTGGCCACGCGCCGCCAGTCGATACCGCGTCCGTCGGTGCCTCGCCAGCCGTTCATGATCAGATCATGGCGTAAACGGACCGACCGGGACAGAGTGCCTCGCCGCGACATCGGGGACCTGCGAGGCCGTAGGGTTACGGGCAGTACATCCGCAGTTCGACGGCGCACCGCGGCATCCGCACACGGCACGACGCACGACGAAAGAGGACGGCACGATGACGACGGTTCCCCTGCCGACCGACCAGACCCGCTGGCGCTGCACGCTCTGCGGGAACCTGACGCGTTTTGATGTGACCCGCTCGTCCAAGGTGGTCGAGTACGTCCATCTGGACCTCGCGGGAGAGCCGAAGGTGGAGGAGCGCGAGGTCGTCAGTGAGACGATCGAGTCGGTCCGGTGCCGCTGGTGCAACGCGGTGGACCAGATCGAGCTGGTGGACAGGCCGGGCAGCGCCTCCTGACGAGGAGCGGGCGGCCCGCAAGGCCCGCGAGGGCGTGGAACGGGTAGTGGGGTGACGGATCGTGGAGCAGCCGGACCGCGGTGAAGAGCCGGCCGGCGGCACCGCCGACGCCGCCGAGGCGCTCGACCATCCGCTGCCGGACGGTGTGCGGCGGCGGGTCGTCGCGCTGGTCTCGGACGCGTTCGGCGGCCTGACCGTCGCCGAGCTGCCCGCTCCGCTGCGGCAGTACGCCCGCTTCACCCCTTCCCGGCGCGCCAAGTTCGCGGGCAACGCGATGGCGGCCGCCCTGGAGAGCGATCCGCTGTTCCGCCAGCGGATCGCCGAGCGGCTCAAGGAGTCGCAGCCGGAGCTGGCCGGGGCCGTCGAGTCCGGCGCGCCCCCGGCCGCCGCCGACCCCGTCGACGTCGCCGCGCTCGCCTATGTGCTGCGTCCCGCGGGCTGGGTCAAGCTGGTCGGCGCGGCGGGCGAGGAGGCCCAGCGGGCCGACGCCGAGCGCGCCGACGAGGCGGGCCGGCGTGAGGTGGAGCGGCTGCGCGCCGAGCTTGCCGAGGCCAGGGCGCTGACCAGGACCGAGAACGAACAGCTGCGTACGGAGCTGGAGGCGGCCCGCAAGGAGGCCGAGTCGCTCCAGCGCAAGCTGCGCAGCGCGCTGAGTGATGTGAAGCGCGGCGAGGCCGCCCTGCGCCGTACGCGGGGGGAGATCGACGGCATCAGGGCGGAGGCGGCCGCCCATGTGTCGGCGGCCGAGAGCGAGACGCGCCGCCTCAAGGCCCGGCTCGGTGAGACCGAGGCGGCGCTGGAGGCCAGCCGCCGCGCCGCCCGTGAGGGGCGCTCGGTGGAGGACATGCGGCTGCGGCTGCTCCTTGACACCGTCCTCGACGCAGCCCAGGGGCTGCGCCGGGAGCTCGCGCTGCCGCCGGTCTCGGTCCATCCGGCGGACACGGTCGACGCGGTCGAGCCGGGGCGGATGACACCGAAGGACATCGCCGCGCGTGCCCTGTCCGAGACCGACCCGGCCCTGCTCGACCAGCTCCTCGCGCTGCCGCAGGCGCATCTGGTCGTGGACGGCTACAACGTCACCAAGACCGGCTATCCGACGATGCCGCTGGAGAAGCAGCGGCTGCGTCTCCTTGGCGGGCTCTCCGCGCTGGCGGCCCGTACGGGCGCCGAGGTCACCTGCGTCTTCGACGGGGCGGAGCTGGCGGCTCCGGTGCTGCTCGCGCCGCCGCGCGGGGTGCGGGTGCTGTTCTCCAAGCCGGGTGTGACGGCCGACGAGTTGATCCGTCAGCTGGTACGGGCGGAGCCGCCGGGCCGGCCGGTCGTGGTGGTCTCCACCGACCGCGAGGTGGCCGACGGGGTCGCGAAGGCGGGGGCCAGGCCGGTCGCGTCCGCTTTGTTGCTGAAGCGCCTTTCGCGCTCCTCGTAACTCCTGTTCCACATGCCCGAATTGATACGGGAGTGACAGAACCCACCGTCAATTGCTCACTACTGCCTGTGTGTCCTGCGTAAATTAAGTGGCGCGTGGGCGAGATTTTTCTCATGAGGATTTGAACTGATCACAAGATGGTCACTAGGGTCAGGCCTCGAACCTTCGCGCGGTTGATCATCCATCGGGGATGGCAGTGAAGGAACCGCCTAATTCGTGCAGTTCGGCCCGGTTTTCACGGGGGGTGCCGGACGCGATGCGCGGAGCCGGGGCACAGACCCATCACCCGGTCGGCGGCTGAGGAAGAAGGAGCTCGCCTTCGTGGCGTCCCACCGTCGTCCCAAGCAGCCGAGCCGCACCCGTGTGACCGTGCTCACCGTGACCGCCGCCGCGGCCGTGGCCCTCACTGCCCAGTCCGGCGCGCAGGCCGCCCCCAAGCCGAGCAAGGACGAGGTCAAGTCCAAGGTCGACAAGCTCCACCACGAGGCCGAGGAGGCCACGGAGCAGTACAACCTCGCCGAGGAGCGCCGCGGCACCCTGCAGAAGGAGATCGGCGCCCTCCAGGACAAGGTCGCGCGCGGCCAGGCCGAGCTCAACGACCTGCGGGACAGCATCGGTTCGGTGGCCAGCGCCCAGTACCGCTCCGGCGGCATCGACCCGGCGATCCAGCTCTTCCTCTCCTCCGACCCGGACAGCTACCTCGACAAGGCGTCCGCGATCGACCAGATCGGCGCCAAGCAGACCGAGGTCCTCCAGTCGATCCAGGCCAAGCAGCGCGCTCTCGCCCAGCAGCGCGCCGAGGCCACCGCGAAACTCGCCGACCTCGAAGAGGTCCGCAAGACGCTCGGCGAGAAGAAGAAGAAGTTCCAGGGCAAGCTGGCCGAGGCGCAGAAGCTGCTCAACACCCTGACCGCCGAGGAGCGCGCCAAGATGCGCGACGCCGAGCAGCGCGCCAGCCGCGACGCCGGTGACCGGGTCGAGCTCGGCGACGAAGCCCCCGCCTCGGAGCGCGGCCGTGTCGCCCTCGGCGCCGCCGCCACCCAGATCGGCAAGCCGTACGTCTCCGGTGCCGAGGGCCCCAACTCCTACGACTGTTCGGGTCTGACGCAGTGGGCCTACCGCCAGGCCGGCGTCCAGCTCACCCGCACCACCTACACCCAGCAGAACGACGGTGTGAAGATCGGCCGCAGCCAGCTCAAGCCCGGCGACCTGGTCTTCTTCAACGGCCTTTCGCACGTGGGTCTGTACGCGGGCAACAACACCATCCTCCACGCGCCAAAGCCCGGTGCGTCGGTCCGCTACGAGTCCATGAACTACATGGGCACGTTCCAGTTCGGTGTGCGCATCTGACGCACCTGACCAGGTGGCGGCGGCGTACACCTGCCACGCCGGAATTGACGCCCGAACGGGCGAATTGCCGCACCCTGAACTGACGTCGCGCCCCGCCGGTGACCTTGTGATCTCCGGCGGGGCGCCACTGTTCGCGCCCCCGGCCTTCGTTGGTGACGCCCTGGCGGGCGGCTACTGTCTGCCGCGCCAGTCTGCGTACAGCTGAAGGGAGCGCGGTCCGTGGCGTCCCACCGCCGTTCCGCGCAACCGGGTCAGACCCGGAGCGCGAAGGTCACCGTCCTGTCCGCCGCGGCCGTCACCGCCGCCGCGGCCCTCGGCGCCGTCCCCGCGAGCGCCGACCCCCAGGACACCCCCGAGCCGACCAGGGCCGGTGTCGACCGGCTCTTCGAGGAGGCCGAGAAGGCCACCGAGCGGTTCAACCAGGCCGACGAGCGGGCGGACCAGCTGCGCGCCCAGGTGGACCGCGCCCAGGACCGGCTGGCCCGCGGCCAGGAGCGGATCAACCGGATGCGCGGCGCCCTCGGCGCGGTCGCCGGCGCCCAGTACCGCTCCGGCGGCATCGACCCGGCGCTCGTGCTCCTGCTCACCGCCGACCCCGACGACTACCTCGACAAGGCCGCCGTCCTCGACCGGATCACCGCCCGGCAGACCGGCCAGCTGCAGGAACTGCGCGAGGAACAGCGTCGGCTGGGCCAGCAGCGGACGGAGGCCGGGCGCACCCTCGCCGAACTGGAGCGCAGCCGCGCCGCCGTCGCCCGCCACAAGCGCACCGTCGAGCGCAAGCTCGCCGAGGCCCGGCGGCTGCTCAACGCCCTGCCGGACGGTGAGCGCGAGGAGTTCGACCGGGCCTCCCGCTCCGGCCGGGACGGGGTGCTGCCCCCGCTCTCCGACTCGCCCGCCGCCTCCGCGCGAGGCCTGGCGGCCCTGATGGCGGCCCGCCAGGCCATCGGCAAGCCCTATGTGTGGGGCTCCACCGGACCGTCCGGGTTCGACTGCTCGGGTCTGATGGTGTGGTCCTACCGGCAGGCCGGGGTCGGGCTCCCGCGCACCTCCCAGGCCCAGCGGTACGCCGGACGCCAGGTGCCGCTCTCCGAGGCGCGGCCCGGCGACCTCGTGACGTACCGCAGCGACGCCAGCCACGTCGGGATGTACGCCGGCAACGGCCAGGTGATCCACGCGCCCTACCCCGGCGCGGCCGTCCGCTACGACCCCGTCGGCATGATGCCCGGGGCGACCGTGACCCGCGTCTGAGCCGCTGACCGTACGATCTGAGGCGTGGCGGAAGCGGGGCGAGGAGCGGTGGGCCGGTGGCTCGTCGTATGCCTGTGCCTGCTGCTCGCCCTTGCCGGGGGCTGCGCCGCCCCGGCTGCGGCGCCGACGGACGCCGCGGCCCCGGAGGTCCAGGCGCTGCTCGACCGGCGCGCCGCCGCGGTCCTCGCCCATGACACCGACGCCCATCTCGCCGCCCTCGACCCGGCCGCGACGGCGCTGCGGGCGGCCGCCCGCACCGAGCTGGCCAACCTCGCGGACGTGCCACTGAGCTCCTGGTCGTACCGGCTCACCGGCCTGGAGCGGGGCGAGGAGGGCCGGGCCACCGCCCGCGTGGACCTGAGCTACCGGATCCGCGGCCACGACAGCGGCGCCGTGACCCACGCGCGCGTGCTGGAGCTGACCGAGCGCGACGGCCGCTGGTACGTGAGCGAGGACCGGCCCGGCGAGCACACCCCGCAGCAGCTGTGGCAGCAGGGTCCCGTCCGGGTCGTCCAGGGCGAGCGCAGCATCGTCATGGGCGTCGGGCAGTCCGTGGAGCGGCTGCGCGCCATCGCGGCGACGGCGGACACGGCGGTGCCCGCGGTCTCCGCGGGCTGGCCCGAGCGCTGGGCCGGGCGCCTGGTCGTCCTGGTCCCGGCCTCCGTCGACGCCATGGGCGGCCTGCTGGGCGCCCCCGCGGCCGGCTACCGCGGCATCGCCGCCGTCACCACCGGCGAGAGCGGCGGCGGACCCGATGCCCCCGCGGACCGGGTGATCGTCAACCCCGAGGCGTACGGCGTGCTGGGGGAGTACGGGCAGCGGATCGTCCTCACCCACGAGACAACGCACGTCGCCACGCGCGCGTACACCTCCGCCTCGACCCCGATGTGGCTCTCGGAGGGCTTCGCCGACTGGGTCGCCTACCGCGACTCGGCCCGTACGGCCGCCGAGACCGCCCCCGAACTCCATGACGCGGTCCACTCGGGCGCCGCGCCCGCCGCGCTCCCCGAGGACGCCGACTTCTCCTTCACCGGGAACGCGGACGCCCTGGCCCGCGCCTACGAGGGCGGCTGGCTGGCCTGCGAGCTGATCGCCGAGCGCTGGGGCGAGCCGAAGCTGGCCGCCTTCTACCGCGCGGTCGGCGCCCACCCGAGCAGGGCGGGCGCCGTGGAGAAGGCCATGGACACGGTCCTGTCGACGACCCCGGAGCGGTTCACCGCCGACTGGCGGCAGTACGTACGGGAGCGGCTGGGGCGCTGAGGCCCCGACGCGGCTGGCAGGATCAGGAGCCGACGAGGGTCTTGCCCCGGGCGGTCTGCACGGGCAGCAGCTCGCGCAGCCGAGGCTCAGTGACCGTCTGCCGCCACAGCACCCGGCAGGCCGACAGCGACGCGGCGACCAGCAGACCGTTGCGTACCAGCAGCAGCGCGAGACCCAGCGGGTCGCTGTCCACCACGTGCGAGAACCAGACCGGGAACTCGAACTGGGTCACCGCCGTCGCGGCCACCACCAGATGGGCCGGCCGCCGCATCCGGCTGGAGCGGAAGACCAGACACACCGCCGCCACCCCGACCAGCCAGATCATGTACTGCGGACTGATCACCCGGCTCGTCGTGGTGAACAGCAGCACGGCCACGAACGCGGCGTCGCACACCGTCGTCGGCCCGAACTCACGCGCCTTGATCCGCCACAGCAGCAGCCAGCCGAAGGCCGCCACCGTCAGCGCCAGGGCGATCTTGCTGACCAGCGGCACATAGGGGCCGAGGAACTCCACCGAACCGTAGTTCAGCAGCACCTGCCCCTCCCAGCCGAAGTGCCTCGCCACATGGAAGACCAGCGAGCCGAGCGACTCCACCTCGGTGCCCCTGTCCTTCTGGAAGGTCAGGAACGCCAGCGCGCCCGGCATCGCGGCGGTGCACAGGAGCAGCAGCCCGGCCGCCGTCCCCGCCGCCGTCGACCAGGAGCGCAGCGTGGCCCGGCCGCGCGGGGTGCCCGCGAGCAGCAGTACGGGCCAGACCTTCAGCATCGCGCCGACGCCGGAGAGGAAGCCCAGCACACGCGGGCTGCGCCCGGCGGCGAGCAGGCCCGCCACGGCGACGGCCGTGACCATCAGGTCGTAGCGGGCGTAGGAGGTCGGGCCGAGCAGCGGCACACCCACGATCCAGATCCAGGCCCCGCTCATCGAACGGCCCGGCCGGCGCGCCGTCCACATCAGCAGCCCGAAGACCACCGTGTCGCACAGGAACGCCAGGACGAAGAAGGCCGAGGCGTAGTCGAGGAAGGGCAGCAGACCGGGGGAGAGGACCGCGGCGGCCGCGGCCGGCGGGTACTGCCAGGTGACGTCGTCCAGGGGGTACGTGCCGGTCTTCAGCACCTCGTACCAGCCCTGGTAGATCACCGAAATGTCACTGGTGACGTCGGGGCCGGGGACGACCAGGACCTTGAAGACGCACAGGAGCAGGATGGCCCGGGTGAGAATCCACACCGCGACTGGGTATCTTGTGCCCGTTGCGCCGGTCATACCTACCTCGTCCTTTTCATCCGTGTCTGCGGCCCTGGTGGGGCCGTGTTCGCGGCGGTCCTGACGCCGGGGCGGGTTGTGCCCGGGCCATCAGGCCGAGCCGTTCGGTACTGTCGGCGGTGCGATGCACAAGACCTTGATCGTAACCAACGACTTCCCGCCACGTCCCGGCGGCATCCAGGCTTTCCTGCACAACATGGCACTGCGCCTGGACCCCGAGCGGATCGTCGTCTACGCCTCCACCTGGAAGCGCGACCGCGAGGGCGTCCGCGCCACCGCAGAGTTCGACGCGGAACAGCCCTTCACGGTTGTCCGTGACCGTACGACCATGCTGCTTCCCACCCCACGTGTCACCCGGCGCGCGGCCGCGTTGCTGCGCGAGCACGACTGTACGTCGGTCTGGTTCGGCGCCGCAGCGCCCCTCGGCCTGATGGCCCCCGCCCTGCGCAGGGCAGGGGCGCGGCGGCTGGTCGCCACGACCCACGGGCACGAGGCCGGCTGGGCGCAGCTGCCCGCCGCGCGGCAGCTGCTGCGCCGGATCGGCGAGGGCACGGACACCATCACGTACCTCGGCGAGTACACCCGCTCGCGCATCGCCGCCGCGCTCACGCCGGAGGCGGCGGGGCGCATGGTGCAGCTGCCGCCGGGCGTCGACGAGAAGACCTTCCATCCCGCGTCGGGCGGCGACCTGGTCCGCGAACGGCTCGGCCTGGCCGACCGGCCGGTGGTCGTCTGCGTCTCGCGGCTGGTGCCGCGCAAGGGCCAGGACACCCTGATCCGCGCCCTGCCGCGGATCCTGCGGCACGTGCCTGACGCGGTGCTGCTGATCGTCGGCGGCGGCCCCTACGAGGCCGACCTGCGCAAGCTCGCCGCCGAGACGGGCGTGGCCGGATCCGTACGCTTCACGGGCGCGGTCCCGTGGGACGAGCTGCCCGCGCACTACGGCGCCGGTGACGTCTTCGCCATGCCGTGCCGCACCCGCCGGGGCGGCCTGGACGTCGAGGGCCTCGGCATCGTCTACCTGGAGGCCTCCGCGACCGGCCTCCCGGTCGTCGCCGGCGACTCGGGCGGCGCCCCCGACGCGGTCCTCGACGGCGAAACGGGCTGGGTGGTCCGCGGCGGCGTCCCCGAGGACGCGGCCGACCGGATCGTCACCCTGCTCCAGGACCCGGAACTGCGCCGCCGCATGGGCGAGCGGGGCCGGGAGTGGGTCGAGGAGAAGTGGCGCTGGGACCAGCTGGCGGAGTCGCTGAAGCAGCTGCTGTAGCGGTCGGGGGGCGGCCCTGACCGCCGAGGCGCGGC
>NZ_BMQQ01000047.1:0-23767 GCF_014648195.1 Streptomyces purpureus
GTTACACCGTTCGATTGACAGACCCCTCAGCGGTGGGTGGCTGGGTGCGTTCGTGTGTATGCCGGCACCGGGGGCCGGTAGAGGTGTCAGGGGCGCCGGCGATGTGTTCGTGCGTCGTGTGGCGTTCGATCAATGGGCGGATGCCGTCCTGCTCCTCGTGGATCTTCATGGCTTGAGCGCGCCCGGTGTCGTGGGCCGGGTGAACGTGATTGCTGGGCGGGTTTGTTGGAGAGCGGGGGAGCCGGGGAGGGCGTCGGGTTTTCGGACCGGGGCCTTTAGGTGATGGTCCGGCTCGGGCGGGCGGCGACCGTTGGTGGTCGGGTGCTCGTGCCGGTTCGTTTCCGGGTTGTGGTTGTTGGCTGCCGAAGGGAGGGGCGGGGGTGCGGGGTGGTCTCACCCGTTTTGCCGTTCGGCCGGGTGGGGGGCTGAGTGGTGGTTGGTGCCGGTCGGGGGTTTGGTCGTAGTGGTCAGGCTGGGGGGTGAGCAGCCGGCCGGTGTTGAACGGCTCCTTGGGGGAGCGCGGTAGTGGCTGTTGGAGCGTGAGGCCCTCGGCCGTGGTCTAGGTCAGGAGTCGGTCCTGCGGGTGTGGTTTGGCCGGTCCTGCTGCCTTGCCTTGTGCTCGTGGGTTTATGCGGGTTGGGGGGTGGGGGTGGGGGTGAGGTGGTGGTAGGTGTAGGCGGCTGAGACGAGGGTCATGTGGTGGTGCCAGCCGGGGTAGGAGCGGCCTTCGAAGTCGGTGAGGCCGTAGTGGTGTTGGAGGGTGTTGAGGGTGTGTTGGGTGTGGGTGGTGTGGTGGGTGAGGGTGGTGAGGTGGTCGATGGGGGTGTGGGTGAGGTTGGTGAGGTAGATGGGGGCGGGGGGGTGGTGTGGGGGGCGGGTTTGGGTGAAGAGGCGGTAGGTGCGGTGGTGGGTGGGGTGGTGGGGTTGGGTGGGGAGGTGGATGAGGGTGGAGATGGTTTTCTGTGGGTGGTGGTGGGTGGTGGTGTGGTGGGTGTGGGTGAGGTGGTGGTGGGCGGTTTGGGTGTGGTGGGTGGGGGGTGTGTGGCGGTAGTTGGTGGGGGGTCGGTGGTGGGTGGGCTGGATGGGGGTGGTGGGGGGGATGGCGAGGATGAAGTCGTGGTTGTGGCGGGTGAGGGCGTGGGTGAGGGGGGTGGTGGTGTCGGGGTGGTTGGTGAGGTCGGCGATGAGGGGTGGGGGGGTGTGGGTGGTGTGGTGGGTGAGGGTGGTGACGAGGTCGAGGGTGTGGGCCCACAGGGGGCGGTGGCGGGCGGTGGTGGGGATTTTGGTGCGTTGGCGGAGTGTGGGGTCCTGGTCCCAGGGGTCGGGCAGGAGGAGGCGCCAGTCGACGGGGATGTGGGCGGTGGGGGTGGCGAGGAATATGCCGAGGCCGACTTGGCAGTTGACGGTGCGTCCGGCGGTGGGGTCGAAGCGGCGGTGGACGCCGCAGGAGTGGGCGCCGCGTTTGGGCAGGACGGCGGTGCCGATGGTCCAGGCGTGGATGGGGGTGTGTTGTTCGGTCAGGCGGGCGAGTTCGGTTCTGGCGGGGCGCCAGTCCCAGGGGCTGGCGTTGATGAATTGCTGGAGGGACTGGGAGGCGGTGGGGGAGGTGGAGACGGTGGCGGCGAGGCGGCGGACTGATTTTTTGCCGGGGGTGGTGAGGAGGCCTTTGAGGTAGACCTGGGCCCAGCGGCGCTGGTCGGCGCGGGGGAGGTGGCCGAACAGCGTGTCGGTGTAGGCGTAGAGGTCCGCGTCGTCTGCAAGGTGGCGGGTGCCGGCCGTGTGCTGGTCGGTCATGGTGCGTTCCCTTCTCGGTGACGGCCCCAAAAGAATAGAGAACGTTCTCTTTCTTTTTCTAGCGGGGTGGAGGGGTGTGCGCAACTTGGGCAGGTCGGCGCGGGGTGGGGGAAAGTGGTGTCTTCTTTCCCAGGTCGGTGTTGTGTGGGGGGTGCCACGGGGCGAAGGGTTGGTGTTGCACACGCAACGGCAAGGCCTTCTGGAGTCCTGTGACCAGTCCTTTCCCTTCCCCTTCCTCTTCTTCTTCGGTCCGGCGGCCGGGTTCTGTCCTTTCCCGCGGCGCCCGCGGCGGCTGCCGCGGCGGCGTCCGCCGTGCCCCCGGCGGCGGCTGTGGCGGCTGTGGTGGCTGGTGTGGTGCTGTGGCGGGCCGGTGCCGGCCGGGTACGGGTCTTGCGGTGTGCCTGGGTTGCCGGGGTGGTGTGTGCGGGCGTGGCGGCCGGGTGGCCGGGGTGGGTGTGTGCCGTCCGGTCCTCTCGCGCCGGGGTGGTCTTCTGGCGTGTGACGGCTGCCTGGTGATGGCTGGGGGCGTCGGGTTGCCCGCGTCCGGTGGCGGCCCAAGGGGGGTGGGGCGGGGGGGCCGTGATGTCTTTTCCGGCCGGGGCCGGGTGGTGTGCGGCCGGCGTGGCCGTCCCCTCCGGGGCGGCGGTGGCCTGGCCGGTTTTCCGGCGGGGCCGCTCGCGGAGGGCGGTGGCCTGGGGGATGGGGGCGGGCGGTGCCGTGGCGGCGGCTGTGATGGGGGGCGGGCGGGCTCGCCTTCGGGCAGTAGTCCTTGCCGGGCCGCCCCGGGTGGTGGGCTTGTCGCGGGTGGCGGGGGCCGGGCCCTTGTTCCGTACCGCCACGCCCCCGTCGCGGGCGGCGGGCGCGCGGTGGTGGTCTCCACCCGCCGTGGGCGGGCTGTGGGGGGCGGGTGTGAGGCTGGTGCCGGGGCCGGGTGGGCCGCGGTGCCCGGCTGGTGCGGCTTGGCCTCTCCTTGCGTCTGCGCGGGTTGGTCTTTTTGTGTCTCTTCGGGTTTCTGCGGCCTGTGTGGTGTGTCGGTGTTGTCGGTTTCTTCGGTGGTGCCGGGGTTTGAGGCTGTCTTGGTTTGCTGTGTCTCTTGGGGGTTGTGGTGAGGCAGGAGCGGGCTGAGCGGACGCGGCGGGTGTTGGTGGCGGCTGCGGCGGGGGAGTTTGACCGGGCGGGGTTTGAGGGGACGTCGCTGGCGCGGGTACGGGCGGCTGCGGGGATTTCGATGGGGGCGTTGACGTTTCATTTCCCGACCAAGGACGCGCTGGCGCAGGCGGTGCAGGGGGAGGGGATGGCGCTGGCGTGTGGGGTGGTGGAGAAGGTGCGGGCGCAGGGCGGGGGTGCGGTGCAGGGGGTGGTGGCGCTGACGCTGGAGCTGGCGGGGCTGCTGGAGTCGGAGGCGTTGGTGCGGGCGGCGGCGCGCCTGGCGCGGGAGCGTGGTGGTGTGGGGGGTGTGTGGTGCGGGGTGTGGGCGCCGGTGATTGAGGAGTTGCTGCAGGGTGCGGGTGAGGAGGAGTTCGGTGCGGTGGGTGACCGGGTGACGCTTGCGGCGCTGGCGGCTCATCTGGTGACGGGTGCGGAGGCGCTGGTGCGCTGCCGGCTGGGCGGGCCCGGCGCCGGTGAGGGCGGGCATGTGCATGGTGAGCACAGTGCGCGCGAGCAGCTGGCGGAGATATGGGCGTTGGTGATGCGGGGGCTGAACGTGCCCCCGGCCGCCCCCTGATGCCGTGATCACAGGCCGGCCGCCTCCTGATGCCGTGATCTCATGGCGTGGTCTCATGCCGTGGTGTGAGGCGGTGGTGTGAGGTGGTGGTGTGAGGTGGGGGTGTGGTGCTGTTGCCGGGCTGGTTGCGCCGTGGGGACTCAGCTGCCGACTGCCGACTGCCCACTGCCGGCTGTGGGGTGGCGGCTGCGGGTGTCGCGCGCAGGTGGGTGCCTCTTTGTGCTGGTGGGCCGCCGGGGCCGGGGGTGTGCGGCGGCCTTCACGATGCCTGCGGGGGCGGTGGGCTGAGGGTGTGGGATGTGCCGACGGGAGATGGGTGCGTGCCGGCGCGGGCTGGGGTGTTCGTGGGCGGTCCCCCGCCCTGCCGGTGAGGAAGGCGTGCGCACGGCCCCCCTGCCGGGGGTCTCTTGGCCGGGTACGGGAGGGCCTTGTCCGGTGCAGGGAGGGGCCGGTGTTCACGGTGAGGGGAAGGACACGGCCGGTGCCGGGCCGGGGGCGGTGCCAGGCCGGGGGCGGGTGCGCGGGCTGAGGGGATGTGCGGGTCTTGGGGGTGTGCGGGTTTTGGGGGTGGTGGTCGGGGGAGTGGACCGCCTGCTGAGCATGGCCCAGATGGGTATTGAGGACAGCAGCTGGCCTAGATGCCTTCTACGGTCGGTCCATGACCACGTCGTCGCACAACCCGGCCCTGTCCCTTCCCGGCGAGCACGGTGAGCTGCTGCATGCACTGGGCGAACAGCGGGCGTTGCTGCTGCTCACCGTGCGCGGCATCACCGACGCCCAAGCCGCACAGCGCACGACGGTGAGCGAGCTCACCCTGGGCGGCATCATCAAGCACCTCGCCCGCGGTGAGCGGGTCTGGACGCAGGTCATGGTCAGGGGAGACGGAGAACTGCCGCAGGGCATGCTGGAGGTGGACCAGTACCGCATGGCCGAAGGCGAGACGCTGGCTGGGCTGCTGGAGCAGTACGCCGCCGCCGCTGAGGGGACCGAGCGGTCGGTGGCCGCTGTGGCGGACCTCGGCCGGAGCGTTCCTCTTCCGCAGAGTCCCTGGTCCCCGCCGGAGACGGTCCACTGGTCTGCGCGCCGGATCCTGCTGCACTTGATCAGGGAGACGGCCCATCATGCCGGACACGCGGACATCATCCGGGAAGCACTCGATGGAGCCAGTACCACCGCTCAACGGTGACAGCCACCCACTTGCGATCCCCTCAGACCGACACGGCCGAGGAACTCACCGCCCTGCCGTGCCTTCGAGCGCCCACCAGCCGAAACCGCGCCGGTCGAACGCGCCCTGCATACGGGCCACTTCGGCGTCGCATTCTTTTCCGGCCCAGCAGCTGCCCCAGGTACTTGCGCACCGCGGGATCGGCGTTCATCGCCGCCCACAGCTTAAGGCCGGACTCGCGCCGCGGGCGCGGCAGGAGACGGCCGGTTCGCAACCACGGGCATGCGGCCCAGCCACCCCGAGGGCAGGCAGGGCCTCGACCGGTGATGCCGAGCCCCCCCGTGCTGGGCAGGCCCGTTGTCGGCGTACGCATGAATGCGCTCCCGCCTGGTACACGCGAACGTGCACCTCTTGCTCAAGCCGGAGCGCAGCCGGTCTGGCCCGGTGTCCTCATCCCAAGGTCGCGGTCGGGATGGGTCCCTCGGCCGGTGTCTACCCCGACTACCAAGGTGATCACGAGGTGCGTCTGTTCGACCGGAGGAGGAGCCATGCGCAGCCAGCAGGTGGACTGGGTCGCGGTTCCGGCCGGGGTACTGCGCCGCGGGGCGCCCCTCGAGGAGGTGGCGGCGGTGGCACGCCGCTATGCGGAGACCGGGGTGCCGGTGGAGTGGTACATGAAAGAAGCCCCCCGGGCGCAGATCCACCTCCCGGCATTCCGGATCGCCCGCACCCCGGTCACAGTCGGCCAGTGGGCGCTCTTTGCGAAGGCCGGCGGCCGACCGGTCCCACAAAAGCCGGCCAGCCACCCGGTCACCGGGGTCACCTGGGAGGCGGCGACGGCCTGCTGCCGGTGGCTCGGAGAACGGATCGGTCT
Organism: Streptomyces purpureus; assembly: GCF_014648195.1. Lineage (GTDB taxonomy): Bacteria > Actinomycetota > Actinomycetes > Streptomycetales > Streptomycetaceae > Streptomyces > Streptomyces purpureus. The sequence goes on from NZ_BMQQ01000047.1 coordinate 5,560, forward strand.
CGATGTGCGGCTGCCCACGGAGGACGAGTGGGAGCGCGCCGCGCGGGGCGACGACGACGGGGAGTTTCCCTGGGGCGGCGAATACCGCACCGGCCTGGCCAATCTGGTGGACCTCGGCATCGGCACCACGACGCCGGTCGGCTCCTTCCCCGGCGGAGGCAGTCCCTTCGGCGTGCTGGACATGGCGGGTAACGCCGACGGGTGGACCTGCACCCCTTACGCCCCCTACCCCGGCGCGCCCCCACAGGTGCCGAGCACCGAACCCTGAGCCTTTGACCGGCACATCACCCGAGGCGGCGCGTTCCGCCACGACCGGGACCTGGCCCGGTGCGCCCGCCGGCACGGCGCCTATGAGCAGGACCTGGAAGCGATCGGCGTGGGCTTCCGCCTGGCGGCACCGGCCGCGTAGAACCGGCCACCACGCCGACATCACATCACGGGCGGACCCCCTCAAGGCTGTGCATGGATCGCTGTACCGACCTGCACATTCCGGTGTACGCCAACACCCGCCCCGGGCGGCGGGCGGTGGCGCTGGTGAGGGAACCGGTCCGGCGGAAGCCTTTCCGGCGGCGTAAAATCGACGGCCTCATCGGGGGGATGCCGGCCCGCAACACGGAGCGGTGTGCCCGGGCCCAGGCCGGCAGCTCCCCTGGGGGGCTTGGATCGCTGCGGGCGGCGCACGGGTGCGCGGCCTGGGACCGGCCGAGCGAGGGATGGCGCGCCGGGACATGCAGCGAATTTCTCTCCCGCAGACGGTGGGGCCGGGGTGCCGGTGTCTTCGCCGACTGTCTGCGGCACGGCAGTGATTGACGGGCGGGCTGTTCCCGCGGTACGCCGGCTGGCAGACTTCTTGATCATGTCGAACAGCGGACTGTGGGTCGGTGTCCTTACCGCGCTGACCGCGCTCGGGGCGAGCTACATCACCGCGCGGGCGACCTCCCGCGCGACGCTGGCCCAGGCCCGGACCACCACCCGGGCGCAGGCGGTGCGGGAGCAGCGCGAGCGGAGGCGGGCCACCTATCGGGAGATGATGGGCTGTACGCACGCGTTCAACGAGGTCACCTGGCAGATCGACGAGGTCGACGCGGCGCCTGACCGCCTGGGCAGGGACCGGCTCCTGACGCAGATGTGCGAGCGGATCGCCCCGGCCATCGGGGAGATGAACAAGGCCACCCACGAAGTCCGCCTCGACGGCCCCGCCGAGGTCTCCGACGCGGCGGAGGAGGTGCGCCAGAAGGCACGGCGCGTGCAGCCGCGGCTCAAGGCCCTCATCGGTGACGGCCGGCCCGAACCCCGGCACGAGTACGACGCCGCCTACCAGGAGTTCCGCGAGGCCTACCTCACCTTCATCCACCTGGCGCGACGAGCACTCGAGGTCAACGACGAAGAAGGGTGACCCCCGGGGACGACCGGCACCCCGGTGCCGGCCCCCCCGCCGGGCAGGACCAGGCCCGGCAACACCCGCCGGGCAACACCCGGCATGGACACCGCCCGCGGCGGCGGGTCCGGCCGGGGCGGTGAAGGGCACAGACCAGCCCCCGCGCCCACCGCCTGGCGCCTCCCCCCGGGGGGCATGCGCCGCCCGGGGACCACCACCAGCACCACCAGCACCGTCAGCACCGTCAGTGATGACGTACACCTCCCGTGGTGGTGGGGTCGCGGCCGGGCGGTGAAGGAAGACCGGCCGCCCCCGGGACGGCGCCCCCCTGCCCGCGCCCTCGCCCGCAGGCCACGCGCCGCGCCGCTCGGCGGCATCGGGCGTACGTCCGCCCTCTTGCGGCGCCCCAGCCGCCGTTGCCCGATACGCCGTCCCCCCGGCGGCACCGCCGGCTCCCGCCCACCTCCCGCGCCGACCCCCTGGCCCGTCCGTCTCGCGCCGCCCGCCGGTGAGCCGGCACGGGGGCGGGGCACTTGCGGATCCTCGGCCGCGCCGAGGAGGGCGTACGCGTCGGGGCCAGCGGCGGGGCGGCCCAGCAGGCCCGCGTCGACGCTGGCGTAACCGGCGGAGCGGGCCTTGGCGCCGGGGAACGCAGCGGCGAGCAGGCGCCGTTGGCCGGCGAAGAGCGCCTCGCCGCCGAAGAGGGCCAGCTCCACCGCCGCCGGCCGCTGACCGGTCGCGAGCAGATGCTCGGCGAGCCGGCACAGGGTGGTGGGAGTGCCGGTCAGGACCTGCGCGGAGAGGTTACGCAGGGTCGGAACCGTCGATGCGCGACGGGCGAGCCCGTCACCGAACTCGGCCGCCCGGGCCCTGTCGTGGTGACCAGCCTGTTCCGGGGGCTGACGCGGGTCATCCGCTACCCCGCCGGCGACCGCGCCGAATGGACGTCGCATGGCGCGCCGGGGTGGGGGAGGTGGGTGCGGCTTTTGGAAGTTGGTGTTGTTCGCGGGGTGGGCGGGGGGTGAGTGTGAGGTGACGTGGCCGGCCGGTGGGGCCGGCTGTGGGTGGGGAGGGCGGAATGACTGTGGCCCAGGCCGAGGCGGGGGTGGGTGTGCGTGGGGGGTGGCTGCTGGGGGTGGTGCTGGGCGGGGCGTTCTTGGCCGTGTGTGACGCGTTCGTCGTGAACGTCGCGCTGCCCTCGCTGCGGGCCGATCTGGGGGCCTCCTTCGCCCAGGCGCAGTGGGCGGTGTCGGGGTATGTGCTGGTCTACGGCCTCGGGCTGGTGATGGGCGGCCGGCTGGGCGATGCGTACGGGCGCCGGCGGCTGTTCGCAGTGGGGGTGGCGCTGTTCACGGCGGCGTCTTTGGGGTGCGCGCTGGCGTGGGGGCCCGGGGTGCTGGCGGTGTTCCGTCTGGTGCAGGCGGCGGGTGCGGCGCTGTTCTACCCGCAGGTGCTGGCGGTGCTGCAGAGCGAGTTCACCGGCCGGGCCCGCGCCCGGGCGTTCGCCTGGTTCGGCGCGGTGATCGGGGTGGCGTCGGTGGCCGGACAGCTCCTGGGCGGGCTGCTGGTCGACGCCGATGTGTGGGGACTGTCGTGGCGGGCGGTGTTCTGGATCAACGTCCCCCTCGGAGCCGCCCTCGTGGCCGGCGCTATGGCCACCATCCCCCGCAACGCCGCCCGGCGACGGGCCGGGGTGGATGTGGCGGGCACCGTGGCCGGGATGGCCGCGCTGGGGCTGGCATCGGTGGCCCTCACCTTCGGACCGCAGGCCGGCTGGGCCTGGTGGATATGGCTGATGCTGGCCCTGGGCGTCGGGCTGGGGGTGGTCTTCGTCCGCCACGAAAGCCGCCTCACCTCCCGGGGCGGGTGCGCGGTGGTCGACCCGGGCCTGCTGCGCGGCGTCTTCGGCCGCGGCTGCGCCCTGGCGCTGGCGTTCTTCGCCGGCAACGCCGCCCTGTTCTTCGTCCTGACCCTCTATCTGCAGGACCAGCTCGCCATGAGCCCGGCCGCCGCGGGGCTGGTGTTCACCCCCCTCGCACTCGCCTTCACCGCCGCCTCCCTCCTCGCCCCCCAAGCCACCACCCGCTTCACCACCAGCCAGGTACTGGCCTGCGGCTACGCGCTCAACCTGGCCGGCACACTCGCCCTGGGCGCGCTCGTCCTGGCCGGCCCGCACACCACGGCCGCCTGGTGGACGGCCGGGCCGCTCACCGTCATCGGCCTCGGACAGGGCCTGGGCGTCAGCCCGCTGTTCGCCCACGTCCTGGCAGGAGTGCGGGAGCGGGATACCGGGGCCGCCTCCGGCATCCTGGAAACCGCCACCCAACTGGGCATGTCCCTGGGCGTCACCGCCGTCGGCCTGCTCCTGACCGCCACCCTCCCCACCCCCGCCCCCGCCCCTGCCGACGGGGCGGGCGGGGTGGCGGCGTTCGCGGCCGCGGCAGGGCTGTGCGCGGCCCTGGCTCTGCTCGCGCTGCTGCTGGCCCGCCGCCTCACCCACCCCCAACCCACCCCCACCACCCCCACAGCCCCGGGCACAGGTGAGACCCAGGCCCCGGCCCCGGGTGCGGGTGTGGTGTCGGTGACGGCGGGCCGGCCGTGACCGCCCGCCGCCCCGACGACGCCCCCGCGCCCGTGCCCGTACGCCGCCGGGCCCAGGGCAGTGAAAAAGAGGCCCGTCCCGCGCCCCGGCCGGGCCCCGGCGCCGTCTCGGGGGCGGTGCACGGCCCGGCTTTCGGTGGGCGGTTGCCGTCGTTGACGGGGCTGCGGTTCTTCGCGGCGCTTGCGGTGTTCGCCTTTCATGCCACGTTCGACAATCTGTTCGCGGACCGGGCGGTGGGGGAGCGGTTCGCGTTCTGGCTGGGGTCGGCGGGCTGGGTGGGGGTGTCGTTCTTCTTCGTGCTGTCGGGGTTCTTGCTGACCGTCTCCGCCCGGCCCAAGGACACCGCCCGGGCCTTCTGGCGCCGGCGGCTGGTGAAGATCTACCCCAGTCACCTGGCCGCCGGCCTCCTGGCGCTGGTACTGATGTGGCTGACAGGCCGCCAGATCACCGACGTGTGGGAGAACCTGCTGCTGGTGCAGGTGTGGGTGCCGGACGTCACGGTCATCCTGTCGGTGAACCCGGTCAGCTGGTCCCTCGCCTGCGAGGCGGTGTTCTACCTCGCCTTCCCCCTGCTGCTGCGCGGCGTACGCAGGCTCGGCCCGGCGGGCCTGGTGCGGGCCGCGGCCACCCTCGCGGCCGCGGTCGGGGCGATGCCGGCCTTGGCCGCGCTGCTGACCGACGGCGGGCCGGACATGGGCTGGCTGCCCGTCTCTGAGGACCGCTACTGGTTCCTGCTCGCCTTCCCCCCGGTCAGGGCGCTGGAGTTCGTCCTGGGCATGGTGATGGCCCGCATCGTCACCGCCGGCCGCTACCGCGGCCCGGGCATGGCGCTCTCCCTGGCCCTGCTCGCCGCCGCCTACCTGACCGCCCTGCACGCCCCGATCGAGTACTCCTTCGCGGCCCTGACCCTGCTCCCGGTCACCGCGGTGATCTGCGCCGCCGCCCGCCAGGACCGCAGTGGGGTGCGCAGCTGGCTGCACCGGCCGCTGCTGCAGTACCTGGGCGCCTGCTCGTTCGCGTTCTACCTCCTGCACCGCCTGGTGCAGTTCTACGGCCACCACGCCCTTGGCCCCACCCGCACCTTCCCCACCCTCACCGCCTTCGCCCTGATCGCCGCGTCCGCGGTGGTGACGGGGCTGGCCGCGCACCTGATGCACACCCGACTCGAGATCCCGCTGATGCGCCGCTACGCCCGCCCCCGCCGCCCCGGCCGCCGCCGGGGTGGTGTGGGGGTGCGGTCCGATGCCCAGGAGCGTTCATGACCGTCCGTATCGACATCTGGTTCGACTACATCTGCCCCTACAGCCTGATCGCCCGGCAGGTCCTGGCGCGGGCCACCGCCCCGGCCCGGACAGGCGGGCTTCAGGTGGAGACGGTGTGGCATCCGCTGGAGGTGAACCCGAACTGCGTGGAGGAGGCGGGGGAGTATCCGCGGGGGGTGTGGGAGAACGCGGTCCGTCCGCTGGCCGAGCGGCTCGGCGCGAAGGTGCCCGGGCCGCCGGGACATCCCCTGCGCAGGGCCCGGATGGCGTTCTTCGGCTACCAGTACGCCCTCGAGCAGGACGCCGCCACCCGCTACAGCGACGCCGTCTTCCACGCCTACTTCCACCAGTGGCAGGACATCTCCGACCCGGTGGTGCTGACCGCCCTCGCCGCAGGGTGCGGGCTGGATCCGCGGGCCTTCCGCCAGGCGCTGCTCTCCCCCCGCTACACGCGGCTGCACATCGAGGCCGACGCCCGCGCCCGGGGCGTGACCGGGGCGACGATGGTGCCGGTCGTCACGATCGGCACCTGGCGCATGGACGGTGTCCCCACCGACGACGACCTCGCCGGCGCGATCACCGCGCAGAGCGCCGGCCCGGCCTGACCCCCGCCCCCTGACCCCCGCCCCCTGACCCCCTACGCCCCTACGCCCCTACGCCCCTACGCCCCTACGCCCCTGCCCCCTGGCCCCCTACGCCCCCGCCCCCGGTCCAGTGCCCGGTTGCGCCGTGGCCGGCCCGGCTGCTGCCGGCGCACACCCGGGCGACTACCGCCTTTGCAGGTGAGTGCGCGTCCTCACCTGCCAGGGGCAGCCTGATCGCACACGTGCCGCATGAGACGAACCCCTGCCCCGTCCAGCAGGGTTGGCGGCCCCCGGCGCCCCCGGGCGGCTCGCGTCCGCGCTCGTGGCTGTTGCCGCCTGCGGCACCGGGAAGACCCCGGCCGGCCGGCCGCACGGCACGCCTGCCGCGAGTGCGGGGAGTGCTGAGGTGGGGGCCGGTGCGGCGTTCACGGCGATGCTGCAGACGGTTGCCCGGTCGTGTCCGCCCAGTGCCCCGCCGACGGGGGCCGCCGGCCGGCCCGGCGCGGCCCCTGCCGCCGTTCAGGTGCCGCCGGATGTGGAGCCGATCGCCCCACGGCGGACGGGCGGGCGGGGGTGGAGTGGGAACGCCTGTGACTGGTGCGCGAGCGCCCTGCATGAAGAGCGCATCCCCCTGACCGGGGTGGGATCGTTCCGATCCCACCCCGGTCAGGGAAAGGGACGGTTCTCCATCACCTCGGCTACGTCGATGCGGGCGTTCGCGTCCTTGAGCGGTCCGGTGCGAGCACGCGGTTCTTTCCCCGGCCTGCGGAACGTGGGCGGACGGCTCGGCCCGGCGGACGGCGCCCCGGTGAGGGCATCGTCGCCGGCACATGTCACCCCGCAAGCGGGCCCCTTCACGCCTGAAATTGGCGCAGGCACGGAACATCACGCACCGGCTGGTCAGGTGGTGCGGCGGCGGGGCTGATCAACCGCTACCTCACCCAGCCGCCGCTCACCGCCGCTCACCGCCGCTCACCGCCGCCGCCGCCGGCGGGGGCGGGGGGGCTTGGGGGGGGGCTGACCGGCCGTGAACGTGAGGTGGTGGTCCTGGTCGCGCAGGGTTTGTCCAACGACGAGATCGCCGGCCGCCTGGTGATCAGCCCGCTGACCGCGAAAACCCACATCAACCGTGCCATGACCAAACTCCACGCCCGGGACCGGGCCCGACTGGGCGTCTTCGCCTGCCAGTTGGGCCTGGTGACCGCGCACACCCCTGACCCCCACCCCCGCCCCCACCCCCGCCCCCGCCCCCACCCCCGCCCCCGCCCCCGGCCCTGGCCCTGGCCCCGGCCCCGGTTTTAGAGGGGGGCGCCTCTGCCGGTGCGGGGCCGGCAGGGGCGGGGTGGGCGGGCGGGGGGTCAGGAGGCGGTGCGGGTGACGGTGTGGTGCCAGTGGTCCAGCAGGGCGTCGGTGGTGGCGGCGTCGGGGCCTTCGGCCCACAGGCGGGTGGTGGCGGTGGCGGAGTCGGGCAGGACCAGGGTCCAGCTGCCGTCGGCCTCGATGACCCGGACACCGTCGGTGGTGTCGATGGCCCGGGCTCCGGCGTGTTCGACCACGGAGCGCATGACCAGGCCCTTGTCCTGCCAGGCGGTGGGGATGTCGCGGTGGCGGACGTGGGCGCGCGGGAGGCGGGCGGTCAGTTCGCTGAGGGGGCGGGGGTTGATGTGCAGCAGGTGGGTCAGGCGGACGAAGGCGGCGACGGCGTCGGGGTGGAGGGAGAAGGCGGGCAGGACGAAACGGCCCTGGCCGTCGGCGGCGAGGATGGTGCCGGCGTGGGTGGCGGCCCGGGTCAGTTCGCCGGGGGTGGTGGGGATGCGGCGGATCTGGCCCAGGTGGGCGGCGGCGCAGCGTTCGGCGGCGCGGGTGGCGGTCACGGGCAGCGCGATCAGCCCGCCGCCGTAGTGGGCGGTGGTCAGGTCGCACATCAGCAGCAGGGTCTGCTCCTCACTCAAGGGCCGGCCGCGTTCGTCGACGAGGTGGAGGCGTTCGGCGGCCGGGTCGATGCGTATGCCGAACGCGGCGCGCTGGGCGCTCACCAGCGCGCCGAGCCGGTGCAGGGCGGCCAGTTCCTGGTCAGGGGTTGCCGGCGGGGCGCCGGCGGGGGGCTCCAGGGTGTTGTTGACACACAGGGCGTCGATGCCCAGCTGCCCCAGGACGGCCGGCAGGGTGAGCGCGGCCGACCCGTGTGCGGTGTCGATGACCACCCGCATCCGCGGCCCCGCCCCCACACCCGCTGTGGTGGTGAGGCGGGTGGTGAGCTGGTGGGCGTAGGTGTGCAGGGGCAGGGGGGTGGTGTCCAGGGCGCCGGTCTCGCCGGCCAGGACGCGGCGGTATTCGCGGCGGTTGAAGACGCGCTGGAGGGTGCGTATGCGGGCGGGGGCGAGTTCGGTGCCGGTGGCGTCGAGGAAGCGGATGTCGACACCTGCGGGGTCGGTGGGGCTGGTGGTGAGGAGGATGGCGCCGTCGTGGGCTTCGGCGGTGTGGGCGCGGGCCAGCGGCAGCGGCACATGGCCCAGGTCGCGCACGGTGACGCCGGAGGCGCGCAGGGCCGCGGTCATGGCCGGCAGCAGGATCTGCCCGCCCTGGCCCAGGTCGCGGGCGAGCGCGAGGTGGGCGCCGCGGCGCAGCAAGGTGGCATACGCGCCGGCCAGACGCACGGCCAGGTCGACGGTGATCTCGCTGCCCAGGGTGCCGCTGACCCCGCTGGGGGTGAACAGGGTCTTGGTGCCACGGGATTCCCAGATGAGGCTGTCGGTGACGGTGGTGTGCGCCTCGATGGTCTTGCCCGGGTAGACCAGGACGTCGTCGGTGAGGGCGGAGTCCTCCTCCATCACACAGTTCGCCCCCAGCACCGAGCCTTCGGCCAGGCGGGCCTCGGCGCGCAGCGTCGCACCGCGCCCCACCACGCAGCCGCGCAGCTGGGTGCGCGGTCCGGCATAGGCGTGGGGGTGGATGACGGCGCGTTCCAGGGCGGCGCCGGTGTCGATGACGGCGTGCCGGCCGACCACCGTGTGCGTAAGGCGGGTGCCGGGCCCGATCTGGGCGTGCGCGCCGATGTGCAGCGGCGCGGTCAGTACGGCGGTTGCGTCCACACTGGCGGTGGGGTCGACGAACACCCCCGGGGCGACCTCGGTGCCCTCCCGCTCCACCCGCACCTGGCCCTCAAGGACGTCCGACTGGGCCTTGAGGTAGGCGGCGTGGGTGCCCACGTCCTCCCAGTAGCCCTCGGCGACGTAGCCGTAGATCCCGCCGCCTTCGGCCAGCAGCCGGGGAAAGACGTCCGAGGACCAGTCGCACGGCTCGCCCTCGGGCACCAGGTCGAGAACTTGCGGCTCCATCACGTAGATACCGGTGTTGACGGTGTCGGAGAACACCTGCCCCCACGTCGGCTTCTCCAGGAAACGCTCCACCCGCCCGTCGGGGTCCGTGATCGTGATCCCGAACTCCAGCGGATCGGGCACCCGGGTCAGACAGACCGTCACCAGCGCCTTGTTCTGCCGGTGGAAACGGATCAGATCGCCCAGGTCGATGTCGGTCAGCGCGTCACCGGAGATCACCAGGAACGGCTCGCCGCCCAGCTGCCGGGCGGCGTTCTTCACACTGCCCGCCGTGCCCAGCGGCTCCTCCTCCTTGGCATAGCTCAGCTCCATCCCCAGCTCGCTGCCGTCGCCGAACTGCTCCTGGATCCGGGCGGCCAGATACTGCACGGTGACCACGGTCTGCCTCAGGCCGTGCCGGCCCAGCAGCCGCAGCACGTGCTCCATGATCGGGCGGTCCGCGACCGGCAGCAGCGGCTTGGGCAGGTCCGAGGTCATCGGGCGCAGCCGGGTGCCCTCGCCCCCGGCCATCACGACAGCCTTCATGTGCGGTGATCCCTCCGTTGACGACGCGTCGAAGACGCCGCCCCCCCGTGATGTGTGCCGGGCCGGCGGCGCCGCCCAGGCCGCAACCACACCCCTCAGGGGGCGTGGCACGGTCCAAGCGGTTGCGTGCAGATAGGTCGGTTGGGCAATGAACAGACGTACACAGACGTGCAGGTAGGGGTGGTTCTCAGGCGGCGAGCGGCCCCGCCGGTCCGGCCGGGCTTGTGGGGGCCGGGCTTGTGGGCGGGGTTTGGGTGACGAGGGTGACGGCCCGGTCGAGACCGCCGGCCGCCAGCACGCGGCGGACGTCCTCGCCCGCGCCGTCCAGGACGATCTGCGCACCGGGCGGCAGCTGCTGCTGGGCGAAGGCCAGACAGCGGATCGCCGCGGCCGAGACGCCCGTCAGGTCCGCCATCTTCAGCACCAGCCTGGACGGCGGGCGCGTCAGCGCCTGCTCGATCAGCCGGCGCAGCGCCGGGACCTGCTGGTCGGTGAGGTTCCCCGACAGGTACACGGTGGCGGCCGAGCCGGTGAAACCGAGATACGCCTCGAAAGTCATACGGGTCAACTCCTCGTCCAAGCAGGGGTGTTCGCCTCATACACCGGCCGCCCGCCCCGCGCCCCGCCCGCCCCGGCAGCCGCGGCGACCGCGGCGGCGGGCGTGGCGGGGGTGGGGGTGAGGCGGACCTTGACGGTGACCCGGTGGGCGGTGTCGGGCAGGGTGACGGTCAGCGCGTCGGCGTCGAAGGCGTGGTAGGGCGCGCCGTCGATCAGGACGTGCTCCAGGCGGATGCGGCCCGCGGGCAGCAGGTCGGGCGCCACCCGCAGCAGCCGGCCGGGGAAGTCGGCGTCGGGGTGCGGCTTGAACCACAGATCCACGCTCTCCTGGCGCAGCAGCAGCCGGGTGTAGACCTCGGCGAGGTAACACAGCTCGGCCTTGTGGTACATGGCCATGGCGTGGCTGCCTTTGAGGCGTTCGTTGCCGAAGAGGAAGGGGATGCCCTGGGCCAGGACGGTGAAGTGGACCGAGCCTTCGTCGTGGTCGAGGAAGAAGGCGTTGTAGAACGCCGATGCCTCCTGGGCGTGCCGCAGCCACTGCTCCGCCTCCCTGCGCCCCTGTTCCTGCCCTTGCGCCTGTCCGCCGCCGGTGGCGCCGGGGGTGGTGGGGTGGGTGCCGGCGAGGATGAGGTAGGCGAGGATGGCCTGTTCCTGCTGCCACCAGGTTTTGCGGTCGTGCCAGGCGAAGTCGTGCCGGCCGCCGTTCGCCTCGCGCTGCAGGACGTCGTACCAGCCGCCGCGCTGTCCGTCGCGTCCGTGCGCGGGCAGGGTGCGGGCCAGGGTGCGGGCGAGGTGGGCGTACTCGCGTTTGGGCAGCACGCTGTGCATGCGCGTCAGGTTCCAGGCGATCTTCAGGTTGTGTCCGACCACGGCACGGTTCTGCTGCCAGCCCCAGGTGTGGTCGGGGGTCCAGTCGGCGTGGAAGCGTTCGTTGACGAACGGCCCGGCGCCCGGGGTCCGGTCGGGCATGTGGGTGACGATCATGTCGAAGGTGTGCTCGAGCATGCGCCGGTAGCGGTCCTCGCCGGTGGCCAGGTACAGGTTGATCAGGTACGCCGGGGCGTGATCGCCCACCGAGTTCCAGTTCTTGCGGGAGTGGTTGGGCCCGAGCGAGTCGTGGTGGGGGCTGAGGGTGACCGGGTCGATGTGGGAGTAGTAGCCGCCCAGGCGCGGATCGCGGAAATGCTCCTCGAACAGGCGGACCGTGCCGTCGATGTCGGCCCTGATCACCGGGTCGCCGGTGATGCGGTAGGTCTGGGCCAGGCCCACCAGGGCGTAGATCTGCTCGTAGGCGGGGATCGCCCGGTAGTCGTCGCCGAACTCCGAGGCGAACAGCTTGCGTTCGGTGCTCGGTCCCACATCGATGCCGTGGTACCAGTACACCAGCCCCGCGGCCTCGTCGAAGAACCGCATGTGGTCGTGGAGGTAGCGGGCGCCGCGTTCGGCGACCTCAAGGAAGTCTTCGTCGCCGGTGAGCATGTACGCCGACGCCATCCCGTACACCATCCGCGAGAGGGTGTCGGTCTCCTGCACCGAGCTGGGGCTCTTGTGCCCGCCGGGGCGGATCTCGGTGCGGTAGTCGGCGAAGTCGATGGGGCCCTCGCCGAACTGGCAGCGCCGCTGGAAGCGGGCCAGCTCGGTGAGCTGGCCGGTCCACCAGCCCGGCTCGTCGAACCGGAACGGCACCTCGCCCTCGCCGGTGAACACCAGCTTGTCCGCCTGGAACCGCAAGCCCCCCGCATCGGGATAGACCGGACCGTAGGCGAACACCAGCGCCCCGGGCCGCAGATACCGCTGCAGCTCGCCGGTGACGTCCAGGTAGGGCTCGCCGAGATTGCGCAGCAGCTGCGCGCAGGTCGTCTCGGTCAGGTGGATGACGGCCGTCCGGCCGTCCAGGGTGGTCAGGGTGAACCGGCTGCCGCGGTAGTCGGTGACATAGCCGCACGTCAGCTCCGAGAAGGTGAAGGTGACCTCAGCCACCGCACACCCCCCGCCCGGCGCAGCAACGATTCTGCACCCCGGCCCCAACCCCAACCCCGGCCCGGGCCGCGATGGCGGTGCGGGTGGTGTGGGGGGTCATGCGGCGGCTCCGGTGGTGTGGCCGGTTTTGCTGGGCTGGGTGAGGCGTTCGATGACGGTGCGGGCCAGCAGGTGGCAGTGGTCGGCGGTGCGGGAGGTGATCAGGTCGCGGTCGACGACGAGGTCCTGGTTGAGGTAGACGGCGCCCATGTTGCGTACGTCGGCGGCGAGGTTGTTGTGGCAGGCGACGGGCCGGTCGCGGATGAGTTCGGGGGCGGCGGAGAGCAGTTGCAGGCCGTGGCAGGAGAAGGCCTTGATGAGGCTGGGGATACGGAAGGCGCGCCGCAGCAGTTCCAGGGCGGGCGGGACCTGTTCGACGTCCTCGCTGAAGCGCAGCCGGTCGGCGACCATGCCGGAGGGCACGATCAGGGCGGAGTACTGCAGCAGTTCGTGGTAGTCGAGGGCTTCCAGGTCGCCGTCGACCTGGAGGGATCCTTGGTGCTCGTGTCCGGTGAAGGTGAGCTGCGGCTGCCCCCACAGCCGGGTCAGCAGCCGTGGGTGGGCGCCTTCCTCGGCGAACCGCCGCTGGTAGTAGGCGATTTCTTCCTCGACGAAGTCGCTCTCCAGAAGGATGCCGATCTGCTTTCCGGCGAGCCGTCCGGTGGGCAGTGGTTGCACGTGTCCCATGTGGGTTCCCGAGTCGAGAGGGCTGATGAAACAAATGAAGCGGAGTGGGAAGCAGGGGGTGGGGGAGCGGGGCTGAGGTGGAGGAAGGGCCGGCGGTGAGGGAAGCGGGGGCAGCACCGGCCGTGAGGCGGGCGCTGCCCGGGGGTCACAGCGGGGCGGAGCCGGGCAGCGGGGTGAGGGAGTCGACCCGGTAGGTGAGGATCCGCAAGGAGCCGTCCGGAGCGGGGGTGAGGGTCCAGCTCTGGGCCGCGTCGAAACCCAGCCACTGGCTGGTGGCGGCCGGCGCCATCCAGCGCCGGGTCTGCCAGCGCACCTCGACCCCTACCCGCACCAGCTCCCCGCCCGCCCCCGGGACTCCACCCGCGCCCGGCGCCGGGTCCGGCGGTTCGATGTGGACGGCGGTGATGTCGTGGATCTCGTCGAAGAAGAGGTGGGTGACGGTCTCGTACCAGAGCGAGAACCCCTCGATGCCCTCGATGGTGCCCTCGGGGAACTGCATCACCAGGCCCTGCGGTGCCAGCATCCTCAGCAGGCCGGACACCTCCTCGTGCCGGTCCAGGGCCGCGTACCAGTCGCGTACGAGGGCGTGCACGGCGGCCTCGTCCACCCCCGCCCCCGCCCCCGCGCCGGCGGTCTGCGGTGCGGGGGGTGCGGGCGGGGCGGTGGGTGTCGTGTGGGGCGCGGGCAGGGCGGGCGCGGACATGGCGGAGGTCTCCTCCAGAGATGGACCGGGATGGACCGGGCGGGGCGGGGCCGGGGTGTGGGCCGGTGGGCGGCTCTCAGGTGGTGATGAGGTCGATGAGGTAGGGGCCGTCGTGGGTGAGCATCCGGGTGACGGCGGCCTCGATCTGGCCGGGGTGTTCCACCCGGGTGCCCTCCACCCCCAGGGAGCCGGCGAGTTCGGCGAAGCGGATGTCGGGGCGGGAGAGGTCGAAGGCGTCGGGGTAGGCGTGGCGGGGGATGCTGCGGGCGCGCCAGTACTCCTCGATGTTCAGGTCGAGCAGCTTGTAGCGGCGGTTGTTGCAGATGACGAACTTGGCGTCGATGCCGTAGCGGGCGGCCGTCCACAAGGCCTGGATCGTGTACATCGAGCCGCCGTCGCCGCTGAAGCCGACGACGTGGTCCTTGGGCCGGGCGAGTTTGATGCCCAGCGCGCCGGGGATCCCGACGCCGAGGGATCCGCCGCGGGTCTGGAAGTAGGTGCCCGGCAGGCGGGGCGGCAGCTGCGCGGTCAGTGCGGGTGAGGCGGTCAGCGCCTCGTCGAACACGGTCAGGCCCCCCGGTGCCTGTGCGGCGAGCTCGGCCGCGAACCGGCCCATCATCCCCCCGGCCCCCGCCCCCGCCCGCGACCCTGCCCCCGCTCCCGCCGCGGCCGCGGGAGTGGGACGGGTCGTGGCTGCGGCGGTGTCGGGCGTGTGGCGGGTGAGTTCGTCGGCGAGGGCTTTGAGCGTGAGGCGGGGGTCGGCCGCAAGCGGCAGGTCGACGGGGAAGTTCTTGGCGATCTCATACGGGTCGGCGTCGATGTGCACGCTCCGTACGTCTTGCTGGAAGGGGCTGGTGCGGTGGGGGAAGACCTCGGGGAAGAGGTAGGTGCCCACGATCAGGACGCTGTCGGCGCCGGCGACGGCGCGGGCGCTGTCGGTGCCGGACATGTGGGGCAGGTTCCCGGCGAACAGGGGGTGGGTGGTGTCGAAGTTGACCTCGGAGGAGTTCACCCCCCACACCCGCGCGCCCAGCAGTTCGGCCACCGCCCGCAGCTCGGCCTGGGCGCCGCTTGCGGCGACGCCGTCGCCGATGAGGATCAGACGCCGCTCGCCCTCGGTCAGGAGTTTCGCGGCCTGGCGGATCTGCTCGCTCCCGGGCCGGGTGGGCAGGGCCGGGACAGTCGTGGGCAGGGCTGTTTCGAGGGTGTGCTGTTCCATGACGTCGGCGGGCAGGACGACGGCGACCGGTCCCCGCGGCGGGGTCATGGCGATCTTCACCGCGCGCCGCAGGACGCGCAGCAGGGACGCGGGATCGACGACGCGGGTGGCGTACTTGGTCACCGGCCGGGCCATGGTGACCAGGTCGCAGGCCATCTGGGCGTCCATCGCGTCGTAGGCCAGGCCCGCCTCGCCGACCAGCGCCACCAGCGGCGAGCCGCCCCGCAGGGCCTGGTAGAGCATGCCGATGCCGTTACCCAGGCCGACCCCGGAGTGCAGCTGGACCACGGCCGGGCGCTGGGAGGCGCGGGCGTAGCCGTCGGCCATGGCCAGGGCGACGCTCTCATGCAGGGCCAGCACGTAGGTCAGGGGTGAGCCGTCGGCGAGGTCGAGGAACCCCTGCTCGACGGTTCCGGGGTTGCCGAACATGTGGGTGATGCCGTCGGCGGCGAGCTGCTCGAACAGCGCGCTGTTGCCGGGCCTGGCGGACATGCTCCTCCTTCACACGAAGACCCGCGCCCCCCCGTCCCGCCCCCGCCCCGGCGCCTGCGGACAGGAGACAGGGGGCGGGGGAGCGGGGACCGGGGGCCGGGGGGCTACCAGCCGTGGCGGGTGAGGCCGTTTTCCAGGACCTCGACCAGCAGCTCGCCCGCGGGGGCGGAGTCGGGGGTGGAACGGGCGGTGACGAACGGGAAGTCGACGATCACCGAGGTCTCCTTGCCGACGTTGCCGTGGAAGGCGCCCTCGGGGCCGGTGGCGTCGCGCAGGATGTACTCCAGCGGATACGGCGGCGGGCCCATGTTGAACTCCACGCCGACGAAACCGGTGCCGTCCTTGTAGTCGTACTCCTTGGGGTGACCGGTGACGTGCTTGCCCCACAGCAGGCTGGTGCGCTGGTCGTAGTCACGGGCGAAGGCGAGCGCGGCGATGCCGTAGCACTCGGCCAGGATCGGCTTGCCGGCGGTGACGAACGCGCAGATCACCTCGTGCAGCCGCTCGTTGTTGGCCAGGTCCACCAGCGGGCCGCTGCCGCCGACCAGCACCAGCGCGTCGAAGGCGCCGAGCAGTTCGGCGGTGGCCGCCGACAGCGCGCGGTGGTAGTCCTCCAGCTCCCGCAGATGGTTCAGGGCGCTGTAGTACGGGCGCTCGGGAACCATCTCCGCCAGGCTCAGCGGATGGTCCAGCCGGCTGGAGTCGTCCAGGGTCCTGGCCCGCCGGGCCATGTCCCGTGAGGTGACCGTACGGCCCAGCGGCGGGTCGATGTACTCGGAGTCCAGGCTCGGCGGCAGCGCCTGGGGGCGCTTGCCGAACGGAGTGATGAACGTGGTGCGGTATCCGCGGGCGTCGAACACCTCCAGGGGCCCTACGAGTTCTTCGCCCCAATAGCCGTATTCGGACAGCACCACCAGGATGCGCTTGGACACGGATGCCTCCCTAGCCGTGCGATGAGCCGTGCCGATGAGTCGTTGCCATGAACCTGCCGGTGAGCCCTGACGGTGAGCCCTGCCGTGCTGCGTACCGCGTCGGCGTACCGGCCGTGGACGCGCCGGCACCTCGGGCACTTCCCGCCTGGCGACCGCTGTCGCGGCGCGTGCGACCGTCCGGCGGAAAACAGCCCCCCAAAGGGGCCCCGGCCGGGCCGGGCAGTGATGCGCCGAGCGGTGAGGTGCCGGCGGTGATGTGCCGTGGGTGAGATGCCGGCGGTGAATGGTGAGGTGACGGGAAGCGAGTCAAACCGGCCGCCCCCCGTCCGGGCAACGAACGCCCCCGCGTCCACCGCGACTTCCCCGACTTGCCCAGATGGCCCGGCCCCGGCAAGTTGCCGAGGTCGCAGCCGGGGGGCCCGCCGGGCATGACCGCGCCTGCCGTTTTCTGTTCCCCTGAAGGCCTTGGCGCCCCACCGCCGCACCCCTGAAGCAGGCCGGCCCGAAACCTCACCCGGCCCGCCGGACCGCTGCCGAAACGATCCACCACTCACCCCGGCCCCGGCCGGAACCCGCCCCTCCCCACACCACCCCGGCCCTCCCCACGGGAGCGGGGCAGCGGGGCGGTGCCCCGCTCGGACCACCGGCCGCTTTCCGTACGAGGACGGGGGTGTCCGACTGCTCCCGTACGACTTGGGTGCCCGGCCGTTCCCGTACGACGGGGGTGCCCGAGCGTTCCCGTACCGCCAGCTGTTCCCGTACCACCGGCCGCCATCGCGCCAGCGGCCCTGTCGCCATCCGAGGAGTTGTGTCATGGCCTGCGTAGCTGACCGGCCCGTGCGGCTTGAGTCGCTGACCGGCCTGCGGTTCGTCGCGGCGGCCCTCGTCTTCGCCTTCCACGCCTCCTTCGAGGGCTTCTTCGCCGACGAGCGGATCGGGCGGCCGGTGGCGTTCGCGCTGAGCAAGGCCGGCTGGGTGGGGGTGTCGTTCTTCTTCGTCCTGAGCGGTCTGGTGATGGCCCTCTCCGCCCGACCCGGCGACAGCGCCGCCCGGTTCTGGCGCCGGCGCGCCGCCCGGATCTACCCCAGCCACCTGCTCACCACCCTCGCCGCGCTCGCCCTCGCGCTGGCCTTCGGTGCGAGCGCGCTCGACGCGGCCGGCATCTGGCCGCAGCTGCTGCTGGTCCAGTCCTGGTCGCTGCGGCCGGAGATCTACGCCGGCGGGAACCCGGTCAGCTGGTCACTGGCCTGCGAGGCGGTGTTCTACCTCGCCTTCCCCTGGCTGTGGCGCCACCTTCGCGCGATCCCCGCCCACCGCCTGACCGCCACCGCCCTCGCCCTGGTCGCGGCCGTCACCGCCCTCCCGCTCGCCGCCTCGCTGCTGCCCGCCACCCCGCTGGTCACCATGCCCGACGGCACCAGCGGCCAGTGGCAGTTCTGGCTCGTGTACGTCGCACCGCCGGTGCGGGCCCTGGAGTTCACCCTGGGCATCCTCATCGCCCGGATCGTGCGCGAAGGCCGCTGGAAGGGACCGCGCCCCCTGCCCGCAGCCCTGCTCCTGGCCGCCGCCTACCTCGCCGCCCTGAACGCCCCCTACCTCTACAGCCTGGTCGCCCTCACCCTCGTCCCCCTCGCCCTGCTCACCGGCGCCGTCGCCCACGCCGAGATCACCGGCCGGCCCCTGCGCCTGGCCGGGCCGGTATGGATCCGGCTGGGGGAGCTGTCCTTCGCGTTCTACCTCCTGCACCGCCTGGTCCTCATCCACGGCCACCAACTCCTCGGCTCGCGCGCCTACCCCACCCCGCTGGCCGCGGCCGCCGTGCTGGGCGCGTTCGCGGTGAGCCTGCTGCTGGCCCAGCTGCTGCGCACAGCCGTGGAGCAGCCCTTCGTACGCCGCTTCGCCGCCCCCC
>NZ_BMQQ01000047.1:23799-32907 GCF_014648195.1 Streptomyces purpureus
GCCCCGCACCCCACCCGCCAGGCGGCCCCCCACCCGCCCACCCCACCCCACCCCGCACCCGCATGCCCACCCGCGTCCGTCCGGCGGCGCCAGGCGCTGACCACCGCCCCACCCGCACCACCCCACCGGCACCACCACACCCGTAGCCCCGCCGGCTCGGCAGGGGGACCACACACCGTCACACAGCACGCAGTCACACAGCACACCGTCACACCCGCACGCAGTCACTCAGCAGGTCAAGGACGTCGCAGCTTTGAGGAAGTTGGGGGAGGCAGCACCATGACCGGCCGTATCACCATCGACGACATCACGCCCGTGATCTCCCACGGCGCCTACCCGGCCAAGGCCACCACGGGGGAGTACCTCCCCATCGCCGCGACCGTGTGGCGCGAGGGCCACGAGGCGGTGGGCGCCACCGTCACCCTCACCGGCCCCGACGGCCGCCCGGGACCGCCGGTGCCCATGACCCCCGACCCCGGCGACCCCGACCGCTTCAGCGCCGTCGTGGTCCCCGGCACCCCCGGCCCGTACACCTTCCACATCACCGCCTACGCCGACCCGTGGGCGACCTGGTGCGCCGAGATCACCGCCCACCTCCAGGCCGGGCCGCGCACCGGCCTCGACAACGAACTGGAGTTGGGCGCCCGTCTCTTGGAGCGTGCCGCCGCCCACCACAGCGGCCCGGCCCGCTCAGCCCTCCTCGCCGCGGCCGCCCAGCTGCGCACCCCCACCCGCCCCGCAGGCCCCAAGGAGCAGGCGAAGGCGGCCCGGCAGGTGCTGGCCGGGCCGGCACCGGGGCTGATGGCCGAGCGGCCTGTGATGGACCTGGTCACCCACTCCGCGGCGCAGCCGCTGACGGTGGAGCGGGTGCGGGCCCGGTTTTCCAGCTGGTACGAGCTGTTTCCGCGGTCCACCGGCGGCCGGGACGCCGAAGGCCGGCCGGTGCACGGCACCATGGTCACCGCCGCGGCCGAGCTGCCCCGGATCGCGGCCATGGGCTTCGACGTCGTCTACCTGCCGCCGATCCATCCCATCGGCCGTATCCGCCGCAAGGGCCGCAACAACGCGCTCACCGCAAGGGAAGGCGACGTCGGCTCGCCCTGGGCGGTCGGCTCCGCCGACGGCGGGCACACCGCCCTCCACCCTGCTCTGGGGACCCTTGAGGACTTCGACGCCTTCGTCGCCCAGGCCGCCGCCCTCGGCATCGAGACTGCGCTCGACCTGGCCCTGCAGTGCGCCCCGGACCATCCCTGGCTCACCACCCGCCGCCAGTGGTTCACCACACGCCCCGACGGCACCATCGCCCACGCCGCGAACCCGCCCAAAACCTATGAGGACATCCACCCGCTCAACTTCGACACCGACCCCGAAGGACTGGCCGCCGAGATCGAAGCCATCGTCCGCTTCTGGATGGCCCGCGGCATCCGGGCCTTCCGCGTCGACAACCCCCACACCAAACCCGCCGCCCACTGGCAGCGCCTGATCCGCGCCATCCACACCACCGACCCCGACGTCCTCTTCCTCGCCGAGGCCTTCACCCGCCCCACCGTCATGAAAGGCCTGGCCCGCTGCGGCTTCAGCCAGTCCTACACCTACTTCACCTGGTGCACCACCAAGCAGGAACTCACCGACTACGCCACCGAACTCGCAACCACCACAGCCGACTTCCTGCGCCCCAACATCTTCCCCACCACCCCCGACATCCTGCCCGCCCACCTCCACCACGCGCCCGCGGCCATGTTCGCGCTGCGCGCCACCCTCGCCGCGACCCTCTCCCCCTCCTGGGGCATCATCAGCGGCTACGAACTGGGCGAAGCAACCCCCCTCACCCCCGACGGCGAGGACTACCTCGACTCCGAGAAATACCAGCTCACCCCCCGCGACTTCACCACCCCCACCCCCCACAGCGCCTTCCTGACGAGCTGGATCACCCACCTCAACACCCTGCGCCGCACCCACAGCGCCCTGCAGCAGCTGCGCACCCTGCGCTTCCACCCACTCGACAACGACCACCTCATCGCCTACAGCAAGCACGATGCGGCCACCGGCGACGGCGTGCTGTGCGTGGTCACCCTCGATCCCCACCAGACCCAGCAGGGCACCCTCACCCTCACCCGGCCGCTGGCCGGGATGTGGGCGGTGGAGGAAATCACCGGCGACAAGGCCCAGTTGACCCACCGCCTCGACATCAAGATCGACCCCGCCCAGGCCCCGGCCCGTATCTACACCTGGAGGAACCCATGAGCCACAGCCCGCACCCGGACTGGTTCAAGCAGGCCGTCTTCTACGAGGTCCTCGTCCGCTCCTTCCAGGACAGCAACGGCGACGGCATCGGCGACCTCAAAGGGCTCACCTCCCGCCTGGACTACCTGCAATGGCTCGGCGTGGACTGCCTGTGGCTGCCCCCGTTCTTCGACTCACCCCTGCGCGACGGCGGCTACGACGTCGCCGACTACCGGCGGGTGCTGCCGGAGTTCGGCACCCTTGAGGACTTCACCGACCTCCTGGCCGCCGCCCACGCCCGCGGCATCCGCGTCATCACCGACATGGTCATGAACCACACCAGCGACCAGCACCCCTGGTTCCAGGCCTCCCGCACCGACCCCGACGGCCCCTACGGCGACTTCTACGTCTGGGCCGACGACGACACCCGCTACCCCGACGCGCGGATCATCTTCGTCGACACCGAAACCTCCAACTGGACCTTCGACCCGGTGCGCAAGCAGTACTTCTGGCACCGCTTCTTCTCCCACCAGCCCGACCTCAACTACGACAACCCCGCCGTCCAGGAAGCCATGCTCGAAGCCCTGAAGTTCTGGCTCGACCTCGGCGTGGACGGATTCCGCCTCGACGCCGTCCCCTACCTCTACCAGCAGGACGGCACCAACTGCGAAAACCTCCCCGCCACCCACGCCTTCCTCAAACGCGTCCGCGCCATGGTCGACGCCCACTACCCCGGCCGGGTCCTGCTCGCCGAGGCCAACCAGTGGCCCGAGGACGTCGTCGACTACTTCGGCGACTACGAAAAAGACGGCGACGAATGCCACATGGCGTTCCACTTCCCCCTCATGCCGCGGATCTTCATGGCCGTACGCAAGGAATCGAAGTTCCCCATCTCCGAGATCCTCGCCTCCACCCCCAAGATCCCCGCCGGCTGCCAGTGGGGCATCTTCCTGCGCAACCACGACGAACTCACCCTCGAAATGGTCTCCGGCGAAGAACGCGACTACATGTACGACCAGTACGCCGCCGACCCCCGCATGCGCGCCAACATCGGCATCCGCCGCCGCCTGGCCCCCCTGCTCGACAACGACCGCAAACAGATCGAACTGTTCACCGCCCTGCTGCTGTCCCTGCCCGGCTCACCCGTCCTCTACTACGGCGACGAAATCGGCATGGGCGACAACATCTGGCTCGGCGACCGCGACGCCGTACGCACCCCCATGCAATGGACCCCCGACCGCAACGCCGGCTTCTCCACCGGCGACCCCGGCAGCCTCACCCTGCCCACCAACCTCACCCCCGTCTACGGCTACCAGGCCCTCAACGTCGAAACCCAGAGTGACAACAGCGCCTCCCTGCTGAACTGGACCCGCAACATGCTCGCCGCCCGCCGCGCCCACGACGCCTTCGGCCTGGGAACCTTCGAGGAGATACCCACCTCCAACCCCGCCGTCCTGGCCTACCTGCGCCACCACACCGGCCCCGACGGCACCTCCTCCACCGTGCTGTGCGTCAACAACCTCTCCGCCCACCCCCAGCCCGTCGAACTCGACCTGCGCGCCCACCGCGGCGTCAGCCCCGTCGAACTCATGGGCCGCACCACCTTCCCCATGATCACCACCCGCCCCTACCAGCTCAGCCTCGCCGGCCACGGCTTCTACTGGTTCTGCGTCAACCCCCACCTCATCCTCGCCAACGCCCCCACCGCCGACGACCACGCAGGCGACCAGGCTGGTGAGTTGTCCGGCGAACCGGCCGGCCAGTGGGCAGGCGAACCGGAGGGGCAGCTGGGCGAGTTGGCCGACGAGGTGGCCACCGGATGACCCCGCCCGCCCTGGCCTGGGGCAGCCTGGAGCACGCCCTGAAGACCTGGCTGCCCCGCCAGCGCTGGTACCCGGCCAAGAACCGGCCCCTGTCCCATGTCTCCATCGCCCACACCTGGCCCTTCACCCCCACCCCCACCCCCGGTTCTGGCCCCGGCCGGCGGGCGGGGGAGGGGCGGGCGGTGGCCGGGGTCGTGCTGGTCACCCGCGCCCACTTCGCCGACGGCCGCCCCACCGAGACGTACCAGATCCCCGTCGGCATCCACCCCGCCGCCACCCCCGCCGCCAGCCGCCCGCACGATCCGGCCACCATCGCCCACCTGGACGGCACCCTCGTCTACGAAGCCACAGCCGACCCCCACCTCATCGGCCACCTCACCGGCCGGCCGGTGGCCACCACCCGCCCGCTGAACGCCGAACAAACCAACACCTCACTGATCGTCGACGAGACCCACGTCCTGAAAATCTTCCGCCGCCTGCACACCGGCACCAACCCCGACCTCGAACTCCAGCGCGCCCTTCGCCCGCTGGCCGCCGACCACACCCCACCACTGGCCGGAGCCGTCGAAGGCGACATCGACGGCCGCCGCTTCACCTACGCCCTGATCACCCGCTACCTGCCCGCCGCCACCGACGGATGGCAGGCCGCCCTGGCCGCCCTGGCCACCCCCCACGCCGACTTCACCGCCGACGCCCACGCCATGGGCACCACCACGGGCCGTATCCACACCGCCCTGGCCACCGCCTTCCCCACCCGCACCCTCGACACCGCCGGCCTGACCGCCCTGGCCGCGCACCTGACCCGCCGCTACCACGCCGCCCGCGCGCTCGTGCCCGCCCTCGCCCGCCACGAGCGCGCCGTGTACCACGCCTGCCAGGCCCTCACCCACGTGAGCGGCCCCGTGCGCCTGCAGCGCATCCACGGCGACCTCCACCTCGGCCAGTGGCTGCGCTGCCCACAGGGCTGGCTGCTGACCGACTTCGAAGGCGAACCCGCCCAGCCCATCGACCACCGCACCCGCCCGCACAGCACCCACGCCGACATCGCCGCCATGCTCCGCTCCTTCGACTACGCCGCCCACCACACCCCGGGCTCCGGGCCCGCCGCGGGCGACGGGCCGCGCGCGGCGGCGGCCCGGTTCGCCGAACGGGCCCAGCAGGCCTTCCTCGACGGCTACACCACCGCCACCGGCGACGACCCGCGCCACCACCCCGTACTGCTGCGCGCCCACCTGCTCGACAAGGCCCTGTACGAAGCCGCCTACGAAACCACCCACCGCCCCCAGCGCGCGGCCATCCCGCTGGCCGCCCTGGACCGCCTCACCGAAGGGGACACGCCGTGACCGTGACCATCGGCGTCTGGTTCGACTTCATCTGCCCGTTCTCCGTGATGACCCGCAAAGTCATCCGCGACACCCTCGACCTCACCGACCCGCACGTGCCGGTGCTGCACCACCCCTTCGAGATGCACCCCGACGGCATCCCCGCCACCGGCAAACGCGAATACCCCGACCAGGTCTGGGAGCGGTCCGTGCTGCCGATGGCCCAGCGCCTGGGCGTCGCCTTCCCGGCCACCCCCGCACCGTTCCTCCCCGACACCGGCCCCGCCCTGCGCGGCCACCACTACGCCGCCCGCCACGGCCTGTCCGACACCTACGACGCCCGCGTCTTCGACGCCTTCTTCCAAGAACAGCAGGACATCGGCGACCTCGCCGTCCTGACCCACCTCGCCGCCCAGACCGGCCTGGACCCCGGCGAGTTCGCCGCCCACCTCACCTCCCCGGCCGACCTCGCCCGCCACCGCGCCGCCCAGGAAGCCGCCCGCAGCGTCTGGGGCATCCACACCGCCCCCACCATCACCATCGGCCGCTGGCGCACCGAAGGCGTCCCCGACGCCGGCCGCCTGGCCGAAGTCCTCGCCCACGCCCGGACAACCGACCGGCGTCCTACTCCTCCCGCTCGAGCACGACGGCAGCCTGCTCCAGCAAGGCGATAAGCGCGTCCACCACCCCCGCCGGGAGCCGCTCCAACAGCCTGGTGTGCTGGGCCGCCACCTCCGCCTCGATCCCCGCCACCAGGCCCAGGCCCTCCTCGGTCAGCTGCACCCACGAACTGCGCCCGTCATACAGATCCGCCTCCCGCACCACATACCCCGACTCCGTCATCCGCCGCACCACCTTCGTCGTCCCGCCCGACGACAGCGCACACAGCTCCATCAGATCCGTCGGCTTCAGCCGCCGCCCCGGCCCCGACCTCACCAGCGCCACCAGCACATCCACATCCGCCCGGTTCAAACCGTGCAGCGCGGCCTGCGCGTTCACCGCCGCCTCCATCGCCGCACTCACCCGCCCCGCCAGCCCCAGCAGCTCCGCCGCCGCCCCCGCCGCAACCCGCCCGCCCCCCACCCCGGCCACGCCCGCCGTATTGCCGCCCGTGCCGTCCACGCCCGCACCCACCCGCACACCCGCCATTCCCTGATCCTTCCCCGCCCGGCCAGCGCATTGTAGACGCGGCCCCCCAACCACCCCGCCACCCAAAACAATTCCCGCGAGTTGCCCAAATAGAGACGCCCCCGCGCCAAATTCTTCCCGCCCTTCAAACCCGCCACTACCGTTTTCCTCATGAATTCCACTCCCGGCCGAATCACCAAGGCAGTTGTCCCAGTGGCTGGCCTCGGAACGCGTTTTCTCCCCGCCACCAAAGCCACCCCCAAGGAAATGCTCCCGGTGGTCGACAAGCCCGCCATCCAGTACGTCGTCGAAGAAGCCGCCGCCGCCGGCATGTCCGACGTCCTGATGGTCACCGGCCGCAACAAGCGGCCCCTGGAAGACCACTTCGACCGCAACTGGGAGCTGGAAGAAGCCCTCACCCGCAAAGGCGACGCCGACCGCCTGGCCCGCGTGAACGCCGCCAGCGAACTGGCCGCCATCCACTACGTCCGCCAGGGCGACCCCAAAGGCCTGGGCCACGCCGTCCTGTGCGCCGCCCCCCACGTCGGCGACGAACCCTTCGCCGTCCTGCTCGGCGACGACCTCATCGACCCCCGCGACCCGCTGCTGACCACCATGGCCGACATCCAAGCCCAGCACGGTGGCAGCGTCGTCGCCCTCATGGAGGTCGACCCCTCCCAGATCCACCTCTACGGCTGCGCCGCCGTCCAGCCCACCGGCCGGCCCGGCACCGTACGCGTCACCGACCTCGTCGAAAAGCCCGAACCCGGCACCGCGCCCAGCAACCTCGCCGTCATCGGCCGCTACCTCCTCGACCCCGAGATCTTTACGGTCCTGCGCACCACCGAGCCCGGCCGCGGCGGCGAGATCCAGCTCACCGACGCCCTGCGCCACCTCGCCCGCACCCCCGAGTGCGGCCCCGTCCACGGCGTCGTCTTCACCGGCCGCCGCTACGACACCGGCGACCGCGCCGACTACCTGCGCGCCACCGTCCGCCTCGCCTGGGAACGCGACGACCTTGGCCCCGAATTCCGCAGCTGGCTCCGCGAATTCATCAACGACCCCGCCCGCCAGCCCCTGCGCCCGGCCGCCTGAAACACCGCTGTGCAACCGGGGAAAATCCTCACTTGCCCACCCGCGCGCGGCCACCATTTCAGCAAGTTGCCACAATCGGCGCCGCATCCCCGCCCAGGCACGCGAAAAACCCCGGCCCGTCCGTAATCTCGTCCGCGGCGCGCCCCCGGGCCCCGCTCCCACGCCCCCGGGCGCGGGGCCCGGCCCCGCCCACGGCACCACCCGGACCCGCTGAACTCCCGCCCCACGCACCGCTGCACAGCCCAGCCCAGCCCTGCCCCCAACGCCACACCCCCGGGGCCCCTTATTCACGACGACGACAAAGAACGGGGGAGCACACGCCGATGGACACCCACCTGACCCACCACCACGCCCCCCCGACACCCGCCGTCGCCGGCGACGGCGCCGGCGACGGCGTGGTCCAGATCCCCCTCGGCCTGCTCCTGCCGGCCGACTCGCCCCGCATGAGCGGCGAAAACCTCCAGCACGCCCGCACCCTGATGGCCCTGGACGACGGCTGGCCGCCCATCCTCGTCCACCGCCCCACCATGCGCGTCATCGACGGCATGCACCGGCTGCGCGCGGCAATCCTGCGCCAACAGCCCCTGGTCGAGGTCGAGTTCTTCGACGGCACCCCCGAAGACGCCTTCGTCCGCGCCGTCAGCGCCAACATCGGCCACGGCCTGCCCCTCACCCTGGCCGAACGCACCGCGGCCGCCGCCCGCATCATCATCTCCCACCCCCACTGGTCCGACCGGGCCGTCGCCGCCGCCTGCGGACTGGCCGCCAAGACCGTCGGCGCCCTGCGCCGCCGCGGCGCCCCCGACCCCGACCAGCCGCCCGGCCCGCCCGCCCGCCTCGGCCAGGACGGCCGCATCCGCCCCCTGTCCAGCGCCGAAGGCCGCCGCCTGGCCGGCCGCCTCATCAACGACACACCCGACGCCTCCTTACGCGAAGTCGCCCGCCAGGCCGGGATCTCGCCCGGCACCGTCCGCGACGTCCGCGCCCGCCTCGCCCGCGGCGAAGACCCCGTCCCCGCCGGCCTGCGCACCCCCGCCCCCGCCCCGACCCCCGCCGCGCCCGCGGGGCCGGGAGCGGCCGGCACACCCGGCACGCCCGCGCCGGCAGCCGAACCCGGCCCCGCCCGGCCCGCGGACGGCACCGCCCCACACACCCTCGCCCCGGCCCACCCCGCCGAGGCCGCCGGCCTCGAAAACCTCTTCCGCGCCCTGTGCCGCGACCCGGCACTGCGCCAGAGCGAATCAGGCCGGCTGATGCTGCGCGCGCTCGAGCTCCATCTGCCCGCGCAGTGGCGGCGGATCACCGGATCCGTCCCCCACCACCGCGCCGCCCTGGCCGCCGCCGCGGCCCAGGAATGCGCGAAAGCCTGGCAGGAATTCGCCGCTCACCTGCAGCGGATCCCGCTCTCCTGACAGCAAGAGAAACAAAGAAAGGAAGTAGCCATGTCGGCGGTTGATGAGGTGTCTGTTGCTGGTGGTGTGCGGGGGGTGGAGCCCGGGCCGCCGACGGTGATGACG
>NZ_BMQQ01000048.1:0-3672 GCF_014648195.1 Streptomyces purpureus
CGGCCTCGGTCACGTTCTCACTAGTCATCGGTGCATCCTCCATGATCGGGAGTTACACCGAACGATTTACAGTCCCGATCAAAACCAGCTGGAACTCAATCTGGGACTACAGCCGCACCAGACTCGTCAACCGCTACACCAGCTGACCGATCAGCCGCTGCGCCATGCCAGGACAACCCGGCATGGCGCAGCGAGCGGGCGACTTCGGGAGGTGCTGGGGATGACGGCGCGGCTGGTCGTCGGTAACGGCGGGCAGGAGCCGCGGGAGTTGAGTGTGGAGCCGTGGGCGGACGTTCATTGGATTCCGCCCAAGCAGTCTTCCGTCGTGGTGACCCACTCGCCCCGGGATTCCTGGCCGGGGACGTTGCGCGGCGACGAGCCGTTCCAGGTCGACCATCGGGCCGATTCGGTCACGGTCTGGGCCAACGGCCACTGCTTCCACATCAGCGACCAGGACGGCAACGAGATCCTCGCGGTCGACTACGACTGCCCTGACCGAGCCCCGGCCTGCGGCTCACGGGACGGCGGGTGGCTCTAGGGTGGGCGTTCTGGGAGTTCACCGATCGGCCCGAACTGGAGGCGGCATGGCCCTGGCGATGAAGTTGAGCGCCATAACGCTCGACTGCCCCGACCCGCTCGTCCTGTTGGCGTTCTACCAGGAAGCCACCGGCCTCGAGCCGCACCCGAAGTCGAACGCCGACTTCGCCGGGCTCAACCGGCAGGACGGGCTGCTCATCGGATTCCAGCGGGTCGAGGGCTACCGGGCTCCCAGCTGGCCCGAGCAGAGCGTGCCGCAGCAGTTGCACATGTGCTTCGAGGTGGCCGACCTGGACGGGGCCGAGGCACGGCTGCTGGAGCTGGGGGCGGGAAAGCCGGGTCATCAGCCGAACGAGGAGCGGTGGCGGGTTCTCACCGATCCGGCCGGGCATCCCTTCTGTCTCGTGCAGCGCTGAGCGGACACCTTCGGCATATGCCCCTGGCGATCGCCCGAGAGGGTGGTTCTTCCCCGGTTCGCCGGACAAGCACCCCCGGCTGCCCCATCGTTGCCGCCAAAGTGACGGACCAGGAGGGGCCATGGAGTGGCAGAGGGACGGGTTCCCCGCGCACGAGGGAACAGTGGGCGTAGTCCTCGCCGACGGCAGTGAATCGCGCGCCGTGTACTTCGACATGGGCAGCGGCGGCCACTTCCCCACGTCGACCGACTGGTGGATCTACGACGGCACCTGCGGCGCCCCGCGCGCCGAGCGGATGCTGGCGGCCTGCGCCTGCGGCTGGCGTGCGCAGGTCTCGTACCCGATCGACTGGAGCCAGGTCCGGCGCCGCGAACCGTACACCTACGACACCTCCCCGCTCGCCCAGGACTGGAAGATCCACATCGAGGACGTCGAGGCGCGGACCGTACCCCTGCCGGCCGAGCTCGCCGACCTGCTTCAGCGGCTGGACCAGCACCTGGACCGCCTGGCCCACGACGCACCGCTGGCCGCGCTGAAGGCCGTGCGCGCGCTGGAGACGATTATCGCCACCACCGGGCCGACGGCGGCCTTCATGACCGTCAGCGGCGCAGAGATCCCCTGGCCCCGGATCGCCGAAGGCCTCGGCACCACCGAATCCGAGGCCCGCTCCCGCCTGCGCCGCTACGAGTACCCCCGCCGGCCCTGACCCCGGCCCCGGCCGGCCCCGGGCCCCTTCCTTTGCGCCGAAGCGAGACTGACGGGTCCTGGACGAACGTACGGTCCCCGCACCCCATGGTGGCGATTTGCCCGGGGTTTTCCCTGCTCAGTGTCGGTGAAGAAGGGGCGAAGAAGGGACACCGAGCAGACCCGTAACGCTCGGCGGACGCCCCCCGCGCCTTGTTCCGATCAATGCGTGCCGGTAGCTGACCGCTCTCTTTCGGATATGACTTCCTGTGGCGGAAAACAGGACGCAGTAGGTGGTCTTGCGAGGCGAGGGGATTTTGCGTAGCGCGCATGGTCGTCTCTGGCCATAACGCTCCGTGGCGTTGGCGCGACCGTGCGATACCCAAGTAGGGTCCGGGAACCGGCAGTTGACGCCGGAAAAAGACAGTGACCCTGGCGGGCCGTCGAAAACCATGCCAGGGCCTGTCGATCACCAAGATTCCGACCTACCGCACCTGAGCCGCATCCACTGAAAGGGACTGCTCATGTATCTGGGCCGTCATCACCGCCTTGGCCTGGTAGGGCCTTTGGCGTCGGGCGTTGAAAGTATCATGCCGTCCTTCTCACCTTGGGAAACCCGACAGGGCGAGGACATGGCAGTCCCGCTGAACGCACTCTTCTTCATCGCGCTCGTCGTGATGCCGATCGTCCTCGTCATCGGCGCGTCGGGTGACTGGGCTGCCATGGCCCTGGTCGCCTTCCTCACCGCGGCCGCACCCGGTAGTACTACCTCCTACCTGCGCGTTCGCGGCCACTGACGAAACTCCCCGCTTTCCATGCTGCCGGACCCCCGCACGGGGGCCCGGCAGCGCCTGCCTCACCGCTCACTCACGACGGGCCCGGGAATTTGCTGCAAAAGCGGCCGTGGACGACCAGGTCTCACACACAAAACCGGGCCTCGCGCTTCCCCCGAAAGGGGCACCACCGCCATGGCACCGCACGCCGAACGCACCGTCATCTGTCCCAACTGCCGCAAGGAGTTCACCCGTCCCGGCGGCCGTGGCCGTCCCAACAAGTACTGCACGCCCGCCTGCGGAGCCGCCAGCCGCCGTAAAGCCGCCGAGCCTCCCGACTCCTCCGCCTACACCCTCCCCGTCATCGAGATCGGCGACGACATCAGCCGCGAGGCCGCCGACCTCGTCTCCGACGTGTACGCGGAGCTGTCCTCCGCCGAACTGCTCGACCGCCGGGCGATCCTCCAGCGCCACCTGGACGACTTCGAGGCCGCCGTCATCCGGCGCGGCCGCGCCCGCGGCGAGTCATGGGAGGACCTGAGCGTCGCCCTGAGCATCAGCCCCGAACGCCTGCGCAAGAAGTGGACCACCGACGCGCTCGAACGCCGCCTCGAACTACGCGCCTCCCGCACGGAAACCGAAGCCACCCCCGCCTTCCAGAACGCGCTCGTCCCCGGCCCGCGCACCGCCCGCCCCGCAGCGCCCTCCCACCCCGCCGAGACCGGCGCCCCGCGCCTCCGCACCGGACGCCGCACCGCCCTGCCGCCCACCGGCCAAGGCCCCCAACCCCTCGCCCGCGCGCTGTCCCACCTCCAGCGCCACGGCCACAAGACCGTCCGGGACATCGCCGCCTACGCCCTGATCACACCCTCGTACGTCTCCAAGATCCTCGCCGGCACCCGGCTGCCGTCCTGGCCGGTGACCGAGCGGCTCGCCGAGGCCTACGAAGTCGACGCCCAGGACCTGCGCCCCCTGTGGGACGCGGCCCGCCGGCAGCGCACGCCCGGCACGATGCCGCCCCACCCCGACCACAACCCCGCCCGGCGATTCCACACCGCCATCCGCAGCCTCCACCTGGCAGCCGACCGGCCCGACCTGTGGACCATCCGCGAGAACAGCGACAACGTCCTCAGCCTCGCCACCATCACCCGCGTCCTCAGCGGCCCCTACGTACCCGACTGGAACACCACCGGACGCCTCGTCGCCGCCCTCAGCGGCCGCCCCACCGACATACGGCCGCTGTGGCAGGAAGCCACCGCACC
>NZ_BMQQ01000048.1:3699-30332 GCF_014648195.1 Streptomyces purpureus
GCCCACCCCCGACCCGCCCTCACCACCACGACCCCGTCCCCCCTGCCCGCAGCCGCCTTCGGCTGACATCCACCCCCAGCACCAGCCGCCGCCCGACCAGGGGAGGAACACCCATGAGCCTCACCCACACGCTTCCCACCCCGCCCCTGCCCCTGGCCTCACCCTCCACCGGGCAGGCGCCGGCGCTCCGCCTCCCGCCGGCCTTCGAAGCGTTCTACGGGCTGCACCACGCGCGCTACCTCGCCTACGCCCGGGCCCATCTGGACGCCCCGGCCGCCGCCACCGCCGTACGGGAAGCCTTCGGCGACCTGGTCACCCACTGGTCCGACATCGTCAGCCGGCTCAACCCCACCGCCGAGGCCTGGGACCACTTCACCCGCTGGCTCAACGCCCGCACCCGCCCGCTGCCCCTGCATGCCGACGTCGGCCTGCAGTACCAGGCGGTCGTCCTGCACCACATCGCCGGCTGCTCGATCACGGCCACCGCGGACGCGACCGGCCAGGACCCCAGCAAGATCCGCTACCTGCTGGGCTCCTGGACCAAGCCCACGGCAGTCACCTCACGCACCGAAGCCCACCCGGACACGCCCGATCGCCAGGCCCGGGCACTGCCCGGACCCGGCGATCGCCGACGGTGACACCCGCGGCCGCTCAGCAGTTACGAATCGACCACACCGGCGTCCAGTCGTACGTGAAGGGCCTGTTCTCCGGCAGCACGACGTCCCGTACCTGGCCGTTCTGGCCGTAGAAGAACGCAGCCGCGCCGATCTGGTTGTTCACCGCCTGGCCCCAGCCGTTCCAGTACGACAGCGAGTACAGGTTGCACCGGAAGAGGAAGAACACCTTGTACTTGCCCACCGCCGGATCCCACACCCCGGCGCACAGGTTCCCCTCCTTGCACTCCACGGGGTGGCCCGACGTCGTGTGCACATAGTCCGCCCACGGAGAGACCGTCGGCGAAGCCGCGGCCACCCCCCGCGCCGACAGCGACGACGGCGAGTTCGCGCCCTCAGGCGCCGGCGGCATGATCATCATGTAGCTGCCGCTCTTGCGGGGCGTGTCCGAGGCAGCCTGGGCCGGGCCCGTGGCGAACGCGGACACCAGCACGCACAGGACGGCACCGATCACACCGAGGGCCGAACGCCTGGTGTTACCTGACATCGTTTCTCCTTCTCCTCAAGGGGCGGCTTCACTGCTGAGTTGGGCACAGCGGAACGTCCGGAAGCTGGTTGTCCGGATGGCTGATGTAGATGTGGGAGATGAAGCCGCCGTACTGCGGCAGGTACGCCCACCACTCGTTGGTGTACGGCGGGACGGAGACGACCTGGCCCTTCTTCTGGCAGCCCACCAGCACCTCCACGCCGGCGGGAAGCCGCGTCAGCACGTTGTCCCCGATGAGCGCGTCCCTGCGGACGTTGACGTCCGACCCCCACGTTCCGTACCACTTCCCGGTCGGTGCCGTGGCCCCGGGCACGTTCAGCGAACGCGTCAGGCGGCCGAGGTCGGTGTAGGCCTTGCCGTACGACGTGCCCTGCGGGTGCAGGGTGAACACGGCCACCACGGACCGGTCGCCGGCCCCGACGGTGCCGGTCGTGTGCAGCGCCGGACGGCTCAGGTCCACACTCGCCGCAGCACTTCCCCGACCGGCGGCGGGCCGGGCGGCGGGGGAGAGCGGGGTGCCGCTCGCCGGGCCGCAGGTGCCCTTCGCGTACTGCCCCGACCAGCCCTGCTTCACCGCCCAGGGCCGGTCGAACGCGGCGGCGACACCGAAGTGCT
Source organism: Streptomyces purpureus (assembly GCF_014648195.1). GTDB lineage: Bacteria > Actinomycetota > Actinomycetes > Streptomycetales > Streptomycetaceae > Streptomyces > Streptomyces purpureus. Next base: position 5,476 of record NZ_BMQQ01000048.1, read on the forward strand.
GGTCGAACTTGTCCGACGCGCACCGCGTCGAACCCCGCAGCGCCTCCATGAGGAAGTCCCGTACGGCCGGCGGCGCCACCTCCAGGATGTGGCGGTAGGTCCTGACGGTGTCGCGGGCCGACATGGCGGTGTAGCCCCAGTACGCCTCGTAGCCGGCCGGGGGCGGCGCGGTGTCGGTGAGGCCGAGCCGCGGGATCATGCGGTTGACGATCGCGGGCCCGCCGTAGGCGGACCAGTAGTGGTTGGCCGCGCCGTCCTCGCTGCTGCGGAGCATCGCCTCCAGCCGGGTACGGTCGGCGGCCGGGACGGCGTCGGGGCTGCGGGTCCACAGGAAGTCCAGCGCCAGCAGGAGCTTGACGATCGAGGCCGACCGGAACCGTAGGCCCGGGTTCAGCTGCTCGGTGAAGGTGCCGGTCTGCCGGTCGAACACCGCGATCCCGGCCGTCACACCGGCCGGCACCTCGGCACCGGCCGTTGCGGCGGACAAGGTGCCGCGCGCGGGTTCCGGTGAGGCGGCAGCGGGCTGCGGGAACGCCGCCGCGGTGAAGAGGAGGGAGAGGAACGCCGCCGCGGCGAGAAGGCTCCCGGCCCGGCGGCGCGCGGGGGCCTGGGGGAGGGCAGTACTACGCATGTCGTCGTCCGTCCTGACGTGAGGAGCCCCCGGCGGCGAACGCGAGGGGCTCCGACGGGACCCGCAGGCAACAGCTCCCGAGCCGCAACGGCTCCCGAGCCGCGGAAGACCAGCCGAAGGCCGGCGAAGAGGGGGTGGGGCCGGCTTACGGGATGTTGCACTCCCTCATGCCGGGCCAGGGGTCGGTCGAGGTCCACACGTCGACCGCGGGGATGAAGCCCCAGCCATGGTGACCGGCCTCGCCAGAGGCCATCCGGTCGCCCTTGGTGTAGTACCAGATGTTGTTGCCGCCGTTGTGCCAGGCGCCCCTGCCCCAGCACACGAACCAGCTGGGCGAGGTGTCGAGCCAGCCGATCACCGGGCATGCGGAGATGAAACTGCCACAGGCGTACAGCGGGGCTCCGGCACGGTTGCCGCACACCCAGTCACTGGTCCAGGTGCGCTTGGTGTAGGCGTCGTAGTGACTGACATTGCGGTACGTGCACGACCCCTGCGCGGTGAACGGGCCGGCGGCGGCCGTCCGTACGGCAGCCGTGCGTACGTCACTGTGCGCGGCGGCGGCTCGTGGGCCCTCGGCCGACGCCGGCGAGGCCTGCGCGGGCGAGGCCTGTGCGGCGCCTCCGGCGAACAGCACGGCCAGGAGGGCGGCGATCACCGCCACCGCTCTTCTCACAGACATTTTTCGTCCCCCGGTGTAGAGAATGAAGAGATCGGTCTCAACTGCCTTGCGGCACCCTTCGGTTGCCGACGGCGTGGCTCGGGAGCCTTCCACCACAGGTGTGTTCATGTCATCGCCTGGGACCATGCGACATGAGGGACGATCGATGGGGGATTCATCATGACCGCAGGCGAAGCGGCTGTGGACGGCGGCGCTCCATTCACAGGCCCGCAACCGGAACCGGACCCGCAACAGGACCCGGGTACGGCCCCGCACCCGGGTGCGGACCCGGACCCGGGTGCGGACCCGGACCCGGGTGCGGCACCGGCCCCAGCGCCCGAGCCCGCCCCGGGTCCGTGGCCGGACTCGCGGACGCCGAGCCTGCATCAACTACGGCTGTTCGTCGCCCTGGCGGAGGAGCTCCACTTCTCCCGGGCCGCAGCTCGCCTGTTCATCACGCAGTCGGCGCTGAGCCAGCAGATCAAGGACCTGGAAAGACGCCTCGGCCTGAAGCTGTTCGACCGTACGAGCCGGGCCGTCACCCTCACCGCGCCGGGGCGCGTCCTGCTGGCGGACGCGCGCGCGGCGGTGGCGGCCGTGGACCGGCTGAGCCGCAGCGCGCACACCCAGGCACGCCGGCTCTCCGGCCGGCTCGTCGTCGGCAGCATCGGCGCCGAAGCCGCCATGCCCCACACCCGCGCGGTGCTGCGCCTGCTGCACGAGCGGCATCCACGCCTGCACATCGACGTGCGCAGCCTCAACTTCATCGACCACGTCGACGCCCTGTTCCGGCAGGAGGTCGACATCGTTTTCCTCCGCCCGCCGGTTCCCAGCGGCATCGAGGTGCTGCACCTGGCCACGGAACCACGGGTGGCGTGCCTGCCGGCGGGCGACCCGCTCGCCGGCCGGGACCGCATCACCCTCGCCCAACTCGCCCGCCACCTGGTGATCGACGTCCCGCCCCAGGTGCCCCGGGTCTGGTGGGACTTCTGGGCCGTCGATCCGAGACCCGACGGCACACCCGTGCGCTACGGGCCCGTCGCCTCCGACATGGAAGGGCTCTTACACCTCGTGGCCCAGGGCAGGGGAATGTGCTTCCTGCCCGCCGCCGCCCGTGACTTCTTCCCCCGGCCCGGCGTCCGCTACGTCGAGGTCACCGACCTGCCGCCGTCCACCTCGGCCCTCGCCTGGCTGCGGACCAACCGGGCCGAGCCGGTCATCCAGGCCGCCGTCCACGCGGCCGCCTCCCTCAGCCCACCCCCGGCCCCTGCTCGCCGGCTGCCCGGCTGCCTCCCGGGCTGACCTTGCCGCACCGAACGCACTTCGTACGCGAACCGTACGGTCGACGTACGCGATTCGTACGGTTCGTGGATTAGTGTGGGCCGGAACAGGAGGTGTTGCATGTCCGAGCTGTTCGACGCGGTCGACGCCTTGGTCGCGTCCCGGGCCCCGCTGCCGCCGCCCGCCGAGCGCAAACGGCTGCGCCAGGCGCACGGCCTGACGCTGGAGGAGGTGGCCGCCGCGCTCCAGGTAAGGCGGGCGACCGTCAGCGGCTGGGAGTCCAGCAGGACCAGGACGGAACCGCGCGGGCCCGAGCGCGAGGCGTACGCCCGCCTGCTCGACCAGCTCGCCGAGCTCTACCCCGCCGCCGACACCGCCCCCGATCCTGCCTCCACCAACTCCGCCGCGCCCGCACAGGACACGGCACAGGACACGGCACAGGAGACGCCGCCGGCCACAGCGCCGGACACCCCCGCCCCCACCCCCGCTCCCGCTCCCACGGGGGACGCCGAACCCCCCGCCCCGGCCGCCCCACCCCGTACGCCCCGCCCCCCGGCCGCGAGAAAACCCGCCCCTGCCCCCGCCAATACCCCCGCCCCGGCCACGACCCTTGCCGGCACCGACGCGCGGTTCGCCAACGGCCCTCTCGCCGTCGTCGACGTCACCGACGACGGCGACGGCCTCGCGTACTGCGTCGGCGGCCTGATCCTGGACGTCCCCGCCAAGTCCCTCCCGGCCCTGGTCGACTGGACCCTCAAGGAGGCGAAGCTCGGGCAGCCCAAGCTCGTCGGGGCGGGCAAGGACGCCGACCCGCTGCTCGTCCTCACCAAGAGCGCGCTGCAGCGCTACGGCCTGCCGGTGACCCTCGGCGACGAAGAGCGGCTCGCCGGCCGGCTGCCGGAGAACCACAAGGTCGTCAAGCAGCTGGCGCGCGCCGACTGGAAGCTGACCAAGCGCGGCTTCGGGCCGTGGGCGCGGATCTACCGCCCCGCGCAGGGCTCCGAGCGCGCGTGCGTCCAGCTGTGCGTCCCCTCCTGGGACGCGCTGGATGCCCGCCACTGGAACGGTGCCGCCGACCTCCCGCCGGCCGAACTCGCCCGCCTGCTGGGCACGTACGCGCAGCGGGTGATGACCCCGCGCGGCTCCACCGCCGTCACCGGCCTGGAACTGATGACCGCCCTGCACCCGCCCACCCGCGCCTCCCAGCCCGACGCGGACGGCAAGCGGCACAGCGAGCACAACCCCGGCAGCCTGGGCAGCGACCCCGTCGACTGCGCGCCGTGCGAGGCCCCCGACGGCCACCCGCTCCTGGCCGGCCTGCCGCGCTTCCACCGCCGTACCCCCTCGGAGGTCCTGGTGGAGGAGGCCTACGACTGGGCCCGCCCGCTCACGGACGCCGAGTGCACCAAGCGGCACCTGGTCGGCATCGACGTCAACATGGCCTTCGCCGCCGGAGCCAACGGGCTCACCGTCGGCCTCGGCGCGCCCACCCACCTCACCAACCCGGCCTTCGACCCCAAGCTGCCCGGCTCCTGGCTGGTCGACCTCTCCCACATCGACCTGTCGAAGGTGAAGTCGGGCAAGGAATGGGTGCGCCTCGACGGCGACCTGCTGCCCAGCCCGTTCACCCCGAAGGGCGAGCGGCCCCAGGGCCCGGCCTGGTTCGCCACCCCCACCGTCGCCTACGCCGTCGAGCTCGGCTACGACGTCGCCCCCCTGGAGGCGTACGTACGCTACGACAACGGCCGCTACCTGGACGGCTGGTACCAGCGGCTGCGCGATGCCTACCTCGCCACGATGGCCGACCTCGGCGTGGGCACCGACCTCGCGCCGCAGGACTTCCTGGCGGCGATGGACACCTACCGCCGGCGCGACCCGCACCTGGCCGTCGTGGTGTCGGCGATCAAGGCGACCGTGAAGGGCGGCATCGGCAAGCTGCGCGAACGCCCCCGCGGCGAGGGCTGGAAGCCCGGCCAGCCCTGGCGCGCCCTGGCCCGCCCGACCTGGCGCCCGGACATCCGCGCGGCCGTCATCTCCCGCACCCGCGTCAACATGCACCGCAAGATCCTCAAGCACGCCGCCTTCACCGGGGAGTACCCGGTCGCGATCCTCTCCGACTGCGCCGTGTACGCGGCCGACGGGCCCTCGCCACTGGACTTCCTGCCCTACCGCGACGGCACACCACTGCCCGGCGGCTTCCGGCTCGGCGTGAACCCCGGCCTGGTCAAGCACGAGGGCACCCAGAGCGTGCTGTGGGGCGAGGGCGTCCGCGAGCAGTTCGACGCACCCGAGCTCAACCTCGCCCGGTACATCAAGGACGGCACCGTGACCGGCACCGACAACGGGGAGTAGGCGCAGCGCGATGAACATGTTCGCCGACGGCCTGGACCATGCCGTACGCAAGGCGTTCACCCGGCCCGTACCGAAGTCGGCCGGGGCGCAGATGCGGTACCTGGTCAAGCAGCTCAAAGGCACCCGGGCCGTGGCCCAGATGCTGCGGATCTCCCAGCGCACGGTCGAGCGGTATGTGAAGGGCCAGATCAGAAAACCCCGCCCCGACCTCGCCGCCCGCCTGGAGCGCGAGGTCCAGGCCCGCTGGCAGCCGCAGATCCGCGCCAAGGCCCGGCAGAGGGCGGCGACCACCGACGGCATCGTCATCGACACCCGCGCCCGCCTCGGCTACACCGCGCCGATCGGCACGACGGACCAGGACCGCATCCGGCACCTGACCGTCGCCCTGCCACCCCGCCACGCCGCCCGCCTCTTCGACGCCCAGGAGCGCGGCGCCGGCGACCAGGAGCTCGGCAAGATCGCCGCCGAAGCCCTCAAGGAGGTCTACTTCCAAGACGGCGGCCGCCGCGCCGGCTCCCTGGAGGAGGTCCGCTTCACCGACATCGAGCACCTGGAGTTCGAGCTGTAGCAGGCAGACGCGCCCCGCCCGGGCCGAAGCCGGGGCGGGGCGCGTCGAGGCGTGGGTGGGGCGAGGCGTGGGCGTGCGGGGTCAGGTGTGCAGGCGGCTGTTGGTGCCGTCGTGGCCGTCGGCGTGCTCGTCGTCGAACCAGTAGTCACCGGCGGCCAGGTAGCGGAAGGAGTGCACGCGCTTGGTCGGCAGGGCGACGGTGACGGCGCGCATCCCGTCCGCACGCGGCTTCAGGACGTGGGTGCCGGGCTTCCAGTCGTTGAAGTCGCCCACCACACTGACCGGGCCGGGAGGATTGCCGTCCGGCAGGACGAAGGTGATCTGGGCGCGGCCCTTGACCTGCTTGCGTTCGAGCACCGGAACACGCTCCTGGCGACGAGAGGGGAATGTAGCGCTCATCCTGCGACCGGCCGCCACCGCCGCCCACCGACACGGCCGCGCAAGCCCCCACCTTTCACCCGTCCGGCATGGCCGCCCGCCGGCCCACAGCCCCGCCGGCCCGCCCGGCCGGCCGAACCGCTGGCGGAGAGTGACCGCGCTCCGGGCGGGTAGCCGAGCCGGCATGCCTCCCGTACGACCCGCACCCCTGGCCGGGCCGCCGCCCTGCGGCGCTGAGAGGCGCAAAACCGTCCGGGGGGGTGAACTGGTGGAGAGGTACGTCAAAAACTGCAGCACCGCACAGGCCGCACAGGCCCGCCGCCCGGCCCGGCGACCGGTACCCGGCACGGGCCTTAAGGCGGCCCCGCGCCGTCCGCCCACCACCCACACCATCCCCGGTAAGACCCGCATCCCCGGTAAGGCCCGTAAGGCCTGTTCGACCCGCGAGGGGGCTGAACATGGACAGTCGCAGCAGCACGACCATCGGCGTGCTCGGCTCCTACGGCGGGCGCAACGTGGGAGACGAGGCGATTCTCGCCGCCATGCTGGAAGGCATCCGCCTGGCGCGCCCGGACGTCCGCCTCATGCTCTTCTCCCGCGATCCCGCCTACAGCCGCAGCACCTATCCGGACATCGAGGTGGTCGGCTGGGAAGGCGTGTGCCGGGACCGGATCTCCGAGCACCTGCGGCAGCTGAGCGTGCTCGTGCTCGGCGGCGGCGGCATCCTCTACAACACCGAGGCCCGCCGCTACCTGCGGCTGGCCCGCACCGCCCAGGACCTCGGCGTACCGCTGTTCACCTATGCCATCGGCGCCGGCCCGCTCACCGACGAGGCCGACTGCGCCTGGGTCCGCGCGACGCTCTCCGACGCGGCGGAGGTGACGGTCCGCGACGAGGAGTCGAAGCTGGTCCTGGAAGAGGCCGGCCTGGCCCGGCCCGTCTGCGTCACCGCCGACCCGGCGCTGCTGCTCGAACCCGGCGACAGCGGTATCGAGCTGCTCCGCGCCGAAGGGGTGCCGCGCGGGGTCCGCCTGGTGGGGATGAGTGTGCGCGAGCCCGGCCGCGCGGCCGAGCACCTCGACGAGGAGGGCTACCACCAGCTCCTGGCGAACGTGGGCGACTTCCTGGTCCACCGGCTGGACGCCCATGTCGTCTTCGTCCCCATGGAACGCGACGACATCCGGCACGCGCACGCGGTGGTCTCCCACATGATCCACGCCGAGCGCTGCCATGTGCTGCACGGTTCGTACCGCCCGCAGCAGGTCCTCGACATCGTCCAGCAGCTGGACCTGGCCATCGGCATGAGACTGCACTTCCTGATCTTCGCCGCGCTGGCCGGCATCCCGCTGCTGCCCCTGCCCTACGCCGGAAAGGTCTTCGACTTCGCCCAGCAGATCGGCGCGCCCGCGCTGCGCGGAGTGGTCAGGGAGGCGGCGGGACCGCTCCTGGCCGAGGTGGACCGGCTGTGGGACGAGCGGCCCGCCCGCGTGGCCCACAGCGCCGCCCGTACGGCGTCGATGAAGCTGCGGGCGGCCCAGACCGCCGACCGGCTCATCAGCTACCTCGACGCCACCGCCCCCCGGCCCCTGGACCACCAGCCCGCACCCCAGACCGCGACCCGCACCTGACGCACCTGAGACCCACACGCCCGCGCTGCCCGCGTCCCCGACGGGAGGAACCGTGACGTACCTGATGCCGCCCCGCGTGCCACGGAGCGTGGAGCTGCCCCCGCGCCAGGCCCTGCACGCCGGCTCCACCCAGGTCCTGGTGGTCGGCGGCGGACCGGCCGGCATCGGGGCGGCCCTCGGGGCGGCGAACGCGGGCGCCCAGGTGGTCCTGGTCGAGCGGTACGGATTCCTCGGCGGCAACGCCACAGCGGCCCTGGTCATGCCGCTGATGAGCTTCCACAACGAGGTCAAGCAGGCGGTCGCCGGCGATGCCGCCCGCCTGCTGCCGCCCGACCACGGCGAGGGCGAGCCGGTCGTCGGCGGCGTGCTGTGGGTGCTGCTCGAACAGCTGGTGCGCGCGAAGGCCGCTATCCGCCCCTCGCTGGAGACCGGCTACACCGTGCCCTTCGACGCGGAGCTGTTCAAACTCGTGCTGTACGAGCTGCTGGAGACGCATGAGGTACGTACCCTGCTGCACGCCACCGCCTCCGGGTTCCTCCCGCTGCCCGACCGCGCACGAGCGGTGTTCGAGACCAAGTCGGGGCCGGTCGTCATCGACGCGGACGTGGTCGTCGACTGCACCGGCGACGGCGACATCGCCGCCGCGGCCGGGGCGGCGTACGACATCGGCCGGCCGGAGGACGGCTGGACCCAGCCCATGACGCTGATGTTCCGCATGGTCCGCTTCGACCACGACGAATTCGCCGCCTACGCCCACGCCAATCCCGACCAGTGGAAGGGCGTCCACGGGCTGTGGGACCTGGTCCGCGCCGCCACCGACGCCGGCGAGCTGGACCTGCCGCGTGAGGACATCCTCTTCTTCGCCACCCCCAACACCGGCGAGATCGCGGTCAACTCCACCCGGGTCACCGAGGTCCTCGGCACCAGCGTCTGGGACCTCACCCGCGCCGAATTCACCGCCCACCGCCAGATGGCACAGATCGCCCGCTTCCTGCGGGAGCGCGTACCGGGCTTCAAGGACTCCTACGTCGCGCAGAGCGGCGTCCAGGTCGGCGTGCGCGAGACGCGCCGGATCCTGGGCGAGTACCAGCTGACCGGCGAGGACGTGCTGGCCGCCCGCACCTTCGACGACGCCATCGCCCGGGGCGCCTACCCCGTCGACATCCACAACCCCAGCGGCCGCGGCACCACCCTCAAACGCGTACCCCGCGGCCAGTCCTACGACATCCCCCTGCGCTGCCTGCTGCCCCTCGACCTCGAACGCGTCCTGGTCGCCGGCCGCTGCATCTCCGGCGACCACATCGCCCACTCCTCCTACCGGGTGATGCCGATCTCCATGGCCACCGGCCAGGCGGCAGGCGTCTGCGCGGCCCTCGCCTCAGCCCGGCGCACAAGCCCACGCGACGTGCCGGTGGCCGCGATCCAGGACGAACTGCGCTCCCAGGGCGCCAGCCTCCGGTGACCACCCGGGCGCGGGATCAGTTCCCGTGCGGCGCGGCGGCGGCGAGCCGCCAGGGTGACGTACGACGAAGGGGCCGACCTCATCGGCAGGGAGCCGAGCCTTGTCGGACCCGGGATCGGTCGGCTACTGCCAGAACACCTCTTCGACGACGATCTGAGGGTCCGCGGAGCGGCGTACGAAGGTGTATCGAAGCCAGCCACGGCCGTGGTCGTAGTAGGCGATGTGTGTGCCGTCGGGCACGGTCGAGCGGCCCGGTTCCACCCAGCATCCCTCGGGCAGATCCGGCCGGTTGTCGATGCCCCGGAAGTACGGATCCTTGACGGTGACGAGCTCGGCGCGGACGGCGTCCACCAAGTCGCGCACTGCTTCGGGTAAAGCGTCACGGTCGGCGCGGGCCGAGCGGACCCAGTCCATCTGCCAGGGCGGGCCCATGAATTCTCCGCTCACCGGCCGGGCTCCGCCTTTCCCGCCTCGCGGCGCAGGTGTGCGGCCTGTTCCAGCAGGGCCATGGCGGTGGCGTTGTCGGCCGCGTCGGCTGCCTCGGCTTCCAATTGGAGAACTCGCTTATCGAGCTCGGGATCGCGGGCGAGAGCGAACTCGGTCCACCAGCGGGCGAGGAACGCCGGCACCGGGGCGAGGTCGTAGGTGTCGGCGATGGCGCGCTTCCAGTGCGCGTCGAAGTCGGGGAGGAGCTGCGGGGCGTGCTCGGCGATCGCGGCCCGCAGGGCCTTGGGGTTCCGCTCAGGCATGGGCGGGATGCCGGAGGGTTTCGGAGCGGTCGTCATGCCGCCGCCTCCTCGGTCGCTTCGGTCTGGGGGTCGAGCTTGGCCCGGTAGGCAGCGGCGAGGCCGGAGATGTGCTGTGGGGTGACATCCAGATGCCGGGCGACGGCTGAGTTCCCACCCCGGCCGAGGTCGACGGCTATGCGTCCCGCGGTCTTCGCGAACGCCTTCTTGGCCCTGACGAGGGCAGCCTGCGCCCGGTCGAGCTCACGCTTCTGCGCGGGGGAGAGTTCGGCCTGTCGCGCTCGGGTGCGGAGTGTGTCACTCATGGTCTGGAGTGTGCGCGTCCCACCGCATTAATTGCAATCCGCATTGCTGTTGAGGTGCCCCCTCATACAGAGATCCTGGTACGAATCACCAGGTCAGAGGTGGTATGAGCCGACACCATGAGAAGGTCGGGACTTCCCCCTGTGAGGAAAGAGGCGCCCATCACGGCATGCATCCGAGCCGGTCAAGGCGCGGCCCTCGCCTCGGCCCAGGGCACAAGCCCGCGCAACGTGCCGGTGAGCGCGATCCAGAACGAACTGCGCTCCAGGGCGCCGGCCTCAGGTGACACCCCGGGCGCAGGGTCAGTTCCCGTGCGGCGGGGCGGCGGCGAGGAGTTCGCGCTTCACGTGCTCGTAGTCGGCCAGGGCCCGCGGGGCGCCGTGGTGGTAGTCGGTCCAGAAGCCCGGGCGCTGCCAGCGGGCGTCCGCGAGGCGGGTGCGGCCGTCGGCGATGACCAGGGTCCAGCCGGGGGGTATGCGGACGTCCACCGTCTCGAAGTCGGCGGCGTCCCAGAGCAGTCCGGGGTCGGGGGTGCCCGGGCCCAGCACGCGGATCTGGCACTCGATGTCGTGGGCGACCATCTCCGCAACCGGGTAGACACCGCCCACGCGGATCGATTCGTACTCCGCGACCGGGACGTCGGCCGCGGGGTGGATGATCTGCAGGCATCTGACTCTCATGGGAAGAGTCTCGCCCCCTGCGATCCCCGGTCGTCGTCCGGGCCGCCAGGCGAAGGGGACCGGACCCCCCGCCCATGGACCTGACGGTGCCTCAGGCCACGTTCCACCAGCGTCTGCCGGTCTTCCGCAGAGTCTCCCGGTCCGTGGTACGCGCATGCGCCCGCAGCAGGCGCAGCAGCGAGCCGAAGGCCGGGGTGAGAGGACGGGCGGCCGGCCAGGCGAGCACCGGGACGCACGGGGGCAGATCGGTGACGGGGACGAAGCGGACACCGGGCCGGGGCATCAGGTGCAGGCAGCCCTCGGGGATGAAACGGATGCCGTGTCCCAGACCTGCCAGGGCGACATAGGACTCCAGGGTGGTCGCCGTGTGGTCGGTGTAGCGCACCGGGGTTCCGTCGGGGCGCGGGTCGACGGCCCAGAAGGCTCGGAACTCCGGGTCCACGTGCGGCGAGTAGCCGATGACGGGCACGTCGGCCAGGTCCGCCAGGGCCAGCGTCTCGCGCTCGGCCAGCGGGTGGGTCCCCGGCATACAGGCGAACCGTTCCTCCGTCCCGAGGCGGAGGGTGCTGATGCCCTCCGGCAGCGGCTCGTAGCAGATGACGCCGTCGATCTGGCCGTCCACGAGCAGGCTCAGCTGCTCGACGTTGTCCACCGCCCGCCACTCCACCTCCGGGCCCGGCATCCGCTCTCGCAGCCGGTCCAGGAGTATCCGCAGCGCCGGCAGAGCGGTGATGTACGAACCGAGCACCACGCGGCCCGAGTGCGCGTGCGCTTCACCCTCGGCGGCACCCCGCAGCTCGTCGGCGGCGGCCACCGCCGCCCGTACCAAGGGCAGCAGCGCCTTCCCGGCCGGTGTCAGCTCCACCCGGCGCGTGGACCGCTCCACGACCGCCACGCCCAAGTGCTCCTCCAGGGCGCGGATCTGGCGGCTGAACGCGGGCTGGCTGATGAACTCGCGCTTGGCCGCCCGGCCGAAGTGCAACTCCTCCGCGAGTGCGAGCAGCAGACGTAACTGATGCGTACTGGGATCCGTGGTCATGAATCCTCCCCCATACCAGGACAGTTGGTCACCCGTCCCGAACTAATGCAGGCAGGGTATCAGTGGCGAATTCAGCCGCATCAATGAACCCTTCCTATGCGAATGCGGGCCCGCCAGAATGGAATTCAGAAAGCGGCGGTCCGGGGAATATGGGCCGCTGGAAAACGAGGGGAAGAATGATGAAGCAGAATGTGGCCATGTCGCTCGGTGTGGTGGCGCTCAGTGTCGCGGGCCTGGTCGGCGTGGGATCGGCGACGGCCGGGGCCGCGCCGTCCCAGGGTGGTGCGGTGCAGGTCGCCGCGGACAGCCACGCGGACATTGCCGCGGCCAAGGGCCGTGTCACGAAGGTCAAGGTGTACGAGGACGCCAACTTCAACGGCTCGAACACGATCTTCACCGAGAACATGAAGAATCTGAAGAAGGACGGCTGGAACGACAAGATCAGCTCGGCCAAGAACCTGGGCAACCGATCGGTCACCTTCTACCAGCACGCCGGCTATGAGGGCGCCCACTTCACCCTGCCGGCGCGCCTGTCGGAGTCCAAGTTCAGCTCCCACCACCACATGCACGACAGCACGACCTCCGTCAGGTTCAACTGACAGCGGCTTTCCGTCAGCAACGCATGGCTGACGGGTGGGGTGCGGCGACCGGGGCCGCACCCCACCCCCTGCCCCGAACCACACCAACCCGCCGACTCACCGCGCACCGCACCACGAGAGGCAGCCATGTCGCCCTCCCGCGCCCGGATCACCACCGCGCTCACCCTGCTGCTCCTGGCCACCACCGCCTGCACAGCCGGGGAACACCGATCCACGCCCGCCGCCCCGCACGCCGAACCCCTCCAACTGCCCCTGGACGCCTACACATCCACCGTGGCCGAGATCCACCTCATGGAGGACGCACAGGACATCCTCATGCGCCGGTGCATGAACGACCTCGGCATGGAGTGGAAGACCCTTCCCCGGGTGGACGCGACGGACATCGAGCCGCCGAACCTGCGCCGGTACGGAGCGGACGCGGAAGCGGTCCGCCACGGATACCACCCGCGCCCCGACCCGCCGTCGGTGGTGCGGCGCGACCGCGCCTGGGACGAGCGCGAAGCGCTCCCGGCGAAGGTGTTGGACGCGGCCTACGGCTCACGGGGAAAGGGCGGATGCCTCAAGACCGCCCAGCGCCAACTCGTCGGCGACACCGCCCCACCCGACTACCGCGCCTTCAACCAGCTGACCGGCACCGCCCTGGAAACCGCCCGGCGGACCCCCGAAGTGCGCCAGGCGCTGCGCACCTGGCGCGCCTGCATGGCGAAGGCGGGCTTCGACTACCCGGACCCCTATGCCGCCGCCGCCGACAAACGCTGGCAGACACCCGGCCCCACACCGGCCGAACGCGCCACCGCCCGCGCCGACGTGGCCTGCCAGAAGTCGGCGAAGCTGGTGAAGGTCTGGGCGGCGGCCGAGACCCGCGTCCAGCACCGCCTGATCCGGCAGAACACCGACCGGCTGCGCGAGGCGAAAGCCCGCAAGGACCGCTGGGTGGCAGCGGCCCGCCGCGTCCTGGACGACAAGGGCCGCGCCTCCCACGGTCCGCGCTAGCAGCCGGCGGACCAGTGGTGGTGCACCGGGTGGACCCGGTCCGGGGCGGCGGGGACGCCCGTCCCGGTGGCGACGGGCATCATCCGCCCGCCGAAGCGGACCCTCGCCTCCCGCGATTCCCAGCGGCCGAAAACCTCCAGGCCGCTGCCGGTCGGTACGCAGGCGCGGGAAAGGCACCCCTGGAAGATGCCGGACAGCCGCTGGAGCCTGGCGCGCCGCGCGCCCTCACCAGCTGCGGTCCAGCAGGTACGTGAACAGCGCGTCCAGATCCGCGCCGGCCGCGGGCGTGAGCGAGGCCTCGCGCAGAGCGTGCCGGGCGGCGTCCAGATGCCGGCGTGCCTCCTTGCGGGTCGCGCTCCGCCCGCCCGCCTCCTCCACCAGTACGGCGGCACGGGCCGCCGCCGCGCCGTCCAGCGGCCCGGGGGACTCCAGCAGCACCGCCAGCTCGCGCGCCGCCGGCCCGCCCCCGGCGAGCGCGGCGAGCACCGGGTAGGTCTTCTTGCGCCGGCGCAGATCGCCGTGGACGGGCTTGCCCGTCACCGCCGGGTCACCCCAGATGCCGAGCAGGTCGTCCACCGCCTGGAAGGCGACGCCCAGATGACGCCCAGCCCGCTCCAGCACCGCGACCGTCCCGGCTTGCGCACCGCCGAGCACCGCACCGAGCGCGATCGCGCAGCCCAGCAGCGCCCCCGTCTTGCCCTCCGCCATCGACCGGTACTGCTCCGGCCCCACCGCGCCCGGCCCGCTCCACGGGAGCCGCTCGAAGCGCACATCTTCCGCCTGGCCCCACACCAGCGTGCTCAGCGTCCCGGACAAATGCCGCACGGCCACCGCCGACCAGGGGCCCGGCGCCTCGGCCAGCCTCTGCACCGCCAGGGCCAGGAGCGCGTCCCCGGCAAGAACGGCCGGACCGGTCCCGTACGCCTTCCACACCGCCGGACGCTGCCGCCGCAGCCCGTCGCCGTCCATGATGTCGTCGTGCAGCAGGGAGAAGGTGTGCACCAGCTCCACGGCCACCGCCCCCGCGACGCCGGCGCCGCCGTCCGCACCCACGGCCTCGGCCCCCAGCACGGCCAGCGCCTGGCGCACCCCCTTGCCCTCGGAGCCGCCCGGATCCGGCGTCCCGGCCGTATCGCTCCAGCCCAGCGCGTACGCCGCCATCTCACCGGTCCACGGATGCAGCTGCCCCACCGCCTCCACCACCGCGGGCCGCACCAGCTCACGACAGCGCGCCAGCACACCGGCCACCGCCGCGGCCCGGTCACCGGCAGGCGCCTGCACCGGTGACGGTGACGACGTTGTCAGAGAAGAGCTCACCGCGGCCCCTCCGCACCGGCCGCCGCCCGCAGCCCGTCCACATCGGCCGCCCGCAGCGCCCACGCCCCCTCCGCCGGCAGCACCGTCCCGCTTCCAGCGGCCGCCGTTCCGCTTCCGGCGGGCTCCGGCAGCGGGCCCACGCCCAGCTCGGCCGCCGCCTTGTCCACCATCTCCCGGGCGTGCCGCAGCCCGATCCGGTCCAGCATCCTGCGCAGCTCCGCCAGCTCCGCGGCGGTGCGCGCGGCGTCCTGGCCCAGCCGGGCCCGCGCCTTGACCAGCCCCAGCCGCGACAGCGCCGTACCCCGGGGCTCCTCCATCTCGCGGAACTCCTCCAGCGCCCGCGTGTACAGCTCACGGGCCTCGGCGTACCGGCCCGCCCGGTACAGCACGTTGCCGCGCATCTTGTGGTTGTAGGCGAGCGCGCTGGACAGGCCGATCTCCCGGCAGGCCTCCTCCGCCCGCGACAGCAGCGACAGGGCACGCTCCACGTCCCCGTCCCGTACGGACACCACATCGGCGATGCCCCGCAGCGCCCACGCCCACCCGCGCCGGTCCTCGGCACGCAGCGCCGTCTCGGCGGCCTCCTCGAACAGCGCCAGCGCCTTGTCGTAGGCACCGGTGTTGCGGTGCATCTGCGCGATGCCCTCCAGCGCCCAGACCGTATGCCGCGCCTCCCCGCGCCGGCGGGCCTCGGCCAGCAGCTGCTCGTGCAGCCTGCCCACAGTCTCGTAATCGCCCTGTATTCGCCCGGTCTCGGCGAGCCCGGCCAGCGAGTAACCCCGCACGACGACGTCCCCGCCCCGCTCACCCATGTCGGCCGCCAGCCGCAGCAACCGGTACGCCAGCCGGAACGCGCCCCGCTGCCGGGCCAGCGTGCCACCGCTCCACAAGGCCCACGCCATCGCGCCCTCGTGCCCGGCCGAACGCGCCGCGCGATAGCTCGCCTTCCACGCCCGGTCGGCCTCCTCGATCCGCCCCAGCCTGCGGTACGCCTCCGCCACGGCCAGCCCGCAGCGCGCCACCTCCGACCGCTCACCGGCCCGCTCCGCCGCCGCCAGCTCCTCAAGGCCCCGGGCCAGCACCTCGGCCAGGGAGGCGTTCACCGACAGCGACCCAAGAGCCCCCTGGTACTCCGGCGCGGACGCCTTCACCCGTGCCGCCTCACTTACCTGACCTGCCATCAGAGCCCTCCTCCAGTCGTCTTGACGATCAAGACGCCGACAGGAGGCGGAGGTTCCGCACAGGCCTCGAAGTCCATCTACGTACGGGTGCGGCGTCATCCTCAAGTGCTACGCCGACGGCCGAAGATCGTCACCGAGGCGTACGACGGCCGCCTCCGGCGGACGGACCGGCCACCGGCTGCGGAAAGGGAGTTGGCCCGCCAACGGGGGAGGCGGCGGCTACGGGAGCGCGGTGAAGGTGGCCTCGGTGAACTCGCTCACCTCGGTGAAGCCGAGCCTGCGGTAGAGCCCGACGGCGGCTGTGTTGTCCGCCCGGACGTTCAGCCCGATGTGGTCCACGGTCTTGCCCAGCCGCCGGCACAGCGCCGCGACGCAGGCTCCGCCCGCGCCCCGCCCGCGGACCTCGGGGTGGGTGGTGACGTTCCCGATCGCGGCGACCCGGTAGGCGGCCGAGCAGACGTGCACACCCGCCACGGCGACCAGCCGCCCGTCCTGCCGGGCTCCCACGTACTGGCCGGTGTCCAGCATCCGCTCGTCGAACCAGTTGCCCGGGTAGGCCTGCGCGAACAGCTCCAGCAGCTCCGGCAGATCCGCCCGGCTCAGCGGGGCGGGACGCCACGGGCCCTGCGGATGCCGGGCGGCGCGCCCGGGGTCGGTGAGCGCCATCCGCAGCAGGGTGCCGTGCGTGTGGACCGCGTACGCCGACCCCAGCACCTTGCCGGCCGCTCCGGTCAGATGCCCGAAGAAACGCCGGGGCAGGACGGGCACCAGCGCACCGGCCAGCTCCTCCAGCTCCGCGGCCTGCGCGGGCCGGGAGAAGCCGAGCATGGTCGGAATGTCCCCGACCGTGTACAGCAGCGCGACCGGCCCGCTCTCCGACACCGCGTACCAGCTGGTGTGCGGCCACAGCAGGTCGTCCAGGTCGCCGAGCTCCATCAGATGCATCATCGGATCGCGCCCGAACCGCTGGGCCAGGTCGGATCGGTCATGAAGACTGCGCAGGGTCACCCGCCCAGCGTACGGCGGTGCCTGGGCGGTGCTCCGTCCAGGAGCGGGCGGAAGGGGCCGGGCCGCACACCCGGCCCGGCCCCGGACGCTCGTACGTCAACCGCGCTGCAGCCCGAGCCGGGCCCGGACCTCATCGTGGCAAACGCCCGTGGCCTCCCCGGAGCTCTTGCGGGCGCGGTACTGCGCCAGGGCCAGGGCCAGGGCGTCTTCGAGGTCGGCGAGCTCCCGGGGGTTGATCAGCACGGCCGCAGGCCGGCCGCGGTCGGTGATCGTGATCCGTTCCCAGGCCTGCGAGGTGCGGCGCACCAGCGACGCCGGCCGGGCCCGCGCTTGGGTGATCGGCACAGTCTCACTCAGGGACAGAACTCTGCCCTGCCCGCAGCGTCCCGTCTCCGGGTAGCGGCGTACGAGAGGAACAGGGGCGCTGCCCGGACTGCCCAAGGCCCGCCGCCGGGCCGGACCGCGGCCGCAGGTCGAGGCCAGGGGCTCAGGGTTGCATGAGCGTTCCGGCGTCGGTGTTCGCGCCGCAGAGGACCACGCAGACCTTTTCGCCGCTGCCGGGCCGGTAGCCGCGGCTCGGCAGGGCTCGGTCGGGCCCGGGATCGCCGGCCGCGAGCAGGCCCGCCAGAGCGGTGGCCGCACCGTGCTCCACGGCGATCCGGCGGTGGTCCCACAGAGCCTGGCGGGCGCGGACGATGTCGGCGTCCGGGACGAGGACGGAGCGGACGCCGTTGTGCTGGCCGGCGTGCAGGGCCATGGCGGAGGTACGGCGGGCGCCCAGGGAGTCGGCGGCGATGGAGTCCACGGGGACGTCGACCAGGCGGCCGGCCTCGATCGCGGCGTTCAGCGCGCGGCAGTTCTCCGGCTCGACCGCGACGGTGCGGATGCCGTGGTGCTGGGCGGCGGTGGCCACCCCGGCGAACAGGCCGCCGCCACCGACCGCGACCACCACGGTGTCCAGGTCCGGGATCTGCTGGTGGATCTCCTCCAGCAGCGTGCCGGCGCCGGCCGCGATCAGCGGGTGGTCGTAGGCGTGCGAGGCGAGCGCGCCGGTGGCGGCGGCGAACTCCTCGCAGGCGGCCAGTGCCTCGGCGTACTCGGTGCCGACCAGGCGGACGTCGGCGCCGTAGCCGCGGAGCCTGGCCACCTTCACCGCCGGGGCGGCCACCGGGAGGAAGACCGTGGCCCGGACGTTGTGCTGCTGGGCGGCCCAGGCGCACGCCATGCCGGCGTTGCCGCCCGAGGCGATGGTCACCCCGGCGTCCGGCAGGGTGCCGACGGCGCGGTGGGCCTGGATGAAGTTCTGCGCGCCCCGGGCTTTGAAGCTGCCGGTGTGCTGCATGAACTCCAGCGCCAGCCACACCTCGCACGCCTCCTCAGGCCGCTCGCCGACGGCGTCGTGGCGGGCGGTGCGGAACGCGCCCGGCTCGGCCCTGGCCACGGTGACGGGGCGCACGTGCCCGGCGATCCGGTCGGCGGCGGCCTTGATGTCGCCGTACGTCAGTGGGTGCACTTCACTGCTCCTGCGATAAGAGGGACATGGCCGGGCGACGACCCGGCCGGTGGTGCGGTCGAGGCCTTCTACGGCGCCCGCCCGGGCTGATCTGGAACGTCCGACGCGGCCGTCCGCGCTGCCGCAACCGGGATGGCCGGACACGGCTGCCACCCTGCCCGCGCGCGCCGGAAAGAAATCTTTTCCGGATTCCTGTCACATCTCCGTCCGTCCCTCCGTCAGTGCAGTGAAGACGCCGATCAAGCCGACACGAAGGACACAGCCATGACGAACCCCTCCGTCTCCCGCATGCCCAACCCCGGCGAGTTCGTGCCCGAGCTGAGCGACATCAGCGCCGCCCTCTTCCGGGCCACCGGGAACCGCTCGGTGCCGCGCACCACCATGAGCCTGGTCCACCTGCGCGCCGGGCAGATCGTGGGCAACACCTACCTGACCATTCTGAACACCTCCTTCCTGCGGAAGGCGGGGGAGATTGAGGAGCGCATCACCGCCGTCTCCTCGTGGCAGGACGCCCCCTACTTCACCGACGCCGAGCGTGCCGCCCTCGCCCTGGTGGAGGCCACCCTCCAGCCCGCACCGCACGGCAAGGAACGCGTCTCGGACGAGCTGTACGCCGAGGTGGCCAAGCACTACGACGACAAGGCGCTGGCCACCCTCACCATCGCGATCGGTCAGATCAACTTCTTCATCGCCCTGGCCGTCATCGGCAAGCCGCAGCCGGTCACCTCCCTCGCCGACGAGCAGTGGGACTGACGGCGGGACTGACGGTGGCGCTGACGAGCTGAACCGTGAGCGGGGCCGGGCCACCGGCCGGACGCGCCCCGCACCGGCCACCCTCCCCGCAGCCGCGAGCGCCCGGTTCAGCCGCCCCGGCCCCCCGGGCCGTTACGCGGTTGACTTGGAGCGCGCTCCAACACCTAGCGTCCTGGGCAGATCACTTTTCCGAGCTCAGGAGGCAGCACATGACCGACGTCCCCACCCGACACCTGGGCCGGCTGGCCGTCTCCGCGCAGGGCCTGGGATGCATGGGCATGAGCCACGGCTACGGCGACAGCGACGACGCCCAGTCCATCGCGACCCTGCACCGCGCTCTCGACCTCGGGGTGACCTTGCTGGACACCGCCGACTTCTACGGCGCCGGACACAACGAGGAGCTGATCGGGCGGGCCGTCGCCGGGCGCCGCGACGAGGTGGTGCTGGCCACGAAGTTCGGCTTCGCCAACCGCCTGGGCGAGCCCACCCGGGTCCGCGGCGACGCCGCCTACGTGCGCCAGGCGTGCGAGGCGTCGCTGCGCCGGCTCGGGGTCGACCACATCGACCTCTACTACCAGCACCGGGTCGATCCGGACGTACCGATCGAGGAGACCGTCGGCGCCATGGCCGAGCTGGTGCAGGCCGGAAAGGTCCGCCACCTCGGGCTGTCCGAGGCCGGCGCGCACACCATCCGGCGCGCCCACGCCGTGCACCCGATCACCGCGCTGCAGAGCGAGTGGTCGCTGTGGACCCGCGACATCGAAGCGGAGATCGCCCCGGTCTGCCGCGAACTGGGCATCGGCATGGTCCCGTTCTCCCCGCTCGGGCGCGGCTTCCTCACCGGCCAGTACAGCTCGGTCGAAGGGCTGGCCGAGAACGACGTACGACGCAGCCAGCCGCGCTTCGCCGACGGCAACCTCGAACGAAACCTGGCGATCGTGCGGAAGCTGAAGGACCTGGCCGCGGCGAAGGGGGTCACCGCCGGCCAGCTCGCGCTGGCCTGGGTGCAGCACCGCGGCGCGGACGTGGTCCCGATCCCCGGCACCCGGCGCCTGCGCTACCTGGAGGAGAACCTTGGCGCCCTGGCCCTCGACCTGTCCCCCCAGGACCTGGCCGCCATCGAGGCCGCCGCCCCGCCCGAGCAGATCGCGGGCACCCGCTACGACGCGACCAGCCTCACCTTCGTCAACAACTGACCCCGCAACCCGGCCCACTGCGGCACGCCGCCCCGGGCCCGGTACCGCGTCGCCGCCCTCGCCCCTCACCCGTCCGCACCGTCTCAAAAGGCGGTGGGCCACCCCAGCCCCTCAAGGTGGACCCGTCACGCCACCCCGCGTGCCGCAAGATCAAGGAGTGCTGAGATGGCAGCCGAAGCCGTACGAACCGAAAGTCCCTGCGCCATGATGCGCCGCGCGGCGGACATGGCCCGCGACGACATCACCCGCCGCGAGAAGGAGATCACCCGCCTTGAGCGGGAGATCACCGACCTCCAGGGGCAGCCGGACCCGGACCAGGCGGCGATCGCGGCCCTTGAGCAGAGAGTGGCGAGCCTGCGGGACCAGCTCGAGCAGGAAAGGCTCTCTCTCGACACCCTGGAGCAGGTGATCACCGAGAACTGCTGAGCGCAGCGTCAGGTCCCCAAACGCCCGCCCTCCCTCAGGACTTCGCCGGTTCCGGGGTCAGCTCCGGTACGGACGAGGCCGGGAAAGCGGTGGGCGTACCGGCGTCCACGCAGGTCAGCGACATCACAACCGTTGCCTCAAGGCCCTGGGCCGGCTCCGTGGGGAGGCCGGCCAGGACCGTCCAGTTGCCCTTGGTGAGGGTGAGAGTCTCGCTGCCCATGTCGGGACCGTTCTGCCAGCCGTACTGCGAACGGGCCCGCGCGAAGGCCGCCTTCAGGGCGGCATTCGCCGTCTGCGGCGTGTGCCGTCCCCAGAGCCGTTCGAAGCACCGGCCCAGCACGTTCGAGGGTTCCCTCTCCACCGTGAAGCCCTCCGCCGCCAGGACCGACGTCATCTCCGCCACCGCCGTGTCCGCAGCCATCGGCGGCCCCGAGAAACGCGGGGGCAGCGGCCCCAGGTCCCTCAGCGCATAGGCGCAGCCCGTCGCCGTCATCAACACCGCCAGAACCACGGCCGCCAGGGCGGTGCGCCCCAGTCCCCCTCGCACGATGATCTCCATCCCCCTTGTTGTTCCTGCTCACTGCACGGCCGGCCAGTCTCCCACCGGCGCCGATCGTGCATCACTCCGGCGCCCGGACCGCCTCCACCGCCTCCCGTACGTCCGGATGCGGGTCGTCGGCCAGAGCGTCCAGCAGCTCGGCGACTCCAGGGGTGGACCAGCGGGCGACCGCCCACACCAGCTCCTCCCGCACCGCCGGGTCGGGGTGGCCGGCGAGAGGGGTCAACCGGGGGAGCGGGCCCCGCCGGCGCATGCCGAACCAGTGCAGTGCCTCCCGCAGGACGGCCGGGTCTCCGGGGACTCCGGCCGCCGCGACCTGGGCGAGCAGCACCCCGGCCGGCGGCGCCGGCCCGTCCAGCGGATGCGGCAGCCGCTCGCGCAGGCGCCGCGCCCCGTACCCGCCGCGCACCCGGCACCCGAAGCAGGTGCAGGGAGAGACGCCGTGCGCGTCCGGCTGGTACCGCCAGCCCACCACCTGCGGCGCGGTGCGGACCCGGTGGATCTCGCGCGGCCGGATCGCCCGGGGCAGGAACACCTCCCACCCGCGCGGGTCTTCCAGCACCGCGATCCGCCGCACCGCCTCGGCGGCGGGGACGGTGGCCTGAGCCTCCCGCCGCCGGTCGGTGTAGTGCTCGACCAGCACGGGCTGGGCGTCGTCCAGCCGCACATGGACGGCCACCAGCCCGCCCCGGCTGCCGAAACGGGCCAGTTCACGCAGCCATTGGTGAGTGAGGGTGTACGACGGCAGCACCGGGAAGCAGTACACCCCCCGCGCACCGCCCTGCCCGCAGCCGGCCGCCCGGATCCCGGAGCGCCGGATGCGCGGCGCGTTCGCCGCAGACGTCAGATGCACGAACATCGCCATGGCCGGCATGCTAGGCGACCGCCCGCTCACCGGCCCTGACGGAACCGATCCCCAGACCGCGGCCCCCGGGCTCCGCCCGGCTCCATGTGCCGGAGGCGGACGTACGCATCGGCCACACCCGAAGAAGCGCCCCTGCGTCTTCGCGACGCAGGGGCACCGAACAGTCACCGCTCAGGAGAACAGTTCCGCCAGCAGCTCCGGGCCGACGGCGATGGGGGAGGGGCGGTAGGCGGGCGGCTGCGTGCCCATCAGTTCGCGTACCAGGAAGTCCCAGCCGCGCTTGCGGACGTAGGCCAGGTGGTCGATGAACGTGTGCTCGGCCCCCGGCACGATGAGCAGCTCGAAATCCTTGTCGGCGGCTATGAGGCGGTCGGCCAGCCGCAGCGTGAGATCCGGGTGGACCTGGTCGTCCATTTCGCCGTGGACGAGCAGCAGCTTGCCCGCCAGCCGGTCCGCGAGGTCCACGTTGGAGGTGCGGGCCCACGCCTCGGGGTTGTCCGCGCCGTCGTAGGTCTCCACGAAGCCCGCGTTGAAGTAGCGGGCGTCGTGCGAACCGGAGAGGGCGACCGCCGCCTTGTACGTCTCGGGGAAGTCCAGCATCGCCCGCGCCGCGGCGAACCCGCCGCCGGAGTGACCGAAGGCCCCCACCCGGTCCAGGTCCATCCACGGCCGGGTCCGTGCCAGCTGCCGCAGCGCCGCGACATGGTCGGCCAGGCCGCCCGCGTCGGCCAGACGCCCCCAGGAGGCGTCGTGGAAGGCCTTGCTCCGACCCGGGGTGCCGCGCCCGTCCAGCGCCACCACCACGAAGCCCAGCGCCGCCAGGGGTTCCGCGTCCAGACCCATCCCGCCCGGGTCGAAGCACGGGGCGACCCGGTTGACCTGCGGGCCGGGGTAGAGGTTGTCCACCACGGCGTAGCGCTGGGAGGGGTCGAACCCGCGCGGCCGGTACAGCACCCCGTAGATGTCCGTCTCCCCGTCGGCCGCCTTGACGCGGAACCGCTCCGGCGCCGTCCAGCCGGTGGCGGTCAGCTTGCCGATGTCGGCGCGCTCCAGCTCCACCAGCACCCGCCCGGCCCAGTCACGGACCGTCGTCACCGGCGGGGTGTCGACCGTGGAGGCGGAGTCGAGGAAGTACTCCTGGCCGTCGGCCAGGGTGACGATGTGATCCAGCTCGTCGTCGGTGACCTTGGCGAAGCCGGAGCCGTCCAGGCCGATACGGCACACCGTGCGCCGGTACGGATCGGCCTCGACCAGCCCGGAGGCGGTGAAGTACACCACCCGCTCGGCCTCGTCGACGCGCAGGATCTGCCGCACCGCCCACTGCCCGGAGGTGACCTGCCCGAGCAGCTCGCCGCTGCGCAGGCCGTAGCGGTACAGGTGGCCCCAGCCGTCCCGCTGCGAGTACCACAGCACCTCATCGGCCAGCACCCGCACGATCGGCGGCTCGAATATCCACTGGTTGGGCTCCACGCGACTCTCCCCGCTCTCGGCGAGGACGGTGGTGACCTCGCCGGTGACCGCGTCGAGCCGGTGCAGGGTCAGGGTGCGCAGGTCCCGGGGCCGGCTGAGGTAGTACACCGCCGAGCTGTCCTCGGCCCACCACGCCCACTTGATCGTGATCGGCGACAGCTGCGGCATGAGCAGCGGCTCGGCCTGCGCGCGGACCATGGTGCCCGCCTGCACGTCCAGCACGACCAACTCGGCCTGCGGCACGTGCTCGTCACCGGGGTAGGCGAAGCGCTGGGTGTGGGTCACCGGCGCGCCGCCGTCGGCGGGCCGGGCCTCCACCAGGTGCGTCTGTCGGACGGCGCGCTCGTCGGTCCGGTGCGCCAGCACCTTCGTCGAGTCGGGCGACCAGGCCACCGCCGGCGGCAGGTGCGGCAGGCCGAACTTGCGCAGCAGGGTGGCGTTGCCCGTGCACTGCGGGCCGGAGCCGTAGCGGTGATCGGGCTCGCCGTCGGTGGTCAGCGCCCACTCACGGCCGTCGGACAGCGAACGCGCCCACAGGTCGTGACCCCGCTGGGAGATGGCGAGCTTGCTGTCGGGCGAGGGCACGTCCAGCGGGCTGCCGGGCGGCGTGAACTCGGCTTGCTCGCAGGTGTAGTCGTCCAGGCGGCAGCGCCAGTACGCGCCGAGCGCGCCGAACTCCACGGCGCCCTCGGCCGGTTCGATGGCCATGAACGGCAGGGCCTCGGGGTCGACCGGCTGCCCGGAGGCGGCGGCCAGAGCGGCGGCGAGCCGGGCGTGGTCGAAGGCCGGCTCCCGGGTGCCCGCCGCCGGGTCGACCAGCACGAACCGTCTGCCGGCGCCGTCGTTCACCGCGTACCAGAAGCGAGCACCGCCGTCGGTCCACTGCGGCCTGACCTTGTCGCCGATGACGAGCTCGCCGGGGCGGGCGGGCCGGCGCAGGAGTTGTTCCGCAGCCTGGTAGTCCTGAATGGTGCTCATATCCTGTGGCCTTCTTCGCTGTTGGTTGCCGACACGGTGACGCCACGGTGGCGCCGCCGTCACGGCGAAGCTGATCATGACATGGGGGGGCTCGGGCGAGGGTCTTTCGCCGTCTCGCCCTCTCGGTGGGGGCTGTTGAGGGACGGCCCCTGCACACCGCGGGCCGCGCCACAGGCCGGCAGGGGTGGCTGCGCCTTCAGAGGCTGCGGGCGGTGATGTTGCCGTAGGAGGTGGTGGCGTTGATGTTGAGGGCGGCGTTGGTGCCGTGGGTGT
>NZ_BMQQ01000049.1:0-8233 GCF_014648195.1 Streptomyces purpureus
ACGGCGTCGGACTCGCCGTCCTCATCAACGCCGCCATCGTCCTCGCCGGCACCCTCCTCACCGCACTCTTCCTGCGCGGCAAGGAGAAGCCGGCCCTCAGCTAGCCGGCCCACAACCAGCCGGCCATCGAGCCAGCCGGCCTCCGGTCCCTTCCCCGGGGCCCGGCAACCCCCTCCGGCGGCGCGCCCGCCCCACCCCCCTGGGCGGGTGCGCCGCCGGACCCCCTCGCACCCCCCCCCGCGCCCCACCCAGTACCGCCCGCGCCCCACCCGTAGGGCCGCAACACCCCGTACGGCCCAAGGGCGCCCGTAGGTGCTGAACCGTTTGGCCTCTGTACCACTCCACTGCGCACCACAAGGGAATTTCGCTCATGGACCTGACCCTCGACGGCAAGGTTTTCCTGGTCACCGGCGCCTCCGCCGGTATCGGCGAGGCCACCACCCGGCTGCTGGCCGCCGAAGGCGCCCACGTCGTCGGTGTCGCCCGCAAGCCCGACGCGCTGGCCGCGCTCGGCGACCGCGTCACGCCGCTGGCCGCCGACGTCACCGACCCCGGCGCCGCCGGCCGTATCGTCGAAGCGACCCTCGAGCGCCACGGCCGCCTCGACGGCCTGGTCAACAACGTCGGCGGACTTACCTCCCGTACCTCCTTCCTCGACGTCACCGACGAGCAGTGGAAGGCCACCTTCGAGCTGAACTTCCACTCCCTGGTCCGCGTCACCCGCGCCGCCCTGCCCGCCCTCCTGGAGAGCGGCGACGCGGCCATCGTGCACCTGGCCAGCGAAGCGGCCCGCTTCCCCGACGCCCCCCTCGTCGACTACGCCGCCACCAAGACCGCCCTGCTGTCGCTGTCGAAATCGCTGGCCGCCGAGTTCTCCCCCCGCGGGGTGCGCTCCAACATCGTCTCCCCGGGCCCCACCCGCACCGCCCTGTTCGACGCCCCCGGCGGCTTCGCCGAACAGCTCGCCGCCCGCTTCGACATGTCCGCCGACGACGCCGTCGACCACTTCGTGCGCACCGTGCGCGCCCTGCCCACCGGCCGTATCGGCACACCCGACGACGTCGCCCGCGTCATCGCCTACCTGCTCTCCCCGCTCGCCAGGCAGGTCACCGGCGCCGAATGGGCCGTCGACGGCGGCGCCCTGCGCCAGATCTGACCCCGCCCCCCTTCTTCCCGCCCCTCTCCTGCTTCGGGCCGCCTCGGCGGGCACGCATCCCGGCCGCAAAGGACACCCCTGTGACGACACACCCCACCCCGGTTGGAGAAACACCCCAGCAGCGCGCCCAGCGGTTCGAACGCGACGCACTCGCCCACCGCGGCCGGATGTACGCCGAGGCCCTGCGCCTGACCCGCAACCCCGCCGACGCCGAAGACCTCCTGCAGGACACCTACGCCAGCGCCTTCCGCAGCTTCCACCAGTTCGCCCCCGGCACCAACCTGCGGGCCTGGCTCTACCGCATCCTGAAGAACACCCACATC
Source organism: Streptomyces purpureus (assembly GCF_014648195.1). Classification (GTDB taxonomy): domain Bacteria; phylum Actinomycetota; class Actinomycetes; order Streptomycetales; family Streptomycetaceae; genus Streptomyces; species Streptomyces purpureus. Next base: position 1,480 of record NZ_BMQQ01000049.1, read on the forward strand.
AACGCCTACCGCAAACGCAAGGCCGAACCGCCCCACGCCTCCCTGCGCGACGTCGAGGACTGGCAGCTCGCCCGCGCCGCCTCCCACACCTCCACCGGCCTGCCCTCCGCCGAATCCCAGGTCCTGGACGCCATGGCCGACCCCGACGTCAGCCACGCCCTGGCCCACATACCCGACGACTTCCGCACCGTCGTCCTCCTCGCCGACGTCGAAGGCCTGCAGTACAGCGAGATCGCCCACCTCATCGGCGTACCGCACGGCACCGTCAACTCCCGCCTGCACCGCGGCCGGCGCCGCCTGCGCACCCTGCTCAAGGACCACCCCACCCGGCGCCGGGAGACCCGCTGATGCCCCCCGCGCTCATCGCGCTCGCCCTGGGCGCGTTCGGGATCGGCACCACCGAATTCGTCATCGTCGGCCTGCTGCCCGAAGTCGCCGCCGACCTCTCCGTCTCCATCCCCGCCGCCGGCATGCTGGTCACCGGCTACGCCCTGGCCGTCGTCGTCGGCGCCCCGCTGATGACCGCGGCCGGCTCCCGCCTGCCCCGCAAGACCATGCTGGCCGTGCTGATGAGCGTCTTCATCGCCGGCAACCTGCTGTGCGCCCTGGCCGAGAGCTACCCGCTGCTCATGGCCGGCCGGCTCATCGCCGCCCTCACCCACGGCGCGTTCTTCGGCATCGGCTCCGTCGTGGCCGCCGGCCTGGTCGCCCCCGACAAACGCGCCGGCGCCATCGCCCTGATGTTCACCGGCCTGACCGTCGCCAACGTCCTCGGCGTCCCCATGGGCACCTTCCTCGGCCAGCACTTCGGCTGGCGCTCCACCTTCTGGGCCGTCACCGCCTTCGGCCTCGTCAGCCTCGCCGGCGTCCTGTCCCTCGTACCCCGCCAGCCCCCCGAGAGCGCGGGCCTGCGCGGCGAACTCGCCGTCTTCAAACGCGGCCAGGTCTGGCTCGCCCTTGCCACCACCACCCTCGGCTTCGCCGGCGTGTTCGCCTCCTTCACCTACATCGCCCCGATGATGACCGACGTCGCCGGCTTCTCCGCCTCCGCCGTCACCTGGCTCCTGGTCCTCTTCGGCGCCGGACTGTGCGTCGGCAACGTCGTGGGCGGCAAGATGGCCGACCGCAGCCTCATGCCCAGCCTCTACGCCATCCTCGCCGCCCTCGCCGCCGTCCTTGCGGTGTTCGTGTTCACCGCCCGCGCCCCGCTGCCAGCCGCCCTCACCCTGGCCGTCTTCGGCGCCGTCGGCTTCGCCACCGTCCCCCCGCTGCAGATGCGCGTCATGCAGAAAGCCGAAGGCGCCCCCGCCCTCGCCTCCGCCGCCAACATCGCCGCCTTCAACCTCGGCAACGCGCTCGGCGCCTGGCTCGGCGGACTGGCCATCGACCACCACCTCGGCTACACCGCACCCAACTGGATCGGCGCCCTGCTCACCACCGCCGGACTGGCCACCGCCCTGCTCTCCGGCCTCCTGGAGCGCCGCCACCGCCGACGGCCCGCACCGCCGGCCCCCCAGACGGCCCCGCCCGCCGCGGACCGGCCCCCCGCCGCCGTCTGAACAAGCCCCCACCCCCCACCCCCCACCCCCGCACCACCGCGCACCACCCCGTACGACCGAGTCACGTCCGCGTACCACCCGCGCCCGGGCCTGTCGGCCCCCATGGACCGGCCCCCGGGCGCACCCGCACGCCCGCACACCACCGCACGCCCGTGTGCCCGCGTGTCCGCACCGGGCGCGCGATGCGGGGGTGCCTGCTACCGGCCCCAACTCCGTACATCCATCACAGAATCCGAGGTATCGACGATGAGCGGTATCGACCGCCGTACCGTCCTGGGCCGCACCGCCGCGGTCGCCGGCACCGCGCTCGCCGCGGGAGCCCTGGCCCCCGCCGCCCGCGCCGCCGCCCCCGCCCAGCCCTCCAGCACCGCGGCGGCCGCTGCTGCCACCGGCGCCACCATCCGGCCCGGCGATGCGCGCTACGCGGGCCTGACCACCGGCAACAACCAGCGCTTCGTCGCCAAGCCCGACTACATCAAGATGATCCGCTCCGCCAAGGACGCCGAACGCGCCCTGCAAGCCGCCTTCAAGGCCGGCAAGCGTGTCGCCGTACGCTCCGGCGGCCACTGCTTCGCCGACTTCGCCGCCAACGCCGACATCGAGGTCATCCTCGACTTCTCCGAGATGACCCACGTCGGCTACGACGAGACCCGCCGCGCCTTCGTCGTCGAGCCCGGCGCCCGCCTCATCAACGTCTACGAAGCCCTCTACAAGGGCTGGGGCGTGACCATACCCGGCGGCATCTGCTACAGCGTCGGCGCCGGCGGCCACATAGCCGGCGGCGGCTACGGCCTGCTCTCCCGCGCCCACGGCCTGGTCTCCGACCACCTGTACGCGGTCGAGGTCGTCACCGTCGACGCCTCCGGCCGCGCCCGCACCATCGTCGCCACCCGCGAGAAGAACGACCCGCACCGCGAGCTGTGGTGGGCCCACACCGGCGGGGGAGGCGGCAACTTCGGCCTGGTCACCCGCTACTGGTTCCGCTCCCCGGGCGCGCGCGGCACCAACCCCGCCGACCAGCTCGTCTCCCCGCCCTCCACCGTCCTGGTCTCCGCGGTCGACCTGCCCTGGGACCAGCTGGACGAGGCCACCTTCACCCGCCTGCTGAAGAACTTCGGCGCCTGGCACGAGACCCACAGCGCCCCCGACTCGCCCTACCGGCACCTCTCCAGCCTGTTCAACGTCAGCTCCAAGGCCCACGGCAGCCTGGGCATGTTCACCCAGGTCGACGCCACAGTCCCCGGCGCCGAGAAGCTCCTGGACGACTACATGGCCGCCATCCTCGCCGGCACCAAGGTCACCCCCCGCGCCCTGACCCGCGCCAACGGCGAACTGCCCGCCATGCCGCAGCTGGCCGCCCCCCAGCACCTGCCCTGGCTCCAGGCCACCCGCCTGGTCGGCACCAACAACCCCACCATCACCAACCCCACCTCCCGCGGCGCCCACAAGTCCGCCTACATGCGCACCAACTTCACCGACCACCAGGTCGCCGCCATGTACCGGCACCTGACCCGCCCCGACTTCCACAACCCCGACACGATGATCGTGCTGTTCTCCTTCGGCGGCCAGGTCAACGCGCTCGCCCCCGACGCCACCGCCAACGCCCAGCGCAGCTCGGTGTTCAAGATGTGCTTCCAGACCTTCTGGGCCGACAAGGACGAGGACGCCTTCTACCTCGGCTGGGCCCGCGGCATCTACGAGGACTTCTTCGCCAAGACCGGCGGCGTGCCCGTCATCGACGACACCACCGACGGCTGCTACATCAACTACCCCGACACCGACGTCGCCGACCCGCGCCGCAACCGCTCCGGCGTCCCGTGGACCACCCTCTACTACAAGGACAACTACCCCCGCCTGCAGCAGGTCAAGAAGGCCTACGACCCCACCGACTACTTCCGCCACTCCCTGTCGGTGAAGCTGCCCCGCCGCTGAACCGGCCACCGGCCGCCCGGGCGCGGCCCCCGCACACCCGCGGGGGCCGCGCCCACCCCCATATCCCCCTCCACTCCACACCCGCACCCCGCACGCACCTGACCGACCCGCACCCGCTCCCGCTTCCGGGACGACCAGAAGGACACGCCCATGCCCGCAAGCCCGCCCGGCCGACCGGACCTGTCACACATCGTCAAGGCCTACGACATCCGCGGCACCGTCCCCGACCAGTGGGACAGGCCCCTGGCCGAACTCTTCGGCGCCGCGTTCGCCAAGGTCACCGGCGCCGACGCCATCGTCATCGGCTACGACATGCGGCCCACCTCACCGGCCCTGGCCCAGGCCTTCGCCCAGGGCGCCGCGCTGTACGGCACCGCGGTCACCGACATCGGGCTCGCCTCCACCGACCAGCTCTACTACGCCTCCGGCCACCTGAACCTGCCCGGCGCGATGTTCACCGCCTCCCACAACCCCGCCCAGTACAACGGCATCAAGCTGTGCCGCGCCGGCGCCGCCCCCATCGGCCAGGACACCGGCCTCGCCGACATCCGCGCCCTGGTCGAACAGTGGGCCGCCGACGGCCCCCCGCCCTCCTTCACCTCCGTCGGCACCATCCGCCGCCGTGACGTCCTGGCCGACTACGCGGCCCATCTGAAGTCGCTGGTGGACGTGGCGTCGATCCGGCCGCTGAAGGTCGTCGTCGACGCCGGCAACGGCATGGGCGGCCACACCGTCCCCACCGTCTTCGAAAACCTCCCGCTCGACGTGGTGCCGATGTACTTCGAGCTGGACGGCACCTTCCCGAACCACGAGGCGAACCCGCTGGACCCGAAGAACATCACCGACCTGCAGGCCCGCGTCCGCGCCGAAGGCGCCGACCTCGGCCTGGCCTTCGACGGCGACGCGGACCGCTGCTTCGTCGTCGACGAGCGCGGCGAGCCGGTCTCCCCGTCCGCGATCACCGCCCTGGTCGCCGCCCGCGAGCTGGCCAAGCACCCCGGCGCCACGGTCATCCACAACCTGATCACCTCCTGGTCGGTCCCCGAGGTCGTACGGGACATGGGCGGCGTCCCGGTCCGCACCCGGGTGGGGCACTCCTTCATCAAGGAGGAAATGGCCCGCACCGGCGCCGTCTTCGGCGGCGAACACTCCGCGCACTACTACTTCCGCGATTTCTGGAACGCCGACACCGGCATGCTCGCGGCCCTGCACGTCCTGGCCGCCCTCGGCGGCCAGCAGGGCCCGCTCTCCGAGCTCGTCGCCTCCTACGACCGCTATCCGGCCTCCGGCGAGATCAACTCCACCGTCGACGACCAGAGCGCCCGTATGGCGGCGGTCCGCGCCGCCTTCGAAAGCCGGCCCGGCGTTTCGATCGACACCCTCGACGGCCTCACCGTCACCGCCCCGACCTGGTGGTTCAACCTCCGCGCCTCCAACACCGAACCACTGCTGCGCCTGAACGCCGAAGCCCGCGACGAGGCCACCGTGGCCGCTGTACGCGACGAGGTCCTCGCCCTGCTGCACTGACCCGTCAAGGGCCCTCCAAGGCCCTCACACGGCCCCCTGACAGGGCCGCGCACCCCTGACGAAGCCCCCGGCCGCACCCGCGGCACGGGGGCTTCGTGCTGCCCGCCCACACCCCCGCCCCGCCCCGCGGACCCAGCTGTGCAGGCGGGTGTGCAAGTGATCCTGCACAGCGTTGACGCACATCTATCTCACGGGAAAGATATCTATCAGCGAGAGGGGCAAGGGAGCCCAACACCAGCCCCCCGCAAAGGACTTCAGAACCACCCCGCGTATCCCGCCAGCCGCCCCGCCCGGGGCCGGCGCCCATCAGGCGGCCACCGCACGCGCCCCACCTACGCGCCACTCATCACGCGCCACGCATCACGCGCATCACCGCCACTTCGGCCATCGAGGCCCTCCCCACCCAGAAGAATGCGAGACCTTCCCATGCGCTCTGTCGCCGTCGTCCTCGGTACCCGCCCCGAGGCCATCAAGTTCGCCCCGGTCATCCGCGCCCTGCAGGACGACCCGCGCTTCGACCCGGTCGTCATCTCCACCGGCCAGCACCGTCAGATGCTCGACGAGACCCTCGACGCCTTCGGTCTCAAGCCGGACATCGACCTGGAGATCATGGCCCCCAAGCAGACCCTCTCCCAGGTCACCTACCGCTCCCTGCGGGGCCTGGGGGAGCACTTCAAGGACACCGCCGCCGAGGCCGTCCTCGTCCACGGCGACACCGCCACCACCCTGGCCGCCGCCCTGTCCGGCTTCCACCACCGCATCCCCGTCATCCACGTCGAGGCCGGACTGCGCAGCGGCCACCTCGGCTCCCCCTTCCCCGAGGAGGGCAACCGCCGCCTGGTCGCCCAGGTCGCCGCCCTGCACCTCGCGCCGACCCCGGGAAACCTCGCCAACCTGCTGCGTGAGGGCATCGACCAGGACACCGTCGTCGTCACCGGCAACACCGTCATCGACGCCCTGCAGTGGGCCTGCGACCAGTCCGACACCTACGGCGTTGCGGCCATCGAGGACCTCGACACCGACCCGCGCCGCGTCATCCTCGCCTCCGCGCACCGCCGGGAGGCCTGGCCGCACCTGCCGGACATCGCCGCCGCCCTCGCCGAGATCGCCGACGAGCCCGACACCCGCGTCGTGGTCCCCCTGCACCGCAACCCCGTGGTCCGCGAGGCGATGCTCCCGGTCATCGGCAGGCACCCGAACATAACGGTCGTCGACCCGCTGCCCTACCTGTCCTTCTCCAAGCTCATGCGCCGCGCCGACATCATCGTCTCCGACTCCAGCGGCTCCCAGGAGGAAGGCCCCGCCCTCGGCAAGCCCACCCTCGTCCTGGGCGACGTCACCGAACGCTCCGAGGCCGTCGTCGCCGGCACCGCCCGCCTGGTCGGCACCACCACCGCCGGCATCGTCGACGCCACCACCGAACTCCTGCGCAACCCCGCCTCCTACCTGCGCATGGCCACCGCCGCCAACCCCTACGGAGACGGCCGCGCCACCGCCCGCACGGTGGCCGCCATCGCCCACTACTTCGGCGACGGCCCGGCCCCCGAGCAGTTCGTCCCCGCCACCCCCGTCGACGAGCTCTCCGTCGAGCTGGCCCGCACCTCCGCCTACGCGAGGACCTGATGACCACCCACCACACCCGCCCGCTGGCCTTCACCGGCCCGGCCGTCCAGGCATCCGTCGTCCGCCACGCCAAGAACTACCTCATCGGCCCCGAAGCCATCGTCATCAACCCC
>NZ_BMQQ01000049.1:8273-29991 GCF_014648195.1 Streptomyces purpureus
ACCCCCGTCCCCCTCGCCCACACCCCCGCCAAGGCCATCGAGCCCCTGACCTCCACCGTCCTGACCCACACCCGCATCGAACACGCCGACACCCTCCTCGTCCTGCGCCCCGCCACCGGCCTGGACGCCCACCCCACCGACGCCATCACCCGCGAGACCGGCTGGCAGCACCTCACCGACCGCCTCACCGACCAGGGAAACCCCAACGCCTTCCCCGCCACCACACCACTGTTCACCAGCCCCCAGGACACCGCCGCCACCATCCACCTCGACCCCGCCCACCTCCTCAAAGAGACCCCCACCCCCACCGACATCCGCCCCTTCGACCTCAAGGTCAACCTCTGGTACGCCCCCGCCGGCACCGACTGCCTCATCCACAACAGCCACGACTTCATCGAGGTCCACACCCAGATCCAGGGCCTGGGCCGGATGCAGAAATTCACCGCCGACGACCCCGCCACCCGCTACGAGGACATCCGCATGGCCCCCGGCTACACCACCCCCGACCCGTTCTGCTCCACCCGGCCCGACGGCACCTACCACTACCCCTGGCACCAGTACTACGCCGACACCGACGCCCTCTGGCTCGCCCTCGAATTCCACGCCCGCTGACCCCCACCCCCCACCAAAAAGACCTCAGGAGACCAAGACCATGACCAGCAACAACAACGACCTGTCGACGTTCCGCTCCCCGAAGTTCACCGCCGAGGTCGTCGCCGACCAGCTGCGCGACGGCTACTGGCTGGAGTCCCCGGACATCGACGGCGACGGCCGCCCCGACCTCTTCGGCTACGGGCTGCGCCTGGGGGAGATCTACTGGTACCAGAACGACGAGAACTTCACCCGCCGCCTGGTCGCCGACCGCATCAAGATGCCCGTCGGAGCCGACTTCGCCGACGTCTCCGGCAACGGCCACCCCGACATCATCGTCTGCTACGACCTCTACGGCCCGATCGGCACCATCCACGACGCCAACACCGAAGGCGGCAAGATCGACTGGCTGGAGAACCCGGGCCACCCCGACAAGGACGAGTCCCGCTGGAAGCGCCACTACGTCGGCCGCGCCACCGGCATGCACCGCCTGCGCGCCGGCTACTTCACCCAGACCGAACGCCTGGAGATCGTCGGCTTCCCCATCGTCGCCAAGGAAGACGTCCACGCCGTCCTGCCGGTCGTCATGTTCACCCAGCCCGACGACGTCCACGCCGCCGAGGAATGGCCCATGACCGTCGTCGACGACAGCCACTTCCGCATGATCCACGGCGCCGAGAAGAAGAAGGGCCTCCTCCCCGGCTCCGACCTCGAATCCCTCCTGCTCGCCTCCGACGAGGGCGTCACCTGGCTCTACTACGACGAGCGCAAGAAGGAATGGATCCGCAAGCTCATCGGCACCGGCGAGCTCACCCAGTTCGAGCAGACCGGCTTCCGCGGCAGCGGCGACCTCAACGCCGGACGCATCGGCGACGACCCGATGGCCTACGTCGCCGCCATCGAGCCCTTCCACGGCAACACCGTCGCCGTCTACACCAAGGCCACCGACGGCCCGGCCGGCGAGGTCGAATGGAACCGCGTCCTGCTCGACGTCTACGGCGACCCCAACGAGAACGGCGAAGGCCCCGGACACCAGATCGTCACCGCCGACTTCGACGGCGACGGAGAGGACGAGTTCCTCGTCGCCCTGCGCGGCCCGTGGCCCTGGCAGGGAGTCATGTACTACAAGGCCATCGACCTGCAAAACGGCGTCTGGGCCAAGTGGCGGGTCTCCGACGAGTCCGTCGCCCGCATCGCGACGGCCGACTTCAACGGCGACGGCCGCCTCGACTTCGCCACCATCGCCTACTCGGTCCAGAACTACTACGTCGCCAAGGACGCCAAGCTCATGCTCTACCGCAACCAGATCGACACCGGCACCCAGGCCGACAGCGACTAACCCCCGGCCGGGGCGGCCCCCTCAACCGGGCCGCCCCCGGCCCCCGGCCCCGCCGCACCAGCCGCCGCCGGGCCCGCCGGACTCCGCCAGATCACCGGCCCCACAACCCCCACCAAAACCCCGCACCCCACCCGCACCCCGCACCCCGCGCTCAACTCCCGCCCCGCACCTTCTTGTTGCTTCCTAAGCCCCCCATGCGCACCACACCCCCCACAGCCCCACCGCCCCGCCCCACTCGCAGCCGGAGCACCGCTTCGGCGCCCACCCGGAAGGTCTCCCCAAACCATGTCCACGCCCGCTTCCGCCGCCGCCGCGGCCACCTCGGCCAAGCGAGCCAAACTCCCCTCCCTGACCGGCCTGCGCTTCTTCGCAGCCCTCCTCGTCTTCTTCTTCCACGCCTCCCTCACCGACTCCCCGATCCCGCCGAACGCCCCGATCAACCCCTTCGCCGACACCTCCATCGCCGACTTCTTCTCCACCGCCTTCGGCAAGGCCGGCTACATGGGCGTCTCGTTCTTCTTCGTCCTCTCCGGCTTCGTCCTGGCCTGGGCCGCCAAGCCCGGCGAGAAGGTCACCGCCTTCTGGCGCCGCCGGATCATGAAGATCTTCCCCAACCACCTCGTGGTCTTCGCCGCCGCGATGATCCTGTTCGCCGGAGCGAGCGTCACCAGCGTCGGCCAGTGGCTCCCCAACCTCTTCCTGCTCCACACGTTCTTCCCGCAGCCCGCCATCAACCTCAGCGTCAACCCGCCGACCTGGTCCCTCGGCAGCGAACTGCTCTTCTACATGCTCTTCCCGCTGCTCATCGTCCCGATCCGCAAGATCGCCGAGAAGCGCCTGTGGCTGTGGTCCGGCCTGATGGTCGCCGGCATGGTCGGCGTCCAGCTCATCGCCACCTACCTCGTCCCCGCCACCCCGAAGTCCGCCATCACCCCCATATCCGACCTGCAGTTCTGGTTCGGCTACCTCTTCCCGCCCGGCCGCGTCTTCGAGTTCGTCCTCGGCATCCTCCTGGCCCGGATCGTCCTCGCCGGCCGCTGGCCCCGCGCGATAGGCATCGCCCCCTCCATAGCCCTGGCCGTCATCGGCTACGGAGCCGCCCTCCTCGTCCCCTTCCAGTACGGCTTCGTCGTCGCCACGATCATCCCGGTCAGCGCCCTGATCGGCTCCGTCGCCGCCGCCGACGTCGAAGGCCGCCCCACCCGCCTGCGCGGCCGCGTCATGGTCTGGCTCGGCGAGGTCTCCTTCGGCTTCTACCTCGTCCAGGGCGTCACGATCTTCTACCTGCGCTCCCTGCTCGGCGAGAACACCTACAGCGTCCCCGTAGCCCTGCTCACCGTCGCCGGCTTCTTCGCCGCCTCCCTCCTCGGCGGCTGGCTGCTCTACCGCTTCGTCGAGATGCCCGCCATGCGCCGCTTCAGCCGCAGCCGCAAGGAGCTCGCCGCGAAGACCGCCACCACCGCCACCGCCGTTCAGGCCGCCCCGGCCCCGGTCCCCGCGGCCGACCCCGAGCCCGCCCTGACCACCACCGCCCCCCGCGCCTGAAACCCCCCGGGGGCCCGGCCACCGGGCCCCCACCCCTCAACCACCCAGCCCCATCAGCCCCTACGCCCCCAACCGCCCCGAAGACCACCGCCCCCCGTCCCCGATCCCGCCGCCCGCCCCGGCCCCCGCCCCCTCACCCCGTAACACCCCCCCCAGCCCCCCAGCCCCAGCTCCCCAGCGCCCAGCCCTCCCGTCCGCCCCCGGCGAGAAAGGCCCGTCATGTCCGTCGTCCTCACCCGCGGCACCGAGGTGCACTACCGCACCGAAGGAAAAGGCCCCCACCTCCTGCTCGTCCACGGCTCCACCGCAGACTCCGCCTCCAACTTCTCCGCCCTGGCCCCGCTGCTCACCGACCACCACACCCTCATCACCCCCGACTACGCCGGCAGCGGCGACAGCCCCCTGCCCGAGGGCGGCGAGCTCACCCTGGACCTGCTCGTCGAGCAGATCGCCGCCACCGCCCGCGCCACCACCGACCAGCCCGTCGACCTCGCCGGCAGCTCACTGGGCGCCGTGATCGCCGCGGCCACCGCCGCCGCCCACCCCCACCTCGTACGCCGCCTGATCCTCATCGGCGGCTGGGCCCGTAACGACGACCCCCGCCAGCAGGCCTTCTTCACCCTCTGGCGCCGCCTGGCCGACCTCGACCCCGCCTCCTACGAGGAGTTCATCACCCTCTTCGCCCACTCACCCGCCCACCTCGCCGCCCAGAGCACCGACCAGCTCGCCGACATGTACGCCGCCTCCCAGCCCACCGAAGGAGCCCGCCGCCAGATCGACCTCGACCTCACCGTCGACATCCGCGCCCGCCTGAGCAAGATCACCGCAGAGACCCTCGTCGTCGGCGCCACCCTCGACCACGTCGTCCCCGTCCACCACGCCCGCGAACTGCACGCCTCGATACCCCACAGCCACTACGCCGAACTCGACTGCGGCCACAACACCCTGCACGAGCGGCCCAAAGAACTCGCCGACCTGATCAACCAGTTCCTCACCTGAACCTCAACCTGAACGTGAACCCGAACCACCCGGCCCGGAAAGGAGGACAGCCCGGGGGAGGAGGTGCGCAAGAGCCCAACGGGCCCCGCGCACCCCCTTCTCCGCGTTCCCCCGGCTTCCTCCCCGGGGGCCCCGCCGCCCGATCTGTGCAAGTTGCCGAGGTCTCGGCACATACCAGCGGCAGACCCATGGAGCGGACACCGCCTTTCGTAACCTCGGCGACAGCCGCCCACAATCCCGCCTTCCAAGGAGCGATGCCCCATGCCGGCCCACGCCCCCGACTTCCTCGTCCTGCTGGGCGCCGACTACGCGGGAAAGTCGACGGCGATGGCCCGCCTGCGCCACACCGCCCCAGCCGACACGGCCGACACGGCCGACACGGCCGGCGCGGGTACCGGGCCCCGGCGGCGGACGCTGTCCACCGACGAGGACTTCCTCGCCCCCCAGCACCAGCTGCTGAACCGGCTGCGCCGTGACGTCGTCAAGGACGTCGCCGCCAACGAGCAGGCCTACTCGCCCGACTTCCTGGCCACGCTGCTCCAGAGCGCCGCCGTCCACCTGCGCGACGAGATCCTGCGCGACCCCGCCGCCCCGGCCGTCGTGGACTCCTACTACTACAAACTCCTCGCCAAATGCCGCCTGGCCGGCGCCCGCGACAACTCCCTGTTCGCCTGGTGGCGCAGCTTCCCCCAGCCACGCCGGGTGATCTACCTCCAGGTCAGCCCCTCCAGCGCCTGGCGCCGCGCCGGCCACGGCCGCGCCCTGAACCGCCTGGAGTACTACGGCCCGCGCCCCACCCTCGACGGCTTCACCCGCTACCAGGACGACCTCGCCAAGACCATGCACGACGAGATCGCCCACCTGCCGGTCACCGTCGTCGACGAACACCCCGACCCCCGTGCCACCGCCCAGGCGATACAGAAGGTGATCGACCATGAACTCGGCTGACGCATGGACCCACCCCGACCGCATCCGCCGCTACCGCGAACGGGTCTTCGCCGAACGCGCCCGCCTCAAGGCCGCGTTCACCGACCCCGCCGCACAGCGCCAGAAGGTCCTGGCCGACCTGCTCGCCTTCAACGCCGCCACCGACTACGGCACCCGCCACGACTTCGGGCGTATCCGCACCCTGGAGGACTTCCGCAAGGCCGTCCCCGTGCAGGACTACGCCGCCCTGGAGCCGTGGATCGAACGCGCCGCGGCGGGGGAGAGCGGTGTCCTCAGCGCCGACCAGCCCGCGGTCTACTTCACCTCCAGCGGCTCCACCGGCGCCCACAAGAAGATCCCGGTCACCCCCCGCTTCATGCGCACCACCTTCTTCCCCTTCTACTACGCCGCCTGGGCCCCGCTCATCGAGCACTTCCCCGACGTGCTCGCCCACCCCGACGCCGTGCTCAACCTCAAGCACGACCCGCTCGCCGCGCCGCCCACCACCGCCTCCGGCCGCCCCCATGTCGGCGCCAGCCAGGTCGACTTCGGCACCCGCTTCGGCGAGCCGCTCTCCGCCGAGCCGGGCACCGGCGCCCACTGGGCCACCCTGCCGCTGAGTGTCGACCCGGCAGCGCACCTGGAGAAGATGTATTTGCGGCTGCGGCTGGCCGCCGAGGCCGACGTCCGCTGCGTCATCGGCATCAACCCGGCCATGATCGCCGCCCTGCCGCACCAGCTGAACCTGTGGTGGGAGCGGATCGTCAAGGAGATCCGCGACGGCACCCTCGGCGGGCTGCCCCACCGCGCCCCCAACCCCGAACGCGCCGCCGCTCTCGAACGCCTCGCCCGCCGCCACGAGCGGATCCTGCCCGCCCACATCTGGCCGAACATGCGGGCCCTGTTCTGCTGGACCACCGCGATGGCATCGCTGTATCTGCCGCGGCTGCGCGAGGAGTTCGGGCCCGGCGTCACCGTCCTGCCCGCGCCCGTCGCCGCCTCCGAAGGCCCCACCGGTGTCGCCCTGGACCGCCACCCCAGCGCCGGCAGCCTCGTCGTCACCGCCGCCGTCCACGAGTTCGCCGACGCCGACACCCCCCTGGCCCCCGACACCGCCACCCTCACCGCCGAAGAACTCGAACCCGGCCGCGACTACCACGTCGTCTTCAGCCACGTCGGCGGCCTCTACCGCTACGCCGTCGGCGACGTCGTCCGCGTCGCCGACCGCGTCGGCGGCGTGCCCCGCCTGGAATACACCGGCCGCTCCACCCTCTCCAGCGCCGCCGGCGAAAACCTCCGCGACGCCCACATCATCCGCGCCCTGGCCGCCTCCCTGGCCGCCACCGGCCTGGAAATCCGCGGCGCCGCCTGCCGCACCCAGGGCGAGCCCGTCCCCGGCTACCACTTCGCGCTCGCCCCCCGCACCCGCTTCAGCAGCGACGAACAAGCCACCCTCACCACCCTCCTCGACACCCATCTCGCCCGCGAATCCGCCGGCTACGCCTCGGCCCGCCGCGAAGGCCGCCTCACCCCCTGCACCCTGCAACTCCTTTCCCCCCACGCCTTCCAGGACGACTGGATCACCGCCGTCGCCTCCGGCATCCGCCCCACCCAGGTCAAAGACCGCCTCCTGCGCCAAGACCCCGCCGCCTGGGCACGCCTGACCACCCCCACCCCCTGACGCCGTAGCACCGCCCCCCTTTTTTTCCGGGAAGGACCCTCAAGCCGTGACCACATCCCTGGACGCCGTCGAGCGCACCGCCCTGCTCACCGCCGCCCTGCGCGCCGCCGAGACCCGCCGCCCCGACAGCCTCTATCAGGACCCCTACGCCGCCGCCCTCGCCGGTGACATCGGCCCCGAACTCCTCGCCGAGGTACGCGCCGCGACCTTCCCGCCCGGCCAGACGCGTACCCTGCCCTCCACCCCGGACTACAACGCCATCCGCACCCGCTTCTTCGACGACTACCTCCAGCAGGCCGCCGCCGACCCCACCACCACCCAGATCGTCCTCGCCCCCGCCGGCATGGACTCGCGCGCCTACCGCTTCGACTGGCCGGCCCGCATCCGGTTCTTCGAGGTCGACCGTCCGGCCGTCCTGGCCTACAAGGACGAACGCCTGGCCACCACCGACGCCCGGCCCCGCGCCGACCACCGCAAGGTCGCCGTCGACCTCACCTCACCCGACTGGGAGGCCGACCTCCAGCAGGCCGGATACGACCCCACCGTTCCGGCGACCTGGCTGCTGGAAGGACTCCTCTACTACATCCCCGAGGCCGACACCCACCGCATCCTTGAGCGGGTGGCCGCCATCAGCGCCCCCGGCAGCCGTATCGCCGCCGACATCGTCAACACCGCCGCCCTCACCCTGCCCCACATGCGCGGCCTGCTGGACGTCTTCGCCGGCTGGGGCTGCCCCTGGCTGTTCGGCACCGACGAACCCGAAGCCCTCTTCTCCACCTACGGATACTCCGTACGGGCCCTGCAGCCCGGCGAGGACGGCGCCGACTTCGGCCGCTGGCCCGACCCCGTACCCCCCAGGAACATCACCGGTGTGCGGCGGGTGTTCTTCGTCCACGGCCGGCGGCGCTGATGACCCACACCGTCATAGCCGGCGCCTCCATCGCCGGCCTCGCCACCGCCCTCGCACTGGCCGCCACCGGGCACCGGGTCACCGTCCTGGACCGCGCCGACGCACCACCCCCGCCGCCCGCCGACCCCGGCCGGGAGGGCACCTGGTTCACCCGCCGCCCCACCGTCCCCCAGGGCGGCCACTCCCACACCCTCACCTCGCTCGGCGTACGCACCCTGGCCCACCGCGCCCCGCACGTCCTGGCCGCCGCCCGCACCGCCGGCGCCCACCTGCTCGACCTCACCGACGCCCTGCCGCCCGATGCCACCGACACCGCCCGCGAGATGGGCGACGACGACCTCACCGCCCTGGCCTGCCGCCGCCCCACCCTCGAACACGTCCTGCACCAGGCCGCCTTGGCCACCCCCGGCATCACCCTGCGCCACGCCACCACCGTCGCCGCCCTCGACCTCGACGACTCAGGCCGTATCCAGGCCGTCCGCACCAGCGACCACACCCGCCTTGCCGCCGATGCGGTGGTCGACGCCACCGGCCGGCGCGCCGCCTCCCGTACCTGGCTCGCACAGGCCGGCATCCCCCTCGCCGCGGACCACACCTGCCCCTCCGGGCTCACCGGCCACACCCGCTTCTACCGGCTGCTGGCCGGGCAGCGGCCCGGCCCGCTGGGGCGCGGCAACGCCGCCGGCGACATCTTCGACCACTACGCCGGCGTCCTGCACCCCGGCGACGGCGACACCTTCTCCATCGCGCTCGCCACCCTCCCCGGCGACCGGGCCCTGGCCGGCCTGAACACCCCTGAGGGGTTCACCGCCGCCGCCCGCGCCACCCCCGGCCTGACCGTCTGGCTCGAAAGCGGCATCAGCGAACCCATCTCGCCCGTCCACGCCATCACCGCACCCCCCAACACCCTGCGCGGCAACGCCACCACCCGGCAAAAACCCATCCCCGGCCTCTTCCCCGTCGCCGACGCCGCCTGCATCACCAACCCCCTCTTCGGCCGCGGCATGTCCCTGGCCCTGGCCCATGCCTACGCCCTGGCCGACCTCCTGGCCGCCCACGACCCCACCGCCACCACCACCGCCCGCCTGGCCGCCCGCCTCGCCGAAGACCTCTACACCCCCTGGTACACCCACGCCGCCCACGCCGACCGCCTGCGCATCGCCCGCTGGCGCGCCGCCGTCACCGCCACCGAGCCACCGCCGCCCACCGACACCGACCGCCTCCAGGCAAAGATCGCCCTTGCGGCACGCACCGACGGCACCGTGTGGCGCGGACTGACCCGCATGCTGATGACGCTGGCCACCCCCGCCGAGATCCTCGACGACAAATTCCTCACCCGCATCCAGCACGCCCCCACCGCCCAGCCGCGCCCGGCCGGCCCCACCCGCGCCGACCTCGTCCGCCTGGTCACCGCCGCCGAAGGAGCCGCCCGGTGACCACCCAGCCCCTCGCCCCACCCCGCCCCAAGTCCCCCGAGGCTGCCGCCCCGCGCGTCCTCATCGCCCCCATCACCATCACCCCCTCCAAACCCCTGACCCCCAGCCACCTCAAAGGGCTGCTGTGGACCGACGTCATGTACCGGGCCACCCGCCACCTCGCCCCCGTCACCTACCGCTACAGCCACACCACCTACCACCCCACCGAACAAACCCTCGGCTTCTGGGAGTTCCTCGACCGCACCCTCGGCGACACCGACTACACCCACGCCACCGAGACCGAGATCGGCGCCCACTACGTCACCTTCCGCGCCCAGACCCAGCGCCCCACCGCGGCCGCCCTGCGCCCCTACGCCGACGCCGCCGAACACGGCTGGGTCCACCCCGCCTCCGCCCGCATCCTCCAGCTGTGGGCCGGCCACTACCGCCGCCTGGGCCTGACCGACCCCGGACTCACCCTCCACCAGCCCCCCGGCCTCAGCCTGGAAGACGCCCTCAGCCACCTCGACCAGGCCGGCATGTGCCTGGACCTGCGCCGCTACGGCGGCCCCGTCCACCTCGACCTGACCCGCCACGGCCTGCCCCTGCGCAAAATCGTCACCCCCGACGGCCGCCCCAACTACCTCGCCTGCGCCCTGCGCGAACTCATCCCGCTGGCCCCCGGCTTCGACGAGATCGTCCTGCTGTACGACCCCGAACTCGACCCCGACTACCAGCTGATCGAACGCGTCCTGACCCGGCTCGGCCCCACCGTCCACCGCGTCCCCGTCGGCCGCGTCCCCATCGACGGACACATCCGCTCCGCCCGCCACGGCGACTGGCAGCACACCCACGCCGCCGCCCTCCTGGACGCCGCCGGCGACCACCACAGCGACGACGCCGTACGCCTGGGCATGCGCCTGTACTTCATCGCCCTCCTCGGCCCCGGCCAGCAGCAGTCCTTCCGCCCCGACCTGCTCCACCAGTGCCTCACCCGCGCCACCCGGCTCCTCAAGGCCGCCGACACCCCGGCCGGCGACCAACTGCCCGCCCTGCTCCAGCGCCACCGCAAGGATCACACCCACATCGACCCCTACAGACTCACCTCCGCCCTCCTGGGCAAACGCCGCCCCGCCCCACCGGCCGACCTCCTCACAGGAGTCTTCCTGTGACCACCCCCGCCACCCTTTCCGTGTCCGGTGTCCAGGACCGGCTGCGTCACCAGCTGGCCACCCGCCTGGCCACCGCCCGCCCCGACCTCGCCCGCCGCCACGACCTGACCACCCCGGCCGGGCTGGCCGCCGCCCAGCAGGACATCGCCGCCCTCAGCGACGAGACGACGACCCTCGCGGCCGTCGTCGTCCACCACCTCGACCTGCCCGCCTTCGCCGTCGCCACCTGCGCCTACACCGCAAGCCTCGACGACACCCAACAGGCCGCCTGGCGGCGTGACTTCACCCGCACCGTCTTCCTGGCCGGCAACCCCGCAAACCTGCGCCACCGCTTCACCTTCGCCCACACCGACCCCGCCGCCCACCTCGCCTACACCGCCCCCGGCCCCGCCGCCGCCACCGCCCCCTTGCGGCGGCTGCTGAAACTCTTCGACGCCCCCGCCCGGCTGCCCGCCCGGCCCCCCACCCTCCTGACCATCCCCACCCCGCCGGGCCTGCGCCCCACCCGCCCGCCGCGCCACCGCCGCCTGCACCTGGCCACCGCCGGCTGCACCCTCGCCCAGGCCCTGGTCCACCTCAACCACCTGCTCGCCGAAGCCGTCATGGACGGCCTGATCACCGGCGGCGACCGCCTCACCCTCATCCAGGAACCCACCCTCACCACCGCCGGCCCCGCCTTCGCCGCCTGGCGCATCACCCCCCACCCCGCCACCCCCCACCACACCGGCCGTCTGCACGCCGCCGCCGCGCTCACCGAGGAGACGCCCCATGCCTGAGACCGTCCCCGACCCGGCCGCGGTCCGTCTCGGCTACCACGGCTCACCCAAGGTCGCCGACACCCTCACCCGCCTCGCCGCCGCCTCCGGCGTCCCCGCGACGCCGCTGCCGTACGACATCACCGCCCCCTTCGACGGCATCCGCACCCGCACCCTCGACCTCATGATCGTCAAGTTCGCGCTGCGCGAGAGCGACATCGCCCTCAGCCGCGTCCTGAGCCAGGACCCCCGCGCCGTCGTCGTCGCCGCCACCCACCCCCTGGCGGCCCACAGTGCCGTATCGGTCGAAGACCTCGCCGGCCTCGACCTGTTCGGCAAACCGCCCGGCACCCTGCCCGACTACGTGTGGGACGAGGTCGTCCCCCCGCACACCCCCAAGGGCCGGCCCCTCACGCGCACGCATGTGACCGGTGACATCGCGGCCATGATGAAACTCATCGCCCACGGCGAGGCAGCCCACCTCTCGCTGCTGTCCCTGGCCGACGTCGCCCCGCCCCACATCCGCGTCGTGCCCGTGCACGACCTGCCGCCCGCCCCCGTCACCCTGGCCTGGGCCCGCGGCCACGCCCTGCCCGGCCACGTGCAGCGCTACCTCACCGCCGCCGAACAGGAAGCCTCCCGGTGACCGCCACCCGCCCCCAGACAATCGTCCTGCTCCACGCCCTGTCCCTGACCTCGACCATGTGGCAGGCGCAGGCCGAGGCGCTGCGCGCGGAGGGACACCACGTCCTCACCCCCGACCAGCGCGGCTTCGCCGCCACCCCCCTCGGCGACGACCCGCCCAGCCTGAACGCCGCCGCCGACGACCTCGCCCGCCTCCTCGACGCAACAGGCCACCCCCAGGCGGTCCTCGCCGGCTGCTCGCTCGGCGCCTACACCGCCATGGCCTTCCTCGCCCGCCACCCCGGCCGCACCCTCGCCCTGGCCCTGATCTCCGCCCGCGCCACCGCCGACACCCCCGAAACACGTGCGCAGCGCCGCCAGTTCGCCCAGCTCATCCAGGACCCCGACGCCCGCGCCGCCGTCATCGACCGCACCACACCGATGCTCCTGGGCCCCACCACCCGCACCCGCCACCCCGACCTCCTGGCCCACACCCTCACCCAGGCCCACGCCGCCGACCCCGCCGCCCTGGCCTGGACACAAGCCGCGATCGCCGACCGCGCGGACGCCACCGCGACCCTCGCCGCCACGCACGTCCCCGCCCTGGTCCTGCACGGAGCCGAAGACGCCCTGGTCACCGCCGCCGAATCCGCCCACACCGCCGCCGCCCTGCCCGACGGCCACCTGATCACCCTGCCCGCAACCGGGCACCTGCCGCCCCTGGAAGCCCCCGACGCCGTCACCCACCACCTGCGCGCACTTGTGGAGAGGATCCCTTAGGCCGCCATGCTCAACGACCCCGTACGAAACGACCACGTACCAAACGACCGGGTACGAGACGACCACGCCGCCTGGGGCCACACCACCTCAACCGGCCTGTCCTTCACCCACCACACCGTCGTCGACACCCACTTCCGTGCCTGCCAGGGCCCCTACCTCGACCTCCTTGGCCTCGCCCCGCTCACCGGAGGGCAGCACATCCTGGACGCCGGCTGCGGCGCCGGGGACTTCCTGCCCGCCCTCGCCGGCATCACCGGCCCCACCGGCCGTATCACCGCCGTCGACCTCGCCCCCGAGAACACCGCCCTGGCCGCCGAACGCGCCCGCACCCTGCCCTGCCCCATCGACGTCGAGCAGGCCAGCCTCCTTCACCTGCCCTACCCCGACAACACCTTCGACGCCGTCTGGTGCTCCAACACCACCCAGTACCTCGACGACACCGAACTCGCCGCCGCCCTCGCCGAACTCACCCGCGTCACCCGCCCCGGCGGCACCCTCACCATCAAAGACCTCGACGCCCACCTCATCACCGCACGCCCCACCGACCCCTACCTGTTCACCGACTTCTTCCGCGCCGCCGCCACCCAGCCCGGCTACGCCCGCCAGCTCCTGCGCACCCGCGACACCTACCGCCACCTCAAAGCCGCCGGACTCACCAACGTCACCCAGCACACCCTCCTCATCGAGCACCACACCCCCCTCACCCCCGACGCCCACGCCTTCTACACCACCGCCTGCGCCCAACTCGCAGCCCAAGCCCTCGACATCGGCCTGAGCCAGCAGTGGCACGCCTACCTCCTCGACCCCACCGACCCCCACCACCCCCTCAACCACCCCGACGGCTACATCAGCGAAGGCAACGTCCTCGCCACCGCCACCATCCCCACCCCCTGACCCCCACCCGCCCCCCTTTTCCTTTGGGGCCTTCCTTCCAGGAGTCCGCCGATGGCCACCGCCACCGCCCCGCCCACCCGGCTCCACGCCGTCGCCAACCCCGCCCCGCCCGCCCCCGGCCACCTCCCCCTGATCGGCCACGCCCCCGCCCTGCTGCGCCGCCCCCTGTCCTTCTTCGAACACACCCGCACCACCGACCCCCTCGTACGGATCGGCTTCGGCCCCGTGCGCCTCTACCTCGCCAACGACCCCGCCCTCGTCCACCGCATCCAGGTCGACACCACCACCTTCGAACGCGGCCGGTTCTTCGAACGCCTCGCCGCCAACTTCGGCAACCCCCTCATCGCCTCCAGCGGCGCACCCCACCAGCACCAACGCCGCCTGCTCAAACCCGCCTTCAACCGGCGCGCCGTACGCGACCACACCCTCGCCGTCACCCAGGAGACCGAAGCCCGCATCGGCGCCTGGCGCCCCGGCGCCGTCGTCGCCGCCGACGAAGAAATCTCCGACCTGGTCGCCGCCGTCGTCCTGCGCTGCCTGTTCACCACCCAACTGCCCGCCCACACCGTCCGCGACATCCGCGACACCCTCTACGCCATCGCCCGCCGCCTGCTCGCCCGAACCGTCTTCCCCGACGCCCTCACCCGCCTGCCCACCCCGGGCAACCGCCGCTTCGCCGCACAGGTCGGCCGCTTCCACACCGTCGTGGACACCCTCATCCGCGAACGCCGCGCCGAAGGCCCCCTGCCCGAGGGTCATGACGTCCTGGACGCCCTGCTGGGCACCGTCCACCCCGAAACCGGCCGGCCGCTGAGCGATGCTGAGATCCGCGCCGAGTTCCTGATGCTGCTGTTCGCCGCCCTGGAAACCACCAGCACCTCCCTGAACTGGGCCGTCTTCGAAACCGCCACCCGCCAAGACGTCCAGCGCCGCCTCCAGGACGAAGCCGACCAGGTCCTTGGCCGCGGTCCCGTCAGCTACGCCAAGCTGCCCGAGCTCACCTTCACCCGCCAGGTCCTGGACGAGACGCTGCGCCTGCACGCCCCCATGCTCTTCACCCGCCGCACGGTCACCGACGTCACCCTCGCCGGCATCCGCGTCCCCGCCGGCTCCGAAATCGGCTACAGCCCCCGCGCCATGCACCGCGCCGCCGACCTCTACCCCCACCCCCACACCTTCGACCCCGACCGCGCCGGCCCCGACCAGGGCACCGACCGCCCCCGCGGCGCCTACTTCCCCTTCGGCACCGGCCCCCACCGCTGCATCGGCGAACACCTCGCCCTCACCCTCATGACCACCGCCCTGGCCACCCTCGCCTCCCGCTGGCATGTGCGCATCGCCCCGGGCACCACCATCCGCGAAGCCAACAGCTCCCTCCCGCACGTCAGCCACCTCCCCCTCATCCCCACCCCCCGCTGACCCCCGGCGGGGGCCAGGTCAGGCCGCCGCCTCGGCCCGGGCGCGGCCGGGGACCTGCTGACCTGCCACCCGCCGGCGCCGGGGCAGCATGCCCACGGTCGGGTGCGCGACGCCCCAGGCCGCGCCCTTGCAGATCAGTTCCTTGTAGAGGGCGGCCAGGCGGCCCGTCATGGCCCTTTCGACCGCCCGGTCGTCGGCGGTGACGAACTGGATCAGACCCTCGGCGCGGCCCAGCGAGATGCACTGCTGGAAGTAGCGGATGGGAGTGCGGGGGACCTTGACGCCGGCGAGACGGGCGGCGACGGCGTCGGCGGCCTGCCAGGCCATCGGCACGCCCGAGGCGCAGGACATGCGCAGCGGCTTGCCGCCCGGGCCGATCGCGAGGGCGGCGTCACCGACGGCGTACACGTCCGGGTGGGACAGCGAGCGCATCGTGGTGTCGACCACGATCCGGCCGCCCTCGAGCTGAAGGGTGGTGGCCCGGGCGATCGGGTGGACGGCGAAGCCGGTGGTCCACACGGTCACCTCGGCGGGGATGGACTGGCCGCCGGCCGTGTGGACGCCGCCCGCGTCCACGGCGGTGACCGCGGTGTGTTCGTGGACCGTGATGCCGAGCCGGCCCACCACCGTGCGCAGGTGGGCGCGGCCCTTGTCCGACAGCCAGTCACCCAGCGCGCCCCGCACGGCCAGGGCGACGGCCAGGTCCGGGCGGGCCTCGGCGATCTCGGTCGCGGCCTCCAGGCCGGTCAGGCCGCCGCCGGCCACCACCACCGGCCGGCCGGCGTCCAGGGCGGCCAGCCGGTCGCGCAGGCGCAGGGCGCCGGGGCGGCTGGAGACCTCGTGGGCGTGTTCGGCGGCGCCGGGGACACCCCCGTCACTCCAGCCGCTGCCCAGCGCGTAGACCAGGGTGTCGTACTGAAGCTCCTCCTGCCCGGGGCCGTGCGGGGCCGTGACCTTCGCCGTCTTGCGGTCCACGTCCACGGCCGTGACCTCTCCGAGCTTCAGTTCCACGCCCGTGCCCGCGAACATCTCGCGCAGCGGCCGGGGCTTGAGGTCCTGCCCGGCGGCGACCTGGTGCAGCCGGACGCGCTCGACGAAGTCGGGCTCGGGGTTGACGAGGGTGACGGTGACGTCCTGACGGTGCAGCTGCCGGGCGATGCGGCCGGCGGCGGTGGCTCCGGTGTAGCCGGCTCCGAGGACGACGATGCGGTGCTGCATGGCCCTGCTCCTGTCTGCGAGGTTCCGCCGCTGTCTGTTGCGGTTTCGCCTCTTGAACCGGGCAGCCCGGCGTTTCCTGACAGGACCCGGAGGTGAAGCACGTCACATCAGGTCAGAGGGTGTGGAGGGCGTCCCCGTGGTCGGCGGCGGCCCACTGCCGGCTCGCGCGCACGAGCTTGTCGGGGTTGACCTGGTTGCGGACCGCGGTGATGCCCTCCGCGGTGACCTCCAGGCAGGTGACCCCCACGACCCGGCCGTCCACGACCGCCACGAACGCGGGCCCGCCGTTGGCGGTCGTGGCGTAGACCTCGGCCACGCCGCCGATGTGGCGCCGCTTGGCGGCGCTGGGCTTGAACAGACCGCGCAGGAACGTGGCGACCGCGACCGCGCCCTCGAACGCCTTCGCCCGGGCCGGGACCTTCCCGCCGCCGTCGCCGACCGAGACGGCGTCCTGGGTGAGCAGGCGCACCAGCGGTTCGGTCCGGCCGCTGGTCGCCGCGGCCAGGAACTCCTCCACGATCCTCTTCGCGGCCTCCTCGTCGACCTCGCTGCGCGCATGGCCGTCCGCGACGTGCTTCTTGGCCCGGTGGTAGGTCTGCTGGCTGGCCGCCTCGCTGATGTCGAGGATCTCGGCGATCTCCCGGTGCGGGTAGTCGAAGGCCTCCCGCAGCACGTACACCGCCCGCTCACCCGGCGACAGGCGC
Source organism: Streptomyces purpureus (assembly GCF_014648195.1). Lineage (GTDB taxonomy): Bacteria > Actinomycetota > Actinomycetes > Streptomycetales > Streptomycetaceae > Streptomyces > Streptomyces purpureus. The sequence goes on from NZ_BMQQ01000049.1 coordinate 25,247, forward strand.
TCCAGCAGCACCAGGACGGCGTAGGACACCGACTCGCGCTGCTCGGCGGTGTCGGCCGGGCCGAGCATCGGGTCCCCGGCCAGCAGCGGCTCGGGAAGCCACCTGCCCACATACGTCTCACGCCGGGCACGCGCGGAAGTGAGCTGGTTGAGGCAGTAGTTGGTGAGGACCTTCGTCAGCCAGGCCTCGGGCACCTCGATCCGCTCGACGTCGGCCGCCTGCCAGCGCAGGAACGTCTCCTGCACGGCATCCTCCGCCTCGCTCGCCGAGCCGAGCAGCCGGTAGGCGATGGCCTCCAGCCGGGGCCGGGCAGCCTCGAACCGGTCGACGTCACTCGTGATCAGGGCCATGCCCGTGATCGTAGCCGCCTCACCGGCACGCAACAGCAGGCGAGCGGCGGCCTTGCGGTGGCGCACCGGGCCCGGGCACGGGGGCGCGTCACTGCGGCCGTCGACCCGCTGGTGCGGCCCGTGTCGGCGACCGGCAGGGCAAGGACTGTCCGGAAAAAAGGGGAGCGGCCCGGCCGGGCCCCTCCCTCACAGGGGCCCGGCCGGGCCGTCGCCGCGTCACCGGCGGTTCACACCACCACCGGCTCCCCGCCCACCGGCGCCGCGGGCACCAGGGCACCCTCGCGCGGCAGGTCGAACACCTGGGCCAGCAGCTGGTACGAACGCAGCCGGTCGGCCGGGTCGTGCGTCAGCGTGTTCACCACCACCTCCGACACCCCGTGCTCCGCGGCCAGCCGCGTCAGCCGCGCATGCACCTGCTCGGGCGTCCCGAACACCAGCGAACGCCGGTTGACCGCCGCCCGCTCCAGCTCATGCCCGCTCCAGCGGTGCGAGCGCGCCGTCCGCACCGACGGCAGCGGCAGATCCAGCCCCAGATCCTTACGGCTGCGCCACAGCAGCACACTCTGCGCCAGATCCTCCGCCTCGGCGGCCGACTCCGCGGTCACCACCCGCACCGCCAGCGCCGCACGCCCGCCGCCCGCACCCGGCCGTACGGCGGACTGCTCGTTGCGGAAGGTCTCCATCGCGGTGACCCCCGGAGCCGGCGCCAGGAAGTGCGCGAACGCGAAATTGGTGCCCAGCCGCCCGGCCAGCTGCGCCGAGCGCGTCCCCGCCCCCAGCAGCCACATGTCCGGCCCCGCGGCACCCCCGGGCCCGTCCAGACCCAGGAACTCCCGCACCTGGGCCACCTGCTGGGGGAACTGCGCCGCAGGCCCCCCGGCCCGCCCGATCCCCAAGTCCACCCGCCCCGGATGCAGCGAGGCCAGCACCTGGAACACCTCGGCCACCTTCACCGCCTCGTACCGCGGCAGCAGCACCCCGCCCGTACCGATCCGCAGCCGCCGCGTACGCTCCAGCAGCGCCCCGGCCAGGATCTCCGGCGCGGTCCCCGCGAAACCGGGGGAGTGGTGGTGCTCGGCCACCCAGTAGCGGGTGTAGCCCAGCTCGTCGGCCGCCTGCGCCAGCGCCACCGACGCGCCCAGCGCCTGTGCGGCGCTGAACCCCTCACCGATCGGCGACTGATCCAGCACCGACAGCCGCAGCCGCCCCGCCCCCAGCGGCTGTCCCTCGTCCTTAGCCAGGGCCTGGTTCTGCTCGCCCGTCCCGTACACGTCACTCACGCCGCTCACGCTCACTTGTCCTCATCCTTCACACCGTTGACGCCGTACACGCTGTGCGGGCCGGGAGCCGGCGCGTTCCCGTCGAGGGGCCGCACCACCTCCGGCACGATCCGGAAGTCCCGCTGGAAGACCAGGTTGTGCAGATCGGCCGCCGCGATCGCCCGCAGCGTGGGCACCTCTGCCGCCGCCTGCTCCTCGGTGAACACATTCAGCGGCCACTCCGCCACCGTCGCCCCGCGCAGATGCGGATGGTGAAAACCCCGCCCGAAGTAGGCGATCAGACTGATCGGATCGATCCCCGTCTCCCGCTGCTCCGGCCACGTCAGCGCCCACCGGGCCACCAGCGACCCGTCCGGCGTCCGCTGCACCCCGCCGGCCTGCACCTCACCGGTGTCGTGCAGCAGCTGGGTGTTCATCTCCGCCAGCACCTGCCGCGCATAGGGGTCCAGCAGCGGCACCGTCGCCGCGAACAGGGCCTCCTTGTCCCTGCGCGAGCTCACCTCCCCGTGCGTACCGTCGCGCAGGTCACCGAAGTGCCGCAGCAGAGAGCCCACATGGGCCGTGACCGGGCCCGCCGCGGGCGCCGGAGTGGACGTGGTGGTGTTCATCAGATCTCTCCAGTCGAAAGAAACGGACATCAACAACGGACATCAACAACGGACATCAACAACGGACATCAACAACGGCCATCGACAAGCCGGGGGGAGAGGCGGGCGAGGCGCCCGCACGCCAGGCGGCTTATACGGAGCGCGCGCCGGGGCCCTGGCTCTTGGCGGACGGCGCTACGGCACCGGCCAGCCGGCCGCGCAGCGTGCCGCCCAGAAACGCCCGCAGCGGATAGGGGTCGTCGCCCGGCCGGTGCTCCGACATCTGCAGGAACGCGCCGTGCAGCATCCGCGGGAATTCGCGGAAGGCCACGTCGTTGCCCGCCTGTGACAGCCGCCGCGCGAACTCCCGTACGTCGTCGGCGACCGCGTCGAACTCACCCACCCCCACGATCGCCGGCGCCAGACCCGACAGATCCGCCACTTCGAACGGCGTGCTCGGCATCCCCGGCACCGCCCGCGTCCCGCGGTAGTCCCGCCAGGCCTGCGCAAGCCCCTCCCGGGTGGGGAAGTTGTTGTGGAACCGCGTGAACGACGCGCCCCGGCACGACGGATCCATCGGCGGATAGGCCAGCACCTGCGCCCTCAGCTCCCGCCCCGCATCCCGCCACACCACCGCCGCACTGGCCGCGATCGTCCCGCCGGAGCTGTCCCCGCCCACACTCACCGGACCAAGACCCTCGGCCGCAGACCGCTCCTGCGCCCAGTCCAGCACCGCCAGCACATCCTCCAGCGCCGCCGGATGCGGATGCTCCGGCGCGAGCCGGTACTCGACACTGACCACCGCGCACCCCGAGCGCAGCGCCAGATCCGCACACGCCTGGTGCCACCCGGCCACCGAGCCGCTGCGCCAGCTCCCGCCGTGCGCCCACACCAGCCAGCCGCGGTGCCCGCCCCGGGGAAGGAACACCCGCCCGGGCACCTCGTGCGTGGCCGCGGGCACCCGCACGGGCTGCCACTCGACGGCGTCTGAACTGCTGACCGCGGCATTCGGCATGGTCGCTCTCTTTCCTCTTCCAGGATCGGTTGGAAGAGATCCTGCGCCTGCCCGCCGGCCGCAACCAGTGCCCTGTCGTGACTGGTCATGACATGACCACCCTTAGGGGCATCCGGGTGTGCGGCCGGCGGGTTCCGACCCACTCCACTTCCCTGAACAAGGCCCCCGCGCCGAAAGGTCCCGCCAGAGGGCAACCGACCTGCCCAAGACGCACCGAACACGCACCGACGCACCGGAGAGATACGGCGGGCGGCCCGCCCCGGGGCCCGGTCAGCCTTCGGCCTGACCGGCGGCCGGGACGACCGCGACGGGGCAGGGGGCGTGGTGCAGCACGGCGTGGGCCACCGACCCCATCAGGAGCCGGTGCCCGCCGCGGTGGCGGTGGTGACGGCCCACCACCACCAGCGCGGCGCCTTCCGCGTCGTCCACCAGCTGCCCGGCCGCGTCCGCCGGGACGACCACCGGCGACAGCGGCAGGTGCGGATGGCGCGCGGTGTGCGGCGCGAGGCGCTCCTCCTGCTGCCTGACCGTCTGCCGGGCGAGCTCGGAGTAGTCCTCCTCGGCCATCTCCGGCAGCGGCATCGTCGGCGCCGGCGCCCCCACCAGCAGCATCGGCGAGGGCGGCACCGGATAGGCGCTCACCACCTCAAGACCGCCGCCGAACAGCTCGGCCATGGCGCACGCGAACGCGATGACGTCGTCGTGGGTCTCCTGCGGATGCAGCCCCAGCAGCACCCGCCCCCCGCCTCCCGCCGCGCTCCGGCGGCCCTCCTGACCCTCTTCGGCGGGGCTGGTCTCAGGGCCGGACCCGGCAGGGCTCACGGGGCCGGGGGCGGGGCCTTTGGGGGTACGGGCCTCGTGCGGCACCACCACCACCACGGGGCACGGCGCGGTGGCGGCCAGCGCCCGGCTGGTGGAGCCCAGCAGCAGACTCGCGAACCCGCCCCGCCCCCGCGAGCCGACCACCAGCATCCCCGCCCCGCGCGCCGCCTGCGTCAGCGCCTCGGCGACCGACCCCTCCAGCGACACATACCGTACGGACAGCTGCCCGGCCCGCGGGGCGAGCGAGCCCTTCACCGTCTCCAGGACCGGGTCGGCGATCTGCGGATCCTGCCCCAGCGACCGGATCCGGGCCAGCCCGACCTGCAGGTCCTCGGGCAGCACATGCGCCACCAGCAGGGAGGCCGACAGCAGCCCGGCGGCCCGCGCCGCCCACTGAAGCGCCCGAAGACTGTGCTCGGATCCGTCCACGGCCACCACGACCGACTCCATGCGCGTCTGCTCATCATTCATGAACAGAGCATTCCCGGCATAACGCCCGATAGGACACGTGGGGCGCAAAGGTGCCGCGTACGGCCGGAGAAGACGGTCTCCGGCCGCACGCGGCGGCATAGGGCCCCCAGGGATTCCCGGGGTCAGGCGCGGCGCCGGTCCGAGCGCAGGAAGAGTGCGGTGAGGAGGGTGCCGGCGAGGACGATGGCGGCGTTGATGAGGACGGCGAGTCCGACGCCGT
>NZ_BMQQ01000050.1 GCF_014648195.1 Streptomyces purpureus
CTCCCCCACCCCCGTCAGCCGATGTCCGGTGGGTCCACCCGGATTCGCAGGGGTTCTCCCCCGCCCCGCGCCAGCCGGGCCGCCTGCGCCGCCTTCAGGGCGGCGGCCAGCGCCGCGCCGCTGCCCGGGGGGACCCGGATCAGGGCCCGCTCCCAGGTCTCGCCCGGTGGGGTGTCCCCGGGCCGGCGGGGGCCGCTCGGGCGGGTGACCGGCAGGGGCACCGGGCCGAGCACCTCCGCGTCACGTGGCAGCTCCGCCGTGGCGAGGAACGCCTCCAGGGCCTCCGGCCGGCCGCTGACCGCGGCCATCCGGGACACCGGCGGGAAGCCCAGTTCGGCCCGCTCGGCCAGCTCGCGCTGGGCGTGGCCGACGGGGTCCCACCGCACCAGCGCCTGCACCGGCCTCAGGGTGGGTTCGGCGACGGCCACGACCGTGCCGCCGTCCGCCTGGCCCCGTACCAGCGAGGCCGCGTCGATCCAGCGGCGCAGGGCCTCCTCGCCGGCGCGCAGGTCGGGGCGGCCGAGCATGGCCCAGCCGTCGAGCAGCAGCGCCGCCGCGTAGCCGCCTTCGGCGACGGGCTCGGCGCCGGGGGTGGACACCACGAGGGCGGGCCGCGCCGGAACGCTGTCGAGTATGTGGTCGCGGCCCGACGTCCGTACCGGAACCGCCGGAAACGCGCGGCCCAGCTCCTCGGCGGTGCGCCGGGCGCCCACCACCTGGGCCCGCAGACGCACGGCGCCACAGGCCACACAGTGCCAGCCGGGCTCGCCGCGCCCGCACCATCCACAGCGCAGATCCCGCTGCTCGGGCGCCTCCAGGGGCCCCGCGCAGTGGCGGCAGCGGGCGGGCGTACGGCACCGCTCGCAGGCCAGCCGGGGTACGTACCCCCGCCGGGGCACCTGCACCAGCACCGGCCCGCTCTTCAGGCCGTCCCGTACGACCTGCCAGGCGAGCGACGGCAGCCGGGCGGCGCGGGCGGCCTCGTCACGCGCCAGCTCGCCGTCGCCGACGGTCCGGACGAGCGGCGCGGCGATCCGGACCTGGTCGCGTCCGGCCGTGAGCGGCAGCGCCCATCCGGTCTCGACCAGCTGCGCTGCCTCCACGGTGCAGCTCGTACCGCCAAGCAGAAAGGCGCAGCGGTCGTGGGCCGCGCGCAGCAGCAGCACCTCGCGCGCGTGGGGCAGGGGGGCGTGCAGTTCGCTGTGGCTGGAGTCGCCGTCGTCCCAGATGGCGACGAGCCCAAGGTCCCGTACGGGCGCGAACATCGCCGCCCTCGTGCCGACGACCGCGCGCACGGAGCCCCGCCGGACGGCGAGCCACTGGCGGTAGCGCTTCTCCGGCCCGGCCTCGGCGGTCAGGACGGCATGGCGCCCCTCCCCCAGCAGCGCCGTGAGCGCGGCGTCCACGCGCGCGACGGCCCGCCCGTCGGGTACGACGACCAGCGCGCCGCGCCCGGAGGCGAGCGTCGCGGCCATGGCACGGGCCAGCTCCTCGGCCCAGTACGGCCCGGGCAGCGCGTTCCACACGGCCCTCGGCGCCCCGCCCTTGGCGAGCGCTTCGAGAAACGCCGGCCCCTTGGCGTACCGCTCCCAAATCCCGGCCTCGGGGGCCTCGGGCCGGGGCAGCGGCTCCGGCGACGGCCGCCCCTCGGCCCGCGCGCTGCGCGGCGGAACGGCCAGCTGGAGCACGTCGGCAAGGCTGCCCGCGTACCGGTCGGCGACGGCCCGCGCGAGCCCCAGCAGCTCGGCGCTGAGCACCGGCTCGGGCGAGACCACGTCGGCGAGCGCGGCCAGCGGCCCGGAGTAGTCGGAGTCGGCCCGCCGCTCGACCAGAAACCCGTCGATGAGCCGCCCACCCTCACGCCGCCCATCCCGCACCTGATGCGCCCCGGCCCCGAACCGCACCCGCACCCGCACCCCGGGCTGAGCGACGGCGTCCAGCTCCTCGGGCACGGCGTAGTCGAAGAACTGGTCGAGATGCAGCACTCCCTTGTTCACGACCACCCGCGCGACCGGCAACTCCTCGGCCAACGCGGCCCCCCGCCACGTCCGCGGCTTGGCCCGTGGCACCTTCGCCTTCCGCACGGTCTCCCGAATGAGCGCGAGCTGCTCCGGCGGCTCGGCCGCGGGGCGCTCGGGAGTCTCGTTCTCGCTGCTCACAGCCCCAGTCCTACCAGAACCCACTGACAGTGGCGGCGGGGCGGGCTTCGGCCACCGCCTGGCCGATTCGACGTTCTGGACAGGGTCGCCGCGGTGCGGTTGCCTTCCGCTCCGAAAGCGCAACCGCAAAAGGGAAACATGAAACTTCCCCGACCGCCTTGCCGGTGCCGTGCCGCCGGACCGAACCTGACACGCGTCGGGCAACGAGGGACGAGGGGAGTTGGGGTGGAGCGGCCACTGGTGTTCGGGGCTGAGCTGCGTCGCAGGCGGCTCGCGGCGGGGCTGACGCTGGCGCGTCTGGCCCAGGCCGTGCACTACAGCAAGGGGCAGCTGAGCAAGGTCGAGACGGGTCGCCAGCGCCCGACCACCGAACTCGCCAGGCTATGCGACTCCGTGCTCGACGCCGACGGCCGGCTCGCCGAACTGGCGGTCCGGGCAGCGCCTCCGCCTGTGGCTGCCGTGCCGAGCCGCCGCGAGGTGATGGCGGTCGGCGCCACCGCCGTCCTGGCCCTGGCCCCCTCCGGGCCGCGACCCGAACTACCTGACACGTCAGCCCTCCCCCAGCCCGGTCAGGATCTGGGCGGGACCCTGCTGGAAACCTCCCAGTCACTCTTCACGCAGTACCGCCGACTCGGTCAGATATCCCCACCCCAGGCCGTGCTGCCCGCCCTCGTCGCACAGACCGCCTCACTGGAGTCCCTCGCCGCCGGCTCCGGCCCTCGAACGGGAAAGGCGCTCCTGGCTCTCTGCGCACGCCACGCAGAGTTCGCCGGCTGGATGGCTCAGGAGGCGGGCGACGACACCGCCGCCCTGAGCTGGACGGCGCGTGCCGTGAAACTCGCCGCCACCTCCGGCGACCAGGACCTCGCGTCCTACGCACTGGTGCGCCGCGCTCTGGTTACCTTCTACCGGGGCGACGCGTCCGCCACCGTCGATCTGGCCCGCGGCGCACTTGTCAGCCGACTCCCGCCACGGATCCGAGGGCTGGCCGCGCAGCGCGAGGCACAAGGCCACGCCCTCGCCGGCGAGCAAGACGCATGCTTACGCGCTCTGGACCAGGCACGGCTGCTCCTCGCGACATCAGCCGATGACGCGGCTCCCGGCCCCCTCCTGGGCACCACACATCTGGTCGACCCGGTGTCGATGGTGACCGGCTGGTGCCTGCTCGATCTCGGCCGACCCCGACAGGCCGCCGAAATGCTCGACCGAGAAGTCGCTCGTATCCCGGCGAATGCGGTGCGAACCCACGTCCGGTATGGCGTCAGGCGCGCCCTCGCCCATGCCGTGGCCGGTGACATCGACCACGCGTGCGAGCTCACCGGCAAACTTCTCGCCGGTGTGGGGGCCGTCGACTCCGCCACCGTACGGCTGGACCTCAGACGCCTGGCACGGACCCTCTCCCGCCACCGCACGCACGGGGAAGTCCGCGCGCTCGCCCCGCGACTCACCGCGGCGCTGCACGACCTGCCCTGAAATCGGGTCCACCCACTACTTCATGCCCGAAGAGAGGACGCACCCATGCCCGAGATCTTCATCAATTACCGAACCGGCGACGGAAATGAGACAGCAGCGCTCCTGGACCACGCCCTGTCGGAGCGATTCGGTGAACGGTCGGTCTTTTTCGCCGGCCGCTCCATCAAACCCGGTCAGCAGTTCCCGCCCACCCTGCTGGGCAATGTACGTCGGTGCAGCGTCCTGGTCGCGGTGATCGGACTCAACTGGAACCCCGCAGGCCGGCTGCACGACGAGGAGGACTGGGTGCGGAAAGAGATCCTGGAAGCCTTTACATGTGGGATCCCGGTCGTTCCGGTTCTCAACGGACGCAAGGTGGAGCGTTTACGCCAAGACGATCTGCCGGCCGAACTCGCCCGGCTGGCAGACCTTCAATCGCTCCGCTTCGACACGCAGAGCCACGCCGTCGACGTCACCCGGATCGGCGACGAGCTGGCCGAGCTGGTGCCCTGGCTCAAGGAGACCGCTGCCGACCAGCGGCCCGAGCCTGCCCGACCGGGCGTGGGCGTACACAACTCGGTGGGGGGCGATGTGCACGGCACCGGGGTTCAGGCCCGGGACATCACCGGCGACATCGGCACGGTGATCAAGAACAACAGCGGTCCCATCCACGCCGGCTCGGGTGATCAGCACCACCACGCTCCCAACATCACCGGAGACGGCGCGGCGTATGTCGCGGGCGACAACCACGGCGGGATCAGGCACCATTTCGGCGGCTCACGCCGCAACGAGGCCGGTGATCGGTGAACGCGACGTACTGGACAGAGGTGTCCGGGACTCAGGGTCCCGTGCACACAGGACACGGGAACCAGTACAACCTCCTCCAATTCCACGGGGTGAGCACCCAGTCGACAGCGGACCCCGGCCGGTCCACGGGTGCTCGCGCCCTCGCCGAGGACCATCTGGCATGGCTCAAGGTCCGCTTCGTCGTGCCGGCCGGTCTGGGCCGCGCCCGCCGCACGCTGCACAGTCGGGGAACCGTACTGATCGACGGCTCTCCTGGAAGCGGCCGGAACGCGGCCGCCCGGATCCTGCTGCACGAGCTGCGGGGGCCGGGCGGTCTCCGGGAGCTGCTCCCCGAGGACGACGAGGGAAACCCGCGGCTCGACCCTTCCCATGTGGGGCAGGGCGACCGTCTTCTGCTCGATCTCTCGGCAGCCGAAGGAGATCTTTGGCGCTCGGTCCTCGGCCAGCTGCCGTCCTTGCATCAGACGGCCCGGGAGCGACAGGCACATCTCGCGGTGGTCGTCCCTCATCGACGGGAGGAGTCGCTCAGCCCCGAGCTGGACGCTCAACGCTGTGCGATCACCCGCCCTCCCGGCATCGATGTCCTCCGCCGAGCGTTGCGTTGCGAGCGCTTTCCCGTCGAGCAGCTGGACGCCCCGACCACCGAGTTGCGGCACTTCCTCGACGGCGATCCACCGGTACGGGACGTCGCCGATCTCGCCCGACTGATCCTTTCCGCACGTCGAACGGATCCGGACGCAGACTGGTTCGCCGAGGCCCTTTCCACACTCAATCGCCTCTCCCAGAAAGTGGCCTCTCATGTAGTGGCGCTCGCAGGTGGGCGACAACGCGCGCTGCTGCTGACCTCAGGAATGCTGCACGGAGCCCGCTCCGACGCCGTGTACGAGGCCACCGAGGCGCTGCTGCGCACCGTCTCGTACCCGCCCGATGAGCGGCCTCTGCTGGAGCGGGAAGATCTCTCCGAACGATTTCGTGAGGTCCAGGCGGCGCCCGGCGAGGACGGCCGCGTCCGGTTCTCCACCCCGGACTACGCCCACGCCGTGCGAACCCACTTCTGGGATCACATGCCGGGGCTACGGCCCCAACTTCGGCAGTGGGTCGGGGAGGTGCTGCTGCTGTCCTCCCTGTCCGGGCAGGACCGGGACTCGGTGGTCGCCGCCCTCACGGAGCAGTGCCTGCGCAGCGACGAGCCGGAAGCGCTGCTGGCCGTCGTGCGTCAGTGGGCCGCTCGTAACGACCCTCGTCTGGTCCAGGGAGCCGTCGAGGCGCTCGGGCACGGTCTGGAGGACGACCGAGCAGGGCGGACATTCCGGACCAGGGCCTACGAGTGGTCCAAAGACCCGGGGATTTCCGATGGCCTCGCCAGAGCCTTGGTCGCTGTCTGCGCCGACGTCATGGCCGCCCGCCACCCCGACCAGGCCATGGTGCGGCTGCACCATCTGGCCCGGCAGCGACGCCGCGGCTCCGACGCCCGGAGCCGTCTGCTGCAGCTCGTCCTCGCGGACAGGCGGCTGCACCGACGCATGCTCGACAGGCTGAACCGCTCGCTTCCGCTTCATCGTCATCCGGTCGACATCAGCCTCTTCCTGGAGGTCAGCGCGCCGAAACCGCTGACCGACCCCGGCGGTGGCGGCGTCGCGCTGCTTGCCGAGAAGGTCGTCCGGGCGCAGCTCACCGAGGGATGGGCCCTGGTCTTTGGACATGTGACGCGGGCCGTGTGGAGCCCGTACGCGGAGCAGTGGGTACGCGCCGCCGAGTCGGACGGACTCCACCAGGAAGCCCTGTTGGACGTGCTCATCCAGGCGGGCCGCTCAAGCGGCCTGGTCCTCGCCCAGCTGTACGTGCTCTCGCTGCGCGGCCCGCTTGCGCCCTTGCTGCATCAGAAGATCGATCTGGCCCAGGGGCTCCAGCCGTAGAGACCTCACAGTCGGTGCTTCCGAGAGTCCATCGATTCCCCCCGGAGACAAACCCATGAGTTCTGGACACAAGACCATGACAGCCTTCCTCGCCCTGATCGCCGGGCTTGTGCTGGCCATCATCGGCCTGTACGCGCAGTGGCCGTTATGGGCGTGGCCCGCCGCTCTCGGTGGTCTGGTCGCCGTCGCGGCGGGTGCTCTGATCACGGCGAATCGGCGTCGACCCGTCGTCCCGCCCGAACGGCGGGCCGAACCTGATCTGCCCATCCCACCGGTCGAACGCTGGGAACAGGTCGTACGGCATGTGGCGCTGCCGAGCCTGCTCGACGACTACGACTTTCTGGTGAGTGCCACAGTGCGCTGGCTGCCGGTCGACGCTCCGGCGAACGCGCCGCTGGTCAGTACGGGGGGCCTCGCCGTCGACTCGGTACTGGAACGGGCCCGACGCATCACCGTCCAGCAGCCACCGCACCGAAGCACGCTCGTGCAGCACCAGCTCAACGGCGAGCTGGCCACCATGGTGACCGACGCCAGTGGGCGGGTGATGGCGATGGCGGAGAACGTGTCGGTGACGCTCTCGGACCCGGACCGTGAGCGGCTCGAGAAGCTGGCGACGGTGCGCAAGGACGAGGCGGTGTGGGAGCACGAGCGCAAGTGGGAGCAGAGCAAGCGCGCCTATCTCGGTGACGACGTCCTCAAGACCACGGGGAGTGCGGTCGTGTGGTGGCTGGCGAAGAACAACGAACAGATCGACAAGACGGTCTCGGACATCGGTGTTCTCGCACGGCTCTCGTCGGCCGCTCGTGACGAGCCCGTTCCCGACGAACATGTGCATCAGCCGCCGGTGTCACATCAGCCGTACGAAGAACATCCGCGGGCATCGACCACCGAGGAGGGGGCTACGGCATCTGTCACCCAGCAGCTCGATCTCCTGATGCAGTCGGCAGGACTTGCCGCGGACGATCCGCGGCGCGTGCTCTTTGCCCGCCGGATGGCGGAGGTGGCCAAGCTCGCCGATCTGCCGGAGGTGGCCGAGGAGATCGAGGACGCTCTTGCACGTCGCGCGGCCGATCCGCTGGGCCTGGGGGACGACGATCCGGCGGGAGCGGGCCCGCGCCCATTTGAGTAAGCCCGAACGCCGAAGGCTCGGCCTCCCTGGCGGGATGCCGAGCCTTCGGTGTGCAGCTGTCGGGACCTACATCCCCGCCGCCTTGCGCAGCGCGTCCACGCGGTCCGTGCGCTCCCAGGTGAAGTCGGGGAGCTCGCGGCCGAAGTGGCCGTAGGCCGCCGTTTCGGCGTAGATCGGGCGGAGGAGGTCGAGGTCGCGGATGATCGCGGCCGGGCGGAGGTCGAAGACCTCGGCGATGGCGTGCTCGATCTTCTCGGTCTCGATGGTGTTGGTGCCGAAGGTCTCGACGAAGAGGCCCACGGGCTCCGCCTTGCCGATCGCGTACGCGACCTGGACCTCGCAACGCGCGGCGAGGCCGGCGGCCACGACGTTCTTGGCGACCCAGCGCATGGCGTAGGCGGCCGAGCGGTCGACCTTGGACGGGTCCTTGCCGGAGAAGGCGCCGCCGCCGTGGCGGGCCATGCCGCCGTAGGTGTCGATGATGATCTTGCGGCCGGTGAGGCCGGCGTCGCCCATCGGGCCGCCGATCTCGAAGCGGCCGGTCGGGTTCACCAGGAGGCGGTAGCCGTCGGTGTCCAGCTTGATGCCGTCGTCCAGAAGCTGCTTGAGGACGTGCTCGACGACGAACTCGCGGATGTCGGGCGCGAGCAGCGACTCGAGGTCGATGTCGGAGGCGTGCTGGGAGGAGACGACGACCGTGTCGAGGCGGACGGCCTTGTCGCCGTCGTACTCGATGGTGACCTGGGTCTTGCCGTCGGGACGCAGGTACGGGATGGTCCCGTTCTTGCGGACCTCGGTCAGGCGGCGGGAGAGCCGGTGCGCGAGGTGGATGGGGAGCGGCATCAGCTCGGGCGTCTCGTCGGACGCGTAGCCGAACATCAGGCCCTGGTCGCCGGCGCCCTGGCGGTCGAGCTCGTCGTCGTCGCCCTCGACACGGTTCTCGTACGCGGTGTCGACACCCTGCGCGATGTCGGGCGACTGCGAACCGATGGAGACCGAGACGCCGCAGGACGCGCCGTCGAAGCCCTTCTTCGAGGAGTCGTAGCCGATCTCGAGGATCTTGTTGCGGACGAGGGTGGGGATGTCCGCCCAGGCCTTGGTCGTGACCTCGCCGGCGACGTGCACCAGACCGGTGGTGATCAAGGTCTCCACGGCGACACGCGAGGTCGGGTCCTCGCGGAGCAACGCGTCGAGAATGGTGTCGCTGATCTGGTCAGCGATCTTGTCGGGGTGACCTTCGGTCACGGACTCCGAGGTGAAGAGACGACGGGACACAATGCTCCCTGGGGTTGCAGCGGCTGCTGGCTGATCATTTGCGGACCGGCAGGGGGCTGCGCCCCGCGTCCGTCCGTGGACAGTTTATCGGGCGCTCTCGCCGGGTGGACCAGGTATCTCGCAAGGTGGGAGGCGGATCACCTCCGGAAATGACCTTGACCGGAGGGCGAACACGACTCCCGAGGGGCCGGAAAGCCCGTTTTCATGCGGTTTGAAGCGCCTCTCAGGCTAACCGGGAACCTTTCAAAAAACTTCCGGAATCTTCATTTTCCGCGTGTTTCTGGCAGGAACCCACCCGGTGCCCGTCGAGTTCCCTACCCGTTTCCGGTGGTCATCCGGGGTGCCACAAGGTCCCAGACGGTGTCGGCGAGGTCTTCCTTGGGGCCGTACGGCACGGGAGTCTCGGCGCCGTCCGCGGCGAGGACAACCGCCTCGCTGGCCTCCGCGCCGAAGGTCTTGCGCTCCCCCACCTCGTTCACCACGAGCAGGTCGCAGCCCTTGCGGCGGAGCTTGTCGCGGCCGTTGGCCAGCACGTCGTCGGTCTCGGCGGCGAAGCCGACGATCACCTGACCGGGACGGGCCCGGCCGGCGGAGATCTCGGCGAGGATGTCGGGGTTGCGGACGAGTTCGACGGTGGGGGCTCCCCCGTCGTCCTTCTTCTTGATCTTGCCGGTGGCGTACTCGGCCGGGCGGAAGTCGGCGACGGCGGCCGCCATCACCACCGCGTCGGCGTCGGCGGCCGCCTTCAGGACGGCCTCGCGGAGCTGGACGGCGGTGGAGACGTGGACGACATCGACGCCCGCCGGGTCCGGGATGCCGGTGTTGGCCTCGATCAGGGTGACCCTGGCCCCCCGCGCGGCGGCGGTGCGCGCCAGGGCGTAGCCCTGCTTGCCGGAGGAGCGGTTGCCGAGGTAGCGCACGGGGTCCAGCGGCTCGCGCGTCCCGCCGGCGCTGATCACGACATGGCGGCCGGCGAGGTCCGGCTCGGAGACGCCGCGCACGAGGATCCGGCGGCAGATCTCGAAGATCTCGCCGGGGTCGGGCAGCCGGCCCTTGCCGGTGTCGACGCCGGTGAGCCGGCCGACGGCGGGCTCGATGACGACGGCGCCCCGGCGGCGCAGGGTGGCGACGTTCTCCTGGGTGGCGGGGTGCTCCCACATCTCGGTGTGCATGGCGGGCGCGAACACGACCGGGCAGCGGGCGGTGAGCAGGGTGTTGGTGAGCAGGTCGTCGGCGAGGCCGTGGGCGGCCTTGGCGAGGATGTCGGCGGTGGCCGGGGCGACGATCACGAGGTCGGCCTGCTGGCCGATGCGTACGTGCGGGACCTCGTGGACGTCCGACCAGACCTCGGTGGAGACCGGGTTGCCGGAGAGCGCCGACCAGGTCGCGGCGCCGACGAAGTTGAGGGCCGATCCGGTCGGTACGACCCGTACGTCGTGGCCCGACTCGCTCAGCCGCCGCAGCAGCTCGCACGCCTTGTAGGCGGCGATCCCGCCGCTGACCCCCAGGACGACCTTCGGCTTGTGCACTGAGACTCCCCGCACTCGGTTTCGTACCACCCCATCACACACCACAGGCCCGGCGGATGCTCCGCCGGGCCTGTGGCCAGAAACACCATGTGCCTACTGCGCGGGGCCCTCGATGGCCTCGGAGGTCAGCAGGCCCGCGTTGATCTCGCGCAGGGCGATCGACAGCGGCTTCTCGTGGACGTGGGTGTCCACGAGCGGGCCCACGTACTCGAGCAGGCCCTCGCCGAGCTGGGAGTAGTACGCGTTGATCTGACGAGCGCGCTTGGCCGCGTAGATCACGAGGCTGTACTTCGAGTCGGTGGCCTCGAGCAGCTCGTCGATCGGCGGGTTGATGATGCCCTCGGGCGCGGTGATGGAAGAGGACACGCTCTAGCCTTCCGAAGAAACTTCTGGGTTCATCTGATCCGGGTGATCAGATCTGAGTGACTCTGATCCGAGTGATCAGAAAAAGATCAAACAACTTCCATCAAGGCTAGCAGCTCGCGTGCTACGTCCTCGACGGAGGTGTTGACCAGGGTGACGTCGAATTCCGATTCGGCTGCCAGCTCGACCTTCGCGACCGTCAGACGGCGCTCGATCACCTCGGGCGACTCGGTGCCCCGGCCGGTGAGCCGGCGGACCAGCTCCTCCCAGCTCGGCGGCGCCAGGAAGACCAGCTGCGCCTCGGGCATCGACTCGCGGACGAGCCGGGCGCCCTGGAGGTCGATCTCCAGCAGGACGGGCTCGCCCCGGTCCAGCCGCTCCAGCACGGGCCCGCGAGGGGTGCCGTAGCGGTTGCCCGCGAATTCGGCCCACTCCAGCAGCTCGCCGTTGGCGATCAGCTTGTCGAACTCCTCGTCCGAGACGAAGAAGTACTGGACACCGTCGCGCTCGCCAGGGCGCGGCTTGCGCGTGGTGGCCGAGACCGAGAGCCAGACCTCGGGGTGGACCTTGCGCATATGAGCGACGACCGTGCTCTTGCCGACCCCTGAGGGGCCGGAGAGCACGGTCAATCGCGGACGAACCTGTGCAGCCATGCGGCGATTATTCCAGCTTCCCGGGTGTGCCCGGGACTCAGGCGCCGGTGCTGCCGAACTCGCGCTCCAAGGAGGCGATCTGGTTGGAGCCGAGACCGCGCACGCGGCGGCTCTCGGAGATGCCGAGCCGCTCCATGATCTGCTTGGCGCGGACCTTGCCCACGCCGGGCAGGGACTCAAGGAGCGCGGAGACCTTCATCTTGCCGATGACGTCGTTCTCCTGGCCCTGCTTGATGACGTCGTGCAGGGAGGCGCCGGAGTGCTTGAGTCGATTCTTGACCTCGGCCCGCTCCCGGCGAGCCGCGGCGGCCTTTTCGAGCGCGGCTGCGCGCTGTTCAGGGGTAAGGGGCGGAAGAGCCACGCCTACGTCACCTCGGATGTCGAACTGTCGGATACGGACCGGTGAGGAACCTAGTCGCCCCACACCAGGGGAGCGACGAAGCGAAGGTGGGACCGTCGCAACGCCGACTCTGCGTCGGAGACTAGCGGCCAGGACCGCTCTAGTCAGCGAGAAAAGACTAAAAGTCCTGGTCAGCATCGACCGACCAGGACATTTAGGTCAATTCGACCGGGTTTTGAGCCAAGATTCCGTCAAGGCGTCCACATGGCGTCCGTCAGTCGGTCGCCGCGACCGCGTCCTGGATCTCCTCCGCGTACCTCGTGGCCGCCTCACGCAGGGCGGTCGCGTCAGGTCCGTACGTCAGTACGCCCCGGCTCACGTTCGGCACCACGTTGCGCACCGCGGGGCCGAAGACGGCCGGCAGGTCCGCCGGGGTGGCTCCCTGGGCGCCGATGCCGGGGGCGAGCAGCGGCCCGTTGATGTCGAGGTCGAAGGAGGAGAGGTCGCCGAGCGTGGCACCGACCACGGCTCCGAAGGAGCCCATGGGCTCCTCTCCCGCGTTCTCGTCGGCGAGGTGGCCGAGCATGATCGCGCCGATGGTGCGGCCGGCCGGATCGTCGGGACGGACCGCGCGCTGCACCTCGGCACCCTCCGGGTTGGAGGTCAGGGCGAGCACGAAGAGCCCCGCGCCGCTCTCCCTGGCCAGCTCGACGGCCGGGCGCAGGGATCCGTAGCCGAGGTACGGCGAGACGGTCAGCGCGTCGGAGAAGAGCGGCGAGTCCTTGCGCAGGTACGTCTCGGCGTAGGCGGCCATGGTGGAGCCGATGTCGCCGCGCTTGGCGTCCATGACGACCAGGGCGCCCGCCTCGCGCAGGTCGGCGACGGCCTGCTCCAGGACGGCGATGCCACGGGAGCCGAACCGCTCGAAGAACGCGGACTGCGGCTTGAAGACGGCGACGTGCTCGGCCAGGGACTCCACGACCGTGCGGGTGAAGCGCTCCAGGCCGTTGATGTCGTCGCCCAGGCCCCAGGCGGACAGCAGGGAGGCGTGCGGGTCGATGCCGACGCAGAGCGGGCCGCGGGTGTCCATGGCGTGGCGCAGGCGGGTGCCGAACGGTTCGAGAGTCACTGGACGGCCTTTCGGTTGTCGGCGCCGACGGCCTCGGCGAGCGTGGCGTACGGGCTGGCAGCGAGCCGGGCGGCGAGGCCCTTGTGGATCGCGCGGGCGTAGAACGGGCCCTCGTAGATGAAGGCGCTGTAGCCCTGGATCAGGGTGGCACCGGCGAGGATGCGCTGCCAGGCGTCCTCGGCGTTCTCGATGCCGCCGACGCCGATCAGGACCAGCCGGTCGCCCACGCGCGCGTGGAGGCGGCGCAGGACCTCCAGGGAGCGTGCCTTGACGGGCGCGCCGGACAGCCCGCCGACCTCCTTGACCAGGGACGGGGCGGACTTCAGGCCGAGGCCCTCGCGGGCGATGGTGGTGTTGGTGGCGATGATGCCGTCCAGGCCCAGCTCCAGGGCGAGGTCGGCGACCGCGTCGACGTCCTCGTCGGCCAGATCGGGGGCGATCTTGACGAGGAGGGGGACGCGTCGGTCGGTGACCGTACGGTCGGCGGCCTCGCGTACGGCCGTCAGCAGGGGCCGCAGGGACTCGGTGGCCTGGAGGTTGCGCAGGCCCGGGGTGTTGGGCGAGGAGACGTTGACCACGAGGTAGTCGGCGTGGGCGGCGAGCCGCTTGGTCGACTTCACGTAGTCGTCGGCGGCCTCGGCCTCCGGGACGATCTTGGTCTTGCCGATGTTGACGCCGACGACGGTCCGGAAGACCGGCACGCGCGCGTGGAGGCGGGCGGCGACGGCGGCGGAGCCCTCGTTGTTGAAGCCCATGCGGTTGATCAGGGCGCGGTCCGGCACGAGCCGGAAGAGGCGCTTCTTGGGGTTGCCGGGCTGCGGCTCGCCGGTGACCGTCCCGATCTCGACGTGGTCGAAGCCGAGCATCGACATGCCGTCGATGGCGACGGCGTTCTTGTCGAAGCCGGCGGCGAGCCCGAAGGGGCCGTGCATGCGCAGGCCGAGGGCCTCGGTGCGCAGCTCCTTGTACCGGGGCGCCAGGACGGCGGCCACGAGGGTGCGCAGCACCGGGACGCGGGCGGCCAGGCGGATCCACCGGAAGGCCAGGTGGTGGGCGCTCTCGGGGTCCATCCGCTTGAAGACCAGCTGGAAGAAGAGTTTGTACATCGTCCGATTCCTCAGGGCGCTCATGGCGAGGGGGACACCGTCTTGCCTGTGGTGTCCCCCTGCGCGTGTCGGGCTGCTAGTCGCGGGCCGCGGTCAGGTGCTCCGCGTGCTCCTGGAGCGAGCGGACGCCGACCTCGCCGCGTCCGAGGGCGTCGATGCCCTGGACGGCCGCCGCGAGCGCCTGGACCGTGGTGAGGCACGGGACGCCGCGCGCCACCGCCGCCGTACGGATGTCGTAGCCGTCGAGCCGGCCGCCGGTGCCGTACGGGGTGTTGACGATGAGGTCGACCTCGCCCTCGTGGATGAGGCGGACGATGGTCTTCTCGCCGCCCGGGCCCTCGCCCTCGGACTGCTTGCGCACCACAGTGGCGTGGATGCCGTTGCGCTTGAGGACCTCGGCGGTGCCGGAGGTGGCGAGCAGCTCGAAGCCGTGGGCGACCAGCTCGCGCGCCGGGAAGATCATCGAGCGCTTGTCGCGGTTGGCGACGGAGATGAACGCGCGGCCCTTGGTGGGCAGCGGGCCGTAGGCGCCGGCCTGCGACTTGGCGTAGGCCGTGCCGAAGACCGTGTCGATGCCCATGACCTCGCCGGTGGAGCGCATCTCCGGGCCGAGGACGGTGTCCACGCCGCGGCCGTGGATGTCGCGGAAGCGGCTCCACGGCATCACGGCCTCCTTGACGGAGATCGGCGCGTCCAGCGGCAGCGTGCCGCCGTCGCCGGTCTTCGGCAGCAGACCCTCGGCGCGCAGCTCGGCGATGGTGGCACCGAGCGAGATGCGGGCGGCGGCCTTCGCGAGCGGGACGGCGGTCGCCTTCGAGGTGAAGGGGACGGTACGGGAGGCGCGCGGGTTGGCCTCCAGGACGTAGAGGATGTCGCCGGCCATCGCGAACTGGATGTTGATCAGGCCGCGGACGCCGACGCCCTTGGCGATGGCCTCGGTGGAGGCGCGCAGCCGCTTGATGTCGAAGCCGCCGAGGGTGATCGGGGGCAGGGCGCAGGCCGAGTCGCCGGAGTGGATTCCGGCCTCCTCGATGTGCTCCATCACGCCGCCGAGGTAGAGCTCGGTGCCGTCGTAGAGCGCGTCCACGTCGATCTCGATCGCGTCGTCGAGGAAGCGGTCGACGAGGACGGGACGGGTCGGCGAGATCTCGGTGGACTCGGCGATGTACGCCTCCAGCCGGGTCTCGTCGTAGACGATCTCCATGCCGCGGCCGCCGAGCACGTACGAGGGGCGTACGAGGACGGGGTAGCCGATCTCGTCGGCGATGGCCTTGGCGCCGGCGAAGGTGGTGGCGGTGCCGTGCTTGGGGGCGGGCAGGCCGGCGTCGGCGAGGACCTGGCCGAAGGCACCGCGGTCCTCGGCGGCGTGGATCGCCTCGGGTGACGTGCCGACGACGGGGACGCCGTTGTCCTTGAGCGCCTGGGACAGGCCCAGCGGGGTCTGGCCGCCGAGCTGGACGACGACACCGGCGACGGGTCCGGCCAGGGTCTCCGCGTGGACGATCTCCAGCACGTCCTCGAGCGTCAGCGGCTCGAAGTACAGGCGGTCGGAGGTGTCGTAGTCGGTGGAGACGGTCTCCGGGTTGCAGTTGACCATCACGGTCTCGAAGCCGGCCTCGCTCAGGGCGAAGGAGGCGTGGACACAGGAGTAGTCGAACTCGATGCCCTGGCCGATGCGGTTCGGGCCGGAGCCGAGGATGATCACGGCGGGCTTCTCGCGCGGCGCGACCTCGCTCTCCTCGTCGTAGGACGAGTAGAAGTACGGGGTCTTGGCGGCGAACTCGGCGGCGCAGGTGTCGACGGTCTTGTAGACCGGGCGTACGCCGAGGGCATGCCGGACCTCGCGGACGACGTCCTCGCGCAGGCCGCGGATGTCGGCGACCTGGGCGTCGGAGAAGCCGTGGCGCTTGGCCTCGGCGAGCAGCTCGGGCTGGAGCTTCTCGGCGGCGGCCAGCTCGTCGGCGATCTCCTTGATCAGGAAGAGCTGGTCGACGAACCAGGGGTCGATCTTCGTGGCGTCGAAGACCTCTTCCTGGGTGGCGCCGGCCCGGATGGCCTGCATGACGGTGTTGATCCGGCCGTCGGTGGGGCGGACGGCGGCGGCCAGCAGCTCCGCCTTGTCCCCGGGGTCGCCGGTGAAGGTGAACTGGCTGCCCTTCTTCTCCAGGGAGCGCAGGGCCTTCTGCAGGGCCTCGGTGAAGTTACGGCCGATGGCCATGGCCTCGCCGACCGACTTCATGGTCGTGGTCAGCGTGGAGTCGGCGACCGGGAACTTCTCGAACGCGAAGCGCGGGGCCTTGACGACGACGTAGTCGAGGGTCGGCTCGAAGGAGGCCGGGGTCTTCTCGGTGATGTCGTTGGGGATCTCGTCCAGCGTGTAGCCGACGGCGAGCCGGGCCGCGATCTTGGCGATCGGGAAGCCGGTGGCCTTGGAGGCGAGCGCGGAGGAGCGGGAGACGCGCGGGTTCATCTCGATGACGATGATCCGGCCGTCTTCCGGGTTGACCGCGAACTGGATGTTGCAGCCGCCGGTGTCGACGCCGACCTCGCGGATGATCGCGATGCCGATGTCGCGCAGGCGCTGGTACTCGCGGTCGGTGAGGGTCATCGCCGGGGCGACGGTGATCGAGTCACCGGTGTGCACGCCCATCGGGTCGAAGTTCTCGATGGAGCAGACGACCACGACGTTGTCGGCCTTGTCGCGCATCAGCTCCAGCTCGTACTCCTTCCAGCCGAGGATGGACTCCTCCAGGAGCACCTCGGTGGTCGGGGAGAGCGTCAGGCCCTGGCCGGCGATCCGGCGCAGCTCGTCCTCGTCGTGGGCGAAGCCGGAGCCGGCGCCGCCCATGGTGAAGGAGGGGCGGACGACGACGGGGTAGCCGCCGAGGGTCTCGACGCCCTTGAGCACGTCGTCCATGGAGTGGCAGATGACCGAGCGGGCGGACTCGCCGTGGCCGATCTTGGCGTTGACGGCCTCGACGACGCCCTTGAAGAGGTCGCGGTCCTCGCCCTTGTGGATGGCCTCGACGTTGGCGCCGATGAGCTCGACACCGTACTTCTCCAGCACACCCTGCTCGTGCATGGAGATGGCGGTGTTGAGCGCGGTCTGGCCGCCCAGGGTGGGCAGCAGCGCGTCGGGGCGCTCCTTGGCGATGATCTTCTCGACGAACTCGGGGGTGATCGGCTCGACGTAGGTGGCGTCGGCGATCTCCGGGTCGGTCATGATCGTGGCCGGGTTGGAGTTGACCAGGATGACGCGCAGACCCTCGGACTTGAGGACGCGGCAGGCCTGGGTGCCGGAGTAGTCGAACTCGGCGGCCTGGCCGATGACGATCGGACCGGAGCCGATGACCAGGACGGACTGGATATCGGAGCGCTTAGGCACGCTGGCCCTCCATCAGGGATACGAAGCGGTCGAAGAGGTACGCGGCGTCGTGCGGGCCGGCGGCCGCCTCGGGGTGGTACTGGACGCTGAAGGCCGGCCGGTCGAGCAGCTGGAGGCCCTCCACCACGTTGTCGTTGAGGCAGACGTGGGAGACCTCGGCGCGGCCGTAGGGGGTGTCGGAGACCTGGTCGAGCGGGGCGTCGACGGCGAATCCGTGGTTGTGCGCGGTGACCTCGACCTTGCCGGTCGTCCGGTCCTGCACGGGCTGGTTGATGCCGCGGTGGCCGTACTTCAGCTTGTACGTGCCGAAGCCGAGCGCGCGGCCCAGGATCTGGTTGCCGAAGCAGATGCCGAACAGCGGGGTCTTGCGCTCCAGGACGGCCTGCATGACGGCGACGGGGCCGTCGGCGGTGGACGGGTCGCCGGGGCCGTTGGAGAAGAAGACACCGTCGGGGTTGACGGCGTAGACGTCCTCGGCGGTGGCGGTGGCGGGCAGGACGTGCACCTCGATGCCGCGCTCGGCCATGCGGTGCGGGGTCATGCCCTTGATGCCGAGGTCGACCGCGGCGACGGTGAACTTCTTCTCACCGATCGCGGGGACGACGTAGGTCTCCTTGGTGGCGACCTCGGCGGAGAGGTCGGCGCCGCTCATCTCGGGGGCCTGGCGGACCTCGGCGAGCATGGTGCCCTCGTCGGGCAGCGCGTTGCCGGAGAAGATGCCGACGCGCATGGCGCCGCGCTCGCGCAGGTGGCGGGTGAGGGCGCGGGTGTCGATGCCGGAGATGCCGACGACGCCCTGGGCGGCCAGCTCCTCGTCGAGGGAGCGCCGGGAGCGCCAGTTCGACGGGATGCGGGCGGGGTCGCGGACGACGTAGCCGGCCACCCAGATCCGGGACGACTCGGGGTCCTCGTCGTTGACGCCGGTGTTGCCGACGTGCGGGGCGGTCATGATCACGACCTGGCGGTGGTACGACGGGTCGGTGAGGGTCTCCTGGTAGCCGGTCATGCCGGTGGAGAACACGGCCTCGCCGAAGGTCTCCCCCACGGCCCCGTAGGCGCGGCCGCGGAAGATGCGGCCGTCCTCCAGGACGAGTACGGCGGGAGCTTTCGCGGCTCCCCGAGTGGAGGTCGTCATCGTGCGGTGCCTTCCGTCGTGTTGGTCATGCTGTTCAGGGTCTCGACCCAGGTGGTGTGTTCCGCGGCCCGGTCGGAGCGGAAGCCGGAGTCGATCAGCTGGTCGCCGTGCGCCCAGGTGACGACCAGCAGTCCGCCCTCGGCGAGGACCTTGCCCGCAATCCCCTTGTCGAGCCGGGCCTCACGCAGGGCGGCGGCCGGGATGAAGAAGTCGTTCGCGCCGGGGCGTACGACCTCGACGCCGGCCTCGGTGAGCGTGAGCTCGACGCGGCTGCGGGTGCCGAGGCCATGGGCGACGATCCGGTCGAGCCACTGCCCGGCGGTGGTGGAGCCGTGGTAGCGGCCGCTCAGCTCAAGTCTCGCCTCGCCGGGCCGCTCGGGCGCGCTGGGCAGCTCCGGCAGGGCTGACTGGAGGCTGCCGCGCCACTTCCATCCCTGGCGCATCAGCCAGTAGACGAAGGCCACGAAGAGGGCGAGGCCGACCACCCAGCCGATGCGTCCGGCCCAGTTGGTCACTTCCGCCGATTTCTCTTCGGCGGCGGCCAGGATGATGAGTGAAGTCACGCGAGGTTCCCGTCGACGACCGTTGCCCGGCCCCGCAGGAAGGTGTGGGTGACGCGCCCCGGCAGCTCGCGGCCCTCGTAGGGGGTGTTTCGGCTGCGGGAGGCGAAGCCCGCGGGGTCCACGGCTCCACGGTATGCCGGATCGACCAGGGTCAGGTTGGCGGGCTCACCTGCCGAGACGGGGCGGCCGTGGCCGGTGGCCCGGCCGATCCGGGCGGGTGCGAAGGACATCCGGTCGGCGACCTCGGCCCAGGTGAGCAGGCCGGTGTCGACCATCGTCTGCTGGACCACTGAGAGCGCTGTCTCCAGGCCGACCATGCCCATGGCGGCGGCGGCCCACTCGCAGTCCTTGTCCTCGTGCGGGTGCGGGGCGTGGTCGGTGGCGACGATGTCGATCGTGCCGTCGGCCAGGGCCTCGCGCAGGGCCATCACGTCGCGCTCGGTGCGCAGCGGCGGGTTGACCTTGTAGACCGGGTTGTACGTACGGACCAGCTCGTCGGTGAGGAGGAGGTGGTGCGGGGTGACCTCGGCGGTGACGTCGATGCCGCGCGACTTGGCCCAGCGGACGATCTCCACCGAGCCGGCGGTCGACAGGTGGCAGATGTGCACCCGGGAGCCGACGTGCTCGGCGAGGAGCACGTCGCGCGCGATGATCGACTCCTCGGCGACGGCGGGCCAGCCGCCGAGGCCGAGCTCGGCCGAGACGATGCCCTCGTTCATCTGGGCGCCCTCGGTCAGCCGGGGCTCCTGGGCGTGCTGGGCGACGACGCCGCCGAAGGCCTTCACGTACTCCAGGGCGCGGCGCATGATCACGGCGTCGTCGACGCACTTGCCGTCGTCGGAGAAGACGGTGACGCCGGCGGCCGAGTCGTGCATGGCGCCGAGCTCGGCGAGCTTCTTGCCCTCGAGGCCGACGGTGACGGCGCCGATCGGCTGGACGTCGCAGTAGCCGGACTGCCGGCCGAGACGGTACACCTGCTCGACGACGCCGGCGGTGTCGGCGACCGGGAAGGTGTTGGCCATGGCGAACACCGAGGTGTAGCCGCCCTTGGCGGCGGCGCGGGTGCCGGTGAGGACGGTCTCGGAGTCCTCGCGGCCGGGCTCACGCAGATGGGTGTGGAGGTCGACGAGGCCCGGCAGGAGGATCTGGCCCTCGGCGTCGACGACCTGAGCGCCCTCGGCGGACAACCCGGTGCCTACGGCCTCGATGGTCTCGCCGTCGATCAGGACGTCCTGGGCGTCGCCGCCGAGCACCTTCGCACCGCGGATAAGGATCTTGCTCATGGGTCTTACTTCTCCTCGGTACGGGGGTTGGGGGCGTCGGATTCGTTGCCGCCGAGCAGCAGGTAGAGAACGGCCATCCGGATGGAGACGCCGTTGGCCACCTGCTCGACGACCGTGCAGCGGTCGGAGTCGGCGACCTCGGCGGTGATCTCCATGCCGCGGACCATCGGGCCGGGGTGCATGACGATGGCGTGCTCCGGCATCTTGGCCATCCGCTCGCCGTCGAGCCCGTAACGCCGCGAGTACTCGCGCTCGGTCGGGAAGAAGGCGGCGTTCATCCGCTCCCGCTGCACACGCAGCATCATCACCGCGTCGGACTTGGGCAGCACGCTGTCGAGGTCGTAGCTGACGTCGGCGGGCCAGTGGTCGACGCCGACCGGCAGCAGGGTGGGCGGGGCGACCAGGGTGACCTGGGCGCCGAGGGTGTGCAGCAGGTCCACGTTGGAGCGGGCGACCCGGCTGTGCAGCACGTCGCCGACGAGGGTGATGTGCTTTCCGGCCAGGTCCTGCCCGAGGCCGGCGTCCCGGCCGACCAGGCGGCGGCGCATGGTGAAGGCGTCCAGGAGGGCCTGAGTGGGGTGCTGGTGGGTGCCGTCGCCCGCGTTGATGACGGGCGCGTCGATCCAGCCGGAGTTGGCCAGCCGGTAGGGCGCGCCGGAGGCGCTGTGCCGGATGACGACGGCGTCGACGCCCATCGCCTCCAGGGTCTGGGCGGTGTCCTTGAGGGACTCGCCCTTGGAGACGCTGGAACCCTTCGCCGCGAAGTTGATCACATCGGCGGAGAGTCGCTTCTCGGCGGCCTCGAAGGAGATCCGGGTCCGGGTGGAGTCCTCGAAGAAGAGGTTGCAGACCGTTCGGCCGCGCAGGGTCGGCAGCTTCTTGATCGGCCGGTCGGCGACCCGGGCCATCTCCTCGGCGGTGTCGAGGAGGAGCACGGCTTCGTCGCGGGTGAGATCGGCGGCCGAGATGAGGTGACGCATCATCGGGGGTTTCTCCGTGGTGGGGAGGTCGGGGGTCCGGGGGTGTGCCCCGGAGGCCCCTCGGGCATGCGGGCGCGCAGGGCTGTGCCCTGGACCCGTCGGGAAGCCGGTCCTACGCGGAGGCGGGCTGCGTACCGAGCAGCACGGTGTCGCGACCGTCCTCCTCGGCGAGCTGCACCTTGACCGTCTCCCGCAGCGACGTGGGGAGGTTCTTGCCGACGTAGTCGGCACGGATCGGGAGTTCACGGTGACCGCGGTCGACGAGGACCGCGAGCTGCACGGCGCGAGGCCGGCCGATGTCGCCGAGCGCGTCGAGCGCGGCGCGGATGGTGCGGCCGGAGAAGAGCACGTCGTCGACGAGGACGACCAGACGGCCGTCGATGCCGTCACCGGGGATCTCGGTGCGGGCCAGGGCACGCGCCGGGCGCAGCCGCAGGTCGTCGCGGTACATGGTGATGTCGAGGGAGCCGACCGGGATCTTCCGTCCGGTGATGTCGGCGAGCTTGTCGGCCAGTCGGCGGGCGAGGAACACCCCGCGGGTGGGAATGCCGAGAAGCACCACGTCGTCCGCGCCCTTGGCGCGCTCGACGATCTCGTGGGCGATGCGGGTCAGTACCCGCGCGATGTCGGGGCCCTCGAGAACAGGGCGTGCCGCATCGGTGTGCTGCGTTGCGTCCATACGAAACGGACCTCCTTCTCCGCCTCACGGGACGGACCTTAAAGGACGTCGGAATTGCGCCCTCCA
The DNA here is from genome assembly GCF_014648195.1 of Streptomyces purpureus. GTDB lineage: Bacteria > Actinomycetota > Actinomycetes > Streptomycetales > Streptomycetaceae > Streptomyces > Streptomyces purpureus. The sequence continues at coordinate 21,950 of NZ_BMQQ01000050.1, forward strand.
CGTTAGCAGGGCCTTGGGGGTGCTTCGGTCTCACCCCCGCGGGTGAGCCGGTACGGACCATTCGGCTTGACGCAGCCAAGTAACGCTGCGTAACCTCACAGTGAGTTACCAGCCGCGCGGCGGAGCCGCACGTTGTCACAGCGTCCGGGGAGCTATATGTCCAGCGAATACGCAAAACAGCTCGGGGCCAAGCTCCGTGCCATCCGCACCCAGCAGGGGCTTTCCCTCCATGGCGTGGAGGAGAAGTCCCAGGGCCGCTGGAAGGCCGTGGTGGTCGGGTCGTACGAGCGCGGCGACCGTGCCGTCACCGTGCAGCGCCTCGCCGAGCTGGCGGACTTCTACGGCGTTCCGGTGCAGGAGCTGCTGCCGGGTACGACTCCGGGCGGAGCCGCCGAGCCGCCGCCGAAGCTCGTGCTCGACCTGGAGCGTCTCGCCCACGTCCCGCAGGAGAAGGCCGGCCCGCTGCAGCGCTACGCCGCGACGATCCAGTCGCAGCGCGGTGACTACAACGGCAAGGTGCTGTCGATCCGCCAGGACGACCTGCGCACGCTGGCCGTGATCTACGACCAGTCGCCCTCGGTGCTCACCGAGCAGCTGATCAGCTGGGGCGTGCTGGACGCGGACGCGCGCCGTGCCGTGGCCCACGAGGAGAGCTGAGCCGACTCCTGCAGCCGTTCAGAAGAAACGTTGCCGCCGGGTGGCGGGGAGCCATACGGTTCCCCGCCACCCGGCGGTTTTCGCGTCTCACCCAGCACCAGTGGGGCGGGTACGGCGAAGGGGCCCGCAGCACTGTGCTGCGGGCCCCTTCGACTGCCGGGGACGGGCTTACGCCCCCTCCCGGCGCAGGCTCGGCTTCATGTCCTTCAGCCGGGCCAGCAGGCCGTTGACGAAGGCCGGGGAGTCGTCGGTGGAGAACTCCTTGGCGAGCTGCACCGCCTCGTCGATCGCCACCGCGTCCGGGGTCTCGTCCGCCCAGATCAGCTCGTACGCGCCGAGGCGCACGATGTTCCGGTCGGCCACCGGCATCCGGTCGAGGTCCCAGCCCACCGCATAGGTGGCGATGAGCTCGTCGATCCGGGCCACGTGGTCCGCGTACCCCTCGACCAGCTGCATCGTGAACTCGTTGACCGGCGGCTGCCGGTCGTCGGACCGTGCGTGCCGGACCCAGTCCGCGAGGACGCTGCGCACGGACGTGCCGCGCTGGTCGGCCTCGAAGAGGATCTGGAAGGCGCGCTTACGGGCCTTGCTCCGGGCAGCCACGGTTAGCTGTTCACCCGGCCGAGGTAGTCGCTGGTGCGGGTGTCGACCTTGATCTTCTCACCGGTGGTGATGAAGAGCGGGACCTGGATCTGGTGGCCGGTCTCGAGGATGGCCGGCTTGGTGCCACCGGTGGAGCGGTCGCCCTGGACGCCCGGCTCGGTCTCCTGGATGGTGAGCTCGACGGCGGCCGGCAGCTCGACGTAGAGCACCTCGCCCTCGTGCTGCGCGACGGTGGCGGTGAAGCCCTCGATGAGGAAGTTGGCGGCGTCGCCGACAGCCTTGCGGTCGACCATGAGCTGGTCGTAGGTCTCCATGTCCATGAAGACGAAGTAATCGCCGTCCATGTAGGAGAACTGCATGTCGCGGCGGTCGATGCTCGCCGTCTCGACCTTCACACCGGCGTTGAAGGTCTTGTCGACGACCTTGCCGGAGAGCACGTTCTTGAGCTTGGTGCGCACGAAGGCAGGGCCCTTGCCGGGCTTGACGTGCTGGAACTCGACGACGGACCAGAGCTGGCCGCCTTCGAGCTTGAGCACCATGCCGTTCTTGAGGTCGTTCGTGGAAGCCACGGTTGCGGAATCTCCTGGACTGACGTGGGGACCAGGGAGGCATACGCGCCTACAGCGCGAGCAGCTCCTTGGTCGTAATGGTGAGTAGCTCGGGTCCGCCGTCCGCCTCCTGGCGCACGACGAGCGTGTCATCGATCCGGACCCCGCCCCGGCCCGGGAGGTGGACCCCCGGTTCGACGGTGACCGGCACACAAGCGTCCAGTTTACCCATGGACGCGGGTGCGAGCTGCGGGTCCTCGTCGATTTCGAGGCCGACACCGTGCCCGAGGCGCGGGGCGAGGGCCCCACCGTGCCCGGCAGCGTCCAGGAGCTGACGGGCGGCGCGGTCCACCTCGCGGAACTCCGTACCGGGTGAGAGCGCCTCCCGGCCGGCCCGCTGAGCGGCGAAGACAAGGTCGTACAGCTCGATCTGCCAGTCCGCGGGGGTGGTGCCGATGACGAACGTACGGCCGATCTCGCAGCGGTAGCCACGGTAGTTGGCGCCCAGGCAGACGGAGAGGAAATCGCCCTCCTCGACCCGCCGGTCGGTGGGGCGGTGGGCGGCGAGCCCGGCGTTGGGGCCGGTGGCCACCGAGGTGGGGAAGGCGGCGCCGTCAGCGCCGTGGTCGACGAGCCGGCGTTCCAGCTCCAGCGCCAGATGCCGCTCGGTGCGGCCCACGAGGATCGACTCGAGCAGCTCCCCCAGCGCCTGGTCGGCGATCTCGGCGGCGATCCGCAGGCAGGTGATCTCGTCCTCGTCCTTGACGATCCGCAGCTGCTCGACGGCCCCGCCCAGATCGGCGAGCCGGAGCCGGGGCGCCACGGACCCCATGGCGCGATGGCGGGCGACGGTCAGGTGGTGCTCCTCGACCGCGAGTGCGTCGGCGCCCGCCTTGCGCGCGACGTCGACGGCGGCGACGGCCGGATCGCCGCCGCTCGCGGGGAGTACGGCCGTCCGCAGGGATTCGTCGGGGCGGCCGTCGGCGGGGTCGCCGGTCGGGGCTCGGGGGCAGAGCAGTACGTCGTCGCCCGCGCCGACCAGCAGGACGGCGCCGGGCGGGGAGCCGCCCGCGAGATAGCGGACGTTGGCCGGGCGGGAGACCAGCGCCGCCGGGCTTCCGGCCGCCGCGCAGCGGTCACGCAGCCTCGCCCGCCGGTCCGCATACACCTCTGACATGCTTCCGAGCCTACGAGCGACCGGGCGCCGCGGCCTGGTCAGCGCGTCCGACCGGGGCTGCCGGAGGCCGCGCCGTGGCTACCAGCTGGGCGGACTGGCTATGGAACGGGCCAGGACCTCGTCGAGGACGCGGGCGGTGGTCTCCACGTCGTACGTGGAGTTGTCGATGATCGGCAGGCCCGAGCCGTACCAGCCGGCCATGCGGCCGTGGATGCCGGCGACCTCCTCGTCGGACAGCCGGCGGTTGCCGGAGCGTTCGGCGTTGCGTTCCAGGACGATCTCCAGGCCGGGCAGGAGGACGACGGGGAGCAGGCCGGGTCCCACATGCCGCTTCCAGCCGCCGAGGCCGACCACCGGGCGGTCGGGGAAGACGGCGTCGTCGAGGATGCAGGAGATGCCGTTGGCGAGGAAGTTACGGGCGGCGAAGCCGCAGGTGCGGCGGGCCAGCCGGTACTGCGCCTCGGAGTGGTCGTTCCAGCCGGCCTGGGGGTCGGCGAAGCCGGAGCAGACCCATTCCCGCACGTCGTCGAGGCTGATGTGGGCGGTGGGCACCTGGCGGCGCTGGGCCCAGTGCCGGGCGACGGTGGTCTTGCCCGCCCCGGCCGGGCCGATGAGCAGAACGGCGAGGGTGGCGGTGCCGGTGCCGAGCTCCGGGGGCGGCGGTGCGGGCATGGCCACCGGGCCGCCGGGCGGGAGCTGGATGTGGCCGGTGGTGTCACGGGAGGGCGGGGCGGAGGCGTGGTGCGGTCCGCCCTGCGGCCAGTTGGGGGCCGGCGGGCCCGGGGGGTACGGCGCGGGTTGCCCCTGCGGCATCGGCGGGTGGCCCTGCGGGACCGGGGGAACGGGGGGATGCGCGCCCTGCGCCCATTGCGGGGCGCCCTGTCCGGGCGGCAACGGAGCCCCCATCGCGTGCTGCATCCGGTGCCACTCCGTCTCGTACGACTGACGCTGATCGGGGGCGCGTTGACCCCCGCAACCCGAACGGTACCGTCCCCGGCCTCCGCGGAGGCAACGGCCGGGGACGGCCGGGAGTGCCCGGTCGGCCGGTCAGCCGTTCAGTTCCTCGGCGAGCGCGCGCAGCGCAAGACGGTAGGAGCCGATGCCGAAGCCGGCGACGGTGCCGCTGGCGATCGAGGCGACGACCGAGGTGTGCCGGAACTCCTCCCGGGTGTACGGGTTGGAGATGTGCACCTCGATCAGGGGCGCGGTGCGCTGGGCGGCCGCGTCCCGTACCGCGTACGAATAGTGCGTGAACGCGCCGGGGTTGATGACGACCGGAATCGAGCCGTCAGCCGCCTCGTGCAGCCAGCGGATCATCTCGCCCTCGTCGTTGGTCTCCCGGACCTCCACGTCGAAGCCGAGCTCGGCGCCCAGCTTGGTGCACGTCTCCACGAGGCCGGCGTAGGAGGTGGCGCCGTACACGTCCGGTTCGCGGGAGCCGAGCCGGCCAAGGTTGGGGCCGTTGAGGACGAGCACCCGGCGGGTGGGGTGCGGGCTCACGCGGAGACCTCGCCGTACGCGGCGACCAGCACCGCCGGGTCCGGCCCTTCAAGGACGGTCGGCTTGGCGAGGCCGTCGAGGACGATGAACCGCAGCAGGTCGCCCCGGGACTTCTTGTCGACCTTCATGGTCTCCAGGAGCTTGGGCCACTGGTCGCCGCGGTAGGTGAGCGGCAGGCCGACGGACTCCAGGATCGTGCGGTGCCGGTCGGCGGTGGCGTCGTCGAGCCGGCCGGCGAGCCGGCCCAGCTCGGCGGCGAAGACCATGCCGACGGAGACGGCGGCGCCGTGACGCCACTTGTACCGCTCGTTCTTCTCGATCGCGTGGGCCAGGGTGTGGCCGTAGTTGAGGATCTCCCGGAGCCCCGACTCCTTGAGGTCGCTGGAGACGACCTCGGCCTTCACCCGGATGGACCGCACGATCAGCTCGGCGGTGTGCGGCCCGGCGGGGGTCCGCGCGGCGGCCGGGTCCTCCTCGACGAGGTCGAGGATGGCCGGGTCGGCGATGAAGCCGGCCTTGATGATCTCGGCGAGTCCGCTGACGTAGTCGTGCACGGGCAGCGAGTCGAGCGCCGCCAGGTCGCACAGCACCCCGGCCGGCGGGTGGAAGGCGCCGACGAGGTTCTTGCCCTCGGCGGTGTTGATGCCGGTCTTGCCGCCGACGGCCGCGTCGACCATGGCGAGGACGGTGGTCGGTACGGCGATCCAGCGCACCCCACGCAGCCAGCTCGCGGCGACGAAGCCGGCGAGGTCGGTGGTGGCGCCGCCGCCGACGCCGACGATGACGTCGGTGCGGGTGAAGCCGGTCTGGCCGAGCGCCTTCCAGCAGTAGGCCGCGACCTCGACGGTCTTGGCCTCCTCGGCGTTCGGGACCTGGATGGCCACGGCCTCGTAGCCGTGGTCGGCGAGGTCCTGGCGCAGGGCCTCACCGGTCTCGGCGAGCGCCTCGGGGTGGATCACGGCGACCCGCTTGGCGCGGTTGCCGATGAGCCCGGGGAGCTCGCCGAGCAGCTGCCGGCCGACCAGCACCTCGTACGGGTCCGTACCCGCCGTACCGCCGACCTCGATCCGGGTCACTTCCTGGTCGGTCATACGTCCTTCAATTCGAGTGCGTCGAAGATCGCCTGGGCGACCTCTTCAGGGGTGCGGTCGTCGGTGGCGACGACGACCCGGGCGACTTCGGTGTAGAGGTGGCGGCGCGCCTCCATCAGCTCGCGCCACTGCCGGCGCGGGTTGACGGCGAGCAGGGGGCGCGCGGTGTTCAGACCGACGCGGCGGACCGCCTCGTCCACGTCCATCGACAGGTAGACGACCGGGAGGCCGGTGAGGAGCTCCCGGGTCGAGGCGTCGAGGATCGCTCCGCCGCCGAGGGACAGGACACCCTCGTGCTCGGCGACGGCGGCGCGTACGGCGTCCCGCTCCAGGGCGCGGAAGTGGGCCTCGCCGTCCTCGACGAAGATGTCCGAGATCTCCCGGCCCTGGGCGGCGACGATGTCGGCGTCCGTGTCCCGGTAGGGCGCGCCGAGCCGTTCGGCGAGGAGCGCGCCCACCGTGGACTTGCCGGACCCCATGGGCCCGACCAGGACGACCAGAGGCCCGCCGGTCACCGGATGTGCAGGTTGTCGAGGTACGACTGGACGTTGCGGCGGGTCTCGGGGACCGAGTCGCCGCCGAACTTCTCCACGACCGCGTCCGCCAGGAC
>NZ_BMQQ01000051.1:0-5078 GCF_014648195.1 Streptomyces purpureus
AACCCGGAAGCTAAGCCTTTCAGCGCCGATGGTACTGCAGGGGGGACCCTGTGGGAGAGTAGGACGCCGCCGAACAACCCGCCCTTTTAGCTCAGTCGGTAGAGCGTCTCCATGGTAAGGAGAAGGTCAACGGTTCGATTCCGTTAAAGGGCTCCATCGAAAAAGGCCCCCGCCGTTGGCGGGGGCCTTTTTTGTTTTCTCCGGCCCTGGGAAGGCAGAAGTATCGGGACTGACCCGAGGGCCGGCCACTCACGCCGGCCCTCAAGCCAATCCCGTTACGTCAGACGCCGTTCAGTGGCTCCTGGAGGCGCATCGCCAGGATGGCCATGTCGTCCGAGGCCGGCTCGGCCGCGAAGCGTTCCACGGCCCGCAAGACGCGGGCCGCCACCGCGCCGGCCGTGAGGCCCGTACAGGTGGTCAGGACGTCGATCAGGCCGTCGTCGCCGAGCATGCGGGTGCCCTCGCGGCGTTCCGTGACGCCGTCAGTGACGCACAGGAGCACATCGCCCGGGTCGAGGGTGATCGTCTGCTCGTAGAGCTCCAGGTCGTCCATCACACCGAGCAGCGGCTGGGGTTCGGCCGCCGGTGAGACCGTGCCGTCCTGGCGCAGGCGCAGCGGCAGAGGATGGCCCGCGCAGACGACCTTGAGGATGGCCGAGCCGTCCTCCTGCGGCCACATCTCGCCGTACAGCAGGGTCAGGAAGCGGCTGCGGGCGCCCTCGTCGAGGATGGCGGCGTTCAGGCGCTCCAGCACTGCGGGGCCGCCGAAGCCCTCGCGGGCCAACAGGCGCAGCGCGTGGCGGGCGAGGCCCGTGACGGCCGCGGCCTCCGGGCCCGTACCGCACACGTCGCCGATGGCGAAGCCGTAGGCGCCGTCCCGGATCGGGAACAGGTCGTAGAAGTCGCCGCCGACCTCGTTGCCCTCGCCGGCCGCGCGGTAGATGACCTCGACCTCGACCCCGGGGATCTGCGGGAGGCCCGGGGGCAGCAGGCTGCGCTGGAGGGACTGGCTGATGGCCATGCGCTCGGAGTAGAGGCGGGCGTTGTCCAGGGCCAGGGCCGCGCGGCGAGAGAGGTCCTCCGCCAGTTCCAGGATCTCCTGGCGGAAATGGTCGTCGGAGGGCTTGCCGAGGGTCAGCATGCCGATGACCCGGTTACGGGCCACCAGCGGCAGCACCACCGTCTCGCCGCCGACCGCGGAGGCCGTGGCGAGGGTGGAGCCGATACCGGAGGAGAGCGGGGTGCTGGTCAAACCCAGTTCGCGCTTGGAGACCCGCAGCGCGGCCTGGTGGGCGGCGTCGGCGGGGGCTGGCCAGACGCGGGCGCCGGGGGTCGGCACCGGGTCCGGGGGGTCGATCCGGGAGAGCAGGGCCTTGAGGCCGTCGATCCGGTCCTCGTCCTCGTGCAGGACGTACGAGAGGTACGGCTCGGAGGACTGGTCCGCGATCGTGTAGACGGCGCACCAGGTGGCGAGTGTCGGGACGGTCATCTGGGCCATCAGCGCGAGCGTCTGGTCGCGGTCGAGGGTGCCGGCGAGCAGGTCGGAGGCCTCGACGAGGAAGCTCAGGGAGCCGCGGCGCAGCCGCTCCAGCTCGCCCAGGCGGGCCGACTCGACGGCCAGGGCGATGCGGTCGGCGGCGAACTGGAGGCGCAGGGCCTCCTCGTTGGAGTAGCGGCCCGGGGCCTCGGCCGCGACCCCCAGGGAGCCGGTGAGCCGGCCTTCGACCTTCAGGGGCACGGTGACGACCGAGCGCATGCCGGTGCCGTTGAGGAGCGGTACGGCTCCTGGGACCGCGGCGAGGTCGTCGTGGACGGCCGGCATCCGGGCCGAGCCGTACCGACCGGTGCCGGCCTCGACGGGGACGCGGGCGAAGCGCTGGCGGGCCGAGGGGAGGCCGGTGGTGGCCCTTACCTCCAGTTCGGTCTCGTCGTCCGTGGCCAGGAGCAGGAAGGCGGAGTCGCCGTCGAGCATGTCGCGGGCGCGCTCGACCGTGCGCTGGAGGAGGCCGTCGAGGTCGTCGGGGGCCGGGGAGCCGATGAAGACCTCGAAGGGGTCCCTGCTGCGGTTCTCCCCGCCCCCGTCGGAGACGGGGGTTCGCTGTGGGGTCTGCAGGACGGCACGTTCGTGGTCCCGTACGAGCAGGCAGACCGTGGACGGCTCGCCGTTGGTGTCGCGGACGCGCAGGTGGGAGGCGTAGACAGGGACGACGCGGCCGTTGGTGTCGCGGATGCCGTAGCTGCCCTCCCAGCGGGAGAGCAGCAGGGCCTCGGCGATGCCGGTGCCGATGCCGGGGGTGTGCGGCCAGGCGGCGAGGTCGCCGAGGGGTTTGCCGACGACCTGCTCGGCGCCGTAGCCGAAGAGCTGCTCCGCGTCCTCGTTCCAGGAGGTGATTGCGGCGCCGCGGTCGATCTGGACCACGGCGACACGGACCCGTCCGTCGGTGGTCGGGAGCAGGTCGACGGGGAGGACCGGGCCGGCGGAGCGGGTGCCCACCGGGCGTTCGCGGAGGTCGAGTTGGAACCAGACCTGCTTGCGGGTGGGGGAGTACTCGACGCCCCAGCGGGTGGCGAGCGCGGCGCACAGGAGGAGGCCGCGGCCGTTCTCGCTGTCGTGGTTGGCGAGGCGGGGGCCGGTGCTCTGGATCGGGATCTCGCGCTCGGGATAGCGGTCGGCCACCTCGACGCGTACGCCGTCGTCCGTGCGCAGGCACAGGACGTCTGCGGCGGTGCCGGCGTGGATCACTGCGTTGGTGACGAGTTCGCTCGTGAGGACGACTGCGTCGTCGACGACATCGGCGTACCCCCAGCCCTGGAGGGTGTCCCGGACGAAGGCCCGGGCGGTCGCGACGGACCTCCCGACAGGGTCGAAGGTGGCGGCCGCCCGCGCGGTGATCACAGAACTCCTCGTACGCGTCTCGACGCCCGGCTGTGCCATGGTTGGCCCTGCCCCTCCCGGTGCCCGGTCGTCCGTCTCGCGCCCAGGCCGCCCCCGCCGGGCGGACGGGGCGGTTGGACAGCCGGATGCCAGGTTACTTACCTTCACTGTCCGAGCGGATGCCGGTCACCGCTGTTTCCGTCCCCCGGGGGCGGGGACGTTATGCCAAGCTGCCGAAGTGTTATGGCCTGGTTCGGCTGCGGTGAAACACTGGGAAAGCTTCCAGAGACAACCCGAGCACTACGGTCAACCCCTGCGGGAGGGACACGGTGGAGTCTGGCGTGACGGCGCGGGGCGGTAGCACGCGTACGAAAAGCGGACGGTCCCGGAGCAGTGGGACGGTCGAGGTCGACGCGGCGGCGCTGGAGCGGCTGCTGTCGGCGCTCGTCTCGATGAGGGACGGGAACTTCCGTCGGCGGTTGACGGTGTCCGGCGACGGCGTGATGGCGGAGATCGCGGCCGTCTTCAACGAGGTCGCCGACCGGCAGCTGCACCTGACCGGTGAGCTGTCGCGGGTGCGGCGGATGGTCGGGCGCGAGGGCAAGCTGTCGGAGCGGCTTGAGGCCGCCGCCAGCGAGGGCGCCTGGGCGGCGGCGATCGAGGCCGCGAACGCGCTCGTGGACGACATGACCCGGCCGGTCTCCGAGGTGGGACGGGTGCTGTCCGCGGTGGCGGAGGGCGACCTGGAGCAGCGGATGGAGCTGCGCTCGGAGGGGCCGGAGGGGCGGCCGCTGCGGGGTGAGTTCCTGAAGGTCGCGCGTACGGTCAACAACCTGGTCGACCAGCTGTCCGCGTTCACGGACGAGGTGACGAGAGTCGCACTCGAGGTCGGTACCGAAGGCAAGCTCGGCGGCCAGGCCCAAGTGCGCGGTATGTCTGGTTCGTGGCGAGATCTCACGGATTCCGTGAACACCATGGCGTACCGGCTGACGGCGCAGGTGCGTGACATTGCTCTCGTCACCACGGCGGTCGCCAAGGGCAATCTGTCTCGCAAGGTCACCGTCCATGTGGCCGGCGAGATGCTGGAGCTGAAGAACACCGTCAACACGATGGTGGACCAGCTGTCGTCGTTCTCCTCCGAGGTGACCCGTGTCGCGCGCGAGGTGGGTACGGAGGGCGAGCTGGGCGGCCAGGCCGAAGTGCCGGGCGTCGCGGGCGTGTGGAAGGACCTGACGGACTCCGTCAACACGATGGCGGGCAATCTGACCTCGCAGGTGCGGGGCATCGCCGAGGTCACCACCGCGGTGGCCAACGGCGACCTGTCGCAGAAGGTCACCGTCAGCGCGCGCGGTGAGGTGGCTCAACTCGCCGACACGATCAACCAGATGACCGAGACGCTGCGGACGTTCGCCGACGAGGTGACGCGAGTGGCGAGCGAGGTCGGCGCCGAGGGTCTGCTCGGCGGGCAGGCGCAGGTGCCGGGTGCCGCGGGCACGTGGAAGGACCTGACCGACTCGGTCAACACGGTCTTCCGGAACATCACGACCCAGGTGCGGGACATCGCCCAGGTGACCACGGCGGTGGCCAACGGCGACCTGTCGCAGAAGGTCACGGTCGACGTGGCCGGGGAGATGCTGGAGCTGAAGAACACCGTCAACACGATGGTGGACCAGCTCTCCGCCTTCGGTTCCGAGGTGACGAGGGTCGCGCGCGAGGTCGGTGTCGAGGGGCGCCTGGGCGGTCAGGCGGAGGTGCCGGGTGCCGCGGGGACCTGGAAGGACCTCACGGACTCGGTGAACACCGCGTTCCGTAACCTCACCGGGCAGGTGCGGGACATCGCTCAGGTGACCACGGCGGTGGCGAACGGTGATCTGTCGCAGAAGGTCACGGTCGACGTGGCCGGGGAGATGCTGGAGCTGAAGAACACCGTCAACACGATGGTGTCGCAGCTGTCGTCCTTCGCCGACCAGGTGACCCGCATGGCGCGGGACGTGGGCACGGAGGGCCGCCTCGGCGGTCAGGCACGGGTGGACGGTGTCTCCGGTACGTGGAAGGAGCTCACCGACTCCGTCAACTTCATGGCCGGCAACCTGACGTCCCAGGTGCGGCAGATCGCGCAGGTGACGACGGCGGTCGCGCGTGGTGACCTGTCGCAGAAGATCGACGTGGACGCGCGCGGCGAGATCCTGGAGCTGAAGAACAC
>NZ_BMQQ01000051.1:5107-5382 GCF_014648195.1 Streptomyces purpureus
ATCAACACGATGGTCGACCAGCTGAGCGCGTTCGCCGAGCAGGTGACGCGGGTGGCCCGTGAGGTGGGTACGGACGGCCGGCTCGGCGGTCAGGCGCAGGTGCCGGGCGTGGCCGGTGTCTGGCGCGACCTGACCGACTCGGTGAACGGCATGGCCGGGAACCTCACCGCCCAGGTCCGTAACATCGCGCAGGTCGCCACGGCGGTCGCGCGTGGTGACCTGTCGCAGAAGATCGACGTGGACGCGCGCGGCGAGATCCTGGAGCTGAAGAACAC
>NZ_BMQQ01000051.1:5408-12146 GCF_014648195.1 Streptomyces purpureus
CTCAACACCATGGTCGACCAGCTCTCCAGCTTCGCCGACCAGGTGACCAGGGTCGCCCGGGAGGTGGGCACCGAGGGCATCCTGGGCGGCCAGGCGGAGGTGCAGGGTGTCTCCGGCACCTGGAAGGACCTCACCCAGTCGGTGAACTTCATGGCGAACAACCTGACCTCTCAGGTGCGCAACATCGCCGAGGTCACCACGGCGGTCGCCCGGGGCGACCTGTCCAAGAAGATCACCGTCGACGCCAAGGGCGAGATCCTGGAGCTGGTGACGACCGTCAACACGATGGTCGACCAGCTGTCCAACTTCGCCGACGAGGTGACCAGGGTCGCCCGTGAGGTGGGTACGGAGGGCATTCTCGGCGGCCAGGCACGCGTGCGTGGCGTGACCGGTACGTGGAAGGACCTCTCCGACAACGTCAACCTGATGGCCAACAACCTGACCAGCCAGGTGCGGAACATCTCCCGGGTCTCCGCGGCGGTCGCCAACGGCGATCTGACGAAGAAGGTGACCGTGGAGGCGCGTGGCGAGGTCGCCGAGCTCGCCGACACCGTCAACACGATGGTGACGACGCTGTCGTCGTTCGCGGAGCAGGTGACCAGGGTCGCCCGCGAGGTGGGTACGGACGGCATCCTGGGCGGCCAGGCGCGCGTACCGGGTGTCTCGGGGACGTGGAAGGACCTGACCGACTCGGTGAACGGCATGGCCGACAACCTCACCGGTCAGGTGCGCCAGATCGCCGCCGTCACCACCGCCATCGCCAAGGGCGATCTCACCAAGAAGATCGACATCGACGCCCGGGGCGAGATCCAGGAGCTGAAGAACACCATCAACACGATGGTCGACCAGCTTTCCAACTTCGCCGAGGAGGTCACCCGGGTCGCCCGTGAGGTGGGCACCGACGGGCAGCTCGGCGGGCAGGCACGCGTGCGTGACGTGGACGGCACGTGGCGGGACCTGACCGAGTCGGTGAACGAGATGGCCGGGAACCTGACCCGGCAGGTGCGCGCCATCGCGGCCGTCGCGACGGCGGTGACCCGTGGCGACCTCAACCTCAAGATCGACGGGGTGGACGCGGCGGGCGAGATCCAGGCCCTGCAGGACAACATCAACACCATGATCGTCAACCTGCGGGACACCACCCTCGCCAACGAGGAGCAGGACTGGCTGAAGGGCAACCTGGCCCGGATCTCCGGTCTGATGCAGGGCCGCCGCGATCTGGACGACGTGGCCTCGCTGATCATGAGCGAGCTGACGCCGGTGGTCTCGGCGCAGCACGGGGCGTTCTTCGTGGCCATGCCCACCGGCGACGGTGCGGAGCTGGCGGACGGTGACGGCCCGTACGAGCTGCGGATGCGGGGCAGTTACGGCTACTCGGCCGGGTCGATGCCGACGTCCTTCCGGCCCGGCGAGACCCTGATCGGAACGGCGGCCGAGGAGAAGCGGACGATCCAGGTCAATGTGCCGCCGGGGTATCTGAAGATCTCGTCGGGGCTCGGCGAGGCGTCCCCGGCCCATGTGATCGTGCTGCCGGTGCTGTTCGAGGGCAAGGTCCTCGGCGTGATCGAGCTGGCGTCCTTCCAGCCGTTCACCCAGATCCAGCGCGACTTCCTCAACCAGATCGCCGAGATGATCGCGACCAGCGTCAACACCATCAGCGTCAACACCAAGACCGAGGTGCTGCTCAAGCAGTCGCAGGAGCTCACCGAGCAGCTGCGGGAGCGTTCGGCGGAGCTGGAGAGCCGGCAGAAGGCGCTGCAGGACTCCAACGCCGAGCTGGAGGAGAAGGCCGAGCTGCTGGCCCAGCAGAACCGCGACATCGAGGTGAAGAACACCGAGATCGAGGAGGCCCGGCAGGTGCTGGAGGAGCGGGCCGAGCAGCTCGCCGTCTCCATGCGCTACAAGTCGGAGTTCCTGGCGAACATGTCGCACGAGCTGCGCACACCGCTCAACTCGCTGCTGATCCTGGCGAAGCTGCTCGCCGACAACGCCGACGCCAACCTCTCTCCGAAGCAGGTGGAGTTCGCCGAGACCATCCATGGGGCGGGCTCGGACCTGCTCCAGCTGATCAACGACATCCTCGATCTGTCGAAGGTCGAGGCGGGCAAGATGGACGTCAGTCCGACCCGGATCGCCCTGGTCCAGCTTGTGGACTACGTGGAGGCCACCTTCCGCCCGCTGACCGCGGAGAAGGGCCTGGACTTCTCCGTACGGGTGTCGCCGGAGCTGCCCGCCACGCTGCACACGGACGAGCAGCGGCTCCTGCAGGTGCTGCGCAACCTGCTGTCCAACGCCGTGAAGTTCACCGACACCGGGGCGGTCGAGCTGGTGATCCGGCCGGCCGGGACGGATGTGCCGCAGTCGATCCGGGAGCAGCTCCTCGAGGCGGGGTCGCTGCGGGATCCGGACGCCGACCTCATCGCCTTCTCGGTGACCGACACTGGCATCGGCATCGCGGCCAGCAAGATGCGGGTGATCTTCGAGGCGTTCAAGCAGGCGGACGGCACGACCAGCCGGAAGTACGGCGGGACGGGCCTGGGGCTCTCGATCAGCCGGGAGATCGCGCGGCTGCTCGGCGGCGAGATCTACGCCGCCAGCGAGCCCGGCCGTGGCTCGACGTTCACGCTCTTCATGCCGCTGCACCCGAGCGAGCTTCCGCCGCACGGGTACGGGCAGTTGGCGCAGGGTTCCGCGGGCCGGCAGCAGAGCGAGGCGGACGACGCGGCGGAGGCGGTCCTCCAGACGCCCTCGTACGCCCCCGCGCCGCTCTCGGCGGACTCCAGGGCGGGCAGCGGCGCGCTGTTCCGGCACCGCCGCAAGGCGCTGGGTCGCGGCGACCAGCGGCCCTCGCTGCCCGGCCAGCCGGGTGCCCACGGGGCGCAGGAGTCGTGGGCGACGGCGGTGGGGCAGGAGGAGCCGGAGCCGCGGCGGACCTTCGAGTTCCACGGCGAGAAGGTGCTGATCGTCGACGACGACATCCGTAACGTCTTCGCGCTGACCAGCGTCCTCGAACAGCACGGCCTCGCGGTGCTGTACGCGGAGAACGGCCGGGAGGGCATCGAGGTGCTGGAGCAGCACGACGATGTGACGGTCGTCCTGATGGACATCATGATGCCGGAGATGGACGGATACGCGACGACGACGGCGATCCGGCGGATGCCGCAGTTCTCGGGGCTGCCGATCATCGCGTTGACCGCGAAGGCGATGAAGGGTGACCGGGAGAAGGCGATCGAGTCCGGAGCTTCCGATTACGTCACCAAGCCGGTCGACCCTGACCATCTGCTGTCGGTGATGGAGCAGTGGATGCGCGGGGCGTGATCGGCGGGCGCTCACCTGACGGCGAGTTGTTGACTGACTGTGCTCGTAGGGGTGTGGGACGTCGGTATTCGGGGAACCTTCTGGTCTCTCGCCGCGTTTCCGCTACGTGCACAGTGACATCGCGGTGACAGGGTGTGGCGACAGGCGGGGTGCGGCTACCATGACCGGCACAAGGACGGACGGCGCAAGGGAGTCGTCCCCTGGGGCGGCGCCCGGTGCTACCTCCGGCTCGACGAGCCGGGGAGAGTCCGTGCCGGGGCGAGGAGGACGGGGCATGGTGCAGAAGGCCAAGATCCTCCTGGTCGATGACCGGCCGGAGAATCTGCTGGCGCTGGAGGCCATCCTCTCTGCGCTCGATCAGACACTGGTGCGGGCATCGTCAGGGGAGGAAGCGCTCAAGGCGCTGCTGACGGACGACTTCGCGGTCATCCTGCTGGACGTCCAGATGCCAGGAATGGACGGTTTCGAAACCGCCGCGCACATCAAGCGGCGCGAGCGGACCCGGGACATCCCGATCATCTTCCTCACCGCCATCAACCACGGCCCGCACCACACCTTCCGGGGCTACGCCGCGGGCGCGGTGGACTACATCTCCAAGCCCTTCGACCCCTGGGTGCTGCGCGCCAAGGTTTCGGTCTTCGTCGAGCTGTACATGAAGAACTGCCAGCTGCGGGAGCAGGCCGCACTGCTCCGCCTCCAGCTGGAGGGCAACGGCGGAGCGGGCGGCGTGGCCAAGGAGTCCGCCGGGCTGCTCGCCGAACTCTCCGCCCGGCTCGCGGCGGTCGAGGAGCAGGCCGAGGCGCTCTCCAAGCAGCTCGACGACGACTCCGCGGACGCGGCGGCCGTCGCCACCGCCGCGCATCTGGAGCGCAAGCTCACCGGTCTGCGCCGGGCGCTGGACGCCCTGGAGCCCGGCACGGGCAGCAGCGCGCCCGCGCTGCCCTCCCAGAGCTGACACGCGGCTGACACGCGCGAGGACCGGATCCCCGAAGGCCGGAGCCCTGATGGCCCTGCCGGGCGCTGGTCCGGTCGGCTGAGTGCCCGTCAGCTCGCGCCTGCCGTGGCGCGGCCCACGCATGCCGTACCGTCAGTTTCCGTCCGCCCGCAGGGCGACACGAACGGGTGAAGCGGTGCGCACGCGTGTCCGCCGCGCGCCACACCGGTAACCTCACCACCATGGCCTCACGTACGTCCGGCAAAGGTTCCCAGGGCACGGCGGGCACCGCGAAGCCGCGCGCCGGGCGTACGACTGGCGCTGCGAAGAAGGCGGCGCCCGGCAAAGCACCCGCGAAGAAGACCGCGGCCGCCAGGAAGAGCGCGCCCGCGAAGAAGGCACCCGCCCGTAAGACCGCCAAGAAGGCGCCGCCGAAGCCGGCCCCGTCCCCGACCGGGGGCGTGTTCCGGATTGTGCGCGGGCTCTGGCTGGGCCTCGCACATGCCGTCGGGGCGATGTTCCGGGGCATAGGGCGCGGCGCGAAGGGGCTCGACCCCGCGCACCGCAAGGACGGCGTGGCGCTGCTCCTGCTGGGCCTCGCCCTGATCGTCGCGGCCGGTACCTGGTCCAACCTGCGCGGGCCGGTCGGCGATCTGGTCAAGATGCTGGTCACCGGCTCCTTCGGCCGGCTCGACCTGCTCTTTCCGCTGCTCCTGGGCGCCGTCGCCGTACGGCTGATCCTCTACCCGGAGAAGCCCGAGGCCAACGGGCGGATCGTGATCGGCCTGTCCGCTCTGGTCCTCGGGATCCTCGGCCAGGTCCACATCGCGTGCGGCTCGCCGGGCCGCGACTCCGGCACCGAGGCGATGCGGGACGCCGGCGGGCTCATCGGCTGGGCCGCGTCCAAGCCACTCGTCTTCATGATGGGCGAGGTCCTCGCCGTCCCCCTGCTGGTGCTCCTCACCGTCTTCGGGCTGCTCGTGGTCACCGCGACCCCCGTCAACGCCATTCCACAGCGACTGCGGGCCCTGGGCGCCAAGCTCGGCATCGTCGAACCGGCGTACGAGCCCGACCAGGGCGACGCCGAGGTGTACGACGACGAGTGGCGTGAGGCGCGCCCCGTCCGCGCGCGGCGCAGGGCCACTGCTCCGGAGGCATACGACGCAGAGAGCGCCGAGGAGGAGGCGCTCACCCGGCGTAAGCGCCCGCACAAGAGCGCGCAGCCCGACTTCGGCCGGCCCATGGACGCCGTGGACGTCGCCGCCGCGGCCGCCGCGGCGCTGGACGGGGCCGTGCTGAACGGCATGCCGCCCTCGCCGGTCGTCGCCGACCTCACTCGGGACCTGACCGCCGACCGGCGGCGCGCGGGCGAGATCGCGGCCGCCGCGGCCGGATCCGTACCGACCGCACGCGAATCCGGACAGGACGCGAAGCGGCCGGACGGCAAGGGGGTCGTGCCCGATCTGACCAAGCCCGCTCCGGAGGCCGCCGAGGGACTGCCCCCGCGCGCGGAGCAGCTCCAGCTCGCCGGGGACATCACCTACTCCCTGCCTTCGCTGAACCTGCTGGAACGCGGCGGGCCTGGAAAGACGCGCAGCGCGGCCAACGACGCGATCGTCGCGTCCCTGACGACCGTCTTCTCGGAGTTCAAGGTCGACGCCGCCGTCACCGGCTTCACCCGCGGTCCGACGGTAACCCGGTACGAGGTGGAGCTCGGCCCGGCCGTGAAGGTCGAGCGGATCACGGCGCTGACGAAGAACATCGCCTACGCCGTCGCCAGCCCCGATGTACGGATCATCTCGCCGATCCCCGGCAAGTCGGCCGTCGGCATCGAGATCCCCAACACCGACCGAGAGATGGTCAACCTGGGCGATGTGCTGCGCCTCGCGGACGCCGCCGAGGACGACCACCCGATGCTGGTCGCGCTCGGCAAGGACGTCGAGGGCGGCTATGTGATGGCCAACCTGGCGAAGATGCCGCACATCCTGGTCGCCGGCGCGACGGGCTCCGGAAAGTCCTCGTGCATCAACTGCCTGATCACGTCGATCATGATAAGAGCGACCCCGGAGGACGTCCGGATGGTCCTCGTCGACCCCAAGCGGGTCGAGCTGACCGCGTACGAAGGCATTCCGCACCTGATCACCCCGATCATCACCAACCCCAAGCGGGCCGCGGAGGCGCTCCAGTGGGTCGTGCGGGAGATGGACCTGCGCTACGACGACCTGGCCGCCTTCGGCTTCCGGCACATCGACGACTTCAACGAGGCCATCCGCAACGGCAAGGTCAAGCTGCCCGAGGGCAGCGAGCGCGAGCTGCAGCCCTATCCGTACCTGCTGGTCATCGTGGACGAGCTGGCCGACCTGATGATGGTCGCGCCGCGGGACGTCGAGGACGCCATCGTCCGGATCACCCAGCTGGCCCGCGCCGCCGGCATCCATCTGGTGCTGGCCACCCAGCGGCCCTCGGTCGATGTCGTCACCGGTCTG
>NZ_BMQQ01000051.1:12178-17714 GCF_014648195.1 Streptomyces purpureus
ATCAAGGCGAACGTGCCCTCCCGGCTCGCCTTCGCGACCTCCTCGCTCGCCGACAGCCGGGTCATCCTCGACCAGCCCGGCGCCGAGAAGCTCATCGGCAAGGGCGACGGGCTCTTCCTTCCGATGGGCGCGAACAAGCCGATCCGTATGCAGGGCGCCTTCGTCACCGAGAGCGAGGTCGCGGCGGTCGTCCAGCACTGCAAGGACCAGATGGCCCCGGTCTTCCGGGACGACGTCACGGTCGGCTCCAAGCAGAAGAAGGAGATCGACGAGGACATCGGCGACGACCTGGACCTGCTCTGCCAGGCGGCCGAGCTGGTGGTCTCGACGCAGTTCGGCTCGACGTCGATGCTCCAGCGCAAGCTGCGGGTCGGCTTCGCCAAGGCAGGCCGGCTGATGGACCTCATGGAGTCGCGGAACATCGTCGGCCCCAGCGAGGGATCCAAGGCCCGGGACGTTCTGGTGAAACCGGACGAACTGGATGGGGTGCTCGCCGTGATCCGCGGGGAAGCCGAGGCGTAGCGGGGCGGATGGGGCCCTTTGGGGGCATCGAGGCTCACTCGTAAGGGAACAGGGGGCAACCGTTTCCCTTGGCCGTACGTCAAGTTGGACAGTGGGACAACACCGTGTCCCATCGTCACTGTGTCCGGGTGCCGGCGTACGGCCATTCCGATGGCGTACAAACTGCATCCGCCCGGTTGCCCCACCCTTTCGTACCACCCATAGACTGAACGTCCAGCAGGTGGTTACACGCTCGAAAGGCGCCCTCGTGTCCATCGGCAACTCCCCCGAAGACGACCGGAACTCCCCGGCAGACGAACGGCCTTCGGCCGACGTCCGGCCGCCGATCGGTCGCACGCTGCAGCAGGCCCGTATCGACGCCGGGCTGACCGTGGACGAGGTCAGCACGTCCACCCGGGTGCGCATCCCGATCGTGCACGCGATCGAGGAGGACGACTTCTCGCGCTGCGGCGGCGACGTCTATGCCCGCGGTCACATCCGTACGCTCGCGCGCGCCGTAGGCCTCGACCCGGCGCCGCTGGTCGACCAGTACGACGCCGAGCACGGCGGCCGGCCCGCGCCCACGCCCGCCGCGCCGCTCTTCGAGGCGGAACGTATCCGCCCCGAGCGCCGCCGCCCGAACTGGACCGCGGCCATGGTCGCGGCGATCGTGGCCGTGATCGGTTTCGTCGGCTTCACGATGTTCAGCGGCGGCGACGACAGCGACCGGGCGCGTCAGGTGGCGGAGGGTCCCGCGCCGCAGAAGAAGGCCAGCCCCACGCCGAAGCCGAAGCCGCCCGCCCCCAAGCCCTCCGAGAGCGCCATCGCAGCCGTCCCGGCGGACAAGGTCACCGTGACCATGACCGCCACCGACGACAAGAGCTGGATCTCGGCCAAGGCGCACGACGGCAAGCTCCTCTTCGACGGGTTGCTGCTCAAGGGCGAGTCCAAGACCTTCCAGGACGACGAGCGCATCGACCTCATCCTCGGCAACGCCGGCCCCATCGAGCTCTACGTCAACGGCAAGAAGGTCGAGGAGAAATTCGAGTCGGGGCAGGTCGAGCGCCTCTCGTACACCAAGGGAGACCCCGAGGCGGGGTGAGCGGGGCCTGAGCAAACCCCTGAGCGGCGGGGGCACGGCCGGGACGAAGTAGTCTTGAGTCCATGCCCGAACGCCGTACCGTCGCCCTTGTCACTCTTGGCTGCGCCCGTAACGAGGTGGACTCGGAGGAGCTCGCAGGCCGCTTGGCAGCGGACGGCTGGGAGCTCGTCGAGGACGCCTCCGACGCAGACGTCGCCGTCGTCAACACCTGCGGGTTCGTCGAAGCCGCCAAGAAGGACTCCGTCGACGCCCTCCTCGAAGCCAATGACCTCAAGGACCACGGCCGCACCCAGGCCGTGGTCGCCGTCGGCTGCATGGCCGAGCGGTACGGCAAGGAGCTCGCCGACGCCCTCCCCGAGGCCGACGGCGTGCTCGGCTTCGACGACTACGCCGACATCTCCAACCGCCTCCAGACCATCCTGAGCGGCGGCAGCGTGGAGGCCCACACCCCGCGCGACCGGCGCAAGCTGCTCCCGCTCAGCCCCGTCGAGCGCCAGAGCGCCGCGGCCGAGATCGCCCTGCCGGGGCACGGCGCGGGCCTCACGGAGGCCCCCGAGGACCTCCCGGAGGGCATCGCGCCAGTCTCCGGACCGCGCGCCCCGCTCCGCCGCCGCCTGGACACCAGCCCCGTCGCCTCCGTGAAGCTCGCCTCCGGCTGCGACCGGCGCTGCTCCTTCTGCGCCATCCCGTCCTTCCGCGGCTCCTTCGTCTCCCGGCGGCCCTCGGACGTCCTCGGCGAGACGCGCTGGCTCGCCGAGCAGGGCGTGAAGGAGATCATGCTGGTCTCCGAGAACAACACCTCCTACGGCAAGGACCTCGGCGACATCCGCCTCCTGGAGACCCTGCTGCCCGAGCTCGCCGCCGTCGACGGCATCGAGCGGGTCCGGGTCAGCTACCTCCAGCCCGCCGAGATGCGCCCGGGCCTGATCGACGTCCTCACCTCGACCGACAAGGTCGCCCCCTACTTCGACCTGTCCTTCCAGCACAGCGCGCCGGCCGTGCTGCGCTCGATGCGGCGCTTCGGCGACACCGACCGCTTCCTGGAGCTCCTCGACACCATCCGCGGCAAGGCGCCGCAGGCCGGTGCCCGGTCCAACTTCATCGTCGGCTTCCCCGGCGAGACCGAGGAGGACTTCGCGGAGCTTGAACGCTTCATCACGCACGCCCGTCTCGACGCCATCGGCGTCTTCGGCTACTCCGACGAGGACGGCACCGAAGCCGCCACGTACGAGAACAAGCTCGACCAGGAGACCGTCGACGAGCGCCTCGCCCACCTGTCCCGGCTCGCGGAGGAGCTCACCGCGCAGCGCGCGGAGGAGCGCCTCGGAGAGACCCTGGAGGTACTGGTCGAGTCTGTCGGCGACGAGGACGGCGAGGAGGCCGCCGTGGGCCGCGCCGCCCACCAGGCCCCCGAGACCGACGGTCAGGTCGTCTTCACGAGCGGCGAGGGACTCGCCGTCGGCCGTATGGTCAGGGCCAAGGTCGTGGGCACGGAAGGCGTCGACCTGGTGGCGGAGTACCTTCCGGACGCTTTCGAGGAGGCGGGCAGATGACCGGAGTGCCGGCGTCCGCCGCGGGCGGGACCGGCCGGCCGGCGCCCGGCGGCAAGCTGGGTGCCGCGGCGGTCAACCAGGCGAGCCTGTGGAACATCGCCAACATCCTCACCATGGTGCGGCTGCTCCTGGTCCCCGCCTTTGTCTTCCTGCTCCTCCAGGACGGCGGGTACGACCCCGTCTGGCGCGCCTGGGCCTGGGCGGCCTTCGCCGTCGCCATGATCACGGACGTCTTCGACGGGCATCTGGCCCGGGCGTACAACCTGGTCACGGATTTCGGGAAGATCGCCGACCCGATCGCCGACAAGGCGATCATGGCCGCCGGACTGATCTGTCTGTCCTGGCTCGGCGACCTGCCCTGGTGGGTGACCGGGGTGATCCTCTTCCGTGAGCTCGGCATCACGCTCATGCGGTTCTGGGTGATCCGGCATGGAGTCATTCCGGCCAGTCGCGGTGGCAAGATGAAGACCCTGGCCCAGGGGACCGCGGTCGGAATGTACGTCCTTGCGCTCACCGGGCCGCTTGCCACCCTCCGCTTCTGGGTGATGACGGTGGCCGTCGTGCTGACGGTCGCCACCGGTCTCGACTACGTCCGCCAGGCCGTCGTACTGCGGCGCAAGGGCCTCGCGGCCGAGCGGGCCGCGGCCCAGGCGGGATCCTCGGCCGGGTCGGCGCGATGAACACCGCCGCCCGTGTGCTGCGTCTGCTCGCGGAGCGTGGTCGCACGCTGGCGGTGGCGGAGTCCCTCACGGGCGGTCTGGTGGCCGCGGAGCTCACCGGTGTCCCTGGTGCCTCGGAGACCTTTCGAGGGTCCGTCACGGCCTACGCCACGGCCCTCAAGGAGGACCTTCTCGGGGTGGACCGGACCCTTCTGGCGGAGCGTGGGGCTGTCGATCCCGAGGTCGCGCTGCAGATGGCGGCCGGTGTGCGGGACCGGCTGGAGGCCGATTGGGGTATCTCCACCACCGGCGTCGCCGGCCCGGAAACGCAGGACGGTCAGCCCGTCGGCACGGTGTACGTCGCCGTGGCGGGACCTGTCGGGGCGGGGAAAGTGGCCGCATTGCGGTTGAACGGCAACCGCGCGGAAATCCGTAGAGAGAGTGTACGGAGCGTGCTGGAACTGCTCGCAGACGAACTCTCCGGGAATGCGCGGGCACAGGATACGGAACAGAACGGGGGGAATTGATGTTTGCAGCCCTGAGTGAACACGACATCGCTCCCCGCACGGCCGCAGCGCGAGGCGGTACGGTGGGGCGTGAAGGATGCGGCTACGCGGTCCGAGGAGGGAGCCACCGATGATTCTGCTCCGTCGCCTGCTGGGTGACGTGCTGCGTCGGCAGCGCCAGCGCCAGGGCCGTACTCTGCGCGAAGTCTCCTCGTCCGCCCGAGTTTCTCTCGGCTATCTCTCCGAGGTGGAGCGGGGGCAGAAGGAGGCTTCCTCCGAACTGCTCTCCGCGATCTGCGACGCGCTTGACGTACGGATGTCCGAGCTCATGCGGGAAGTGAGCGACGAGCTGTCGCTGGCCGAACTGGCCGAGTCGGCAGCGGCGAGCGAGCCGGTGCCCGCACCGGTACGGCCGATGCTCAATTCGGTTTCGGTGACGTCGGTGGCAGGTGTGCCGACGGAGCGGGTGACCATCAAGGCGCCTGCGGAGGCGGTCGACGTGGTTGCCGCCTGAACCGTGACATGGGCGGAGCCCTGGTCGGTGCCTGACAGGCCGACCGGGGCTTTCGTCGTTTCCGGGCCTTGCCGTGGCCGGTTCGTGCGCGAACACACGGGCGGGCGCGCGGCAAGGCGTTTGAGATGCCCGTACGCGGTGAGTCGTGCATGGTGGGGGAAACGTACGACTGCTGGGAGAATATGCATGTCTGTCGTGAAGAGTTCGCTGGCCGACGACGACCTCAAGACCGTGGGTGAGGCCCTGCAGGGCGCCTTGGTCGATCTCGTCAATCTGTCGCTGGTCGCCAAGCAGGTCCACTGGAACGTGGTCGGACCGCGCTTCCGTTCGGTCCATCTGCAACTCGACGACGTCGTCGTCACCGCACGCCAGCACTCCGACGTCGTCGCCGAACGGGCCTCCGCCATCGGCGTCACGCCCGACGGGCGCGCCGCGACGGTGGCCGCAAGCAGCGCGATCGGGACCGTGCCCGACGGCTGGATCAAGGACGTCGACGCCGTACGGATCCTGGTGGACGCGCTCGGTGCGGTGATCCGCAAGATGCGCGAGCGTATCGACATCACCGAGAAGCCCGACCCGGTCACCCAGGACATCCTGATCGGGCTCACCGCCGACCTCGAGAAGCACCACTGGATGTTCCAGGCGGAGAGCGCTTGAGCTGGTCGGGGGCGTGCAGGGCTGTTGACCTGCGGCGGAGTCTC
>NZ_BMQQ01000051.1:17740-24455 GCF_014648195.1 Streptomyces purpureus
TTTCCATGTCTTTCATGGACCTTCGTCGGGTGTCGTGAACGTACGGAAGAACACCGGAATCCAGGCCCCGACCGGAAGACTTCCGGAACGCCAGTGAGGCGTTGGCCTGCTGGAACATCCGCCCACGACTTCCTAGGAACATGACGAAGCCCCACCCCTTGGCGGGGGTGGGGCAGAAGCGACCGTTTGGGTACTGACTCAAGATCGTTTGAGTCGAAGCCTTGACGAGTGCCAGCCCGAAGAACCCCCCTGCCCGAAGAAGTGCTGCACCGGCGCAGGGTTCTCGGCCAGCGGATCACGGACTACCGCCGAGCCGCCGGCCTCTCTCAAGACCAGCTCGCCGACGCCATCGGGATGGAGCGACGCAGCATCCAACGCTACGAACGCGCCGAACGCGACCCCCGATTCAGCGACCTCGTCCGCATCGCCGACGCAATCGGTGTCCCCCTCGCCGACCTCGTGCGGTGAGCCCCGGCCAGCGTCGAAACCTGGCCGGGGCTGGACCCGCTCTGGCACCCTTACGCGCGCGATGCGCGAGTGGCCCACCCGGATCGGCAGAGCGTCCGAGTGTCGTCCAGGGCCGAGGCGGGTGCCAGAGCGGGGTATGAGTGCCCCGGTCGGCACGGGGGACATGGGCCGGCCGAGGCGGCTGCAACCCGGCCGCTGGTGATCGGCGCCACCAGCGGCCAGGAGATCAGGAACCTTCGGGCTTGATCCCAAGGCGATGGGACCGGGTCTGCTGCAAATAGACCAGCTGCGCGAGTACGGGATTGCTCGTGTCCGTCCAAGCGGGCGGTACCTGCCGCCCGGTCGGCGTCGGCTTCGGCCTCGACTCGGGGGAGGACTTGGGCTGTGCGGTCATCAGGGCCCCTTCTGGGTGGTGATGCCGAGGCCGATCGCGGCGAGGCATGCGAGGACGACGAGGCAGTACACGAACTGCCGCTGCCGATCGGTCACCGCGGCCGCCGCTCGGAGGCGGGCGCGAGGGGCGGCAGGCCGGGGCGGCCGACGAACGCGGCTTCGCGTCGCTGGGCACGGTACGCGCGGATCTCGGCGAGCATGTCCCGCGCCGTCTGGGCGAGATGATGCGAGTGAGACCACGCACCGAGCGGGCCGGGCGCGGGGCCGTCTTCTGTGAGGCTGGCCCATGTCTCCAGGGCTGCCACGCCGCGCACGGTTCGGCGCTGCTCCGGGATGCTCTGGACGCCGACGGCAAGGGTTTGGCAGTACATGTGGAGCCTGTCGTTGAGGCGCGTGACCTCGGCGTCGCCGGGGTGGCTGCGCATGTTGAGCGCACGCCGAATATCGTCCTCGGCCGCCTGCTCCACATGCTCTTCTATAGCGTCGACGAACTCGGCAAGGACCGGCCCGAGGGACACCTCGGCATACTCGGTCGGCCGGTCGTGCCTCTCCTGCATGGGTCGCTCCCTACCGTCGTCGTGGCCTGCGGTACGAACGACGGTAGGGGCAGTTCAAGGAGCCAGAGGGTAGGAATCCACCCCCCTGTCAGGTGTCAGGCGGCCAGCAGACCCACCTTCACGGCGAGTTCGGATGCCCGGCGTCGGCGGCCGCTGGCGCGCGCCTGGATCTCCTCCAGGATCAAGGCCTTGGCGTAGCCGTTGTAGCGGATCGTCTCCGGCGCCGCCTCATGGGCCATCGCCAACGTGGCGATGGCGACGTCCGGCTGCCCATCGAGCTGATAGCCGCGAGCCTCCTCAATCCTGTGCCGAGCCCGGCGAGGCCGGGACGGAATCGTGGTGGCGTCAGCACGGGCGGCCTGACGCACAGACTCCGGGCCAGCATGCAGTTCGACCGCCACGGTCACGGCATGGGCACCCATGATGGCCCGCGAGAAGCTGGTGACGGGGTGGAAGTAGTCCACGGGCAGCTTCCTGGCCATCTTGCGAGCCTGGCTCCAGTGCCGCCATGCGGTGCCCTTCTGCCCGCGGCGCGCCGCGGTGTAGCCAGCCTCGAACTCCAGGGCGCCGGCGATCGCGAGGACATGGTCGTCGGCGTCAGGGAGCAGAGGGGCGAGGTGCTCGATGGCCTGCATGGTGACGGCATCGGCGGCGTCGTAGTGGCCGGGGCCGGAGTCACGGTGGGCCTGCGCCATAAGCCAGGCGGAGACCCCGATAGCGTGCGGGTCGGTGGACTGGGCGGCGGCAACCATACTTCGCTCGGCGACCCGCCACAGCAGGGCTGGGTCCGGCTGGTAGGCGATGAAGAACTGACTCAGCGAGTACACCTCGGCGAGGACCGACTGGGCGGCCCGCCAGTCGTCGGGCGCCTCGGCGGACTGCACGGCGAGGTGAGCGTCACGGATCAGGTCCGGAAGCAAGCCGCCTACGAGCTCACGGTGGTTCGGCGCCTCATGTCGCGACTTCCACGCGACCGCGAGCCGCGCCGCCAGGTGCTCAGGGCGTGGCGGAGCGGCAGTGGGTGAGCCGAGCGGCAGCGCGTCGACTGCGGCACGGACGGCGGCAAGGCGGGGGTGGCCAGGGCCCTGGAATAGCGGGGCGGGCATGTCGCGTCGTCCTGTGAGGTCGGAGAGGTCCCGCACCCGCAGTGCTTCGGCGATCCGCAGGACCATGTCGAGGCCAGGTGCCTGGATGCGGCCGTTTTCGACTTGTTTCACCCACTCGGCCGACATTCCGACGAGCCCACCGAGGACGGTGCGACTCATGCCGCGGCGCTCGCGGAGGACCTGCATCCTCTGCCCGAAAGCCAGCGGGTTGGCGTATGGATCCGGGGTAGCATCATGTGACACGGCCTTGCCCCTCTCTGAACAGCTCGACACTGTCAGAGTATGGGGCGAGGCCCGTTCTGTGTGATCCAGAACGCAAGAAACAGCCCCCTCCCGCCCGAAGGCGAGAGGGGGCGTTCGTCACGAGCGCCCAGCGGAGCTCCCACGGGAGGCATAGGCGCACACGCCGGACTCCTCATCGACGCCAGACGTTTACCTTCTCCGTCGACAACAGCGGCGCCCCTTCCGGGCCCTTCACGTACGAGGGGATCCACGTTTTGCGACGCAGCGCACGGTCCGGCCCGTGGGGCTGATCTCTCCAGTGCCCGGACACGACCCAGCGATGAAGGTAGCGGCGCCCCGCGATGTCGGTGCCCTCGTCCTCCTGCCCCGAGAGGACGTACTGACGGCGCAGCCCCACGCTCGTGACTTCCGGTACCGGCCGGCCTGCCCGGGCGTAGCTGCGCGCGGTCGTCTTGTCGGGACGGTGCCGGGCGCGTTCGACCAGCAGCCTCTGTTGCATGAGCAGCCACGATGCGGCCAGTGCGGCGACGATCGGTTGCGGCAGGTCCTTGTCGATGAGCGGCACAGGTTCGACTGTCACGGGCAGTGCGAAGCCGTACACCGGCATCAGCGGGGGGATTTTCTCCTCCACCAGCGTGAACGGCTGCTTCAGTTGCTCAACTTCTTGAACCATCCGGCGCCGTGAGACCAGCAGCCACAACATGCACTTGCCGCGGGCGGGGCCCCACACGATCGCCTCGACGGGGATCGCCACTCCGTGACTGTCGATGGTCCCCAAGCCTCCGTCAAAGAGCATCAGCCCGCAGGGGGAAGGCCGGTCGGCTGTGGCCCATCTTGCGGCGGCCAGCTGGGCGCCGGAAGACATGGCGAGCGCGGTCATGTCCGGTGTCGCCCAGTACAGATCGGCAGCGTTGAGACAGGCGACGAGGTTGTCCAAGCCGACATGCAGGTCGCTGTTGGTGGCGGACCGGATTGCCGACTCCGGGTCCTGGAGGAACGTCCTGGTCTGGTCCCGCAGCTTCGGCAGCTGCGTCGGGCGCAGCGTCACGAAGCTTTCCTCCTGCCGCCGCCGACGCCTTTGCCCGGCCGCGCCGCGACAGCCGCCTGGACCGCGGCCGCGTCGTAGAGGGCATGGGGGCGTGGCGACGAGTCCGTCGGCCGGTGCGTCACGGCTTTCACGCCGAGACGGGACAGAGCTCGGCGCGCGGACGCGTTTGCATTCGGGCCTTCGTAGCCGAGGTGCTCAGCCACCTGGGCGATCAGCCACAGCTCGGTATTGTCTGACATGGGTACGAGCTCCTTCCGTGCCGGAGCGGCCCGCACCCGATGATCCGGGGGCGGGCTGCTCACTGCCGTCATTGGGTCAGATGCGCTCGACGGTGACGATGTAGCCGGTTTCCACACCGTCCCACTCGCCGACCGTGCGCCACCCCGCGTCCTGAAGTAGGTCCTTCGCCTCACGCAGCGCCTGCTCGTCGTCGTCGTCCTCGGCCGGCACGCTGGTGATCGCTTCGAAGGCGGCCTCTCCGCCCGCGCTGGCCCAGGCCGAGTCGCCGTCGTCCGGGTCGCCGATCAGTACGTCTTCGAGGACGGTGAGGTCTACGTTGGGCTGGTCAAGGGCGGAGGGGGTGTTGGTGAGCCAGGCGGTGAAGTGGGTGGTGGTCATCGGAGGCTCCTTCTCTTGCGGCCTTCGGGCTGCTCCCTCGGCCTGACACCCCTAACTATGCCTCACGTGAGGCATAGTTGGCAAGAGGGAGCACGCAGCTGTTCCGGGTGTATTCGCCGACGATGGCGTCGATCACGCGCTTCCGGGACATCCCTGACGACGTCGCCGACGCGGTCGCTGACCCCGGACGCAACGAAGCCGCCCCCTCCCGCGCCGCAGCGCGAGAGGGGGCGTTCGTCACGAGATACGCATAAGCCGGACCCACGACCCGGCCCTGAGGGTCGTGGCCGTGCCTGTAGCGACCGTCTGCGCCCAGCGGAGCCTGAGTGTCCCAGCCGTCCCGCTCATGCGCAGCACACCGGCCGGGCGGACCGCCGACCCGGCGGCCACGATGCCCACGCCGCTGCTCGTCGCGAGGTCCAACCGGCTCTGCTTGAGGGAGCCGATGTTGCCGGTGTTCCCCGCAGAGATGCCGGTCTCCGTCCACGACAGAGACGCCCCCGCCGGAGCCGACCACCCGAGTGTGATGTCGGCCGCCGGGTCCGCCTCCACATCGAGGTACGCATCGAGGGCGTACACGGCGTTCGCGGCGACCGGCAGAGCGAGATGGTCGTCGTCCTGAAGCGTGGTGGAGTTGGTGACCTGCTCGTCCGCGTCCTTGGCGGCGAGGAGGATGTCGGTGGACCGCAGCGCGACCGTGTCCCCCGCGCCCTGCCCGCCGAGCGGCGGCTGCGGCCCGGCCGGGCCGGTGGCTCCGGTCGGACCCGTCGGGCCTGCCGGCCCCTCGACGGGGGTGTAGCCAACGGCGCCCGGATCCGCTGCGACGATGTCCGCAATGTCGATCGGGGTGCCCGGCCCGAGCGGCAGGGCGAAATGCCTCGTCCGGTACGGCAGCCCAGTGAGGCGCTCCTCGATCCGCCACAGACGGCCCGTCGCAGGCTCCACCCCCGCCGCGTCCGTGGTGACGAGCGCCTGGGAGAACGCGCCGGCCGCGAGGGTGAGGGTGGTGCCTCCCGCGAGGATCGTGTTATCGGCGCTGTCGGTCCACACCGCCGGGACTGGTGTGAGGACGATGCTGCCTGTGGCGGCGGCCCCGGTGGCTGGGTTGAGGTAGGTCCCGGTGACGGTGCGGGTCGCGGGCAGCGGCATCGGGGCCTCCTACCGGGCGAGCTGGTACAGGGTGGCGCCGAGCGCGCCGAGGCTGACCAGCGCGGCGAGCGACGGCAGCGGCCACCGGCTCTTCTCCAGGGCATCGAGCCGGGCCTCATGGTCGGCGAGCTGCTTGTCCGTCTGGTCACCGCGCTGGACGAGCAGCGCGAGCTGGCCGTCGACTCGCGCGAATCCAGCGTCCACAGTGCCCCGCAGCCGCTCCAGCTCGATCAGCAGCTGTCCGGACTCGGTCGGCGTCATCCGCGGCTCGGCTCGTCGGTGCGGAGCCAGCCCGGGAGTATCCGCTGCACCCCAGGCAGCGCCATCACCCGGGTCAGCGCGCCGGCGGCGGCGAGCGCCCCAGCAACCCACGGAAGGGTGGCCGGGATACCGGAGGCGTCGACGGCGGCCGGCAGGACGACCGCGATGGCGACCGCGGTCTGAAGGATCGTGCGGGCCGTGCGCTTGGCGGCATCAGGCATGGCGGTTCTCCTTGGTCAGACGGTCCAGTACGGACCGGACAGGGTGCGATGGGTGACGGTCAGGCTCTCGCCGTGCTGCGTGACGGCCAGGGCCTGGAAGCGGAGGTAGCGGCCCTCGGGAATCGGGGCAGCACTGACGAATTGGTGTGGCCCGGGGCCGACGTGGCGGATCGGGAGGTACGCGGACGGGGCGGTGCCGTCAGCGTTCGCCAAGTAGAAGCGGCCGAGGATTTCGGCGTCCGGCGGAGTGTCCGCGGCGAGCTGAAGGTGCACGACCGTGACGTGTTCTCGCGGGCCCTTGTGAATCACGGCGTCAGCGAAGGGCAGATCTACCCAGCTGGTGACGGACAGCTGGGTGTCATCGGCGCGGGACTCGGACAGCATTAGGGGCACAGGCTCCTCCTCAGTGGCGGGCGGCGGCGTGGAGGCCGGGGTGGTCTGCGGGCGGGGGGCTCCGGCCTGGACCCAGGCGTACAGCGGGCCGCCGGGGCAGTTGGTGGGGTATCCGTCCTTGTGGCCGCCGAGCCACGGTCCGGCCGCACCTTCGCGGCGGCAGTGGTCGATGGCGTCGCGTAGTCCGTGCAGCTGGGCGTCGGTGGGCTCGGTCAGACCCGAGGAGCCGACGAGGGCGCAGACCGCGTAATCCTGTTC
>NZ_BMQQ01000052.1 GCF_014648195.1 Streptomyces purpureus
GGACCGGCCACTGCCCCACCTGCCGACAACCCACCCCGTGGCAGTCCTACGACACCGCCTAACAAAGCACTACTAGGTGAGGCCGGCGGTGCGGGCCCGTGCGACGGCGGGGCCGATGGCCTCGGCGACGGCGGCCACGTCCTCCTTGGTGGAGGTGTGCCCGAGGGTGAAGCGCAGGGTGCCGCGGGCGAGGTCCGGGTCGAGACCGGTGGCGAGCAGGACGTGGCTGGGCTGGGCGACGCCCGCGGTGCACGCGGAGCCGGTGGAGCACTCGATGCCCTGGGCGTCCAGCAGGAGCAGCAGGGAGTCGCCCTCGCAGCCGGGGAAGGTGAAGTGGGCGTTGGCGGGGAGCCGGTCGACGGGGTCGCCGCCGAGGATCGCGTCCGGGACGGCGGCCCGGACGGCGGCGACGAGGTCGTCGCGCAGGGCGCCGATCTCGCGGGCGAACCGCTCGCGGTGCTCCGCCGCGTGCTGTGCGGCCACCGCGAAGGCGGCGACGGCGGGCACGTCGAGGGTGCCGGAGCGGACGTGGCGTTCCTGGCCGCCGCCGTGCAGCACGGGCACGGGGCTGTACTCACGGCCGAGCAGCAGGGCGCCGATGCCGTAGGGCCCGCCGATCTTGTGGCCGGAGACGGTCATGGCGGCGAGCCCGGAGGCGGCGAAGTCGACCGGCAGCTGGCCGACGGCCTGGACCGCGTCGGAGTGCATCGGGATGTCGAACTCGCGGGCCACGGCGGCGAGTTCGGCGACGGGCATGACCGTGCCGATCTCGTTGTTGGCCCACATGACGGTGGCAAGGGCCACACTGTCCGGGTCGCGGGCGATGGCCTCGCGCAGCGCGTCGGGGTGGACGCGGCCGTACCGGTCGACGGGGAGGTACTCGATCGTGGCGCCCTCGTGCTCGCCGAGCCAGTGCACGGCGTCGAGGACGGCGTGGTGCTCCACGGGGCTGGCGAGCACCCGGGTGCGGCGGGGGTCGGCGGCCCGGCGAGCCCAGTACAGGCCCTTGACGGCGAGATTGTCCGATTCGGTGCCGCCGGAGGTGAGGACGACCTCGCTGGGGCGGGCGCCCAGGGCGGCGGCGAGGGTCTCGCGTGCTTCCTCGACGGTACGCCGGGCACGGCGCCCGGCGCCGTGCAGCGAGGAGGCGTTGCCGGTCACGGCGAGCTGGGCGGTCATCGCCTCGACCGCCTCCGGCAGCATGGGAGTGGTCGCGGCGTGGTCGAGGTAAGCCATGGTGGGTCGATTCTACGAGGCGGGGAGCCGCGGCCCACGCCGGGCGGTGCCTGACCTGGCCGGTTACCGCCCTTGCCGGGCCGCCGGGCGGTAGAGCGCGACGACGTCCGCCGCGGCGGCGGCCAGCAGGTCGCGGGCCTCCGGGGGGTCCAGTACCTCCACACTGCCTCCGAAGGCGAGCAGGGGGCGGGTGGAGCCGACGTCCGGGAGGGCGAGCTCGACCCGGGTCCACTCGCCGTCCGGTTCCGGCGGCCCGGTCATGCGGTCGCCGTGCAGCCGCAGGAAGCGGTCGAAGCGGTCGGTGTGGACCCTGGCGCGGACGAGGACCTCGGTGGGGCGCTGTTCGACCTGGCGGCGCAGCACCGCCCACACGTCGGCCAGCTCGGCGCCGGGGCGGCGGCGGACGGGGGCGTCGAGCACGGTGGCGGCGTGGACCCGGTCGGCGCGGTAGAGGCGGGGGGCGGTGTCGTGGTCGGCGACCAGGTACCAGACGCCGGCCTTGACGACGAGGCCGTACGGGTCGAGGACGTAGGTGGTGGGCTCGGGGGCTTCGCTGTGCCGGTAGGTCAGCCGCAGCCGGCGGTCGGCGAAGACGGCGCGGTTGAGGACGTCCAGGTCGACGTCGGCCTGCCGGGCGCGCATCCAGCGGTCGGGGTCGACGAGGATCCGGCGGCTGGTCAACTCGGCGGCGGGCCGGTGGGGTTCGGGCAGGGCGGCCATGACCTTGCGCAGGGCGGAGCCGAGGGCGTCGTCGAGCCCGAGGGCGGTGTGCGCCCCCTGCCCGGCGAGGACGAACAGGGCGCGCGACTCGTCCTCGGTCAGACCGGTGACATCGGTCCGGAACCCGGGCAGCAGCGCGATCCCACCGTGCCGGCCGCGCTCGGCGTACACGGGGACGCCGGCCGCGGAGAGCGCCTCGACGTCCCGGTAGATGGTCCGCACGGACCTTCGAGCCGCTCGGCGAGCTCCCCGGCGGGGACGAGCCCGCGGGTCTGGAGCAGCAGAAGGATGGAGAGCAGCCGGTCGGACTTCACCGGCCCGAATCTATCGTCCGGCGCCGCGCCCGGAAGCCCCGGCCCGATCCCCCGCCGCTAGCCCCTCGGCGCGCGCGCCAGTTGGCGGGACTGGGCCACCAGGCGGTCCGCGGAGTCCCAGACCTCGGCGTCCTCCTCCAGGAAGCCGCCGGCCAGGTTGCGCGTGGTGATCGAGACCCGCAGCGGGCCGGGGGCCGGGCGGCAGCGGATGTGGGTGGTGAGTTCCACCGTCGGCGTCCAGCCCTTGAGGCCGAGTTCGAACGAGGTCGGCGGCAGCGCGTCGACGGTGAGGAGCAGCGAGAGCGGGTCGGCGTCGCGGCCGTCCGCCAGGCCGAACCAGCCACGCATCTCGCCCTTGCCGGACGGCGCTCCGACCGCCCAGCCGACCGTCGCCGGGTCCAGCTTGATGTCCAGCCGGTCGGTGATCGCCGAGGAGCCGGGGATCTGGGGCGCTGGGCCGTCGGAGGGGCCGAGGCAGTGCTCGCGCGGCGGGATCGCCGGGGGCAGGGCGGTGGTGCGTACGTCGTCGGGGAGCGC
Source organism: Streptomyces purpureus (assembly GCF_014648195.1). Classification (GTDB taxonomy): domain Bacteria; phylum Actinomycetota; class Actinomycetes; order Streptomycetales; family Streptomycetaceae; genus Streptomyces; species Streptomyces purpureus. Next base: position 2,808 of record NZ_BMQQ01000052.1, read on the forward strand.
GTCGAGGTCGCCGTACGAGGCGAGGACCCGGATGCGCTCGACCTCGGTGCCGTCCTCCTCGTACTGGAAGAGGGAGGCCTGGCCGGTGGAGAGCGTACGGCCGGTGCGGACGACGTCCGTGCGGATCACGGCGGGGCCGGGCGCGGAGGGCGTGAGGTAGTGCGCCGACACCGTGAAGGGGTCGGGGTGGGGCAGTGCGTCGCCCAGGGCGCGGCCGAGCAGCGCGAGGAGGTAGCCGCCGTTGACGGCGTGGATGATCGTCCACCCCGCCGAGAGCTCCGCGTCGTAGACGCCGGGCTCGCGCAGGGTGACAGCGGTGTCCCGGTCGAACTCGCTGTCGCCGATGAGTGCCTGAGCTGCCTGTGCCATGCCCGCACGGTACAACAGAAAACTACTAAGCGGTAGCTTTCTCGGGCTTCTCACGAGTCGAGGAACGCCGGTTCCAGGCCCGCGGGGCACGCCAGTGGTAACGCATGGCGAGCAGCCGCAGGGCGAAGGTGGTGAGGACGGCGATGGCGCTGGTGGCGGCGTTGAGGCTGTCGAAGCGGATGCACAGGACGACCATGGTCGCGCCGACGATGGCCGGCACGGCGTACAGGTCGCGGTCCCAGCGAAGCAGCGACGGCACCTCGTTGGCGAGGACGTCCCGCAGGACACCGCCCCCGACGGCGGTGGCGAGGCCGAGCACCGCGGAGGAGGTGAGGCCGAGGCCGTACTCGTACGCCTTGGTCGTGCCCGCCACGCAGAAGAGGCCGAGGCCGGCCGCGTCGAAGACGTTGACGGCGCTCTGGGTGCGCTCGACCACGGGATGCAGGAAGAACACCAGGACGGTCGCGACGAGCGGCATCAGGAAGTAGCCGAGATCGGTGAAGGCGGCGGGCGGTACGGCGCCGATGACCAGGTCCCGGAAGAGCCCGCCGCCGAGCGCGGTGACCTCGGCGAGCACCGCGATGCCGAAGACGTCGAAGTTCTTGCGGACGGCGAGCAGCGCGCCGGAGATGGCGAAGACGAAGATGCCGACGAGGTCGAGCGCGTGTTGGACGGAGGGGGTGAACAGTTCCTGGAGCACGGCGTCATTGTCACCCGTGAGAGTGGTGCGACCCGTTTCCTCGGCCGATCACCCTCCGAAGCGCGGCGCCCGGGCCCCCGCCGGCAGGCAGGGGTCCCGGGCGGGCCGTCACTTCTCCGGAGCCTCAGGGGTCTCCGAGGTCTCCGAGGATTCCGGCGTCTCCGAAGCCTCGGGCGCCTCAGGACCCTCCGAGCCCTCCGGACTCACCGAGGCCTTAGGCGTATCAGCGGTCTCAGGCGCCTCCGGCGCGTCGGACTTCGTCACCGACACCACCTCGATCGCGTCCCGGGCCGACGGGAGCACCGGCTCGTCCGGGGCCTGGTCGGGGGCGTTCTCCGGGTGGTGGCAGGCGACGCGCCGGCCCGGCAGGAGCTCCAGGAGCGGGGGCTCCTGGGTCTTGCAGATCTCCGTCGCCTTCCAGCAGCGGGTGTGGAAGCGGCAGCCCGAGGGCGGGGACAGCGGCGAGGGCACGTCGCCCTTCAGCAGGATCCGCTCGCTCTTCACGCCCCGGCGCCGGGGGTCCGGCACCGGCACCGCCGACATCAGCGCGTTCGTGTACGGGTGCATCGGCGCCTCGTACAGCGACTTGCGGTCCGCCAGCTCGACGATCTTGCCGAGGTACATCACCGCGATCCGGTCCGAGACGTGCCGGATGACCGACAGGTCGTGCGCGATGATCACATAGGTGAGACCGAGCTCGTCCTGGAGGTCGTCCAGCAGGTTCACCACCTGCGCCTGGATCGACACGTCCAGCGCGGAGACCGGCTCGTCGGCGACGACCAGCTTCGGCTTGAGCGCCAGGGCGCGCGCGATGCCGATGCGCTGGCGCTGACCACCGGAGAACTCGTGCGGATAGCGGTTGTAGTGCTCGGGGTTGAGGCCCACGAGCCCCAGCAACCGCTGGACCTCCTTCTTGACACCGCCCTCGGGCTCGACGCCCTGAAGCTTGAACGGCGCGCTGACGATCGTGCCGATCGTGTGGCGCGGGTTCAGCGAGGAGTACGGGTCCTGGAAGATCATCTGGACGTCACGGCGCAGCGGCCGCATCCCGCTCGCCGACAGATGGGTGATGTCGTGGCCCTGGAACTCGACCTTGCCGCCGGTCGGTTCGAGCAGCCGGGTGATCAGCCGGCCCATCGTCGACTTGCCGCAGCCGGACTCGCCCACCACGCCCAGGGTCTCGCCCGGGCGGACGTCGAAGGAGATCCCGTCCACGGCCTTGACCGCGCCCGTCTGACGCTGGAGCAGGCCCTTGCGCACCGGGAAGTGCTTGGTCAGGCCCTCTACCTTCAGCAGGGGCTCGGCAGTTGCGTTCTTGTCGCTCACAGCTTCGGCGCAATCTCTTCGGTCCAGATCCGGGTCCGCTCCTCCTGCGCCATGTGGCACGCCGAGAAGTGCCCGTTCCCGGTCTCCGTCAGCTCGGGGCGCGTCGTACGCGTGATGTCGTCCTTGGGGATGTCGGCGTACGGGCAGCGGGGGTTGAAGGCGCAGCCGTCCGGCACGTTGATCAGTGACGGGGGCGAGCCCTTGACCGGGATGAGCCGCTCGGTCTGGTCGCGGTCAATACGCGGCATCGAGCCGAGCAGACCCCAGGTGTAGGGGTGCTGGGGCTCGTAGAAGACCTGCTCGGCCGTGCCCCGCTCGACGCACCGGCCGCCGTACATCACCAGCAGCTTGTCCGCCATCTCGGCGACCACGCCGAGATCGTGCGTGATCATGATGACCGCGGAGCCGAACTCCTTCTGCAGGTCCCGGATCAGGTCGAGGATCTGCGCCTGGACGGTGACGTCAAGCGCCGTCGTCGGCTCGTCCGCGATGAGCAGCTGCGGGTTGTTGACCAGCGCCATGGCGATCATCGCGCGCTGGCGCATACCGCCGGAGAACTCGTGCGGGTAGGAGTCGACACGCTTGCCCGGCTCCGGGATGCCGACGCGGTCGAGCATCTCGATGGCGCGGGTACGGGCGGCCTTCTTGGTGACCTTGTTGTGGACCCGGTACGCCTCCACGATCTGCGCGCCGACCGTGTAGTACGGGTGCATCGCGGAGAGCGGGTCCTGGAAGATCATGGACATCTTCTGGCCGCGCAGCCGCCGCACGTGATCGGGGTCGGCGCCGATGAGCTCCTCGCCGTCCAGCCAGACCTCGCCGGAGATCCGGGCGTTGGGCGCCGCGCGGTGCAGGCCCAGGATGCCCAGCGAGGTGACGGACTTCCCTGAGCCGGACTCGCCGACGACACCCAGCGTCTCGCCGGGCTTCACGTCGAAGCTGACGCCGTCCACGGACTTGACCAGGCCGTCGTCGGTCTGGAAATGGATGCGCAGGTCACGTACGGAGAGGAAGGTGTCCTCGGTACCGGAGCGCTGCGCGGGCACCACTTCCCCGGGGGCGCCAGCAGTCTTGGAAACCTCGCTCACGAGTACCTCACCCTGGGGTCGATGGCGGCGTACACCAGGTCCACCAGCAGATTGCAGAAGACGATGAAGAAGGCGGCGGTCAGGGTCACGCCCATCACGATCGGCAGGTCGTTGTCCTGCACGCTCTTGATGGCGTACTTGCCCATGCCGTCGAAGGAGAAGACCGTCTCGGTGATGACGGCGCCGCCGAGCAGCAGACCGAAGTCCATGCCGAAGATGGTGACGATGGGCGTGAGCGCGGCCCGCAGGCCGTGCTTGCCGATGACCTGGCTCTCCTTGAGGCCCTTGGCGCGGGCCGTGCGGATGAAGTCCTCGCCCATGGTCTCCAGCATTCCGGCCCGGGTGAGCCGGGCGTAGAGCGCGGAGTAGAGGAAGGCCAGTGAGCACCACGGCACCAGCAGGTTCCAGGCCCATTCGCCCGGGTTCTCCGTGAACGGCACGTAGTTGATGCCGTCGGACCAGATCGGCCACTGCACGGTGAGGGTGGTGAGGGCGAGCATGCCGGTGAAGAAGATCGGGAGAGAGACGCCGGCGAGGGCGACGCTCATGAAGAAGCGGTCCAGGAACGAGCCGCGCTTAAGCGCGGAGACCACACCGGTGGCGACACCGCTGACCAGCCAGATCACGGCCGCGCCGATGGCGAGGGAGAAGGTGATCGGGACCCGGGCGACGATCTGGGGCCAGACCTCCACGTGCCGCCTGAAGGAGTATCCGAAGCACGGGGCATCGCAGCGGGTGGTCTCCGGGCCGAACTGGTAGTCGGCGCCGACGACGATCTGCCTGATGAAGTCCCAGTACTGGATGTAGAGCGGCTGGTCGAGGCCAAGGTTCTTCTTGACCGCGGCCACCGAGTCGGGGTTGGCGTCCTTGCCCACGTACTGGGCCGCCAGTTGGTCCATCGTCTGGCCCGCCAGACGGGGGACGAGGAAGAAGATCGCGAAGGTGACCGCGCTGACGATCAGCAGCAGTAGCACCGCGCCGAAGACGCGTCGGATGAAGTACGCAGCCACAGCTATCCGGCGCCGGTGCCCGCCGGGAGCCGGGGGTTACCCGTACTCCCGGCGGACACCGGAGCCATCACCTGCCTTTCGAACTCTCGGGGTGAGGACCCGCCGCTACTTGGCGGAGCCCATCAGCAGGTAGTCGTACATGCCGAGGTAGGCCTCGGTGATGGTGACGTTGGTCGCCGACTGGGGCCGCAGCAGCAGGTTCTTGCGGTAGACCAGCGGGACCGCGGTCGCGCCCTCGATGACGGCCTTGTCGACCTCGCCCCAGACCTTCTCGCGGGCGGCGGTGTCGGTGGTGGCGATGCCCTCGTTGAGGAGCTTGTTGACCTTCGGGTCGTTCAGTTCCTGGACGTTGTTGCCACCGGACGGCTTGATGGCCGAGCCGTTGACGATCTGGTCGAGGAAGCCGAAGCCGGTCGGCCAGTCGGCACCCCACGCGGTCATGATCATGCCGAGCTTGTTGGCGTGCACGTAGCTCGGGTTGCCCGCGAAGTTCTGGAAGTACTTACCGGCCGGGAAGGACTTGATCTCGGCGGTGATGCCGATCTTCTTCAGCGAGGCCTGGACGGCGGTGGCCATGGCCATCTCGGCGGGCCGGTCGGAGCGGGCCGACAGGTTGGTCGAGAAGCCGTTCGGCTGGCCGCACTTCTTCAGGTGCTCCTTGGCCTTGGCGACGTCGCCCTTGTGACCCTCGGTCGGGTACAGGTCGAACTTCGTGTAGCCGGCGACGCTCGGCGGGATCAGCGTCGTGGCCGGGTCACCCTTGGGCGCACCGCCCTGGGCTGCCGCGACCGACGCCTTGTCGATGCCCCACTGGACGGCCTTGCGGCACTCGATGTTGTTGAACGGCGCGACGTTGACGTTGAGCCCGATGTAGGACGTGGCGCCCGCGTACGGGTTGTCCGTCTGCTTCTGCAGCTTGGCGTCGGTCAGGACCTTCGGCTGGGTGGCCGGGGCGACACCGGTGCCCGCGCCGTCGACAGTGATGTTGTCGGCGATCAGGTTGTTGTCGACCGTCTCCTGCTTGACGCCGAAGCGGATGGTGATCTTGTCCGGCAGGGCCGGGCGGATCGGGTCCGTCTTCGGGTCCCACTGCGGGTTGCGGACGAGGGTGGCGGCCTTGCCCTCCTCGTACGACGCGAACTTGTACGGGCCGGAGGAGACCATCTTCTTGACGTACTCGGCACCCTTGTCGGCCTTGCGCGGCACGGGGGCCGTCTGCGAGAAGGTGGCGAGGTAGTCGAAGTCCGCGAAGGCGTTCTTCAGCTTGAAGACGATGGTGTGGTCGTCCGGCGTCTCGATGGAGGCGATACCGGCCGGGTTCTTGTCCTTGTACGGACCCTGGTACTTGTCGCCGCCGATGAGGTGGGCCTTGAAGTACGTCGGGCCGTTCGACAGCGCCTCGGGGGCGAAGTTCGAGCGCTCGACGGCGTACTTGACGTCCTTCGAGGTGATCGGCGTGCCGTCCTCGAACTTCAGACCCTTCTTGAGGGTGTACGTCCAGGTCTTCGCGTCGGCGCTGGGCTTGCCCAGGGACTCGGCGAGGTCGGGGACGACCTTCAGGCCTTCCTTGCCGGCGGCCGGCTTGAAGGAGGTCAGCGTACGGCCGTACAGACGGGCGAAGTTCTGCACCCAGCCGTAGTAGGTGTTGCCCGGGTCGAGGGAGTCCGGCTCGTCGGAGAACTCGAACGAGACCGTGCCGCCCTTCTTGTCGGACTTGTTGACGATGGAGGTCAGCGCGGCGTCCTTGGTGCCCGAGCCGCCCTTGCCCCCCTTGCCGTTGTCGGAACCACCGCACGCGGACGCCCCCAGCGCCAGCACCACAGTCGTGGCGACCAGAAGAGTCGCTTTTCTAGTCTTCACCTGAGGAAAGCCCCCTCATTCGTTGGTTACTTGCTGCGAGGGTCGAGGGCATCTCGCAGCCCGTCGCCCAGCAGGTTGAAGGCCAGGACCGTGATGAAGATCGCCAGGCCCGGCACGAACATGTACTGCGGATCGGCCTGGTAGGTGTCGACCGCTGTGGTGAGCATTCCGCCCCAGGAGGCCTGCGGCGGAGCGATGCCGACGCCGAGGTAGCTGAGACCCGCCTCGAAGAGGATGTTGGTGGGGATCAGCAGCGTGGCATAGACCAGGATCGGCGCCACCAGGTTCGGCAGCAGCTCCCGGAAGAGGATGAACGGGCCGCGCGCGCCGAGCGAGCGGGCCGCTTCGACGAACTCGCGGTTGCGCAGGCTCATCGTCTGGGCGCGCACGATGCGGCCCATGTACGGCCAGCTGAAGAAGCCGATCACGAAGATCAGCACGCTGATCCGCAGAGGCAGTCCGCTCAGGCCGAACGCGCCGTCCTGCAGGGTGGCCGAGAGGGAGATCGCGAAGAGGAGGAGCGGGAACGCCAGGAAGGTGTCCATCATCCGGCTGATCACGGTGTCGACCCAGCCGCCGTAGAAGCCGGCGACGATGCCCATGACCACGCCGATGACCACCGAGAGGACGGTGGCACCGCCCGCGACCAGCAGGGATACCCAGGAGCCCTCGATGATGCGGGCGAGGATGTCCCGGCCGAACTGCGGGTCGACGCCGAGCGGGTGGTCCCAGCTCATGCCGCCCCAGGCACCCTTGGGCGCCAGCAGGGCGGGGTCGATCAGGTCCTGGTTGAAGGCGTTGGGGTCCAGGCCGAAGACCCACTGGATGGGCTTGGCCAGCACGGCGAGCAGGACCAGCAGAAGGACGACCACGCCACCGGCGACCGCCAGCTTGTCACGCTTGAAGCGCGCCCAGGCGATCTGGCCGAGGGAACGGCCTTCGATCTGGCTCTGTTTGGCCCCCGTGAGTACTGCCTCCGGCTGCGCCTCGGCAGCCGATCCGGTGGTCTCGATCGGTGCGGTCACAGTGCCTTGACCCCTCCCGGCCGGCGGTGACCGGCCCGTACCCGCCGCTGCAACGGCTCCTCGCATCAGGTGGCGCAAGTGATGCCGATGGTGCGGAAATTACCCAGAACGCCGCATGTGATGCGACTCGCACAAAGGGCCGACGGCTCTTCGTTAGCGGGGAGTCTTCAACGGGTTTGCGATCACCCGCCAGACCTGACGAGGAATGTTTGCTCAAACGTGATGCGGTGCGTGGGCTTCCGTTATCCGGACGCCGGGATCACGTCAGCGGACCATCTCGGCCACTAATCCACCAGATCAGGACATAGCGCAACTGGCGTGCCGAGACGGCTAATTGGGGTAGCCGTAGCCCCCGCCGCCCGGCTGGGGAGCCACGTGGGCGTCGCGGTCGTAGAAGGGGCGGGTGTTGGCCCGCAGCCACATCGTGACGGGGTCGTAGGCGTCGGACATCGCGACCGTCGAGACCGGCAGTCCGTCCGGGACGGCGGCGATCGACTGCCGCATCATCGCGTGCACGGAGTCGACCGAGGACTGGCTCGTGTCGTACAGATCGAGACCGATGGCGAGGTACGGGGAGCCGAGGGCGGGCTGCACCCAGGCGCGGCGCAGGGAGCGGACCGCGGTGGTGCGGTGGGCGTTCTGCGTGAGCAGGGCGTAGAACTGCGGGATCTCGATGGCGGGCTCGGACAGCCGCAGCGGGCCGGCCGGCATCCGGTCGAGGCCGGTGGCGATCCGGCGCAGGTCCGCCCAGGGGATGCCGACGCCGCCGCCGGGGGCGTGCGGGTTGAGCCAGATGCCCCAGCGGTCGGGGTAGAGGGCGCGGGCGATGTCGTGGCCGGAGATCACCTCATGGGCGCGGTTCCAGCCGGAGGCGGCGAGCTCCTGGGCGGAGGTGACGCAGGGCGCGTAGCCGAGGCCGTCCACCTCCATGTTTCCGTACTGGGCGTCCGGGGATCCGGCCTGGCCGTGCCAGAGCAGCATCCAGACCTGGCCGTCGGCGAGGGCGTGCAGCAGCGCCTCGTACGCGTCGTAGCGTCCGGGCGTGACCTGGCGCAGCATGTGCTCGACCTGCCCGGCCGCGGCGGTGCCTGACGCACTCACTCTGGGTTCCGCCCCTCTTCGATCCACCGTCCGGCGTCCAGCTTATGCGCGGTTATGCGTAGGCACGCTGGTAGAAGGGGCGCACCTTCTCCAGCATCCAGTCGCCGAGCGGATCCTGGGCGATGTCCAGGAGGACCAGGCTGACCGGCCAGGAGACGGTGGTACGGGCCAGGGCGCGGCCGAGGGCGTCCAGCGGCGCGCTCCGGTCGTCGCCGTCGATCTCCACGCCGACCAGGAGGTTCGGGGCGTCGCCCTCGATGCTGGCGAGGGCGCGGCGGGCGGTACGGACGGTGCCGAGGGCGGTGAACTCGTCCCCCGCGGCGGAGAGGAAGTCGACCGGGTCGTCCTGCCAGTCCGGCTCGAAGAGCCGGACCCGGCCGCCGCTCGCGGGCCCGTCCAGCGGGGTCCGGCCGGTCCGGCACAGCTCGGCGACGGCGGGCGGGGGCAGGGGCGCACCGACGGCGCCGCCGGGGTTCACGGCGATGCCGAGCTGCGGGGGCAGGCCGCGGGCGAAGTCACGGGCGGGGGCGACGGTGTACGACATGTGGCTGCCGACACAGCTGAGGAACTGCTGCTCGGAGCTGTAGACCGGGACGTACGGCAGGCCGTCGATCTCCATGGTGGGCAGATCGAGGTCCCTGCTGTCGGGACCGCCGCCGCTCGGCAGCGGCACCCAGATCGGGCTGCGCCCCAGCACCTCGACGAGCCTGGCCCCTGCGGAGGGGTTGCCGAGCGAGGCGGCGAGCACCTCTTCGAGCTCGTTGCCCGGCCATGCGATGTCCACGGAGTCCCTTTCTGGCGCTCGTCCTGCGGCAGCACCCTAACGCCGTGGCGGCGGCGCGGGGGCCTGGTGTGCCCAAAAGGACAGTGAGCGACGGCTTCCGGTTCCCGCCGGTGGACGATCTCCCCCGGCCGGCCGGGGCGAAGGCCGTCGGCGGCGGCCGTGTCGGGCGGGCGCGGGCGAAGGCCGTCGGATGCGGCCCGGTGGGGCCCGGCCGCGTCGGAGCGGGCCGGCGCGCCAGGCCGGACGCGGTCCGAGCCCCCGTCGGGACCGGTCAGGGCCGGCCGCCGTGGGAGCCGGCCAGGTCAGTACCGCTCGCGTCGAGGCCGGCCGCCGGCGGAGTCGGCGGCTTCAGGGCCGGCCACCGTCGAAGCCCCACGTCAGGGCCGCGCGTGTCGAGGCCGGCCGGCCGTCGAAGCCCCCTGTCGGGGCCGGTCAGGACCGGCCCCCTCGCATCCGCCCCCGGCCGTCAGAGGTCGTCGCGGAACGCGATCCGGTGCAGCGTCGTCGCCGCGTCGCGGTCCAGGAGCGTGGCCGAGGCGCAGCCGCGCGGGAGGCGGGCGGACTCGGCGTCGCGGAGGAGGCGGGCGACCGCGCGGCGGTGGCGGGTGAAGGCGTAGCCGGAGACGCCGCGGCCCCGCTCCCGCTGGCCGGAGCGGGCCGTCTCGGGGGTCACGTCGAGCAGGACCAGGTGCAGGTCACGGCCGCGGCGGCGGGCCTCGCGGGCCAGCCAGCGGCGGACCCAGCTCTGGGTGCCGCAGTCGTGCACGACGACGCTGCGGCCCGAGCGCAGCGCCCGGCGCAGCCCGGCGTAGTGGGCGATCCGGGCCAGCGGGCGGTAGACGGCGTACGGCAGCCCGCGCGGCATCATCGCCTCCCAGCGCTCACGGGCGTCCTGGGAGTCGATGCCCCGCCCCTCCGCCGCGCGCCGGATCAGCGTGGACTTGCCGCTGCCGGGCAGTCCGGAGACCACGACCACGTCGCCGTCGGCGAAGTTCAGGGCCCGGGGGCCGTGCCCGCCACGGCCCCTCAGGTCACGCAGCACGGGCGCCTTCGCCCCCGCGGCGACCTGCCCGCGCGGTGTGGGCAGGCCCGCGGTCGTCGCGTAGGCACCGGTTCGCTGCAACGTCATCGCTACTCCCCCTGTCGGGTCGTGGGACCCTTGCCCATGGAGTGTAAAGAAAGGGTAATGGGCCACAAGCGATTTGCCGATGAGACCCCTCGTGCAATGATGTGCGCGCCAAGCGCGCACGCACATGTGTGCGCTCTCACAACCTCATACCGGCCGCTTGAATCCGCGCGGGAGAGTTCCGGACCGTACGACGGCACCCGGACGCCGAAGGAGCAAGTCCCTCCCTTGAATCTCTCAGGCCCCGTACCGCGTGGATGAGGCAGATCTGAAAAGCGAGCCGCCCGGCGGCTCCACCCAAGGTGCAAGTCATGACCTGTTGTACGTACGGGTCGTGGTGAACCTCTCAGGTTCGATGACAGATGGGGAGGATTGTCCTCGCCAGTCATGCCCTTTCATGCCTTGGGACCCGGGAGCCACATCACCATGAGCAACGCCCCCCGTCTGACCCCCCACCCGTCGCCCGCCACCGCCCTGTCGGAAGGCGCTTCGCGCCGCTCCCCCCTCCTGGCCACGCATCGTGCGCTGGGCGCCACCATGACCGACTTCGCGGGCTGGGACATGCCGCTGCGGTACGGCAGTGAGCGCGACGAGCACAACGCCGTCCGCACCAAGGCCGGCCTCTTCGACCTCTCGCACATGGGCGAGATCACGGTCACCGGCGCTCAGGCCGCCGACCTGCTGGACCACGCGCTCGTCGGCAACATCGGCACCGTGGGTGTCGGGCGCGCCCGGTACACGATGGTCTGCCAGGAGGACGGCGGCATCCTCGACGACCTGATCGTCTACCGCCTCCAGGACCAGGAGTACATGGTCGTCGCCAACGCCTCCAACGCGCAGACCGTCCTGGACGCGCTGACCGAGCGTGCGGCCGGCTTCGACGCGGAGGTACGGGACGACCGCGACGCGTACGCCCTGATCGCCGTGCAGGGCCCCGAGTCCCCCGGCATCCTGAAGTCCCTCACCGACGCCGACCTGGACGGGCTGAAGTACTACGCCGGTCTGCCGGGCACGGTCGCCGGCGTCCCCGCGCTGATCGCCCGTACCGGCTACACCGGCGAGGACGGCTTCGAGCTCTTCGTCGCCCCCGAGCACGCCGTCGAGCTGTGGCAGGCGCTGACCAAGGCCGGCGAGGGCGCCGGTCTCGTCCCCTGCGGGCTGTCCTGCCGGGACACGCTGCGCCTGGAGGCGGGCATGCCGCTGTACGGGCACGAGCTGACCACCTCGCTGACGCCGTTCGACGCCGGTCTGGGCCGGGTCGTCAAGTTCGAGAAGACCTCGAACGGCGGGGCCTTCGTCGGCCGCGCCGCCCTGGAGGCCGCCGCCGAGCGCGCCGCCACCAACCCGCCGCGCAAGCTGGTCGGCCTGATCGCCGAGGGCCGCCGGGTCCCGCGCGCCGGCATGCCGGTGGTGGCGGACGGCAAGGTGATCGGCGAGATCACCTCCGGCGCCCCCTCCCCGACGCTGGGCAAGCCGATCGCCATGGCGTACGTGGACGCCGCGCACGCCGAGCCGGGCACGCAGGGTGTCGGCGTGGACATCCGCGGCACCCACGAGCCGTACGAGGTCGTGGCGCTGCCCTTCTACAAGCGCCAGAAGTGACACTGAGCACGTCTCGTCCCGCAGATCACTCCCCGTTCATCAGCACTCCCCCGCGTACAGGAGAATTCAGGCCATGAGCAACCCCCAGCAGCTGCGCTACACCAAGGAGCACGAGTGGCTGTCGGTCGCCGAGGACGGCGTCGCGACGGTCGGTATCACGGAGTTCGCGGCCAACGCGCTCGGTGACGTCGTCTACGCCCAGCTCCCGGAGGTCGGCGACACCGTCACCGCGGGCGAGTCCTGCGGCGAGCTGGAGTCGACCAAGTCGGTCAGCGACCTGTACGCGCCGGTGACCGGCGAGGTCGTGGCGGCCAACCAGGACGTGGTGGACGACCCGTCGCTGGTGAACTCGGCTCCGTTCGAGGGCGGCTGGCTCTTCAAGGTGCGCGTGACCGGTGAGCCGGACGACCTGCTCTCCGCGGACGAGTACACCGAGTTCTCCGGCAGCTAAGGATCTTCCCGATGTCGCTTATGAACACCCCTCTCCACGAGCTGGACCCGGACGTCGCCGCCGCTGTCGACGCCGAGCTCCACCGCCAGCAGTCCACCCTCGAGATGATCGCGTCGGAGAACTTCGCTCCGGTCGCCGTCATGGAGGCGCAGGGCTCGGTCCTCACCAACAAGTACGCCGAGGGCTACCCCGGCCGCCGCTATTACGGCGGCTGCGAGCACGTCGACGTGGCCGAGCAGATCGCGATCGACCGGGTCAAGGACCTGTTCGGGGCCGAGTACGCGAACGTGCAGCCGCACTCCGGCGCCTCCGCGAACCAGGCCGCGCTCTTCGCGATCGCCCAGCCCGGCGACACGATCCTGGGCCTGGACCTGGCCCACGGCGGTCACCTCACCCACGGCATGCGGCTGAACTTCTCCGGCAAGCAGTTCAACGTGGTCGCGTACCACGTCGACGACGCCGGTCTGGTCGACATGGCCGAGGTCGAGCGCCTGGCCAAGGAGCACCGCCCGAAGGTGATCATCGCGGGCTGGTCGGCGTACCCGCGCCAGCTGGACTTCGCGGAGTTCCGCCGGATCGCCGACGAAGTCGAGGCGTACCTGTGGGTCGACATGGCCCACTTCGCGGGCCTGGTCGCCGCCGGTCTGCACCCGAACCCGGTCGAGTACGCGGACGTGGTGACCTCCACCACGCACAAGACGCTCGGCGGCCCGCGTGGCGGCATCATCCTGGCGAAGAAGGAGTTCGCGAAGAAGCTGAACTCCTCGGTCTTCCCCGGTTTCCAGGGCGGCCCGCTGGAGCACGTGATCGCGGCCAAGGCGGTCTCCTTCAAGGTCGCGGCCTCGGAGGAGTTCAAGGAGCGCCAGCGGCGCACCGTGGAGGGTGCCCGCATCCTCGCCGAGCGCCTGGTCCGCTCCGACGTCGTCGAGCACGGTGTGTCGGTGCTCTCCGGCGGTACGGACGTCCACCTGGTCCTGGTCGACCTGCGCAACAGCGAGCTCGACGGCCAGCAGGCCGAGGACCGGCTCCACGAGGTCGGCATCACGGTCAACCGGAACGCGATCCCGAACGACCCGCGTCCCCCGATGGTCACCTCGGGTCTGCGCATCGGTACGCCGGCGCTCGCCACCCGTGGTTTCCAGGCCGAGGACTTCACCGAGGTCGCGGACGTGATCGCGGAGACCCTGAAGCCGGACTTCGACGCCGAGGCGCTGAAGGCCCGGGTGTCCGCGCTCGCCGCGAAGCACCCGCTGTACCCCGGTCTGTCGGCTTCCTGAAGTAATTTCGTACGCTTTAGTTCGTACGAGACATCCGGGGCACCCCGCACACTGGACAGTGAGCGCGGTGCCCCGGCCCTTGCTCCCCCCTCATCAGCCCCATCGCACCGCCTCTGCATCACCCCGGCAGACAACGGCGTCTTCCCCCACAAGGAGTCCCCCGTGGCCATCTCGGTCTTCGACCTGTTCTCGATCGGCATCGGCCCGTCCAGCTCCCACACCGTGGGCCCGATGCGCGCCGCCCGGATGTTCGCCCGCCGGCTGAAGAACGAGGGTCTGCTCGCGCACACCGTCTCCATACGGGCCGAGCTGTACGGCTCGCTGGGCGCGACCGGCCACGGCCACGGCACGCCGAAGGCCGTCCTGCTGGGCCTGGAGGGGAACTCGCCGCGCACCGTCGACGTCGAGACCGCCGACGAGCAGGTCGAGCGGATCAAGACGGAGAAGCGGATCAACGTCCTCGGCATGCACGAGATCGGCTTCGACTTCGACGAGGACCTGATCCTGCACCGCCGCAAGGCGCTGCCGTACCACGCCAACGGCATGACGATCTTCGCGTACGACGCGGAGGGCGCCCTGATCCTGGAGAAGACGTACTACTCCGTGGGCGGCGGCTTCGTGGTGGACGAGGACGCGGTCGGCGAGGACCGGATCAAGCTCGACGACACCGTGCTGAAGTACCCCTTCCGCACTGGTGACGAGCTGCTGCGGATGGCCAAGGAGTCCGGTCTGTCGATCTCCGCGATGATGCTGGAGAACGAGAAGGCCTGGCGCACCGAGGAGGAGATCCGCGAGGGCCTGCTGGAGATCTGGCAGGTCATGCAGGCCTGCGTCTCGCGCGGCATGTCGCGCGAGGGCATCCTGCCGGGCGGCCTGAAGGTCCGCCGCCGCGCGGCGACGCTCGCCCGCAAGCTGCGCTCCGAGGGCGACCCGGCGGCGCACGCCATGGAGTGGATCACCCTCTACGCGATGGCCGTGAACGAGGAGAACGCCGCGGGCGGCCGGGTCGTCACCGCCCCGACCAACGGCGCCGCGGGCATCATCCCGGCCGTTCTGCACTACTACATGAACTTCGTCCCCGGCGCCGATGAGGACGGCGTGGTCCGCTTCCTGCTGGCCGCGGGCGCGGTCGGCCTCCTGTTCAAGGAGAACGCCTCCATCTCGGGCGCCGAGGTCGGCTGCCAGGGCGAGGTCGGCTCGGCCTGCTCGATGGCGGCGGGCGCCCTCGCCGAGGTCCTGGGCGGCAGCCCGGAGCAGGTGGAGAACGCCGCCGAGATCGGCATGGAGCACAACCTGGGCCTGACCTGCGACCCGGTCGGCGGCCTGGTCCAGATCCCGTGCATCGAGCGCAACGGCATGGCGTCGGTGAAGGCGGTCACGGCGGCGAAGATGTCGATGCGCGGCGACGGCAGCCACCTGGTCTCCCTCGACAAGGTCATCAAGACCATGAAGGAGACCGGCGCGGACATGTCGGTCAAGTACAAGGAGACGGCGCGGGGCGGTCTCGCGGTGAACATCATCGAGTGCTGAGGATGTGGGCCCTGACCAGCGCGTTTCCTTCTTTCGGCGCTGTCAGGGCCTTCCCTGTTTACGTGGCGGAAAGTCCCTGGAATCTCCCTGGGACAGACGTGAAAGTCCCTGCAAAGTCCCTGGCCTCACCGCAAGAATCGGTGTCTGACCTAGCGCCATAGCGCCTCCTCAATGACGGATCTCCCTCATGGGAGGTCGGGCCACCCCCATCAAATAACAAGAGTTTTGTTAAGGTGGCTCTATGGCTGCCTCCCCCGCTCCTGGCGAAGGACCCGTCCGGCCCGTATCCGTCTCGCTCCACGAAGGAACCATCGCTGCCCTCAAAGCGCGTACGGGCAAACGAGGCATGTCCGCCTACGTCGAGGCCCTCATCCAGCGCCAACTGGAACGGGACCGACTTCGCGAGCTCATCGATGACGCGGAAGCCGAACACGGCCCGGTCGATCAGGCAGCGGTCGACGCCAAGCGCGCGATTCTCCGCGGTGACACCGCGGGCTCGGCGGATGCCGCGTGAGCGGCACGCTCGTCCTGGACTGCGAAGGCTTGTCCAAACTGGTGAGACGCACACCCGAGATCACAGAGTGGCTGGCCGCGGCCGAGGCCGAAGACATCCGTGTCGTCACCAGCTCCGTCACCCTCGTCGAAGCCCGCGACCCCAAGGTCAACCAGGCCCGCTTCGACTACGCCGTCTCCCGCGTGAACATCATCCCACCCACGGAAGCCATCGCCCGCTACGCCAGCAAGATCCTCGCCACGGCAGGTCTGCATGGCCATAAATACGCCCTCGACGCCATCGTTGCCGCCACCGCACTCACCTCGCCCGCTCCGGTGACCGTCCTCACCTCGGACCCTGAGGATCTCCTGATGCTCTGCGGCCCCGGCGTCAGCGTGATCAAAATCTGACACCGGAAGTGACGAAGCGGTCGCCACCACTACCCGCATCGTGACGCTCCTGGCCGACGCCCCCTGAAGGGCGCTCCGACGGAACTGGACGAGTCCCGCCTGCGCGACTGAACCTCCAGGCCCGCAAGCCGGTCGAGACGAAGGTCGTGGAGTCGACCGACCGCCCGATCACGGCGGCGCTCCCCCCGGACGCTGCGCGGCAAGCATGGACGCTCGAACAAGGGCCCGGGATCCGTGGATCCCGGGTAATCACGCATGCCCTGACGCGGGCACCGACAGTGACTTCACGGAAGGCGCGGAACCAGCTCCAGCCAGGCGCGAGTTTCCTGGAAGGAGGGGGCATCACCTTCCAGGAGTGCGCGGAGCGGAAGCAGCGGAGTCAGCATGTTCTTGATCCGTCGCGGTTGAAGCATCTACTCCCGCGGTGCTGACTTCGTCCGAGAGACCACGAGACTGCATGCCACCGACGGCGAAATCGCGCAACTGTTCCCAGTGCTGGAGCGTCCGTGCCTCCGCGTCGGGCGACAGTGAAACCCGCTCCAGGTCCTCCAGCGAGAATCCGAGCAGCTGGCCCTGGCTCCGTGACCGCCGTGCGTGTGCGGGGAACGGTCAGAGGATGGGGATTCCCGCACGTTCAAACGCCTCCTTCCCGCTCAATGGCAACGCCCAGGACCTCCTGATGGGCGCCCCGACGGAGCTGGACGAGGCGCGCCTGCGCGAGCTGAACATCCAGCTCCGCAAGCCGATCGAGAAGGCCACGGAGAAGCCCTCCGACGGCCGCCCGATCACCGAGTCCGTCCACCCAGAGGCCAGCCGGTAACCATCCTCCGTCGCACGGACGAGTGAAGGCTCGGGATCTTCGGATCCCGGGCCTTTCTCGCACATGGGGCGACCCGCCGCCGCCCCGTATACCGCCGGCCGAACCTCGTGAGGAGATCCGGGCGGCGGCAGGGGAACTCACGTCATCGACGCGCGGAACCTCTCCATGGAGGAAGCGAGATCCCTTCTCGCACCGCCCGCTGCGGGAAGAGCCGAAAGGGACCTCTCCTCAAGCTCCCCAGTGGCGCGCAGAACCGCGTCCGCGAGCTCTTCGGGAGTGCACTTCCCCAGCACCGCCCCCTTCGCGGAAACCGCGACCACCCCCTTGCGATCGCGCGTGAAGTCGAGCCGGAACGACGTGTCGGTACCCACGAACGAAACCGCCTTCTTCTCGCCGGTGAAGAGGGGCCGAATCGAGTCGAGAAGGAGGGGGATCGAGAGGTAGATCATCATCCCTTGGTCGGGGACATGGCCCGCCGACCCCACAGACCCGCTCTCCCCCTCGCAGGTGATGTCCCCGAGGTCGAACTCACTGGGTTCACCCTGGTCGGGGCGGACGGTGAACGTCATCTTGATCACGGGCTGTAGCTCTTCCTATCGGGAAGAAGGTGACGATGCGATTCGCGTCGGTGGAGTCCACGACCAGGCGGTAGTTGGCCCGCATTCCATTGACCGTCATCCGCTTTTCGAACGTCTGGTACTGATTGTTCGGATCGGAAACGCGGTTGCCCTTCTCCACCATCTTCTCCGCCGCTGCCTCTACCTGTGCGCGTGTCGTGGTGGGGGGCATGAGATCGCCGTGGCCCCCCCTGGCCGTACC
This sequence comes from Streptomyces purpureus, assembly GCF_014648195.1. Lineage (GTDB taxonomy): Bacteria > Actinomycetota > Actinomycetes > Streptomycetales > Streptomycetaceae > Streptomyces > Streptomyces purpureus. The sequence goes on from NZ_BMQQ01000052.1 coordinate 20,599, forward strand.
GCTGATGTGCCTCTCCTCGATGTGCCGCCACCCCTGCTTCGCGTTGCCGTCCTCCATTCTCGGTTTCGCCCGGCACAGCGCCAGCCCGAGGGGGTCCATCCACGTGTACGGGTTGGGGCCGTACCAGCGCGGATTCGGACCACCCTCCAACCCGATCGGATCCGGGCTGACGTAGTGCGAGACGTCGGGGTCGTAATTGAAGTTCCCCCTTGAGCCTGGACAGCGGGTGGTTACGCTGCGGGGGCGAGGTCTTGCGCAGTCAGCGCCCTGGTTTCAACGGGGGTGACGTACCCGTAGACGGGATGCTTGCGCAGGCGGGTGCGGTTGTACTCGAC
>NZ_BMQQ01000053.1:0-2890 GCF_014648195.1 Streptomyces purpureus
CGTCATCACCGTCGGCGGCCCGGGCTCCACCCCCCGCACACCACCAGCAACAGACACCTCATCAACCGCCGACATGGTCAGCGCTCCCTTCCGATCCGCTTGGGGGTTACGGAACAGAAGCGTGCGCCCGGCGCGGCTGACTACCCAGCCCTCTGTTCTGGCTACCCAGCCGGGGAATGGTTCCCGTAAGACTGGTCACGACATGACTACCTTCCCGCTCCCCAACTCCTGGTGACATCAGGGACACTTGGCTCTATGGACACACCATCCGAGCTGGGGGACTTCCTGCGCAGTCGCCGCGCCAGGCTGCAGCCGGAGGAGGTCGGCCTCACCCCCCACGGCAGCCGCAGGCGCGTGCCGGGCCTGCGCCGCGAAGAGCTCGCCCTCCTCGCCGGCGTCAGCGTCACCCACTACACCCGCCTCGAACAGGGCCAGAACACCAACGCCTCGGACGCCGTCCTCGACGCGATCGCCCGCGCCCTGCGCCTGAGCGAGGACGAATGCGCCCACCTGCGCGACCTCGCCCGACCCTCCCGCCCCAAACGCCGCCCCAGCCCGCCGCGCCCCGCCCACGCCCGCCCGGCGCTGCGCCAGCTCCTGGCCGCCATGGGCGAGGTCCCGGCCGTGGTCGTGGACCGCCGCAACGACGTCCTGGCCTGGAACCCGCTCGGCCACGCCCTCCTCGGCGGCCACCTGGAACCGCACGCCCCCGACACGGTCGAACACCGCCCCAACCTCACCCGGATGCTCTTCCTCGACGAGCACGCCCGCCGCCTGTACGGCGACTGGGAGGAAGAGGCCCGTACGTCCGTCTCCGCGCTGCGCCTGACCGCCGGCCGCCACCCCGACGACCGGCACCTGGCCGAACTCATCGGCGAACTGGCCATGAAGAGCCCCGAGTTCGCCTCCCTGTGGTCACGCCACCCGGTCAGCAGCTGCACCTACGGCACCAAAGAGCTGCGCCACCCCCTGGTCGGCGCGATGCAGCTGGCCTTCGAAAGCATGCAGCTCGCCGACGACTCCGGCCAGCGGATGCTCACCTACAGCGCCGAACCGGACACCCCCTCCGACGCCGCCCTGCGCCTGCTCGCCGGCTCCCTGCCCACGCCCTCACCGCTGGACACCTTGACCGGCCAGACCTCCTGGCCGCACCCCGAGTCCCGCTGAACTCACCGCTGGTCGCAGGGAGTTGGAGGAGAAGCCGCTGATGGAGGGTGCACACATACCCGGCGGCCACCGGCACCCGGTGGCACAAGGGGCGGCGGGCACGGTCCGCCCCGGGGGCCGCACCGCGCGCACCCGCGCCCGGGTGCTGGCGGCCGCCGGGGAGATCCTGACCGAGAAAGGATTCACCGGCCTGGATCTCGCCCAGGTCGCCGCCCGCGCCGGGGTGGGCCGCACCACCGTGCACCGCCGGTGGGGGAGTGCGGCGGCGCTGGTCGCCGACCTCCTTCAGGAGGCCACCGCCCGCCCGGCCTTGCCCCGCCCCACCACCGGCCACCTGGCCGCGGACCTCGCCGCGTGCGCCCTGCACGTCCGCCACGCCCTGACCCACCCGGCACAGGCGGCGCTGCTGCGCGCGGCGATCGCGGCCGCCACCTTCGATCCGCCCACGGCCGGTGCGCTGGCCCGCTTCTACCGGGCCTGCGACGCCGCCTGGGCGCCGCTGGTGGCCCGGGCGGTGGCGGCGGGCGAGCTGCCGGCGCGCACGGACGCGGCCGAGACCGTCCGCGCGGTGTGCGCGCCGCTGGCACACCGGGTGGTCACCGGCGCCGTACCGAGCGAGCAGGACGCGCTGCGGGCCGCGCGCACCGCGCTGGCCGCGGCCCGGGCCGGCGCGTTCACCCGCTGAGCAGCACCCGTCCGGCCGCCGAGGCCCGCACCGCACGGGACTTGCGCAGATCCCGCGTGACATGGGCCTTCTTCAGCCACCGCCCGCTACCGCCGGGCCCGGCCGGGTACGCCGGCCGCCCGTGCACGGCCAGGTAGTTGTCGACGACGAGCAGGGTGCCCGCATCCACCACGACGTCCCTGCGGTTGCGCTCCAGCTCGGCCATGAGCGCCCCCAGCGCGTGCCGGGCCGCCCGGTCCCCGGGTGCGCCGCCCATCACACCCGGGTCGATCCGCAGGTACGGGGCGTCCCTCGCGCCGGAGAGGACGGCGACCGGCCCGGCACCGGAGGCGATCTGGAACCGGGGCTCGAACAGCACCCGCATCAGCGGCGCGGGCAGCCGCACATCCCGTACGGAGGCGAGCGTGGTGGGCACCGCGGCCGGGTTACGGATCCCCAGCAGCGCCAGATAGTCGCAGCGGTAGGGATGGGTGGCGTCCTCGGTGTGCCACTCCTCCCGCTGAACCGCGCCACCGTGCGCCCGGCCGGGCAGCACGTCCTGCACCATCCGCCCGCCCTGGCGCCCCGACCAGCCGAACACCTCCCCCAGGCAGCGGGCGAGCAGCCCGAGCAGCAGCTCCTCGCGGCGCGTACTGGTCGAGGCGGCGGCCACACTCCAGCTCCCCGGCGTCGGCCCGACGGCCACATCGTCCACGGGGAAGCCGCGCACCACACACGCCCCGGCGCTCTCCTCGCGCCGGAAGTCCTCCAGAAAACACCGCAGCCCGGCCGGAAGCCCCTCCAGCAGCTCCCACGCCCCGTCATGGAAGAGCCCGAGCCCCGGATCGCACCCGGCCTTCTCCAGCTCGGTCACCAGCGTGTTGACCTGCGCGATGTCGGCGTCGGACACCTCGTACTGCGGCCAGCTCTCGTAGCCCATCGGCAACCTCCCGGCGTTTCCCCCACCTGCGTCACGATGCGCACCCACGCAAAGCCGGCCCCGGCGGAACAGCCGCCCGGCACGCACATACGCACCCCCAAAACGCTAACCGCGCCCCC
>NZ_BMQQ01000053.1:2920-20188 GCF_014648195.1 Streptomyces purpureus
ACCCACCCACCCTCAACCCCGGCCCGCCGCCCCTCACTTGACCAACTTGCCCAAACCGCCCGTTCCCTGGGGGAGCGGCCAGGACGACGTGCGCGAGCGGAATGGGCTGGGAGCCAACCGGAATCCCGAGCCGAGCTCATGGCCGTTCTCAGCCTCGTAGTCCCCCGCGGATGGGGACGACCCCCGGCTGCCCGGATCGAGCAACGCCGCCTTCCGCTTGGAACGTGCTCTACCAGCTGACCAGACATGTCCCGCCATACGCCCTGGGTTCCGCCTGTGCCTGAGATCGATGCACCCGCCCCGTCCCATGGCCGCGAAGTGACCGGACGGGTATGAGCCAGTTGTTCGATCTCCCCGCCTGGGCGCGACTCCTCGTGTGTACGTTGTGACGGCTCGCATGGGGAGTGCGGGCTGCGTGGGCCCTGGGGGCCTGCTGAGGTCGCTCGGGGGAGGGCGCGGTGCGCATGCGCGGCGAACGGTTCGGGGCACGTCTGTCCACACGCCGGCGGTCAATGACTGTCGGAACTCTGCTGCTCGCCCTGGCGGCCGGCGCCGTACCGGCCGAAGCCGCGCCACCTCCCGACCCATCCGCCCCACTGTCCGCACCGCCCGGCAGAGCACAGACACCGTCACCGTTACCCAAGGCGGGCCCGAGCAAGCAGCAGGTGAAGGCCGCCGCCGACGCTGCGGCAGCCCCCACCACCAACGACGCCGTCTACGCCTACGACGCGGCCGGACGCCTGGTCGGGGTGAGCGACCCGGACGGGGAGACGGCGCGCTACCGCTACGACGCGGCCGGCAACCGCCTCGGCATCGACCGCTTTCCCTCCAGCGCCCTGTCCGTGCTCTCTCTCGTCCCGGTGAAGGCCGCCCCCGGCGCACAGGTGACACTCTCCGGTACCGGCTTCTCCCCAAGCCCCGCCGCCAACACCGTCTCGTTCGGAGACAAGGCCGCCGAAGTCGTCTCCGCCTCCGCGCATCGCCTGGTGGTGAAGGTGCCGGCCGGATCCGTCGGCGGCAAGGTCAAGGTCACGGTCGCAGGCGCCGAGGCTCAGTCGGCCGAGGCGTTCACGATCGCTCCGTCCGGGCCCTCGGTGACGAAGATGGAACCCACGTCCGGCTCGGCCGGGACCGAAGTCACGCTCACCGGCAGCGGCTTCGCGACAACAGCCACGGACAACGTCGTGCGGTTCGACGGCGATCTGGTCGCCGAAGTAGTTGGCCGCACCGACACCACGCTCACCGTCAAGGTCCCCCCGCGGGCGACCTCCGGACCCGTCGAGGTGACCACCCCGGACGGCACCACAACCACGGCCAACTTCTCGGTCCAGTCGGCCCCCGCCGAGTTCGAAAGCACCGTCGTCACGTCCGTCACCGACGCCGATCCGCCCACGATCGCCGTCACCACTCCCGGCAACAAGGCGCGGATTCTCTTCGACGCGGACCAGGGCGACAACATCAGCTTCGGCTTCACCCAGTCGACGTTCAACGCCGCACTGAACTTGTCGTTGTACGACCCGGAGGGACGGCCGGTCGACAGCGGCTCGATCCCGTCCGCAGGCGGCGACTTCGACGTCCGGTCCCTGCCCCAGTCAGGAAGGTACTCGCTGGTCGTCACACCCGGAGCAGGAAACATCGGCGCGGCCAGAGCCACACTCTCCGCTCCCACCGTGACGGCTCTTGACCTCACCGCGCCCACAGCCAAGACCACGATCGGCCGCCCGGGACAGGATGCCCACTGGACCTTCACCGGTACCCAGGGGCAGACGCTGAGCGTAGGCGTGGGCTCCGCCGGCATGGCCAAGGCAACGTTGTTACGGCTCTACGGGCCCAACGGGGCCGAGATCGCCGACGCTTACCGTCACTTGGCCGCGAAGGCGGCCACCTCCCTCGACATCGACGCCCTGCCCGCGGCCGGCCGGTACACCCTCGTCCTCGACCCGGACGGCGCCGGCACAGGCACGCTCACCGTCACCGGCTCCCCCTACGCCGCCGCCGGCACGATGGACCCTGCCGGCCCGGAAACGAAGCTCGTCATCAGCCGGCCCGGCCAGGACGGACACGTGTCGTTCGCGGGCCAGAGCGGCCAGCGCCTGCGACTGGGACTGAAGGCCGAGACCTTCAAGTCGGGCGTGAAGTTCACCGTGAAGCGACCGGACGGGGCGGTGCTCGACTACGACTACGTCAACACAGGCCTGAACAAGGCCCAGCAGCTTCCCGCGCTGCCGGCCACCGGCACGTACACGGTGGTCATCTCGCCCACCGGAACGGACACCGGATCCCTGACCATGATGCTGTCCCAGACTCTGGGAGTCGCCCAACTGGCCCCCACGGGCGGCCCGGTCACGGTGACCATCGAGCGGCTCGGACAGAACGCCGAGTCCGTATTCCAGGGCACGGCCGGAGAAGACCTCTCACTCGCCGTCACCACCAACGGTTTCCCCACCGCGACGTATGTGAGTGTGATCGCCCCCTCGGGCAAGAAGGTGGTGGACGACAAGTACGTCGGGGCCAGGGCCTCCAGCACCATCAGCATGTCCGGCCTGCCCGAGAGCGGCACCTACAGGGTGCTCGTGGACCCTTACCAGGCAGGCAAGGGCTCGCTGACGCTCACCCTCTCGGCGGACCAGGTCACCCCGCTGACCACGACGAGTGCGCCGACTGCCCTGAACGTCGCCAGGCCGGGCCAGCGGATCCGTGGCACCTTCACCGCGGCCACGGGGGACCACCTGTCCCTGGGGCTGACCACGAACACCTTCAAGCAGACGCTGTACGTCAGGGTCACCGCGCCCTCCGGCGCACGCATCGTCGACGGCAAGACCGTATCGACCGGTGACGCGGCCACCATCGGCCTGTCGAACCTGCCCGAAACCGGCGCCTACACGGCACTGATATACACGGACGAAGCGGGCACGGGCTCGCTGACGCTCACCCTCTCGGCGGACCGAGCGGTGCCCCTGACGACAACGAGCGCGTCCACTGTCCTCACCGTCGCCAGGCCGGGTCAGCGGATCCGTGGCACCTTCACCGCGGCCGAAGGAGACTTCCTGTCCCTGGGCGTGACGGCGAACACGTTCAACAAGACGCTCTACGCCAGCGTGTGGGCTCCCGCCGGAGCCAAGATCGTCGACAGGAAGTACATCTTCTCCGGTGACTCAGGCGCCATCGACCTGCCGGACCTGCCCCAGGCCGGCATCTACACCGTCCTCATCTACACCGACGAGGCCACCACCGGCTCACTGACACTGACCCTCTCCTCAGACACTCGCGTACCCCTGGCCACCGATGCCCCGTCTTCCCCAGCGGCAGCAAGCCGAGCAGGCCAGCGCATCCGGGGGACTTTCACCGCGGCCGCCGGGGACGCACTCTCCCTCGGGCTGACCGCCAACTCCTTCAGCGAGACCGTCCACGTCAGCGTGCTGTCACCCACCGGCACAAGGGTCATCAACAACAGCACCATCTCCGGCGGCAGGTCCGCCACGATCGGGATGGCCCCACTTCCCGAGACAGGGACCTACACCGTCCTCGTCGACGCGGCCAAAGCCGCGACCGGCTCGGTCACCCTGACCCTTTCCAAGGACCTCCAGGCCCAACCTGCCATCGACGGCGCCTCAACGCCGGTGACCATCAGCAGGGCCGGTCAGCGCATCCGCGTCCAGTTCACCGCGCCCGCCACCTCCTCGCTCGGCTTCGCCCTCACCGGCAACACAGTGACCGAGTCCACGCAGATCCGGCTCATCACCCCCGCCGGAGGCACCGGCACCTACCTGACAGCGGCAAGCCCCAAGACCAGCCAGACCACCTATCTCACCGGGCTCACCGCAGGCACCGCCTACACCCTCCTCCTTGCCCCGGACGGCGCGGCAACCGGCGCCATGACGCTATGGCTGTCCACCCCCCGCCAGGCAGGAACCCTCACCAGCACCGCACCCACCGCGGAAGGCACCACCACCAGGCCGGGCCAGGAGCTGCGCTTCACCTACAAGGCCACCGCCGGCTCCGGGACGGTTCTGAAGTTCACCCGAACCCTCCAGGGAAACCTCCGCATCGCGACCGTAGCCCCGGACGCATCAGTCGATGCCGACGCCTCCTACGTCTCCGGCACCACCGGAGAAGTGGACCTGCGCGCCCCCCTCACAGCGGGCACCCACCAGATCCTCGTCCGCCCAGCCCAGACCACCACCGGCACGGTCACCGCCACCCTGGTGCCCGACGCCGACGGCGGCACGCTGAACGCCACCGGCACGAAAAGGCCCGTCGCCCTCACCGCAGCCGCTCAGAACGGCCACTACACCTTCGCCGGAACCAAGGGCGACAAGCTCACGGTCGTCACCGACGCGCCCCCCTTCGCCTGGTACCTGTCCGTCCACGCCCCCGACGGCACATGGCTGACGGACGACCAGTACCTCAGCACCGCCACCGTCACCAAGAACCTGCCCGCCCTGCCGGCCACCGGCACCTACACCCTGACCGTCGACCCCGACGCCCACGCCACCGGCACCCTCAACCTCGGGCTCAAGAAGACCGGAACAGCAGCTCTCCAGACCGCCACATCCAGCACCGCACCCGTCCATAAGAATGCCGACCACCACCCGGTTTCCCACCCTGCCGTGCTGCCCACCGGTGCAGACGCATGGCAGCCCGGCAAGGCCAACCTGGCGGGCCGGGACTGGATCACAACCCGCGGCAAGGCCCCTCAAGCACCGCCCGCGCTGCGCGGCCCGCCCGGAAAGACGGCACTCACCGGCCACGTACTGAAGCTGAACGGCACCCCGCTCGCCAAGGTCACCGTCACCACCGACGGCAGGACCACGCGCACCGACAGCCAGGGACGCTTCCTCCTGCCCGGCATCAGCAAGGACGCCACCACTCTCGTGGTCGACGGCTCCAGCGCGAACACCACCAGCCGCCAGTACGGCCGCTTCGACATCCGCATCCACCCCCAGGACGGACAGACCACGGACCTGGGCTTCCCCGTGTGGATGACCCCGCTGGACACCAAGCACACGGTCAAGTTCGCCGCACCCGCGAAAGCCGACGTGGTGCTGAAGACGCCGAAGATCCCGGGCCTCGAAGTGCGGATCCCCAAGGGCTCCGTCGTCCGCGACGAACGCGGCAAGCCCGTCACCGAGCTCGGCATCACCGCGATCCCGATCGACCGGCCTCCCTTCCCGCTGCCCAGGAACAGCGTGGTGCCCGTCTACTTCACCGTGCAGCCCGGCGGCACCTACGTCTTCCCCAAGGGCGCCCAGATCGTCTACCCGAACTACACCCGCGAAGCCCCCGGCACCCAGGTGGAGTTCCTCGACTACGACCCCAAGAAGAAGGGCTGGTACGTCTACGGGCACGGCACCGTCACACCCGACGGCCGCCAAGTGGTACCCGACGCCAAGACCCGTGTCTGGGCCTTCCACGGCGCCATGTTCAACACCGACGACTGGCTGCCCTGGCTCACCTCCTGGATGCAGGACGCCCTCGACTGGCTCTCCGGCGACCCCGTCGAGCTCTCCACCGGCCTGCTCACCGACACCCGCACCGACCTCGCCGTCTCCGACCCCCTCGGCTCCGCGGAAGCCACCCGCACCTACTGGCAGGCAGACACCCGCAAACGCGCCTTCGGAATCGGCCGCGACCTCATCTACAACGCCTTCCTCCACTCGCAAAAGCAGTACCAGGAAGTCGACCTCTACCTCCCCGGAGGCTCCAAGGTCCACTTCACCCGCACCTCGCCCGGCACCGGCTACATCGACGCCGTCTTCGAACCCCTCGACACCGCAGGCGGCTTCAAGGGCTCGAAGATCCTCAGCAAGGACGGCCAGTGGGAGCTGCGCCTGCGCGACGGAACCGTCTGGGTGTTCCCCCAGTACGCGCCGCTCAAGGAGATCCGAGACCGGCACGGCAACACCACCAAGATCACCCGTCTCGGCGGGCCCAAGGGCGACATCACCCAGCTCACCACCCCGGGCGGCCGATGGGTGGCCTTCGGCTACGACAGCGACCACCGCATCGTCTCCGCCAAGGACAACACCGGCCGCGCCACCGCGTACACCTACGACACCTCAGGCCGGCTCGAGACCGTCACTGACCCGGCAGGCAAGGTCAGCCGCTACACCTATGACGGCACGACCAACCGCATCGCCACCGCCACCGATGCCCGCGGCATCGTCTACATGACCAACACCTTCGACGCGAACGGCCGGGTCAAGGAACAGACCCTCACCGAAGGCCAGAAGTACGCCTTCGAATACACCCAGACCGCCGCCGGGAAGGTCACCTCCTCGACCGTCACCGAGCCCGGGGGAGCGGTACGCCGGGTCGAGTTCGACGCCGACGGCTACGGCATCAAGGACACCCAGGCCCACGGCACCAGCCTGGCCCGCACCACCACATACACCCGCGCCGCCACCAGCCACCGCATCGACGCCGTCACCGACCCCTACGGCCGGCGCACCAAGATCACCTACGACGCCAACGGCCACATCACCTCCACCACCGAACTCGACGGCACACCACAGGCCCGTACCACCGGCACGGCCGTCTTCGACGGCCCCTACGACCAGCCCACCAAGGTCACCGACTCTCTCGGCAACACCACCCTGCTCGGCTACGACGCGAACGGGAACCTGGACACCGTCACCGACCCCGAAGGCCGCGTCACCAAGGCGGACTTCAACTCTTTCGGCCAGCTCACGAGCCTCACCACGGCCGACGGGGCCACCACCCAGTACACCTACCGTCACCACGACCTGCTCGCGGTCAAGGACGCCGAAGGCCGCACGTCCAGCCAGTTCGTCGACGCCGCAGGGCGTCCCACCACCGTCACCGACGCAACAGGCTCAGCCAGCACCGTCGGCTACGACAAGCTCAACCAGCCCCGGACGGTCACCGACCAGCTCGGCCAGGCCCTGAGCCTGGGCTACGACGACAACGGCAACCTCACCACCCTGACCGACGCCCGGGGCAACGCCACCACCTGGACCTACGACCAGGCCGACCGCCCCAAGACAGCCACCGACCCCTACGGCTCCACCGCCGGCTTCGAGTACCACCAGGGCGGCCGGCTCGCCAAGGTCACCAACCGCGTGGGGCAGGTTGCCACCGCCGAGTACGACCTCCTCGGCCGCCCGAAGACCGTGAAGTACGGCGTCGACATCGCAGGACAGGCCGAATCGACCGTCACGTACGCCTACGACGCTGTCGATCTGCCCAAGACCGTCAGCGACACGAAGGCCGGCACCCAGTCCTTCACCTACGACGCCTACGACCGCCCCAAGAGCGTCACCGGCCCGACCGGCACCATCGGCTACGACTACGACGGCGCCGACCGCCGAAGCCAGATGACCGCAGCCGGCGTCACCACGACCTACGGCTACGACAAGTCCAGCATCCTCACCAGCGTCAAGACCGGCACCCAGCACATCGGCTTCGGCCTCGACGCGGTGGGCAGGGAGCAGACCGCGACGCTGCCCAGCGGCATCACCCGCACCACCGGCTACGACAAGACCGGCACGATCAACTCGATCGCCTACACCCGCGGCGAGAGCGCAGTCGGCGACCTCACCTACCTCCGCGACGCCCGAGGCCAGCAGATCCGGCTGACCGGCACCCTGGCCAGCGTCGCCCTCCCCGCAGCCGAGACAGGTTCCGTCTTCGGCAAGGACAACCGCGTCACCACCTTCAACGGCCGCACCTTCACCTACGACAACGAAGGCCAACTGAAGGACGACGGCAAGAACACCTACACCTTCAACCCCCGCGGCCAACTCACCGGCGTGACCAAGAACGGCGGCCCCGCGGCCTCCTTCGGCTACGACCCCCTGGGCACCCGCATCAGCAAGACCCTGGGCGGCGCCACCACCAAGTTCCTCACCGACGCCTCCAACCCCCACATCGAACAGAACAACACCGGCCAGACAACCGCCACCGTCGCCGCCTCCGGCCTCGACCAATACCTCACCCGCACCGAGAACGGCCAGACCCAGACCTACCTCACCGACGCCCTCGGCACCGTCGTCGGCCTCGCCAACCCCGACGGCACCATCGCCACCCGCTACACCTACGACCCCTACGGCCAACCCACCGCAACGGGCGCCGCTTCCACGAACCCCTACACCTTCACCGGCCGCGAGAGTGACGGCACGGGCCTGCTCCACTACCGCAACCGCTACTACGACCCCGAGACCGGCCGCTTCATCTCCCAGGACCCCATCGGCCACGCCGGCGGCACCAACCTCTACCAGTACGCCCTCAGCTCACCCACCACGTACACCGACCCCTCCGGCAACAACCCCCTCCTCATCGGCTGCGTCGGCGGCGGCCTGGCCGAAGGCCTCATGGACTGGGGCATCCAGCGCCTCTCCGGCCGAAAGGTCGACTGGGGCCAGGTCGCGACGTCCGCCGCGATGGGCTGCGCCGCAGGCATGCTCGGTGCCTGGGGCGGTGCCAAGTGGGCGACAGTCGGATGCCGCAACAGCTTCACCGAAGACACCCCGGTCCTCATGGCCGACGGCAGTCACAAGCCCATCAAGAACGTCACAGTCGGCGACCGGGTCCGGGCGACGAACCCGGAAACCGGCGAGACCGGAACGCGCACGGTCACTGCTCTGATCCAGGGCAGCGGAGCCAAGCAACTGGTCGACATCACGACCGACACCTCCCCTCAGACAGGTCCGCTGACCGCGACCACCGACCACCCCTTCTGGGTGCCCTCCCGTGGGCAATGGGCCGACGCCGGAGACCTGAAGGCCGGCCAATGGCTACAGACCAGCACGGGCGTCTGGACCCAGATCACGGCAGTACGCACGAGGACCGGGGCAGGGCCGGTATACAACCTCACCGTCGATGACCTGCATACGTACTATGTGCTGGCGGGGCAGACACCGGTCCTGGTTCACAACTCCAACGGGTGGTGTGGACCTGGCCTGAGAACGGCATCGGAAGCTGGTATCAGCCCGAATGATGCCAAGCGAATTCAGAATGCCGCCGACAAGGCGGGTCAGCCAATCATCGTGGTAGGAAGCCGCGCAAACGGAACCCCTAACCCGACGTCAGACTGGGACTACATCCTGTCTGGCCCGTCCAGAACTCGTCACAGCGTCAAGAATTCGCTGCCAAGAGGGACGGGCGATGGTGAAGGGAGCGGGCGCGGTCGAGACTTCTGGCAAAGCTACAATCCGAACCGCCCAGACTACGCAGAGCTGGATCGGAATAGGCCGTACGTGGTATTCGAGCCCCGGAGCAGGTGAGGACTTGAGAGCGTCAGAGCGCGTCATCAACGAGGTCGCCCAAGGGCTCCGCGCCCTGGACGATGCTGTGGCCTGGTTCTCCTCGTTGGAACAGGCTCAGCAGAAGGCGGTACTGCACGAGGTTATTCGTTACGCCATGCAGGCCCATGCAACGGTGAACGACGCGCGTGAGGGGCTACTGCGATCAGGCGTCAAGCCGACCATGACCCCGGCAGTGCTGATTGTCCGGGAACCGATTCTCGAACAGATGGGGAAGATCATAAATCTGCCCCCCGGTGAGTACGTGAAAGCATTTCGCGTCCTCGTGTCTACGTTCGCAGTAGCTGACACGCGACGAAGAGAAACGGAGTGCCGAGGAACTTGTAGCCACGCCTGGCACAACCTGTCGTAAGCGCCGACGCCACCGGCGCACCGAGGGGTAGATTTCCGAGGGTTTCAGAGTTCACTTGGGCGCACATTGGGAGCCCCCGCCGAGTCGGTAATCGGCGGGGGCTCTCGGGCGTTTGACGGCAACGCTGACGGCAACGTCAGCGGACGACGGCTGCGGCGGGTGGGTCTTCGGGTTCGTCGTCGGTCCGGCCGAGGGCGTTGCCGAGGGTGTCGATGGCTTGGCGTTGGAGGCGGAGCCGGACGTGGGCGTAGACGCCGGCGGTGACGCCGATGTGGGCGTGCCCGAGGAGTTCCTTGATCACGACAAGGTCGACGCCCTGTTCCAAGAGCAGGGTGGCGGTCGAGTGCCGGAGATCGTGAAAGCGGATGCGGCGGAGCCCTGCCCGGTTGAGAAGCCGGCCGAAGCGGCGGGTGAGATTGGTGGGGTCGAGGGGGCTTCCAGCCGGGGTGGTGAAGACGAGCCCGCTGTCCGTCCAGCCCGTCCCAACTGCTCGACGTTCGTCCTGCTGTTGTTCCCGGTGGCGCTTCAGCGAGTGGATGCACTCGGTGGGGAGGGCGATGCGGCGTTCGGAGGCTCGGGTCTTGGTGTGCAGGGTGGTCAGGCCGCCGGTGCGGGTGCGCTGGAGGGAGCGGTGGATGCTGGCCGTGCCGCCGTCGAGGTTGAGGTCTTCCCAGCGCAGGCCGAGGAGTTCGCCCTTGCGGAGGCCGGTGCGCAGGGCGAGTTCGTACAGCGCGTGCAGCCGGTCACCGCTGGCGGCCTGGAGGAACTGCCGGGCCTCAGCCGCGGTAAGGGGCTGGAAGCGCCTCGTGCGCGGCGCGGCGGTCTTGACGTTCCGGGCCACGTTGCGCGGCAGTTCGTCCTCGCGGACGGCGTGCTCCAAGGCCGACTTGAGGACCGAGTGGACGTAGGTCACGGTCAGCGGCGACAGCGTCTTGCCGCAGCACTGACCGACGGCGCAGCACGACCGCCGGGCCGCGTCCCGTTCGTGGATGCAGCACTGGCAGGTGGTGCGGAGCCCGTCGAGGAAGGCGCGTACGTCGCGGGCGGTGAGCCGCGCGAGCTTCTTCTTGCCGAGCCCGGGGATGAGGTGGAGACGGATGGAGGCCGCGTAGCGGGTGTGGGTGTTCTCCCGCAGGTGGTGAACGGCGACGCCGTCCAGCCAGTACGTGAGATAGGCGCTCACGGTGCTGTCGGCTGCGGCGATGGGGAGGCCGCGGTTGCTGGCGGCGATCTTCTCGGTGAGTTTGGCGAGGGCTTCCTTGCGGGTGGTGCCGTAGACGCGGACGCGGCGGCGGGTGTTGCCGGGGGCAAGGACGTATCCGGCGGCTTCCCAGCGGCCGTCCTTGCGCTGGTAGACGGTTCCGTCGCCGTTGGCGCGGACGCGGCGGGAGGCGGGGGTGTCGCGGGGCGTGGTCATCAGGCGGCTTCCTGTTCGAGGCGGGTGCGGATGAACTCGGTGAGCGCGCGGGTGGGGATACGGCGGGCGCGGCCGAGGGTGATCGAGGCGAGCTGGCCGCTGCGGAGCAGGTCGTAGACGGCGGAGCGGCCGAGCTGGAGGCGGGCCATCACCTGGGGCACCGTCAGCAGCTCCAGCGCCGGGACCACCTCCGTGCGAAGGACGGTGGGCAGGGGCGAGATCATCAGCAGCCCCCTTCCGCGATGAACTGCCGTTCCAGTTCCTTGCGGTGCCATACGCCGGCCGCGAGGAGGGCTGCGCCGGGGCTGTAACCCGAGCCCAGGTAGTCCCAGTGGCCAACGACGAGCGTGGTGGTTGGGTCGGACTCGGGCTGGTCGGCGTGGGCGTGGGCCTGTTCGGTGCGCCAGGTGCGGCGGGCATCGCGCAGCGCGCCGAGAGTGGTCGAGTAGCTGCGGGACTTGGTGGAGAAGTGGCCCCGGAAGCCGAGCATGTGCGCCCACTTCCAGAGCTTGAGGTGGGCGAACTCAGGCAGCTTTCCCAGCTCCCAGCAGGTGCGGATCATCTGTCGCACGTGCCGGGCGACGGGGAGCCGGGACAGCAGCCGGGCCTGCCCGGTGCCGTCGCAGGCGGTGCAGGGGAGCGGGGTTCCGTGGGGTAGGAGGGTGGCGCCGCGTCCCTGGCAGGGGCGGCAGTACAGGGCGCGGTCGAGGGTGCCGGAGGCGTCGGCGGACTTGGTGGCGTACTTGGCCACGTAGGCGGCCACCGCCTGGTCGGTGAGTTCGCTGTCGGTGCCGAAGGCGGCGATCTCGCGTACGTCGAGCTGCTGGCCCCAGGAGAGTTCGCGTTCCCCGATCGCGTCCGAGGTGACCGAGATGCGGGCGCGTGGTGCGGCGGAGCGGATGGCGTCGGTGAGTACGGCGGCGGTGGCGTAGGACGGTGGGGGCTGGGTGTTGCCGTCCGGGCCGTCGAGGCGGATCACGGCGTGGAAGTGGACCAGGCCGCGCTTCTGGTACTCGGCGACCTTGGCGAAGGACACCCGAAACACCGCGCGGGCAGCCTTCTGCGTTATGCCGAGCCGGGTGGCGAGCTCCCGCCGCAGGTAGATCGCGAAGCGGGCCCACAAGGCTCCGGCGTGGGCGTTGAAGAGGACCGCGCCGACGTAGTCGTACGTCGCCGGATTGAGCGGCGTACCGAGCAGCGCGTCTGTGGGTTCGTGCCGGGTTCCGCAGCGGCAGGGCCGGGCGTCGGGGCGGTTGTGGACGGGTCCGAAGGAGGGGGCGGTGAGGGTGGCGAACACGCGGGGGTGTGTACGGACGGTGTCGGGGACGGTCTTGCCGCCGGAGAGGCCGGCGCGGATGAGGTGGTAGGTGTCGGCGGCGTAGAGGTGAGAGCAGGCCGGGCAGCGTGAGGCGCGGCGGTTGCCGCACGCGCTGAGCAAGCTGCCGGTGGGCTCGTCGGAGGAGGTGTAAGAGCGCAGTACCTCACCGGTCGTGGTGTCGACGGTGGCGGTGCGGCCGGTCAGGCGGACGGGTTCGGTGCAGCCGCCGAGGTGTTCGATCTGCTGCTGTGCGCGGTCGAAGTCGGGGTGGTTGACGAGGTGGAGCAGGTCCCGCACGGCGGGGCTTGCCACGTGGCGCAGGTCCAGGGTGACCATTTGGGGCGTGTCCCTTCTGTCGGGGTGGGGCCCGAGCAGCAACCGGCCGTGACTGTGGGCGTGTTGGTGCTGCTCGGGGCATGACGAACCAGGCCCATCGGGTGGGCGTGGATTCGAGGGAGGGGTGATCCGGCCGGTGGCCGGGGTGGCTCAGAGCTGAGCGAGAACGGCGGTGGCCATCGGCAGGGCGACGCCCATGCGGGTTGCGAGCCGGGTGGCGGAGATCGGTGCCCCGTGTTCGGCGTGGTGGGCGTCCGCGATGCGCCGGGCCGCACTCAACAGCGGGGCGGGCAGGGCCGGGCGGGAGCCGGTGGCAGGAGCCTTGGTGACGGCCGGGGCGGACTCGGGGACCTCGATCACGGGAGGCACTTCGGCCGGAGGTGGCGCAGGTGTCGCGGTGGGGACCGGTTCAGGGGCCGGGGGCGCGATCTTGCGAGCGGGTGCCGTGGTGGGCATCGGCTCAGCGATGTTGGTCGTGGTGGTGTCCTCCCGGTGTGTGGTGGTGTGGAAGTGGGCGAGGAAGGCGGGGCCGACGTGGCCCCAGCCCAGGAGCAGGAGCGGGGCGACGGTGTCCAGACAGGCCCGGCCGTAGCGTCCGGGCAGCAGGGGTTCGGCGGTGTTCAGGGCGAGGGTGAGCAGCCCGCACAGGTGCAGCAGGCGGGTGTTCGGGAAGAAGCGCGGCCGGGGTAAGAAGGCCGGCCCGCCGGTGCACGACGATCTCGTGAGCCGCAACTTCACCGCGAGTGGCCCGAACCGGGTGTGGCTCGCCGACATCACCGAACATGTCACCGGCGACGGCAAGCTGTATCTCTGCGCGATCAAGGATGTCTTCAGCAACAGGATCGTGGGCTACTCCATCGACGCGCGGATGAAGTCCCGCCTGGCGGTGAGGGCACTGGACAACGCCGTGGCCCGGCGCGAGCACGTCGACGGATGCATCCTGCACAGCGATCGCGGCTCGCAATTCCGGTCCCGGAAGTTCGTCCGGGCGCTCGACCGCCACCGCATGGCCGGATCGATAGGGAGAGCCGGGGCGGCCGGCGACAACGCGGCCATGGAGTCCTTCTTCAGCCTGCTGCAGAAGAACGTCCTCGACCGCCGACGCTAGGCCACCCGCGAGGAACTCCGGATCGCCATCGTGACCTGGATCGAGCGGACCTACCACCGACGCCGCCGACAAGCCGCACTCGGCCGCCTGACCCCCGTCGAATTCGAGACCGTCATGACCACACCGACCCTCCAAGCCGCGTGACCCAACCTGTCACCCGAACCTGCACCAGACCCGTCCTGTCCCTGCCGACTGATAGACCATTTACGGGACATCCCTTAGTTGGGTGCGGTAGACGCTTTGGAGGAAAAATGGATCGGCTGAGTCGGCGAACCGTGCTGATGGGTGGCTCGATGGGTGCTGCCGTCGTTCTGGCGGCGGCCGTGCCTGCGGCGATGTCGCCGTTCCGGGACGATCCGAGGAACTCAACCAGCATCGTTCCCGCCTTGATCGCCCCAACGGCTGCGCCTGGTCAAGTCACCTTCCTGGCAATGGATGTGAACGGTCGGCGACAGGGCTCGGCAGCTCCGGTCCGCCGTTTGCGAGCAGCACTGAGTGATGCCCTCCTCCCAGATGACGGCTGTGCAGCCCTCGCCATAGGACACAGCCTTTTATCCCCGTCGAATCGTCCGCGGCTTCTGGGCGCCATGCCCTCGTTCCCCGGTGACCTCCTGGACGGCGCACACTCACACGGGGACGTACTGCTCCAGGTGGCCGCCCATTCAAAGGCCTCGGTGCGCCAGGCGGTCGAGAGGGTCCTCGAAGCATCTGCCGACTGGCGTGTGCGGTGGCGGATCGACGGATTCCGTGCAGACGGCCGTGCAGACGGAGGCCGAGCCCTGTCCCGTAATCCGTTCCACTTCACCGAGGGGTTCGGGAACCCCGGCAGCGAGCGTGAGACCGCCGACCGTGCCCTCGTACGTGCCGACCAGGGTGAGCCGGCATGGGCCGTCGGCGGCTCCTATCAAGTAGTGCGGATAGTCAGGCTCGCGACGGAACTGTGGGACAAGGACTCGGTCGAAGAGCAGGAGGACATCATCGGTCGGCGCCGCGACGGCCGATGGCTCGACGGAACCCCGATACGCGAGGAGCCGAACTTCGCCGCCGACCCGGCAGGGAAGCTGACGCCGCTGGATTCCCATGTGCGTCTCGCGGCCCCGGACCGGCGAAACCCGCCCCCGATCGTGCGCCGCAGCTACAGCTATGACCGAGGTGACGGCGACACCGGTCTGATCTTCTCCTGCTTCCAGCGGGACCTGGCGAAGGGCTTCGAAGCCGTCCAGAAGCGACTCGAAGGAGAAGCCATGGCCAAGTACCTCCTGACGACCGGAGGCGGCTACTACTTCGTGCCCCCGCCCGGAGACGAATGGATCAAAGCCCTCACATGAAGCTCCAGCTGCGGGAGGGGGAGTTGACCTGGCTGTCTGAGCCCAGGCTCTTGAAGACCCGGTTGACACTGCACGAAAGGCCACCCTGGGCGGCGTCGAAGACCCTAAGGCACTCGCGGGCACATCGTGCCCGCCCCGGCGCCCACCTCGCGCCGGAGGGGCCGCCTTCAGGGAACACCCCAGCCCGGCCGGAAACCCCTCCAGCATCTCCCACGCCCCGTCATCGAAGAGCGCGAGCCCGCAGGGAAGTTCCGGTCGAAGGAACGGACCTCTCACGCCGCACGCTCCTTGGCCGCAGGCCACCCCGCTCCCGGATCGGCGACGGCGGGCACCACGGCTGCGCTGTCAGTCGGCTGAAGTATCCTTCCCGCCACCGCACACCGACTCGAAGGACCCAGCAACTTGACCGGCCTGTCTGCCTTCCCGCTGCCCTTTCAAGCTTCCCGTTCCATATCGTTCGCGACCCCCCGAACACTGCGGGAACTTGAGATGATCCAGTGCAGCGCACACATCCGGGAAAAGCCGGGCTGGTTCGACAAGATGCACGATGCCGGCATCGTGGCCCGGTGGACGCAAGAAGCCCTCGCCCAGGGCCTCACCGAAGCGCAGGTGCGCTACGTGCTCGCCGAACTCCAGCATTACGCCGCGCTGCGGGATGCCTCAACCGGCATCGAGGTGTCCGCCGTCGACGGCGTGTGGCACTCCGACACCCTGATCGACGGCGAGCTCGGCTCCCGCCTGCGCGAGGCGGTCCGGGTCCTGGAAGACGTACCCGAAGCGGAGCGGGACTGGCATCCCGGATCCGACGGCCAGGTGCTGGATCTGGTGCATCCCTCGCTGTTCTGCCTGGTGCGAGAGGTCAGCGGCGCGCCCGAGCGGGCGTGGCAGAACCCGGCGGAGCGCCACTACGCGAAGTACGAATTCTCCGAGCAGTTCCAGTGGCTGCCCACGGACGCCGACGTCAGTGACGACGGCACGGTCGCCTTCCGTTCGTACGTCAACAACGTCCACCCCGACACTCACCGCGAACTGGCCGCCGTCCTGCCGGAATTGTTCGCGCGCTTCCGCCCGCTGCTGGAGAACGTGCTCACCGATCTGCGCCATCCGCGGCCCCTGCGGATCGAGCCCGATCCTTTCGGGTGGTACGACTCCGAGCCGCAGCACCCGGACGAATCCTCCTTCAGTGATGAGGAGGCCTACGACGAAGCGGTCAGTGCCTATGAAGCGGCCCAGGACGACTGGTGGGACAACCGCCGCCCGGTCATCCCGGACGCCCCCGACTTCACCGCGCCCGAGGTGCCCGACGAATCCGCCCGGGTCGACCTGCGCGGCCGCCGTCTGCAGGTCATCGTCAAGCTCGCCACCATTCATCTCACCCCGGACAAGCCCGAGTACGCGGGCGGTTCCTGGCATGTCGAGGGGATGCTGAACGAGCGGATCGTCTCGACCGGCATCTATTACTTCGACAGCGAGAACATCACCGACAGCCGGCTGAGTTTCCGGGCGGCACTCGACGACCCGTACTACGAGCAGAACGACGACAACGGTGTACGTGACGTCTACGGCCTGGAGAACGAAGACGCACTGAACCAGGTGCTGGGATCGGCGCCGACCCCGGCCGGCCGCTGCCTGGCGTTCCCCAACATCCTGCAGCACCGCGTCGGCTCATTCCGACTTCAGGACCCCACCCGCCCGGGACACCGCGAAATTCTCGCGTTCTTCCTGGTCGACCCGGAGGAAACGATCGTGTCGACCTCCGATGTGCCGCCGCAGCAGCCATGGTCCGACACCTCGACCATGACCCTCGAAGAGGCCAAGAGCTACCGCGAACAACTCATGAAGGAACGCAAGTTCTTCGTCGCCGAACACAACGAGCAGCTCTACGAACGGGAATTCTCCCTCTGCGAGCACTGACCCTCTGCTCTCGCGCGGGCGAGGGCGCCGGTGCGGCGGGAGCCCGGGGTGCTGCTCGGGTCCCGGCCGGCCCGCCGCGCTCCTCGGGACGCCGTCGCCGTAGAGCAGGTGCTGACGGCGCCCCTGGGCCGCACCGGATGCTGTTGGCGAATTCGGGGGCTCGCGTGACGTCGGCCTTCAAGACCTGGTTGTGGTCTTGAAGGCCGACGTT
>NZ_BMQQ01000054.1 GCF_014648195.1 Streptomyces purpureus
CGGGCGCTTCCCTTCGGTCTTTCGTGTTTCCAACCTTACCAGATCCTTTTTCCGTTCCGTTTCCGGTTCGGATTTCGCTTCCGGTGGCCGTTGGGGGCCTTTGCCTTTCGGCTTTTCCGACTTTATCAGAGATTCTGAGTCGGTATTTCCATCCCTCCCGGGTGGACCCGTCCGCGCACATGACTGCGCTGGGTTCCCGTTGAGGTGGAGATGTAAACGTACTGGAGCGGGGCGCCACGATGCAAATCGAGGCGCCCCGCTCCCTGTTGGCTCCTCGTCAGACCTCGACGACGACCGGAAGGATCATCGGGCGACGGCGGTAGGTGTCCGACACCCACTTGCCGATCGTGCGGCGGATCAGCTGCTGGAGCTGGTGGGGCTCCACCACGCCGTCCTGGGCCGAGCGGTTCAGGGACTCCTCAACCTTGGGGACCACGGCGTTGAACGCGGCGTCCTCGATGCCGGAGCCGCGGGCGTGGATGTACGGGCCGCCGACGATCTTGCCGGTCGTGGAGTCGACGACGACGAAGACCGAGATGATGCCCTCGTCGCCCAGGATGCGGCGGTCCTTCAGGGAGGCCTCGGTGACGTCGCCGACCGAGAGGCCGTCGACGTACACGTAACCCGCCTGGACCTTGCCGACGATCCTGGCCTTGCCGTCGACCAGGTCGACGACGACGCCGTCCTCGGCGATGACGATGTGGTCCTTGGGGACACCCGTCAGCGCGCCGAGTTCGGCGTTGGCGCGCAGGTGGCGCCATTCGCCGTGGACCGGCATCAGGTTCTTCGGCTTGCAGATGTTGTAGAAGTACAGGAGCTCGCCGGCCGAGGCGTGACCGGAGACGTGCACCTTGGCGTTGCCCTTGTGGACGACGTTGGCGCCCCAGCGGGTCAGGCCGTTGATCACGCGGTAGACCGCGTTCTCGTTTCCCGGGATGAGGGAGGACGCCAGGATCACGGTGTCGCCCTGGACGATGCGGATCTGGTGGTCGCGGTTGGCCATGCGGGAGAGGGCCGCCATCGGCTCGCCCTGGGATCCCGTGCAGACCAGCACGACCTCTTCGTCCGGCAGGTCGTCCAGCGTCTTCACGTCGACGACCAGACCGGCCGGGACGCGGAGGTAGCCCAGGTCACGGGCGATACCCATGTTGCGGACCATGGACCGGCCGACGAAGGCGACCCGGCGGCCGTACTCGTGGGCGGCGTCCAGGATCTGCTGGATGCGGTGGACGTGGCTGGCGAAGCTGGCCACGATGATGCGCTTCTGGGCGTTCGCGAAGACGTTGCGCAGGACGTTGGAGATGTCCTTCTCCGGCGGGACGAAGCCCGGGACCTCGGCGTTCGTCGAGTCGCTCAGCAGCAGGTCGATGCCCTCCTCGCTGAGCCGCGCGAAGGCGTGCAGGTCCGTGAGGCGCCCGTCCATCGGGAGCTGGTCCATCTTGAAGTCGCCGGTGTGGACGGCCATGCCCGCGGGGGTGCGGATGGCGACAGCCAGGGCGTCGGGGATGGAGTGGTTGACCGCGATGAACTCGCAGTCGAAGGGGCCGAGCTGCTCGCGCTGTCCCTCGGCCACCTCGAGGGTGTAGGGACGGATGCGGTGCTCCTGGAGCTTCGCCTCGATGAGGGCGAGTGTCAGCTTGGAGCCGATGAGCGGGATGTCCGGCTTCAGGCGGAGCAGGTAGGGGACGCCACCGATGTGGTCCTCGTGGCCGTGGGTCAGGACGATGCCCTCGACGTCGTCGAGGCGGTCCCGGATGGTGGTGAAGTCCGGCAGGATGAGGTCGATGCCGGGCTGCTCCTCCTCGGGGAAGAGCACGCCGCAGTCGACGATCAGCAGGCGGCCGTCGAACTCGAAGACCGTCATGTTCCGGCCGATCTCACCGAGCCCGCCGAGCGGGGTGACGCGCAGGCCGCCCTTGGGCAGCTTCGGCGGGGCGCCGAGTTCAGGATGCGGATGACTCAAAAGACTCTCCTCACCACACACGCCACGTACCGCTTGGGCACGTGGCGCGCGTGACATTCGTGCACTTGCTGTGTCAGTTGTTGATCTCTAGTTGTCGATCTCTTACGAAGATCGTTTATTCAGTTGTGAAGTCTGTGGCTACAGCTGTACCCCGCCTGCGGCGAGATCCAGCTTGAGCTGGGCGGTTTCCTCGGGGGAAAGCTCGACCAGGGGCAGGCGCAGGGGGCCGGCCGGGTGGCCCTGGAGGGCGAGGGCGGCCTTGGTGGTCATGACGCCCTGGGTACGGAACATGCCCGTGTAGACCGGGAGCAGCTTCTGGTGGATCTCGGTCGCCTTCTGGACGTCACCGGCGAGGTGCGCCTCGAGGAGGGCGCGGAGCTCGGGCGTGACGACGTGGCCGACGACGGAGACGAAGCCGCAGGCGCCCACGGAGAGCAGCGGCAGGTTGAGCATGTCGTCGCCGGAGTACCAGGCCAGGCCGGAGCGGGCGATCGCCCAGCTGGCGCGGCCGAGGTCACCCTTGGCGTCCTTGTTGGCGACGATACGGGGGTGCTCGGCGAGCCGGACGATGGTCTCGGTGTCGATCGGGACGCCGCTGCGGCCGGGGATGTCGTAGAGCATCACGGGCAGCTCGGTGGCGTCGGCGATGGCCGAGAAGTGCCGGTACAGGCCCTCCTGCGGGGGCTTGTTGTAGTACGGCGTGACGGCGAGCAGGCCGTGTGCGCCGTCGCGCTCGGCGGTACGGGCGAGCTCGATGGAGTGGTGGGTGTCGTTGGTGCCGATCCCGGCGACCACATGGGCCCGGTCGCCCACCGCTTCCAGTACGGCGCGTACGAGCTCCGATTTCTCCGCGTCGCTGGTGGTGGGGGACTCGCCGGTGGTGCCGTTGATGATCAGGCCGTCGTTGCCTGCGTCCACCAGGTGGGCGGCGAGTCGCTGGGCACCGTCGAGGTCAAGTGCGCCGTCCGCCGTGAACGGCGTGACCATGGCGGTGAGGACCCGCCCGAAGGGGGTCTGCGGAGTGGAGATCGGAGCCATGGGTAACACGCTACTCGCTGCTCAGGGCCCGGTGCCCCCTCGGGGGATGTCGAGAAAGGGATCCCGGCACTGCCTGCTCGGGGGTTCAAGCAGTGCCGGGTCCGTTTGATCAGCCTAGATGAACTTCACGAAACGCCGCAATACGGACACTTCACTCCGCTCCCCCGTACATCTGTCCGCACATTTGTGCCTTATGGGGCCACACGGCCGTTCTTGTTGAAGGCTGCATGGGTGAGCGGCATGAGCCGCGCCCAGTGCTCCTCCATCTTCTCGCCGACCATCTCGATCTCACGCTGTGGGAAGGACGGGACCGTCGCGAGCTCGTGCTGGGTGCGCAGGCCGAGGAAGTGCATCAGCGAGCGGGCGTTGCACGTGGCGTACATCGAGGAGAACAGGCCGACCGGCAGGACGGCCCGGGCGACCTCTCGGGCGACGCCCGCGGCCAGCATCTCCTGGTACTTCTCGTACGCCTGGATGTAGGAGTCCTCCATCGTGCGCTCGACGAGCTTGTGCTGCTCCTCGGTGCCCTCGACGAAGACGTACTTGCCCGGGCGCCCCTCCTGGACCAGCTTGCGGTCGGCCCCGGGGACGTAGAACACCGGCTGGAGCTCCCGGTAGCGACCCGACTCCTCGTTGTACGACCAGCCCACGCGGTGCCGCATGAACTCGCGGAAGACGAAGATCGGGGCGCTGATGAAGAACGTCATCGAGTTGTGCTCGAAGGGGCTGCCGTGGCGGTCCCGCATCAGGAAGTTGATCAGGCCCTTGGAGCGCTCCGGGTCCTTCGACAGCTCGTCGAGCGACTGCTCACCGGCCGTCGAGACGCGAGCGGCCCACAGCACGTCGGAGTCGCCGGCGCTGTGCTTCACCAGCTCCACCGTCACATCGCTGCGGAAGCTGGGCTTGAGGTCTTCGGCGGGGGTGTCGGTCACCGCGGGTCCTTCCAATTGCATCGCTCAGGGCGGCGCCCACTCTACGGGGAGCCACTGACAGCGCGGCCGTCGCACGAGCCGTCACGGTCTTCTTCGGCCAATCCGGGGAAAAGGGGCACCAATGAGCGCTGCCGTGCGTCTGTACCGGTAACAGCCATCCATCACCACAGTCAGGGAGAGTGACCCATGTTCAGCCGGCGAGAGGCCGTCCCGTTCTCGTTCGTCGCCGAGGCGGATCGCTTCCGCAGTAACGTCACTCCCCCGCCGCGCGAGCGTCTCAAGGCATCCCAGCTCGCGGGCCGTACGCTGATCGGGCTGACCGTCGTGGCCGGCCTCGTCGGCGCGCTGCTGTTCGGGATGCCGGCGATGGGCGCCGGTCAGTCGCCCGCCCATCAGCAGCAATCCGAGGCGTCCCACGGGCGGTGAGCCCGGACGGACCCCCTGGGGTGGTCCGGTGGGGGGCCGCTGGGTAGCCTCACCGGGCACAGCCCGATCGAGTGTGCTTGTGAGTGAGGATCAGTCGTGCCCCTGCCCTTTCTGACGGCCGACCGCGCTTTTGACGCGCACCCCGATGACGTCGCCCTGCCCTTCGACGACCACGACCACTGGCGCCGGCCCTACCGGCCGGGACCCTGGCGGGTCGGGGCGGCGGCGCTCGTCCTGCTGCTCGCGTCGTTCGTCCTGCTGGCCGCCGTGATCATCGCCGCCGCGGGCGCCCTGCCCGGCGCCGGAGCCTGCTTCGGCGTGGCCTTGCTCCTGATCGCCTGCGCCCTGCGGATGCTGCGCGTGGGCGTCTGGGTGAGCGCGCGGGGCCTGCGCCGGGTGGGCTTCTTCACCACCAAGACCCTGGCGTGGGCGCAGGTGGCGAGCGTACGGACGGTGCAGCAGCCGGTGCGCTGGCTCGGCCTGCCCCGGACGGTGCAGGGGCAGGCGCTCGTGCTCGTACGCCAGGGGGCTGAGCAGCTGCCGCTCTTCACCGACCACAGCGCGGACTTCCTGGCGCGGACCGAGGCGTTCGACCGCGCGGCCGACACCGTCGAGGCGTGGAACGCCGAATACGGGGTCGTGGCGGCCTGATCCGGGCCGCGGGACCCGGCCGGTTACGCGCCGGCCTGCCGGCCCTCGTGGAGGGCGATCGCCCGCTGCATCGCCTTTCGGGCGCGAGGGGTGTCCCGGGCGTCCTGGTAGGCGACCGCGAGCCGGAACCAGCAGCGCCAGTCGTCCGGCGCGTCCTCGGTCTCGGCCTTGCGCTTGGCGAAGACCGCGTCGGCCGAGTCACGGTCGATACGGCCGCCCGGCGTGCGGACCAACTCGTCGACCGGCAGGCCGCCTTCGGCGTCGAGCAGGGCGGCGAGCTTGTTGGCCTTGGTCACGAACCGGGTGTTCGCCCAGAGGAACCAGAGGCCGATCAGCGGCAGGACGAGCACCGCGGCACCCATCGTGACGGTGATCGCGGTGCCGTGTTCGATGAGCATCACGCCACGGCTGCCGACCAGGAAGAAGTAGACGACCAGGACGGCTGCCGTGACGAAATAGGTGAGCTTGGCGCGCATCAGCCGAGGTCCAGGAAGTGTTCCAGGCCGAAGGTGAGGCCGGGGGTGGTGACCACCCGGCGGGCGCCCAGCAGGATGCCCGGCATGAAGCTGCTGTGGTGCAGTGAGTCATGACGGATCGTGAGGGTCTCGCCCTCGCCGCCGAGCAGCACCTCCTGGTGGGCCAGCAGGCCGCGCAGCCGGACGGCGTGGACCGGGACTCCGTCGACGTCGGCGCCGCGCGCGCCGTCGAGAGCGGTGGTCGTGGCGTCGGGCTGCGGGGCGCAGCCTGCCTTCGACCGGGCCTCGGCGATGAGCTGGGCGGTGCGGGTGGCGGTGCCGGAGGGGGCGTCGACCTTGTTCGGGTGGTGGAGCTCGATGACCTCGACGGATTCGAAGTAGCGGGCGGCCTGCGCCGCGAACTTCATGGTGAGGACGGCGCCGATGGAGAAGTTCGGCGCGATGAGCACACCCGTCTGCGGGGAGGCGTCGAGCCAGCCGGTGAGCTGCGCGAGGCGGTCCTCGGTCCAGCCGGTGGTGCCGACGACCGCGTGGATGCCGTGGCGTACGCAGAAGTCGAGGTTGCCCATGACCGAGGCGGGGGTGGTCAGCTCGACCGCGACCTGGGCGCCCTTCTCGGCGAGGGTCTCCAGCTTGTCGCCCCGGCCGAGCGCGGCGACCAGCTCCATGTCGTCCGCGGCCTCCACGGCCCGTACCGCCTCGGAGCCGATACGGCCCTGGGCTCCGAGGACCGCCACGCGCAGCTTGCTCATTGCTCTGACTCTCTCTTCAGGCTCTTCAGGAGACGGATTCGTGCAGGCGGTCGGCCTGCTTGTCCTTGAGCGGGCCGATCACCGACAGCGAGGGCCGCTGCCCGAGGACGTCGCGGGCGACGGCCCGGACCTCGTCGGGGGTGACCGCCGCTATCCGGGCGAGCATGTCGTCGACAGACATCTGCTCGCCCCAGCACAGCTCGCTCTTGCCGATGCGGTTCATCAGGGCGCCGGTGTCCTCGAGGCCGAGGACGGTCGAGCCGGAGAGCTGGCCGATGGCGCGGCCGATCTCCTCGTCGCTCAGGCCCTCGGAGGCGACCAGGTCCAGTTCGTCGCGGCAGATCTTCAGGACGTCGTGGACCTGGCTGGGGCGGCAGCCCGCGTACACGCCGAACAGGCCGCAGTCGGCGAAGCCGGAGGTGTACGAGTACACGCTGTAGGCGAGGCCGCGCTTCTCGCGGACCTCCTGGAACAGGCGTGAGGACATGCCGCCGCCGAGGGCGGTGTTCAGCACGCCGAGGGCCCAGCGGCGCTCGTCGGTGCGGGCGAGGCCGGGCATGCCGAGGACGACGTGGGCCTGCTCGGTCTTGCGGTTGAGCAGCTCCACGCGGCCGGCGGTGCGGATGGTGCGGTGGCCGTCGCGGGGGGCGACGGGGAGCGCGTCCGTACGGGTCAGGGCGCCGGCCCGGTCGAAGGCCTTGCGGACCTGGCGTACCACCGTGGCGTGGTCGACGTTGCCGGCGGCGGCGACGACCAGGTGCGTCGGGTCGTAGTGCTTCTTGTAGAAGCGGGCGATCTGGCCGCGGGTGAGCGCGTTGATCGTGTCGACGGTGCCGAGGACCGGTCGGCCGAGGGGGGTGTCGCCGAGCATGGTGTGCGCGAACAGGTCGTGCACGCAGTCGCCCGGGTCGTCCTCGGTCATCGCGATCTCTTCGAGGATGACGCCGCGCTCGGCGTCGATGTCCTCTTCGAGGATCAGGGAGCCCGTGAGCATGTCGCAGACGACGTCGATGGCCAGCGGCAGATCGGTGTCGAGGACCCGGGCGTAGTAGCAGGTGTACTCCTTCGCCGTGAAGGCGTTCATCTCGCCGCCGACCGCGTCGATCGCGGACGAGATGTCGAGGGCACTTCTGCGCTTGGTGCCCTTGAAGAGGAGGTGCTCCAGGTAGTGCGTGGCGCCGTTGAGCGAGGGGGTCTCGTCGCGGGAGCCGACATGCGCCCAGATGCCGAAGGTGGCGGAGCGTACGGAGGGCAGGGTCTCGGTGACGATGCGCAGGCCCCCGGGGAGGGTGGTCTTGCGGACCGTGCCGATGCCGTCCTTGCCCTTGAGAAGCGTTTGGGTACGGGCGACGGCCCGCGCCTCCGAAGAGGTGCGGGCCGTCGCACGGGAACTGCGCGAGGTCACTTGGCGGAGTCGTCCTTGTCCGCGTCGGCGGCGTCCTCGGACTCGCCCTCGATCACGGGGATCAGGGAGAGCTTGCCGCGCTGGTCGATCTCGGCGATCTCGACCTGGACCTTGGAGCCGACCGCGAGCACGTCCTCGACGTTCTCCACGCGCTTGCCACCGGCGAGCTTGCGGATCTGCGAGATGTGCAGCAGGCCGTCCTTGCCCGGGAGCAGGGAGACGAAGGCACCGAAGGTGGTGGTCTTGACGACCGTACCCAGGTAGCGCTCGCCGACCTCCGGCATGGTCGGGTTGGCGATGCCGTTGATCGTGGCGCGGGCGGCCTCGGCGGCCGGGCCGTCGGCGGCACCGATGTAGATGGTGCCGTCGTCCTCGATCGTGATCTCGGCGCCGGTGTCCTCCTGGATCTGGTTGATCATCTTGCCCTTGGGGCCGATGACCTCACCGATCTTGTCCACGGGGATCTTGACGGTGATGATCCGCGGGGCGTTGGGGGACATCTCGTCCGGGGTGTCGATCGCTTCCATCATCACGTCGAGGATGTGGAGGCGGGCGTCACGGGCCTGCTTGAGGGCCGCGGCCAGGACGGAGGCCGGGATGCCGTCCAGCTTGGTGTCGAGCTGGAGGGCGGTGACGAACTCCTTCGTACCGGCGACCTTGAAGTCCATGTCGCCGAAGGCGTCCTCCGCACCGAGGATGTCGGTGAGGGTGACGTAGTGCGTCTCGCCGTCGATCTCCTGGGAGATCAGACCCATGGCGATACCGGCGACGGGGGCCTTGAGCGGCACACCGGCGTTCAGCAGCGACATGGTGGAGGCGCAGACGGAGCCCATGGACGTCGAGCCGTTGGAGCCGAGGGCCTCGGACACCTGACGGATCGCGTACGGGAACTCCTCGCGGGTCGGCAGCACCGGCATGAGCGCGCGCTCGGCCAGGGCGCCGTGGCCGATCTCGCGGCGCTTGGGGGAGCCGACGCGGCCGGTCTCGCCGGTGGAGTACGGCGGGAAGTTGTAGTTGTGCATGTAGCGCTTGCGGGTCACCGGGGAGAGGGTGTCCAGCTGCTGCTCCATGCGGAGCATGTTGAGGGTGGTGACGCCCAGGATCTGGGTCTCGCCACGCTCGAACAGCGCGGAGCCGTGCACCCGCGGGATGGCCTCGACCTCGGCGGCGAGCGTACGGATGTCCGTGACGCCACGGCCGTCGATGCGGACCTTGTCCTTGATGACGCGCTCGCGCACCAGGGCCTTGGTCAGGCTGCGGTAGGCGGCGGAGATCTCCTTCTCGCGGCCCTCGAAGGCCGGGAGGAGCTTCTCGCTCGCGAGGACCTTGACGCGGTCCAGCTCGGTCTCGCGCTCCTGCTTGCCGGCGATGGTGAGCGCCTGGGCCAGCTCGCTCTTGACCGCGTCGGACAGGGCGGCGTAGACGTCGTCCTCGTAGTCGAGGAAGACCGGGAACTCGCCCTCGGGCTTGGCGGCCTTGGCGGCGAGGTCGGACTGCGCCTTGCAGAGGACCTTGATGAACGGCTTCGCGGCCTCGAGGCCGGCGGCCACGATCTCCTCGGTCGGCGCCTCGGCGCCGCCCTTGACGAGCTCGATGGTCTTCTCGGTGGCCTCGGCCTCGACCATCATGATCGCGACGTCGCCGTCCTCCAGGACGCGACCGGCGACCACCATGTCGAAGACGGCGTCCTCGAGCTCGGTGTGCGTCGGGAAGGCGACCCACTGGCCCTTGATCAGGGCGACACGGGTGCCGCCGATCGGGCCGGAGAAGGGCAGGCCGGCCAGCTGCGTGGAGCAGGAGGCGGCGTTGATCGCGACCACGTCGTACAGGTGGTCGGGGTTGAGCGCCATGATCGTCTCGACGATCTGGATCTCGTTGCGCAGGCCCTTCTTGAAAGAGGGGCGCAGCGGCCGGTCGATCAGACGGCAGGTGAGGATGGCGTCCTCGGAGGGACGGCCCTCACGGCGGAAGAAGGAGCCGGGGATCTTGCCGGCCGCGTACATCCGCTCCTCGACGTCCACCGTCAGGGGGAAGAAGTCGAGCTGGTCCTTGGGCTTCTTGGAGGCGGTGGTGGCCGACAGCACCATGGTGTCGTCGTCCAGGTACGCCACGGCGGAGCCGGCGGCCTGCTTGGCCAGGCGGCCCGTCTCGAAGCGGATGGTGCGGGTGCCGAATGCGCCGTTGTCGATGACGGCCTCGGCGTAGTGGGTCTCGTTCTCCACTAGCGATTTCTCCTACGTTTCGTCTTTTCGTCCGCGTGCCCGTGTGGCGGGCGGACGGTGGCGGAGAAGCGCCTGTGTGCGGGCCGGTCTTCGATCGAAGCACCCGGGGATTGGTTCCGGGGGCCACTACCGAGGACCGGCGGCGAGCCGGCGGCTTCTCGCTCGGTTGGTGTGACGTTGTGCGACCAGACTAAGTGCCGGTCGGCACATCTCGCACGTACAGCAAAGGGAGCGGCCCCCTAAAAGTGGGAACCGCTCCCTTCATGGCGTGTTACTTGGCACCGCCGGCCGCACCGCGGCGGATGCCCAGGCGGTCGACCAGCGTACGGAAGCGCTGGATGTCCTTCTTGGCCAGGTACTGCAGCAGGCGGCGGCGCTGACCGACGAGGATCAGCAGACCACGACGGGAGTGGTGGTCGTGCTTGTGGGTCTTGAGGTGCTCGGTCAGGTCCGAGATACGGCGGGAGAGCATCGCGACCTGGACCTCGGGGGAGCCGGTGTCGCCCTCCTTGGTGCCGAACTCGGCCATGATCTGCTTCTTCGTAGCGGCGTCGAGAGACACTCGGTACTCCTCAGTGATGTTCGATGCGCCCACGAGTGCCCCTGGTCTTGGTCTCAGGGGAGCTTCCGTGACTCGGAGGCGAAGGCGCGATGGGCGCTGCTCCCAGAGATTTCCGGGAGCGCGTACACAAACGGCCGTCACACAGCGTACCAGCCCGCCCGCCGCGCCGGTCCCGGGGGCTAACTGGTCAGGGCGCGGGCGGCGGCGAAGACGTCCAGGACGGCCAGGCACAGGGGTACGAGGGAGAGCAGGACGGCGCTCTCGGCGAGGTCGAGCAGGCGGCCCCAGAAGGGTGAGAGGCCCTTCTTCGGGATGACCAGGCCGATGGCGGTGATCAGGGCGGCGCCGGCGGCGACGGAGGCGGTGAGCCAGATCGTACGGATGTCCAGGCCGCCCCGGTCGCCGTACATCAGCAGGTCCTGGACGAGGTCGGCGGGCGGGTTCAGGGAGAGGCCGAGGACGAGCAGCGCGATGGCGGCGATGCCGGCCACCAGGACGCAGGCGACCTGGGAGGTGTAGCGGAAGAGCCGGGCGCGCAGCAGCATCGCGAGGCCGGCGGCCAGGGCCAGGAGCTGGCCCCAGACGTTGCCGGCGAAGCCGAGGACGGCGGCGGAGCCGACGACGACCGCGGCGCAGCCGCCGACCAGGCCGAGGAGCATCTCGTGGCCGCGGCGGGCCTGGAGCGCGATGCGCTCGGCGTCGACCGGCTGGGCCTCGGGGGTCTCGTTCGGGTCGGCGTCGAAGTCGGCGGTGGCGGCGCTGCGCGGGGCGGCGTAGCCGATGGGGAGCCGGGCGAAGCGGGCGGAGAGGCCGGGCAGGAAGGCGACCAGGCCGATGGCGACGGGGGCACAGACGGCGGCGGTCGACGTGGCGGAGGCCTCGGTGAGGATGGCCAGGAAGGTGGCGAGGGTGCCGACGACGGCCAGGAAGGTGGCGGCGACGAAGGGGGCGTCTCCGCTGGGGGTCAGCGCGACCAGGGTGACGGAGGCGACCAGGACGGTCACGCAGCCGAGCAGGAACTGCAGGCGGCCGGGGCCGTGCCCGGCGTCCGGGCCGATGATCCCGGAGCCCGCGATGAGCAGCAGCGGGAGCGCGCCGAGGCCGAGGGCGACGGCGGTGGCCCGGTCTCCGTACACCCGGGCCCGTACGCCGGCGAAGGCGGTCAGCAGGACGCCGGCGGCGCCCGCGACCACTCCGGGGAGGCTGTGCATGTCGTGGCGGACCGGGTCGGCGTACCAGAGCACGAAGCCCATGAGGACGAGCAGCAGGACGCCGCCGACGAGGCCGGCGCCGCGCAGGAGGTCGTCGCTCCACAGGTGGCGGTCGCGGGTGACGGCGGAGGCGACGGCGTCGGAGACGTCGTCGAAGACGGCGGGGGGCAGGGACTGCGCGAAGGGGCGCAGGGAGAGCACTTCGCCGTCGAGGACCTGCTGGGCGGCGAGGGTGCGGGCGCCGTCGAGGACGGTGCCGTCGCGCCGGACGAGGTGGTAGCCGGTGGGGGTACCGGGGGCCTGCGTCTGGCCGGTGAGCCGGAGGATCTCCGGATAGACGTCGGCGACGGCGATGTCCTCGGGGAGTGCGACATCGATACGGCTGTCCGGCGCCACGACGGTGACGCGGCAGAAGCCGGTCGTTGCGGTCGTACTCACTGTCTGGACCCCCTGATTCGCGGTTGCGCACACTGCGCGCGACACCCTACCGGGAGGCGGTGTCATTGCCTGCAAGTAGGATCACCGTCTCGCGGAGGGAAGTCCGCGAGTTGAGGCAGCCACGGGGGCGCCGCTGCGGAGCCGCCCGCCCGTCTTCCGTCCGTATCGAGGGATTGATGCTCCGGTGAGCCAGATCGTCGTCAAACGCCCGCCGAGGTCCCTGCCGCCGGAAGTACCGGCCGAGCAGCTGGTTCTGGAGTCGCCGCCCGAACTCCCGAGGGGCCAGCAGGAGTCCATGCTGATGCAGCTCCTGCCGATGCTCGGCATGGGTTCGTCGGTGGTGTTCTTCTTCATGCCGAACGCCCATCCCTTCATGCGGATCATGGGCATTCTGATGCTGGTGTCGACGGTCGCGATGGCGATCGCGCAGCTGGTCAGATTCCGTAAGGGTACGCAGGGGCAAATTGCCGATGTCCGGCGGGACTACCTCAAATACCTCGCGCAGACGCGGCGTACGGTCCGCCGGACGGCGCGGGCCCAGCGGGACGCGCAGTTCTATCTGCACCCGTCGCCGGAGCAGCTGTGGTCGGTGGTGGCCGAGGGTTCGCGGGTGTGGGAACGCCGGGTGGGCGACAAGGACTTCGCGCAGGTGCGGGTCGGCCTGGGCGCGCAGCAGCTCTCGACGCCGCTGGTGGCCCCTGACACGGCTCCGGTGGACGAGCTGGAGCCGCTGTCCGCGGGTGCGATGCAGCAGTTCCTGGCGGTGCACGGGTCGTTGGACGGGCTGCCGATGGCGGTCTCGATGCGGGCCTTCTACCACGTGACGGTCTCCGGCGAGCCGGAGTCGGCGCATTCGGCGGCGCGGGCGCTGGTGGCGCAGCTGGTGACGCTGCACTCCCCCGACGACCTGATGGTCGCGGTGGTCGCTGCGCGCGGCGCGCAGGAGCGCTGGGACTGGACGAAGTGGCTGCCGCACACGCAGGCGCCCGGGCAGGTCGACGGCGCGGGTACGAAGCGGCTGTTCGGTGACGACCTGATCGAGCTGGAGCAGCTGCTGCGCAGCCGGCTCGACGGGCGGCCCCGGTTCAGCCGGGACAATCAGCCGGTCCTCGACCAGCCGCACATCCTGCTGGTGCTCGACGGCGGGATGGTGCCGCCGGACTCGCTGTTCGCGGCGGCCGAGGGCCTGCAGGGCGTGACCATCGTCGAGGTGGTCTCCGGTGAGCTGGACGAGCCGCGCGGCGGACTGTCGATCGTCGTACGGCCGGGGAAGCTGTGGCTGGAGTCGGGCGGCGGTTTCGGCTACGAGGGTGTGCCGGACGGGATCTCGCTGCCGGCCGCCGAGGCGCTGGCCCGGCAGCTGGCGCCGCTGCGGATGGGTGGCGGGGACGACGACGAACCGCTGCTCGCCAACCTGGACTTCACGGATCTGTTGAATCTGGGCGACGCGGCGTCGGTGGACGTGGCGCGCACGTGGCGGCCGCGGTCGACGGCCGAGCGGCTGCGGGTGCCGATCGGTGTCGGCGAGGACGGCCTGCCGGTGATGCTGGACCTCAAGGAGGCCGCGCAGGAGGGCATGGGTCCGCACGGCCTGTGCGTCGGCGCGACCGGTTCCGGCAAGTCGGAGCTGCTGCGCACGCTGGTGCTGGGTCTGGCGGTGACGCACTCCTCGGAAACGCTGAACTTCGTCCTCGCGGACTTCAAGGGTGGTGCGACGTTCGCGGGTATGTCGCAGATGCCGCACGTGGCGGCCGTGATCACCAACCTGTCGGACGATCTGACGCTGGTGGACCGCATGGGCGACGCGATCCGCGGTGAGCTGCAGCGCCGTCAGGAGCTGCTGCGTTCGGCGGGCAACTACGCCAACATCCACGACTACGAGAAGGCGCGCGCGGCGGGCGCGGCGCTGGAGCCGCTGGCCTCGCTGGTCCTGGTCATCGACGAGTTCAGTGAGCTGCTGACGGCGAAGCCGGACTTCATCGACATGTTCATCCAGATCGGCCGGA
The DNA here is from genome assembly GCF_014648195.1 of Streptomyces purpureus. Taxonomy (GTDB): domain Bacteria; phylum Actinomycetota; class Actinomycetes; order Streptomycetales; family Streptomycetaceae; genus Streptomyces; species Streptomyces purpureus. The sequence continues at coordinate 14,083 of NZ_BMQQ01000054.1, forward strand.
TCGGCCGTTCGCTGGGTGTGCATCTGCTGCTGGCCTCGCAGCGCCTGGAGGAGGGGCGGCTGCGCGGTCTGGACACGTATCTGTCGTACCGGATCGGTCTGCGGACGTTCTCGGCGGCCGAGTCGCGTACGGCGATCGGTGTGCCGGACGCGTACCACCTGCCGTCGGTGCCGGGTTCGGGCTATCTCAAGTTCGGTACGGATGAGATGACCCGCTTCAAGGCGGCGTACGTCTCCGGTACGTACCGTACGGGCGGGCCGCAGCTGTCGTCCGGGTCGCTGCCGATCGAGCGGCGGCCGGCGCTGTTCACGGCGGCTCCGGTACCCGTGGTGTACGCGGCGCCCGACCCGGCGTATCTGGCGGCGCAGCGCGAGGAGGAGGACGACGCGCTGGCGGACACCGTCCTCGATGTGATCGTGCGGCGGCTGGAGGGTCAGGGGGTGCCGGCCCATCAGGTGTGGCTGCCGCCGCTGGACCGGGCGCCGTCGCTGGACCAGCTGCTGCCGGGGCTGGCGCAGACCGCGGACCGCGGGCTGACGGCGACCGAGTACACGCGTCCGGGCGGGCTGACCGTGCCGCTGGGACTCATCGACAAGCCGTTCGAGCAGCGGCGTGAGGTGCTGTACCGCGACTTCTCGGGTGCGGCGGGCCACATGATGGTCGTCGGCGGTCCGCAGTCGGGCAAGTCGACGCTGATGCGGACGCTGATCTCGTCGTTCGCGCTCACCCACACCCCGAACGAAGTGCAGTTCTACGCGCTGGACTTCGGTGGTGGCGGCATGGCATCGCTGGCGGACCTGCCGCACGTGGGCGGGGTGGCCTCCCGGCTCGACCCCGAGCGGGTGCGGCGTACGGTCGCCGAGGTCCTGGGCGTGCTGAACCGGCGCGAGGAGTTCTTCCGGGCGAACGGCATCGACTCGATCGCGACGTACCGGCGCAGGCGGGCGGCGGGTGAGCTGCCCGGCGAGGCGTGGGGTGACGTCTTCCTGGTCATCGACGGCTGGGGCGGCTTCAGGAACGACTACGACATGCTGGAGCCGGTCGTCTCGGACATCGCGGCGCGAGGTCTGGGCTACGGCATCCATGTGGTGATCACGGCGGCGCGGTACATGGAGGTCCGGGCGGCGCTCAAGGACCAGATGCTGGGCCGGCTGGAGCTGCGGCTCGGTGACGTCATGGACTCCGAGTTCGACCGCAAGGTCGCGGCGAACGTGCCGACGGGGGTGCCGGGCCGGGGTCAGGTGCCGGAGAAGCTGCACTTCATGGGTGCGCTGCCGCGTATCGACGGATCGAGCGAGTCGGAGGACCTGTCGGACGGCACAGCGGCGTTCGTGCAGGCGGTCAAGGCGAGCTGGGCGGGTCCGGCGGCTCCGGCCGTACGGCTGCTGCCGCGGATGCTGCCGTCGGAGCAGCTGCCGAAGGGCTTCGAGTTCCCGCAGCACGGCATCGCGATCGGTATCGACGAGACCAACCTGGAGCCGGTGTTCGTCGACTTCGAGACGGATCCGTTCTTCCTGATCTTCGGTGAGAGCGAGTCGGGCAAGACGTCGCTGATGCGGCTGATCGCCAAGCAGCTGTGCGAGCGGTACACGCCGGAGCAGGCGCGGATCGTCGTGGGTGACTACCGGCGCACGATGCTGGAGGCGGTCGCGCCGTCGCACCTGCTGGAGTACGCGCCGATGGCGTCCGCGATGCAGATGCACATGGACGCGATCAACACGGTGATGACGAAGCGGGCGCCGAAGCCCGACATCACGCCGCAGCAGTTGCGGGACCGCAGTTGGTGGACGGGGCCGCAGCTGTACGTCCTCGTGGACGACTACGAGCTGGTGGCGACGAACTCCGGCAATCCGTTGCAGGTGCTGGTGGAGAACCTGCCGTTCGCGCGGGACGTCGGTATCCGCTTCATCGTGGCGCGCAGCGCCGCGGGCGCGTCGCGGGGCAGCTACGAGCCGTTCATGCAGCGGGTCAAGGAGCTCGGCGCGCAGGGCGTCGTCCTGTCCGGCGATCCGCAGGAGGGCGACATCATGGGCAACGTCCGGGCCCGTCCGATGCCGCCGGGGCGGGGCACGTTCGTCTCGCGCAAGCGCGGGACGCCGCTGGTGCAACTGGGCTGGCTGCCGGATCGGTAGACGGGAAGAGACGGATGAATTTCGACGAACTGTGGGGCGAGGTCCGCGGCGCGTCCACGGAGCGGGTGCTCAAGGGCGCGGTGGACGCTCCTCGGGGTGGCGCTCCGGCTGCGGATGACCGCGGGGCGGCGTCGGCCGAGGCGGAGATGGACGAGTCCGCGATCGCGGCGGCGCGGGAGTCGGTGCTGGAGCGGCTCGCCGACTTCCGCTCGCGGGCGGTGCTCGTGCCGATGGACTCGGCCGGCGGCCTGTGGACCGCGGACCTCGGCGGGATCGCGTGGATCTGCGCGTTCACCGACGAGGAGAAGCTGGCCCGGTTCGCCGTGGCGCGCGGCGAGGAGTCGGGCGAGTGGGCCTACCGCCGGGTGCTCGGCTCCCGGCTGCTGGACGAGGTGGTACCCGCGCTGGCGTTCCCCTGCGGGGTCGCGCTGGACGCGGGAGGACCCGGCGGGACGGTGTTCCCGCCGGTGCAGGGGATCGTGCCCGACCGGGCGGCGGTCGATGTGGACGTCCATGGGGGTGGCAGGGCATGACGAATCCGGACCTCGCGGCATCGCAGCAGGCGCTGGCGCAGATCACCAAGGGCATCAACGGCACCCTCGCCGAGCTGAAGGAGCTCGGCATGGTCGGCGAGGCGGGCATGGGCCGGGGCTTCTCGGACCTGCAGCTGTCGGGCATGGAGTCGGGCCACGACGGCCTGACCTCCGCGCTGAAGACGTACTGCGAGCGCTGGGAGTGGGGCGTGCGCTCCCTGGTGCAGAAGGGCACGCTGTTCGCCGAGCTGACGGGCCTGTCGGCGGGCACGTTCCACGACCAGGAGCAGTACATCTCTGGCGCATTCAAGGTGCTGACGAACTCCGCGATGGGCAACCCGTACGCGACGGAGGAGGAGATCACCCAGAAGAGCTGGGGTGATGTCCTGTCCAGCAACCCCGTGACGCACGTGATGAACGCGGACTACAGCGACAAGTCCTTCGACACGGCCCGGGAGAACAGCAAGCAGGCGTGGAAGGACACGGCCTGGGACGTCTCCACGTCCAAGATGGTGCTCACCAACGGGATCATCGACGCGGCGGGCATGCGGGACGAGATGGACCAGGGGATGCGGGAGGCCTTCGGGCCGTCGCCGGAGGAGCGGGCGAAGGCCGCTGAGCAGCAGGGAGCGGGGCAGGGCTGATGGTGGATCTCGGGGGCATCGTCAGTGGGGGCAAGGACCTCCTGGACCGGGGCCTGGACAAGATCGA
>NZ_BMQQ01000055.1:0-3720 GCF_014648195.1 Streptomyces purpureus
GAGAGGCTGGACGCGGATCCGGTGCGCTGTCTGGACGCGGACGCGTCGAAGGCGATGGTCGCGGAGATCGACCAGGCCCACAAGGACGGTGACACCCTCGGCGGCGTCGTGGAGGTCCTCGCGTACGGCGTGCCGGTGGGTCTCGGCTCGCATGTGCACTGGGACCGGCGACTCGACGCCCGGCTGGCTGCCGCGCTGATGGGTATCCAGGCGATCAAGGGTGTCGAGGTCGGCGACGGCTTCGAGCTGGCGCGGGTGCCGGGTTCGAAGGCGCACGACGAGATCGTGCGGACCGAGGACGGGATCAGGCGGACCTCGGGCCGTTCCGGCGGTACGGAGGGTGGTCTGACCACGGGTGAGCTGCTGCGGGTGCGGGCGGCGATGAAGCCGATCGCGACGGTGCCGCGGGCGCTGGCCACGATCGACGTGGTGACGGGTGAGGCGGCCGCGGCGCACCATCAGCGCTCGGACGTGTGCGCGGTTCCGGCTGCGGGGATCGTGGCCGAGGCGATGGTGGCCCTGGTCCTGGCGGACGCGGTCGTGGAGAAGTTCGGCGGCGACTCGGTCCCCGAGACCCGCCGCAACGTCCAGTCGTACCTGGAGGCGCTTCACCTGCGGTGACGCAGCCCCGGGAGGGCGACGTATACAACGGGTACCATACGTTCATGGGACTGAAGCGCACGACCGTCTACGCCGATGCCGAAGACCTGGCGATCATCAAGGAGGCGGCGGGCCGCGAAGGCATCGCCGAGGCCGAGATAATCCGCGAAGCGATCCATCTGGCGGCGCTGGCCAAGCGTGTCTGGGACACCCCGCTCGCCCTGCCCACGTTCCGTAGCGAAGGCTCGGACGCCGACGAGGAAGCACGGTCGCCTCTGGAGCGGATCTGGGACGCCAAGGCGCGCGCGTATGAGGAGACGAAACGGCGGCCACAGGCGTGATCGTGATCGTTGCCGACACGTCGGCGCTGCTGGCCTCGGTCGACGAAAGTCATCCGGCGATGGAGGCCAGCCGCAGCGTTTTGGAGCACGCCGGGCTGATCGTCCTCTCGCCCCTGGTCCTTGCCGAGGCGGACCATCTGCTGCGCCGGATCGCCGGCGCCGCCGTGCGGCAGGAGTTCCTGGACGGGATCGTCGAGGAAACCCGGCGCGGCCGGGTCAAGCTGCCGGAGATCACCGGCGACGTCATGGCGGCGAGCCGTGGCGTCATGCGGCGTTACGGCGCGCTCGATCTGGACCTGGCCGATGCCGTCAACGTCGTTCTCGCCTCCGAGTTCCGGACAGATGCCGTGCTGACCTTCGACCGGCGGGACTTCCGGTCCATCCGTCCCCTCACCGCGCACAAGACGTTCCGGATCCTCCCCGACGACATGTGACGGCTTTCCTACGGACATCGCCCGCCCCCCGGCAGCTGACGGCACGACGTCTCCGGCACCCCGCCGTCCGAGCAGCGGTGGGCCGTCGCCGGGCAGTGGGCCTCGTGGGTGAGGGGGAGGAGCCAGTTCGGGCGGGAGCCGCGGCAGAAGTCGGCGAAGTCGGGGTGGCGGCCCGCGCGGTAGGCCTGGAGGGGGTCGAGGGGGAGCCAGTGGCCGCACTCGCGGATCTCGGTCCAGGCGTGCGGGAGAGCCGCCGTCTGGCGGGGGCCGGGCGGGGCGAGGAGGAAGCCGGCGCGGGTGCGGGCCTCCAGGCCCGCCGCGCGGGCGTGGACCGCCATCACCAGGGCCGCCGTCACCGGGTCCAACGCCCCTGCGGCGAGGGCTCGTTCGGGTCTTGCCGCCAGCGCCGGCGGGAGCCGGGCGTAGCGGTAGCGGCCGGTCAGCAGGCCGTCGTAGATCTCGCCGAACACCTCACGGGCCGCCCGCGACCGGGCCCGGCACCTGCGGCCCCGCAGGGTCACCTCCGCCAGCACCCGGCCGCCGGGCCGTAACGTCCGCCAGGTGTGCACCGTCGCCGTCTGCTCGGCGAGCGCCGTCGCGCACAGCGGCGGCCCCGGCGCCCGCGTACACCCCGCCGAACAGTGCGACGCCAGCGCGAGCCGTAATCGGCGCGCCGTCGTCCACCCCGCCGGCGGGCCGGCGGGCTGCGCCGTCCACCGCAGTTCCGCGGCCTCCGCCGCCGACCGTCCGGTCCCGGCGAGCAGACCCAGGTTGAGCAGGTCGTACCGGTCGAGCACCATCCCGTACGGCTGCTCCTGGGCCGACAGCCCCGCGTCGATCAGGTGCTTCACCGCCTGCTCGTCGACGCCGAGGAGCCGCGCGGCGGACCGGACGCTCAGCTCGGGGCGCCGGTACTCCGCCGGGATCTCCGGCAGCCGTTCCACCGCCGGCATCCACCGCAGTCTCAGCTCCGCCGCGGTCACCGGCGGGACCGGTCGGTCGTTCATGCGTACGCTTCGGTCGGGCCGACCTCGACCCGGCCCAGGACCGTACGGCCGTCCGAGCCGAGGACCACCTTGCGGTACGCGCCCGCGCCCGCCTCGGAGAACTCGATCGCCCCTTCCGTACGGGCGTGGATGTCGCCGAAGCCCGTCACCCCGACCCCGAGGAGCTTCAGCCGGGTCGTCGGCTCCGCCGCGTCGAAGGGGGAGTGGTCGAGGCCCAGCAGCTGGCGGGCGACCGACGCGGCCATCCGGTAGCCGGGCGCCACCAGGCCGTGGCAGCGGCCCTCCACGGCCGCGCATTCGCCGATCGCCCAGATCTCCGGATCGGCCGTGCGCATCCGGCCGTCCACGAGGAAGCCGCCGCGCTCACCGGTCACCAGCCCCGCGGCGGCGGCGAGTTCGTCCCGTGGCCGGATCCCGGCCGAGAAGACCACCACGTCCGCCGCCACCCCCGAACCGTCCTCGAAGGTCACGCCCCGCACCCGCCCGTCCGGGCCGGCGTCGACGGACCGCGTCAGCGCGCCGCAGCGCACATCCACCCCCAGGCCGCCGACCAGCCGGGCCAGCAGCGCGCCGCCCGCCGTGTCGACCTGGAGCGGCATCAGCCGGGGCGCCGCCTCGACGACGTACGGGCGCATCCCGAGCCGCCGCAGCGTGTCCGCGGCCTCCAGGCCGAGGAGCCCGCCGCCGATCACCACCCCGGACCGGCCGGGGCGCGCGGCGGCCCGGATCGCCTCGATGTCCTCGGGGGTGCGGTAGGTGAAACAGCCGGGCAGGTCGCGGCCGAGGACGGGCGGGACGAACGGGCGGGAGCCGGTCGCGAGGACGAGCGCGTCATAGGAGTACCGGCTGCCGTCGGCGCAGCGCACCGACCGGCCCGCGCGGTCGATGCCGGTGACGGCCGTGTCCAGGCGCAGCTCGACCTGCTCACCCCAGGAGCGGGGGAACGTCAGGTCGTCCACGGTCCGGCCGCCGACCAGCGAGGACAGCGCCACCCGGTCGTAGGCCGGGCGGGCCTCCTCGCCGAGGACGACGACCCGCCAGCCGTCCGTACGGTCCAGCGCCCGGACTTCGTCGACCAGCCGATGGCCGGTCATGCCGTGTCCGACGACGACCAGGGTGCGCGTCATGCCGCCACCTCCGGGGCGGGTGTGTCCGAGGGGGTCGTCCGGGGCCCGGCGTGCAGGTGTTGGCCGGTCATCGCGTGCCCGGTGGCGACCGGGGTGCGTGTCATGCCGCCACCTCCGGGGCGGGTGTGTCCGAGGGGGTCGTCCGGGGCCCGGCGTGCAGGTGTTGGCCGGTCATCGCGTGCCCGGTGGCGACCGGGGTGCGTGTCATGCC
>NZ_BMQQ01000055.1:3767-16629 GCF_014648195.1 Streptomyces purpureus
ACCACCTCCGTGGCGCGTGTGTCCGACGGTGTCTCCCGGAGCGCGGCGCACAGCGCCCGTATGTCGTCCGCGCAGCCGCCGCAGCCCGTGGTGGCGCGGGTGGCCGCGGCGATCGGCCCCACCCCGTCCGCGCCGCCCCGGACAGCGCCGGCGACCTGCTGCTTCGTCACGGTGTTGCAGTGGCAGACGACGTCGTCGTCGCCCCATGCCGCGGGGTCCGTCTCCGCCGCCCGCCCCTTGTCGCCGAGGAGCAGGGCGAGCCGGTCGGTGGGCAGCGGCCGGTCCTGGTCGTACGCCTGCGCGACGGCGGCGACGGCCTCCGGCAGTCCGACGAGCACACCGGCCCGGACCCGTTCCCCGCGCAGCGACAGCCGGGCGTAGCGGCCACGGGCCGGATCGGAGAGCGTGACGACCTCCTCCGTGACGACCTCGTGCGGGACGGCCTCCTCGGCCTCCTCGGCCTCCTCGGCCGACTCCTCCGGTCCACCCAGCCACGCCAGTTCGAGCCCCGGCGTCCGTGGCCGCACGAGCGGCGGCGGTGGCGCGAGGCGCCCGCTCCCGCCGGTCAGCACGGCCGCCAGGGTCTCCGCCTGGGCCCGCACGTCGTCGAGGAGCCCCGACGCGCCGCCCTCGGGTTCCGCGCAGGCGCCGATCGCGTGGATCCGGGGATCGTCCGTCCGCAGCCGGGAGTCCACCACGACGCCCGTACGGACCGTCAGGCCCGCCGCCCGGGCGAGAGCCGTCTCGGGTACCGCACCGGTACAGAGCAGGATCGTTTCCTCCGCACCGGCCGGACCCGCCCAGCGGGTGCCGAGCCGCAGCTCGACCCCGAGCCGCTCAAGCCAGCCCGCCACCAGCGCGCCGGCCACCTCGTCCACCCGGCCCGACAGGGGATACGGGCCCGCGTGTACCAGCGTCACCGCCCGGCCCCGGCGCCGCAAGGCCGACGCGGTCTCCACGCCCAGCACGCCGCCCCCGACCACCACGACCCGTGCGGCGAGCGGCCGCGCACAGTCGGCGAGGGTCCGCACCGCGCGCACGTCACCGCCGCACACGCCCGCCGGGAACGGCGTGCGGGCGCCGGTGGCCAGGACCAGCGTGTCGTAGCGCTTCACCGTCCGGCCCGCCGGTGTCGTCGCGTACACCAGCCGCCGCGCCCGGTCCACGGCGTGGACGGTCACGCCGGTCCGTACCCGCACGCCGTCCGGCGGGCCGGGCAGCGTCAGCGCCTGCGGGGGCAGTGTCCCGTCGAGGACCGAGCCGAGCAGCGTGCGCTGGTACGCACCGTGCGGCTCGGCGCCCATGACCGTCACAGGGCCGGGCAGCCCGAGCTCGGCGAGCCGGGCCACGAACCGGTGCGCCGCGAGCCCGCCCCCCACCACAATCGTCTTCATGCCGGTCCGATCCGTACCGCGCTCACCTTGAACTCCGGCATCCCGCTGCGCGGATCGAGCGCACCGCCCGTCAGCAGGTTCGCCCGGCCGCGCCCGGCGAAGTGGAACGGCAGGAAGACCGTGTCCGCCCGCAGCCCCTTCACCAGCCGCACCCGTGCCACCACCGACCCGCGCCGCGAGGTGACCTCTGCCAGCGCGCCGTCGGCGAGCCCGGCACGGCGGGCCGTGTCCGGATGGATCTCCACGTACGCCTCCGGCTCCGCCTTCGTCAGACTGGGCACCCGCCGGGTCTGCGCCCCGGACTGGTAGTGGGCCAGGACCCGGCCCGTCGTCGCCGTCAGCGGATACTCCGCGCAGGGGAGTTCGGCGGCGTCGCGGTGGTCGACGGCGAGGAAGCGGGCCCGCCCGTCGGGGTGCGCGAACCGGTCGAGGAAGAGCCGGGGCGTGCCGGGATGCGGGGTGCCGATGCCGCCCCGGTCCGGGCACGGCCAGTGCAGCGCCTCGCCCCCGTCCAGGCGGGCGTAGCTGATGCCGGAGTAGTCCGCGCGGCTGCCCCGGGTCGCCCGGCGCAGCTCCTCGAAGACCTCACGCGGCCGGTCGGGGAAGCGGTCGGCCGGCTGGCCCAGCCGGACCGCGAGGCCCCGCAGCACCTCCAGATCGGTCCGCACCCCCGCCGGCGGATCCATCAGCGGCCGGCGCCGCAGCACCCGCCCCTCCAGGTTCGTCAACGTCCCTTCCTCCTCGGCCCACTGGGCCACCGGCAGCACCACGTCCGCCATCCGTGCCGTCTCCGACGGCACGAAGTCGGCCACCACCAGCAGGTCCAGCGCGGCGAGCCGCTCGGCGACATGGCCGGCGCGCGGCGCCGACACCACCGGATTGGAGCCGAACACCAGCAGGGCGCGCGGCCCGTCGGCCGTGCCGAGCGAGTCGAGGAGTTCGTACGCGCTGGGGCCGGGGCCCGGCAGGCTCCGCGCCGGAACACCCCACACCGCCGCGACCTCCGCCCGCGCCCGCCGGTCGGTGATCGAGCGGTAGCCGGGCAACTGATCGGCCTTCTGGCCCAGTTCACGGCCGCCCTGGCCGTTGCCCTGCCCGGTCAGACAGCCGTATCCGCTGCCGTTCCGGCCCGGCAGCCCGAGCGCCAGCGCCAGGTTGATGAACGCGGAGACCGTGTCGGCGCCCTTGCTGTGCTGCTCGGCGCCCCGCCCGGTCAGGACGTACGCCCGGCGCGCCCCGGCGAGGAGACGGACCGCCGCCCGCTGGTCGGCCACCGGCACACCGGTCACCCGCTCGGTCCGCTCCGGCGTCCACGCCACCGCCCGCTGCCACGCCGGATCGAAACCGGTGGTGCGGTCCCGCAGATAGGCGTGGTCGAGATGGCCCTCCACGACCGTCAGATGCAGCAGGCCCAGCGCGAGCGCCAGATCCGTGCCGGGTGCGGGCCGCAGATGCAGCGCCGCCCGCCCGGCGGTCGGGGTGCGGCGCGGATCGACGACGATCAGCTCCGCCCGGTCGAGATGGCGCATCAGCGGCGGCATCGTCTCGGCCGGGTTCGCCCCCGCCAGCAGCACCACGTCGGCCCGGCCCAGATCCGTCACCGGGAACGGCAGCCCCCGGTCGATCCCGAAGGCCGCGTTGCCCGCGGCCGCCGCCGACGACATGCAGAAGCGGCCGTTGTAGTCGATCCGGCTGGTGCCCAGCGCCACCCGCGCGAACTTCCCCAGCAGGTACGCCTTCTCGTTGGTCAGGCCGCCCCCGCCGAAGACACCGACCGCGTCCGGGCCGTGCTCGTCGCGCAGCTCCCGCAGCCGCCCCGCGACCAGGTCCAGGGCGGTGTCCCAGTCGGAGGGCGCCAGTTCACCGTCCGCGCCCCGCACCAGCGGGCGCCGCAGCCGGTCCCGTACGTCCAGGACCTCCGGCGCCGTCCAGCCCTTCTGGCACAGCCCGCCCTGGTTCACGGCGAACGCGGACGGCTCCACCGACACCCCGTCCCGCGCCCGGGTGAGCCGGGTGCCGCACTGCAGGGCGCAGTACGGGCAGTGCGTGTGGACGGTACGCGGCGCCGCAGGCGCCGACTGCTCAGACACGGGTGACTCCTGGTCGTACGGGTACCGGCCCGCCGGACGCGGACGGGCGGCCGGGGCGCAGGTACACGGCCCAGGTCACCGCCACGCACACGGCGTAGAAGGCGAGGAAGCAGACGAAGGCGGGGGTGCCACTGCCGCCGGCGGAGCCGTACGCCGCCCGGAACACCAGATTCACCGCGACGCCGCCCAGCGCGCCGACCGCCCCGGCGATCCCGATCACCGCCCCGGACAGCCGGCGGGACCGCGCGAACGCCGCCGCCGCGTCCCGGCCACCGGTCACCGCCCGGCCGGCCTGGTCGGCGAAGACCGCCGGGATCATCTTGTACGTGGAGCCGTTGCCGACCCCGGTCAGCACGAACAGCACCGTGAACCCGCCGACGAACAGCCCGAACGAGCCCTGCGCCGACGCGATCAGCAGCACACCCGTCCCGGCCGCCATCGCCACGAACGTCCAGCACGTCACCCGCGCCCCGCCCCACCGGTCGGCCGCCCGCCCGCCCACCGGGCGCGCCAGCGAGCCGAGCAGCGGACCAAGGAAGGTGTACGACGCCGCCTCCAGCGGTGTTGAGCCGAACTGCGTCTGCAGCACAAGCCCGAAGGCGAAGCCGTAGCCGATGAACGACCCGAACGTGCCGACGTACAGCAGCGAGATCCACCAGGTGTGGCGGCTGCCCAGCGCCTCACGCTGCGCTCCGCTCCCGCCGTCGCGCACGACGGCGATGTTGTCCATCCGCAGCGCCGCCAGCAGCGCGGCCGCCACGATCAGCGGCAGGTAGATCCCCGCCACGTACGACGGATGCGTGTCACCGGCCGTCGCGATCACCAGCAGGCCCAGCAGCTGCACGACGGCCACGCCGAGGTTGCCGCCGCCCGCGTTGAGCCCGAGCGCCCAGCCCTGATGGCGCTGCGGGAAGAACGCGGTGATGTTCGTCATCGACGAGGCGAAGTTGCCGCCGCCGACCCCCGCGAGGGCGCCGATCAGCAGGAACACCCACAGCGGTGTGCCGGGCCGCTGCACGAAGTACGCGGCCCCGGCGGTCGGCACGAGCAGCACGGTCGTGGCGAACACCGTCCAGTTCCGGCCGCCGAAACGGGCCACCGCCGACGAGTACGGCAGCCGTAGCACCGCGCCGACCAGCGTCGGCACCACCACGAGCAGGAACTTCTCACCCGCCGTGAACGGCAGCCCGATCTCCGGCGACATGAACAGCACGAGCACCGACCACATGCTCCACACGGAGAACCCGATGTGCTCGGAGAGGATGCTCAGCGCGAGATTGCGCCGGGCGATCTTCCGGCCGCGCGCCTCCCAGAAGCGGGTGTCCTCCGGGTCCCAGTCCTCGATCCAGCGGCTCATCCCGCCGTCCTCCGCAGGGCCCGGTCCACCAGCGGCCCCGCCGCGCCCGTGTACTGCTCCGGATCGCACAGCCGGGCCAGTTCGGCGGCGTCCAGCAGCCCGTACAGCTCGGGCGCCTCGGCGAGCACGGCACCCAGCGGCCGGCCACTCTTGTCGGCGCTCGCCGACGCCCACGTCAGCAGTTCCTTCGCGGCGGCCTTGCCGAGCCGGGGCGCGAGGACCGCGGCCACCCGCTCCGAGACGATCCGGCTGCCCGTCAGGGCGAGGTTCTCCCGCATCCGCTCCGCCCGGACCTCAAGCCCCTCGGCCAGCTCCGCGGCGGTGTACGCCGCCCCGCCGGTCAGCCGCAGGCACTCCCGCAGCAGCTGCCACTCGGCGTGCCACACCCCGCCGGAGCGCTCGTCCTCCGAGACGAGGCACTGCACAAGCCCGCCGGACAGGGCCGGCACCTGGAGGGCGGCGGAGCGGATCAGGGTGGCGAGGACCGGATTGCGCTTGTGCGGCATCGCCGACGAACTGCCCCGGCCCGCCCGGGACGGCTCGGCGACCTCCCCGACCTCCGTCCGCGTCATCGACTGCACATCCACGGCGATCTTGCCGAGGGCGCCGGCCGTGAAGGCCAGCGCGGACGCCAGATCGGCTATCGGGGTCCGCAGGGCGTGCCAGGGCAGCGCCGCCCGGCCAAGACCCGTCTCCGCGGCGAACGCCTCCGCCAGCCGCTCCTGGTAGCCGCCCGGATCCTCGGCCGTCTCCCTCGGGCCGTCGATCCGCGCGTACTCCAGATATCCGGCCAGCGTGCCCGCCGCGCCGCCCAGCGACACCGGCAGCGCGGCAAGCACCCGGCCGAGCCGCTCGTCGGCGTCGAGGACCAGCTGCCGCCAGCCCGCCGCCTTCAGCCCGAACGTCGTCGGCACCGCGTGCAGCGCCAGGGTCCGCCCCGCGACCGGCGTGTCCCGGTGGTGCGCGGCGAGCACCGCCAGCGCGGCGGCCGTACGGGCCAGATCGCCGCGGACGATCCGCAGCGCCCTGTCCGCGACCAGCATCGCCCCGGTGTCGAAGATGTCCTGGCTGGTCGAGCCCCGGTGGACGTACTCGGCCGCCGCCGGGTCGTCCCCGGCGACCACCCCGGTCAGCGCCCGCACCAGCCCCACCACGGGGTTCGCGGTCTCCCGCGCCGCCAGCGCCAACTCCCGTACGTCGAACCGCTCGACCCGCGCCGCGGCCGTGATCGCCCGCGCCGCCGACGCCGGGACGGCCCCGAGCCGGGCCTGCGCCCGGACGAGCGCGGCCTCGGCGTCCAGCATTCCCTGGAGCCACGCCGTGTCGCCGACGGCCTCCTCGACGGGTGTCCCGGCCCGTACGGGCGAGAGCAGCCCGGCGTCCTGGCCGACGGTGTTCCCACCCGGACCGCCCGGCGGCTCGGAGCCGTACACCCGGGTCTCGTCCGTCGTCGTCATACGATCACGCCCGAGAGCTCCACGTCGTCCGTCACCGGCCGCACACCCGCCGGGACGTGCGCCGCCGGAGGCAGCGCGCACAGGGCGCGGGCGATCGCGTCGGAGTCCCCGAGGGTGACCGAGTCGACGCCGGGCCGGATGCCCGCCGCCGTCACCCAGTGGACCGACTCGGTCGGGACGCCGTACGCGAAGCGGCGCGGGTGCGGCCGGCCCCGGCCGTCGATCACGCGGTACGGACGCTCGGTGACCGCCAGGCCCCCGGTCTCGTAGCTCGTGCCGCAGGAGCCGGGGATGCGGTACGGCGCCGCCTGGTCGGTGTTGAGCAGGTGCAGCATCAGCGGGTCCTGGGTGCGCCGCAGGTCCGGCTCCGGCAGCCGCGCCTCGATGAGCACCGAGGCCCGCACCGGCGGCCCCGGCACCGCGCTGGACGCCGCCACGAACGACGGGGCGGCCGCGTCGAGACGGATCTGCGTCCCCGGTCCCGTGACCTCCAGCACGCCCGCCTCGATCAGCGCGATCATCTCCTCGATCCGGGACGCCGGCGGACCGATCGACAGGAAGCCGTTGAGCGGCGTGTACCAGCCCTCCAGGTCGTCCCGGTGCGAATTGCCCTCAAGGCCGCCGTGGTCCACCGCGAGCCGCACCTCGTTGCGCAGATCGCGCAGCACGTCCAGCGCCGCCTTCAGCGGCCCGTCGACGTTCCCGGCCCGCGCCTCGGCGACGTCCCGCGCCAGATGCGCGAGCAGCCACGTCCGGAACTCGCCCCGGCTCGCGAACTCCCGCTCGCCGTAAGGCCGGGAAAGCTGCTCCCAGTCCCAGCGCTCCGCCTCGGCAATCCCGTACTCGGCGATCAGCGCGGCCCGCCCGGACTCGTCGTCCAGGCCCAGATAGCGGCCGGTGAACTCCTCGCGCTCCACCCCACGCCCCAGCGACTCCAGCAGCGTGCCGTAGTAGACGCTCTCCACCTCACGGGAGATCAACGGCCACAGGTCCTGGCTGAAGTTGACCCGCTCCCCGTCGACCGACCGGCGCCGCAGGTCCGCGATGAACTCCGGCGTCAGCAGCTGCGGCAGGTACCGCCCGTACGCGCCCTTCTGGTTCTCGCCGCGCGCGTGGTACGGCACCCCGCGCCGCGACGACGCGAACAGCCTCGGCTCACGCCCCGACGGCCGGTACACCAGCTTCCCGTCACGCTCCTCGAAGGAACCGCCCCGGCCGACCGTGAACAGCGCCATGTGGTCGAAGAAGTTCAGGCCGAGTCCGCGCAGCAGCACATGCTGGCCCGGCCCGATCCCGCCGAGGTCGAGATCGGCCGGATTGCCCGGTGTGACGTAGGTGAGGTTGTGGATCCGGGCGAGGCTCGCCGTACGCGCCTCGCGCGCCGTCAGCTTCGCCGGCACATGCCCCTGCGCGAGGACCACCCCGTCCAGCCGGTTGAGCCGGGTGCCGTCCTCCAGACGCACCCCCTGTGGGCCGCCGGGCACGCCGTGCGTGTCGGCCATCGCGACCGCCCGCGTGCGGTGCACCCGTACGGTGATGTGGCGCGGCGCCCGCGCCACCACCCGCTGGAAGCTGTCGTGCAGATAGCGGCCGTAGAACGCCCGCGTCGGGTACGAGTCCGGGCCGAGCCGCCGCGCCTCGGCCAGCGTCGCCGCGTCGTAGGCGTCCGAGGAGGCCCCCGCGTCGGCGAGGACGGCCAGCTCACGCGCCCACTCGTACAGGCTCGGACCGGGCTCGATCGGTCCCTCGATCCGCGCGCTGTCGTCCGTGTACACCGTGACCTGCGAGGCCACGGTGTTCATCAGCAGATGCCGGGACTGCTCGGTCCGCCACACGGCGCCCGCGCCCGGCGCGGCCGGGTCGACCACGTGCACCGTCAGCGAGGTACGCGTCGGGGCGTGCCGCTCGTTGGCGCAGAGCCGTTCCAGGACGGACAGCCCACGGGGGCCGGCACCGACGATGCAGACTTCCGCGTGACCGCTCTTCATGGGGGTCTCCGATCTGAGGTTCGTTCGTGGGTCGTGCGGTGCTGCGCGGTGACGGCGCGCGGGTGCCGCGGGCAGGCGGGGGTGGCGGACGCCGGGGGCGCCCGCCACCGTACGGGACGGGCTACGCGCCCTGACCACCAGGGGAGTGCGCGCCAGCCGCGAGCAGCCGGGCCAGCTCAAGCCGCTTGATCTTCGTCGTCGCGGTCTGCGGCAGATCGCCGAGCTTCCACTGCACCGGCTCCGCCATGGGCGGCAGCGACGCCGCCGCGGCCTGCCAGGCGGCCTTGTCCAACGGCCGGTCGCCCTTGGTGCACACGACCGGAACCGCCGAGCCGTCCTCGCCGGGGATGATGATCACCTCGGCCAGCTCGTCCAGCTTCCCGAAGAGGGTGTCCTCGGCGGCGAGCGTGGAGCCGAAGCCCTCGATCAGGTCGACCTCACGGTCGAGCAGATGCACACAGCCCCACTTCGTGCGGTAGCCGACATCGCCCATCCGCCACCAGCCGCCCTCGGAGACCTGCTGGTCGTAGCGGGCCTGTTCGCCGAGGTAGGTGACGATCCGGCCGTCGCTGCGCACCTCGATGTAGCCGGGGTTCTCCGGCGACGGCTCCTTGCCGTCCCGGCTGACGACCCGTACGTCGGTCATCCCCGGGAAGGGACGGCCCACACAGCGCCCGTCGTCGTCCAGCTGCCGGCGGCGGGTGAACGCGCGCACGACCGCGGGGCCGACCTCGCTCTGCCCGTACAGCTGCCCGAACAGCGGGGCCTTGCGGCGCGAGGCCCGCAGCAGCCGGTGCACGGTCCGCGGATGGATCGCGTCGAACGTCGACGAGAACAGCTTGACGTTGGCCAGCGGCGCCCGCGGGTCGTCGGCCAGCTCCTCCCACTCCATGAAGGAGTTGGGGTGCGCCTCCAGGATCCCCGGCCGCAGCTGGGTGAAGAGGTCCGCGGCCTGCTTCGGGTCGGAGTCCGCGAGCACGATGACCGGGAACCCGCGGTGGAGCGAGATCGCGAGGGCGGTGAACAGCCGCGAGTGCACGAACGACACATGCATCGCGATGGCCTCACGGCGTGGGATCAGCGGCTTGATCACGGACGCCTGCGGACGGTACCGCGCCTCCAGCGTCCGGCCGGTGTGCACGGCCAGCTTGGGCGTTCCCGTCGTACCGGACGTGTGCGTGATCAGCGTCGGATGCTCCGGCGGCATGGTCACCGCCGGCACCCGGTCCACCCCTTCGAGCCCCGCCAGCTCGACCGCCCCCTCGTACGTACCGGAGGCGAGCAGCACCTTCTCCGCGCGGTCGAAGACGGTCGCGGGGAGCTCGTTCGTCAGCTTCGCCGCGTCCGTGAGCAGGAACGGCCGGTCCGTACGCCGCACCAGCTCGGCGGCCGTCTCGCCGTCCAGCTTCGGCGACAGCAGCACCGGCACGGCCCCGATCCGGGCCGCGGCGCACGCAAGGAGCGTGATGTCGAAGCCGTCGGACTTGTAGATCACGACCCGCTCGCCGGGACGGACCTTCGCCGCCCACAGCCGGGACGCGAAGTCGTCGATGAGGTCGGCGATCTCGGCGACGGTCGCCCGCCGGCCGAGCCGGGGCGCGATGTCGAGATCGTGATCGAGAATCACCACATTCGCCGGATGCCGGGACGCCGCTCGCTCGAACAGTGTGCCCAGCCGGATGCCACGGTTTGCTATGCGCTGCAGCAGCATGTCCCCAAGCTCTCGTCTGTAGATACGCCAAAGTGGGCTGCTCCCACGGAATTTGTGGTCACGTCGCGGGAGCCGTTCCTGAGCCGGAATAGGAGGGCGGTTATTCACCTGGCGGGAATACTGCTGAGAGCGGACGGCGGGGGTCAACGAATGGCGTCAGGGTCCGTCAAGTCCGGCTCGTCACGCCCCCGGATTCGTCAGGTCCAGCGCGAAGTGCAGCGCACCGATCCGCATCCGCTGGGCGTGGTAGAAGCGCTGGGCGCCGTGATTGGCGGTGCCGGTGTCCAGCTCGATCCGTACGCACCCGGCCCGCCTGCCCCGTTCCCGCAAGGACGCGATGATCCGGCCGCCTATCCCGGCGGACCGCGCCGACACTGGCGTGACCAGGTCGTCCACGAAGAGGATCCGGCCCCGGCTGGTCGCCATGACCCGGTGTGTGGCGACCCCCACACACGCTCCGGCCGGGTCGTATACGGCGGTGAACACCAGCCCCTGGCCATGCGACTCCACGGCGAATTCGGTGAACTCCGCCGCGCCGAGATCCGGTCGCAGAGTCCTGATCAGCGGTGCGACATCCGTGGTCATGGCCGGGTCGGCCGGAGTCAGATCCCTCATTGTCAATTCCATGCGCCTCAGCGTAGGCGGCCAATACCCCACGTCCATGCGGAGTTGACACACAATGCGTTACGGGCGGGAAACACATGGGGTGCCCTGTCAGAATCCGGCACATGCGCGCTGCCTACATCGAAGAGCTCGGATCACCGGACGTCATTCAATACGGAGAAGTCGCCGACCCCCGGCCAGGCCCCACGGACGTTCTCGTCGATGTGCTGGCCGCGACGGCCAATCCCGTCGACACCTTCGTACGGTCCGGGCTTTTCCGTACGCCCACCCCGTTCCCCTTCGTGATCAGCCGGGATCTCGTCGGTCGGGTCGCCGACACCGGCCCCGGCTCCCAGGCCGACGGGTTCGCCGTCGGCGACCTGGTCTGGAGCAACAGCCTCGGCCACGGCGGCCGCCAGGGTGCCGCCGCCGAGAAGGCGGTCGTCGCCGCCGACCGGCTGTACCGGCTGCCTGCCGGCGTCGACCCGGAGGCCGCCGTCGCCGTCGTCCACCCGGCCGCCACCGCCTACCTGGGACTGTTCACCCACGGCCGGATACGCCCCGGCGAGACGATCGTGGTGGCCGGAGCGGGCGGCAACGTCGGCGGCGCGATGGTCACCCTCGCCGTGGAGGCCGGCGCCCGGGTCCTCGCCACGGCGAGCGCGGCGGACGCCGCCTACGTACGCTCCCTGGGCGCCGCGGAGGCCTTCGACTACAAGGCCCCCGACCTCACCGAACGCATCCGCGCCGCCGCCCCCGACGGCGTCGACGCCCACCTCGACTGCTCCGGCACCAACGACCTCGCCCAGAGCGTGGAGTTGCTCGCCCGGCGCGGCCGGATCGTGATCCTCGCCGGAGCCCGCTCCCAGCCCGTCCTGCCCGCCGGGCAGCTCTACATGAAGGACTGCTCGATCGTCGGCTTCGCCATCTCGCACGCCTCGGCCTCCGAACTGGCCGAGGCGTCGGTGACGATCAACCGCCTCCTGGCGGCCGGGAAGCTCCGCCCCAAGGCGGTCGAACCGCTACCGCTGAGCGAGGCGGCGGACGTCCACCGGCGCCTGGAGAAGGGCGAACTGCGCGGCCGGCGGGTCGTCCTGCGGACGGCCCGCTCCTGATGCGCGCGGCGGTGCTCGGCTCGCCGGTCTCCCACTCCCTCTCGCCCGTCCTGCACACGGCGGCGTACGAGGCGCTGGGCCTGGCGGACTGGACGTACACGGCGATCGACTGTGAGGAACGCGAACTCCCCGCGTTCCTCGGCGGCTTGGACGACACCTGGGCGGGCGTCTCGCTCACGATGCCGCTGAAGCGGGCCGTGCTGCCGCTGCTCGACACCGTCTCCCCCCGGGCGGCGGCCGTCGGCGCGGTGAACACGGTCGTCCGCAGGGACGGCCGCCTCCACGGCGAGAACACCGACGTCCACGGTATCCGGGCCGCCCTCGCCGAGGCCGGTGTCACCACCGCGAGCACCGCCGTCGTCCTCGGCGGCGGCGCGACCGCCTGCTCGGCGCTGGCCGCCCTGGCGGAACTGGGCGCCCGCCGCCCCACGGTCCTCGTCCGCGACCCGTCCCGTACGACCGCCCTGCGCGCGACGGCCGACCGCCTGGGCGTCACCCCGACGGTGGCCCCCCTGACCCAGGCCGCCCGCCACCTCCCCGGCGCCCCACTCGTCCTCACCACCCTGCCCCCGGGCGCGGCCGACGACCACGCCCCGCTGCTCGGCCCCGGCGTCCTCTTCGACGTCGTCTACACCCCCTGGCCGACCCGCGCGGCCCACGCGGCGGCGGCCGCCGGAGCCCGGGTGGCCAGCGGCCTGTCGATGCTCCTCCACCAGGCCGTCTGCCAGGTCGCCCTGATGACGGGCCACCCCGACGTACCGGTCCCCGCGATGCGCACGGCCCTGACCCGCGCGGCGAACACCGCCGCCGCCTTCCCGTCACGGCCCTACCGCGAACCGGACGTACTGGGGCTCGACGAACCTGCCGCCAAAGCCTCCCTGGAGTGAGTAACCGCTGGCCACCCACTGCGTTCCGTCGGGATCGTTGGTCGCGCAGCTGACGTAGTCGCCCCAGGGGAAGCCGCGTGGTGCTTCGTTGCTGTCGGCCGTCGCCACGAGAACCCACTGGTTGTTGTCCAGGAACCCCACCGCGTGGCGCGGATTCAGCGTCACGCCGCCGACGAAGAGGGAGACGCGGGTCTGTCAATCGAACGGTGTAACGAGGGTGGTTGGGGTTACTGACGGGCTGCGGAGAGACGGCCGTCGAA
>NZ_BMQQ01000056.1 GCF_014648195.1 Streptomyces purpureus
GCGCCTGAGATGCCCGAGCCTCGGGCCTAACGGCAGCACCGGCCGCTGCGGGAGCGCCCGTGGGTCCTTCGCCAACGCGCCGGAGATGCCCGAGCCCCCCGGGGCCACTGAATCAGCCGCCGCTGCGGGAGCACCGCGGTAGTCCCCGGGCCTACGGCAGCAGCCGCCGCTCCTTCGCCACCGCCACCGCGCCCGCCCGCGTGTCCACGCCGAGCTTCGCGTAGATCCGGCCCAGGTGCGTCTTCACCGTCGCCTCGCTGATGAACAGCGCCCGGGCGATCTCGCGGTTGCCGAGGCCCTGTGCCAGCTGCGCCAGGATGTCGCGTTCGCGGTCCGTCAGGGACGGCGGCGCCGCGCCCCGCATACGGTCCATGACCCGGCCCGCGACCGGGGCCGAGAGGGTCGTGCGGCCCTCGGCCGCCGCGTGGATCGCCGCGAACAGCTCCTCGGGGCGCTCCGCCTTCAGCAGATAGCCCGTCGCGCCCGCCTCGATGGCGCGGGTGATGTCCGCGTCCGTGTCGTACGTGGTCAGGACCAGCACATGCACCTCCGGCGTCGCGATCCGGCGGGTCGCCTCCACCCCGTCGATCCCCGGCCCGAGCTGAAGGTCCATCAGCACGACATCAGGGGTGAGCTTCGCCGCCATCGCGACGGCCTCCTCCCCGCTGCCCGCCTCGCCGACGACCTCGATACCGGGCGCGCTGCCGAGCAGCGCGAGCAGTCCGGCGCGTACGACGGCGTGGTCGTCGCAGAGCAGGATCCGTACGGTCTCGTCGGTCATGAGGTCTCCAGGGGGATCGCCACGGACAGGACCGTGCCCTCGCCGGGGGCGGACTCGATGGTGAGGGTGCCGCCGAGCTGTCGCGTACGCGCCCGCATGGCGGGCAGGCCATGGCCGCGTTCGCCCGGCTCGGCTCCCTCCGGCGGCGGGACGAAGCCGCGGCCGTCGTCGGCGATGTCCAGTACGACCTGGTCGTCGAGGTAGGTGAGGGTCAGCGCGGCGGTGGTGGCGTGCGCGTGTTCGCGTACGTTCGCCAGCGCGCCCTGCGCGATCCGCAGCAGCGCCGACTGCACCCGGTCCGGCAGCTCCACGGGCGTCCCGTCGACCCGGAAACCGGCGGCCTCGCGGGCGGCGAGCAGCCGCAGCGCCTCCTCCAGGCTGCCGCCTTCGGCGAGGTCGGCGGGGGCGAGGTCGTGGACGAAGCGGCGGGCCTCGGCGAGGTTGTGCTCGGCGATGGACTCGGCCGTACGGACATGGCGGCGCGCGGTCGCCGGGTCGCTGTCCCACGTGCGCTCCGCGGCCTGGAGCAGCATCTGCTGACTGGACAGGCCCTGCGCGAGGGTGTCGTGGATCTCCATGGAAAGCCGCTGGCGCTCGGCGAGGGTGCCCTCGCGGCGTTCGGTGGCGGCCAGTTCGCGGCGGGTGCGGAGCAGGTCTTCGATGAGCGCCCGCTGCCGCTGGGCCTGCCGCTCGGAGTGGACGAAGACGGCGGTCGCGATGGCGGCCACGGCGGGCGGGGCGACCAGCAGGTTCGGGTCGAAGCCGCCCTCCGACAGCTTGATCTGCGCGGCCACCACGAAGGCGGTGAGCAGCGTGACGAGGACGAGCGCGGCGCGCGGCGGGAGGGTGCGCAGGCCGGTGTAGAAGAGGGGCACCGCGCACCAAGCGAAGCTGGGCGCGAGGACGACGAGGACCATCCACACGGCGACGACGGTGAAGAGCCAGGCGATCCGGCGGGGGGTGGCGCGGGTGCCCAGGACGGGCCCGAGGACGTACAGCGAGGCCAGCGCGCCGGAGAGGGCGACGATCCAGGGGCCGCGGTCCTCCCAGGGGTGCCGCAGCAGGAACCGGACCAGTGACGCGCCGAGGAGGAGGAAGAAGGCGATGTGCATGACCCTCGCCAGCCAGCGGGCGTCCGGGTCGTGCGTGTCCGTCACCGCTCGCTCCTCTGCTGTCCCGCGCCGGGGCCCTTGGGCTGACCTGGGCCGATTCCTCCATGGTGACCCGCCGGGACCAGGCCGGCATCAACCGATCGGCTGACCCGGCCGTCGGCCGACCCGCACGGCGGAGGCAGCCGCTCCGTGGACCGTACGGCCCCGGAAGGGGCCGGAGGATCGATGCAGAGCGCGAAGCCGCCGGATCCGAGTGCCAACCCCCGGTCCCAGTGCCAGCCGCCCGACCCCGGTGCCAGACCCCCCGATCCGAGTGCCAGACCCCGGCCCTAATCCCCCCGGTCCCAACCCACCGGCCCCAACCCCCGGTCCCAACCCACCGGCCCCAACCCACCGGCCCCAACCCCCGGTCCCAAGCCCCCGTCCCAAGGAGTCCCCATGAAGAAGATCCTCATCGGCGCCACCGCCGCTGCCGCCCTCGCCGCCGGCACCTTCGGCGCCGTCTCCGCCAACGCCTCCGCCCCGGCCGCCGAGACGAAGACGACCGTCACCGCCGACGTCTCCCACCGCAACCTCCAGCAGTCCACGCACCTGACGGTGGACGCCGCCACCAAGGCCGCGCAGGCCGTCCTGGACGCCGCCCAGCAGGAGAACCAGCGCGTCTCCGTCGCCGTCGTCGACCGCAACGGCAACACCATCGTGACGCTGCGCGGCGACGGCGCGGGCCCGCAGTCCCCCGAGTCCGCCGAGCGCAAGGCGTTCACCGCCGTCTCCTGGAACGCCCCCACCTCCGAGCTGGTCAAGCGGCTCGCCCAGGCCCCGAACCTGAAGGACATCCCGGGCACCCTCTTCCTCGGCGGCGGTGTGCCGGTCCAGGTCAAGGGCGCCCCGGTCGCCGGCATCGGTGTCGCGGGCGCGCCCAGCGGCGACCTGGACGAGAAGTTCGCCCGCGCGGGCGTCGAGGCCCTCGACAAGTAAGGTCCGAGCCCGCGGAAGCCGAGCGGCCCTGGCGCGAGACCGGGGCCGCCTCAGGCTCCGCGCATAGGATCACCGTGTGGAGCCCCGTACCCGTCTTCTCGCCCTGGCCGCCGCCCTGGCCCTGCTCGCCGGCGGATGCGGCGGGGACGTCGACGGCTCCCCGGGCGCCGCCGGGCTGCGCGACCCGTACTTCCCCAAGCTCGGCAACGGCGGCTACGACGTCCAGCACTACGCGCTCACCCTCGCCTACGACCCGGCTACGCGCCGACTCGACGCCACCGCCGCGATAACCGCCCGCGCCACCCAGGACCTGAGCGCCTTCAACCTCGACCTCACCGGGCTGAACGTCTCCGCCGCGCGCGTCGACGGCGCCCCCGCCGCCGTCAACCGGGCCGGGAAGGAGCTGACGCTCCGTCCGCGCGCGGACATCGACAAGGGGCAGGTCTTCCGTACCGTCGTCACCTACTCCGGCGTCCCCGAGACCGTCACCGACCCGGGCGGCTCCGAGGAGGGCTGGCTGCCGACCGCGGACGGTGCCCTCGCGCTCGGCGAACCGACCGGTTCCATGGCTTGGTTCCCCGGCAACCACCACCCCTCCGACAAGGCGACGTACGACATCACGGTCACCGTCCCCAAGGGGCTGCGGGCGATGTCCAACGGCAGGCTGACCAGCGAGCGTGGCGACGGCCGCACCACCACCTCCGTCTGGCGCTCCGCGGAGCCGATGGCGAGCTACCTCGCCACCGTCACGATCGGCCGGTACGAGACGAAGACCGCCAAGACCGCCTCCGGTGTCCCCGTCCTCACCGCCGCCGACCCGGCCGTGGCCAAGCGCGCGGCGCCGCTGCTGGCCCGGATCCCCGAGCTGTTGGCGTGGCAGGAGGAGAACTTCGGCCCGTACCCCTTCAACGCCGCCGGGGCGATCGTCGAGCGCACCGAGGACGTCGGCTACGCGCTGGAGACCCAGACCCGGCCCGTCTTCCCCGAGTCCGCCTTCGTCACGGAGACCCTCGTCCACGAGCTGGCCCACCAGTGGTTCGGCGACTCGGTCTCGCCCGCGTCCTGGCGGGACATGTGGCTCAACGAAGGCTTCGCGACGTACGCGGAGTGGCTGTACGCGGAGGACTTCGAGGACACCCCGGCCGAGGAGAGCTTCCAGGAGGCCTACGACGAGGAGGAGAACTGGGCGTTCGCGCCGGGCGAGCCGCCGAGCGCCGAGGTGATCTCCGACCCGCCGGTGTACGGGCGGGGAGCGATGGTCCTGCACCGCATCCGGGAGGAGGTCGGGGACGACACCTTCTTCGAGATCCTGCGCGGCTGGCCCAAGACATACCGTCACGCCAACGCCTCCACCGACGACTTCACCGCCTACGTGGAGGACGTGGCAGGCAAGGACCTCGACGAGGTGTGGGACGCCTGGCTCTTCGGGGACGGGCGGCCGCGGTGGGAGCCGTCACCGCCGTAGCCGCAGTGGCGCGACGCACCAGGGCCCCGGCGGAGCGTCCGCCGGGGCCCTGAACTCAGCTGCCGGTACGTCAGATGTTGACGCCGAAGTCGCGGGCGATGCCCTCGAGGCCGGAGGCGTAACCCTGGCCGACGGCGCGGAACTTCCACTCGGCGCCGTTGCGGTACAGCTCGCCGAAGACCATGGCGGTCTCGGTGGCGGCGTCCTCGCTCAGGTCGTAGCGGGCGATCTCGGCGCCGCCGGCCTGGTTCAGGATGCGGATGTACGCGTTGCGCACCTGGCCGAAGTTCTGCGAGCGGTTGACCGCGTCGTAGATGGAGACCGGGAAGACGATCTTGTCGACGTTGGCCGGGAGGCCCGCCAGGTTGACGTTGATCTGCTCGTCGTCGCCGCCGCCCTCGCCGGTGCGGTTGTCGCCGGTGTGCACGATCGTCTGGTCCGGCGTCGACTTGTTGTTGAAGAAGACGAAGTGCGCGTCGGAGGCGACCTTGCCCGCGCCGTCCACACCGATGGCGGAGGCGTCGAGGTCGAAGTCGGTGCCCGTGGTCGTACGGACGTCCCAGCCGAGGCCGACGGTGACCGCGGTCAGGCCCGGCGCCTCCTTGGTCAGCGAAACGTTGCCGCCCTTGGACAGGCTTACAGCCATGGAAGTGCCTTTCCTCGTGTTCCTCGTGGTCCCCGTGACCTTCATCCGTCATAACGCCGCGCGTGGCGAGCTGGTTCCATCAAGCAGAAAGCCCCCGGGAAACGGCTCCATGAAAAGAGGGTGACGCCGGGGCAGGAAGGCGGGGAACATGGAGGACATGTCCGGTCCCCATGTCATCCGCGGCTCCGTCCTCCTGCCCGAGGCCGAGCTCATGTGGCGTTTCTCGCGCTCCTCGGGCCCGGGCGGACAGCACGTCAACACCAGCGACTCGCAGGTGGAGCTCCGCTTCGACCTGGCGGCGACGGACGCGCTGCCGCCGGTGTGGAAGGAGCGCGCCCTGGAGCGCCTCGCCTCCCGGCTGGTCGGCGGGGTGATCACCGTACGGTCG
Organism: Streptomyces purpureus; assembly: GCF_014648195.1. Taxonomy (GTDB): domain Bacteria; phylum Actinomycetota; class Actinomycetes; order Streptomycetales; family Streptomycetaceae; genus Streptomyces; species Streptomyces purpureus. Next base: position 5,371 of record NZ_BMQQ01000056.1, read on the forward strand.
TCGGAGCACCGCTCCCAGTGGCGCAACCGCGAGACGGCGGCCGTCCGCCTCGCGGCCCTGCTGGCCGAGGCGACGGCCCCACCGCCGAAGCCACGCCGGCCGACGCGGATCCCACGGGGCATCAACGAACGGCGGCTGCGGGAGAAGAAGGCCCGCGCGGAGACGAAGCGGGGCCGTTCGGGCCGGGACTGGTAGCCAGGGCGGGGCTGAGCAGGCCGCTCAGCGGCGGGTCTCCCGGCGGGCTGACCGTGCCGCCCAGCGGACCGCCGAGCGGGGCCGACCGCGGCTCCCGGACGGAGCCGCCGCGAGCCGAAACTGTCGGGAACGCGCGCTGCCAGCCCCGGCGCATTCCTGACTCATGGGCCGGCCTCACCCCAGGTGGCGGTAGCGCCCCTTGAAGTACGTCAGTGGGCTGCCCTCCACGTTCGGCAGCTCCGCCCGCAGCACCCGCCCGATCACCAGCGTGTGGTCGCCGGCCTCGACGCGCTGCTCCGTGCGGCACTCCAGCACCGCCAGCGCCCCGTCGATCAGCGGCGCCTCGCACACCTCACCGCGCGTGTGCGGAAGGTCCGCGAAGAGGAGACGGTCGCTGATACGCCCCTTCATGGCGAACCGGCCGGCCACCTGCCGCTGGCTCTCCGCGAGCACCGACACCCCCCACAGCGGCTGCTCCGCCAGCAGGTCGTCCATCCGCGAACCCTCACGCAGGCTGACCAGGACCAGCGGGGGGTCCAGAGAGACGGACATGAAGGCCGTCGCGGTCATGCCGACGTCCTCGCCGTAGGGGCCCTCGTCCGGCGAGTGTGCCGTCACCAGCACCACGCCGGCGGCCAGCCGGGACATGGCGGCCCGGAAGTCGTCTTTGCTCACCCCCTCAGGATGGGGGACGGCGGGGACCGGGGCGGGACTCGTCTGCAACACACCAGCACGCTAACCTCGCGGTTCGCCGTGCCGCATCGGGCCCGGGAACCAGCCGGGCTACGGGGACGGTCCTAGGACCATGTGTTCAGTTTGCGTTCAGGAAAGAGAGGGAGCGCCCACGCACCCCTCATCGCACCCTTCATCACCCACTGTGACTTGAGTCACAGAGGGCAGTATTTGTTGACCCTGTGTACCGGGTGCACAGCTCGCTGTGATTCAGTGGCGGGGACAGTGCAGCAAGAGTGCCGATGAGAATCCTGGAGTTGCTGTCGAGGTCTCGGGGAGAGCGAGCAATGGAGACCGAGTCGGAGCCGTACGTCCGTCTTGCGACCCTGCGGCAGCTGCATCAGGTCGTCGCCGACCTCAATACAGCCCGCAGTCTGGCGGACACCCTGCAGACCGTCGCCGACGGCGTCGTCGCGGGCCTCAACTACGAGCTGGCCTGCGTCAATCTCGTACGCCCCGACGGTGACCTGGTCGTCGCGGCCTTCGCCGGCAGCCCCGCCGCCGAAGCCCTGATCACCGGCCGGGTCGGCTCCCGCGCCTCCTGGGACCGCCGCCTCTCCATGGGCGAGGCCTGGGGTGACCTGCGGTTCATACCCCACACCGAGGGCTGGGTCCTCATAGAGGACGACGTACCGCAGTGGCACACCGAAGGCCCCGCCCCCCGCTTCGAGGACGAGTGGCACCCGCAGGACCGGCTCTACGCCCCGATGTACTCCCCCGGCGTTCGCTCCGCTCACCCGGGGGCACCCCCCGGCAGCGGCCGGGAACTGCTCGGCGTGATCTCCGTCGACCGCCCCCGCAACGGCAGGCACCCCGGCCCCTGGGGCCGTGAGGCACTCCAGATGTACGCGTCGCAGTCCGCGATTGCGATCAGCAACGCCCGGCTCAGAGCAAACATGCAGCGCGCCCTCGTCCGGCTCGAACGCGAGCAGCAGGCCCTGCGCGCCAGCGAGGAGTCGTTCCGGCAGGCCTTCGAGTACGCGCCCTCGGGGATGGCCATCGCCGAGATGGGCGGCGACCAGCACGGCCGGCTGCTGCGCACCAACGACGCGCTGTGCCGGCTGCTCGGCCGCCCCTCCTCCGTGATGCGCCGCTACTCCTTCTCCGACCTCGTCCACCCCGAGGACATCGGCACCCTGCTGCGCACCTCCGCCGAGGGCGGCCGGGCCGAGCTGCGGCTGGGCCGGCGCGACGGCACGTACGTCTGGGTCTCGCTGCGGAACTCCGTCGTGGCCGACACCGCCGACGGGCCCCGGTTCCTGCTCACCCATGTCGAGGACATCGAGGAGCGCAAGCGCCACGAGCTCCAGCTCGCCCACCGCGCCTCGCACGACGCGCTCACCGGCCTGCCCAACAGCGCCGAGCTGCGGGCCCGGCTCAGCGCCCGGCTCTGCGAGCGCCCCGCGCTCGGGTCCCGGGACGGCGGCGGGTACGCGGTGCCGACGGCGGCCGGGCACGGGGAGTACGACTACGCGCCGGAGTACGAGCAGCAGTACCAGCCAGGTCCGGAGCAGGGCCAGGGCGAGTACCAGGGCGAGTACCAGGAGCAGGGCGAGTACGAGCACAGCTTCCGGGCCGACGGCTTCGACTTCGACCGAGGCGCCGGCGGGCCGTACGACCACCATGTGCACACGGTGGCGCCCTCGGACGAGATCGACGACGGCACGAAGGGGCTGGCCGTCCTCTTCTGCGACCTCGACGGCTTCAAGTCGATCAACGACCGGTTCGGGCACCACACCGGTGACGCGGTGCTCGTCGAGGTCGCGCGCCGGCTCACAACCGGCGTACGCGACGGTGACACCGTCGCCCGGCTCGGGGGTGACGAATTCGTCGTCCTCGCCGACGGCCTCGGCGCGGCGGACGCCGCTGACCTGGCCCTTCGCCTGCGTAACTCCATCATTCCGCCGATTCGGGTGGACGGGCGGGCCGTCCGGGTGGGGGCGAGTTTCGGCATCGGCTGGGCGGAGTGCGGCATGACCGTCGAAGAGGTCCTGAACTCCGCCGACCAGCGGATGTACATCGAAAAGCGGTCCCGGTCGAAGGTCCACCGCCGGGCGGGGTAGCCTCCAGCCCCGGCCTCACGCCGGTCAAGGGCCGGGGCCTGGGATGGCCCGTTCGGGGTAGGCTCGGCCGGTCGGCGACGGCTGGCGAGCATGGATAGGAGTGACCAGGGATGGCTGCCGGTAACAACGGCGCGAGCACGCCCGAGGACGACGATCCGTTCGGCTACCTGTACGCGGACGGACAGGCGACAGGCACACAGTCGCCCCGTCAGGGCGGTGGCTACGGCTACCCCGGTCCGGCCGCGCAGCCCGGCGTGCCCAGGACGTCGTACAACCAGGTCAGAGCGGTAGGCGAGCGCCAGTACGGCCAGGTGCCGCACCAGCACCAGCCGCAGCAGCCGTACGGCCAGCCGACGGCCCAGTACGCGGCCCCCGAAACCTACGGCCAGGTCCCGCCCCAGTCGGGCCCCCGCCACCCCCAGCCCCAGCGCCCGGGCCGCGGCGGCCCCAACACCAAGGGCCTGCTGCTCGGCGCGATCGCGGTGGTGGCGGTCGTGGTGATCGGCATCACGGCGGCGGTGCTCACCAACGGCGACGAGAAGAAGGAAGCGGGTGGGGGTACGCCCAGCGGCGGCTCCACCCAGGTCCAGGAATCTCCGAGCGCCCGCCCGTCCGAAAGCGCGGACCAGCCCTCCACGGACCTGCCCAAGCAGGACGCGGCGACGCTGAGGCTCGGCCCGCCGGCGGCGCTCGCGACCGACATCAAGGGCGCCGAGGGCACCGACGGCGCGTACGTCACCAACTTCAACGCGGTCGGCGCCTCCGTCACCTGGAAGGCGAAGGTCGAGACGAAGGGCAAGTACCGGCTCTACGTCCGTTACGCCATTCCGATGGTCGATGCCAACGCCACGTTGACGATCAACGGCAAGGCGAACACCAGCCCCATAGGCCTGAAGAACTTCCGCCACTCCACGGACCCGGCGTGGGAGAACAACTGGCAGACGACGTGGGCGCCGGTCGAGCTGAAGCAGGGCGACAACGAGATCAAGATCTCCTGCGAGCAGGGCAACCAGTGCAACGCCATCCTGGACTGGCTGGAGGTCCGGCCCGACACCCCCGGCGCCTGATCCCGGCCGCCCGGGCCGTCGTCAGCCCCTGACGACGGCCAGGAAGTCCGCCACCGTCCCGGCCATCGCCTCGCGGGCCGGGGCGAGGTATTTCCGGGGGTCGACCGTCGAGGGGTGGTCGGTCAGGAAGGCGCGGACCGCGGTGGTGAAGGCCGTGTTCAGGGCCGTGCCGACGTTGATCTTGACCATGCCCGCGGTGATCGCCGCGCGGATCTCCTCGTCCGGGACGCCCGACGAGCCGTGCAGCACCAGCGGCACCGGGACCGCCGTCCTCAGGCGGGTGATCAGGGCGTGATCCAGGGACGCCGTGCGTTCGGTCATCGCGTGGGAGGAGCCGACGGCCACGGCGAGTGCGTCGACGCCCGTGTCGGCGACGTACGCGGCCGCCTCCGCCGGGTCCGTACGGACGCCCGGAGCGTGGGCGTCCAGGGGCGGCTCGCCCTCCTTGCCGCCGACCTTGCCCAGCTCCGCCTCGACCCACACGCCCCGCTCGTGGCCCCAGCGCACCGCCTCCGCCGTGGCCTTGACGTTTTCGCCGTAGGGCAGCTTCGACGCGTCGAACATCACCGAGCTGAATCCCTCGGCGTGCGCCTGGCGCAGCAGGTCGACCGTGACGACGTGGTCGAGGTGGAGCGCGAGCGGCACCTCGCAGGACCGCGCGACGGCGGCCGTCGCGGCCGCGACCGCGGAGAGCCGCCCGCCGTGGAAGCGGACCGCGTTCTCCGAGATCTGGAGCACCGCCGGCGCCCCCGCCCGCTCCGCGCCTGCCGCGATGGCCTCGGCGTGTTCCAGGGTGATCACGTTGAACGCGGCGAGACCGTGCCCCGCGCGCCGCGCCTCACGGACGAGCTGGCCGGTGCTGACGAGTGGCATGTGCGGGCTCCTCTTCTCGTGGGCGCCTCGCCTCCTCGGGGGCGCGGCCCCGGTCTACGCGGTCGCCACCTGCACCCGGGGCAACAGCTCCTCGTACGCCCCCGCGTCGAACTCGCCCGCCGCCGGGGCGAGAACCGTCGCCGTCGCCAGCGCGACCGCCCGCGCCAGCCGCTGCGGCCACGGCAGGTCCTCGACGAGACCCGACAGCAGGCCGGCGACGGCCGAGTCGCCCGCGCCGGTCGGGTTGCCGCGCACCGGCGCGGGCGGGGTGGCCTGCCAGGTGCCGTCGGGGGTGGCGGCCAGCACGCCGTCCGCGCCCAGCGAGGCGGCGACGGCGTGGGCGCCGCGCCGGCGGGCGTCGCGGGTGGCGCGCAGGGGTTCGCGGGCGCCGGTGAGCTGGGCGAGTTCGTCGGCGTTGGGCTTGATCAGGTCGGGGCGGGCGGCGATGCCCCGGCGCAGCGGTTCGCCGCTGGTGTCCAGGAGGACGGGGACGCCGGCGGCGCGTGACCGCCGGATCAGCTCCGCGTACGCGCCGACGTGGATGCCCGGCGGCAGGCTGCCGCAGAGCGCGACCGCGTCGGCCTGGCCGAGCAGCGTCTCGTACGAGTCGAGGAAGGCGGCCCACTCGGCGGGGCATATGTGCGGTCCGGGCTCGTTGAACTGCGTGGTGTCGCCCGTGGCCCGGTCGGCGACGGCGACCGTGCGGCGGGTGGCACCGGCGGTGGGGACGAGCGCGTCGCGTACGGGCAGCGGGGTGAGCAGGGCGCGCAGCACCTCGCCCGTGGGGCCGCCGGCGAAGCCGGTGACGACCGTCTCGTGGCCGAGGGCGGCGAGGACGCGGGCGACGTTGAGGCCTTTGCCGCCGGGGCGTTCGACGACGTCGGTGACGCGGTGGGTGGTGTGCGGGGTGAGCGCGGGGACCCGGTAGGTGAGGTCCAGGGCGGTGTTCAGCGTGACCGTAAGGATCACCGTACACACCCCCGTGGAAAACGCTTTCTCGCCCCTTGTGCGACCCGATCATGCCAAAGGAACGGCGGTTGGCCCAGACCCTGGACCAACCACCGTGCCGTAATTCGCTACGAAATCAGCCCACTTGGGGCTCAACCACCCAAGCGCCGCGCCGCATCACGCCCTTGAGCGTGAAGTCGTCGTCCAGGACGACCAGGTCGGCGTACTTGCCGGGCTCCAGCGAGCCGACCTCGTCGTACAGGCCGAGCAGTTGCGCCGGGTTGGCGGAGATGGCCTGCACGACCGACTCGACCGGCAGCCGGTCCACGGTCGCGGCGCGTCGGAAGGCGGTGTCGAGGGTGAGGGTCGAGCCGGCGATCGAGCCGCCTTCGACGAGCCGGGCCACGCCGTCCCTGACCTCGACCTCCAGCGGGCCGAGGTGGTAGACGCCGTCGCCGAAGCCGGCCGCGTCCATGGCGTCGGTGATGAAGGCGACCCGGGCCGGGCCGGCGCGGTGGAATGCCAGTTCCAGGGCGGCCGGATGCAGATGCGTACCGTCGTTGATCAGCTCGACGGTGACCCGCTCGTCCTCCAGGAGCGCGGCGATCGGGCCGGGGGCGCGGTGGGCGAGGGCGGGCATGGCGTTGTAGAGGTGGGTCGCCACGGTCGCGCCCGCGTCGATGGCCGCCACCGTCTGCTCGTACGTGGCGTCCGTGTGGCCGATGGCGGCGATCACGCCGTGGTCGGCGAGGAGGCGTACGGAGTCGAGGCCGCCGGGCAGTTCGGTGGCGAGGGTGACCATCTTGGCGTGGCCGCGGGCCGCGTCGACGAGCTTGCGGACCTCGGCCGGGTCGGGGTCGCGCAGCAGCGTCTCGTCGTGGGCGCCCTTGCGGCAGGGCGAGATGAACGGGCCCTCGAAGTGGATGCCGGCGATGTCGCCCTGCTCGGCGAGTTCGGAGAGCAGGCCGGCGCGGCGGGTGAGGAAGTCCGTGTCGCCGGTGACGAAAGAGGCGACGACGGTGGTGGTGCCGTGCAGGCGGTGGGTGTGGACGCCGTGCAGGACCTCGTCGACGGTGCCGGAGGTGAAGGAGGCGCCGCCGCCGCCGTGGTTGTGCATGTCGACGAAGCCGGGGACGAGCCAGTGGCCGGACAGGTCGAGCGCCGCCGCGCCGGCCGGAGCGCTGCCCGCGATGCGCTCGCCCTCGACGATCACCCGCCCGCTGTCGACGATCCCGGTCGGCAGCACGACGCGGGCGCCGGCGAGAACCTTGCGGTCGGCCATCAGATCGGCCATCAGGCGGATACCTCCGAGTCGGTGGGGCGCGGGTCGGTGGGGTGCGGGACGGCGGGGCTCGTATCGCTGGGGCGTGTGTCCGGGTCCGTCGGGTGCGTGGCGAGGAGGTCCCAGGCGAGGAGGCCCGCGCCAAGGCATCCGGCGGTGTCCCCGAGGGCCGCCGGGACGATGGAGGGCAGCTTCTGGAACGTCACCCGTTCCTCGACGGCGGCCCGCAGGGGTGTGAACAAGGTTTCCCCCGCCTCGGCGAGACCGCCACCGATGATGAGCCTGCGCGGGTCCAGCAGGGTGAGCGCGGTGACCAGGCCGTCGGCGAGGGCGTCGACCGCCTCCTGCCAGACCCGTACGGCCCGGGGGTCGCCCGAGGCGACGGCCTTGGCGCAGTCGGCGGCGTCGGCCTCCGGGTCGCCGGAGGCGGTGACCCACGCGCGCGTGACGGCGGAGGCGGAGGCCAGGGTCTCCAGGCAGCCGCGCTGCCCGCAGCCGCAGGCGGGGCCCTGGGGGCGGACGACGATGTGGCCGATCTCCCCGGCGTAGCCGTGGGCGCCGGCCTCGATGGTGCCGCCGATGCCGATGGCGCCGGCGATCCCGGTGCCGAGGGGGACGAAGAGGAACCGGTCGGCGCCCTGTCCTGCGCCGATCCGGCCCTCGGCGAGACCGCCGGTACGGACGTCGTGCCCGAGGGCGACGGGGACGCCGAGGCGCCGCCCGAGCAGCTCCCGCAGCGGGACGTCGCGCCAGCCCAGGTTGGCGGCGTAGACGGCGACGCCGCGCTCGGCGTCGACGATCCCCGGCACGGCGACCCCGGCGGCGCAGGCGGCCTGTCCGTACCGCTCCTGCCCGTGCGCGCGCAGCTCGTCGGCGAAGTCCAGGATCGACTCGACGACGGCCTCGGCCCCGCGCTCCCGCCCGGTGGCCCGCCGCGCCTCATGGAGCAGTGCCCCGTCCGCCCCGACGAGGGCGGCCTTCATGCCGGTGCCGCCCACATCGAGGGCGATGACGTGTCTCACGGGGACAGTCTGGCCCGGACGACCGCGAAAGGTCTAGTCCACTTCGGGTGATTGTTGCGGTCGCATACAAATTCGGGGGCGGGGGCGGCCCCGAGGGGCGTACGGGCGCCGAGGCGGCCGTGGCCCGGGCGGGCCGGTGCGTCGGGGTGGCCGGGGGCGCCGACGCGGTCGTGGTCCCGGACCGAGCCGGGGGTTCCGGGGCGGCCGTGGTGCGGGCCCAGGCCCCGGGCGGACGTCGTTGAGCTCCATGACGGCCTGGCCGGGAAGGAGGAGGGCGAGGCTCGGGTCGCCGTGGGCGATCTGTGCTCGCGCGTCCACCGGGACAAAGGCGCCGCCGTACCAGGCGTGAAGGATGCCGTACAGCCCCCACGAGACGGGCCGGGCGACCCGGGCCGCCTCGTACCCGTCCAGGAGGTGCTGGCAGTGCCGTACGGACTCCCACCCGCACGCCAGGTGCACCGGCGGGTGGAGCGTCCGTTCGCCGTCCTCGATCGGGCCGCGGAACCCGCTCTCCTCCCCGGCACCGACGAGGAAGAGGGTGCCGCCCTCGGCCGCCGCCTCCTCCTCAGTCGAGAGCCCGCAGACCTGGCAGATCAGGCGGGCCATCATGCGCCGCTGCCGTGCCGGATGGAGGTGCGCGAGGTGTGGCTCGCCGCGTTCTTCATGGCCGCCTTGTGGCCGATGAGGACCAGGTGGGCGACGTCGTCCGGCGCGCACAGGGTGCCCGGTCCATCCATGGGGGCGACCCAGTACGCCGGATAGCGGGGGTCCGGCCCGGTGAGGTCGGTCGCCGGCACGCCCAGGAAGGTGTCCGAGCCCAGGCACTCCGCGACCGCGAGGCGCCAGGAACTGGGGGCGCTCGCGGGTGAGGGCGTAGAACTGCCGGCCGCCGGCGTCGTGGAAGACCGGGCCGCCGTCCAGCACCTCGGCGAGGAAGCCGCGGACCGCCTCCGGCTCCTCGGTTCCCGCCGCCGCGTAGATCAGGTCCGCCGGGATGCGCACGGCGGAGAACAGGCTGCCGCACCGGAGCAGCGCGACGCGGTAGGTGGCCCACTCCCTCCAGGCGTCTTCCTGGGTACGCGCCGCCAGGACCAGCCACGTTGAGGCGGCCAGTTCCCGGTCCCTGCGCGAGTGCACCAGCACCCCCGGCCCGGCCGTCACCGGCCCTGGCAGCGATCTGCGAGCAACTTCCCCGTCCGCCCCGGGCGGTTGGATACGCTCATGCACGGCGACTCCTCACCAGTCGGCACGCCCCGGAGCGGCACACCACTGCCCCCTGGCCGCCGCGCTCCCCGCCCTCCACCAAGCTGCCCCGCCGGCCCGCATCCCCCTCTCCTACGTGGACCGTCTCCGGGAGCGCACCGTCCGCCTCCGGCGCCTGGATGACATCCTCGGCGGGGGCGACACGTACCGGGTCTACCTCGCGGAGGTGCAGCGCACCAAGGCCGTCCCGCAGCGCGGCTCCTTCGCCGGCGACGACGTCCGCCGTCACCTGACCGTGCTCCTGGCCGAGCAGGCCCAGCAGGCCGGATGGGCCGCCTTCGATGGCGGGCGCGGGAAGGAGGCGGCCTCCCTCTACGAGGAGGGCCGCACGTACGCCCGAGAGGCCGGGGACTCTGACCTGCACGGCAACAGCTTGGCGTTCCTCGCGTGCGGCACGCTCGCCCACGACCGGCGGACGGCGGTGGGCTTCGCTCAGGACTCTTGCGCGACCATCACGGACAGGACACCGGCCACTGTCCGGGCCTTGCTCTACGAGCGGCTCGCGTGGGCCTGCGCGGTGAACGGCGAGGCGGCCGGGACGGAGGCCGCGCTCGACTCGGCCCGGGAGTCCCTGGAGACCGCCCAGGACGGGGAGCCGCAACCGGACTGGTCGGTGTGGGTGGACCGGACCGAGCTGGGCATCATGACGGGCCGCTGCTGGACGGAGCTCGCCCGCCCGCTACGCGCCGTCCCCGCACTCACGGACGCACTCGGCCGGTACCCGGACGAATACGCCCGCGACAAGGCGCTCTATCTCTCCTGGCTCGCGGAGGCCTTCCTCAGGGCCGGAGAGGTGGAGCAGGCCGCCGTGACGGCGGACCGCGCCTTGCACCTCGCTACGGGCGTCGCGTCCATCCGCCCCATGCAGCGCATCGCGCCCGTCCTGGAGAGCCTGCGTCCCCACGGGCAACTCCCCGAGGTGCGGGGCGTCCTCGAGCGCGTGGCCTCCTAGTCCTGCTTCGGGCTCACGGAGTCGCGGATCCACTCCAGAACCCGCGCGGAGCCGGCCTGGATCGGCACGGCGATCAGCTCGGGGTTGTCCCACGGGTGCTGTGCCAGGAGGTGGGCCTCCAGCTCCGCGTACCGGTCCGTGGTGGTGGTGAGGAGGACTTTGTACTCCTGGCCGGTGCCGTACTCTCCGAGGTGCCAGAACACGCTGGTGACGGGGCCGATGACCTGACCTCCGGCGGCGAGCCGCGCCTTGACGGCGGACCCGGCCAGGGCCACGGCGTCCTCCTCGGTGGGCGTGGCGGTCGATACCTGCAGGTATTCGCTCATGGCCGGGAGCCTGACCACGCGGCCTCTGCCACCACTAGGGTCTGTTGCGAAAGTGGATCTTGTTCGTTCATGATCACGTCTCGTGGGACGTGGAGATCTGACGAACGGC
>NZ_BMQQ01000057.1 GCF_014648195.1 Streptomyces purpureus
ACGCCCCTTCCGCCGCCCGCCCCAGGCGGGGGTGGGCCACGGCCTCGATCAGCAGCGGGCGGGCCCGACGGTCGCCCAGGGTGCCGAGCCCTTCCACACAGGCCAGACCGAGGCGCCAGTACGGATCCTCGGGGGCCAGGCGGCGCTCCAGGACGGTCAGCAGCGCCGGCAGCGACTCCGGGGCGCGCAGTGCGGCGAGCAGCCGGACCGGCACCAGCGCGTAGGCGACGCGCAGTTCGTTGGTGGCGAGGGCGGCGGCGGCCCGGGCCGTGCGGGGGTCGCCGAGCCGGGTCAGGGCGTGGGCGGCGGAGACGCAGCGCTCGGGGTCGCGATGGTTGAGGAGCAGCACGAGCGCCTCGAAGGCGCGCCGGTCCCCGGCGACCCCGAGCCGGAACGCGGCGAGCTCGCGCGCCCACAGGGGCTGGCGCGGGGCGGTGAGGACCTGGGCCAGCCGGTCCTGGTCCCCGGTGGCGACCAGCTGCTCGTACGCCGCCGGGTCGTCGGCGGCCTCGCCCCGCAGCCGGTCGGTGAGTGACCTGAACTCCTCGTCCATGACGGTCAGCGTATCGACGCATCCGGGTGAATACGTCCGGCGATCCAGATCACATCAGGCCACCTCGCCCGAGGGCTGGCGCGCTCGTTACTCGCCGGTTAATCTCAAGTGAGCGGGACACACCCCGCGAAACTCCGGGCGGCCTGGTGACGCAGCCGCGCGGGGAGCTTGTCGGTTTGGCATGTGTACGGCGTGACTCCGGGACAGGGTCCGTCGGTTCCTCGCAGGACGGCCCGCGCTCGGCGCGCGTCCTGTTCACCGCGATCCGCACCTCTCCGCGATGCGCCGCACCCCTTGTGATGCGCATCGGCGCGATCTCCACCTTCCGTGCCCGGCCCGCCCTTCGGGCGGCCGGTCCGCGCGCTCCTCGCCTTCAGTCGTCACTCACCCTGGAGTCCCGTGATGGACACCCCTCTCTCCACCATCGCCGTCGTCGGTCTTGGCACGATGGGCACCGGTATCGCCGATGTCCTGGCCCGGGCCGGCCGTGAGGTCATCGGCATCGACATCAGCGACGCCGCCGCCCGCCGGGCCGTCGCCGCCCTGGAGGCCTCCACCGCCCGCGCCGTCGCCCGTGAGCGGATCACCGAGGAGGAGCGCAGCGACGTGCTCGCCCGGTTCCGTACCTTCTCCGACCTGCACGCCGCCGCCGACGCCGATCTCGTCATCGAGGTCGTGCCGGAGTCGTACGAGATCAAGCAGCAGGTGTTCGCCGCGCTGGACGCGATCGTCCGCCCCGACGCCATCCTCGCCACCGGCACCAACGCCCTGTCGGTGACCCGGCTGGCCGCCGAGTCGGCCCGCCCCGAGCGGGTCGTCGGACTGCACTTCTTCAACCCGGCCCCGGCGATGAAGCTGGTCGAGGTGGTCTCCTCGGTGCTGACCGCGCCGCCGGCCGTCGAGGCGGTCACCCGGCTCGCGCAGGAGCTCGGCAAGGAGCCCGTCGCGGTCGGCGACCGGCCCGGCTTCGTCGCCGACGGCCTGCTGTTCGGCTACCTCAACCAGGCCGCCGCGATGTACGAGGCGAAGTACGCCTCCCGTGAGGACATCGACGCAGCCATGAAGCTGGGCTGCGGTCTGCCGATGGGGCCGCTGGCCCTGCTCGACCTGGTCGGCATCGACACCGCGCGTACCGTCCTGGAGGCGATGTACGCCGAGTCCGGCGACCGGCTGCACGCCCCGGCGCCCATCCTCAAGCACCTCAGCGAGGCGGGTCTGACCGGCCGCAAGGCGGGCCGCGGCTTCTACACGTACGAGGCGCCGGGCTCCGCGGCCGTCGTCCGTGACGCGCTGACCCCGCTGGAGTCCGCGGCCGCGGGCGCCGGGCGCGAGATCCGCTCGGTGGGCGTGGCCGGATCCGGGACGATGGCCTCCGGGATCGCCGAGGTCTTCGCCAAGGCGGGCTACGACGTCGTCCTCGCGGCCCGTTCGCAGGAGAAGGCCGACACCGCCAAGGCGCGGATCGCCAAGTCCCTGGCCCGCTCGGTCGAGAAGGGCCGGATGACCGCCGAGGTCCGGGACGAGACCCTGGCCCGGATCACCCCGGCCGGTTCGCTGGACGCGTTCGCCGAGGTCGACCTGGCCGTGGAGGCCGTCGCCGAGGACCTGGAGATCAAGCAGCAGCTGTTCGCCACCCTCGACAAGGTCTGCAAGCCCGGCGCGGTGCTCGCCACCACGACCTCCTCGCTGCCGGTGGTCGCCTGCGCCCGGGCCACCTCGCGCCCGCAGGACGTCATCGGGATGCACTTCTTCAACCCGGCCCCTGCGATGAAGCTGGTCGAGATCGTCCGTACGGTCCTGACCGCGGACGACGTCCACGCCACGGTCCGCGAGGTCACCACGAAGATCAGGAAGCACCCGGTGGACTGCGGCGACCGGGCCGGCTTCATCGTGAACGCGCTGCTGTTCCCGTACCTCAACAACGCGATCAAGATGGTCCAGGAGCACTACGCCTCGCTGGACGAGATCGACGCGGCGATGAAGCTGGGCGGCGGCTACCCGATGGGGCCCTTCGAGCTCCTCGACGTGGTCGGGCTTGACGTGTCGCTCGCCATCGAGCAGGTGCTGCACCGCGAGTTCCGCGACCCGGGCCTGGCGCCCGCGCCGCTGCTCGAGCACCTGGTGGCCGCGGGCTGCCTGGGCCGCAAGACGGGGCGCGGCTTCCGCGAATATGCCCGCCGCTGATCCCGGGGCGGGATGGGGCGGGCTGCTCGGTCCTTCGGGCGGCCCGGCCCCGCAGGCGCGCTCTCCTGCACGAATGCAGTACGTTCAGGACATGTCCCAGCCCGCCAAGACACCCCGTGCCACGTCCGCGTCCGACGCCCCGGAATCCGCCGCGAGCACCCGTGCCGCCGCCCAGCGGCTCAAAATGCGCCGCGAACTGGCGGCGGCGGCCATGGAACTGTTCGCGACGAAGGGCTACGAGGCGACGACGGTCGACGAGATCGCCGCCGCAGCAGGCGTCGCCCGCCGGACGTTCTTCCGGCACTTCCGCTCGAAGGAAGAGGCGATCTTCCCGGACCACGACGACACGCTGGTGCGGGCGGAGGCGGTGCTCAACGCCGCGCCGGCGCACGAGCATCCGCTGGACACGGTCTGCCGGGGCATCAAGGAAGTCATGAAGATGTACGCGGCCTCGCCGGCGGTGTCGGTCGAGCGCTACCGGCTGACCCGTGAGGTGCCGACCCTGCGGGAGCGGGAGATCGCCTCGGTGGCCCGCTACGAGCGGCTGTTCACGCGGTATCTCCTGGGCCACTTCGACGAGCGGGACCACCACGACGGCAACGACGACCCGCTGCTCGCGGAGGTGGCCGCGTCCGCGGTGGTCACCGCCCACAACCACGTGCTGCGCCGCTGGCTGCGGGCGGGCGGCCAGGGCGACGTGGAGGCCCAGCTGGACCACGCCTTCGCGATCGTGCGGGACACCTTCGGTACGGGGATAGGCGCCGGGCGGCCGAGCGCGGCGCCGGCCACGGCCGCCGTGGACGGGGCTGCGACGGCCTCCGCGGAGGGCGAGGTTTTGGTGGCGGTGGCCCGTACGGACGCGCCGCTGGACGAGGTCATGCGGACGATCCGGCAGGCGCTCAAGAGCGGCTGATCCGCTCCGCGACAGCACGGCGAAGGCCGCCCGGTTCGGGCGGCCTTCGCCGTTTTTGTGCGCCTCCTTTTGGGCCACTCCGATCGATCATCGCTCATCTGTGACCAGCAGATTGCATCTGAGTGAAATTGTTGGCACCCAGTGCCTTGCCAGGTGACACGGCGTGCCATACGTTGAGGGTGTCCGGGCGGTCGGCGCGCAGAGTTCACCTCGTGCGCCGGCTGTCCCCACAAGCCCCCGGCTTGTGCGCCCGGGCGCCTGCGTCACAGGCAACTTCCGCGCACCACCCCGCGCTGCCAGCTCCACCCCAGCCGAACCGACGGCACACCTCCACAGCACATCCCGATGTTCCCCCTCGGCGTCCCCTCCCGGGACGCGATTCACCGGAGGCACCCCGTGAAGGAAATCCTGGACGCGATTCAGTCGCCGGACTCCACGTCCGCGGACTTCGCCGCTCTGCCCCTGCCCGAGTCCTACCGCGCGGTGACCGTGCACAAGGACGAGACCGAGATGTTCGCCGGTCTCACCACCCGCGAGAAGGACCCGCGCAAGTCGATCCACCTCGACGAGGTCCCGGTCCCGGAGCTCGGCCCGGGCGAGGCCCTGGTCGCCGTGATGGCCAGCTCCGTGAACTACAACTCGGTCTGGACCTCGATCTTCGAGCCGGTGTCGACCTTCGGCTTCCTGGAGCGCTACGGACGCCTCTCCGAGCTCACCAAGCGCCACGACCTGCCGTACCACATCATCGGCTCCGACCTCGCGGGCGTCGTGCTGCGCACCGGCCCGGGCGTCAACTCCTGGAAGCCGGGCGACGAGGTCGTCGCGCACTGCCTGTCCGTCGAGCTGGAGTCCTCGGACGGCCACAACGACACGATGCTCGACCCCGAGCAGCGCATCTGGGGCTTCGAGACCAACTTCGGCGGCCTCGCGCAGATCGCCCTGGTCAAGTCCAACCAGCTGATGCCCAAGCCGGACCACCTCAGCTGGGAGGAGGCGGCGGCGCCCGGCCTGGTCAACTCCACCGCCTACCGCCAGCTGGTCTCCCGCAACGGCGCCGCCATGAAGCAGGGCGACAACGTCCTGATCTGGGGCGCGAGCGGCGGCCTCGGTTCGTACGCCACCCAGTTCGCGCTGGCCGGCGGCGCCAACCCGATCTGTGTCGTCTCCTCCCCCGAGAAGGCCGAGATCTGCCGGTCCATGGGCGCCGAGGCGGTCATCGACCGCAACGCCGAGGGCTACAAGTTCTGGAAGGACGAGCAGACCCAGGACCCCAAGGAGTGGAAGCGCTTCGGCAAGCGCATCCGCGAGCTCACCGGCGGCGAGGACATCGACATCGTCTTCGAGCACCCCGGGCGCGAGACCTTCGGCGCCAGCGTCTACGTCACCCGCAAGGGCGGCACCATCACCACCTGTGCCTCGACCTCGGGCTACATGCACCAGTACGACAACCGCTACCTGTGGATGTCCCTCAAGCGCATCATCGGCTCGCACTTCGCCAACTACCGCGAGGCCTGGGAGGCCAACCGGCTGATCGCCAAGGGCAAGATCCACCCGACGCTCTCCAAGGTCTACTCCCTGGAGGACACCGGACAGGCCGCCTACGACGTCCACCGCAACCTCCACCAGGGCAAGGTCGGCGTGCTCTGCCTCTCCCCCGAGGAGGGCCTGGGCGTGCGCGACCAGGAGATGCGCGACAAGCACATCGACGCCATCAACCGCTTCCGGAACATCTGAGAGGCGAGACACCCGTCATGACAGAGCGTCAGAAGGACCGGCCGTGGCTCATGCGGACCTACGCCGGTCACTCGACCGCCGAGGCGTCCAACGAGCTGTACCGGCGCAACCTCGCCAAGGGCCAGACAGGTCTGTCGGTCGCGTTCGACCTGCCGACACAGACCGGCTACGACCCCGACCACATCCTCGCCCGCGGCGAGGTCGGCCGGGTCGGGGTGCCGGTCTCGCACCTCGGTGACATGCGCCGGCTGTTCCAGGACATCCCCCTGGAGCAGATGAACACCTCGATGACCATCAACGCCACGGCGATGTGGCTGCTGGCGCTCTACCAGGTGGTGGCCGAGGAGCAGGGCGCGGACATCTCCAGGCTCCAGGGCACCACCCAGAACGACATCGTGAAGGAGTACCTGTCGCGCGGGACGCACGTCTTCCCGCCCGGCCCGTCGCTGCGGCTGACGACGGACATGATCACCTACACGGTGAACCACATCCCGAAGTGGAACCCGATCAACATCTGCAGCTACCACCTGCAGGAGGCGGGGGCCACTCCGGTCCAGGAGATCTCGTACGCGATGTCCACCGCCATCGCGGTGCTGGACGCGGTCTTCGCCTCCGGCCAGGTCCCCGAAGACCGCAAGGGTGAGGTCGTGGCGCGCATCTCCTTCTTCGTGAACGCGGGCGTCCGCTTCATCGAGGAGATGTGCAAGATGCGCGCCTTCGGCCGTATCTGGGACAAGGTCACCCGGGAGCGGTACGGGATCGAGGACGCCAAGCAGCGCCGGTTCCGCTACGGCGTCCAGGTCAACTCGCTCGGTCTGACCGAGGCCCAGCCGGAGAACAACGTCCAGCGGATCGTGCTGGAGATGCTGGCCGTGACGCTCTCCAAGGACGCACGCGCGCGTGCCGTGCAGCTGCCGGCCTGGAACGAGGCGCTGGGGCTGCCGCGGCCGTGGGACCAGCAGTGGTCGCTGCGCATCCAGCAGGTCCTGGCGCACGAGTCGGACCTGCTGGAGTACGACGACATCTTCGCCGGCTCGCACGTCATCGAGGCGAAGGTGGAGGCGCTGGTCACCGAGTGCCTGGCGGAGATCGACCGGATCCAGGAGATGGGCGGCGCGATGGCCGCCGTCGAGTCGGGATATCTCAAGTCCCAGCTGGTCTCCTCGCACGCCGAGCGGCGCGCCCGGATCGAGGCCGGCGACGAGAAGATCGTCGGCGTGAACATCTTCGAGACGACCGAGGAGAACCCGCTCACCGCGGACCTCGACACGGCGATCATGACCGTCGACCCGGCGAACGAGGCGCGGGTGGTCGCGAAGCTCCACGAGTGGCGGGACAACCGGGACGAGCCGCGCGCCCAGGAGGCCCTCGCGGCGCTGAAGGCGACGGCGGCCGGGGACGGCAACCTCTTCGAGGCGACGCTGGAGTGCGCCCGTGCGGGGGTCACCACCGGCGAGTGGTCCTGGGCGCTGCGGGACGTCTTCGGCGAGTTCCGGGCCCCCACGGGCGTCTCGTCGGCCCCGGTCGCTGTGACGGCCGAGCAGGGCACGCCGCTGGCCCTGGTCCGCGAGAAGGTGACCCGTACGGCCGACGAGCTCGGCTCGGGGCGGCTTCGGCTCCTGGTGGGCAAGCCGGGCCTGGACGGGCACTCCAACGGCGCCGAGCAGATCGCCGTACGCGCGCGTGACGCCGGCTTCGAGGTCGTCTACCAGGGCATACGGCTCACCCCCGAGCAGATCGTGAACGCCGCGCTCGCGGAGGACGTGCACTGCGTGGGCCTGTCCATCCTGTCCGGCTCGCACGCGGAGCTGGTGCCGGACGTGCTGAACCGGCTGCGCGAGGCGGGCGCCTCGGACATTCCGGTCATCGTCGGCGGGATCATTCCGAACGCCGACGCCGCAGATCTGAAGCGAGCGGGTGTGGCCGCCGTCTTCACCCCGAAGGACTTCGGGATCACGGAGATCATCGGCCGTATCGTCGACGAGATCCGGAAAGCGAACAAGCTCGACCCTCTGGAGGTCCCCGCATGACGCCCGACCCGTCTCCCACCACCGCCCTGCCTGACGGTCGCTTCGCGCCCGGCGCCTCGGATTCAAACCGGCTTCGGCCGCGCCGCTCCTGCCTCGCCGTCCCCGGCTCCAACCCGCGCTTCCTGGAGAAGGCCCAGGGCCTCGCCGCCGATCAGGTCTTCCTGGACCTGGAGGACGCCTGCGCGCCGCTGGCCAAGCCCGAGGCCCGCCACACCATCGTGAAGTTCCTCAACGAGGGCGACTGGACCGGTAAGACCCGCGTCGTCCGGGTCAACGACTGGACGACCCACTGGACGTACCGTGACGTCGTCACCGTCGTCGAGGGCGCCGGCCAGAACCTCGACTGCATCATGCTGCCGAAGGTCCAGGACGCCCAGCAGATCGTCGCGCTCGACCTGCTGCTCACCCAGATCGAGAAGACGATGGGCTTCGAGGTGGGCAAGATCGGCATCGAGGCGCAGATCGAGAACGCCCAGGGCCTCAACAACGTCAACGCGATCGCGCAGGCCTCCCCGCGCGTCGAGACGATCATCTTCGGCCCGGCCGACTTCATGGCCTCCATCAACATGAAGTCGCTGGTCGTCGGCGAGCAGCCGCCCGGCTACCCGGCGGACGCCTACCACTACATCCTGATGAAGATCCTTATGGCCGCCCGCGCCAACAACCTCCAGGCGATCGACGGCCCCTACCTGCAGATCAAGAACGTCGAGGGCTACAAGGCGGTCGCTCAGCGCGCCGCGGCCCTGGGCTTCGACGGCAAGTGGGTGCTGCACCCCGGCCAGGTCGACGCCGCCAACGAGATCTTCTCGCCGTCGCAGGAGGACTTCGACCACGCCGAGCTGATCCTGGACGCGTACGACTACTACACCTCCGAGGCGGGCGGGAAGAAGGGCTCGGCGATGCTCGGCGACGAGATGATCGACGAGGCCAGCCGCAAGATGGCCCTGGTCATCTCCGGCAAGGGACGCGCCGCCGGTATGCAGCGCACGTCGAAGTTCGAGATCCCGGAGGCGTAAGACCCATGCAGTTCGGCCGCACCTACGAAGAGTTCGAAGTCGGCGCCGTCTACAAGCACTGGCCCGGAAAGACGGTCACCGAGTACGACGACCACCTCTTCTGTCTGCTGACGATGAACCACCACCCGCTCCACATGGACGTCAACTATGCGGAGAACACGACGGACTTCGGCAAGAACGTCGTGGTGGGCAACTACATCTACTCGCTGCTGCTCGGCATGTCCGTGCCGGACGTCTCGGGCAAGGCGATCGCCAACCTGGAGATCGAGTCGCTGCGGCACGTGGCGCCGACCTTCCACGGCGACACCATCTACGGCGAGACCACGGTCCTCGACAAGACCCCCTCGAAGTCGAAGAACGACCGCGGCATCGTCTACGTCGAGACCAAGGGCTACAAGCAGGACGGCACGCTGGTCTGCGTCTTCCGCCGCAAGGTGATGGTGCCCACCGAGACGTACATCAAGGAGCGCGGCGGCGAGCAGCCCGGCCGCCCGGAGCTGATCGAGCCTTCGAAGAAGTCGGAGAAGTAGTCATGGCGCGACTCGCCCAGACCCATGGTCTGACCGATGTGCAGCAGGAGATCCTCGCCACCGTCCGGGACTTCGTCGACAAGGAGATCATCCCGGTCGCCACGGAGCTGGAGCACCGCGACGAGTACCCGCAGCAGATCGTCGACGGGCTCAAGGAGCTCGGTGTGTTCGGTCTGATGATCCCCGAGGAGTACGGGGGTCTGGGTGAGTCGCTGCTCACCTACGCGCTCTGCGTGGAGGAGATCGCCCGCGGCTGGATGTCCGTCTCCGGCATCATCAACACCCACTTCATCGTGGCGTACATGCTCAAGCAGCACGGCACGCAGGAGCAGAAGGACTACTTCCTGCCGCGGATGGCGGCCGGCGAGACGCGTGGCGCGTTCTCGATGTCGGAGCCCGCTCTCGGTTCCGATGTGTCGGCGATCACGTCGAAGGCGGTGAAGGACGGCGACGAGTACGTCCTGAACGGCCAGAAGATGTGGCTGACCAACGGCGGAACGTCAACGCTGGTGGCCGTTCTCGTCCGAAGTGACGAAGGACACCCCGAGGGGACCGCCCCCCACAAGTCGATGACGACCTTCCTCGTCGAGAAGGAGCCGGGCTTCGGAGAGGTCCGTCCGGGTCTCACCATCCCGGGGAAGATCGACAAGATGGGTTACAAGGGTGTCGACACCACCGAGCTCATCATGGACGGACTGCGCATTCCGGCCAATCGAGTCCTCGGCGGAACCACCGGCCGAGGGTTTTACCAAATGATGGACGGCGTGGAGGTCGGCCGCGTCAATGTCGCGGCCCGTGGCTGCGGCGTCGCACAGCGTGCGTTCGAGCTGGGTGTCTCGTATGCCCAGCAGCGTCACACTTTCGGCAAGCCGATCGCCCAGCACCAGGCCATTCAGTTCAAGCTCGCCGAGATGGCTACCAAGGTCGAGGCCGCTCATGCCATGATGGTGAACGCAGCACGCAAAAAGGACTCCGGGGAACGAAACGACCTCGAAGCAGGGATGGCGAAGTACCTCGCCTCCGAATACTGCAAGGAAGTCGTGGAGGACGCGTTCCGTATTCATGGCGGATACGGCTTCTCGAAGGAGTACGAGATCGAGCGCCTCTACCGCGAGGCTCCGATGCTGCTCATCGGTGAAGGTACCGCCGAGATCCAGAAAATGATCATCGGTCGCCGGCTGCTCGAGGAGTACCGCTTCCAGGGTTGATTGTCGCTTTTGAGTCGGTTCGGCCGCGAAGAAGATCACACCCTGACAGCATTTGCCGAGGGTTTCCGGCCGACCGACTCGGCTTCTGGCTTGCCCAGTTGCGGCTCGCAACCGATAGCATCGCCGGAAAGCCGCCGTCCCCCGTTGCCAGTGCGGCATCATCCGCTACGAAGGTCATCCATGCCCCACAGCCAAACCTCTGCACCTCGCGACAGCCTCCTCGGCGTACGCATCGCACGCGGAGCATCGCCGTGGCTTCTGCCGACCGTCGCCACCGCGGCGCTGAGCCTCGCGCGTTCGCGCAGGTCGCG
Source organism: Streptomyces purpureus (assembly GCF_014648195.1). Lineage (GTDB taxonomy): Bacteria > Actinomycetota > Actinomycetes > Streptomycetales > Streptomycetaceae > Streptomyces > Streptomyces purpureus. The sequence goes on from NZ_BMQQ01000057.1 coordinate 10,480, forward strand.
GCGTGCCGCGGCCATCGCCGTGCCCACCACCGCGCTGGCGGCGGGCATGCTGTGGTTCTTCCGCGACCCCGAGCGTGAGATCGCTCAGGGCCGGGTCATCTCGCCCGCCGACGGTGTGGTGCAGAGCATCATGCCGTGGAAGGACGGACGCACCCGGGTCGCCATCTTCATGAGCCCGCTCAACGTCCACGTCAACCGTGCGCCGCTGGCCGGCACGGTGACCTCCGTGGAGCACATCCCGGGCGGGTTCGTCCCGGCGTTCAACAAGGAGAGCGAGAACAACGAGCGCGTTGTCTGGCACTTCGACACCGAGCTCGGCGACATCGAGATGGTGCAGATCGCGGGAGCGGTCGCCCGGCGCATCGTGCCGTACATCCCCCAGGGGACCAAGGTCGAGCAGGGCGAGCGCATCGGTCTGATCCGCTTCGGGTCGCGTGTCGACATCTACCTTCCGGAAGGTGTCGACGTCGCTGTCGAGGTCGGTCAGACCACGACCGCAGGGGTGACTCGCATTGACCGTGATTGATCCTGAGGCCCAGACCGGCTGGGTCGCCGAGGCGGAAGCCGCGGAAGAGGCCGAGGAGATGCCGCTGTCGCTGAGGCTGTCCATAGCGGACGCCCTCACGCTCGGTAACGCCACGTGTGGCTTCATGGCGGTGTACTTCACCACCACCGGCATCCTCATCCCGCACCTCACGGGCAGCACCGAGACCGGCATGGCGCGCAACAGCGCCGCCACCGCCGTGGTCCTGATGCTGGCCGCGGCGATCTTCGACCTCTTCGACGGCATCGTGGCGCGCAAGCTGCGCTCGTCCCCGATGGGCGCCGAGCTCGACAACCTGTCGGACCTGATCAGCTTCGGTCTGGCCCCGGCCTACTTCGTCCTGGTGTACGGAATGGTCGCGGACCATCCCCTGCAGCAGAAGGTCTCCGCGGTGGCCGCGATCGTGGTCCTCCTCGCGGTGGTGCTGCGGCTCGCGAGATTCTCGTGCGTGACCATGAAGGACGGCATGTTCCAGGGCATGCCGAGCCCCTTCGGCGCGCTGACCGTGGTCTCGATCGTCCTCCTCGAGCTGCCGTTCGTCCCGACGCTGCTGGCGATCATCGGGGTGGCCTGGCTGATGGTGAGCCGGGTCGAGTACCCCAAGCCGCGGGGCATCCTCGCGGTGGCGATGCTCAGCTGGATCGTGGGCGCGATGGGCATGCTGGCGGCGTGGGCGTTCGACGCGCCCGGCGGCCAGATGCTGCTCCAGGCCGGCTGCGCGCTCCAGGTGGTCCTGGGCGCGGTGATCCCGCTCTTCGCGACGGCCCGCCGGGTGAACACCTTCCGGGGCAACCGCCGTGAGAGCCGCGAGGCACGGGCGGAGGCCCGGGCGGCGCAGCTGCCGTAACGCCGGCGCAGACAGGAGAAGGGCCCGGGTGCGACGCACCCGGGCCCTTCTCGCGTACCGCTGTGCCCTATGCCAGGAAGTCCCGGGCGATGTTCGCGGCCACCTCTTCGAGGAGCGGGCCGGCGCCCGGGATGGACTTCGCCGGGTCCGGCTCCAGGTCGCTGAGCGGGTAGGCGCGGCGGATGCCGGCCGTTTCGAGGGCCTGCTGCGGCAGGGCGAGGCGGCCGCAGACGGCGACCACGTCGATGCCGGCCTCGCGGGCCGCCGCGGCGACCCCGGCCGGGGCCTTGCCGTGCAGGGTCTGCTCGTCGAGGGAACCCTCGCCGGTGATGACCAGGGTGGCCCGCGCCAGGGCGGGGGCGAAGCCCAGCACCTCCAGCATCAGCTCGATGCCCGGGCGGAAGCTCGCGTCGAGGCCGACCAGCGCGCCGTACCCGATGCCGCCCGCGCCGCCCGCTCCGGGCGCGACCGCGCACTCGGCGGCCTTGGGCCCGATGGCCTTCTCCAGGACGGTCACGAAGTGGCTCAGCGCGGCGTCCAGGGTGGCCACGTCGTCGGGCGAGGCGCCCTTCTGCGGGCCGTAGACCGCCGGGGCGCCCTTGGGGCCGGTGAGCGGGTTGTCGACGTCGCTGGCGAGCGTCAGGTCGACGTCCCGGAAGCGGGGGTCGAGGCCGGAGAGGTCGGCGGTGGCGAGATCGGCCAGGGCCGCACCGCCGGGGCCGACCGGCTCGCCGGAGGCGTCCAAGAAGCGGCCGCCGAGGGCAGCGAGCATGCCGGCCCCGCCGTCCGTGGTGGCGCTGCCGCCGACGCCGAAGACGATGGTGCGCGCACCGGCGTCCAGGGCGGCCCTCAGCAGCTCTCCGGAGCCGTACGTCGTCGACGTGAGCGGCGCGAAGACGCCGGGGGGCAGCAGCTGGAGGCCGGAGGCCTCGGCCATCTCGACGACGGCCGTCTGCCCACGCAGTGCGTACGCGGCCGTGACCGGCTCGCCGAGCGGTCCGGTGACCCGTACCTCACGGCGTTCGAAACCCGCCGCGACCGCGGCCGCGACCGTGCCGTCGCCGCCGTCCGCGACGGGCAGGGTCTCCACTTCGAGCTCCGGGACGACCCGTCGCAGACCTGCTGTGACCCGCTCCGCGACCTGTACGGCCGTGAGCGAACCCTTGAACTTGTCGGCCGCGACGAGCACGCGTGCGACCTCAGTTACTGCTCCGTCCGTCACCTTGCATCCCTTGCTTTCGAACAGGCAGTCGCGCCGAGCTGACCCTATCCGCACCGTCAGACCACGTGCCACCCCCTCATAGGACGATATTCCGCACCATAGGGGGGCGATCGGGCGGCGAAACGATCGATCAAACCTGGTCCCGGGCCACCGCCGCGCGCTCCGGCCGTTCATTCGGTACACCGGAGATATGGGCCCTCACAGGACGGAGCATCTCGTACGGACCCCGACGGCGGACGGCCGGGATCCGGCGGACTGGGTGCCCGAGGAGCGGGAGCCGGACGAGCGCGGGCCGGACGAGGCGCCCGGGCGGCGGGCGGGCCGGGGCGCCGGGCCGGGGCTCGCCGACCGGATCCTGGGCGGCTGGACCGGGCGGATCGCCGGGAACATGCTCGGCAAGCCCGTGGAGCGCGGGGAGCACTGGACACCGGAGCGGATCGACCGCTATCTGCGGCTGACCGAGGCGCTGCCGCTCACCGACTACCTGCCCCCTCCCCCGGTCGAGGCGACCGGCTTCGAGCTGCGGCCGGAGTGGCCGCAGTGTGTGCGGGGGCGGATCCACGGCAGCTGCCGGGACGACGACATCGACTACTCGATCCTCGGGCTGCATCTGCTGGAGACCCGCGGATTCCAGTTCACCACCGAGCAGGTCGGTGAGCTGTGGCTGCTGCGGCTGCCGTATCTGCAGACGTTCACTGCCGAGCGGGCCGCCTACCGCAATCTGGCGAACGGGCTGGCCCCGCCGCTCACCGCCACCTACGACAATCCGTACCAGGAGTGGATCGGCGCGCTGATCCGCGCCGACATCTTCGGCTGGACCTCGCCCGGCGATCCGCGCCGGGCCGCCGCGCTCGCCCGCCGGGACGCGGCGCTCTCGCACACGGGCAACGGCGTGTACGGGGCGATGTGGGCGGCGGCCCTGATCGCGGCCGCGTTCACCGCGGCGGGGCCCCGGGAGGCGGTCGAGGGGGCGCTGGAGCGGATCCCGGCGAGCAGCAGGCTGGCCCGTACGGTCCGGCACACGGTCGCGCTGCACGAGGCCGGTGTCGCGTGGGAGGACGCGCTCGCCGAGCTGGCGGCTCAGACCGGGAGCCTCGGCTGGATCCACACGGTGCCCAACGCGGCGGTGATCACCGCCGGGCTGCTGTACGGCGACGGCGACTTCACCCGGACCATCACGCTGACCGTCCGGGGCGGTCTGGACACCGACTCCAACGGGGCGACGGCCGGCTCGGTGGCCGGGGTGATGTGCGGCGCGTCGGCGATCCCGCCGCAGTGGTCGGATCCGCTGGAGGACCGGGTGCGCAGCGCGGTGTTCGGCTTCGACGGGGTGCGGATCAGTGAACTGTCCTCGCGCACCCTGCGGTTGGCCTCCGGCTAGTCTGACCGCGTGACCACCACCGATTACGCTACGTACATCGCCAGTCTGCCCCGTGTGCTGGCCGGTGCCGCCGCGCTGTTCCGGGACGCCGAGGGGCGCGTCCTGCTGGTCGAGCCCAACTACCGCGAGGGCTGGGCGCTGCCGGGCGGCACGATCGAGTCCGACGAGGGCGAGACGCCGCGCCAGGCGGCCCGCCGGGAGACGGCGGAGGAGATCGGTCTTGACGTGGAGCTGGGCCGGCTCCTCGCGGTCGACTGGGTGCCGGGGCCGGGTCGGCCCCCGCTCACCGCCTATGTCTTCGACGGCGGGGTGCTGTCCGCGGAGCAGTTCGCGGCGATCCGGCTCCAGGCCGAGGAGCTGCTGTCCTGGAAGCTGGTCCCCCGCGACGAGCTTCTGGCGTACCTGCCCGAGCCGCTGGGCCGCCGCGTCGTCGCGGCCCTGGACGCGGTGACCGCGGGCACGGGCGCTGTGGAGCTGGAGAACGGCCTCCCGCCGCGCTGACCGGCGCCGCCCGCGCGGGCGTCCCGGTGCGCGGGTAATCCGTTAGCGGGGCGCCAGGGGCGGTGCCTACGCTCGCCGTATGACTCTCGTCGCGATCCTCAGCGGGGCCGGGATCTCCACCGACTCCGGCATTCCCGACTACCGCGGGCCGAACGGACTGTGGCGGCGCGAACCCGAGGCCGAGAAGCTCGTGACGTACGCGTACTACATGGCCGACCCCGAGGTCCGGCGCCGTGCCTGGGTGATGCGGCGGGACGCCACGACGCTGCGGGCCGAGCCGAACGCCGCGCACCGCGCGGTCGCCGCGCTGGACAAGGCGCCCGGGTTCGCGGTGCGGGTGATCACGCAGAACGTGGACGGGCTGCATCAGCTGGCCGGTCTGCCGGACCGCAAGGTCCTCGAACTCCACGGCACCGCACGGGCGGTGGTGTGCACCGGCTGTCACGCCCGGTCCTCCATGGAGGAGGCGCTGGAGCGGGTCCGGGCCGGCGAGGCGGATCCGCCGTGCCGGGCGTGCGGCGGGATCCTGAAGTCGGCGACGGTGATGTTCGGGCAGCGGCTCGATCCGGTGGTGCTCGGCGAGGCGATGGCGATCGCCAAGGCGGCCGAGGTGTTCATCGCGGTGGGGACCAGCCTTCAGGTGCAGCCGGCGGCCTCCCTCGCCGGGATCGCGGCCGAGGCCGGGGCGCGGCTGATCGTGGTGAACGCCGAGCCGACGCCGTACGACGGGCTCGCCGCCGAGATCGTCCGGGAGCCGATCGGGACGGCGCTCCCGGCGCTGCTCGACCGCCTCGGCTAGTAGTGCTTTGTTAGGCGGTGTCGTAGGACTGCCACGGGGTGGGTTGTCGGCAGGTGGGGCAGTGGCCGGTCCA
>NZ_BMQQ01000058.1 GCF_014648195.1 Streptomyces purpureus
CAGTTGTTGATCGCGTTCGGGTTACCGCTGGACTCCCGCATGATGTTGCGGTGGATGCCCTCGTAGCTGCCCGGGATCTTGTGCTTCTTCATGATGTCGAGCGCCTCGCGGATCCAGCCGTCGAGGTTGTTCGGGTACACCGGCTTGCGCACGGCGGCGCGGCTGGCGGCGGCCTTGGCGGCGGCGCGCTTCTTGGCGTCGGCCTTCGCCTTGGCCACGGCCTTCGCCTTCGCGGCGGCCTTGGCCTTGGCCTGGGCGGCGGCCTTCGCCTTGGCGGCGGCCTCGACCTTGGCATCGGCCTCGGCACGGGCCATGCGGCTGACGGCGTCGTGCTGCTGGGTCAGGCTCTCGGTGACGGAGTTCTGGGCGGTGCCGGTGTTGGCCGCCCAGGCCACCTGGGTGGAGGCGAGTGCCTTGGTCTCGGTGTCCGCCGAGGCGCTGCCGGGGACGAGGGACAAGGTGACCGCGGCGGCGCCGGCGGCGGCGACGGCGGCGATCGAGACCTTGTGGGCCTTCTTCAGACGGCGGTTACCAGGAGTGAACGCGGACATGCGGGACTACCTCTTCGAAATCGCGGGAGTCGCTCAGGCCAGGGGCGGCGCAACGCCTACTCGGCGGCGACGGACGCAATTCTTAGCGGCAGCAAAATGCCGTGGCAAAGGTGTGACGTACGATCCCCGGTAGTGGATCAGGGCCCCCGCAGAAGGCCGCCCTGACCGGAGACAGACCCGCCCACACGGCCTTAATCCGGCCTTTAGGTCACCACTAGGGAGCTTCGTAAGTGACGTGGGTCCTATGTGCGGGCTCACATCGGGCAGGTGGCGACCTCACCATCCGTTGCGTCAGCAATGCGGAATGTAAGGCTCCTCATTCGGCAGGATGAGATGGATGTCGCCGAACTCGTGCCAGAGGTAGAGGCGGCCCAGCGCCTCGGTGTACGCCCGGGCCAGCGCCTGGGGCCCGGCCAGCGCCTCCAGCATCAGCAGATGCGAGGCCCGCGGCTCGTGCAGCCCGGTCAGCAACCCGTCCACCACCCGCACCCCACGGCCCGGCGTCACCACCAGATCCGTCCACCCCGACGCGGCCCGTACCACCCCGTCGGATCCCGCCGCCGACTCCAGCGCCCGTACCGCCGTCGTCCCCACCGCGACGATCCGCCCGCCACCGGCCCTCGCCGCGTTCACCAGCCGCGCGGTCGACCCCGGCACCTCGAACCGCTCCGGATACGGCGGCTCGTGCGCCTCCGCCGACGCCACCCCTGTATGCAGGGTCACCGGCGCGAACCCCACCCCCCGGCTCACCAGCTCCGCCACCATCCCCGCCGTGAACGGCCGCCCCGCACTCGGCATCTCCGCCGACCCCGCACCATCGGCCCGGGGGAGCGCGAAGACCGTCTGGTACGCGGCCAGCGGCTGGTCCCGGTCCGTGTACGCGTACCGGATCGGGCGCCCGTACCGCGCCAGCAGCGCCGGTACGTCCCCCTGGACCCCGGCCCACCACAGCCGCGCCCCGCCGGGCACCACAGGCCCCTCCAGCACCAGGGAGCTCCCGCCCGGCAGCCGCACCGCCGCCCCCGCGGGTCCTCCCGGCCGCGGCCGGGTGCTGCCCCGCCCGTCGGGGTCACGCAGCTCCACCGCCCAGCGCCCGTCGTCCCCTCGGGTCGAGAAGTGCACCACCACCGTGTGCCCCCGGCAGGCACCGTCCCCGCCCAGCCGGCCGGTCACGGCCGCCGGCAAGGTCGCCGACGTGTTCACCACGAGAACATCCCCGGCCCGCAGCAGCTTCGGCAGCTCCCGGAACGCGTGGTGACTCACGGCGGTCCCACGCGACACCAGGAGCCGTACGTCGTCCCGCCCCGCTCCCCGCTCCTCCGCGGGCACGCGCGCGGAGAGCCCCTCCGGCACCTGCAGCGTCTCCAGCACGCTCACCGCCCCGCCTCCTGCCCGGGCAGCCCCGGCCGACCGCCGGCCGCCCTCATCGCCCCGCCCCCACCAGCGACGGCGCCGCATACCGCCCGCTCGCCGGCCGCTCCTCCACCAGCCGTACGAACGCCGGCGCCACCGACTCCGGGCTCGGCCGGGGCGCGTCGTCGTCCGGGACCGCCGCCGCGTACAGATCCGTCCCCATGTCGCCCGGGTCCACCGCCCACACCCGCAGCCGGGGCTCCTCCACCGCGAGGACCGCCGCCAGATGGTCCAGCGCCGCCTTCGACGCCCCGTAACCACCCCACGTCTCGTACGCCTCCGCCGCCGCGTCCGAACTCACCACGATCACCGCCCCGGCATCGCTCGCCCGCAACAGCTCCAGCGACTCCTGCACCAGCCCCAGCGCTGCCACCACATTGGTCTCCAGCGCCACCCGCAGCCCCTCCAGAGGCAGTGCGTCCAGCCGCACCAGCGGCTCGGCGCCCAGGGCGCTGGCATTGCTCACCAGCAGGTCCACACCCCCCAGCTCCCGCGCCGCGGCTACCAGCGCCCGCCGGTGCGCCGGGTCCCGTACGTCCCCGGGCACCGCCACCACGCGCGTGCCCAGCCCCCGCATCCGCTCGGCGCTCGCCTCCAGCACCCCGGCCGACCGGGCGTCCAGCACCAGATCCCACCCGCGCCCCGCCAGCGCCGCGGCGACCGCCCGGCCCAGACCCTTCGAAGCCCCCGTGATGATCGCGACTGGCATGGCTTCCATCCCCTCGTACGTCGATGGAACCCAGCGTGTGACCCCGCCCCGCCCGGCCGCCTCGTCCACCGGACCCGGTCGGCCACCCCCCTTCGACCTAGGCCCAGGGCCCCAGGCCACGGCCGTCCCCGGTCGGATACGGACTGTCACACCCCGCCGGTACGGTGAACATATGAGCCATCGACCCCGCTCCGGACTGGCCGCCGTGAGCACCGCCCTGCTGGCGATGAGCAGGCATCTGGAGGTACGCGACGTCCTCAAGACGATCGTCGCCTCCGCCCGCGAGCTGCTCGACGCCGAGTACGCCGCGCTCGGCGTCCCCGACGACCACGGCGGCTTCGCCCAGTTCGTCGTCGACGGCGTCAGCGACGAGCAGTGGAAGGCCATCGGCCCACTCCCCAGGCAGCACGGCATCCTCGCCGCGATGCTCCACGACGCCCGGCCCGAGCGCCTGGCCGACGTCCGCAAGGACCCCCGATTCGAGGGCTGGCCCGATGCCCACCCGGACATGTCCGACTTCCTCGGCCTGCCCATCCGCGACGGCGACGAGATCATCGGCGCGCTCTTCCTCGCCAACAAAAGGTGCCCCAAGCCCGAAGGCGGCTGCGGTTTCACCGAGCAGGACGAAGAACTCCTCGGCATCCTCGCCCAGCACGCCGCCATCGCGCTCACCAACGCCCGGCTCTACGAACGCAGCCGCGAGCTCACCATCGCCGAGGAGCGCTCACGCCTCGCCCACGAGCTCCACGACGCCGTCAGCCAGAAACTCTTCTCGCTGCGCCTCACCGCCCAGGCCGCCGCCGCCCTGGTCGACCGCGACCCCGCCCGCGCCAAGGGCGAGCTCCAGCAGGTCGCCCGGCTCGCCGCCGAAGCCGCCGACGAGCTGCGCGCCGCCGTCGTCGAGCTGCGCCCCGCTGCCCTCGACGAAGACGGCCTCGTCGCCACGCTCCGCACCCACATCCAGGTCCTGGACCGCGCCCACACCGCCCGCGTCACCTTCGACAGCCATGGCATACGGGCCCTGCCCGCCGCCCAGGAGGAGGCCATGCTCCGGGTCGCCCAGGAGGCCCTGCACAATGCCCTGCGCCACTCGGCGGCCGACCACGTCGCCGTCAGCCTCGTCCGCCGCGGCCAAGGAGCCCTGCTGAGCATCACCGACAACGGCCAGGGCTTCGAGCCCCGCGCCGTCCGGCGGGCCGGCCGCCACCTCGGGCTGGTGTCCATGCGGCACCGCGCGAGCGGCGTCGGCGGCAGACTGACCGTGCAATCGGCGCCCGGGCAGGGCACCACGATCGAGATGGAGGTCCCCGGTGGCTGAGAAAGAAAGGGGCAGCGCGGAGCGCTTCGACAGAAGGGCGGTGGTGGGCGACGGGAGGGCCATTCGCGTGCTGCTGGTGGACGACCATCAGGTCGTCCGCCGCGGGCTGCGCACCTTCCTGGAGGTCCAGGACGACATCGAGGTCGTCGGAGAGGCGGGAGACGGCGCCGAAGGAGTCGCCCGCGCCGAGGAGCTCCGCCCCGACGTGGTCCTCATGGACGTCAAGATGCCCGGCATGGACGGCATCGAAGCCCTGCGCAAACTGCGCGAGCTGGCCAACCCGGCCAAGGTCCTCGTCGTCACCAGCTTCACCGAGCAGCGCACCGTCGTCCCCGCCCTGCGCGCCGGAGCCTCCGGGTACGTCTACAAGGACGTCGACCCCGACGCCCTCGCCGGCGCCATCCGCTCCGTCCACGCCGGACACGTCCTCCTCCAGCCCGAGGTCGCCGGAGCCCTCCTCTCCCAGGAGGACAGCCCGAGCGGTACGGGCCGCGGGAACACCCTCACCGAACGGGAGCGGGAAGTCCTCGGCCTCATCGCCGACGGACGCTCCAACCGGGAGATCGCCCGGGCCCTGGTCCTCTCCGAGAAGACCGTCAAGACACACGTCTCGAACATCCTCATGAAGCTGGACCTGGCCGACCGCACCCAGGCCGCGCTCTGGGCGGTCAGACATGGGCTGACGACCTGACGAAGGGCTGATACAGAAAACGGCTCTCCGGTCAGAGATTCATACCGTCGGGTGTATGTCACCCACCTGGCGTATCCCCTGCGGCGCGGGAGCGTTCTTCATGGCGTGCCGCGGTGATTGGCCGCGGCGATGACCAGGAGGAACTTGAAGTGAAGAACCTGAAGAAGGCCGCCGCCGTAGCCATGGTCGCCGGAGGCATCGTCGCCGCGGGTGCCGGCGCCGCCGCCGCCCACGGCGCGCACGCCGACGGCCTGGCCAAGAACTCGCCCGGCGTCCTCTCCGGCAACCTGGTCCAGGCCCCCGTCGACGTCCCGGTGAACGCCACCGGCAACAGCGTCAACGTGATCGGCGTCCTGAACCCCGCGTTCGGCAACTCCAGCGTCAACCACTGACGCTCCCCCCACCACGACCGGCCCCCACCACTCCCCGGGGGCCGGTTTGTGGTTTTCGGGGCTCGGCGGCCTCAGCGAACCTCAGGACGCGGTGATCGTCAGCCGCGTTCCCGCTCGCGCTCCTCCACCCACGCGTTGTACGCCGCCACCTGCGCCCGCCGCGCCACCCGCTCCACCGGCCGCAGCGCCGCCCCCCGCGCCGCCATCTCCGAGGCACTCACCGCGCCCCCATGACCGTGGCCGGACGCCAGCGAGATCAGCAGCCCCACCCGCTGGGCCAGCTCCAGGACCCGTACCGCCCGCCCCGGATACCCCGGCGCCAGCACTTCACGGCCCGCCGAGGCCTCCGCCCGCGCCCGGTACGCGTCCCGCGCCGCGTCCGCCACCGGACCCGAGCCGGCCACGTCCAGCCGCGTCAGCGCCTCGGTCGCCTCCCGCAGGGCCTCCGCCAGCTCCCGCTCCGCCTCCCCGAGCGACGGCACGTCCGCCGGGGGAGCCTCCCGCACCGGCAGGCAGCGCCAGACGACCTCCACATGGACGTCGCCCTCGGGCCCCGCCTCGGACACCTCCGGCACCAGCCCGTACGGCGCGCCGAAACCGACCACCGCCTCCTCGGCCTCCAGCGCGGCCGCGTTGAACTCCGGCGGTCCGCTCAGCCCGAGCGGATGTCCCGGCGCCGGCAGCGCGACCCGGTAGCCGGTGATCCCCAGCCGTCGCAGCCGCCCCAGGGCCAGTGTCAGCCCGACCGGCCCCGGCTCGCCGGGCAACCCCTCCACCCGGTGCACCGCGTCCTCCCCGACGATCGCGGTCGCCGCGTCATCAGGTGATACAAATCCGGCCAACAGGGCATTTCCCCAAGCGGCCAACCGTCCTGAGCGTGGTTCAGAGAGCATGGACCCAGCCTAGGCACCCGCCCTACGCACCGGCCTCCTCGACCGGTGGCGTAGGTTTTCCCTCGGAGCTGCGCCTGCAGGCGCACCGACGACGACTCGACCGCAAGGGGAGACAACGCGCTCATGAGCGATGTACTGGAGCTGGTGGACGTATCCGTGGTCCGCGACGGACGCGCTCTGGTGGACGATGTCTCCTGGTCGGTCAAGGAAGGCGAGCGCTGGGTCATCCTCGGCCCCAACGGCGCCGGCAAGACCACCCTGCTCAACATCGCCTCCAGCTATCTCTTCCCGTCCAGCGGCACCGCCCGGATCCTCGACGAGCAGCTCGGCAAGGTCGACGTCTTCGACCTGCGCCCCCGCATCGGCATGGCCGGCATCGCCATGGCCGACAAGCTGCCCAAGCGCCAGACGGTCCTGCAGACCGTCCTCACCGCCGCGTACGGCATGACCGCCACCTGGCACGAGGACTACGACGCCGTCGACGAGGACCGCGCCCGCGCCTTCCTCGACCGCCTCGGCATGACCGAGTTCCTGGACCGCAAGTTCGGCACCCTCTCCGAGGGCGAGCGCAAGCGCACCCTCATCGCCCGCGCGATGATGACCGACCCCGAGCTCCTCCTCCTCGACGAGCCCGCCGCCGGCCTCGACCTCGGCGGCCGCGAGGACCTGGTCCGCCGCCTCGGCCGGCTCGCCCGCGACCCGTACGCCCCCTCCATGATCATGGTCACCCACCATGTCGAGGAGATCCCGCCGGGCTTCACCCACGTCCTGATGATCCGTCAGGGCAAGGTGCTCGCCAACGGCCCCATGGAGACCGAGCTCACCTCCCGCAACCTGTCACGCTGCTTCGGCCTGCCGCTCGTCGTCGAGCACGTCGGCGACCGCTACACCGCCCAGGGCCTCCCGCTCGCCTGACCCGGCGCACCCGAGTCTGCGCGCCCGACCTCAGGGGCTTCGCGCCCTGTCCGAGCACCGACAAGCCGCCTACCATGACGATGTGGACATCGACGCATGGGTCTGGTGGCTGATCGGCGCGGTGGGACTCGGCATCCCGCTCGTCCTGACCGCGATGCCGGAGTTCGGGATGCTCTCCGTCGGCGCCGTCGCAGGCGCCGTCACCGCCGCGCTCGGCTTCGGCGTCGTCGCCCAAGTCGTCGTCTTCGCCGCGGTGTCGGTCGCGCTGATCGCGGTCGTACGCCCCATCGCCGCCCGCCACCGCGACGGGCGGCCCGGCATCGCCACCGGCATCGACGCCCTGAAAGGCCGTCAGGCCGTCGTCCTGGAACGGGTCGACGGCCACGGAGGCCGCATCAAACTCGCGGGCGAGATCTGGTCCGCCCGCTCCCTCGACGGGGAGCAGACCTTCGAACCGGGCCAGCAGGTGGACGTCGTGGAGATCGACGGAGCCACCGCCGTCGTGATGTGACCGAACCCTCCGATCGGTGCACGCGCGCCTCCGCCATCTGGAAAAATCGATGATCGTAATCATCCGGCAGCGAAGGGCTCGGGGAACACGATGCCATCAGTCATCATCGTCCTGATCATTCTGGTGGTGCTTGTCTTCATCGCACTGATCAAGACGATCCAGGTCATCCCTCAGGCCAGCGCCGCGATCGTGGAACGCTTCGGCCGCTACACCCGCACACTCAACGCGGGCCTGAACATCGTCGTCCCCTTCATCGACTCCATCCGCAACCGCATCGACCTGCGCGAACAGGTCGTCCCCTTCCCGCCCCAGCCGGTGATCACCCAGGACAACCTGGTCGTCAACATCGACACCGTCATCTACTACCAGGTGACCGACGCCCGCGCCGCCACGTACGAAGTCGCCAGCTACATCCAGGCGATCGAGCAGCTGACCGTCACCACCCTGCGCAACATCATCGGCGGCATGGACCTGGAACGGACCCTCACCTCCCGCGAGGAGATCAACGCGGCCCTGCGCGGCGTGCTCGACGAGGCCACCGGCAAGTGGGGCATCCGCGTCAACCGCGTCGAGCTCAAGGCCATCGAGCCGCCGACCTCCATCCAGGACTCGATGGAGAAGCAGATGCGCGCCGACCGCGACAAGCGCGCCGCCATCCTCACCGCCGAGGGCATCCGTCAGTCCCAGATCCTCACCGCCGAAGGCGAGAAGCAGTCCGCCATCCTCCGCGCCGAAGGTGAGGCCAAGGCCGCCGCCCTGCGCGCCGAGGGCGAAGCCCAGGCCGTCCGTACGGTCTTCGAGGCCATCCACGCCGGAGACCCGGACCAGAAGCTGCTCTCGTACCAGTACCTCCAGATGCTCCCCAAGATCGCCGAGGGGGACGCCAACAAGCTCTGGATCGTGCCCAGCGAGATCGGCGACGCCCTCAAGGGCCTCTCCGGCGCCTTTGGCAACCTCGGCGGCGGAACCCCCGGCTTCAACACCGGCGGCAAGGGTCCCTCGGCCGGCACCGAGCGCCGCGAAGAACCCCCGGTCGACTGAGTCCCGTTGATCCGGTGACCAGTTGATCCGGAGCCGTTGACTGTGCCGTACAACGGTCGTGCATGATCAGTGAGGCCCCCCGACCTCCATGGCGGGGAGGCGTCTCACTGATTGTGTAAGGAGATGGCTTTGTCCATCTGGGAAGCTCTCGCGGTCCTGGCAGCCGGAATCGGCGCCGGAACCATCAACACGATCGTCGGCTCAGGCACCCTCATCACCTTCCCCGTGCTGCTCGCCACCGGTCTCCCGCCGATCACGGCCAACGTGTCCAACTCCCTCGGCCTGGTCCCCGGATCCATCAGCGGAGCCATCGGCTACCGCCGCGAACTGAAAGACCAGACCCGCCGCGTCCTCCGCCTCGGCGGCACGGCACTCCTCGGCGGCCTCCTCGGCGCGATCCTGCTCCTCGCCCTGCCGTCCGACGCGTTCGACACGATCGTCCCCGTCCTGATCGGCCTCGCGCTCGTCCTCGTCCTCCTCCAGCCCCGCATCGCCGCCGCCGTCAAGCGCCGCCGCGAGGCCACCGGTACCGATGCCCACCCCGACGGCGGCATCGCTCTCCTCGCCGGCCTCCTCCTCGCCAGCGCGTACGGCGGCTACTTCGGCGCCGCCCAAGGAGTCCTCTATCTCTCCCTGATGGGCCTGCTCCTCCACGACAGCATCCAGCGCATCAACGCCGTCAAGAACATCCTCAGCGCCGTCGTCAACGGCGTCGCCGCCGTCTTCTTCCTCTTCGTCGCCGAATTCGACTGGACCGCCGTCCTCCTCATCGCCGTCGGCTCCACCATCGGCGGCCAGATCGGCGCCAAGGTCGGCCGCCGCCTCCCGCCCGCCGTACTACGCGGAGTGATCATCGCCGTCGGCATCGTCGCGATCCTCCAGCTCACCCTCAAGTAGCCCCCGCACAAAGCGGTGAGCCCGCCCTCGTACGAGGACGGGCTCACCGCACAGCACAAACCCCCCGGCCTACGCCGCCGGGGCAGCCCCCGAAGCCAGCCACTCCGGCAGCGCGGACCGGTCACCGGCCGCCAGCGACAGCAGCATCGCATCCGCCGGAGACGGCACGAACGGCTCCCGCAGCAACGGCATCCCCGCCTGCTCCGGCGTACGGTCCGCCTTGCGGTGGTTGTCCTCCGCACACGACGCCACCGTGTTCAGCCAGCTGTCCGCACCACCCTGCGCCCGCGGCACCACATGGTCCACGGTCGTCGCCCGCCTGCCGCAGTACGCGCACCGGTGCTGGTCCCGTACCAGCACACCCCGCCTCGACCACGGCGCCTGTCTTCGGAACGGCACCC
The DNA here is from genome assembly GCF_014648195.1 of Streptomyces purpureus. Classification (GTDB taxonomy): domain Bacteria; phylum Actinomycetota; class Actinomycetes; order Streptomycetales; family Streptomycetaceae; genus Streptomyces; species Streptomyces purpureus. Next base: position 9,733 of record NZ_BMQQ01000058.1, read on the forward strand.
GGACGTACCGGCAGAGCCTGATCACCCTCGGCACCGGAAGATCCACGGCGGCGGCACGCACACGCAGCTCGGGATGCTCCTGCTCGACGACGGCCTTGTCCTGGAGTACCAGCACCACCGCACGGTTGAGCGTCACCGTCGACAGTGGCTCGAAGCTCGCGTTCAGTACCAGCGTGTCCCGCACTGTGCCCACCTCCCGTGTGCCGGCCCGGCCCTCGTGGCGGGCCTGGGGCTTGGATCAACTCTGGCCGGGCGGGCCGGGTTGGACAACGCAATAAAAAAGTGCCCGCTCCTGATCTCTCCAAGACCAGAAGCGGGCAAACAAAAAGCGAACGTCAGCTCTACGCCAGGGACGCGTACTCACCGATCAGTTGGGCCCGACCCAGCGAGTGGAACCGCAGATGGAACCCGACCACAGCCGGCGACGCATCCGCGTCCGGCCCGATCTTCTCGCTGTCCACCGCATACACGGTGAAGACATAACGGTGGTTTTCACCCTCGGGCGGCGCCGCACCGCCGAAGTCCTTCGACCCGTAGTCGTTGCGGACATGCACCGCACCCGACGGCAGCCCTTTGAACTCCCCGCTACCCGCGCCCGTCGGCAGCTCGGTCACCGACGCCGGAATGTCGAAGAGCACCCAGTGCCAGAACCCGCTACCGGTCGGCGCGTCCGGATCGAAGCAGGTCACCGCGAAGCTCTTCGTCTCCGCAGGGAACCCCTCCCACCGCAGATGCGGCGACGTGTTCCCCTCCGCGTACACCTGCGCGTCCGACAGCACGGCACCCGGCTTGAGGTCGTCACTCACCACCGTGAACGACGGCACCGGCGGGTGGAAGTCATGAGGGAGCGGCGCCCTCTTCACCTCGGCCACGTAAGAACCTCCGATTCGTCCGATCTCCAGCCCGCAGCCTAGAGCCAGTTGCGCTTTCCGCCGACGTCGGCGAGCCACTGGTTGAGGTACGCGGCCCAGTCGGTGGACTGAAAGTCGGTCAGACCGACCTTGAACGAGCGGAACGAGTCACTGCCCTCGCTGAACAGCCCCGGCTTCTTGTCCATCTCCAGGACGACGTCCATCTCACGATCGTCCGCGACAAAACTGACCTCGACCTGGTTCAGCCCGCGGTACTGCTGCGGCGGGAAGAACTCGATCTCCTGGTAGAAGGGCAGCCGCTGACGCGTCCCCCGGATGTGCCCGCGCTCCATGTCGGCGCTCTTGAAGCGGAAGCCCAGCTGGACGAAGGCGTCCAGGATGGCCTGCTGCGCCGGCAGCGGGTGCACGTTGATCGGGTCCAGGTCGCCCGAGTCGACCGCGCGCGCGATCTCCAGCTCGGTCGTCACACCGATGTGCATCCCGTGCAGCTGCTGCCCGGCGATGCACGTGACCGGGGTCTCCCACGGGATCTCGAGACCGAACGGCACCACATGCACCGCCCCGGCCTTCACCTCGAACGCGCCCCCAAGGCGCACCTTGGTGAACTCGATGTCCTGCTTGACCTCCTGCTCACCACCCTCGACCTCGACCCGCGCCTGCAGACCGACCGAGAGCGCCTCGATCTGCTGGTCGACCGAGCCGCCCTGGATCCGCACCTCGCCCTGGACGACCCCACCGGGAACGACGTTCTCCTCGGTGAGCACCGTCTCGACGGACGCGCCGCCTGCGCCCAGGCTCGCGAGCAGCTTCTTGAAGCCCATGTCCACTCCTTCTTGGTCCTGACCCCTACATACGCGCCACGACCGTAGCCGGTTCCCTGCCGCTCCCCAGTACCCTCGGACGCCATGATCGAGCGCCCCGACCGTACGCCGCTGCCCCGGGACTTCTTCGACCGCCCCGTCCTGGAGGTCGCACCCGACCTGCTTGGCCGCACCCTGGTACGCAGAACGGATGACGGACCCATCGAGCTCCGCATCACCGAGGTCGAGGCCTACGCGGGCGAGCTCGACCCCGGCTCCCACGCCTTCCGCGGCCGTACGGCCCGCAACGCCGTGATGTTCGGACCCCCCGGCCACGCCTACGTCTACTTCACCTACGGCATGTGGCACTGCCTGAACCTGGTGTGCGGCCCGGAGGGACGGGCGAGCGGTGTGCTGCTGCGCGCGGGGGAGGTACAGGTGGGCGCGGACCTGGTCCGCCCCCGTCGAATCTCGGCCCGTAACGACAAGGAACTGGCCAAAGGCCCGGCCCGCCTCGCCACCGCCCTCGCCGTCGACCGCACCCACGACGGCACGGACGTCTGCGCCGGTCCGGACGGACTCCTCTCCGTCCTTACGGGCGCCCCGCCCACCCCTGAACAGGTACGCAACGGCCCGCGCACGGGCGTGGGCGGCGACGGCGCCAACCACCCCTGGCGCTACTGGATCGACGGCGACCCCACAGTGAGCCCCTACCGGGCCCACACCCCGCGCCGCAGGGCAACTTGACTCCCCCTCCCGAGCCGCCTAACGTAGCCCGAGCCGCTTGAGACGGGCCGTGCTGTTCAGCACCCCGGAAGCGGCCATCCACTACCTACGACGAACCCAAACGGGTGCGGATTTCGGCATGCCGGAATTCGATTCGGGAGACTCGATTATGAGTCGCCAGGGAAATCGGCTAAAGTAGTGGACACGCCGAAAGGCAAAGGCCCCCAACGGCCACCGGAAACGAAATCCGAACCGGAAACGGAACGGAAAAAGGATCTGGTAAGGTTGGAAACACGAAAGACCGAAGGGAAGCGCCCG
>NZ_BMQQ01000059.1 GCF_014648195.1 Streptomyces purpureus
TGGCCGTTCGTCAGATCTCCACGTCCCACGAGACGTGATCATGAACGAACAAGATCCACTTTCGCAACAGACCCTAGGGCGTGTATCGAAAGTATTTTCTAGGAGATCGTCAGGCTGCCCGGCTACGGTGCGGGCATGGTGAATTACGTGCTGGTTGCAGGTGCACGGCTCGGGGCGTGGGCGTGGGGCGAGGTGGTGCCGTTTCTGCGTGCGGCTGGCCACGGCGTCTATCCGTTGACGCTGTCCGGTCTTGCTGACAAGCGGAGTGTACCTGCGGGGCAAGCGACTCATGTCCAGGACATCGTTGCCGAGGTAGAACGCCAGGGTCTGCGTGACGTAGTCCTGGTGGGTCACAGCTACTCGGGCATCCCGGTAGGTCAGGCCGCGGAGCGGATCGGTGACCGACTGGCCCGCGTGGTATTCGTCGACTCAAGTGTTCCGACTGACGGCGAGTCGTTTGTCTCTGCCTGGCCGGACGGCGGGGCGGCAGTGGAGGCATCGATCGCCGAGAACGGAGGTTGGCTTTGTTCACGTTTGGCGGCAGCGCTTGTGCATGAGTTTCGGTGGCAGTTGGTGATCACTCCGCCGAGAGATGTTCGCGAGTTTTGACGGCAGCACCGTGCCGTCGTCGCGGCGAGTGATCAATTCACTGTGCCTTGGCAAGCAGCGTCCGTAGGGTTTGCGCATGACAGATGAGAGTGAGCGGGCCGTGCAGGCAGCCATCGATGGGGAGATGCGGCTTCTCGATCCCGAGGTGCGTGCTTCCTCGGCCCGTGTCCTGGAGCTTCTGGATCCGGAGTTCATCGAGTTCGGGGCTTCTGGGCGCCGGTGGGACGTGGAGTCGATCCTCACGGTGACGAGCGGAGGCTCGGTGTCTCCGGAGTCTCCGGTCAAGGTCAGTGAGATGGCCGGAGTCGTCCTCGCTCCGGGCATCGTTCATCTGACGTACTTCGCCGACAACCAGGGCCGCCGGGCATGGCGAAGTTCTGTGTGGCGCCTGACGGAGACGGGCTGGCGGATGTACTTCCACCAGGCCACTTTGACCAGTTGAGTGGGTGGGACCGCCGCCCGCAAGGACGGCGGTCGCTCAGCCGAATCGGGTGGCTTCAGCTGGCCGTGGCCGGCGCTTCCGCTCGCGCGCGGGTGCTGGCGAGGCGGTAGGAGTCGGTGCCGGTCTCGATGATCGTGCCGTTGAAAGTGAGACGGTCGACGATGGCCGCGCAGAGGCGGGGATCGGTGAAGGTCTTCGTCCAGCCGCCGAAGGACTCATTGGAGGCGATGGCGACGCTGTTCTTCTCCTCGCGCTCGGTCAGGACCTGGAACAACAGTTCGGCGCCGTGCCGGTCGAGTTCCATGTATCCGAGTTCGTCGATGCAGAGCAGGTCGACGCGGCCGTAGCGAGCGATGGTCTTGTTCAGCTGTTTCTCGTCGGCGGCCTCCACCAGTTCGTTGACCAGCTTCGTGGCGAGCGTGTAGCGGACGCGGTAGCCCTTCATTGCGGCCTCGGTGCCCAGGGCGATGAGCATGTGGGACTTGCCGGTGCCGGAGTCGCCGATCAGGCAGAGCGGCTGTCCCTTCTTGATCCACTCGCAGGAGGCGAGTGTGTGGATGGTGGCCGGGTCGATGTTGGGGTTGGCGTCGAAGTCGAAGGTCCGCAGCGACTTCTCCCTGGGGAAGCCGGCCGCTTTGATTCTGCGCTCGGAGCGTCGGCGGGCCCGGTCGTCGCATTCGGTCATCAGCAGTTCGGCGAGGAAGCCGCGGTAGGTCATCTGGTCCTTGACCGCCCGGTCGGCGATGTCGGGGAACTCATTGCGGATCGACGGCAGCCGCAGCATGCGGCAGGCGGTGTCGATGGCTGCGTCGGCGGCCTGCTCGGTCAAGCCTCGCTGGCGGGGCAGGGTCACTGGGCTTCTCCCTCTGGATGGTTGCCGCCGCTGGCGCGACGGCGTCGGAGCAACTGGTCATAGGGGGTCACCGAGGGCAGTGGCCTGGTGTCCGGCGGCAGGTGGGCAAGGCGCCACTCGTGCAGAAACGTCACGGTCGCAGCCCCCGAAGCTCCGGTCGTCAGGGCGGCGGGTGAGTCGTCTTCGGTCTGGGCGGCCTTGCGGGCCTCCAGCGCGACGGCGTCCGAGGTCAGGGCCCCGGCCCGCAGGGCGGTGGCGGGCCCGGCGACCAGGTGCTCGTGGGGGATGTGCCGGGCCAGCAGCAGCACCTCGATCAGGGCCCGGGTGCCGTCCCGCTCGCCGTGGACCTTGCGGGCCTGAGCCCACCAGGCGTCATGGACCGGAGTGAACTTGCCTGCCGAGCGGGCCTGTTCGAGTGCGGTGGCGCCGGGGAAGGCGCCCGGCTTGCGGATCAGGGCTTCGAGGTAGTGGTCCAGCTCCAGGCGGCAGCCAGCCTTGGCGATTAGCCGCTCGTGCCGGGCGACTTCCACGTTCTGGTCGTAAACCACCAGGTGGGAAGCGTGAAGGACGACACGGACGCGTTTGCCGATCAGGCGGACGGGCACCGAGTAGCGGTTGGTGCGGACGGTGATCTGGCTGTAGCGGTCGACCCTGGGGGTGAACACCCGGCCGGTCTCGAACGGCTCATCCGGCAACGGAGTCGGCCGGGACGATGATTCGTGCAACAAGCCGCGCGAGCAGCGGTTTCACTACCAGCCGCTGGTCCAGGGACGCCCGACAGGCGCGCGGGCCCTGCTCTGTCCCGCAGATCTCAAGCCGAACGGAGCCCCCCGTGATGACAGTGGTGACGTACAGGTATTTGGGTTCCCTGATGCCGACGCGAACAAAAAGCCAGGCGGCCGGGGACGATCTACAATCGGGCTCATATCATTGGGGACAAGGTCGGCGGTGAGTGGAGGTCCGAGAACTTGTTCACCGGCCATGAGCGGATGAACAAGAGCGGCATGCGACGTTGCGAGGTGAAGATGGAGAAGCAGTTGGCGGCGAAGAATCCCGTGTACTACTCTGGTCAGCTCATCCATGGTAGTGGCCCTGGCGGCGTTGATGCGATCAGGATGACCGCGAGCACGAGAAATGGGCCGCTCTTCGATGTTGTCGTAAGAAATATCTCGGATTGGCAGGCGACATGCTGAGACTCCACGATTTGGAATCGGTAATACCGGTGCTTGCTTCGCATCGCACTGGAGGTGGGCGGCCAATTGACTTCAACCTCATCCATCGTTCGATTGACGTCGAACTGCCCAGTGACTACCAGGAGTTCTCTCGCTCCTACCCTGCCATTGAAATCGACGAATTCCTGAGAATCTTCTCGCCTGTTCCTGGGCGGGAAGAAGAGTTTATTCAGGAAATCTATGAAGAACTTGAAATTCTTAAGGATCTCTGCGGGGAGGGTGAGGATGACCTGGCGGGAGGCAATGTGCCTTTCCCTCGTGAGGGGGGTCTCTTTCCCTGGGGTTCGTCGCTATCCGGCGACAGCTTCTATTGGAAAGTGTCGAGCGACAATGGGGATGAATGGCCTGTTGTGGTGGGTGGGCGTAATGGAGATTGGTGGGAATTCGAAGGCGGCATGCTCGCCTTCTTGGTCGGGCTAATCGATGGGACTGTCGAAAGGAGAGGCCTCCCTCGCGACATCCCGAGCCGCAGCCCACGGGTCCATGTATTCGACGATTGATCGGATGGGGGGGCGTGCCGTGTTCCGAAACGCTCTTCCGACACCGCGTCGCGGCGCCCTCGACACAGGAGGTTCCGCACGGTGACCAGTGAGATCGCGCTCCGCCGAGCAGCAGACGCCGATGCGCTCCCCGCTGCCAACGTCTGGCTCCGCTCCTTCGCCGCGGCGCTGCCGTCGGTGCGCTGTGCCCACGATGAGGACGACGTCCGGGACTGGCTCGCGCCCTCGTGCTCAACGGCCCGGAACTGAAGCAGCTCTACCTGGCGCCGGAGTGGCGCGGACGAGGGCTGGGCGATCGGTTCATCTCTCTGGCCAAGCAGCAGCAGTCCCACGGGCTGGCGCTGTGGACCGAGATGGACAGCGCGGCTGCCACTGCGCCGGACGCCGCCTACCAGCCGTCCGCTTCCAGCGTTTCCCGGTGTTCGCTGATGTCGTGCTGGAGTTCCGGCGAGGGGGTGTGGGTCCAGGCGCTGAGGTGGTCCAGGGGGACGCCGCCGACGTGGGCGGCGCTGGCGATGGCGACGATGGCCTGGTCCAGGCCATGGATGCTCTGGTGGAGTGTGTCGATCAGGTGCTGGGTGACGGCGGCGAGGTGCCCGGTGTCGTGGAGGTCGAGCGTGGCCAGGAGTTCGGTGGTCTCGCGGAGCTTGTGCTGGATCCAGGTCCGCTCGCCTGAAGGGACCGAGGCGCGCCAGCTGATGGTGCCGTCGGCGCGCGCGGCGAGTCTGCGTAACTGCGCGGTGACGGATACGGGCTGGTCCTCGTGCCGTACGTGCCAGGGGCCCCGGTCCCATCCGGGTACGCTGACGCCGCGGTGCTGACGCAGGACCGCGCCCATCCAGGCCAGCAGCGAGGGGCTGCTGTTCGCGGCCGCTTCTTCGCCCAGCCAGGACCGTCCCATCCGGTTGCCGAGCTCGCGGCAGAACTTGCCGTCGGGCGGAATCGGCCGTACCCGCTCACCGCCGCCGTCGGCCCGTACCAGGCCGCGCATCTCCGGGTCGAGGAGCGCACTGGCGACTGTCACCAGCTCGGGGGAGGTAGCGGCTTCCCGGGCCACGGCGCGCCACCACCAGAACTGCCGGCCGGCGTCGCCTCCGGCGAGTTGGTGCAGACGGGCCGGCCAGATCCGTTCCTTGCGCCATTCCAGGGCCTGGTCCCACCACTGGCACACCACCGCCCGGGCGAGCGCGAACACCGCGCCTGGGGCCACGCCGCCGCGTCGCGCGCGGCGGGCCACCGCGGTCCATCGGCGCTGAGCCGAGATGACGTCCGGGCAGTGGCGCAGGTCCAGGTGCTGAAGCCCGTGGCTGTCACCCGCGTCCAGGGCCCATTGCCGGTGACGCGGGCATACACGCTGCCAGCCGTGCCGGTACCGCATGGCGGTAGCTAGTTGCCCTGTGCGCCGGGCGGTACAGGACAGGCAGGCGTACGCGACGGGGGCGTGGACGGTGGATCCTGTACGCCACAGACCAAGCGGCTGCGGATCCTGATCATGCGTGCCGAATATTTCGGGTGCTCTGTTCCAGGCGGGCAGGGCCTTGGCCAGGTTCTGCGGGTCGGTTCGGCATAGCTGTGCCAGGGCCCGCCGTCCGGCCTGGTTGAGGAGGATTTCGGCATCAGGGCGGGGCCCAGCGGCCCCCGGAGTGTGCGGGGAGTGATTGCGCCACTGCCAGCTGGCGCGCAGTTCGCCCGGGTTGATGGCGTAGCGCTCTGCGATCCGGCCGAGGAGCGAGAGCACAGTCTCCTGGGCGAGTGGAGCTACCCGCAGCACCCCCACAGGCCCGGCGTCGCCCACGAGTTCACGCCCAGACGGAGTCATGCCCACTGCACGCCCAGTTCCCGGAGTGCGTCGAGTTGTTCGGCGCTGAGTTTGTCGCGGCGGCTCTTGGTGTTGCTGTACCAGATGCCGAGCTTGGTCTCGGTCCCATCGGGCAGGACCTCCACCGCCTTCCGGGGTACGGGCCGGTCCGCGCCTTCCCGCTGGATGTACTGGGTAAGGGCTGCCAGACCGCGCTGGAAGGCGGAGACCTTCACGGCGTCCTTGGCCGCCGTGACCGGAGCGGGCCGCTCGGCGGGTTTCACGCCAAGGGCTGTCAGCCGCTGCTGTTGCTCTTCGGAGAGTTCCGTCCAGCTGCGGCGTTGCCGCTGGAGCCATTTTCCGACGTCGTCGCCATCCATGAGTACGCCGGGGGCGATGTCGGGGAGCCGGCCGTGGGGTTCGTCGGCGGCGAGGTCGGCGAGGACGCGGTAGTGGCGTTGCCAGTCCAACGGCCAGGGGCAGTTCCAGTCGGGGTCGATCGCGGTGAGCTGCTGCGCGCGCATGGCGGCCCGCTCGGGGTCTTTGCCGAGGCCGCCTTTGCGACGCAGGTTGACGACGAGTTGTCCGATGGCCAGCTGCTCACTGTCACTCTCCCCTTCGCCCCACAGCGCGTCTTGTCGGGGTGCGAGGTGTCCGGTGGCTCGCCGGTAGGAGCGGAGTGCGGCGAGTTTGTTCTCCCAGGCTTCCTCGCCGGGCTCCCACACCATCCCGGCGTCGTCGAGGAGGTCCTTGCGGTGAGGATCGAGATCACCGGCCCGCAGTGATTTCCGCTGCTGGTGCACCCACCGCCCCAGGGGAAAATCCGTTGTCGCACCGACGGTGGTCTCGGTGTCGTAGGGGACGGCGTACAAGCCAGTGATGCCGTTCTCGGTGCGCCAGCGAATGAGGGCCTGGTAGCCCTCGAGCCAGACGAGGGACTGGGGGCGGATGACGCGGCAGCGGGTGAGGGCGGCGATGTCGGCGGCGTCGCGGGGGGAGGCGAAGTTGATCACGATCGAGGTGACCCGGTCGACCTCCTGCTGCGCCTCGCTTGTCTCCTCGCCGTTACTGCCGTCGGTTCCCGCTGCGGGGGCGGGGCGGCCGTGGAGGCGTCGGCGTTCGGTGCCGCGGGTCAGGGCGCGGGAGGCGAGCTGGTCGACCATGCGTTCCGAGTGACTGCGCAGGGCTTGGAGGATGTCGACGAGGGGCTGGTAGCTGGCGGAGGCGACCATGTCCTTCGGGTCCTCCCCGGGCTGCAGGAAGATGGGGATGATGATCCGAGCCGTCTTCACCGTGCCGTCCGGGTTCGGGCGCAGCGCCCGCCCGATGTTCTGGACGATGTCGACCTGGGAGCTGCGGGAGCCGACGATGCACACCGCTTCCACGCCGCGCAGTCCGGTGATGTCGACGCCGACTCCGAGGGCCCGTACTGAGGCGAGGAACGCCCGGTGTACGCGCCGGTTCTCGGCGTTGATGCCGTTGGCGAACCGGTGGATCACCTCCCGCCGGTGGGCGATGGGGTGGTCGCCGCACAGCCAGTCGGCCCAGACCCGGTCCGGGGGTACGTGGCGACTCTCCTCGAGCTCGTACAGCTGGGCATCGATGGAGGAGACGGGCAGTTCCTCAGCGTCCGCCAGCGCCGCCGCAGAGGCCTCGGCGGCGTACAGCTCGGCGGCCGTGCGCGGCATCTGCTCGGCGAACGCCGCGGCTTCTTCCACCCGCTGGTGGAACACCATGGTGGTGTGCAGATTCTGCTGCGCCGCGTGCTCCAGCAGCGCGGCCTGGAGCAGGGCCACGCGCCGGCCGCGCAGCGCGTCCTCGGACAGGCCCAGGATCGGGTCCGGGTCGCGGATCTCCAGCACGTCGATCTCGAAACCGGCGAGGATCGAGCGTTCCACTGCCTCCGCCAGCCCGAGGTCGAAAATCCTGGTGCCGTAGGTGGCGCTGTCGTCCTCCATCGACGCGATCACCAACTCCCGGCCGTCCGGCCCGCGCTGCGGGCGGGGCGCGGCGAGGATCCGCGGGGTGGCGGTCAGGTAGAGCCGGAAGTCGATGGGGATGCGGGCGTTGTCGTGGATCGCCGCCCACGGCCGGCCCATGTCCCCGGCCGTCATGTGCGCCTCATCCAGAATCGCCAGGTCGAACGGGGCCATCCGCTGCCCGTACAGCCGCTCCCCGCCAGCCAGAGCGGCCTCCAGCGGTCCGCGCACCGTCCGCTGGCCCGATGGGTCCTCCGGGTCCTCGCGGTCCACCAGGGAGGCGTACGTGGCGAACACGACCACCGGCCCAGACCCCGCCCACAGCGCGAGCTGGATCGGGTGGGTCGTGGTACGCACTCCGAGCTGCTCCAGGACCTCGTCCTTGTCCACCGAGCAGACCGCGACCATGGGCGCGCGGTGCCCGACCCGGCGCCAGGACTGCGCGCTCTGCACGATCAGATCCAAGGTGGGCACCATGACGAGGATCCGCCCGCCCGGGAAGCACTCCAGAGCGCTCGCGGCGGCCATGATCGTCTTCCCGGACCCTGTCGCAGACACCCCCATGGCACGGGCCCCCCCTGGAGGCACAAATGATCTTGCAGGGAATCCTACCCATCTGCGGAAGGCCGATTTCTGGTCCACTTGGTGTTCTCGGAGCTGAATCACACCGATTTCCTTTTCCTTTTCCCACTCCGCACCAGCAGGCTTCGCCATCGGCCGGTTCTTGTATGCGGCAGGCCCCCTGACGCGGACGGCAAGGGGTAGCGCTCCCCGCCCCCGCGGGCCGGCAGTTCGTCCTCGAAGTCACACGCCGCCACAGCCTTCCACCCTCTACACCACAGCGTCTCCAGCACAGCCGTGACCGCGGCCACCACCGCACCGGGCTCCACTCCCGCGGGCGCTTCGCACTCCAGCACGGTCGGCCACTCAAGGAATTCGAAAGGGTGCGCCTTCCTGCCCGTGGAGTAGTCATTGCAGACGCCGCTCACCCGCAGCGGCCCCACCACCAGGCCGCGTCCCTCCTCTCCGGGGCCGAGACGCTCCTTCAGCCAGGCGATGACCGTCGAGCTGTCTGCGGCATCCACATAGATCGAGCAGTCCTCGTACGAAACTCCGGCGTTCTCCGTCACCGACACCCACCCCTCTCCAGCCCGTCCTCAGCACACTGCGGACGGTCCGCCCTACCGCTCAGACCCCGTTCCTTATTCAGTCGCTCTTCACCAGCCGTGCTCCCCAGGCCCTATGACGCCGTATCCGATCTGCTGGGCGAGGTGCTGCGCCCGTTCGTCCTCCCCGGGCCGGACGTGGACATACACGGTGTGGCTCGGGGTCGGCTCGTGGTTGGCGTCGGTCCCGAAGCACGCTTGTACTCCGGTCCGCGCATGCTCCGGACCGAGGCCGAGTTCGGGCACAGCCGGCCAACTGAGTGCCATCCACGCGATCTGTCCCCACCCCGCCTGACGCAGCACCTCCGGTGCTCTGTCCAGCAGATCACCCTCCACCGGCTCCTCGACCGAGAGCATCATCGGCAGCAGACGAGCCAGCACCGCGGCGTCATCCGGAAGGTCGACCCCGCGAAAGTGCTCGCCGCCTCCCGAGAACCAGCCCTGCGGGAACACCTCGCGGGACCTCACGACGTCCTCGACCCGAAGCAACTCGGCCACCAGGTCGACACTCGCCCCCTCCCACAGCTCCCCACACCCGACCAGAGACACGGCCACGGCGATTACCGCCGCCACATCCCCGTCCTCGCTCCGGTAGACCGGATAAGCCCTCGCATTACCCACAGAGATCCGCTACCTTCCACACAGAGCACCAAAAGGGGTATCCCTATCTTCTTCCAACTGTACATGCTGCATCACTCTGAAACAGCTCCCGCAAACCCAAGCCGGCACCAACCCTCCAGCCAGCCAGGCCCGCACTAGCGGGCCAGACGGTCATGGAGGCGCAGCTGGAAGGACCGTTGAGGCGGGGGAGCGCAGCGGACCCGCCAGCCTGGGCCAGAGCGAAGCGAAGGCCCAGGTATAGGACGCAGTCCTACCGCTTCGGAAGCGCAGCGGGCGAAGCGTCACCCCCCGTGCGAAGCACGGGGGGTGAGTGGGCCGCGCAGCGGCCCACCAGCGCTCCCGCGGAGCGGGAGCGCAACACCCGCGCGCAGCGCGGGTGTTCGCTTGCACATCGCGCAGCGATGTGGTACCCGCTCCGCGGGAGATCGG
>NZ_BMQQ01000060.1 GCF_014648195.1 Streptomyces purpureus
CGCGGCATGCGCCGCGCCGGAGTCCGCTCCGTCCAACCCGGCATCGAATCCCTCTCCACCGAAGGACTCCGCCTCCTCAAAAAAGGCGCCACCGCCTACCAGAACGTACGCTTCCTCCTCGGCTGCGCCGAATACGGAGTCCGGGCCGACTGGAACATCCTCACCGGCTATCCGAAGGAAACACCCGAGTCGATCACGGCCCAGCTCGACCTCGTCGCCTCGCTCACCCATCTGACGCCGCCCCACATCACGCTGATCCGGTTCGACCGCTTCAGCCCCTATGTGGAGTCTCCCGAGTCGTACGGCCTGTCCCTGTCCCGCCCCCTCCCCGGCTACCAGTACGTCTATCCGGAGCTGTCGGACGAGGACGTGTGGAACATCGCGTACCACTTCGAGGGCGAATTCACCGACGACCGCCGCAACATCGAGATCCGGCGGCGGCTCGCGGCCCGGGTGCGGCTCTGGCGGGCGCATCACGACGAGGCCCGGTTCAGCTACCGGCTCGGCTTCGACTCGGTCGCGCTCCACGACCACCGCCCCGGACTTCCGACCCGCGACACCGTCCTGACCGGCGACGACGCACGGCTCTTCCGGGCGGTCATCGGCGGCACCAGGTTCCGTGATCTTCAGGGGCAGGGGTGGGAGGGGGAGCGCTGGGACAGTGCGCTGCGGACGCTGCAGAGCTGGCAGCGAAACCGGTGGGTCTACATCGAAGGCACGAAGGTGATCGCACTCGCGGTACGCGACCAGCCCTCGGCCTATCGGACCCCGCCGGCCAAGGGCACTCCCCGGCGGGCCCGCACCCCCGTACCACTCACGCTCACCGTCCGACGTTAAGGAGGCCGCTTCACATCCGCGGACGGGCACCGCGCAGACCAGTGGACACACCGACCGAACGGCACAGCCAGAGGCGAACCGAGCCTTCAAAAACGGAAAGGATCACTGGAATGGGACCCGTAGTCGTATTCGACTGCATGACGGCGGACTTCCTCAACGACGACCCCAACAACGCCGAGCTGAGCGCCCTCGAAATGGAGGAGCTCGAGTCCTGGGGTGCCTGGTCCGAGGGTGACTCGGCCGTCTGACGCCTGACCCGGCGCAGGCACCAGGCGTGAAGTCGGCGCGACGGGCGCACCGAGGGGAAGAAGGGCCCATGCTGGAGGCATCGGTGGCGGACTGCGCACTGCGTGACGTCGTCCACCGCTCGTATCGATCGGATCGAACGGTGACGGTGCGGTGCACGGTGCACCCCGCGTCGGGCTCGCCGCCCGCCGATGGCTACGGCACCGCCACGACCGAGGCCGTCGCACGGAAGAAGGCCCTGTCCGAAGCCGTGGAACGGCTCCTGGCGTGCACCCCCTTCGCCTCCGTCGCCCGTCCGCCGACGACACACCTCACCACCACGGGCGACGACCGGAACCCGTGGCCGGCAGGGGTGCGTACGGCACCCGAGGGGTGCCTCACCCGTACCTACCGGCCGCTGACCCGTGGAGCCCTGCCCCGGCAGGTGCCTCTGTTCTGGTCGTCGCCCTGGATCGCCGGCGAGGAACTGCGGTCGGCGCTCCTGACGGCGCAGACGGCCCGGCTGTCGAGCACCATCGGCTGGGCCGTCGCGCCGTCGCCCGAAGCCGCCCTGCGCGGCGCGCTGTTCGAACTCACCGAGCTGATCAACTACGGCGTTTTCCTCTTCCGGGCCCTCGCGGGCCCCCCGCACGACGGCCGGGACTCCGGTCCCGGGCCGCTGATCCTCCCCATCGACGGTGCCACCCGCACGCCGACCGTCCTCGCCGTGGCGCGGGGCGGCGGCCGCCGGATGCCCGCCACCGGCCTCGGCTCCGGCACCACCCGGGCCGATGCGACCGACCGCGCCCTCCTCGAACTCGCCCAGGCCGTCACGCTCTGGCGGTCCAACCCGACCGGCATCCCCGCCGAACGCCACTTCATGCGCCGCTTCGACCGATGGCCGCTGCTGACCCGCTGCGCCACCTTGGACTTCGACCTGACCGGCTACGACGCGCCACCCGACGGTGGGCCGCGCCCGTCCCCCCTGGAAGAGCTGGAGGCCAGAGGGATCGCGGTATGGGCCGACTCCGGCGCCCTCGACCTCTCGGGCCCGGACCTGGCGCGGACCCGTCTCCACTTCGCGCAGGTGGTGGCGGATCCGCAGCCGCTGCTGGGCCTTGTCCGCGCAGGTATACCCGTGTTCGACACGGGGGAAGTGAGGAAGATCCTTGACTCGTCCCGCCGAGAACGACCTGCTGACCGCCGCCCTTCTGGACGGAACGCTCAAGGAGGATGTCCCGCCCGAGCGTGAGACGCCGCTGGGCAAGGCGCTGGCCGCCGTCGGCGACTGGCTGGCCGCCGAGCGGCTGACCGCCGACATCCGTAAGTACGGCATCGACTCCGCGCCCACCTACGAGGTACAGCTGAAGGACGCGGACGGCGCCCTGTGTTCGCGCAGCTCCGGCAAGGGACTGGGCCACCGCTCCCTGGCCAGCGCGCTGTTCGAGAGCGCCGAGCACTACCACCTCGACTGGCGGCGCGACCCGCGCGCCTCCGACACCGTGTTCCTCTCCGGCCGGGAGATCGCCCGGCAGCCCACCGCCCGCCGCTCCGCGCTGCTGCAACGCCTCGGCGGGATCGCCGCCGACGCACCGGTCCTCACCCGCGAGTACCGGCCGGTGGCCGAAGCGCTGGCCGAGCCCGCGGACGGGGCGGCGCCGCACCGCCAGCCGGTGTTCCTGCGCGACGGCGGCTACCGCAACTGGCCGCACCCGGCCGACGACGGCTCCTTCCGGACGCTGTGGCACTACACCTCCAGCGCCGGGTACGCGGCCGGGGCCACCCTCCATGAGGCGCTGGTGCACGCCGTCAACGAACTCGTCGAGCGGGACGCCTGGTCGTACCAGCTCGCCCGGTCCTACTTCGGCCTGGCCGACGGCGGTCCCGCCCTGCGCGTGGTCGATCCCGCCACCCTCCCCGCCGAACTGCGGCAGTTGGCCCGGCGGGTCGAGGCGGTCCGGGACGCGCCGGTCCTCGTCGTCGACGTCACCTGTGACACGGGCGTGCCGGCGTATGTGGTGTGCGACGCGGAAAGCCGGGAGGACGTGAGGCTGATCGGCTCCGGCGCCTCGCCCGTGCGGACGTACGCGCTCCAGCGGGCGCTGCTCGAATACCTCCAGGTGCGCACGATGTTCGAGCACGGGCCGGTCGACGCCGACACCGAGGCCCGGCAGATCGGCACGGCGCTGGCCCGCTATCCCCGCCACCTCGCCGCGGCCCGGTTCGACATCCATGAACTCCCTCATGAGCAGGTCGCGTTCGCCTCTGACGGCGGGCTGTCCGCCGCCGCGTCTCCCGAGGATCTGCTGCGGCATCTGGTGGACCGGCTGCGGGCGGTCCGCGTCGACGTCCACTACCGGGTGCTGACCAGGCCCGGCGCGGTGACCGTCGTCGATGTCGTCGCCCCGGGCCTGGAGATGCTGGACAAGGCCCGGGCGGGCTATCCCGTGCTGCCGACGGGGCGCCTCGCCGAGCGGCTGCGGTCCAGGGGGAGTGAGCGGGCATGAGGCTGGTGCTCGTGGCGCCGCCGTGGAACAGCCTCTACCGGCCGTCGATCCAGATCGCCACGCTCGCGGCGCTGGCCACCGAGGGGCGCGGCGACCCGATCGGCTCGGTCTACGGCTATCTGGACTGGTTCCAGTTCGCCGTGGAGGCGCTGGAGTGCGACCCGGAGGAGTTCGTCACCGTCTACGACACGATCGGTGAGGAGCTGTACGGGCTCGGAGTCGGCGACTGGATCTTCGGCTCCACCCTCGCCGCCGCGACCGGGCCGGGCGAGGAGCCGGCCCGGGAGGCGTACGCGGCGTTCCTGCGGGAGCACGGGGTGGCCGATGAGCTGGTGGAGCGGATCCTCGCGCTGCGGGAAGTGGCGCCCCGCTTCGCCGGGCTGCTCGCCGACCGGCTGGTCGCCACCGGCGCCGAATGCTTCGGGTTCACCACCTCCTTCAGCCAGTTGGTGCCGGCCCTGGCGGTCGCCCGGGCAATCAAGGACCGGGCCCCGGAGCGGCTCGTCCTGCTCGGCGGGGCGAACTGCGACCGGCCCATGGGCCAGGCGGTGATGGAGGCGTACCCCTTCGTCGACGCGGTGGTGCAGGGCGAGGGCGAGGGCGCGGTGGCGGCGATCGCGGCCGCCCGGAGCGTGGCCGACCTGGCCGCCGCGCCGGGGCTCGTCCTGCGCCACGAGGGCGCCCTGCGGGTCTCGCTGCCGGCGGTGCGGCCCGCGGAGACGGCGCCCGTGCCCCGCTACGACGAGTACTTCCAGCGGCTGGCGGCGCTGCCGTGGCCGGGGCTGATCACCCCGCATGTGGCGCTGCCGTTCCAGATGTCCCGGGGCTGCTGGTGGGGCGAGAAGATGCAGTGCACCTTCTGCGGGGAGAACGGCAGCGGCATGGTCTACCGCAGCAAGCCCGGCGCGCAGCTCACCGAGACCCTGAAGACCCTGACCGAGCGGCACGGGGTGTTCGACACGTACGCCGTGGACACGATCCTCGCCAGGAACGACAACGGCCTGTCGGCGCTGGCCGACGCGGAGGTGGACATCACCACGTTCTTCGAGGTGAAGGCCAATCTCGGCCCCCGGGAGCTGGGTGAGATGCGGGCGGCGGGCGTCACGATGGTCCAGCCGGGCATCGAGAGCCTGAGCACCGGCGCGCTGCGGCTGCTGCGCAAGGGCGCGACCGGCTTCCACAATCTGCGGTTCCTCGTACTCTGCCAGGAGCTGGGCATCGACGCCCAGTGGAACCTCCTCTCAGCCATGCCGGACGAGCTGCCCGAGATGCTGGAGGAGCAGCTGCGGCTGATCCCGTTCATCACGCACCTGGCGCCGCCGTCGACGGTGAGCAAGGTCCGCGTCGACCGGTACAGCCCGTACTTCGAGAAGCCGGACGACTTCGGCATCGAGCTGCGCGGCCCGGAGAAGAAGTACCGCTTCGTGCACGCGGGTACGGGCCTGGACCGGACGGCTCTGGCCTACTCCTTCGAGCACGAGCAGGTGACCGGCGCGAAGACCGACGAGGCGCAGATGCTGACGCTGCGCCGCAGGCTGGGCGCGCGCGTGGGGCTGTGGAAGAAGCTGCACGGACAGTCCCGCTTCTCCTTCCGCTACGGCCCCGGCATCACGGTCCTGCACGACTACCGCCCTCATGTGGGCACGGGCCGGCATGTGCTGCGGGGGGCCGACGACCAGCTGTTCCGCTCGCTGGTGCACGGCGGGCGGCTGATGCAGGCGGTAGCCCAGGCCGGGGAGATGGCGGGCCGCTCGGAGGAGCGGGTGCACGAGACGCTGCGGGACTGGGCGGGACGCGGCTGGATCCATCTGGAAGGCAGGCGGGGGCTGGTGCTGGCGGTGCGGGACTCGATGCGGGACGAGTTGGGCCGGGCGGCCGAGCTGAGGGGCGAGCATGTCTAGCGGGCGGCCGGGCGGGCCGGAGGCGTTCGAGGTGACCTCCCGGGACGGCACTGCGATCCGCGGGGTGCGCCGCCCCGGCCCCGGCGAGCCGCTCGTGCTGGTGCACGGCGTGGCCATGGACCGCCGGATCTGGTACGAGTCGGGCTTCCTGGAGGCGCTGGGCGTCGACGCCCATGTGATCACGGTCGATCTGCGCGGCCGGGGCGAGAGCGAGAAGGTCGGCAGCGCCGAAGGCCATGGCATCGACCGCTATGTGGAGGATCTGCGGGCGGTGTTCGACCGGTTCGGCGCGCGGCGGTACGGCGTCTTCGGTACGTACTTCGGCGGACGGATCGCGCTGGCCGCCGCCGGGACCGATCCCCGGGTCGCCCGGGCGTTCTCGTTCTGCGCCCACGGCGAGGAGGTGGAGATCCCCGAGGGCGCGGTCGAGGAGGAGGCCCGCGCGGTCGAGGGGCCGGACGGGCACCGCTATCTGCGGGACCACTTCACGCGCAAGGGCGCCCCGCCGTGGATGGTCGAGGCCTGCGGCCGGGTCGACCGCGACGAGCTGGGTGCGGCGACCCGGGGGCTGCTGTACGGCTCGGACCGGCGGACCGAGCGCGGCCACCCCGACCAGGAGCTGGTCCTGATCACCGCCGAGGGCGACGCGGACCTGGCGCCGTTCCACGCCGGGGAGAAGCGGCTGGGTGCCCGGCTGTGGCTGGTCGGCAGCCCGACCCGGGTGCGGGCGGCCGGACGGCTCGCCGAGGTCGGACGGCGGCTGGCGCGGAAGGAGGCCGGGTCGTGAGTCCCTCGGTGACCGAGGACGCCCAGTGGCGGCACCGCAGAGGGCTGCTGCCCGAGGGCGATCCGCTGGTGGCCGCCCTGGAGCGGCTCGCGGACCGTCCCCGTACGCATGTCTTCAAGGCGGTCGGGCTGATCGACGCGGCCACCGGCGAGACGGCCCCGCCGCGTGATCTGGAGGTGGCCGACGGGGTCGTCGCGGGCTGGAGCCCGACACCGCCGGTGGACGGCCGGCCGGCGCCGTACGACTGGTACGTCACCCCCGGCTTCGTCGACGCCCACGCGCATGTCTCGTCGGTGTCCGACCTCGTCGGGCTGCTCGTCCACGGGGTGACGGCCTATCGGCAGTTGTGGGGCGAGCCCGCGCATCTGCTCGCCGCCGGGGTGCACCGGGCCCGGCACGCGGTGCTGCCGCGGCCGTGGGTGACCGCCGGGGTGGTGGACGGGCCGGGCTCCCATGTGCCGCAGGCGGCCACGATCGTCTCCGGGATGCGGGACGTGGCGAAGGTCGTCGACGACGTGCTCGGCTTCGGCTTCGACGGCATAAAGGTCTACGACGACGTCGAGCGGCCGGTGTTCGAGGCGCTGGTACGGGACGCGGACCGGGCCGGGATCCCCGTGGTGGGGCATGTGCCGCAGGCCGTACGGCTTGATGTGGCGCTGCGGACCATGCGTTCGACGGAGCACCTCTACGGCTTCGTGCCCAACGTCTTCCGGCTGCCCGCGGCCGAGCGCTGGGACGCGCTGGCCGACGCGCTCCGGCACCACCACGGCGACCGCCTTGCGGAGGCCGCGGGGCATTTCGTGTGCCCGACGCTGGTGGCGTGGCGGGCGCGGACCGGGGAGCGTCGCTTCACCCGGCCCTCCAGGGCGGTCCTTCAGGCGGCGACGCCGAGCCGGCGTCCGGCCTGGCAGGCGGCGGCCCGGGACGCGCTGCGGCTCGATCCGGCGGATGCGGAGCGGCGCGGCGCGCTGGTCGACCGGCTGGGCCGGATCGCCCGCGCCCTCGCCGAGGAGGGCGCCCGGCTGCTGGTGGGCACGGACTGCGGCAACCCGTTCGTCGTCGCCGGGCCGTCGTTCCACAAGGAGATCGCGGAACTCACCCGGGCCGGGCTCGGCTTCGGCGCCGTGCTGAAGGCGGCGACCGCCGACGCGTACGACGTCATGGGGTGGCACGACAAACCGGCCGCCGGACGGGCGGACCTGGTGTTCTACCGGCGGCACCCGGACGACGGGCCCACCGGCCTCGCCCGGCCCGACGGGGTGCTGGTCGACGGGGTCTTCCTCGACGGCGAGGACCTCGACCGTCTCTGGAGCCTGCGCCTGAGCGCGGCGGGGCTCGACCCCTCCGCCTGGGCGCGGGGCGCTCTCGATCCGCCGGTGACCGGCGCCCGACCCGACAAGGAGGCCGCGCATGCGGGCTGAGAACGGACCGACTCCGGCGCCAGGACAGCAGGGGGCCGGGCAGTGCCCCGTGGACTTCGACTTCTTCAACGCCCCCGCCGAGTACCGCCGGGTGGCGGCCGCCCACGCGCGCGAGGGCGCCTTCTACAGCGGCCGGGGGTCCGGCTTCTGGGTCCTGACCACCTACGACGGGATCTGCGAGGCCTTCAAGGACGAGGACACGTTCACGGTCGGGCGGGTCAGCGCCGCCGAGGGCGCCGAGGAGGAGCGCTGGATCCCGCTGACCGTGGAGGGCGACCAGCACACGCAGTGGCGCCGCAGGCTGGCCTCCTGGTTCACCCCGCAGCGGGTGCGCGAGCTGACCCCGGAGATCCGCCGCAACGCCCGCCGGCGCATCGAGGCCTTCCGCGACAAGGGCGAGGTGTCCTTCAACGAGGACTTCGCCCGGCCGTACGTCCTGGAGAACCTGATGACGGCCGTCGGCTGGCCGCTGGACGGGCTCGGCCTGCTCCTCGCCATCAACCGCGCGATGATCGACTCGCGGTCCGCTCCCGACCCGCGGGAGGCGGCCTACGGCGAGCTGGGCCTGCCCGCCCTGGAGAAGTTCGCCCGACGCCACATCGAGCTGCGCCGCGCCGAGCCCGCCGACGATCTGACGACGGCCAGCTTCGACTGGGAGATCGACGGGACACCGGTGAGCGACGACGACCGGGCCTCGCTGCTGTGCGTGCTGTTCCTGGCGGGCATCGACTCGACGGTGAACCACATGGCCAACGCCATCCAGCACCTGGCGCGCGACGAGGAGGACCGGGCGCGGTTCCTGGCCTCCCGGGAGATCCGTCCGGCGGCGGTGGAGGAGTTCCTCCGGGCCAACTCCTGCATGTATCCGGGGCGGATGGCCGTCCACGACGGGGCGGGTGGGCACGCGGGGCGGGGGCAGACGGTGCTGCTTCCACTGGCGCTCGCCAACCACGACCCGGAGGTCTTCCCGGAGCCGGAGCGGGTCGATTTCGACCGGGAGCGCAATCCGCACATCGCCTTCGGCACCGGCCCGCACCAGTGTCTGGGCGCGGCGTTCGCCCGCGCGCAGATCCTGACCGCCCTGGAGGAGTGGCACGACCTCCTGCCGGGGTACGGCGTGCCGCCGGAGCAGGCCGGATCCCCGGCGCCGTTCCTGCGCAACGACTACGACCTGAGGCTCGTCTGGTGAGGGTGCCATGACCGATACCGGCCGAGTGACGCTCGTGTCGATGCCGTGGAACAACGTGAAGCGCCCGTCGATCCAGGTGGGGACCTTACGGTCGGTCGCCGAGGAGGCGGGCTGGCGGGCCGCGTCCCACTACGCGTATCTCGATTTCTACGGTCTCGCCCGCACCTCGCTCTCGATGAGCGACGCGGAATGGGACGACGCCTACGAATCGGTGTCCGAGGGGCTCTACCACCTCTCGGTCGGCGACTGGATCTTCGCCCGTCGAGACGCGAACTCCGCCCAGCGCGACGCCTATTTCACCGAATTGCGCGGCAAAGGGATCGACGAAGCCACGATCGCCCTGATAGACGCCTTACGGGAGGTGGCGGACCGGCATGTGGAGGAGACGGCGGCGGGACTTCTGCGTTCGTCCCCCGACGTGGTCGGATTCACCTCCACATTCAGTCAGAACGGTCCGACGCTGGCGGTGGCCGAACGGCTGCGTACGGGCGGCTTCGAAGGCGTGATCGTCCTCGG
>NZ_BMQQ01000061.1 GCF_014648195.1 Streptomyces purpureus
GGCCGTCTCTCCGCAGCCCGTCAGTAACCCCAACCACCCTCGTTACACCGTTCGATTGACAGACCCCTCAGCGGTGGTCGTCCGCTGGCGTTTGCCGCTGAGGTTGAAGGGGTGGGGTGACGGCGGGCGTTGGCGGTGCTACATCCTCGTCATGAGGTACGCGGATGGCGGCGGTCTGACCGCTGCGGGGCGGGCGAAGCGTGAAGCGGTGCGTTTCGCGGCCGCGGAGATGTTCGGGCAGGGGGTGCGGCCGCCTGAGGTGGCCCGCAGGTTACGGGTGTCGCGGAAGTCGGCGTACGCCTGGCACGCCGCCTGGCGTGAGGGCGGCCGCGCGGTCCTGGCCTCGAAGGGGCCTGGCGGCTTTCCGTGCCGGCTGGACGATGGCCAGGCCGAGCGGTTGCAGAACGAGCTGGAGGCGGGCCCGGCGGCGCACGGCTGGTTGGAGGACCAGCGGTGGACGCTGGCGAGGGTCGCGGAGCTGATCCACCGGCTGTTCGGCTACCGGTACACCTCGCGCGGGGTGTCGTATCTCCTGCACCGGCTGGGCCGGTCGCCGCAGGTCCCCACGCACCGGGCCGTCGAGCGCGACGAGGAAGCCGTGGAGCGGTGGCGGTCGGAGCAGTGGTCACGGGTAAGAGGACGGCCCAGCTCCTGGGCGCGTGGATAGTCTTCGAGGACGAGGCCGGCCAGGACTTGAAGCCCGGCAAGGGCCGGACCTGGTCAAGGCGCGGGCGGACGCCGCTGGTCAAGGTGACGGGCAAGGGGTCGGGCCGGGTTGTGATGGCCGGGATGATCTGCGTCAGACCGGGCCATGAGACCACCCGTCTGATCTACCGGACCCAGACCTACCGAGGTCGTACCGGCGAGAAGAAGGGCTTCCGGGCCCGCGAGTTCGCGGACCTGCTGACCTCCGCCCGTCGGCAGCTCGGCGGTGCCCCGCTGATCGTGGTGTGGGACAACGCCAGTACCCACCATGCCAAGCCCTTACGGGAGTTCTGCGACCGCAACAGCGACTGGCTCACCATCGTCAAGCTCCCGCCCTACGCACCCGACCTCAACCCCGTCGAAGGCGTCTGGGCACATCTGAAGAAGTCCCTGGCCAACCTCGCACCCCGAGCGATCGACGGCCTCACCCCACTCGTGAAGAACCGCTTGCGTGGCATCCAACGCCGACCCGAGATCCTCGACGCCTTCATCGCCGAGACCGGACTCGACCTGGTACCTCCATAGCCTGTCACCCCACCCTTTCAACCTCAGCGTCAGCGTTGCCGTCAAACGCCCTGAAGGCCCGGTCGGAATCTCCTCCGTCCGGGCCTCCAGGCTTTTGCGTGAGCAGAGTGCTACGCATGCTCCATTCGGCTGATCCATCGCTGACATACGTCAACGGTGATCGGCTCGAACAGTTCAGGACTCGACACCTCGAAGAGGAATTGAGTCAGCATCTCAACGTCCACTTCGTCAATCTCGACATGGTCCAGCATGTGAATCGCCCCAGCCCATCGCGGCAATTTGAGAATGTCTAGTTCTCCGGAGATACACCGCTGTAGAACCTCTCTTACGGCATCACGATCCAGGCGTACAGGCGGCCCCTCGTGTCGATCGCATCGGCTGGCGGCGTCGATCAGGCCATCCAGCGACGATTCCCAGCGAATCAGGCTGGTCAGAGCCTGGCAAGCATCCGATTCCATGGGTCGCACCCTCACTTGAACTTGATGTGCGCAATGCTGCCATCAGGGAGGAAAGTCGTCTTGTAAGCCAACTCCGTGACCCCTTCAGGATCTACTCGCTTCCGATACACCGCGTACGACCCGGGAACCCTTCCGGGGACCTTGTAGCTGAACTCTGCACCGCCTCCAGGGAGGCGAATGATCTGCGGAATCTCGGCATCCCCAGGGCTCTTCTTCATGAAGCCGGTGAGGTTCTTACGCAACGCTGGCGACAGATCATCGACACCCGCAGCAGCAGCAACCTTTTCACCTCGTGTCAGGTTTGTGCCGCAGGCCCCATTCGAGTTATGAACGAGGACCGGAGTCTGCCCCGCCAGCACATAGTACGTGTGCTACGCGACCCCTACCCACCTGCGTTTTCGCAGGTCATCGGCAGTTTCATGCTCCGCTGGCGTGCGTGGATGTGCCCTGGCGTCCGTGGTTGTTGCCGTCACTACTGCCGTCAGCGGTCTAGACCATGAGGGCTCGACGAGGCCATCCTGCTGCGACGGCTCCCTCACCTGGGCGGTTGTCCCTATCCTGGTCCCATGAGCACCTTGCGGGAAGAGTTGCACGAGCTGATCGACCGGCTGCCGGAGTCGCAGGTCGCGCCGATACTCGCCCTCGTGCGGGAGAGCACCCCCGCCGAGGACGGCGGGGAGGAGTGGCCGCTGCCCGACTTCGTCGGCGCGCTGTCCAGCGGCAAGGGTGACCTGGGCGTCCGCTCCAGCGAGATCCTGCGCGCCGAGCTGGGACGCGACGCCGAATGATCGTCTGGGACACCGGGGCGCTGGTCGCCGCCGCCGACGCCGACGATCAGGACCACGCTCGCTGCGTCGAGCTGATGCGCCGCACGCCGCGCCCGCTACTGGTGCCGTACCCGGTCCTCACCGAGGTCTGCTACCTGCTGGAACGCGAGCACGGCACCCGTGCGGAGGCCGCCTTCCTTCGCTCGATCAGCCTCGGGCAGATCAGCCTGATCCCGCTGGCCGCCGCAGACATTGACCGCATGGTCGAACTGGTCGAGAAGTATGCCGACTTCCCCCTCGGCGCGGTCGACGCCTCCGTCTTCGCCATTGCCGAACGTCTCGGGGCGGACGCCATCGCTACCCTCGACCGCCGCCACTTCAGCGTCGTGCGCCCCAGGACGCCCCACTCCTTCGCCCTGCTGCCGTAGCCAGGCCGCCACGCTGACGCGCCCGGTTGTGGCGGGGGTAGGTGGCAGCTCTTGGCCCCTCCCGCGCGGTGCTCCCCTCGACCGACCAGCGGCCCGTTCAACGGGGCCTGCCGCCAGTGGGCCGCCGGAAGCCTTGATCCCCGCCGTAGGCGATGTCGGCCACCACCCCCGGTGAGCCCAGTACGACGCGCGTGGAGGGTCGGCCCCCTGGTCGGCCCGTGCCTGCGATCCGGCCGTAGGACGGTCGTCGGCGACAACTTGCTCCGCCAGGAGCTCAGTTGCGGTCAGCCCGGCGACCAGGCCGATTGCCGCTCCGGTAGCCCCGGATCACCCCCGGCTGCCGGGCCGGCTCGCCACCTGCGGCGTGGCTGGCCTCCCGATTGAACGGCGGGCTCGTCGGCGACGGCGGCCAGCCCTGGCGGGCGGGGCCCGCCTTGAACCTCGTAGAGAAAATCTGAACGCACACCCCCGGACCGCCCGGCACGGCGGGTCAGCGGCCCCGCCCGCCGCCGCCCGTCTCCAGTGCCTCGACGCGGCCACGAAGGTCGGCAATCTGCTGCGCGGCCTCGGCCAGCGCACGTTCCAGCGCCTCGACGCGGGCCGTCGTCCCGCCGACGGGTGCGGTCGCCTCCGGGTTGTCGAGGTCATCGGCCCCGTCGGGGTGGTCGTGGTGGGCGACGAAGGCTCCCTTGCCGGGGCGGGAGACCGCCCATCCGTCCTGCTTCAGCAGGGCCATGGCCTTCTGCACGGTCAGGCTCGACGCCCCGAACTCCCGCATCAGCACGGCCTGCGTCGGCAGCGCGTCACCCGGCCGCAGCCCGCCGGAGCGGATGCGCTCGCGCAGGGTCTCGGCGATGACCTCGAATGTCAGCTGCACCCCGCTGCCCGCCGGCCTGCGCCCGCGCCGCCCCACCATGCCCGGTCACCCCCGCTTTCCATGCCCTCTACCAGCACAATCCGGCCCGTCCAAACCGGGAAACCGCCCTCACACTACCCGTCGAAAGAAAGGAATCAGGAGGGATGCACTTGAATGTGCCCGTGAGGCGATGTTAACGTCACGCACCCGCCGGTGATCACCACCGCGCCCCGCCGACCAGCCCCTGGTCCGGCCCCCGCGCCCACCTTCGAGGCGCCCCCGTTCCCCTGTGAGCCGATCACTTCGGCCTGCCCACACCACCTCGCGCCGTACCCCTTCCGCGCTCCCGCCGAAAGGCCCCTCCCCCATGCCCGCACAGCACCAACTCCCTTACTCCGCGTCCATTCCAGCCGTCTCTCGTCCCTCGTCGTCGACGTTCACGACGCCGACCTGCCGAACGGACGCCACCGCCTCATCGGCGGCAGGGCGGTCGGCGCTGGAGCGCCGTGCCAGGCTCACCGCCAAGCTGGCGAAGCTCGCCGCCACCGGCCAACTCGCACCCCTCGCACGGCAGATAGCCGGACTCGGCGGCTGCGCGCACCCGATCGGCCTCACCGGACACCGCACCCGACTCGACAGCGCGACCGGCGAGATCCTCGACCACTTCGACTCCGGCCGGCTCCTGGCGGGCGAGCTGCTGGTGCGCTGTGGCAACCGCCGCGCCACCCGCTGCCCCGCCTGTTCCACCGTCTACCGATACGACACCTACCAGCTCATCGCCGCCGGCCTGCGCGGCGGCAAGACCGTCCCCACCAGCGTCGCCGCCCACCCCCGCGTCTTCGCCACCCTCACCGCGCCCGGCTTCGGCCCCGTCCACAACCAACCCGACACCGGACACTGCCACTGCGGCCAGCTCCATCCCGACGCCGACCCGCTCCTCGGCACACCGCTCGACCCCGAACGGTACGACTACACAGGCGCGGTGCTCTGGAACGCGCACGCCCCGGCCCTGTGGGCACGCTTCACCACCCACCTGCGCCGGGAGATCGCCAAGGCGGCGGGGCTGACGCAGCGGGACCTGCGCCACCACGCCACCCTCTCCTACGCCAAGGTCGCCGAGTACCAAAAGCGCGGCCAGGTCCACTTCCACGCCGTCATCCGCCTCGACGGACCCACCGGCCCCACCAGCACCCCACCCGCCTGGGCCACCACCCAACTCCTCGACCACGCCATCCGCGCCGCCGCCGCACGCACCCGCGTCGCGCATGAGGGCCAGCCGCAGCAGCCCGCCGGGGCCCCGATCTGTGACCGAGCCGACCGGTTGGTGTCCGGTTCGGGCGGCAGATCGACGTCCGGGCAATCCGCGGCACGGACTTCACCGGTGGCGGTCCGGTCACCGACCGGCACGTCGCCGCCTACATCGCCAAGTACGCCACCAAGGGAGCCGAGACCACCACCGGCACCCTCGACCGCCGCCTCCGACTCCTCGCCGAACTCGCCACCCACGACATCACCAACCACGCCCGCCGCATGATCCACACCGCCTGGCACCTCGCCACCCAACCCCAGCACGCCCACCTCCGCCTGCGCCAATGGGCCCACATGCTCGGCTTCCGCGGCCACTTCTCCACCCGAACCCGCCACTACTCCACCACCCTCACCCACCTCCGAGCCCAACGCACCGCCTGGCGAACCGGTCGACCCGCCACCCAGACCCCAGCCCCAGCGTCAGCTCAGACCCAGGCCGGTCAAACGGACGCCAGCCCAGTCGGTGACCGCGCCGGACGCCCCACCGACCTGGCCCCCGGTCACCGCAACATCGACGGTCAGCGCGTGAACTCGGACACGACCCTGGTCATCTCCCACTGGCAGTACACCGGAACCGGCCTCCTGCCCGAACTCGAACACCTCGCCGACCTCCTGACCGCAGACCGCAGACCCGACCCGAACAACCGACCCCAACCCGACGCTCGGAACACTCCGGCGACCGCGCCGGTCACTCCGCCGGTCACCCAGTCGGTCACTCCACTGACCGGCTGCCCCGTGCTGTCCAGCCGGGGAGCCTCGCGTGACCGCCAGCACGGAACTCCGCACCGTCCCCCAGGTCATGGCCCGCCTCCAACTCGGCCGCACCGCCGTCTACGACCTCCTCCGCACCCGGCAACTCGCCTCAATCACCCTCGGCCGCGCCCGCCGCATCCCCACCCACGCCCTCGCCGACTTCATCCGCACCCGCCTCGACCAGGAAGCCGCCTCATGACCGCACCCCGCGACACCCCCGCCTCCCGCCGCGTCCGCGCCAACGGCGACGGAACCGTCTACCAGCGCAAGGACAGCCGGTGGGAGGCTGCCGGATACGTCCTCGCTCCCGGCAACACCCGCCGCCGCGTCCGCGTCTACGGCACCACCCGCAAAGAAGCGCTCGCCAAGCTCACCGAGAAGATCGCCAACAGCAACCGCGGCCTCCCCGTCCCCTCCGCGCAGGGCAGCCTGGCCGCGTACCTGACGTACTGGCTTCAGAACGTCGCCGTCCACCACCTCCGCGAGAACACCCACACCCGCTACACCACCTGCGTCAACCGATACCTCATCCCCGGCCTCGGCAAGAAGAAGCTCACCAAGCTCACCGCCAAGGACATCCGCACCTGGCTCAACCAGCTCCGCACCACCTGCCAATGCTGCACCCGCCGCATCGACGCCCGCCGCGACCAGCCCCGCTGCTGCGCCGCCGGCCAGTGCTGCCACAAGCTGCTCTCCCCGCTGACGCTCACCTACATCCACTCCGTCCTCAAGTCCGGCCTGGAGCACGCCGTCCGCGAAGAGCAGATCCCGCGCAACGTCGCCCGCAACGTCCGCACCGGCGCCCCACGGCCCCGACGCTTCGAACCCCTCACCACCGACGAAGCCCGCCAGTTCCTTGCCGCCGCGGAAGGTCACCGGTTGCACGCGCTGTTCGAACTCGCCCTCCACACCGGACTCCGCAAGGGCGAACTCCTCGACCTGCGCTGGGAAGACCTCGACCTCGACGCAGGTACCGCCGCCATCCGCCGCACCCTTCAGCGCACCAGCGCAGGTGGGCTCACCACGCTGCCCACCAAGACGCGGGCCTCCGAACGCCGCATCGCTCTGCCTACCCACAGTGCTCAGTCGCTGAAGCTCCACCACGAACGGCAGCAGCGCGAGCGGGAGGCCGCAGGCACCACGTGGCAGCAAACCGGACATGTGTTCACCACTCCCCAGGGAAGAACGGTCGACCCGACCAACCTCACCCGCGCCTTCAAGACTCTCCTCCGCAAGGCCTGCCTCCGCCGCATCCGCTTCCACGACCTCCGCCACTCGACCGCCACTCTGCTCCTTGAGCAAGGCATCGAACTCGTCGTGATCAAGGAACTCCTCGGCCACGCACACATCGGTGTCACGGCCGCCGTCTACGCTCATGTCAGGCTCCGCCTTCAGCGCGACGCCATCGACACCCTCGGCACCGTGCTCAACGGCCCGACGATCACCGAGACGGCCAACGGCAACGGCGACGAACCACCACCCTGCGCCGCCCTCGTCCGCTGACGTTGCCGTCAACTACTGCCGTCAAATGCCCCTGAAGCCCCACCGGTCACATTTGGTGGGGCTTCAGGTTTTCCGAAGCAAAAGCTTCGAGATGCGTTCAGGGCTGATCAATCCCAGCCTTGGGATCCCTTCGGGTACCGGGTCACCTACCCGCCAGCACCCCGAGCTCTATCCCGCAATTCTGGCGACAACGCCTCCGAGGCCGCCATTTCGAGGAGAAGCGTTCGGGTGGCCTCTTGATCAAAACCCTCTTGCCGAACCATCTCGATAGCCCAAATCGCGGCTAGCTCCATCCAGTATGACCGGCCGGACTTCCACGCCGTCTCCACTGTCAGTTCGATGAGCTTCTCAGGGGTTGGCACGCCACCCTGACCGAGATGTTCCCACGAGCGGGAAAAATCGGCCAGGCATGCAGAGAGGTCCCGCTCCATGTATGGCCACATGGGAACGAATCCCGATCCCACAAGGGAGGACCGGCCTTCCGACTCCACACCTACGCCGATCCGACCATCGGGCATGACCCCAATCCACGCCCCGTCTCCCCGATACACCACTGGAGTCCAGTTTCCCATCTCAACCCCACGGCCTGTAGTCGAAGTCAATCCCTTGATCGCTCATAAACTTCTGGAACTGCTGGCGTGTAGCGTCCGTCCACCTGTGGCCATAGTGACCACTATTTTCCGTGAACACTAGGCGGCCGTTATCTCGGAAGAGTGTGCCACCCAGCACTGTTCCTCTGTCCATGCCCGCCTTTTCTGCTAGTTGCTCGTGGGGGCTGAGGCCTCCGGGAATTCTTTCACGATCTCCCGCCAGGAACCTTCCGGCGCCGGAATCGAACACGAATTCAGTCTCCGGCTTCGTTGAGGTGAAAGCCCTCAAGGCATCAGCAGTTCCCTCGCCCGACCCCAGAATTACGTCACCACAGTTGCTGTTGTGAACCAGGACCGGAGTTGCCCCCGCCAGCACATAGTACGTGTGGATGCGATCGATCGTGAGGTCGTGCGTGCGTTGTTGTTTCTTGTAGTGGCGTACCGCGAGTACCTGGACGCCGCGCTCGTCAGTGGTGCGGAGGGTGGTGCCAGGGGTGACGTCGCCCGCGTCGATCCACTTGTTCTGGTCTGTGGACCAGAAGGGGTGTGTGTCGGTGGCGACGATGCTGGCGTTGCCATTGCCTGCCTTGATGGTGAGTTCAGTGAACTCTTTGTCGTCCTTGGTGATGATGGTCTGGACGACATCTTGTCCCCGGGTCTCACCTGTGTCGGGATCTGTGGCGAGGACCTTGTCGCCTTCCCTGATGTCTTCGATGCTCTTTGTCGTGCCGTCGGTGAGCAGGACCTTGGTGCCCGGCAGGAAGGAGTGCTCCGGGCACCCGGGTTTCCTCGTGGCGTCGGATGTGGTCTCAGCGGACTCATCCAGTTTTTTTACGGCTTTGAGGGCCTTGAAGGGTTTGAGGAAGGGGAGATCGGTGGCTGCCCACGCGCACTGCTGGATTGACCCATCGCCGAAGCAGTCCTGCCACGCTTGCGGGTCCGGCAGGATTACCGATCCCAGTACCGGACCGATGTACTTCTGGTAGAAGTTCTTCGGCGGTGGCGGATTCTTGACCACATTGACTGAGGCATGCTTCTTGTAGCCGCGGGAGCTGGCCCGGTCGGACCAGATGGTCTGCGATGCGGTGAAGCCCCCGACATTCTGCTTGTACCGGTAGCTCCAGCCGCCGGCGTGGTCCTTGAACCAGCCGCTGCCTGTCGATCCGTTGTAGTGACCGGCCCCCTTGGTCTCGCGCTTGTCGTTGTAGTCGGCGCCTCCCACGGGTCCGTCAGGGCGCAGGCCGGTGGGATCGGAGAAGGCTACGGGGTTGTTGTTGCCGTAGGTGTAGCCGTGGGTTTGCTGCGGGTCGTTGAAGTCGAGGACAGGGTCGACGCTGATGAACCGGCCGATGTTGGGGTCGTATTCGCGGGCACCGAGGTGGGGTCTGTCAATCGAACGGTGTAACGAGGGTGGTTGGGGTTACTGACGGGCTGCGGAGAGACGGCCGTCGAAGGTG
>NZ_BMQQ01000062.1 GCF_014648195.1 Streptomyces purpureus
CCCCAGCCGAGCGCCTGCGTGATCTACTGACGACCACGTAGGCCATCAGGTGTTGCGAGGACCCCAAGAATCCGCCCCTCGCCCGGGGCTTCGTCGTGTCTCAGACCGTCGTCGTGCCTCACGCCTTCTTCGACTGGAGCGCCGCCGCCATCTGGGCCAGGCGGT
Organism: Streptomyces purpureus; assembly: GCF_014648195.1. GTDB lineage: Bacteria > Actinomycetota > Actinomycetes > Streptomycetales > Streptomycetaceae > Streptomyces > Streptomyces purpureus. The sequence goes on from NZ_BMQQ01000062.1 coordinate 166, forward strand.
CGAAGGACGCCGTTCCCGTCACCAGCGTGGTGACCTTGCCGTCCGTACGTACGAGGGCGTCGTACTTCGGGCCCTCCCAGCGCTGCCAGGTTCCGCCGGCCACCGTCTGGGTCTTGCCCGTGTCCGCGGCCTGCTGGGTGACCCGGGGGATGTACTTCTTCGGGTCCTCGGTCGACTGGTGGATCGCCACGTACTGCGTGTCCGGGTCCAGGAAGCCCAGCTGCCACGCGTCGTTCTTCTCGCGCTTGTACGAGACCGTGGTGGCCTTCCAGCCCTCGCCGAGGCCCTCCGGCGCCAGCACCGGGTACGGGGCCGCGCGCTGGGCCGTCAGGAGCTCGATCCGGTAGTCCACGGCCTTGACCGGGTCCGCCGATTCGTCGTGCGGGATGAAGAGATACATCACGCCCGCGGCGGCGAGGATGACCGCCATCGACTTGATCATCCCGCGTACTGTCTGCTTGCCTCGCGTACCTGCCACGCCCACCATGTTCGCATCACGGTGTTCTGCTCATACGTGGGCCCCTCTGCTCAATATGTCGACCTACCGATAGAGTCGCAGCACCCTCTTTTTCCCGGCCGTCGCCGTACAGAAAGGTGCGCTCCGATGACCGAGCATCATCTGCCGTCCGAGCTCGAGGTTTCCCCCGAGGCTCCTGACCGCAACCTGGCCCTGGAACTGGTCCGGGTCACCGAGGCCGCCGCCATGGCGGCCGGCCGCTGGGTCGGCCGCGGCGACAAGATCGGTGCCGACGGCGCGGCCGTGAACGCCATGCGGACCCTCGTCTCCACCGTCTCGATGAACGGCGTCGTCGTCATCGGCGAGGGCGAGAAGGACGAAGCCCCCATGCTCTACAACGGGGAGCGCATCGGCGACGGCACCGGCGCCGAGGTCGACATCGCCGTCGACCCGATCGACGGCACGACGCTCAACGCCAAGGGCATGCCGAACGCCATCGCGGTGCTCGCCGCCGCCGACCGCGGCACGATGTTCGACCCGTCCGCCGTGTTCTACATGGACAAGCTGGTCACGGGCCCCGAGGCGGCCGACTTCGTCGACATCAACGCCCCGGTCTCGGTGAACATCCGCCGGGTCGCCAAGGCCAAGAACATGTCCGCCGAGGACGTCACGGTCGTGATCCTTGACCGCCCCCGCCACGAGGGCATCGTCAAGGAGATCCGCGAGACCGGCGCCCGGATCAAGTTCATCTCGGACGGCGACGTGGCCGGTTCGATCATGGCCGTCCGCGAGGGCACCGGCGTCGACATGCTCCTGGGCATCGGCGGTACGCCCGAGGGCATCATCTCGGCCTGCGCCATCAAGTGCCTGGGCGGTGTCATCCAGGGCAAGCTGTGGCCGAAGGACGACGCGGAGCGCCAGAAGGCGATCGACGCGGGCCACGACCTCGACCGGGTGCTCTCGACCAACGACCTCGTCAGCGGTGAGAACGTCTTCTTCGTCGCGACCGGCATCACCGACGGCGAGCTGCTGCGCGGTGTCCGCTACCGCTCCGAGACCGCGACCACGTCGTCGCTGGTCATGCGCTCGAAGTCGGGCACGATCCGCCAGATCGACTCGACGCACCGGCTCTCGAAGCTGCGCGCCTACAGCAAGATCGACTTCGACCGCGCGAAGTAGCACCGGGCGGGACGACCCGCCGAAGCGGGACCAGGACGAAGAGGGGCGCCCCCATGTGCGGTGGGGGCGCCCCTTCCCGTACGGACCCGGGCCTGGCGGACAGGTGCCGTACCGGCGCCGTCAGCCCGCGGCGGCGATCCGCTCGGCCGCGGCGGCCTTCCTGAGCTCGACCTCGCGCCGGCGGCGGCGGGCGAGCACGACGCGGCGCTCGGCGGCGGTGAGCCCGCCCCACACGCCGTACGGCTCGGGCTGGAGCAGCGCGTGCTCCCGGCACTCGACCATCACGGGGCAGCGGGCGCAGACACGCTTGGCGGCCTCCTCGCGGGAGAGCCGGGCGGCGGTCGGCTCCTTGGAGGGGGCGAAGAAGAGGCCCGCCTCGTCCCGGCGGCAGACAGCCTCCGTGTGCCAGGGGCCGTCCTGATCCTCCCGCGCGGGCAGTCGCTGGGGCGGAAGGGCGGCGACCTGTAGGGGCTGATGCGGCAGTTGCAGCACGGTCCACTCCTGACGACGGCTTCGCAAGCGAGAAGAGACGATGCAGCAAGCCCTACCCGCTGTGCGTGCCGATAAGCACCGAGTGGTACTCAGTTCCGAAATACGGAACCCGGGGCGGCGAATTCCGGTCACACCGCCGGACCGTGACGGGGGTGGCCGGCGGTCAGTGGCCCAGGTGCTTGCGCAGCCGGTCGCGCAGGTCGGCGATCACCTTGCCCCGCTTCGGCTTCGCCTCGACGTTGCCGAAGACCGAGTAGCCGTTGACGACCACCACCGGGGCCTGCGGGTCGGCGCCCTCCAGGGTCACGACCTCGAAGTTGCCGAAGACGCCGGTGCCGCTGCCGCGCAGCGAGACGTTCTCCGGGACCCGCACCTCCACGTTCCCGAAGATCGAGGTGGCGTTGATGGTGGAGAGCCGCTGGGCGAAGATCGCCTCGGTAAGGTCGATCTCGATGCTGCCGAAGAGCGCGAAGGCGTTGGTCCTGCGCCCGACGCGCCAGCGACCCTTGCGGGTCGAGCTGGAGAAGACCGCGACCAGGTTGTCGGCGGGGCCGCCGGTCTCCTCGGGGCCGTAGGAGTAGTCCGGCGCGGGGTGCTGGGCCGTGCGGGCGGCCGGCAGGTCCCGTACGAGCGGCTCCAGCTCACCGACGGTCTTGGCGCGGTAGACGGCGTCGATCCGCTCCGAGTGCTCCTCCGGGTCGATCCGCCCCTCGGCGAGGGCGTCCCTGAGGATGTCCGCGATCCGGTCCCGGTCGGCGTCCGAGGCGCGCAGGGTGTCGGCCGGTGCGGCGGGGGCGACCGGCTGACGGGGCGTCTGCTCGGGCTTCTTTTCGAGGTCCACGGCACCACCCTAGCGAAACGCGATAGATCGCGACTAGGGGGCGCGGCCGGGGCGCCCCGCCCACCCCCGCCATTCCCGCGGGACCCGCAGGACCCGCCGAGCCCCCACCCGAGGCCCCTCCCACGACCCCGCTCCGCGGGAAGTGAGCCTTACCTCACAGGATCGGGACGTACTGGCCGTCTTACGCTTGTGGACGCGCCGCCAACGGAGGCGGCGCAGCTGTCTGCCGAGTGAGGAATGGCTGCCATGCCAGAGTTTGCGTACTCCGATCTGCTCCCCCTGGGAGAGGACACCACGCCCTACCGCCTGGTGACCGCCGAAGGTGTCTCCACCTTCGAGGCCGACGGCCGTACGTTCCTCAAGGTCGAGCCGGAGGCGCTGCGCAAGCTCGCCGCCGAGGCCATCCACGACATCCAGCACTATCTGCGGCCGGCGCACCTCGCCCAGCTGCGGAAGATCATCGACGACCCGGAGGCGTCGAGCAACGACAAGTTCGTCGCGCTCGACCTGCTGAAGAACGCGAACATCGCCGCCGCGGGCGTGCTGCCGATGTGCCAGGACACCGGCACGGCGATCGTGATGGGCAAGCGCGGGCAGAACGTCCTCACCGAAGGTGAGGACGAGAAGGCCCTGTCGCGCGGCATCTACGACGCGTACACCAAGCTGAACCTGCGCTACTCGCAGATGGCTCCTCTCACCATGTGGGAGGAGAAGAACACCGGCTCCAACCTGCCGGCCCAGATCGAGCTGTACGCGACCGACGGCGGCGCCTACAAGTTCCTCTTCATGGCCAAGGGCGGCGGCTCGGCCAACAAGTCCTTCCTCTACCAGGAGACCAAGGCGGTCCTCAACGAGGCCTCCATGATGAAGTTCCTGGAGGAGAAGATCCGCTCGCTCGGTACGGCCGCGTGCCCGCCGTACCACCTCGCGATCGTGGTCGGCGGCACGTCGGCCGAGTTCGCCCTGAAGACCGCGAAGTACGCCTCCGCGCACTACCTGGACGAGCTGCCGTCCGAGGGCTCCGAGCTCGGCCACGGCTTCCGGGACGAGGAGCTGGAGAAGAAGGTCTTCGAGCTGACGCAGAAAATCGGCATCGGCGCGCAGTTCGGCGGCAAGTACTTCTGCCACGACGTCCGCGTGGTGCGTCTGCCGCGGCACGGCGCCTCGCTGCCGGTCGCGATCGCGGTGTCCTGCTCGGCCGACCGGCAGGCCGTCGCCAAGATCACCGCCGAGGGTGTCTTCCTGGAGCAGCTGGAGACGGACCCGGCGCGTTTCCTGCCGGAGACCGAGGACGCGCACCTGGACGCGGGCGACGTCGTCAAGATCGACCTGAACCAGCCGATGGACGAGATCCTCGCCGAGCTGACGAAGTACCCGGTCAAGACCCGGCTGTCGCTCACCGGACCGCTGGTCGTGGCGCGCGACATCGCGCACGCCAAGATCAAGGAGCGCCTCGACGCGGGCGAGGAGATGCCGCAGTACCTGAAGGACCACCCGGTCTACTACGCCGGCCCGGCGAAGACGCCGGAGGGTTACGCGTCCGGCTCCTTCGGCCCGACGACGGCCGGGCGGATGGACTCGTACGTGGAGCAGTTCCAGGCGGCGGGCGGCTCGAAGGTCATGCTGGCCAAGGGCAACCGCTCGAAGCAGGTCACGGACGCGTGCGGTACGCACGGCGGCTTCTACCTGGGCTCGATCGGCGGCCCGGCGGCGCGTCTGGCGCAGGACTGCATCAAGAAGGTCGAGGTCGTCGAGTACGAGGAGCTCGGCATGGAGGCGGTCTGGAAGATCGAGGTCGAGGACTTCCCGGCGTTCATCGTGGTGGACGACAAGGGCAACGACTTCTTCACCTCGCGTGAACCCGAGCAGCCGACGTTCACCAGCATCCCGGTACGCGGTCCCGGTCTGGCGTAGCCCAGCACTCCCCCGCCCCTAGAGAGCCCCCGGAGTCCACCGCCGGGGGCTCTTGTCGTACCTGCCCGTCTGGGGCCGCCCCCGAGACAGTGAAGCGGGCCGGGCGACCCCACCGCCGCCGGTTTCCTGTTCTGGAAACTTGAAACCCTTGCGCCTCAGGTGAGTTGGTCGGAAGCATCGGTCAGGACACGACGCAGCAGGCCAAGGAGGGGAACCCCGTGAAGGTGACCAAGCTTGTCAGCACATGCGACCTCAAGGACTGCCCGACGATCTACACGACCGACAGGGGCACGCTGCTGGTCCAGGGCGAGACCCCGGCAGATCACGGGCTCGACATTCCGCCTCACGAAACCGTGGTCGAGATCCCGGAGCAGCTGATCTTCGACCTCATCCGGAAGGGTCTTCGTGGCGTCTAGGACTCTGGGGGAACTGTTCGACACCTTCCAGCAGGAAGCCTTCCGCCTGGAGACGCTGGACGATTACAGCAAGTCGGGAAACGTAGATGCCTATCAAGCCTTCCTCGCCGGAAAGCCGCAGCCAACCGGCTATAACGCTGACTGGGTGGCCGAACTCCGCTCCCACACCAGCGAGGGTAAACGCGTGTATCGCGTTCACGTTCTGTCTCGGCCGCTGACCCCGTATCTGCGGTTCGAGCTGGGCTGGGGCTACCAGAAGAACGTGACCGGCGGAGAAGAATTCTTCATCCTCGACACCACGGGGAAGAGCAACCCCCTGCAAGGGGCCCCGGACTTTTGGCTCTTCGATGATGTCACACCGGCTGTGATGAGCTACGCGCCGGATGGCTCTTTCGTCGGCGCAAACGTGCTGCCCGCTGAGCAGGCGGCAGAGTTTCGGGCCTACAGGGATAAGGCCTTAGCTCACGCTGTGCCGTTCACCGAATGGTGGGCGAAGTACGGGGAGTGAACAGAGCACAGCTAGGAGCCGCGCTGCGGGCGCTCAGGCAAGCCTCCGGGAAGGAAGCTAAAGCCGTCGCCCGCAGCGCAGTCATGTCTGCGAGCAAGCTGAGTAAGATCGAGACGGCTAAGGTCGCCCCCTCCGCCGCCGACGTTGAACGCATCCTCACGGCAATCGGCGTTTCGGACGAGGTCAAGGAAGAGTATCTAGAAGCAGTCAGAGCGGCGGCAACCGAGACCACAGCGTGGCGTCTCGTCCGCCGCATGGGCTTACATAAGGCACAGCAGCAGACGCGGGCGCTAGAGGCCGAAATGACGCTGCTGCGACTCTTCCAGCCGGCCTTGATGCCCGGCCTCCTACAGACCCCCGAGTACATCCGCGCGATTCTATCCAGGCATAACCTCGGCGAGGACATGCTTACCCGGACTATCAGTTCCCGAATAGAGCGGCAGCAGGCGCTTTACGACTCAGGCAAGCGTCTTCAGTTCGTTATCACTGAGCCCGTACTGCGGTGGCGCATCGTGTCAGCCGCGAGAATGGCGGAGCAGATTGACAGGCTCCTCTTCCTGTCCCGCCGGCCGAACATAGGCATTCGCATCGTCCCCTTGTCCGCACGCCAAGAGGACATAGCCAATCACGCCTTCGTTATCCGAGATGATCGAACGGTTACGGTAGAGACCGTGCACGCCGAAATCGTCGTGACCGACCCCAGGGACGTTGCACTGTACGTGCGCAAGTTCGAGGGATTCGCAGCCATGGCACTTTCTGGCGATGAGATGCGCGCCATGCTTGAAGGCGTCCGGGACGACTTCTTGCGCGAACAGGAAACCAGCTAGGCATAGTTGGCTGGCCGGGGAATCATTGCTTGCCACGGACACCCGAGCCGGGAGGCATTCAGCGATGAGCGAGACAAATACGACGATGGCAGAGCCCGTCTACCTGTCTTTTCCCGCCGATCCTCCGCAGCCTGCTGCGGGATGCGGGGTATGTGCGGCGCTGGATAAGCAACGCGCCGAGGCGCGGGAGCGTGGGGATTTCTCTGCGGTGACTGACCTCAACGTGGAGTTGGCGGCTCACCCGAAGTCGGGGAGCCACCACCGCCGGGGGCAGAAGTGATGGGCACCATTCGAGCCGCATACCGGCACGTCCTGCACCGGATCATTCAGCACCCGGACACAGACATCACCCATGAAGCGCAGTGCCTTAGTTGCGCCTGGGAGGCGTCACCCTCCACGGACGCGGCGGCGGTCGATGTGGAATGCATGAGCCACACGGGCCGAAGTAATCACCGGTCGTTCCGGCGCGTCTGTACGTCGTTCACATTCGTCGTACGAGACGAGCCGCGAGAAACGCCCGGCATGCCAAGGGACGGCGAGGAACACAGTCGGCCCCGTGAGGGGTCTGCGACCACGGCATGACGGAAGGGGCGCCCGTGAGCGACAGCGCCCCTGTGTCGGCCCCTGCCGCCTTCCCGCGTGGCTGGCAGGGGTCGGCATCGTCCGGACCGTGAACGCGCCACACGGGCGCCCGAGTGACCTCACACGACTGTAGGAACTGGGCTGGGGAAAGAGCGGAATGACGGAACGGCAGTGCGGCTCCAAGGCTTGGTTGAGCATCGCTCATATGTGGCAGTCGCGGAGGCTTCCACGCGAAGGGACCAGGTACGACGGGGAGTTGTCTCGATGGGCTGTATGCACCCTGCCGGTACACAACCGCGACAGGAACCATTTCGCACCGCTCCGCCGAATCCTTCCGGAGGAGGGCGGCGGCTACCTCGTTCTCGTCTGGGGACGCATCTTCGGCCGCGAACGAGTCGAGTGGTACCGCTCACGGTGCGACCGCACCGAACCGCACTCCTGTCCCCTGCCGGATAACCGATCCGACTCCGGCCCTACGTCACACCGAGAGTAGGCAGGGGGCAGGGCAGGACCCCGCCTCGGTCGCGTTGCTACAGGAAGGGCATGCGGCCGAGGCGGGCGCACGGCGGTGCGGGGACCGAATCCCCGCTGTTCGGCGAAGGGAAAAGCACCATGACCGAACGGCCCGAATTCCAGTTCGTCACGGCTGCGGCATGCCGTGACGCCCGAGTGGACAACTGCCCGCAGGTGGCTCTGAACGTGCCGGGGGTGGTGGCGTTGCGGGACAGCAAGCGGCCGGACACCATCGTCACCATGACGCCCGCCGACTGGGCGACGCTCACCGCCGCGATCAAGGGCGGAGAGTTCGACCTGAGCGCCTGAGAGAAGGTCCCGTGCGCAAGTGCCCCCGATGCGCTGCTGAGTGCCTGACGGACCCAGAGAGCGGCTTGCCATGGTGCCCGCGCTGCGGGACGCACTCCGGACTGTCTGAGCCTGTCTGCCGGGGCTTGTGGTGGTGGCGTGACGCCGTCACCAGGACGCCGCACAGGCCGCGTCAGCACTGAACGCGGGACCGCCGCCAATTGGCCCCGTCCGTACGTCTCCCCCGGCGTATGGGCGGGGCCTTCCGCTGCCTCGAACCAACTCCCCTTCAATGGCCCGAAAACCCAAAATGAGCCCCCAGCCGGCGGCTGGGGGCTCAGGGAATTGGGACTGCTGTGGAACTAGCTGGCGGCTGCCTTGATGACGTACAGCGCGGAGGGTGCATCAACGGCAAGACCCGCCACCCGATAGGTCGCACGGAAAGCCGTAACGTCCTTGTCAAAGGCGTAGTCTTCGGAAACCGCCACGCGCACATCCGATCGCAGCCCGATATGAATACGGGTCGGATCGGCAACAATCACCGTGCGGGCGGGCAGATTCGCCGAAACATGGATCGGGAGACCCAGGCCGCGCGAAGCAACCGGGTCGGTCACCTGACCGGCAAGGTACCCGCCGTTCGTCCCATTCTCGCGGGCCTTACGGAGGCTCTTGGCCTGGTCGGGGCTAGCCCAAATCACGGCAGGAGCAGCACCAGCAGCCTCAATACTTCTTCCAGAATCCGGCCCCGGAGCCGACGTTCACTCACATTCCGGTCCGCGGACCGGGTCTCGGCTGACCCTTCACCGCTCCTCGACGCCCCTCGGTCCCCTTCGGATGCTGTTGGCGAATTCGGGGGCTCGCGTGACGTCGGCCTTCAAGACCTGGTTGTGGTCTTGAAGGCCGACGTT
>NZ_BMQQ01000063.1 GCF_014648195.1 Streptomyces purpureus
CGACCGGCACCCGCACCCGCCCGGGACCCGGTTCGCCCGCGTCGGGCGTCGCTCGGGCGGCCTTCCAAACCCCGGTCGGCTGCCTCCGCGGCGCCGCCCGCGACGCGCACCCGCCCCGAAGGGGGCCCGGGGGCCTGCCCCCGGTTTCGGGTAGGGGCGGGGTGGGGGAGAGGCCCCGCAGCGGAAGGCCGCCGCACCGGGGCCCCTCACCACCGTGCCGGGTCCCCCGACTCCACCGCGAACACCGACCCGTCCGGCGCCGAACCGAACACCTTCCCGTCCGTCGGCAGCGGCGCCGGCAGTGTCCCCGCGTGGCCCAGGCGTCCGTCCCGCAGCCGCGGGTCCGTCTGGCCCAGCAGGACACCCCGCGCCGTGTCCACCGCCAGCAGCCGCCCGTCCGCCGCCGAGAAGTACAGCCGGTCGCCGGGCCCGACGGACGGCCGGGACACCCGGCCCGCCGCCGTCTCCAGCTGCCACAGCCGCCGGCCGCCCGGCACGTCCGTGTCCACGGCCACCAGCGTGCCGCTGCGGGACAGCAGGTACGCCGCCCCGCCGTCCACCACCGCCTTCGTCTCCGTCATCGGGAACGGCAGCGCCACCCGCGTCACCGCGCGCGTGCCCGGTTCCCGGCGGACGACCGCGACCGTCCGCGCGTCCCGGTCCAGCTCCGTGAGCAGGAGCGCCCCGCTCGGCGCCGTACCCACCGGGACCACCGTCCTGGCGAGCCGCTGCTGCCAGGCGATCTCGCCCGTCCGTACCCGTACCGCCGTCACGAGCGTGTGCCGCTCGCCCGCCGCCTCGAAGACGGTCACCAGCCCCGACCCGGCGTCGTACGGCCCGATCCGCGGATCGACGTGCCCCCGCAGACCGTGCCGCCACAGCCGCGCGCCGGTCGCCCCGTCCATGGCCGTCACCTCGCCCGACCGGGACGCCATCAACAGCGTGTCGCCGACCGGATGGACCCCGTCCAGGTACCCCGATACGTCCGCGCTCCAGCCGGCCGCGCCGGTGCCCGGCGCGTACGTCCGGTACGTACCGTCCTCCGTCACCGTCCCCACCAGCCCGCCCGCAAGGACCGGCGCCTGGACCTCCACCCCGGTCCGCCCCGGGCTCGACCAGAGCAGCCGCCCGGTTGCCGGATCGATCCGGGCCGCCGCGATCCCGCGCGCCGCGCAGTACAGGCCCCCGCCGTCGGAGGATGCGAACGAGCAGACGGGCGCCGCGTCGCCACCGCCCGGCAGCGCGGTCCGCCAGGCGCTGAACGGTTTCGCCGCCGCTGCCTGTCCCGCCCGGTCGGTCCGCCCGGCCGCGGCGTCCCCGCCCGGCCCGGCGGCCGCCCACACACCCCCGCCCACGAGCACCGCGAGCGTCGCGGCGGTGACCAGCGGCCAGCGCCGACGCCGCCGACGCCCGCCGTCCGGACTGCCGTTCGGGCCGCCGGACGCACGCAGCGCCCGCGTCTCCACATCGCCCGGCGCATCCGCCTCAGACGCCCCCACCGGAGCCGCAGGCACCGCCCGCCGCTGCGCCGGTATGAACGCCGCTGCCTCGTACGACGGCGGCAGCAGCGCCGCCATGATCTCGTCCGGCGTCGGCCGCTCCGCCGGCTCCTTCGCCAGGCACCGCGCGACGAGCTCCGCGAGCTCCTCCGGTACGCCCGTCAGGTCCGGCTCGTCGTGCACCACCTGATACGCCACGATGTACGGGCTGTCCGAGTCGAACGGGCCGCGCCCGGTCGCCGCGTGGACCAGCACCGACCCCAGCGCGAACACGTCCGCCGCCGGCCCCACCTGCCGCGGCCGCTGGAACTGCTCGGGCGCCATGTACGGCGGCGACCCGATCAACTTCCCCGTCTCCGTGCGCAGATCGCTGTCCACCGGACGTGAGATCCCGAAGTCGATGACCTTCGGCCCCGTGTCGGTCAGCAGGACGTTCCCCGGCTTGAGGTCCCGGTGCACCACCCCGGCCCGGTGGATGTCGCGCAGCGCCTCCGCGAGCCCGGCCGTCAGCCGCCGCAACTCCGCCCGCGCCAGCGGCCCGTTCCGCTTCACCTGCTCGGCGAGCGTGGGCCCCGGCACGTACAGCGTCGCCATCCAGGGCCGGTCCGCCTCCGGATCGGCGTCCACGACCGGCGCGGTGAACGCCCCGCTCACCCGCCGCGCGGCGGCCACCTCCTGCCGGAAACGCGCCCTGAACTCCGCGTCCGACGCGTAGTGTTCGTGCACGACCTTGACCGCGAGCCGCAACCCCGATGCCGATCGGGCCAGATGGACGACGCCCATCCCGCCGGAGCCGAGACAGGCTTCCAGCCGGTATGCGCCGGCGTACTCAGGATCCTCCGCTTCCCGGCCGACGCCGGAACCGCGCAACGGTGGCATAGCCCCACCCCGTATGTTTCCCCGTGTATTCGTGCGCGTGCACGACGCACGGAGCCTAGTCGATGATGCCTGAAATCCGACCAGGGCTTGTTAGCCTGCGCGCGTCGTCCGAACGGGGGAGAAGAAGCATGTCCATCGACGAGAGCACAGGCACGGACCCGGGCGTGGCCACGGCCGCCAGCACGGCAGCCGGGGACCTCACCGTCCAGACCGCGACAGCCACTGGGACCGCGGCCGCCGCCGTCACCCGCTACCCGATCGCACCCGGCTACCGCGTGAACGTCCGCAGCGGCCCCGGCACGCAGTACCGCATCGTGCGCACCCTGCCGGTCGGCGCCACCGTCCCGATCTACTGCCAGCGGCCCGGCGAGCGGGTCTCCGGCCCGTACGGCACCACCTCGCTCTGGGACAACACCGCCGACGGCGAGTACGTCTCCGACGCCTATGTGAAGACCGGCAGCGATGGCTACGTCGCCCCGCGCTGCTCCTGACCCGTCCTCGCCGCTCTACCCTCCTGGGGCTCCGGGGATAATCGAGGCGTGAGCGAAGAGCAGAGCACCCCGAAGACGCCCCCAGGGCCGCAGCCCGAGGAGATCCGTTTCTTCGGTACGACCTGGGTGAACCACGACAACGGCTACGGCGCGCGCCGGGCCGGCGTCGCCGTCGGCTCGCTCGCCGCCGCCGTCGCCGGCTGCTTCGTGCTGCGTTTCGGCTACCAAGGGCTGGAGATCGCCGACGTCGGCGGCTTCGTCAACATCCTGGTCGTGGTCATGTTCGCGGTGTGCAGCGCCATCGCGTTCCGCAAGACGTGGGAGGGCTTCGTCCGCCGCCCCGCCGATCCCGCCCGCGAGGAGTCGCTGCGCAGCCTGAAGGCGATCGGTTTCGTCGGCTCGCTCCTCGCGTACTTCTTCCGCTCGCTCACCGAGGCGCCCGGCGAGAGCCTGCGGCGCGCCGAGTACGAGACGGCCCTGGAGCGGTACGAGAAGCGCCGGGGCACCCGCACGGGCAACCCCGCGGCCCGCAAGAAGCCCAAGCCGAAGCGGAAGTAGCAGGCGAGATCCGCGGAGCCGGATACGCGGGCCTGACGTCCGCGCTCCGGCTGGCCCCGCACGCCCGCGTCACCCTCGTCGACCCCGCCGACCACTTCACCGAGCGCGTCCGGCTCCACGAGCCGGCCGCCGGCCGCACCCCCTCACCGGCTTCCTGTGCAACACCGGCATCACCCACCTCGCCGCCCGCGCCACCGCCCTCGACCCGCACGCGCGCGTGGTGACCACCGACACCGGCCGGCACCTCACGTACGACCGGCCCGTCTACGCCCTGGGCACCCGCACCGCCGAACCGGCCGCCCCCGGCCCCGGACGCGCCACGCGCGCGTACAGCGCGGACACCGCCGCCGAACTGCACAAGCACCTCCAGGACCGGCCCGGCTCCGTCGCGGTCGTGGGCGGTTGCCTCACCGGCATCGAGATGGCTGCCAAGCTCGCCGAGACTTACGGGAGCCGTCCGGGCCTCTCCGTACGGCCCCTCACCGGCAGCCGCGTCGGCCTCGGCCTGTCGTCGCGCGGCCGATCCCACGTCATCCGGGTCCTCGCGGCGCGCGGCGTGCGGATCGAGAAAGGCCGCCATGTGACCCACCCCGACGACGTCGACGCGGACGTCGACACCGGCCTCGCCACCTCCGCCGGCCTCACTCGCGCCCTCGGGCCGGATCGCCGTGGACGCGTCTCTGCGTCCGGTCTCCCACCCCGAGGTGTACGTGCCCGGTGACGCGGGGGCCCCTCCTCGCCGGTCGCCGGCGAGCTGCGGATGGCCTGCGCGACCGCGCTGCCGACGGGAGCGCACACCGCACACGGCATGCCGAGGTCCCAGCTCTCCGTACTGCGTGCGGCAAGCCGGACGCCGTACCGAGTCGAACGGCGCCCGCAACCCGTACCGCGCTACCGCTTGACGGCCATTTCCGTCGCGCGCACTATTCATCACATGATGAATTTCTCCGGGCGGCCCCCGGCCGACCCCCACACAATCGGCCCCCGCCCCGGCCCCGCCATCGCCGCCCGCGGCCTCACCGTCGTCCGAGGCGACCGCACCGTCCTGCGCGGCCTCGACTTCGAGGTACCCCCAGGCCAGATCACCGGCCTCCTCGGCCCCTCAGGCTGCGGAAAGTCCACCCTCATGCGGGCCGTCGTCGGCACCCAGGCCAAGGTCACCGGCGACCTCCAGGTCCTCGGCCACCCCGCCGGCCACGCCACCCTCCGCTCCCGCATCGGGTACGTCACCCAGGCCCCGTCGGTCTACGACGACCTCACGGTCCGGCAGAATCTCGACTACTTCGCCGCCGTCCTCCAGCCCGGCCCCGCTCACCGGGACACCCGCCGCGCCACGGTCACCCGCGCCATCGCCGACGTCGACCTCACCGACCACGCCGACGCCCTCGCCGGGAACCTCTCCGGCGGCCAACGCAGCCGCGTCTCCCTCGCCGTCGCCCTCCTCGGCACCCCCGAACTACTCGTCCTCGACGAACCCACCGTCGGCCTCGACCCCGTCCTGCGCCGCGACCTCTGGAACCTCTTCCACCGCATCGCCGCGCAACGCGGCGCCACGATCCTCGTCTCCTCCCACGTCATGGACGAGGCCGAACGCTGCCACCGCCTCCTCCTCATGCGCGAAGGCGAGATCCTCGCCGACGACACCCCAGAAGCCCTCCGCCGCCGCAACGACACCGCCACCGTCGAAGAGGCCTTCCTCCACCTCGTCGACACCGCCGACGCACTCCACGGCACCCGCCCCCGCACCCCCGCCGCACCGACGGAGAACGCCCGATGACCACCGCCCGCACCCTCGCCACCGCAGCCCGCGTCCTGCGCCAGCTCCGCCACGACCCGCGCTCGATCGCGCTGATGCTCCTCGTGCCGTGCCTGATGCTCTTCCTGCTCCGCTACGTCTTCGACGGCAGCCCCAAGACCTTCGACTCCATCGGCGCCTCACTTCTCGGCATCTTCCCGCTGATCACGATGTTCCTGGTCACCTCCATCGCCACCCTCCGCGAACGCACATCCGGCACCCTCGAACGCCTCCTCGCCATGCCACTCGGCAAGGGCGACCTCATCGCCGGCTACGCCCTCGCCTTCGGACTGCTCGCCATCGTCCAGTCCACCCTCGCCACCGGCCTCGCCCTCTGGGTCCTCGGCCTCGATGTCACCGGCTCCCCCTGGCTGCTGCTCCTGGTCGCCCTCCTCGACGCACTCCTCGGCACCGCCCTCGGCCTCTTCGTCTCGGCCTTCGCCGCCTCCGAATTCCAGGCCGTCCAGTTCATGCCGGCCGTGATCTTCCCCCAGCTCCTCCTCTGCGGCCTCTTCGCACCCCGCGCCACCATGCAGCCCGTCCTGGAAGGCATCTCCAACGTCCTGCCCATGTCGTACGCCGTCGACGGCATGAACGAAGTCCTCCGCCACACCGACGTCACCGCCAACTTCATCCGCGACGCCCTCGTCGTCGCCATCTGCGCCCTGCTGGTCCTCGCCCTCGGCGCCGCCACCCTCCGCCGACGCACCGCCTGACCCGTACGCCGGCCCACGTACCGCCCCTCGGACACCCCACCCGACCCGCGCGCCACGGTGCGAGGATGGCGACACGAACCCCCAGCGGCGAGGTGAACAGAGCCATGACCCAGACAGTCGCAGTCCTCGGCACCGGCAAGATCGGCGAAGCCCTCCTCAGCGGCATGATCCGAGCCGGCTGGCGCCCCGCGGACCTCCTGGTCACCGCCCGACGCACCGAACGCGCCGAAGAGCTCCGCGCCCGCTACGGCGTCGAACCGGTCACCAACGCCGAAGCCGCCAAGCGCGCCGACACCCTCATCCTCGCCGTCAAGCCCCAGGACATGGGCAAGCTCCTCGATGAACTCGCCCCCCACGTCAGCGCCGACCGACTCGTCATCAGCGCCGCCGCCGGCATCACCACCTCCTTCATCGAGGACCGCCTCACCTCCGGCACCCCCGTCGTCCGCGTCATGCCCAACACCCCCGTCCTCGTCGACGAAGGCATGTCCGTCATCTCCGCGGGCAGCCACGCCACCACCGAACACCTGGCCCACACCGAGGAGATCTTCGGCGGCGTCGGCAAGACCCTCCGCGTCCCCGAAACCCAGCAGGACGCCGCCACCGCCCTCTCCGGCTCCGGCCCCGCCTACTTCTACTTCCTCGTCGAAGCCATGACCGACGCCGGCATCCTCCTCGGCCTGCCCCGCGCCCAGGCCCACGACCTGATCGTCCAGGCCGCCATCGGCGCCGCCGTGATGCTCCGCGACAGCGGCGAACACCCCGTCAAGCTCCGCGAAGCCGTCACCTCCCCGGCCGGCACCACCATCAGCGCCATCCGCGAGCTGGAGAACCACGGCGTACGAGCCGCCCTCATCGCCGCCCTCGAAGCCGCCCGCGACCGCAGCCGCGAGCTCGCCTCCGGCAACGGCTGACGAAGCCGAAGCCGCACCACCCCCTTCCCCGTATTCGCCCACCGCGCGGGCTGGACACCGAGGACCACCAGCCCGCGCGGCCACCGAGCCGCCTTCCGTCAGCCCACCACCCCCTCCGGCGCCGGAACCGCCTCCAGCAGCCCGATCGCCCGATACGCCTGATCCACCACGGGCCGCGCCACCGCCCGGGCCCGCGCGGCCCCCTCCCGTAGCACCTCGTCCACATAGCCCGGATCGGCCGCCAGCTCCGCGTGCCGCTCCCGCACCGGCCTCAGCAGCTCCACCACCGCCTCGGCCGCGTCCCGCTTCAAAGACCCGTACGACTCATATACACCGGCCAGCTCCTCGGGGTTCCCACCCGAGCACGCGGCGAGAATGTCGAGCAGATTCGCCACCCCCGGACTGCCCTCACGGTCGTACGACACCTCACGCCCGCTGTCGGTCACGGCCCGCATGACCTTCCGCCGCACCACATCGGCCTCGTCCAGCAGATAGACGATCCCCGCCCCGCTCTCGTGCGACTTGCCCATCTTCGACATCGGATCCTGAAGATCCATCACCCGCGCCGCGACCGCCGGCCGCGTCGCCCTCGGCACCGTGAACGTCTGCCCGTACCGCTGGTTGAACCGCACCGCCAGATCCCGCGCCAGCTCCACGTGCTGCGTCTGGTCCTCACCCACCGGCACCTCGTCGGTCCGGTACGCCAGGATGTCCGCCGCCATCAGCACGGGATACGTCAGCAGCGACAGCCGCACACTCTCCCCGGCGGCCCGCGCCCGAGCCCCCTTCTCCTTGTACTGGATCATCCGCCGCAGCTCCCCGTCCGTGGCCGTGCACTCCAGTACGTACGAGAGCCGCGCGTGCTCGTCCACATGGCTCTGTGCGAAGAGGGTGCACCGCTCGGGGTCGAGTCCCGCCGCCAGAAGCAGCGTCGCCGCCTGCCGACTGAGCCGCCGCACCCGCGCCGGATCGTGCTCCACAGTCAGCGCGTGCAGGTCCACGACGCTGAACAACGCCTCGGCCCGGTGCTGGTCCACCTCCACCCACCGCCGGACAGCCCCGAGGTAGTTGCCCAGCGTCAGATGCCCGGTCGGCTTGACCCCACTGAAGATCCGCGCCATCGCGCTCTCCTCTCATCTCCTGGTCGAGACCGCCGCCACCGACGGCCGACCTCCGGGAGGGAGATACGCGAACGGCCGCCGAGGGCGGCGGCCGTTGAGTGCATACGTGTGTCAGCGGCCGCCGTCAGGCGGCCCACCACTGAAGGACACAGGCATGCGTAGTCATGCCTCGAGGGTACGCACCCGGCCCCGGGTTGACACGGGATTACCCCATCCGTAGTGTTCTCCGGGTTGTCCGACGTGAGCACCGACTCCGGTCGGCCCCGGACAGCCATTCCGCAAGATCCACTTGAAGCGCTCGACGCTGTGTTGTCGTGCTGCTTTTCCGTGCGCTTTTGCGAAATGAGGAATCCACGTTCGAAAGATCGTGGGGCTCCGAGCCCGATTAGCGTCGGGGCCGGGGATTCCGCTAAAGTCTCACTCGTCGGAACGGCCCAACAGCCGGAAAGGCAACTCCCACTGACTGGGAATCAGGCCCGAAAGGATCTGATAGAGTCGGAACCGCCGGAAAGGGAAACGCGAAAGCGAAGAACAGC
>NZ_BMQQ01000064.1:0-894 GCF_014648195.1 Streptomyces purpureus
TCGCAGCACTTCGCCCCGCCGAGCTCACGCTCGACGGGGCGAAGTAGAACCAACCCCCGAATTCGCCAACAGCATCCGCACCGGCCCGGGGGCGCCGTATGCACGGACGGTCGACGAGATGTTGCCGCCCCCGTCACCCTCGGTGACGCTGAGCGGGACGTCACCGGGCTTCAGCGTGCGCGCGGAGTGGACCGCGCCGGCCCTGGTTGCGCCGAAGGAGTGAACGCCATGAGGGTCCTGCTGCACGCCCATGTCGACACGGAGTCCGGGAACGAGGCGATCCGCAACGGCAAGATGCCGGAGCTGATGAAGTCGGTGATGGAGCAGCTCAAGCCGGAGGCGGCCTACTTCTTCCCCAGCATGGGCAGGCGCTCCTGCATCTTCGTCTTCGATATGCCGGACCCTTCGCAGCTGCCTGTCGTGTCGGAGAAGTTCTTCATGGAACTTGGCGCGGAGGTCGAGGTCGTGCCCGTGATGAACGCCGACGACCTCAAGAAGGGCCTCCAGACCCTCCAGTCCCGCCAAGGCTGACCCTGCCCTGCCGCCTGGCCTCCGCCACAGGCGGCAGGGCAGGCGCCCCAGCTGCGTTCTTCACCCCCGCCCGGCGCTCCGGCACCACGGGCAGCGTCCGAGACTCTGCCGGGGGGACCGGCGCCGGCCGGCCGGTGGGTGGCCGTCCGGGTGGGTCCGTACGCGCCACCGCGCACCACCTCTGACCGGCTCGGCCCACCCTCCTGGCCGCAGGCGGCCGCCCCGACTGGCCCTTGCGGTGGAACGTCGGCATCCGCCCGGCCCGGTCTGCGGGGCGGCTGCGGCGGGCCGAGGTGATGCTGCTCGCATGCAGCTTGCCGCCTTCGCCCTCGCCGCCGCTCTCCTGGGCCTCTCCACCGCCCC
>NZ_BMQQ01000064.1:917-8167 GCF_014648195.1 Streptomyces purpureus
AGCCCCAGCCCCCGCCCCGGCCCCAGCCCCCGGCCCCGGCCACGCCCCAGCGCCCCGCCTCGCATCCCCGGAAGCCACGATCACCGGCCGCGCGGCCCTGGCCAAAGCCGTCGTGAGCAGCGGCCGCTACCTCGACCCGCGGGCCGCTTCCGCCGCCGGATACGTACCCGACCAGTACTGCGTCCCCAACCCGGCGGGCCCGGGCGCGCTGGGCTACCCCCACTTCAACCACGCCTACGACAACTCCCTCGACCCCGCCCGGCCCGCCGCGCTCATCTACGAGGACGACCGCAACGGCGGCCGCCGCCTCACCGCGCTGGAGTGGGTCGTCGCCGACCGGGACGGCCTGACCACGACCGACGACGACCGCCCCACCCTCTTCGGCCGCGCGTTCAAGGGCCCCTTCCCCGGCCGCTTCAAGGGCCAGCCCGTCCACTACGCCCTGCACGTGTGGCTGTGGAAGGCGAACCCGCACGGCATGTTCGAGGTCTACAACCCCACCGTGCGCTGCCTGCCCGGCACGACCCGCCCGAAGGCGTGACCGTCCCTCCCTGACAGGGGCCCGCGGTCACAGGGCGCGGCTGTACTCCAGCCGGTCGGCGAAGTTTTCGTACCCGGCCCGGGTGAACGCCTTCGCCATCGCCGCGTTGGCCGCGTCGCAGTCGCCGCGGATCTCCGTGGCGCCGTTCGCGGCGAGGATCCGCGTGCCGCGGATGACGGCCGAGGTGGCGTAGCCCTTGCCGCGGTGGGCCGGGGCGACACCGACGAAGCCGATCACCGGCACGCTCGGGTTCTGCGTGGGCAGGCTGATCACCGCCGGGGTGCCGTCGAGGTCGTGGCCGATCTCCCACCAGTGTGGCTCGTGCCGCAGCTCGGCCGTCTCCTCCAAGAGCTGCTCGGCGGCGCGCCGTGCCCCGTAGCGTTCGACGTCGGCGGCCAGCCGGGCGTCGGAGGTGACGGCGAGCAGGTGCTCCAGCAGGTCGAGGAACGGCCCACGGCCGAGCCCGGCGAGGCTGCGGAAGGTCAGCCGGGCGTCGTCCGCGGGCAGCCGGCCGGGCTGTCCGGGAACGCGCAGGCTGAACCGGCGTCCGTCGCGGACGACCCGGAACCCGGCGCCGCGCAGCAGTTCACCGCGGCGCTCCGGCTCGCGCTGGAACTGCGGCGCCTGCGCGGGGGAGTCGATGACGTGCTCCAGCTCGTCCGCGCCGAGCTCGCGCGCCTTCGCCACGGCCGCCTCCAGCAGCGCGGCCCCCACCCCCTGCGCCTGGGCCTCGAACAGCACGAAGGCGTAGGGGACTTCGTGCCCGGGCAGCGTCCACAGCACCACACTGCCCACCAGCCGCCCGCCGTCATCCTCGGCGACCAGGCACCACGCGGGCCGGGTGCACGTGGTGTCGAGCAGCTGGCCGAGGTACGCGCGGGTCGCCGCGTTGCGTTCGGTGTCGCCGGGATACTCCAGCAGCGCGGGCAGTTCGTCGGAGCCGGCGGCACGGATCAACGTCACAGGGAAGCCTTCGCAGCGCAGGGGCAGTTCGGGACGGACAGCCCCGCGAACCTAACCCCCCGCCCGACCCCCGGCCAGCCCTTTTCCGCCCCTGGAGCCGGCTCCCGGGCCGCCAACGGGCATACGCCACAAACGCGCTAGTCGAGCGGGTCGGCGCGCAGCACCAGTTCCAGCAGCCCGGGGAAGCGGGCGTCGAACTCCGCACGGCGCAGCCGGTTGACCCGCCTGGCCCCCTCGTCGCGCTGCTCGACCAGGCCGGCCCCGCGCAGTACGGAGAAGTGGTGGCTGAGGGCGGGCTTGCCGACGGGTACGTCGAAGCTGCCGCAGGCCCGCGTCCACTCCGGCGATCCGGCCAGTTCCCGTACGAGGGTGAGGCGTACGGGGTCGGCGAGGGCGGCGAGCGCGGTGAGGACCGGGACGTCGTCGGGGTGCGTGTGCTCGGGGGCTGCCCGGTGACCGGTGCCGCGCGGGGTCATGACCGGCTCCTTTCCGTGAACGCCGTGAACGTACCTGCCTGCTTGGGACTCTGCGGCGCTTGCCCAGTGTTCGATGAAAACCATACACTCGCGGGTGTTCGCTTTTGATTGAACAGTCGAGCGGGGAGTGTGGCATGCGCGCGATCGAGTTTGGCCAGTACGGCGGTCCCGACGTCCTTAAAGTGCTCGAGACCGGCGTACCCGACCCGAGCCCGGGCCAGGTCAGCATCGACGTGGCCTACGCCGGGGTGAACTTCGCCGACCTGAAGGCGCGCACCGAGGGCTACCGCGTCGCGGCCCTTCCCTTCCGCCCCGGCCTGGAGGTCTCCGGGCGGGTACGCGCGCTCGGCGCGGGCACCCGGGGCCTGAGCGTCGGCCAGGAGGTGACCGCCCTGACCGACGGCGGCGGCTACGCCGAGGTCGCCCTCGCCGACGCCACGACCGTCTTCCCGCTCCCGGCCGGGCTCGACCTGCGTACGGCCGCCACCTTGCCCACAGTCCTGCCCACCGCCTACGCCCTCGTCCACGCGGTCGGCCGGCTCCAGCCCGGCGAGAGCGTCCTGGTGCAGGGCGCGGCGGGCGGAATCGGCACGGTGGCGGGCCAGTTGGCGAAGGCGGCGGGCGCGGGCCGGGTGTACGGCGTGGCATCGTCCGCGCAGAAGGCCGACTACGCCCGCGCGTACGGCTACGACGACGTCTTCGCCGGCGACTTCCACAAGTCGGTGATCGAGGCGACCGGCGGGCGCGGGGTCGACCTGGCTCTGGACCCGGTCGGCGGCGAGACCTTCCGCGGCGCCCTGGCCTCGCTCGCGGTCTTCGGCCGCCTGGTCTCCTTCGGCAACGCCAGCTCGGCCGAGGCGTGGGCCGTGGGCCAGCCCGAGCTCTACCCCAGGGGCATCTCGGTGAGCGGCTTCTCCATCCTCACCCTCGCCAAGACCGCCCCCGCCGCCCTGCGCACCCTGGCCGAGCGGGCCTTCGCGAGCGTGGCCGAGGGAACCGTCTCCCTCCCGGTCACCGCCGAGTTCCCCCTGACCGAGGCCGCCGAAGCGCACCGGCTGATGGAAACCCGTACGAGCACGGGCAAGCTGCTGCTGAACGCCACGGCCCACCCCGCCTGACCGTCAGGCCACGGGGGAGCGGGTGGGCTCTGCGGCGTGCTCTCACCCCTCGGCCTCCCGCGCGGCGTCCCAACTCAGGCACACCGCCCGGTGCGCCGGGCGCACAAGGTCACCGGGGAGCGGTTCGATACCGCGCACGCGTACGGCCACGATGCCGACGGGGACGCGGGTGTGCCTTCCCGGAACGGTCTCCAGCCGCCACCGATGGCCCGGAGCCACATCCCTCGCCGGAAGGTCGCCCAGGGCCAGGTGGACCCACCGGTCGTAGGTGGTGGGGTAGTGGCCGACCAGGGCGCCGCAGTGGCGACAGGCCGGCGGCTCGTACGGGTCGACGTCGTCCGGACCGGGATCCGCCCGGGCCGGAGCGGTGGCGCCCTCCTCAAGGGCCCGCCGGTTGGCGTAGATGTCCCAACAGGTCCCACACAGCACGCCGATGCGCCTGCCCCGCCCGCGTTCCCGCACGGTCGGCCCGCCCGCCTGGCAGCTCTGGCATATCCGGCTGATGTCCCCCATCTCCCCCATGTGACGCAGACTCGGCGCTGGCATCGGGGGACGATAGGGCGCAATTGGGTCGCACCGGCGCGTGCGCGGCACCGAGCTAATCTCTGCCGGACGATCAGGCACCCCCCACCCCAACTCGGCCCGCCGCTCCGGCAGATACCGGCCCTCGCCCCTGCCGGCCCCGGCCGGACGCGCCGCACGCCACCAGCTCGACGCGCGCTCTGCGGCACTGCCCTGCTGGGTGCGCCGCCCGGAGCGCAGCTCGCGAAGAGGTGCCACCCCACCCTCTCAACTATCGCAACTGTAATAGTTGCTATAGGTTGACGGTCATGGAGACGAAGACGTACACGACGATCGACCTCCGCAAGGGCATGGGGGAGATCCTGGACCGGACTCGCATCGCCGGCGAAGCCGCAGCCATCACCCGCAAGGGCAAGACGCTCGCCTACCTCGTACCCGCCGAGTGGTTCGAGCAGATGATCGCCCAGCAGCCGGCCGGCGACAGGCACCAGGACGCGGCCTGACGGCCACGCCACGACTCAGGAGCCATCTCATGACCGCGCAGCCCCTGCACTTCGACGGCCCCGGCGGGGACCGGCCCCGCCGGGTACCGCCCATGCCTGAGCGCACCCCCCAGGCCCTGCGCCTGGCCATCCAGGAGCATGCCCCCCACCTGCTGCCCGATTTCGAAGCGCACTGGCGCCGCGCGATCGGTGAGGCCTTCAACCTGACTCCGGTGCCCGCGTTCATGCGCCTGTGGTGGACCGAGTACGCCATCGCCCGCGACCCCGGTCTGGCAGATCACCTGCGTGACCTCGAAGCCCGCGCCGCGACGTCCGAGGACCCGGCGGAGTCCGCCCGCCTCCTGGACGAATACAGCCGACTGCGGCACGAAGCCGCCCATGCGGAGCCCGGCAGGTGAGCGACGACCTCCCACACCCGCCCTGGCAGATGGACTGGACAGCCGCAGCGTTCAAGGAGTTCCAGAGCATGCCCGCCGACGGCAGGCAGCTGGTCATGGCGGCCCGCGCGGAACTGATCACGGTCGAGGACCCCTACTTCCGCGGGATCGACGCCGACGCGTCTCTTCCACAGTGGATCACCATCCGCCCGCCGGCGTCGACCCGTCCCGCGGGCCCGCACGTCGCCGACCTCGCCGGGGGGCGCGGCTGGCTCGTCTTCACCTTCATCCGCCGCCACGCCGAACCCCAGATCGTCGTCACCGACGCCTTCTGGGCATGACGGCGCAGCCCGGCAGCAGGGGCAGGCCACGGCGGTCCCCCTCCCGCGCCCCCGTACGCCCGTCCCGTCGTCCCGCGGAGCGAGCCGCTCAGGCGCGCACCTGCGCAAGCCCCGCAGCGACCAGGACATCGACGAGGCGCTCTGCCTGCGCCATCGCGTGCCGGACACCGGTGCCGGTGGCGGCCACCATCCCCCACCGGCCCGGCACGCAGGCCACCAGCTCGGCCCTGGCCCCCTCGGGCACCGCGGCCAGCACCGCCGTACGCGCGGCCTTGAGCGTGGCGGTGGCGGTCGGCCTGAACAGGCGGGTGGCGGCGTACGGTTCGGCCACCCGGCCGGCCGGCCCGGACGCCGTCTTCTCGTGGAAGGAGCGCAGGTACTCGGCGCCGTGCGAGGAGAGGTTGTAATCGATCGCGGCGGCAAGGACACGGTCCTGGAACACCCCGCCGATCCGGCCGACGGCGAAGTCCACCCCGCCCGTCACCAGCCCGCCGTGACTGCCGTCCGCGACCGCGGCCTCGCTCAGGAAGGCCGCCTGCAGCGCGGTCATGGCCTGGCGCATCGTCCCGTACAGCGCGGGCGGCAGGCCGCACCGGTCCCATTCGGCGCCGTCGACGAAGACGTTGCCCTCCCAGGCATGACCGCTCAGGACCTGCAGCGTGAGCCCGGGCGCCACCTTCCCCTCGCGGACATGGCCCGAGGGGGCGACGGGCAGGCGGGCGCCGCCCGCGCCGTCCAGGCAGAGGTAGTCGACGGCCGCCTCCAGCAGGTAGTCGTCCCCGTACTGGTGGGCCTCGGTGGCCGCGGCGCGCAGCGCGTCGGTGTCCCCAAGGTCGATCGGGCCGACGATACGGGCCCCGTCCCCAGCCTCGGTCGGTTTGAGGAAGGCCCGCTGCAGCAGGTAGCGCCGGCGCAGCAGCTCCGCCGCGCGGACCGCGTCGTCCGCGAAGAGCTTGGGCCCCTCCTCGCGACGGGCGAGCGTATAGCCGGGCAGCACCGGCATCACCAGCCCCAGACGCCGGCAGCCCTCACTCAGCCGCTGCTCCGCCGCCAGCACCTCATGCGGCGCCGCACCGAAGACGGACAGCGCCTCCGCGTCGTCCACGAGCGGATGGATGTGACGCTTGCTGTTCCAACGGGTCGACACCACCAGACTGTTGGCCTCGATCCGCAGACTCTCCACCCCGGCGCGGTCACGAAGCCACAGCAGAAAGATCTGCATCTCCTCATCGAGGGCGTACGGGCGCACCACCGCATACGGGTGCGCACGCAGCCAGCCGACGATCCTCGCCATCGGCGTCCCCGTCTCGTCCCTGGTGTGGCGGTCGGCGGCGGCCAGCAGCGCCTGGCAGAGGTAGTAGTGCTCCAGATCGCCCAGATCCACCGCCTCGGCCCCGAAGACCTCCGCCGCCTCACGCCAGGGCGGCGTACGGCCCACGACCAGATCCCCTGGGCGTGCCGTGAACACGGCCCGCGTCTCCATATAGGTGGCGCAGTCGTACGGGGCCCGGCCCGCCGCGAGATCGCTGACATCGCCTTCGAACAGCCGGGTCGCCGGCGTGGCCCCCTGCAGCACGAGCGCGGGCACCGGCGCGCCCGCGGCACGGTACGGAGTCAAGACCCGCGACGCCCGCTCGGCGGCCTGTGCCGGCGTCAGCCCCAGGAGCCGCGAGCTGTAGCCGGCGAGATGCTCCTCCTGGTGCACACGTGGCCCGGTGTCGAAGCCCTGCCACGCCACTTCGGTCCCGTCCTGAAGCCGCACGGTCAGCCCGCCCCCGGCGCGCCCCGCCCTGCCCTGAGAGGTGATGTCCATGCCAGCCCTATAACCCCCACACCCCCGCCCCGCACCCCGACGGCCCCGGCCATGCACGCGTTTTCGCCAGCCCTCGGCAACGCCCCTAAGACCCTCGCTTCCGAACGCCGCATCGCCCTCCCCACCGAATGCATCAACTCCCTCAAGATCCACCAGGAACAGCAGCAGGAAGAGCGTCAGGCAGCCGGAACGGGCTGGACGGACAACGGCCTCGTCTTCACCACCCCGACGGGCAGGCCACTCGACCCAGGCAACCTCACCCGCCGCTTCCGCCGCCTTCTCCACAGCGCCGGACTCCGGACGATCCGCTTCCATGATCTCCGCCACTCGACAGCCACCCTGCTCCTTGAACAGGGCGTCGACCTCGTCGTCATCAAGGAACTCCTCGGCCACGCCCATATCGGCGTCACCGCCGGCGTCTACGCCCACGTCCGACTCCGCCTCCAGCGCCAGGCCATCGACACCCTGAGCGACGCACTGGCTGAGGGCGACGACTCCGATGAGCCGCCGCCCTCAGCGGGGGACTGTAAATCGTTCGGTGTAACTCCCGATCATGGAGGATGCACCGATGACTAGTGAGAACGTGACCGAGGCCG
>NZ_BMQQ01000065.1 GCF_014648195.1 Streptomyces purpureus
ACGCCCCTTCCGCCGCCCGCCCCAGGCGGGGGTGGGCCACGGCCTCGATCAGCAGCGGGCGGGCCCGACGGTCGCCCGCCCCAGTCGGCGTAGGGGCGGGGCCGCCGTGATGCTGCGACCGGTCAGCCGACGGTCACCGACCAGCCGCCGCGTTTGGGCAGCAAAGCGTTCAGGCGCATCGACGGGCGGCGTTCAAGGACCACGAGCCGGGCACCGCGGCGGTGATGGAGTCCGAGCGGCGGCTGGAGAACCTGATGCGGCCGCTGTTCAAGCACCTGCGTCCGGCGAGGAGCTCGAGCGTCGCCTGAAGGCTTAGCGCGACGTGGGCGAGGCCCCTGCCCCCGGAGGTCGCAGATCGGACGGCTTAAGGCCCAGGTCGCCGAACTCAAGGAACGGATCGCGAAACGGGACGCGGTCTGGCCGAGCTCGCCGCGTTCAAGACGCTGGCCGTCTCCCGGCTCACAGCCCAGCACGAGGAGATCCAGCGGCTGACGCAAAAGGCCGCCCAGGACGACAACGTCCGCCGCCTGCCCGGTACGGATCAGTGTCCGGCGTCCGCGCCGGTAGGTCTTGGGCAACTGGGCCAGGGCGAGTTGGGTGGTGATGATGTGGTCGGCGGCGGTGTTGGAGCCCGCGTTGCCGGGCCGCAGCAGGGCGGCGACCGGCTCCCCGCTGCCGCCCGGGCCGTGGTCGACGAAGCCCATCAGCGGATGATGGCCGTAGGTCTTCTTCCAGGTCGCGGCGGCATCCTGTTTCTCGGAGTGCGCCAGGACGAGCACGCCGTCCAGGTCCACGGTCACCTGCCCGCCGGCGTCCGGGGCGGCCTCGCCCGCCAACCGCCGGACTCGGGCGCGTACTTCGGTGCGGGCCGCACGGATCGCCGCCAGAGCGTGTGTGCCGCCCGACGCCAGAGTGTCGATCAGGCGCGAGACGGTCGGGTCGGAGGCGACCCGGCCGAACACGAAGGGCTCGGCCCGCAGCATCGCCACATCGGCCAGGCAGTCTCCGCCGAGCGCGACCGCGAGCGCCACATCCAGCAGGATCTTGCCCGGATCGTGGACCGCACGCGGCTTGCGCCACGGTGCCGGCGCCGCCGATATCGCTGTATCCAGACCGGACTTACGGACGGTCTCCAGCAGCAGCACGGCACCTGCCTGCGAGACCACCGCCCGGCCACCACCCTCGACCGGACACGCGGGTATGACCCGATACGCTTCTTCACCTGGAAAGTGCCTCCGACGAACGCGGGAACAAGGGCCTCAACAATCCTTATTCTCGCTGGTCAGAGGCGCTTTCTGCTGCGCTGATCACCTGCCGGACAGCCCGCTCGATGAAAGCCCGAGGCCAACCGCCCCCGAGCTCAAGAAGCCAGGCCGAGCTGTTGCATCAAGCTGAGGACGTTCCAAGCATCCCAGATCTCGGCGACCCTCCCGCTCTCGAAGCGATAGATCGCCTCCGCTTCAATCGCAATTGACTTGCCAGTTGGCTCCATGCCCATGATCTCGCCGCTGTTGGTTCCGCGCACCATGTAGCGAATCGCGACCCGATCGCCTTCCCCGAAGCAGTCTTCAACCGTAGTGGTCAAGTCTGGGAAGGCAGTCCGGTAGGCGGTGATCCTCGCCCGGATACCCTCTTGTCCACGCGTCTCATACGGTTCATCCGGATGGTGCTGGACGAGATTGGAACTGAAGATCTCCGGAATCGCCGCGTAGTCGCCGCGAGTGAACACGTCCTCGAACGCACGCCGGGCCGTTTCCTTGTTACTCACCTCAGACATGATCGCCTCCTGAGAGAGCCTCTACTCCAAGTCTCCTCGACCACAGAGGCCGCCCGCAAATTCCCCAGTTGATCTTGAGGGTGACCGGCGGGCGAGCAGGCCGGTCCCCCACCTGGGCTTTGCCCTCGCCGCCAACGGCAAGTGCGAGGACTCCGTTCGGCGCACCAATGCCTTCGCGGCCCCCTAATTAGGCGGCAGTCGCAAAAATTACCCAGCGCCAAGGGGGACAAATGACCACACTTCTCTACTACCCGCTGACCAAGCCTCCGCCAAAAGTGGTCCACGAAGCCTTGCTGTACTGGGACGGCCTCAAATGAGCACCGCAGCAGTCGGAGCCCTGGTCCTCCCAGACCTCGGATGGGTAGCCGGAATCGCCGGAAGCATCGGGTTCAATATCGCCACTCGCGAGATTCGTCCTGCGATCCAGAAAAAGCAAGAGCACCCATTCAGCTACCTCCGGCTCGTCGAGAAAGAACTGCGGTAGCAGCGGCTGCGCTTCCCTCGCGGTAGCTCCTGCCGTGACCGAATTACTGGAGAGCGGGAGTTGCCGAGCGTTTCGCCACGGAGTTCGCGCGCAACGTGGGGGCACTCGACGAAGCCTCGACAACGTGGGCGCATCGGGTGCTGCGGGTACCTCCGGAGCGATGGTCACGAGCGGTTCCCATTGGGTGTGCCAGCGGTGTCCGGGCCGTGCTCCATGCGGGAAGAGGGGCGGCCGGTGGCGATGGGGGACGCCTCCGGGCCGTCCCGCCTCCGACCACAGGGCGGGAGTCGTGCCGTCCCGGGCCCCACCGCCCGAGAGGCACCGCGCGCAGCCGAGATCTGCGTGCGATCCCCGCCCACGCGCTCACGCGAGATCACCCGCCGCACGCCGCTCGTCCAACGTCCTCGCTACCCGCAGAACAACGTGTCGCGGAACCGTCCACGTCCGCGATCCGCCTGGCCACCGCAGCACGTACGCGCTCCGCTCGATGTCGGACAGCACCGCCACACGGCCGGACTCATCGAACGTGACTGGGCTTGATCCGCTTTGACGGACATCGGAGATCAGGGGCTTCGGTCCCGGAAGGATGATGTCCATCATGGAGAGCATGGGGAAGAAGAAGCCGCGTCCTCGCCGCTCGTTCACGCCGGAGTTCAAGGCCGAGATAGTCGAGCTGTGCCGGCGTGGTGACCGCTCGGTCGGCCAGGTCGCCGAGATCGTCGCCAGCGACCACCGCCACGGCGGACACCGGCACGGCACCGAACCTGGTTCGTGGCCGTTCTCGCGTACGCGGACGGGCATCCGGTCGGCTACGCGTACGGCAACCGCATCGAGCACGGTGACCGGTACTGGCAGCGCACCACCCCGGCGCCGGCCGAGGAGTACACCGGGCGTCCCGCGCTGGCGCTGAAGGAGATCGGCGTACGCCCCGCGTGGCGCGGCACCGGCGCCTCCCGGCGCATCCATGACGCTCTCCTCGCCGCTCGCGACGAGCCATTCGTGACGCTCATGGTCAACCCGGCCGCTGGTGAAGGGAAGGTACACGCCCTCTACCGGTCATGGGGGTACGAGGACATCGGGCAAAGTCAGCCATCACCGGCCTCGCCACTCCTCACCGTGATGATCCGCCCCATTCGCTGACCGGCGCGTCCCGGCGCATCCCGGCCGACGAGAAGAGCGCGCACCCCGGCGCGCAGGCCACCCAGCTCACCCTTCTGTGAGC
>NZ_BMQQ01000066.1:0-1796 GCF_014648195.1 Streptomyces purpureus
GGGCCGGAGCCGTGGCAGGACGCGCCGCGTGACAGCACGAACCCGTCCCGGCAGACGGCCTCCCCGCCGGCCCCTCGGCGGTGTCCGTGGTCGCCGTTAGGCTCGGCGCATGGCTCTTTCCACGTCTGCCGACGCGCCCCTTCCCGTCGGTGAGGTGTCACGGCTCATCGGTGGGTGGATCGACCGGCTCGGGGCGGTCTGGGTCGAGGGGCAGATCACGCAGCTGTCGCGGCGCCCCGGGGCCGGGGTGGTCTTCATGACGCTGCGCGATCCGTCGTACGACATCTCCGTCGGGGTGACCTGCTACCGCCAGGTCTTCGACGCCGTCGCCGACATCGTCTCCGAGGGCGCCCGGGTCGTCGTCCACGCCAAGCCCGAGTGGTACGCGCCCCGGGGGCAGCTCTCGCTGCGGGCCGCCGAGATCCGGCCCGTCGGCATCGGGGAGCTGCTCGCGCGGCTGGAGCAGCTCAAGCGGAGCCTCGGCGCCGAGGGGCTCTTCGCGGCCGACCGGAAGAAGTCCCTGCCCTTCCTCCCCCAGCTGATCGGGCTCGTCTGCGGGCGGGCGTCCGCCGCCGAGCGGGACGTGCTCGAGGTCGCCCGGCACCGCTGGCCCCACGTCCGCTTCGAGGTGCGCAACGTCGCCGTCCAGGGTGTCCACGCCGTGCCCCAGGTCGTCCAGGCGGTCGAGGAGCTCGACGCCCACCCGGACGTGGACGTGATCGTCGTGGCGCGCGGCGGCGGCAGCGTCGAGGACCTGCTGCCGTTCTCGGACGAGCAGCTCGTCCGCGCGGTGGCCGCCTGCCGTACGCCCGTCGTCTCCGCCATCGGGCACGAACCCGACACGCCCCTGCTCGACCTCGTCGCCGATCTGCGTGCCGCAACCCCCACCGACGCGGCCAAGAAGGTGGTCCCGGACGTCGGCGAGGAGCTGGACCGGGTCCAGGCCCTGCGGGACCGGGGGCTGCGGTGCGTACGGGCGATGCTGGAGCGGGAGGAGCGCGGCCTGGCGCACGCCCTCACCCGGCCCGTCATGGAGCATCCGCACCGGATGCTGGAGGAGCGGGAGGACGAGCTGCACGCCCTGCTCGCCCGCAGCCGCCGGGTCCTCGGGCACCTCCTCGACCGGGCCGACTCCGAGATCTCCCACACCCGCGCCCGGGTCCTGTCCCTGTCCCCCGCCGCCACACTGGAGCGCGGGTACGCGGTGCTGCAGCGGGCGGACGGGCATGTCGTCCGCTCCCCGGACGAGGTCGCGGCGGACGAGGAGCTGCGGGCCCGGGTCGCCGAGGGCGAGTTGACTGTACGCCGCGTTGTCGGACCTCACGCATAGGGTGGATCGCATGGCAGCGAAGACGGAAGAGGTGGCGGCGCTCGGCTACGAGCAGGCCCGCGACGAGCTGATCGAGGTCGTGCGCCGGCTGGAGGCGGGCGGGACGACCCTGGAGGAGTCGCTGGCGCTCTGGGAGCGGGGCGAGGAGCTGGCCAAGGTCTGCCGCCGCTGGCTGGAGGGGGCCAGGGCGCGGCTCGACGCGGCGCTCGCGGAGGAGGAGGCCGAGGAGGCCGCGCAGCGCGCCCGCGGTTGACCTGCGGGCGCCCCGACAGCCGGCCTTGTCCGGCACCCTTTTGTCCGGCGGCGCGCCGCCCGCCCGGCGGGCACCGGTCCCGCGGGAGTCCGCCCCCCGCCTTTCTCCGGCGGCGCGCCGTCGACCTGGCAGCAGCCGATCGGACCGTCCCGGGGAGTCCGCGCTCCCTGCCGACAGCCCGCTGTCCAGCAGCTCGCTGTCCCGCCGGCGCAC
>NZ_BMQQ01000066.1:1973-2920 GCF_014648195.1 Streptomyces purpureus
CCCAAAGCGCGCTGCCACGCCTGGCAGCGATCGGACCGTCCAGGGGAGTCCGAGCCCCCTGCCGACAGCCCTGCCAGCAGCTCGCCGCCCGCCCGGCGGTGACCGGTCGTCGCCCCCAGGAGCCTGCCCACCCCCAGCTGTGAGTCCGCTCACCACTCCCCCATTTAGTTGAAAGTTAACCTATCTCTGCGTACGTTGGCGGCATCGCAAGTCCCCCCTTGCATTGCACGTTCGGAAGGTACGCAGCATGTCCCTCGTTCTCGACCCCGCCGCCCAGGACCTCCTCTTCCGCGAGGCCCGCACCGCCAACACGTTCACCGACGAGCCGGTCACCGAGGAGCAGGTCCAGGCCATCTACGACCTGGTGAAGTACGGCCCCACCGCCTTCAACCAGACCCCGCTGCGGATCACCCTCGTCCGCTCGGCCGAGGCCCGCGAGCGTCTGGTGCGGCACATGGCCGAGGGCAACCAGCCCAAGACCGCCGCCGCCCCGCTGGTCGCGATCCTCTCCGCCGACAACGAGTTCCACCAGGAGCTCCCGGCGCTGCTGCCGCACTTCCCGCAGGCCAAGGACCTCTTCTTCGCCGAGCGGCCGGTGCGCGAGAGCTCCGCTCTGCTCAACGCCACCCTGCAGGCCGCGTATTTCATCGTCGGTATCCGCGCCGCCGGTCTCGCCGCCGGCCCCATGACCGGCCTGGACTTCGCGGCCGTCCAGAAGGAATTCCTCGACGACGACCACACCCCGCTCATGGTCGTCAACATCGGCAAGCCCGGCGAAGACGCCTCGTTCCCGCGCTCGCCGCGCCTCGCCTACGAGGACGTCGTCACCACCATCTGACGACGCCGGACACGACGAAGCCCCGGGCCACCTGGCGGGTTCTATTGATCCCCGCAACACCCTGAAGTTCAGGGAGTTGCGGGGATCGTGGATTTTGAGGTGCTGAAGG
>NZ_BMQQ01000067.1 GCF_014648195.1 Streptomyces purpureus
CCGCGTGGTGCCCGCCCGCCGCCCGCCCGCCGGACCGGCCGCTGCTGTACCGCGTCGCACGGGCCGCGTGGTGCCCGTACGCCGCCCGCCCGCCGGACCGCGTCGCACCGGACGCGTGGTGCCCGTACGCCCTACCGCGGCACGGGTGGGCGCGCACGTGCCACCGGACCCGCGTGCCGCACCGGACGAGTGCCGCTTGGAACCTCCGCTGCCCCCGGCCTTCGTGCGCACGCCGCCGCCGCGCGGTACCCGCGCCCGCAGGGAGTCGGACCGTCCGGTCCGACTGCCCCACCCGTCCCCCTACAACTCCGCCAGCAACTCCGCCTTCTTCGCCGTGAACTCCTCGTCCGTCACCAGCCCCGCCTGGTGCAGCTCCCCCAAATGCCGGATGCGGTCCGCGATCGTCGCCGGGTCCCGGCCCGCCGCGCCCGCGCCCGCCGCGCTCCCCGCCCCCGCCGGCTGTGGCGCCGGAGCCGGGCTGTTGGTGCGGGTCGCCGAGAGGACCGCCGCCGCGAAGGGGAGTGATTCGTGCACCGGGCCGTAGCCGAGGCCGAAGACGACCGCCGACGGGTCCTGATCGGCCTGGGCGGGGCGCGTCGCGTCGCCGCGGCGCAGCAGGCGCAGGTAGCCGTCGAAGACGTCGGGCGAGCGCCATTCGACGCCGCTCAGCTCGCCCACCGGGAAGCTCTGGTCGCCCGCCTTCCACTTCGCCGACGACGCCCCCGTCCAGAACCACCGGAACGACACCTGCCGCCCGTCGAAGGACGCCTTCGCGTCGTACGCCTTGAAGTGCAGCGGTGCCTCGGGGGCCGCCACCAGGAAGCGCCCCGCGGGCTCCCCGGCCGCCGGTCCCAGCTCCGCCCGGAGCTCGTCCGCGTAGTACTCGGCGAGCGTCTCCCGCTCGGCCGGCAGGACCAGCCGATACGGATCGGACCCCTCCTTCAGCTGCCCCGCCGCGGCCTCCATCAGGGGGTCCGCCCCCGGTCTCGGCACGGCGTGCAGCACGACCGTGCCCCGCTTGCCCGGGGAGAGCGTCACGGCCGCCAACGCCTCGTACGGCACGCGTCGTTCGCGCAGCGCCTGGAAGAGTTTCGGCGTTCGTATCCCCCGGTCGAAGCGGATGAGCACGGCGTCGGTCTCGAACTCCCAGGTGGCATGAATTCCGGCCAGCACATCACCCATGCGCCTCATCGTAGGCGGCGTGCGCCCGCACGTCGCCCCTCGGAACGTGGCCGAACTCCCGTCCTCTCTACGCGCGTCAGATCCGGTCAGACGCCGGTTCGGCCGGAAATTCCACTGCGGCAGGCGGCCGCGGCGCCCGCGCACGTGAGGCCCTCGTACGTCCCGGCTCCTATCTCGGCGAGGTTGTGGAGGCTCTCCGTACCCGGCTCGAAATAGCCTGCGTGCCCGGCCGCCCCGGCGGCCGAGAGCACCCGCGCCCCGAACTCGGGCGCCACCGGATCGGCGCCGTGGCCCACCCCGCCGACCTCCAGATGCGGCACGTCCTGGATCCAGTCGTCCGCGTCGCGCATGGCCCACACCCGCGCCCGCGTCTTCAGCTCGGCCGCGTTGGCCACCCGCATACCGGGGCTGCCGGCCACCGCAACATCCGTCACCCGCGCCGGGAGCGAGGGTGCGGCGACCCCGCAGAGCACAGAGCCGTAGCTGTGGCAGAACAGCGCCACGCGCGCGTGGCCCGGCAGCCCGTCCACGAGACGGAGCAGGCGCACGGAGCCGTTCGCGGCGAGCCGCCCCGTCGCCGCGTCCACGCCGACCCCGGCGGGCGCCGTGTAGTCGGCCCAGGCGATCACGGCGGTCCGGGTGCGGGGCGCGGCGCCGCGCTCGGCGGCGTACAGCGACTGGGCCATCCCGGCCGGGGCGGAGTACTTGCGGTGGGTCTTCTGGAAGGTGAGCAGGTTGGTGTCGACGCCCGGCACGATCACGGAGACCCGCTGGGCCCGGTCGATATCGCCGAGCACCTCGGCCGCGCGCCCCGGACCGGTCGGGTCGAAGGCGAGGATCTGCCGGTCCTTGCGCATCAGCGACTCGAAGCGGTGCACCCGCCGTACGGCCTCGTGGCGGCCGGCGGCCGAGAGCCGGGAGTCGTCCACCCGGGAGCGTTCGGCACGCAGGGCCCGGTCGAGGGCGTGCCGGTTGGCGCGGTAGCGCAGGGTGACCGGGGCGCCGTCGAGGTTGCCGACGACGAGCGGGTGCCGGTCGGCGAGCCAGGCGCGCTCGGAGCCGCTGAGCGAGGCGAAGAACGCGGCGACGGCGGAGGGCGGCGAGGCGACGTCCGGCAGCGGCAGGCCGTCGACCCGGGCGTGCCGCCAGGCGGCCAGCGCGGCCTGCGGAGACTCGCCCGACCCGCGCTTATGCCCGATCGTGGTCCAGCCGGTGGTGGCCAGCAGGACGAACACGACGGCGAGCGCCAGCAGCATGCGCCGGACGGAGAGTGTGGGGGAGGCGTCGAAAGAAGTCACTGCGGGACACCCTAGGAGAGACCCGCACCCGGCCGGGCCCAGGGTGATGTGGATCACGCTCCGGCCGGGGAATACGCGCCGGTAATGTCACGCTCCGTACCCGAACCCGGTACGCTTCGCCGAGCGCGCGGAGACCGCGCGATCCTCGGCGCCGCCCTTGAGGCCTCGGCCCAGCACCAGCCTCGCGCGCGCAGTCCGCGTGATCCACGGCGCCGCCCTTGAGGCCTCGGCCCAGCACCAGCCTCGCGCGCGCAGTCCGCGCGATCCACGGCGCCGCCCTTGAGGCCTCGGCCCAGCACCAGCCTCGCGCGCGCAGTCCGCGCGATCCTCGGCGCCGCCCTTGAG
>NZ_BMQQ01000068.1 GCF_014648195.1 Streptomyces purpureus
ATCCCCGGCGCCCTCATCGAATCCTTCAAGAAGGACCCGAGCGAAGGCCTCGGCCGGCTCCTGCCCGAGATCTTCGGCACCAAAGGCGTGGGGGGCGGGCTCAGGGCCGGAGTCCGGGGAGCACTGGACGGGAAGCCGGACGGACCTCCCGGTAAGCCGCCGCACTCTCCTCAGCCGGATCCGGACGCTCCGAAGGATTGGAGCGCCATCGCGAAGTCCACGGATAACGTGAAGGAAAAGGCGATTCACGCCGACTCCGTCGACGCGGCGACGGCGCAGAAGTATATCGACGAGCACTATCCGTGGCTCAAGGACGTCAACAACACAGGGGCGCAGGGGTACACGGACAACTGCTCCCACAACGTGGTGGCCGTCAACCAACGTCTGGACGGGGTCGAGGTGTCCGCGGCTCCCAGGCCGGAAGGTGCTCACATTCCGCCGGAAGCCCTGGGCTTGAAGGGCCGGAAGCCTGGCGAGTACGACTGGGTCAACAGCTACGACGACATCATCAGAGACCTGAACAACCGTGGCGACGGTGCACGAAGTGCTGTGTACATCTCACGCGCAGACGGTACGGCACATGTTTTCAACGCGGTCAAGACGGACCATGGCGTCGTTTTCCTGGATGGCCAGTCTGGCACGCTGGGAGTCCTCGAGAAGGACGCCAAATACATCGGCCATATTCCGTACGGCAAGAAATGAAGGATTTCCGTTGATCTCGCAGAACGACGCTTTCGATGCGGCCCGCACCTTCCTGGCCGGCACCGAGGCCGGCAGGACGTACACCATCGTGTTGCAGCCCGAGCTGAGCACGGAGCACCCGATCGCCTGGCTCGTGCGCTTCGACTCGCAGGAGCACCTCGACACCGGTGACTTCACCAAGGCTCCGTTCACCCGGCTCGTCGTGGTGCCGAAGAACGGATCGGCGGCCCACTTCCCGCCGTCGCATCTGCCCGTGGCCGAGTATCTCGACCGTGTCGCCCGCGGCGAGTGGCCGCCCAACAAGGCCTGAACCATGAACCTCGATCCCCAGCAGCAAGCCCTCCAGTGGCTCCGCTCCACCTACCACGGCCTCGTCGAGCTCGCCGCCCCCGGCCCCGTCGCCGAGGACGCGCATACCTGGCTGTTCGCGTGCCGTGCCGTGGAGCAGCCCGGTTACCCGGCCACGCCGATGCTCGCCTCGTCCGTCGTCGTGCCGAAGAACGGGATGACCCCGTTCCACCCGGCCGCGCCCGACCCCTGGGGCGATGTGGCGGCGTTCGGCCGTTCCCCCGCTCCTCGGGAGTACGGAACACAGGCACGGGTGCTCAACTCCCGAGGGTGTGTGGTCACCGTGGCCGCGGCGCTCGGCGGGGGGCCCTCGAGCACTCTGCCCTGGTCTCCGGCGCACGAGGGGCCGGGCTGGTGGGAACTGCTGCTGAGGCGGTATTTCCCGGCCGCCCGGCCCCTGACGTGCCGTAGCTGGGAGGAGGTGATCGCGGCGGCACGGGAGACGGGGCCGGGTACGCGGGGCGTGGTGTGGGTGCGGCGCGAGACCGCGGGGTACGAGGCCAGCGGCCATCTGCTCTACGTGGACAACAACGGCGGTCAGGTCGTGATCCTCGACGGGATGACCGGCGGCTTGGCGCGACTGGAGACCCAGGGCATCCGGGAACTGGTCTTCGCGCGTACGGCTCCCCGGGCCGCCGTCGAGCCCGAGCCGTGGCTGCGGGCCGCCACCGACCTGCGGACGGCGGTCGAGAAGGCAGGGGCGTGGTTGCACCGCACGTACGACGATCCGGTGGTTCTCGTGGACCCGTCCCCGGCGGACGAGAACCGTCGCGGCTGGCTGTTCGCCTGCCAGTCGCAGGAGTTCCTGCGCGGCGGGGACTGGACGCGGGCGATGCTCGATGGTGCTGTGGTGGTGCCGAAAGCACACGGTGAGCCGTTCGGGCTGCCCAACTCGTACCCGTGGCCGTGGCTGGCTGCCTGGGAGCAGGGCGGAACCCCGGGCGAAGCTGGCATGCCGCTGCCGCCGCGCCCGGGCTCTGCCGTCTGGTTCCCCACGACGATGGCGCAGCTGGGCCAGGTGCTCTCCGTCTCGGAACACTCGGCGTGGGACACGTTGCTTGACGAGCTGTCCGCGTTCCCGGTTGGGGCGCGGGCTCTGATCTGGGCGCGACGACGGGACGGACAGGGGCGGGAGTCTGTAGGACTGCTGCTGACCGGGTTCCGCTCGGAGCAGGGCACCGGCGTCGTGGACGGTTCGGCGGCTCCGTTGACGGATCTCAACGCAGTGGCTGCGAGCGGTTTCCGGCTGATCCGGTACCGGTGACCCGGGGGAGCGGCTGGCTGACAGGACAGCAGTACGGACCAGGACAGGGCCGCCATGAAGCAGAACATATGAGCAGGGAACGGACGAGCGAGGAGCAGGGCTGATGGTGGATCTCGGGGGCATCGTCAGTGGGGGCAAGGACCTCCTGGACCGGGGCCTGGACAAGATCGA
>NZ_BMQQ01000069.1 GCF_014648195.1 Streptomyces purpureus
GGAGTTCAAGGCGGACGCGGTCGCGTTGTACGAGTCGCGGCCTGGAGCGACGATCAGGTCGGTCGCCGCTGATCTGGTGGTCAACCCGGAGACGTTGCGGAACTGGGTCCGGGCGGCCGGGGCGAGTCGGCCCCGGGGAGGCCGGGCGGAGGTGCCGGCCGACCCGCCCACACCGCTGGAGGCGGAGAACGCCGCTCTGCGCAAGAAGGTCCGCGAGCTGGAGGAGGAACGCGAGATCCTGCGGAAGGCTGCCAAGTATTTCGCCGGGGAGACGCGCTGGTGAGGAGCCGTCAACTAACTACTGCCTGACTTGATGTTGCTTTCGTAGTCGGCGATCGCATTCTGGAGAGCGTCGATCGTGCGGGGTGGATGGGTCCGGCGGGGCTGAGTGGGGGCCGCGGTGATGTCAGGGGCAGCAGCGAAGGCCAGCAGGGGCAAGGTCCGGTGAGCGTGGTAGCTCAAGGTGTTGCGGTCCCGGCCGAGCAGCCGGGCCGTCAGGGTGAGGGTGACGGTGTTGCGGCGGTTCAGGACAGCGGCCAGGACCCGGTGCCGGTGGTCGAGGAAGCCGAAGCCAGGGTTGTAACCGCGCCGGTTGAGGCCCTTCCTCTTCTCCCGTTCTGCCTCAGCCAGGACCCGGCGGCAGGGTTCGAGGTCCTCCACGAGCCGGTCGAACTGTTCGCGGGACATGCCGGTCAGGGCGGGGTGCGTGAGCAGGTAGGTGGCCTCGGCCGGGATCGGCGGTGCCTTCGCCCGGTCCGGCTCGGCGGGCGGCGCCTGCTGGGGGTCGTCCGGGGCGATGGTGTAGTTCCACTCGCCGTGGAAGTCGTCGCGCTGGACGCGCTGCAGGATGGCCTTGCGCTCATCCTTGGTGAGCGTGCGCCCGGTGGGGTAGTCGTTCTCGTCAAGGACGGCGCTGACGGTCAGGCCGGTGCGGGTGCGGGTGGCCGTGATGCTCTGGAGCAGTATCTCGTAGCTGGTCAGGGGCCGTCCGCGCAGGCTGTGGGTGATGCGGGAGAACAGGCGGTGCTCGACCTTGTTCCACTTCGATGTTCCCGGCGGAAAGTGCAGGACGGTGATGGTCAGTCCGCACTCGTCGGCGATGGCTGCCAGGTCCTTCTTGAATAGGTGGGAGCCGGCGGAGTTCGCCCCTCCGGAGTCGGCGGTGATCAGCAGCCGGGTCGCGTCGGGGTAGTCGTGCCGGCCTTGCTGGTTCCACCAGCGGCGGATGGACTCCACCGCGAAGGCCGCGGTGTTGCGGTCGGTGCCCACGTTCACCCAGCCGGTGTCCTGTCCCAGGTCGTAGACGCCGTACGGGATTGCGACCGGGGTGTCGGGGTCCACGAAGTCGTGGTCCGGGGCCGTGATCGGCGCCCCCTTGGGGCGGTAGGTGCGGCCCGCCCGAGCGAAGTCGCCGATCGGCTCCTTCTTCTTCGCATCCACGCTCACCACCGGCAGCTCCTGGGACAGGAACCGCTCGGCCGTGGCGTTGATGTGCCGGAACTGGGCGTCACGGTCCGGGACTTGGCTACCGGCACGGGTCTTGGCCATGCCCTGGAGGCTGAAGCCCATCGAGTGCAGCAGGTTGCCCACAGCCGGGGCGCTGATCGGATGGCCTGCCGCGGTCAGTTCCCGGGCCAGGTCGCGCAGCGAGGCGGTGGTCCAGCGCAGCGGGGAGACCGGGTCGCCGACCTCCCGTGGCTCGATCAGGGCCTTGAGTGCCGGCACCAGGCCGGGATCACGTTCGGCGGCCGGTCGGCGTCCGCCGCCGGGGCGGCGCACCCGACCCAGTACTGGTGTCCCGGTCGCGAGCTCGTCGCGTCCCCGCGCGATGGTCGACTCTGATACCTCCGCCAGCCTGGCCACTGCGGTGATCCCGCCGTGCCCGAGCGCGGCGGCCTCGGAGGCCAGATACAGGCGGCGCTGCCGCTCGTCCAAGTGCGGCAGGATCTCCGCGAACTTCACGTCCAGTACTGCCAGGGTTGCTTCCAGAATCCCCACAGACGCCGACTTACCACACCACCCACTTCAACGGGCCCGAACCCGGCAGTAGTTAGTTGACGGCTCCTGAACCGCTTCCAGTTCGTCGCCGACCACCAGCGCCGCCACGGCGTGAAGCGGCTGTGCACCATCCTCGGCATCGCC
>NZ_BMQQ01000071.1 GCF_014648195.1 Streptomyces purpureus
CGGATGCTGTTGGCGAATTCGGGGGCTCGCGTGACGTCGGCCTTCAAGACCTGGTTGTGGTCTTGAAGGCCGACGTTGTCGTATGGGGTGGGTGCGGGTGTCGATGCAGCCGAGCGGGCCGAACGAGGTCCCGGTGGAGACGGTGCGGGTGGCGCGGGCCGCGTTCCCGAAGGGGAGCCTGGCGATCCGGGTGCGGGATGAGTTGGGGCCGTTGTTCAGAGACGAGGAGTTCGCGGATCTGTTCCCCTCTCGGGGGAAGCCTGCCTGGTCACCGGGGCGGTTGGCCCTGGTTTCGGTGTTGCAGTTCGTGGAGGGGTTGACCGACCGGCAGGCGGCGGAGGCGGTGCGGGCGAGGATCGACTTCAAATACGCCCTCGGGCTGGAACTGGGTGATCCGGGGTTCGATTTCTCGGTGCTGTCGGAGTTTCGGGATCGTCTGGTCCAGGCGGATGCGGGGCGGCGGGTGCTGGACGGCATCCTGACGGCGGCCGGGGAGAAAGGGCTGCTCAAGACGGCAGGCCGGGCGAGGACCGACTCCACCCACGTGCTGACGGCAGCCCGGGAGGTTGCCTGGCTGGAGCGGGTCGCGGAGACACTGCGCTCGGCGTTGAACACGCTGGCCCAAGCGGCCCCGGACTGGCTGGTCGAGGTTGCTGAGCCGGACTGGTTCAAGCACTACGCCACCAGGGCCGAGGACTCCCGGTTCCCCAAGGCTCGCGCCAAGCGGGACGAGATGGGACTGCGGATCGGACGGGACGGGACGCGGCTGCTTCAGGCCGTCTGGTCGCGCCACGCGCCGCGGGATCTGCGGGAGCTTCCCCAGGTGGAGCATCTGCGCCGGATGTGGGTGCAGAACTTCCACGAGGTCGAGGGCGAGGTGAGGCGGCGGGACCCAAAAGACCGACCGCCGGGCACGACATGCCTGGTCAGCCCCTATGACATGGAGGCACGCAACAGCCTCAAGCGGGACACGGCCTGGGCCGGATACAAGGTCCACCTCACCGAGACCTGCGACCCGGGCGCGCCGAACCTGATCACGAACGTGGCCACCACCAACGCGACGGTTCCCGACTTCTCGATGACCGAGGCCGTGCATGCCCGCCTGGCCGAAACGGGCCGTCTGCCCGGCGAGCATCTGGTCGACGCCGGATACATCGACGCACACGTGCTGGTCAGCGCCCGCCGCGAGTACGGCCTGACCCTCACCGGTCCGGTCGCCGGGATCGTCAGCCACCAGGCCGCCGCAGGCGGCGGGTTCACCGCCGACGACTTCACCATCGACTGGGCAGCCGAGCAGGTCACCTGCCCGGGTGGCAAGACCGCAACCTGCTGGAACCCCGACCACTCTCCCGAAGGCACCCCGGTGATCCGGGTCCGGTTCAAAGGCGGAGACTGCCGCCCCTGTCCGGTCCGCGAGCAGTGCACCACCTCCAGCGTCGGCCGGCGCCTGACCCTGCGGCCCCGTGCAGAACACGAGGCTCTCCGCCAAGCCCGTGCCGAGCAGGACACCGACACCTGGAAAGAGCGCTACAAGACCCGAGCCGGAGTCGAAGGCACCATCTCCCAAGCCGCCCAGCGCTGCGGCCTGCGCAGATCCCGCTACCGGGGCCTCGCGAAGACCGCCCTGCAGCACCAGCTCACCGGCGCCGCGATCAACCTCGCCCGCATCGACGCCCACCTCACCGACACACCCCGAGCCCGCACCCGCACCAGCCACTTCGCAGCACTTCGCCCCGCCGAGCTCACGCTCGACGGGGCGAAGTAGAACCAACCCCCGAATTCGCCAACAGCATCC
>NZ_BMQQ01000072.1 GCF_014648195.1 Streptomyces purpureus
CACCTTCGACGGCCGTCTCTCCGCAGCCCGTCAGTAACCCCAACCACCCTCGTTACACCGTTCGATTGACAGACCCCCTGTCCGGCGGATCATGTGACCTCCTCGCTCTCGGTTCGTTGGCATGTCCATGGGGCGGGGAGATCTTGCGAACGGTGAATGGGTCCGACTGAAGCCGCATCTACCGAAGTCCGGTAAGCGGGGCGGCCGTTGGGCGAGCCATCGGAGGATCATCAACGGGATCCTGTACCGGCAGCGGACGGGAGTGCCATGGCGCGATTTACCTGCGCGTTTCGGGAAGTGGAAGACTGTGTACGAGCGCCACAGACGCTGGTCGGCGGACGGCACCTGGGACAGGATCTTCGCGGCCGTCCTGGCCGACGCCGACGCAGAGGGCCGCGTC
Source organism: Streptomyces purpureus (assembly GCF_014648195.1). Lineage (GTDB taxonomy): Bacteria > Actinomycetota > Actinomycetes > Streptomycetales > Streptomycetaceae > Streptomyces > Streptomyces purpureus. Next base: position 401 of record NZ_BMQQ01000072.1, read on the forward strand.
GACTGGTCGATGGTGAGCGTGGACTCCACCACGGCCAGGGCCCACCAGCACGCCGCAGGGGCCCGCAAGAAGCGCCCGCGAGTGCCGGGAAAAGAACAACGCCCCGGCAGCACCGCCCTGATGAGGGACTTGGGCGCTCCCGGGGCGGCCTGACCTGCAAGATCCACCTTGCCGGGGAGGGCGGACGGCGTCCGCTGGCCCTGCTGATCACACCGGGCCAGTGGGGTGATGCCCCGCAGTTCATTCCCGTCATGGACCGCATCCGGGTGGGCCGTCTCGATGGTGGCCGCCCCCGCACCCGACCCGACCACGTGGGTGGGGACAAGGCGTACTCCTCACGTCGCAACCGCCGCTACCTGCGGCGACGCCAGATCAAGCACACCATCCCCGAGCCGAAGAACCAGCGTGCCAACCGCCAGAGCCGGGGCAGCAAGGGCGGTCGGCCCACCGGCTTCGACAAGACGATCTACAAAAGGAGGAACGAAGTTGAGCGGACGATCAACGCGTTGAAGAATTCCCGGGCCGTGGCCACGAGGTTCGACAAGCGCGCCTACATCTTCCACGGCACCGTCACGGTCGCGGCGATCCGGCTGTGGCTCCGCTTGTGACCTGCTGAGCTACTGACCGAGGTCGTAATCGAACCAGATCCGGTGCGTGCCGTCAGCGTCAATCGCGATGCCTCCGGTCCCGGTGATCCCGGCCAGCTCACCTGTCCCGCTGCCCGGGACGATGATGACGAAGAAGTCGCCTTGCCGATCTCCGGCCACCATCGTGGCGGAGTGCGCGAAGTTGAAGGCTCCCGCCTGCCCATGGAGGGTTCCCTCGAACGACTCCATGGCGACGTAGGTGCCCGTATTGGCGGACTGGTCGAACGCGGAGGTGAACAACGTGGCCGCGCGCCCGGCAACCTCCCCCTCGAACCTCTTGTCCATCGTGGCGACCCCGACCGGCACCGCGGTCTCAATCGCCGGGCTCGGCACCGAGGCGGGCGTGAAGTCAACGACCTTGAACGTTCCTGAAACTCGCATTCCCGGAGCGTACTGGCCACCACCGACACCAACGCTGCCCAGCCCCATCATGATCCGCCGGACAGTGGGTCTGTCAATCGAACGGTGTAACGAGGGTGGTTGGGGTTACTGACGGGCTGCGGAGAGACGGCCGTCGAAGGTGA
>NZ_BMQQ01000073.1 GCF_014648195.1 Streptomyces purpureus
ATTTACTATTAACTGTCTTTTTAATGCGCGAATCTTTGTACCATTAACGAATTGTACAAAAATAAAAAAGTCCGCATCTTGGGAAGCTACGGACTATAAACTCATCTAAGCAACAGCTAAACAGTGATGTGTGCTGAAAAAACAGGAGGTTTTAACTTGGTAAACTAAACACACTCATCAGGAGTTTACCATGAGCAAGAAACACAAGACTTACACCACAGAATTTAAAGCTGAAGCCATCAAATTAATTGAAGCCAATCAAGGCAATGTCTCGGAAACAGCTAGACAACTTAGCATTTCAATGCAAACTCTTTCAAATTGGAATACCAAAGCAAAGGCTGGAACTTTAGCAGGTACAAAACAGTATTCACCTGATCTAAACGCTCTACTCGAAGAAAATAAAAAACTCAAACAACAGCTCAAAATAGCTGAAATGGAACGTGAATTTTTAAAAAAGGCAGCAGCGTACTTTGCCAAAGAAAGTCTGTAAGGTACGCCTATATGAAACAAAAAAGATATTCTTTTCCAATTACCTTAATGGCTCGATTACTTCATGTTTCAGTTTCATGTTTTTATGATTGGCTCAAGAGAGGCGTGAGCAAAAGAACGATTCAACGAAATCAACAGACGATATTGGTGAAAATAGCCCATGAGGAGACAAGGCAGAGCTATGGTTATATTCGATTAACCAAATACTTACAAGCTCAGGGTATAAAAATGAGTATGTACGCTGTACGTCAGATAAAAGCGCTGAACCACCTGTATTGTAAGCGACACAAGCGTTTTAAAAGGACTACGAATAGTGACCATAATCGAGCGATCTATGAAAACCTGCTGGAGCAACAATTCTCAATGACTAGACCAAATCAAGCATGGTCAAGTGATATTACGTACATATGGACTGTTGAAGGATGGCTGTATTTAGCAGCGGTAAAAGACCTTTACACGAAGCAAGTGGTTGGCTATAGCTTAAATGAGCGCATGACAACACAGCTTGTTTGTAATGCGCTAAATATGGCTATTCACAATCAAAAACCAACCAAAGAACTGATTGTGCATTCAGACAGAGGAAGTCAATATTGCAGCCATGAATATCGAAATATACTTGAGCAATATGGTTTTCAAGGTTCAATGAGCAAGCGCGGAGACTGTTACGATAATGCACCGATTGAAAGCTTTTGGGGAATACTGAAAAATGAGTTAGTGCATCATTACAACTATCAAACCAGAGAAGAAGCCAAAGCAGATATTATAAAATACATTGAGTTATTTTATAATCATCGAAGAATTCAAAAGGGTTTGGGTTTTAAGACACCAAATCAAATGGCCGAAGACTTTTATAAATTGGCTGCCTAGAATCTCCCAAGGGAAAGTCTCCTGATAATTCAGCGTATATCATAGTCATATTGCCAGCTGCTAGCAATTCTTTTATTCGTTTGTGCTTAGCCTCATTGGCTTTCTTACCTGTTGGCTTGTAACCCGAACGTGCCAGGCCCTGCTTAATACGTTCT
>NZ_BMQQ01000074.1 GCF_014648195.1 Streptomyces purpureus
CATCAGGGCCTGCTCGAACTGGCTTGCAGCCTCATATGCCTCCGCCGCCTGCGGACCTCATTCTGAAACGATCAGTTAGAGGCTGGGGGACCCGGGGTGAGAGTGGAGCAGATATCCCAACGGGCCGTAGCCCGGACCCCGTGAAACGGGTCACCTCGTCCGGCGCAGAGGGACGTTCGGGACAAGGCGCAGCCCGGTCACGGTCCATGGAGCGCGGCTTTCCCTTCGCGGGTCTGGGAGGGTTGGTCACCAACTCAAGCGCGGAGCAATGCATTCCGGCTGCTGACCCGAGTGCCGCTTACGAAGAGAGGGAGCTTGGGCCCACCCGAAGCGACGCAGCGCATGCACAGCATCTGACACTCGCTCAACGTTGTTTTGCAGGAAGTGATCATGCTGGTACAGTAAGCGAGAGTTGCTGATTTTCAGCATGGGGGATTCGATCTTGGGGGTAAATGTGAAGAGTTTTGCAAGGGCTTTGGCTTCATTCTCTGCCGTATCGGCGTTGGTTCTGACTGCTACCGGTACAGCACAAGCCGCTACGGCGGCACCGGATGCGACGATTGTCTCCGTATGTTACCGGGCCCACGTTTCAGGTGTGGGATGGGAGACTAAACCCACTTGCGGTGGATGGTCAGGAACTATGGGGCAGAACAGGGCTATCGAAGCTCTAGAGATCACCGCATACGGGGTTGGCTGGTTCTGCGCCCAGGCTCACACGCGGAACGTAGGCTGGGGCCCGAAGGAGACGTGTGCGGAGGGCGGCCAGACCATCACTATTGGAACCACCGGACAAAACCGCCCGATGGAAGCTATTCGTTTCAGTAGCACCAAGACTGTATGGGCAAATGCGCACGTGCAGAACGAGGGTTATACGGGCTTCTCCATTGGCACCTGGATCGAAGTGGGTACGACCGGCAAGAATCAGAACCTGGAAGCTATTTCGATGAGTTTCCACTAGCCGCCAACTTTAGAACCCAGTGCAGCAATTGGGCTCGGCTTAGCGGGGGCCCAATTGCCAGCCCCCTGCGGGGCGGGCTTTTCTTGGAGGCGAAACCGGAAAAGACCGGGCGGGGGAGCGAAGCGGACCCGCCCAACGGGCCGAAGGCCCAGACCCCGTGAAACGGGGTCAGTTCCGGTCCGCAGCGAAGCGCAGGACCCCCGGCCCGAAGGGCCGGGCCTGGGCTCGGCTGCGCCGAGCCTCGTCGAGCGCAGCGAGGCGTTTCCTTGCGGAGCGAGGCAGAGGAGCAGGCGCCGAAGGCGCCTCGGCCGAGCGCGCTCGGTCTTCCCCGAGGGTCGGGAACTCAGCCCAATCCCCCCTTCAGACGCGTGCAGACTGATCACTAAACTGATCGTTTCAGAATGAGGTCCGCAGGCGGCGGAGGCATATGAGGCTGCAAGCCAGTTCGAGCAGGCCCTGATG
>NZ_BMQQ01000075.1 GCF_014648195.1 Streptomyces purpureus
CTAGTAGTGCTTTGTTAGCGGGTCTTGTCACATTGGGTGTTCGGTAGTTCGCTGGTTGTATGAGGGCTGGGGAGCTTGCGGCGGTGCGGGTCCGGTTGGAGGAGTTCGCTTCCGAGGTGTTCGCGCCGTTGGTGCGGCGGGACTGGCTGGAGAAGGGCCAGTTGTATCTGCGGGGGCTGTTGCTGGACGGTCGGCGGAAGTCGATGCAGCCGATGGCGGAGCGGCTCGGTGTCGATCACCAGCGGTTGCAGCAGTTCATGACGTCCTCCACCTGGCCCGTTCAGGAGGTGCGGGCCGGGCTGGCGTGGCGGGCCGTGCGGGCGGTGCGCCCGCAGGTGTGGGTGGTGGACGACACCGGTTTCCCCAAGGACGGCACGGCCTCGCCCGGGGTGGCCCGGCAGTACTCGGGCACGCTGGGCAAGGTCGGCAACTGCCAGATCGGGGTGAGTGTCCACGCTGCCTCGGACACGGCTTCGTGCCCGCTGTCGTGGCGGCTGTTCCTGCCTGCCGCATGGGACGAGCCCGAGGCAGCCGCGCGCCGGGCGGCCTGCCGTATCCCCGATACCGAACATCACCGCCCGAAGTGGCAGCTGGCGCTGGAGATGCTCGACGAGCTGTCCGGGATCGGTCTGCGGCCCGCCGTGCTGGTCGCGGACACCGGCTATGGCGCGAACGCCGACTTCCGCCACGGGCTGGAGGACCGGGGCCTGGCCTACGTCTTGCAGGCCAAGGCCGAGATGACCGCCCACGGCGGGAACATCGAACCCCATCAGCCGGCCTACGGCGGTCTCGGGCCCCGCCCGCGGCCCCGCTACCGCACCAGGCCCGTGTCCTTACGCGAACACGTGCTGGCCGCCGGACGCCACCACGGGCGAGCCCTGAGCTGGCGCAAGGGCTCCAGAGCCGCGATGAGCTCGCACTTCGTGCTCCTGCGGATCCGGCTCGCGGGCCGCCGCCCGAAGCCCGCCGCAGACGGCACGATCGGGCTGTCCTGGCTGATCGCGCAATGGCCCGAGGGCGAGGCGGAACCCACGAAGTACTGGATCTCGAACCTGCCCGCGAACATCCCCGCCAAGGACCTGGTCCGCCTCGCGAAGGCGAGGTGGCGGATCGAGCACGACTACCGCGAACTGAAAACAGCTCTGGGCCTGGACCACTTCGAGGGCCGTTCCTTCACCGGCTGGCACCGCCACGTCACCCTCGTCACCGCCGCCCACCTCTTCCTCACCGAACAACGGACCTGCCCAAAAGCCCCTGCCAGGGCCTGACCCTCTACCAGGCCCTGGACCTCCTCCAACACCTGCTGGCCACCTGGACCGGCCACTGCCCCACCTGCCGACAACCCACCCCGTGGCAGTCCTACGACACCGCCTAACAAAGCACTACTAG
>NZ_BMQQ01000076.1 GCF_014648195.1 Streptomyces purpureus
GGGTCTGTCAATCGAACGGTGTAACGAGGGTGGTTGGGGTTACTGACGGGCTGCGGAGAGACGGCCGTCGAAGGTGATGTCGAAGGCGTTCAGTGCGGTCTTCCAGCGCATGGTCCAGCGGGCCTGGCCCTTGCCGGTCGGGTCGAGCGACATGATCGCCATGTAGACGCACTTCAGGGCGGCGGTCTCGTTGGGGAAGTGCCCGCGGGCCTTGACCGCCCGCCGGATCCGCGCGTTTACGGACTCGATCGCGTTCGTGGTGCAGACGATGCGGCGGATCTCGGTGTCGAACCGCAGGAAGGGGGTGAACTCCTCCCACGCGTTCTCCCACAGCTTCACGATCGCTGGATACTTCCTGCCCCAGGCGTCGGCGAACTCCGCGAAGCGTTCGAGGGCCGCGTCCTCGGTCGCCGCGGTGTAGACAGGCTTGAGGAGCTTGGCGATCTTGTCCCAGTCCTGGCGGGCGGCATAGCGGAAGGAGTTCCGCAGCAGGTGGACCACGCAGGTCTGCACCGTGGTGCGGGGCCAGACGGTCTCGACCGCGTCGGGCAGGCCCTTCAGACCGTCGCAGACGAGCATAAGGACGTCGTTCACGCCGCGGTTCTTGATCTCGGTGAGGATGTGCATCCAGTGCTTGGCGCCCTCGCCGCCGTCGCCGGCCCACAGCCCCAGGATGTCCCGCCGGCCCTCGGTGGTGACGGCCAGGGCCACGTAGATCGGCCGGTTGGCCACGGCGCCGTCGCGGATCTTCACGTGGATCGCGTCGATGAAGACCACCGGATAGACGGCGTCGAGCGGCCGGTTCTGCCATTCGGCCATGCCGTCCATGACCTTGTCGGTGATCGTGGAAATCGTCTGGCGGGAGACCTCGGCGCCATAGACCTCGGCCAGGTGGGCCTGGACCTCGCCGGTGGTCAGGCCCTTCGCGGACAGGGAGATGACCATCTCGTCCACGCCGGTCAGGCGCTTCTGCCGCTTCTTGACGATCTTTGGCTCGAACGATCCATCCCGGTCACGGGGCACGGATATCTCCACCGGGCCGACGTCGGTCAGGACGGTCTTCGCGCGGGTGCCGTTGCGGCTGTTGCCGCCGTTCTTCCCGGCCGGGTCGTGCTTGTCATAGCCGAGATGGTCGGTGATCTCGCCCTCCAAGGCGGACTCCAGCAGCCGCTTCGTCAGCTGCTGCAGCAGACCGCCCTCGCCCGTCAGCTGCAGGCCCTCGGCCTGAGCCCGGGAGACCAACTCGTCGATCAGCCGGTCATCCACCGCCTTCGCAGGCTGGGGTTCGGCCGCCTCGCTGATCTCGGCCTCGGTCACGTTCTCACTAGTCATCGGTGCATCCTCCATGATCGGGAGTTACACCG
>NZ_BMQQ01000077.1 GCF_014648195.1 Streptomyces purpureus
TGAGCTGCCCCGAGTTTCGTAGAGTCCGATCTTGATTGGTTCAGGCGGACAGCGGGGTTTGCTCCTGGCTGCGCCAGAAGGCTTCCTCGTACTCGGCCGGCGGCACGTAGTCGAGCGCGGAGTGGAGACGCTCTTCGTTGTACCAGGTGATCCACTGGAAGATCGCCCGCTCTACCTGGTCGACGTCCTTCCACGGGCCCTGCATCTCGATCAGCTCGGCCTTGAAGGTGCCGTTCAGCGCCTCGGCCATCGCGTTGTCATACGAGTCCGCGACGGAGCCGACCGAGGCTGAGGCGCCGATGTCGGCGAGCCGGTCGGTATACCGAATTGACACGTATTGCGACCCGCGATCGCTGTGGTGTATCAGTCCGGAGTCCTTCTTGATCCGACGCCGCCAGAGCGCCATCTCCAGCGCATCCAGCGGGAGTTCGGTCCGCATATGGTTCGCGACCTGCCAGCCGACGATCATCCGCGAGTGCACGTCCAGGACGAACGCCACATACGCCCACCCCGACCAGGTGCGGACATACGTCATGTCCGCGACCCACAGCTGATCGGGCCGGGAGGCGGTGAAGTCGCGGTCGACCAGGTCCGGCGGACGCGGCGCCGACGGTTCCGGAATCGTGGTCCGACGCCGCCGGCCACGGATGACGCCCTCCAGACCCAGCTCGGCCATCAGCCGCTCGACGGTACAGCGGGCCACCTCGACCCCCTTGCGCCCCAGGGCCCGCGTGATCCGGCGGGCCCCATACGTGCCGCCCGACTCCGCGTGGACCGCCTCGATCAGCGGCATCAGCTGCTCGTCACGGAGCCGGCGGGCCGACTTCGGCCGCTTCTTGCGCGCGAAGTACGTCGACGGCGACAGCTCCAGCACCCGGCAGACGGGATCGACCCCGAGGCCGTGTCCACGCAGGTGGTCGATCACCTGCTCGGCCTCGTCCGGGGACGGTCGATCTCCTGGGCAAAAAACACCGAGGCGGCTTTCAGGATCTCGTTCGCCCGCCTCAACTCCGCCACTTCTTTGCGGAGTTGCTTCAACTCGTCAAGCTCGGCAGTAGTGAGCCGGTCTTCGCGCTCGCCGCGGTCGGCCTCGGCCTGGCGGACCCAGCCACGCAGGGCTTCCTTGTGGATGCCCAGGTCCTTCGCGACGTGCGCGATCGGGCGGCCGGTGGTGCGGACCTCTCGGATCGCGCGCTCGCGCAGTTCGTCCGGGTATTTACGGGGTGCTGCCATGGTGCTGGTGGTTCTCCTTCGCCAGGACCGTAACCCTGGCATCAGGGACTCCACAAATCTCAGTACAGCTCA
>NZ_BMQQ01000078.1 GCF_014648195.1 Streptomyces purpureus
GACCGGCACTCCCGTGGCCACGGTGAATTGCTTGTGCGCGGCCATCTCGCAGCCCTGGTCCCAGGTCAGCGAGCCGCGCAGGTGCTCGGGCAGGCTCTGGATCAAGGGCACCAGCACGTCGCGGACCTCCTCGGCGGTGTGCCCGCCGGGCAGGTGCCCGAGCAGGACGTAGCGGGTGGAGCGCTCGACCAGGGTCACGATCGCGCTCTCGCTGCGGGGGCCGACGATCAGGTCGCCTTCCCAGTGGCCGGGCACCGCCCGGTCTTCGACCTCCGGTGGCCGCTCGGAGATCATCACCATCTCGTCGACGAAGCGGCGGGTGCGCTGCTCTGGACCGCGGTGCGGCTTGCGGCGGGTGCGGCTGGAGCGCAGCGCTGCCGCGACCTCGCGGCGCAGCCCGCCACGGGCCTGGACGTAGATGGCCTGGTAGATCGTCTCCGGACTCACGCGCATGCTCTCGTCGTCGGGGAACTCGGTGACCAGAGCGTGACAGATCTGCTCGGGTGACCACCTCTCCCGCAGCCTGTCGGTGACGAACTCGCGCAGCGGGCCGTCCTGGGCGAGCTTGGAGTCCTTGGGACGCAAACGGCTCTTCGCCCATGCTCGCTGGGCCCGGTGCGGCCGGTAGACACCGTCGGCCGAGCGGGCATCGATCTCGCGTTTGACGGTGGAGGCCGGCCGGCCCAGTGCCCGTCCGATCGCCCGCAGCGACCGGCCCTCACGATGCAGATCGGCGATCAGCTCCCGCTCGCTCACCGTGAGAAATCGGGGGTGCAGTTCGGCCTCGACCGCTGCGAGGGAGGGCTTCGAAGCTGTGGCGCCGATGGTGGTCACACCGGTCTTGTAGTCGATGCGGCGCCCGTCGGGGTGCAGGCGCGAGTGGCCGATCTGCCGGATACCGCGGTCCCAGTCCTCAGCGGTGCGCTCATGGACGCCGGCCTGCGCGGCGGCCTCACGGCGCCGGACTCCCGCCGCACGCAGCCGCTCGTACTCCGACCGGCCAGGGTGGCCGGGCCTGCGCGGCTTGCCGCGACCGCGAACACCGGCCTGACGCGCCCACCCGAACGCCGTGTTGCGGTTCACCCCTACCGCCCGAGCCGCAGCAGTGATGCTGCCGTCCTCCTTGTCCAGTGCCTCAAAGAACCTCGCCTTCAGCACCTCAAAATCCAC
>NZ_BMQQ01000079.1 GCF_014648195.1 Streptomyces purpureus
GACGGCTTTGTTGCACAAACCTATCTCTAAAGGCTTATTCCACAATATAATTTTCAAATGAATAAGTCGACACCAAAAATTTATCGCACAACCAATTGGTCTTCATATAACCGAGCTCTCATTAATCGTGGAAATATTGCCATTTGGTTTGATCCTGCTACGCAATGGTATGCCCCATCAAAAGGCAAACAAGGACGAAATCAAACTTACTCCGACGCAGCTATCCAATGCTGCCTAATGATTAAATCTCTCTTTCGATTATCTTTACGCATGGTCACTGGCTTTGTTCAAAGTCTCATCCATCTTTGTGGGTTAAATTGGATAGCGCCAGACTACACTACAATTTGTAGACGACAACAGCATATTGATATTGTGATTAGCTATCAAAAAAGTTGTGATGGACTATATCTAATCGTTGACTCTACAGGTCTGAAATTCTTAGGTGAGGGTGAATGGAAGCGTAAAAAACATCAGCCTGAATATCGTCGCCAATGGCGTAAATTACATATTGGTATAGATGCTAAAACCTTACAAATACGCGCTGTTCAGCTCACAACCAACAATGTGAGTGATTCACAGGTACTTGGTGATTTACTCGATCAGATTCCACAAGATGAGAGAGTTGACTCCGTCTATACCGATGGAGCTTATGATACCAAACAGTGCCGACAGGTCATTGCGGATCGGCAAGCACATGCAGTGATTCCACCAAGAAAAAATGCGAAGCCATGGAAAGATAAAAAGATGGGCTCGCTAGAACGCAATGAGTTGCTTCGAACAGTTAAACGTTTAGGAAGAACTATTTGGAAGAAATGGTCAGGCTATCATCGGCGAAGTTTGGTTGAAACCAAGATGCATTGCATCAAATTATTAGGGGATAAACTCAGTGCGAGAAATTTTCAAAGCCAAGTCAATGAGATTCATGCACGTATGGCAGTATTAAATAAATTTACGGACTTAGGCAGACCACATACCCGAGTTGTCACTTAAATTTGAGTAGATATGAGAAGTCTTAACTTTTAAATCTTTGTGCAACAAAGCCATTT
>NZ_BMQQ01000080.1 GCF_014648195.1 Streptomyces purpureus
TACTCACTTCCTCTGTCGCTGTGGAAGATCGTCCCGTCCCTTCGGCCGCCACGCGTCGCGGTGGCCATCTGCAACGACGCGCCGACCAGGGCCGCGTCACGGTGCTCGCCCATGGCGTAGCCGAGGCAGCGGCGCGAAAACGCGTCGATGACCGTGGCGAGATAGATCTTGCCCTCACCGGTCTCGATCTCCGTCATATCCCCGTACCAGAGCACGTCAGGGGCCACCGCGTCGAAACGGCGATGCACCAGGTCAGGGGCGGACTTCCGCTTGCCCTGCCGGGTCAGCGGCTTCGGCCGACGCGGGGGCTTGCGGCCCTGCAGGCCGAGCTCGGCCATGATCTCCGCGACGGTGTTCACCGCCACCTGCCATCCCTCAGCCCACAGGTCCTGCGTGATCCTCGGCGAGCCGTACGTGCTGCCGGACTCGGTGAAGAAGTGGATGATCCGCTCCTCCAGCCTCGCCCTCCTGACCTCTCGTTGGGTCGGCTCGTCGGGGCGTCGGCGCCACTTGTAGAACCATGCCTCACTCACCCCGACCACCCGGCAGGACACCCGGTGCGGGACGCCGTGCTCGGCCCTCTGGTTACCGATGAAGGCGACTACCGCCTCCGGAGCGTTCTCGGTCACTTCACCCAGAGGGCCATGCATCGCTTGAAGACATCGCGCTCCATCTCCAGCTCCCGGATCCGCTTGTTCTTCTCGCCCATCTCCCGACGCAGCCGCTCCAGCTCGGCTCGCTCGGACTCCCGTACCCGCCCACCACCACCGCTGGCGGCCGCCGCCTGCACGGGCCGGTCCGAGGACGTTGTTCCGTTGCGGCGCCACCGCGACACCCAGCTGTGGAGCGTGCCCGGGTTGATGCCGAGCTCCTCGGCGACCTCCCCGACCTGCTTCCCGGTCTCGACCACGATGCGCACGGCGCCCTCACGGAACTCGGCGTCATACGGCGGCTTCTTCTTGGACCCCATGAATCCCAACTTCCCCTGCAATCACGGGCTCCACGCTACGAGGGGATACTCA
>NZ_BMQQ01000081.1 GCF_014648195.1 Streptomyces purpureus
AACTGATCGTTTCAGAATGAGGTCCGCAGGCGGCGGAGGCATATGAGGCTGCAAGCCAGTTCGAGCAGGCCCTGATGGAGATCGGCCCGTCGCTCGTAGCGGATGCGGAGCCGTTTGAACTGGTGCAGCCAGGCGAAGGCCCGCTCGACGACCCAACGCACCTTGCCCAGTCCGGAACCGTGGGCGACTCCGCGTCGTGCGATCAGCGGCTTGATCCCGCGCTTTCGCAGCAGGCGGCGGTACTTGTCGAAGTCGTAGCCCCGGTCCGCGTACAGACGTCGGGGCTTGCGCCGGGGGCGTCCCCGCCGGCCACGAATCGATGGGACGGCGTCCAGCAGAGGCAGGAGCTGGGTGACGTCGTGGCGGTTCCCGCCGGTCAGCGTCACGGCGAGCGGGGTTCCATGACGGTCGACGATCAGGTGGTGCTTGGAGCCGGAACGGGCGCGATCGACGGGTGAGGGACCGACGTGATCCCCCCCTTGAGGGCCCGGACATGCGACCCGTCCACGGAACAGTCGTCCAGGTCCAGCAGGTCGGCGCGGCGAAGCTCGGCCAGCAGGGCGGCGTGCAGGCGTGGCCAGACACCGGCCTCGGTCCAATCCCGCAGCCGGCGCCAGGCCGTCACTCCGGAGCAGCCCACGGTCTCTGCGGGAACATCGCGCCACGCGACACCGGTCCGCAGCACGTACATGACACCGGCTAGTGCCGCCCGGTCGGGAACACGCAGCCGCCCGGGGTGGCGGCGGCGGCGCTCGGGAGCGGGCGGCAGCACCGGGGCCACCCGCTCCCACAAGTCATCAGGAACAAGATCAGCACGCACCCGGACACCCTGCCGACCAAGATCGCTGAACACAAGACCCACGGCTCAGCTCATT
>NZ_BMQQ01000082.1 GCF_014648195.1 Streptomyces purpureus
AATGACACGACTTCGGCGGTACGCTTGAGCCCCGCTACATTGTCGGCGCGGAATCACTTGACCAGTGAGCTATTACGCACTCTTTCAAGGGTGGCTGCTTCTAAGCCAACCTCCTGGTTGTCTCTGCGACTCCACATCCTTTCCCACTTAGCGTACGCTTAGGGGCCTTAGTCGATGCTCTGGGCTGTTTCCCTCTCGACCATGGAGCTTATCCCCCACAGTCTCACTGCCGCGCTCTCACTTACCGGCATTCGGAGTTTGGCTAAGGTCAGTAACCCGGTAGGGCCCATCGCCTATCCAGTGCTCTACCTCCGGCAAGAAACACACGACGCTGCACCTAAATGCATTTCGGGGAGAACCAGCTATCACGGAGTTTGATTGGCCTTTCACCCCTAACCACAGGTCATCCCCCAGGTTTTCAACCCTGGTGGGTTCGGTCCTCCACGAAGTCTTACCTCCGCTTCAACCTGCCCATGGCTAGATCACTCCGCTTCGGGTCTTGAGCGCGCTACTGAATCGCCCTGTTCGGACTCGCTTTCGCTACGGCTTCCCCACACGGGTTAACCTCGCAACACACCGCAAACTCGCAGGCTCATTCTTCAAAAGGCACGCAGTCACGACATGCAAGCAAGCTTGCATGCGACGCTCCCACGGCTTGTAGGCACACGGTTTCAGGTACTATTTCACTCCGCTCCCGCGGTACTTTTCACCATTCCCTCACGGTACTATCCGCTATCGGTCACCAGGGAATATTTAGGCTTAGCGGGTGGTCCCGCCAGATTCACACGGGATTTCTCGGGCCCCGTGCTACTTGGG
>NZ_BMQQ01000083.1 GCF_014648195.1 Streptomyces purpureus
TCGGCCTCGGTCACGTTCTCACTAGTCATCGGTGCATCCTCCATGATCGGGAGTTACACCGAACGATTTACAGTCCCAAGGACGCCTGAAACCCCAGCTCAGGAAGAGTGGTCCCCGCACAGGCGGGGGTGTTCCGCGGTCATACGTTGTGGCGCCCACGGTTTTGCGGTGGTCCCCGCACAGGCGGGGGTGTTCCGGTCAGCCACGCGATGGCGGCGGCCTTCACGGCGTCCTCCCCGGGGGTGTTCACGAGTGCGTCTGACCAGCCGGGCAACCACGGCCTACAAGATCGCTTCCCGGCGACGGCGTGATCGTTTCCCGGCGCATCCCCAGAACGGGTACGGTCCACCGCATGGTGGGCGACTTCGATGCAGCTGAGGCCATGCACGACCGCATATCGGACCGGTCGGAGGCATGGGACTTCATCCGGGCCTTCGCGGCTGGGTGGTACTCGCCCCTGACCGATGGCGACGGCGTTGGCCAGGAAGAGCTCAAGCAGATCGAAGGCCGGCTGGGACTGCCCGTCCCTACCGCTCTGCGTGAGGCATACCTGCTCTTCGGTCGGCGTCCGGAGTTGTTCGAGCACCAGGATCCGATGCTGCCTCCCTCGGACCTTTTCGTACACGCGGACCTTGGGGGTGTGCTGTGCTTCCGAAGCGAGAACCAGGGATGTGAGCTGCCCCGAGTTTCGTAGAGTCCGATCTTGATTGGTTCAGGCGGACAGCGGGGTTTGCTCCTGGCTGCGCC
>NZ_BMQQ01000084.1 GCF_014648195.1 Streptomyces purpureus
TTCAGTCAGAACGGTCCGACGCTGGCGGTGGCCGAACGGCTGCGTACGGGCGGCTTCGAAGGCGTGATCGTCCTCGGCGGCAGCAACTGCGAAGGCCCGATGGGCCGCGCCCTGCTCGCCAACTACCCATCGATCGACGCGGTGGTTGACGGCCCCGGCGAGGAAGCCTTCGTCGCCCTCCTGCGCCAGGTCGAAGCCGGAGCACCCGTCCACTCCGAAGGCCGCCTGATCACCCGCCTGCCCGCCGCCACCACCCAGGAGCCCCGACCGCCCGGCGAATCGCTCCAGGTCCCCATGCCCAACTACGACGGCTTCTTCGAACAACTCCGCACCGCCGGCCTGCACAGCCTCGAACCCGACATCACCCTCCCCGTCGAGTTCTCCCGAGGCTGCTGGTGGGGTGCCAAAACCCACTGCACCTTCTGCGGACTCAACGGCGCCACCATGAAATACCGCAGCAAACACCCCGACACCGTCGCCGACGAACTCCGCCACATGATGGACCGCTACGGCGTCCTCGACTTCTTCGCCGTCGACAACATCCTCGACCTCAAATACCTCGACACCGCACTCCCCATGGTCGAAAAACTCGGCACCGACCACTCCCTCTTCTTCGAAGTCAAAGCCAACATGGAATGGGCCGACATCCGCGGCATGCGCCGCGCCGGAGTCCGCTCCGTCCAACCCGGCATCGAATCCCTCTCCACCGAAGGACTCCGCCTCCT
>NZ_BMQQ01000085.1 GCF_014648195.1 Streptomyces purpureus
TGCCCGAACGCTACGGGCCGTGGGACCGGGTCTACGACCTGTTCCGGCGCTGGCAGCGGGACGGGACCTGGGCCGGGATCCTCACCCGGCTCCAGGCCGAGGCGGACGCGAAGGGCCTGATCACCTGGGACGTGAACGTGGACTCCACCGTCTGCCGGGCCCACCAGCACGCCGCCGGGGCGGCGAAAAGGGGGATCTCCAGAAGGAACCGCCCGGCGGTGTCTTCGCCGAGCCGGCCGACCACGGCCTCGGACGTTCCCGCGGCGGACTGACCACCAAGATTCACCTCGCCGTCGAACAGGGCCAGAAGCCCCTGTCCGTCGTGATCACGGCGGGGCAGCGAGGCGACTCGCCGCAGTTCGAGCCCGTCCTGGAAGCGATCCGGGTCCCCCGGCTCGGGCCCGGCAGGCCGCGCAAGCGGCCGGACCGAGTACGGGCCGACAAGGCCTACGACTCCCGCACCAACCGCTCCTACCTGCGCAGACGCGGTATCAAGGCCACCATCCCGGTGCCCGCGGATCGTGTCCGCAACCGGCAGAAGCGCGGCTCACGCGGCGGGCGGCCGCCGAACTTCGACAGGGACGACTACAAGCAGCGGCACGCGGTCGAGTGTGGGATCAACCGGCTCAAGAGACACCGTGCCGTCGCCACCAGGTACGACAAACTCGCCGTCCGCTACGAAGCGACAGTGCTGGTCGCAGCCATCAACGAATGGCTGTGACC
>NZ_BMQQ01000086.1 GCF_014648195.1 Streptomyces purpureus
CGATTTATCTCCATCTCCATCGGTAATGGTGTAGCTAAATACGTCTTGGAGGCTTTGGTTATCTTTAAGGGCATTTACATCCGTATTGTTATTATTTAATTGGTAGGTGTAACTACCGTCAGCACGGAGAATTAATGTTCCGTATTCTCCATTCACTGCTGTATTCAATGCGCCATTTGCTACGTGTTCACCTGATGCAACTGTTCCAGCCTGTACTCCACTGACGTTGGCTTTGTCTGCGCCTTGGGTATCAGCTGTATCTCCACTAGATACGTCTCCTGTCAGTACGTTGCCACTTACCGGGTTAGGGACGCTGTCTTCTGTAATGCTATTCGTGTCAGAATTCGCAACAGGTGCGTCATCTATAATCGTAATCGTTACGGTATTCGTTGTACTATTGCCCTGAGCATCCTTAGTGGTATAGCTAAACGTATCCTCAACATTATCGCCATTTGACGGTTTAGTCAGTGTGTATGTGTAGTGACCATCTTCATCAATGCTGAACGTCCCATATTGAGTCGAACCATTAGTAACGGGTACTGCTTTGACCTCGGATGGTAGGTTCACTGTATCTGTTACGGTATGACCAGTACCCGCAGTTGAACCACCCGCAAGACCACTTTCATTGACAGTATTGCTAATTGGAGCTGGTGTTAGATTGACATTTGCCACATTAATCGTAAGCGTTGAATGAGATAAA
>NZ_BMQQ01000087.1 GCF_014648195.1 Streptomyces purpureus
AAAAGTAGTGATGGGCTACATCTACTCGTCGACTCAACTGGCTTAAAGTTTCTAGGTGAAGGTGAGTGGAAACGTAAGAAACATGGACCTGAATATCGTCGCCAATGGCGTAAGCTTCATATTGGCATCGATGCTGAAACCTTGCAAATACGTGCAGTACAGCTTACTACAAATAATGTGAGCGATTCGCAAGTACTCGGTGATTTACTTGCTCAAATTCCCTTAGATGAACGAATTGATTCGGTCTATACCGATGGTGCTTATGACACGAAGCACTGCAGACAAGTCATTCTAGATCGAGATGCACATGCGCTCATTCCGCCAAGAAAAAATGCAAAACCATGGAAAGATCAGAAATTGAGATCTTTAGAGCGGAATGAGTTACTGAAAACAGTTAAACGTTTAGGAAGAACGCTTTGGAAAAAATGGTCTGGTTATCATCGTCGAAGTTTAGTTGAAACCAAGATGCATTGCATCAAACTATTAGGTGATAAATTAACAGCAAGGAGTTTTTCTAGTCAGGTGAATGAGATTCATGCACGCATAGCCGTATTGAACAAATTTACAGAATTAGGTCGTCCTCATACCCAAGTTGTCACTTGAATTCTGTTCAAATGAGCAGAGTGTTATCTTTTAAATCTTTGTGCAACAAAGCCG
>NZ_BMQQ01000088.1 GCF_014648195.1 Streptomyces purpureus
AGGTCGGTGAGCAGCAGCTCGGGCAGACCGAGGAGGCCAACGAGCTCATCCACGGCAAGCCCGACAAGATCCGCGAGATCGCCGGGCACCTCAAGGACTTCCACACCGCGTTCGACCAGGTGGGCAGGGGCATGCGCACCCTGGACTCCAACGGCTGGAAAGGCCAGTCCGGCAACGCCTTCCGCGCCAAACTGGCCATGGAGCCGATGAAGTGGCTGCACGCGGCGGACGCGTGCGCGACGGTGGGCGGTGCGCTCGTCCGCTACGCGGAGACGGTTGTCTGGGCGCAGGACAAGGCAGCCGAGGCCATCGCCCTCCACAAGAAGGGGCAGGCGGACTCGAAGAAGGCGGTCGACGCCTACAACAGCAAGGTCGACACCTACAACGCCGCCGCCCTCGCCGGACGCGACCCCGGTCCCGAACCCCCGCCGTTCAAGGTACCCGGCCTCGCCGATGTCCGCCGCGCGCACGAGATCCTCGGTGAAGCGCGACGACAGCGCAACGAGGCCGGCGCCGCGGTACAGAAGGCCATCCAGAAGGCGACCGAACACGCCCCGGCCGAACCCCCTGCCTCCAACCGCCTCGCCTCCAACGCCATCGACGCCTACGGCGCACTGAACATCGAGACGCTCCA
>NZ_BMQQ01000089.1 GCF_014648195.1 Streptomyces purpureus
AGGTCGGTGAGCAGCAGCTCGGGCAGACCGAGGAGGCCAACGAGCTCATCCACGGCAAGCCCGACAAGATCCGCGAGGCCGCCAAGCACCTCACGGACTTCTACGCCGCGTTCGACCGGGTCGGCACCGGCATGCGCACCCTGGACTCCAACGGCTGGAAAGGCCAGTCCGGCAACGCCTTCCGCGCCAAGCTCGCCATGGAGCCGAAGAAGTGGCTCGAGGCCGCCGACGCCTGCGAGGCTGTCGGCACCGCCCTGACCCGCTACGCCGACACCGTCACCTGGGCGCAGGACAAGGCCAAGGAAGCGATCGCGCTCTACAAGAAGGGCGTCGAGGACTCCAAGAAGGCCGTCGACGCCTACAACAGCAAGGTCGACACCTACAACGCGGCGGTCAAGGAGGGCCGCGATCCGGGCCCCGAGCTGCCGCCCTTCAAGGATCCCGGCAAGGCCGAGATCGAGCGCGCCCGCGATCTCCTCGAAGAGGTACGGCGTCAGCGCAACGCGGCCGGCGACGCGGTCCGGCAGGTCATCTCGAAGGCCACCGAACTCGCCCCCGCCGAACCCCCTGCCTCCAACCGCCTCGCCTCCAACGCCATCGACGCCTACGGCGCACTGAACATCGAGACGCTCCA
>NZ_BMQQ01000090.1 GCF_014648195.1 Streptomyces purpureus
GTCAGCGCCCTGGTTTCAACGGGGGTGACGTACCCGTAGACGGGATGCTTGCGCAGGCGGGTGCGGTTGTACTCGACCTCGATGAAGCGGAAGGCGTCGGCGCGGGCGGCCTCGTGGGACTCCCAGACTGTGGTGCCGATCTCCGCTTTCAGCAATCCGAAAAAGCTTTCGGCGGCCGCGTTATCGTAACACGAGCCGGTTCTGCCCATACTCTGCCTCAGCCCCAACTCCCTTATCAACGTGCGGTATTCGCGTGAGGTGTATTCCGATCCGCGGTCCGAGTGCGCGATGCAGTCCTCCTTCACATCGCCGCGGCCAGCGGCCATCTTCAGCGCGTCGATGACCAGCTCGGCGCGGTGGTGATCGGCCATCGCGTACCCGACCACCTCGCGGGTGGCCAGGTCGATGACCGTGGCCAGGTACCACCAGCCGGCCAGCGTGGGCAGGTAGGTGATGTCCGAGACCAGCTTGGTGCCCGGCTCGGCGGCGGTGAAGTCGCGTCCGACCAGGTCCGGGGAGGGTGCCGCCTTACGATCTGCCTTCGTGAGGCTGCGCCGCTTGCGGCGGGTGATCCCCCGGATGTCGTGCTCGCGCATCAGCC
>NZ_BMQQ01000091.1 GCF_014648195.1 Streptomyces purpureus
GCCTCGGTATTCTCTACCTGACCACCTGAGTCGGTTTAGGGTACGGGCCGCCATGAAACTCGCTAGAGGCTTTTCTCGACAGCATAGGATCATCCACTTCACCACAATCGGCTCGGCATCAGGTCTCAGGCTCATGTTGTGCGGATTTGCCTGCACAACGCCCTACACCCTTACCCCGGGACAACCACCGCCCGGGCTGGACTACCTTCCTGCGTCACCCCATCGCTTACCTACTACCACCTTGGGTCAGCGGCTCCACCACTTTCCTTTCCCCGAAGGGTCCGGAACGGCTTCACGGCCTTAGCATTAATGGGCTCGATATTGGGCGTTTCAAAGCGGGTACCGGAATATCAACCGGTTGTCCATCGACTACGCCTGTCGGCCTCGCCTTAGGTCCCGACTTACCCTGGGCAGATCAGCTTGACCCAGGAACCCTTAGTCAATCGGCGCACACGTTTCTCACGTGTGTATCGCTACTCATGCCTGCATTCTCACTCGTGAACCGTCCACAACTCGCTTCCGCGGCTGCTTCACCCGGCACACGACGCTCCCCTACCCATC
>NZ_BMQQ01000092.1 GCF_014648195.1 Streptomyces purpureus
CTGATCGCGTTCGTTACCGAAACGTCCCTGGTCTTCCTGATGACCCTCTACCTCCAGGAAGTCCTCGGCTACTCCGCCCTGTCCGCAGGCCTGTCCTTCGGTGTCCTGGGTATCGGCACCATCATCGGCGGCTCCCTGGCGGCGAAGGTCATCGGCCGGATCGGCACCAAGTCCACCCTCATCACCGGCGGACTCCTCCAGGCCGTCGCCACCGCAGCCCTCTTCGGCCTCGGGGACGACCGCTCCTGGATGTGGCTGCTGCTGGCAGGCACCTTCCTCGGCGGTATCGGCAACATGCTCGTCATCGTCGGCTTCATGGTCACCGCCACCAGCGGCCTCCCCGACAGCGAGCAGGGCATGGCCACCGGCCTTGCCACCATGACCCAGCAGATCGGTATCACCATGGGCACCCCGATCATGTCCGCCATCGCCACCGGCCACATCGCCGGCCGCACCACCAGCGGAGCCGTCCTCGACGGCGTCGGACTCGCCGTCCTCATCAACGCCGCCATCGTCCTCGCCGGCACCCTCCTCACCGCACTCTTCCTGCGC
>NZ_BMQQ01000094.1 GCF_014648195.1 Streptomyces purpureus
AATATTTTCTTTAACATAAAATCTCTTATGCGAAATTACATACCAACTTTAACCACATTGTGGACAGGTTGGAGTTTAGAGATAAGAAAAATTTCTAGAGCATTTGCTAAATAAGCCCTATCACGTTCAAAGCCTATCGTAATGATGGATCCAGCATCTTTTAATCTTGGATCTATCGCAATATATTCAGTTTTATCTTCATTCCATCGGCAATATTTCATTACCCTGGCGCTTAAGCCATTACCACGATAACGGCCAGCACCTCTAGAAGTGCCAACACCGATATAAGTCACTAAATCCCCTTTGATAAACGCATATACACCTTGTTTATCGTAATTAGGAATTTTCCCAAAATTAAAATGTACTGGTGACCATTCAGGAGGCGTTCCTAATAGATCTACATTCCAGTGATGTTCAAAAAATAATTCTGTATTACGTATTAACTCATTAAGTGTTGGATCTTCCACTACTCATCTCTCAAAATTTATAAATTAAAAAGCTTTCGGTCACGCTCATCTGT
>NZ_BMQQ01000095.1 GCF_014648195.1 Streptomyces purpureus
AGCGCCTTCATCCAGTGTTTCCTGCACGGGCTGCGGGAAATCCAGATGACGCGGCGACAGGCTCTGTAGCCGTTTGACGATTTTCCGCACGTCCTGGCTCTTCGCCAAATCTGCGACCAGAACGGCGTCCTGCTCCACCACGATGGCGAGATTGGATACCCCCACAGCGGCGACCATCACGCCGTCGCAGGCTCGCACCAGACAGTTTTCCGCATCTTCCAAGATGTGCAGACCGACGTCGCCCTCACCGGACTTCTGGACGGCGTCCCACGCGCCCAGATCGGACCAGTCGAAAGCGACAGGAAGCACTGAGGCCCGCTCCGTCTTCTCCAGCACAGCATAGTCGATTGATATGCGAGGCGCATCGCTGAAGCGGCGCCCCAACAGGATCACGCCGCCATCGACGACGGCGGCCTCCATGGAGTCCGTCACCGCCTCGACCAGACCTGCGGTGACTTGACCTAGCTCGGCCTTCAGTATGTCGGCGCGCACGACGAAGTTGCCGCTGTTCCA
>NZ_BMQQ01000096.1 GCF_014648195.1 Streptomyces purpureus
CCTCGGCCACGATCCCCGCAGCCGGAACCGCGCACACGTCCGAGCGCTGATGGTGCGCCGCGGCCGCCTCACCCGTCGCCACGTCGATCGTGGCCAGCGCCCGGGGCACGGTCGCGATCGGCTTCATCGCCGCCCGTACCCGCAGCAGCTCACCCGTGGTCAGACCACCCTCCGTACCGCCGGAGCGACCGGAGGTCCGCTTGATCCCGTCCTCGGTCCGCACGATCTCGTCGTGCGCCTTCGAACCCGGCACCCGCGCGAGATCGAAACCGTCACCGACCTCGACACCCTTGATCGCCTGGATACCCATCAGCGCGGCGGCCAGCCGGGCATCCAGACGCCGGTCCCAGTGGACGTGGGAGCCGAGGCC
The DNA here is from genome assembly GCF_014648195.1 of Streptomyces purpureus. Taxonomy (GTDB): domain Bacteria; phylum Actinomycetota; class Actinomycetes; order Streptomycetales; family Streptomycetaceae; genus Streptomyces; species Streptomyces purpureus. The sequence goes on from NZ_BMQQ01000096.1 coordinate 371, forward strand.
CACCGGCACCCCGTAGGCGAGGACCTCCACGACACCGCCAAGGGTGTCACCGTCCTTGTGAGCCTGGTCGATCTCCGCGACCATCGCCTTCGACGCGTCCGCGTCCAGACAGCGCACCGGATCCGCGTCCAGCCTCTC